>NZ_JAEDOS010000001.1:0-1042979 GCF_017872495.1 Ruegeria sp. HKCCE4148
TGTGTCACCGCCGCTTCCGCAGCGTCCCAGCGCCTCAGCAGCGCCGGTGAAGGGGTATTTACGGATTAGGTCTGGGACCTGCAACCCCCATTTTGAAAAAACTTCACGATTCACGAATTTTTCTACAAAAATAAAATAATAACAAAGAGTTATGTGGTGACATGCAGCTTTTACTACTGCTTTGAGGACACTGTCTGCCTATCCAATTGGGGCAAGGCGCAGTCAGAAGACGGAATCGTGGCTAATGACTCAGGGAAGAGCATACCAAATTACCTGAACGTCATGCGTGACAGGCCAGCTTTTCACCCCACCCTTCATTTACCGCGTGCCCTGACTTGAGGTCACAATTGAATTTTAACTTAAATGCAGCAGAGTTTCGAAAACAAGCTGGTCACGGCGGAACAAGGCGCGGAGCTCAACATGCAATTCGACTATGTCATCGTTGGCGGAGGTTCAGCGGGCTGCGTTCTTGCAAACCGTCTGAGCGAAGACCCTGCAACTCGCGTGTGCTTGCTGGAGGCTGGTGGTAGCGGCGATGATGTGGTCGTGCGGATGCCGTCTGCGGCTGTCGCAACTTTGCCAGGTCGACCACGCATCCACAACTGGGCCTTTGAGACTGTTCCCCAGACAGGTTTGAATGGGCGCAAAGGCTATCAACCGCGTGGAAAAACGTTGGGAGGTTCCAGCGCCATCAATGCGATGCTTTATGTCAGGGGTCAGCGGCAGGATTACGATGATTGGGCCGATATGGGCTGCGAAGGATGGGCCTGGAACGATGTTCTTCCATACTTCAAGCGTTCCGAGAACAATGAGCAGGGCGCAGATGATATGCATGGCGGCTGCGGACCGCTGCACGTGTCTCATCAAAAAGAACCCCGCCCGATCACCCGCGCCTTTGTCGAAGCCGCTGGGCAACTGCAACACCGCAGAACAAGCGATTTCAATCGGGGCGATAATGAAGGTGTTGGTCTGTATCAGGTCACGCAGTTCCACGGCCCAGCAAAGAATGGTGAGCGTTGCTCTGCCGCGTCGGCATTCTTGATTCCGGCAATGGACCGTCCAAACCTGACCGTCATCACACATGCCGTTGTCAAAGAGCTGACATTTGAAGGAAAACGCGCCAGTGGTGTAACCTACCGGACCAAGGGCAAAGGTGCGGACATCAGCGTAAAGGCCACACGCGAAGTTCTGCTGTGTGCGGGCGCGCTAAAATCGCCGCAACTTTTGCAACTTTCGGGCATAGGTGCTGGCTCAGATCTGAACCCCCATGGAATAGCCATACGTCATGAATTGCCTGGTGTTGGGCAAAACCTTCAAGACCATTTGGATTTCATCCTGACATACCGCACCAAAGACACAAACACATTTGGTATTGGTCCGGTTGGGGCTGTTCGGCTTCTTGGGCATATCCAGCGATGGTACAAGACCGGCGCTTCCATGGCCGCCACACCCTTTGCCGAAGGGGCAGCCTTTCTGAAAACCAGCCCTGATCTGGAACGCCCCGATATCCAGCTACATTTCACAATCGCAATGGTCGATGATCATGCACGCAAACTGCACTACGGATACGGGTATGGTTGTCATGTCTGCAAATTGCGCCCGGACAGCCGGGGGGCAGTTGGGCTGCGCAGCGCCGACCCAATGGACACACCGGCCATTGATCCCGCTTTTCTATCCGACGCGCGGGATCTTGAAACTATGATCAAAGGGGCGCGGATGACTCGGGATATCCTTGAAGCGCCTGCTTTGGCAAAATACCGACACAAAGAGATGTTCGGAACGGACACCGCCCAGACGGATGCCGATTGGGAAAAACACATCCGCGCCCGCGCCGATACGATCTATCACCCGGTCGGCACCTGCAAAATGGGGCGCGATCCGATGGCAGTTGTGGATCCCCAACTGCGTGTGCACGGGTTGGAGGGGCTTCGTGTTGTCGATGCGTCAATCATGCCAAAGCTGGTATCCGGAAATACAAATGCGCCGACCATCATGATTGCGGAAAAAGCAGCGGACATGATCAGGTCAGCAGCGGGTTAAGGTGCTACTGGCCTTTCATCAAGGCGTCTAACCCGACCCTGTAATTGGGATAGATCAAAGTCACGCCTAGCTCGTCCTTGATCCGACTGTTACGCACACGCTTGTTTTCATTATAGAAGCTGCGCGCCATTGGCGTCAGGTCGGCCTCTTCATAGGATACCGCCGGCGGAAGGGGAAGACCTTGTAGCTCAGCAGCGTAACCAATGACGTCCTGTGGCGGGACGGGTTCATCGTCACATACATTGTAGACGCGACCCGGGTTGGAGTTGGTCATCGAGGCGTCGAGGATTTGCGCGATGTCCTCCACGTGAATGCGCGAAAACACCTGCCCCGGCTTGATGATACGCCGCAACCCGCCGCGTTTGAGCTTGGAAAATGGACCCCGGCCCGGCCCATAGATTCCCGCCAGCCGGAAGATATGGATGGGTAGGTCGGGAATGGACGACCATTGCTGCTCGGCCAGCATGCGCCATTTGCCGCGTTTGGCCGTTGGTGCCAGAGGCGTATCTTCGTCAACCCATCCACCCTGATGATCGCCATAGACGGCAGTTGTCGACAAATATCCAACCCATGTGAATTGAGCCGCGCGGCGGGCGATTTCATCACCCAGCGCCGCCAAGACCGGATCACCCTCTGCATTCGGGGCGGTCGAAATCAGCAGATGCGTCACCCCATCCAGGTTCGGTTCCTGTCCTGGCCAGACCAACGGCTCTGCACCCGAGTCACGGATGGCTTCCATACCCTCGCTGTCACGTGTGGTGCCAAGAATGCGCCAGCCTTTCGGAGCAATATGTCGGGACAGGGCCTGTGCGGAATAACCATGGCCAAATGAAAAAAGCGTCTGAGTCATGCCCCTTTGATGGGCCTCAGTGATCCGGGATGCAAGCGCTGCATGGACGCACTTGAATCGAATCTTTGGATGCGGCTTTCTGTTGGGTATGAGCGACAAGAAACCCGATTTGCATTCGGCCTATACGCTGAACTCACCTGATGAACACAAACGCCTCTATGCGGAATGGGCTGGGGATTATGATGACAGCTTCGCCGCGCGCGAAGACTACTTGCTGCACACCCACACGGCGCGGGCATTTGTGCGTGCTGGCGGTCAAGGCCCGGTTCTGGACGTCGGCGCAGGCACAGGCCTTTGCGGCGCTGTGTTGTCCGGGCTGGGCGTCGGGCCGATAGACGCAACTGATATGAGCACGGAAATGCTGGATCAGGCCATGCGCAAGGATATCTACCGCGACGCGATCGAAGCAGACGTGACCCAAGGTATCCCGGTACCGCGCGAAAACTATTCCGGCGTCGTCTCATCCGGGACCTTCACCCATGGTCATCTTGGCCCCGAGGTCTTTCCCGCGCTGTTGCGTATCGCACGGCCCGGCGCGCAGTTTGCCATTTCGATCAATGCCCGTCATTTCGAAAAGCTGGGTTTCGCAGACATGCTGCGCCAATTGGAACAAGGTCAGATTCGAAATCTGACCCTGCCCGAGGTTCGTATTTATGGCGATCTTGCCGCCGGTCCGAACAAGGACGATAGGGCATTTGTTGCCTTGTTCGAACGGGTTTGACCCAAGGCGATTAAATCGGCCCTATCAAGTATACATCTGCTTTTTATAAGCGCGCGTACGTGTCGTCGCCTCAGCCGATCCATCGTGGTAGGTGCCGAACCACTTATCAAACGGGATTTCGGACGTGCCGTAGTTGCACTCGAAATACCGGTGATGAAGCTGGTGGAAGAAATCCCCGGCCCGCGCGGCGTCGGTCTCTCCTGCCTTCAGTTTTTCGAACCCTGAATGCGACAGAACCGGGCTGATCTGTTGGAAAGAGCTGTGAAACAACAGATGCAGCGGATGAGACGGCACAATCAGGTGGATGAAGTAGGTGGTGAAATACAGCAGGTTTTCATACCAGTGGTTCGAAATGCCAGACCATGGTCCAACGTTTACATTACGGTGATGAACGGCGTGGACGTGTTTGTAGAGCTTTGGGTGATGCTCCAACCGGTGTATCCAGTAAAAGTGCAAGCCAGACCACATGGGGATGAACATTATCCAGACGACAAACCAAACCGGAGCTTCAGCCCAGGTGATCGTTGGTGCCCAACCATTGGCCATCGCCCAGTAGATGATCCACTGGTAAACGGTTGCCACTGTCATGGCGCTGCCCAGCGTCCACCAGATATTGTCCCAAACCTGATTGCGGAAGGTAAACACGCCGTTGTTCCGCGTTAGATCCCGGCGGTCGAACTTTTTATACATGCCCTGCCCTTTGCGCATGTAAAGCCACCAGTGTAGCGCACCGGCGACCAGGATTTGCGGCACCATGTTCAACAGCCAGATCCGAAACATCCAACCGGGCGCGAAGCTCTTCATCGTCTCTAATTCGGGGAAAAAGAAGGCATAGGCCGTTACCGCCAGGACCATGCACAAGGTCAGGGACGTGATCTGTAACCACGCGCCACTGTACCATTTCAGCACAGCCGCAGGGCGCGGTGGCCAGCTGAACAGAGGGTTCAGACCTACGGGGCCTTCGGGATGATAGTGCCAGCGGGCGGTTTCGGGATCCGGGGCGATATCTGTCATGAGGCTATCTGAAGAATTGGCGGTTAGGATGCGTAGTCCGAGCCCTCTGTGTCGAGAATCGCCTTTATCTCACGCAGATGGGCTTCGGCCTGATCGGGGTAGTCGTCCAGCTCTTTTGCGGTTTTCTCGGCAATCTCATCCGACAACACACGCAGGGGCAGGCCCGTTTGCAACGCGCGAATATACGTCTCGGCGGCGCGTTCGAAGTAGTACAACCTGTTGAAGGTATCTGCGGGGTCACTACCGATGATCAAAACGCCATGGTTGCCCATGATCATGACCTTTTTCTTTGGGTCCGTCAGCATTCCAGCACAGCGTTCACCTTCATTTTCGAAGGCCAGCCCACCAAACTCTTGGTCAATCACATAGCGATTGTAGAACGTTGCGGTGTTCTGATCGATCGGTGGCAAAGTGCTGTCGGCCAACGAGGCCAGAACTGTCGCAAAGATCGAATGCACGTGCATGACGCAACGCGCGTGCGGACAGTGGCGATGGATTGACCCATGCAATCCCCATGCCGTGGGATCCGGCGCGCCAGGTTGAGACATCACCTCGGGGTCATTGGCATCCAACAGCAGCAAGTCCGACGCGCGGATGCGCGAGAAATGCGCCTGGTTGGGGTTCATCAGGAACTGCGTGCCGTCATCGTTCACAGCAAGGCTGAAATGATTGGCGACAGCCTCATGCATATTCAACCGCGCAGTCCAGCGGAACGCGGCAGCCATATCCACGCGTTCGGACCAGTGGTCGATATTGGGGCGAAGGTTGGTAACACTCATGCGTGGGCTCCTATTGCGGCTGACCTTTTGTAAAGCCTGCATTTGGTCTGCCCGTTTGACCAACGAAAAAAACAACACTATCCCATTAGCAAAACTAATGCCGGGATTATGTCGATGCAGAATAAGCTGCCTCCGCTGGGCTGGCTGCGTACGTTTGAGGCCGCAGCGCGTCATTTGTCATTCACTGGCGCGGCTCGGGACCTAAACATGACCCAAAGCGCCGTCAGCCAACAGATCAAATCGCTGGAAGGCCATCTGGGTCAGCCCCTATTCCTGCGCCGCCCCAAGGCGTTAGAACTGACCGAGGCCGGAATCACCTATTTGCCAGTGGTCCGAGAAGCGTTTCGAACTCTGATGCGCGGCACACAGGCTGTCACCGGTGCGCAACCAAACGCCGTTCAGGTGCAGTGCAACATCAGCTTTGCCGTCAATTGGCTGGCCCCGCGCCTGCCGATGTTTCAGGCCGAGCATCCCGATGTACAATTAAATATCTTCACCGAACTCTGGGAACCGCGAGAGATGGCCGAAGGCGCCGCGGTTGAGATTCGCTTTTCGTTGCGCCCGTCGGACACCACCCGGACTGAAATGCTGCGCACTGAACACTATTATCCGGTCTGTGCCCCGGGGTATCAGGTGAGTCTGGACGATCTTCAGGAGAAGCCATTGTTTGATTGCTCCAATCTGCTGTCCAATTGGTCAAGCTGGGCAGAGGAGCAGGGTCTAACATGGGGCAATCCATCGATTACCTATGCAACAACCTATCTGGTTTGCCTTTCTGCAGTCACGGCAGGCGGGGGCCTGTGCCTGGCGCACGACGCCATTGCACAACACCTGATCGAACGCGGGCAGCTTGTCGCGCCATTCGAACATCGCGCACCAATGCCCGAGGCATATTATTTGCTGCTATCCCCGCAGGCCGAGGACACGCCCGGTGCAGTGGCTTTTGCGAATTGGATTCGGCGCGAAATTGGGTCAACAACGTAATCCGGTAAGCTCCCGCCGTTGCCCAAGGCCATTGCGCACCTGTCCGATGGTCGGGCAGCACGAGTTGGCTGCAAGTGGATGGAGGCCAAACAGGAATCTATGATCTATTTGTGACGACGCAGAACCGGGGTTGCACCCGCTCGCGCATTCGTGAAAGTTGAGCCATGGAATACACACCTTTCCCAAGTTGGCCCGATGTCGCCCCCAAGTTGATCGAAGTCGCGGCCGGACGCGCGCCTGCAGACACGATCATTCAGGGCGGTGTTTGGGTAAACGTACACAGCCGCGAGTTACTGCCGGATCATTCCGTTGCGATTGCAGAAGGACGGATTGCTTTTGTGGGACCTGACGCCTCGCATTGCATCGGACCGAACACACAGATCATAGACGCGCGCGGCCGCTATATTCTGCCCGGCCTGTGCGACGCGCATATGCATATCGAATCCGGCATGCTCACCCCGGCCGAATTCGCCCGTGCGGTCATCCCGCACGGTACGACCAGCATGTTCACCGACCCGCATGAGATCGCCAATGTGCTTGGTCTAGAAGGTGTGCGCATGATGCATGACGAAGCGATGATGCAACCGGTCAATATCTTCACCCAAATGCCATCTTGTGCGCCATCTGCGCCGGGGCTGGAAACCACGGGTTATGAAATCACGCCCGAAGATGTGACAGAAGCCATGAGTTGGCCAGGCATCATCGGGCTGGGTGAGATGATGAATTTTCCGGGCGTAATCCACGGCGATCCCAAGATGCTGGCCGAGATTGCAGCCACACAACGTGCTGGCAAAACCGTGGGTGGGCATTACGCTTCGCCTGATTTAGGGTCTAATTTTGCAGCTTATGTGGCCGGTGGGCCAGCGGACGATCACGAAGGCACCTGCGAAGCCGACGCCATTGCTCGAGTGCGGCAAGGCATGCGGTCGATGATGCGCTTGGGCTCGGCCTGGTATGATGTCGAAAGCCAAATCACCGCAGTGACCGAGAAAGGGCTGGACCCGCGCAACTTCATTTTGTGTACCGATGACTGCCACTCGGGCACGTTGGTGAATGACGGACATATGAACCGTGTCGTACGCCATGCGATTGCTTGTGGATGTGAGCCTCTGATCGCCTTGCAAATGGCGACAATCAATACAGCCACGCATTTCGGGCTGGAACGCGAAATCGGATCCGTCACGCCAGGACGGAGGGCGGATATCGTTCTCAGCTCGGACCTGACGAGCCTGCCGATCGAGATAGTGATTGCACGAGGAAAAGTGGTCGCGGAAAACGGAGTAATTCAGGTCGATTGTCCGCATTTGAACTGGCCCCAAAAAGCGCGCAACACTGTTCATTTGGGCCATGCGCTAAGCTCGGCCGATTTTGAGATCAAGGCACCGGCCGGTGCGAACCGGGTACGGGCCAATGTCATCGGCGTAGTTGAAAACCAAGCCCCGACAAAGGCGCTGAAGGCCGAACTGCCAATCATTGGCGGGCTGGTCGAGGGCGAAGGTGATGTTTGCCAAATCGCTCTAGTCGAACGGCATCGGGCGACGGGTGGAGTGACCAATGCGTTTGTCTCGGGCTTTGGATATCAGGGCAAGATGGCTATGGCCTCGACCGTGGCGCATGACAGTCATCATATGATTGTCGTAGGCACGGATAAGGAACAGATGGCACTGGCAGCCAACCGACTGGCCGAAGTGGGTGGCGGCATTACCATTTTCCGCGACGGGCAGGAACTGGCGCTGGTCGAATTGCCCATTGCTGGCCTGATGTCCGACAGCCCCGCCGCCGAGGTCGCAGCCAAAGCCGATGAGATGGTGCAAGCCATGCAGGACTGCGGCTGTCATCTGAACAACGCGTATATGCAGCACTCTCTGCTGGCGCTGGTCGTGATCCCTGAACTCAGAATATCGGATCTGGGGTTGGTAGACGTGCGCACTTTCGAAAAAATCGACCTTTTGGAACCTTTGGCATGACGACACTTCTGACCCCTGACTCACAAGCGCCAGAGCAATTCACCGATCCAGCAGCCGCCGTTGCCCGTTTGGAAGAGCTTTACACACAAGCCACGGAATTCCTGTGCGACAGCTTTTCCAAGGCGATGCAAGAAGGTGCTCCGTCCGCACGATACAGAGCCTATTACCCGGAAATTCGCATTCAAACGTCCACTTACGCGCAGGTCGACAGCCGCCTGAGCTTTGGTCACGTCTCAGAGCCCGGCGTCCATGCCACCACGGTGACACGGCCCGATCTTTTCCGGTCTTACCTGACACAACAGATTGCTTTGTTGATCAAGAACCACGGCCAGCCGGTGACAATTGCGGCGTCAGAAACGCCCATCCCGGTGCATTTTGCTGTGGCGAACAATTCTGATCTGGTTGTGCCACATCAGGGAGCGGCCGCGTTCACCCTGCGTGACGTGTTTGATGTACCAGATCTGAGCACAACCAACGACGACATCGTCAACGGTGTGCATGATCACGAGGATGTCGTTGGACCCCTGTCGCTGTTTACCGCCCAGCGCGTGGATTATTCGCTGGCTCGTCTGGCGCATTACACAGCGACCGATGCAAGCCATTTCCAGAACCACGTGCTGTTCACGAACTATCAGTTCTATGTCTCGGAATTCGAAAACTACGCCCGCGAGCAATTGGCAGATCCCGCCAGCGGCTATACCAGCTTTGTTTCGACCGGAAACGCCGAGATCACGGACCCAGAGGCAGCGATTGAACAGCCGCTGAAACTGCCGCAGATGCCGACCTATCACCTCAAGCGGGAAGACGGTTCGGGGATCACGTTGGTGAATATCGGTGTTGGTCCGTCGAATGCAAAAACCGCAACGGACCACATTGCGGTGCTGCGCCCACACGCCTGGTTAATGGTCGGCCATTGTGCCGGGCTGCGCAACACGCAGGCGTTGGGGGATTTCGTCCTTGCCCATGCCTATCTGCGCGACGACAAGGTTCTGGATGACGATCTGCCGGTCTGGGTTCCAATCCCACCCTTGGCCGAGATCCAGGTAGCGCTGGAACGCGCCGTGGCCGAAGTGACAGAGTTGGAAGGGTACGAACTGAAGCGGATCATGCGGACGGGCACTGTAGCCTCGGTCGATAATCGCAACTGGGAATTGCGCGATCAATCCGGTCCGGTCCAGCGCCTCAGCCAATCGCGGGCGATTGCGCTGGATATGGAAAGCGCCACCATCGCTGCAAATGGCTACCGCTTCCGTGTTCCCTACGGCACGTTGCTGTGCGTTTCGGACAAACCGCTACATGGCGAATTGAAGCTGCCAGGTATGGCCTCATCCTTTTATACCACGCAGGTCAGCCGTCATCTGGCTATCGGAATAAAAGCGATGGAACACTTGCGCGGCATGCCGCTGGAGCGGTTACACAGCCGGAAATTGCGTTCGTTTGACGAAACAGCCTTCCTCTGACGCAAAAAAGCAACGTTTTCCCCATATTTTTAGGGGTTTCAGCGCTACTATTCGTTGTGTTTGGCCACAATATCCCGTTACAGTTACGCGGTGAGGCCCTATAGATCGGGCACGTTAAGGAGACCAAGAAATGGCAAAGCCTATGACTAAGACTCAGCTGGTTGCTGCTCTCGCTGAGGAAATGGGAACCGACAAGAAATCGGCGAACGCCGCGCTTGAGGCCGTGACCGGCCTGATCACACGCGAAGTTTCTGCCGGTGGCGCAGTCACCCTGCCCGGCGTTGGCAAAATCTACTGCCGCGAGCGCCCCGAGCGTCAAGTTCGCAACCCGGCCACTGGTGAGACCTTCACCAAAGAAGCCGACAAGGTTGTGAAAATGACCATCGCGAAAGCGCTGAAGGACAGCGTGAACGGCTAAGTTCCGTTTTTCGACATGATCAAGGGCCGCCAATTGGGGGCCCTTTTTCTTTGGCCTCAGTTTCTTTGGCCTCAGTGCAGACTGAGCAAAACCTCAAGATCACGCCGGCTTAGTCGCTCCATCAGCGACCGTTCGTCGGATGTGAGCTTTGCATCGCTGCGGATGTATTTTTCTATATGCAATGCGATGTCGCTGGTCGGTCGGTAATACAGATCGGGATCAAGTTGGCTAAGTGCTTCGACCATGCGCATCAGAATTTTCTTCTGCTTCTCTGAGTCAAGATCTTTGCGTTTTTCTTCCAGCACTCTGCACACCTTTCGTCTTTCCCTGTGTAACATAGGGCAAACCTGATGGTCGCCAAGATGCAACGAAAAGGGGCACCATTTGGGTGCCCCTCGGATCAGTGCTTTGATCGACAATTAGTGAACCGTCTCAACCTTATGGAAGTCCAGATCGCGGTCTTCTGGCATCGCATCGATGCTCAACACCTCTTTGCGCTTTGTGATCAGGATATAGACCACGCAGGCCAGATACAGACCGACAACCACCGCTCCGATCCACTGGATCTGCAGCCACTGGCTTTGGAATAACAGGGTCAGAACAAACAACAGCGCAACGTTGCCGGCCACATAAGTGGCCTTACCGAACCGTTCGACCGTCATTTTCAGGTTGTCCGTATACAAGCGGATCAACGAGTCGAGCGAGTTGATCACGAAGGTCACACCAACGATCACCATCGCGATATTGGTGATTCCTGCGGTGCTGATGCCGTTCAAATGGTAATAGTAGAGAACGGTGAACCAGATCCCCAGCGGGATGGATGGAAAGATAAGCAGCGCCGCCAGCAATTGCCACGTGGTCAGACCGCCCACAAATCGCGAGGTAAACTGACCAATCATGATCGACCAAGCGAACCACCAAAACAGATAGAAGGCGTGATAGTCGGTCAGCGGCAGGACAAACTTGTGAAGGTTGGCGAAATAAGCGCCGATATTGCTGCCGGTTTCCAAAAAGCCAGTCACGCCCATGCCTGCCGCAGCCCACATTCCGATGATCAGCGCGAGGAACAGAAAGGTCGAACCCACCGACAGGATGCGTACGTATTTCAGGTCAGTCGACGAATAGGCCGCCGCCAGGATGACCACAAATACGATGATGTAGAACGTTGTTACAACGGACTCGCCGTCTCCGACTTCGGGTAGGTAGCCGGGCAGATAGATCAGGAACAGGCTGGCGGTGAAGGCGCAGGTGCCGATGATGACCACGTTATTGATCAGCTTGACCAGCGGAATCTCAAAGAACTTCACGCGTGGTTCGATCACGCAGAAATAGAAGGCTGTCAGGAAGTAGAACGCCCAGATCAGGAAGCCCCAGAACCCAAACTCGATCGCCAGCGGGTTGGCAAATGCATAAGCAGTGTCCTCGGCATAGCCACCGAATTCTGTCAGTGGGAACATGATCAGGCCGACATCCAGACCGGATGTGAACAGGATCGCGATGAACGTGAACAGATGAACCGGTGTCACACCAACGCAACGCAGGTTCCACCATTTCACGACGAAGAAAGCGACCAGGCCCAATGCCAGCAGGACGCCAAAAGATAGAATGTACTCCAGAAGCACTGACAAACCTCCCTTGTTTGGTCAGATCGTCACGCCGTTATAGTTTATTGGCTGATCAATCAATAAAAACATACATAAATCACACCGCATGTTACCTGCGTGTCTTTTTTGGCGCAGGCAACTTGCAGCGAGCTGGAAAATCGGGAACAGTCCGCCGAACATGACAGGGGGTCTCCATGGATCTGCGCGCCATAGCCATGGGGCTTACATTTGCTCTGATCTGGTCATCTGCCTTTACCTCGGCGCGGATCATCGTTGCAGATGCCTCACCTTTGTTCTCGCTGGCGTTGCGGTTCCTGATTTCTGGTGTTCTGGGCGTGATAATTGCAAGGGCAATGGGCCAAAGCTGGCACCTCACCCAAAACCAGTGGCGCGCGACGATCCTGTTCGGGATTTGTCAAAATGCTCTTTATTTGGGTCTGAATTTCTACGCAATGCAAACAGTTGAGGCTTCGGTTGCGGCCATTATTGCATCTACAATGCCGTTGTTGGTTGCACTTGCAGGATGGCTGATCTTTGGTGAAAAGCTGCGTCCGCTGGGCATTCTGGGTCTCTTTGCCGGTTTCGCAGGTGTTGCTCTGATCATGAGCAGCAGGATAAGCGCTGGTGTTGACATGTTCGGTGTCGCGCTTTGCGGTATCGGGGCGCTTGCTTTGACATTCGCCACGCTAGCGGTTCGCGGCGCGACGTCTGGCGGGAATTTCATGATGGTCGTGGGGCTGCAAATGCTGGTTGGCTCGGCCGTCTTGTTTGTCGCTGCGCCGATCTTTGAAACCATTTACATCCATCCAACGGTGCCGCTGGCACTGGCTTTCACATACACCACCTTGTTCCCTGGGCTGCTTGCCACACTGATATGGTTTCTGCTGCTGGATCGCATCGGTGCCGTCCGGGCAGCGACCTTCCACTTCCTGAACCCCGTATTCGGGGTCACAATCGCAGCGATATTGCTAGGTGAAAAACTAGGCGCGCTGGACGCGGTTGGTGTCGCTGTCACAACGCTTGGAATTCTTGCAGTCCAGCTCTCGCGTCAACCCGCTCAGGGCAGCAAAGCTTCCACCTGATTCAACAATTTGCGTGAGTCGGGTTTGACGTTTGAACCATAAGTCGCAACTACTTCGCCCGCTGGGTCGATCAGGATCTTGTTAAAGTTCCATTTCGGTGTGAACCCAGTCTGGGCGGCAACAGCCTTGTAAAACGGATGAGCGTCTTTTCCCTTAACCGGCGTGATATCTGTCATCGGCAACGTCAGCCCATAGTTCATCTCGCAGAACTGCTTTACCTCTTCCGCGGACCCGAGTTCCTGATTGAACGAATCTGAGGGAACCGCAAGCACGACCAGCCCTTTGCCGGAATAGGTCTCATGCACCCTTTGTAGAGCCTTATATTGCCCGGTGAACCCACAGTGTGACGCGGTATTGACCACCAGCACGGGTTGGCCACGCCAATCTTCAATGGCCAATGTGCCCCCGTCGATCGAGGCGAACTCACCGGTCACCGGCGCAGCCTGAACGGCGCGACCCAACAAGATCAAGGCAGTCAAAAGCAGCAATCTGAACATGTCTTGCCCTCCCTTTTTAAATTGATACGCAGAACGGCACACTCCAGATCACTTGCACGACTGCGAGAGCGGTTTGAAATATCGCTTTGCTTTCCACCCTGCAGCCCCCAGATAATGGCGCAATAAAAAATTCTGCCGGAGGATCCATGACTCGCTATACCAAAGACCCCACGGCCATCGCTGCGCTTTCGCCCGAAGAGTTTCACGTCACTCAACGCAGCGGCACCGAACGTCCGGGCACTGGACAATACCTGAACAACAAGGAACCGGGTATCTATGTGGACATCGTATCGGGTGAGCCTCTTTTTGCCTCTACCCACAAATACGAATCCGGATGTGGCTGGCCCAGCTTTACCAAGCCGATCATCCATGAGCATGTGGAAGAGTTTCGCGACACGACCCATGGTATGATCCGGACCGAGGTCCGCTCGAAACACGGCGATAGCCATCTGGGGCATGTCTTCCCCGATGGCCCGCGCGAACATGGCGGGCTACGTTATTGCATCAATTCCGCCTCTCTTCGATTCATCCATCGCGATGACATGGAAGCCGAAGGGTATGGCGAATATCTGATTCATGTGGAGGACATCTGATGACCGAACGACGCGCTGTACTGGCCGGGGGATGTTTTTGGGGCATGCAGGACCTGATCCGCAAATTGCCGGGCGTTTCACGCACCCGCGTCGGTTACACCGGCGGCGATGTGCCCAACGCGACCTATCGCAACCACGGTACCCACGCCGAAGGGATCGAGATCTGGTTTGACCCGTCGCAGATCAGCTATCGCGACCTGCTGGAGTTCTTTTTCCAAATCCACGACCCGACCACGATTAACCGTCAGGGCAACGATCGCGGCATGAGCTATCGCTCGGCGATCTACTATTTGGACGACGCGCAAAAACAGGTCGCGGTCGATACCATCGCTGACGTGAACGCCAGTGGCTTGTGGCCCGGCAAGGTCGTGACCGAAGTCGAACCTGTCGGAGATTTCTGGGAGGCCGAGCCAGAGCACCAGGATTATCTGGAGCGTATCCCCAACGGCTATACCTGCCACTTCCCGCGCCCGGACTGGGTCTTGCCCAAACGCGCCAGCGCCGCAGAATAAAGCACCACCTGCCCGGCCCCTCTGAACCTTTCAGGGGGGCTAGCCTGTCGCCACCCTTGGTCGCCCGCTTGCCTCGACCGTAATCATGGCTTCGACAAACACATCCTTGGCCTCGACCCGCGCCGTTTTGATATCGCGATCCACAATCACCCGGATATCTTCCGCACCAGCTTCTCTTACAGCGCCCTCAGCCTCGGACTTGAGAACACGTTCCAACAAATCCAGAGCTTCTTCGGAAACCGCGAAATCCTGTGGCCCATCCTCCAGATGCACACGATACCGCCCTTCGGTCGGTGACGTGACCGTACCTGACCGCCGCATGGTCAACCGACCAACAACAGCACCGATTGCATTCGCTACACCCGCGTGTTCGGGCAGGATCATGCGGCAATGCAACCGCTCACCCACAGCCGGGTAATAGCTGGGGGCTGACGCCCCAAGACCCACCACATCCACATTCAACGCGGCATTCAACGACAGCAACCCACGATGTTGCGCCAACCCACGCTGCGTCAGCACGTGGCGCGCCAAGTCATGCGGCGGCAGTCCAAACCCTTCGCTCTCCTCGTCGAAAGCAGCCTCTAACAAGGTCAAACTGGTCTGTTCTGTCAATTGATCCACAATCATCTGCGCCAACGCCTCTGGCGAATTTGCCAGCATGTCCCCAGATCCGACCCGTTTGCGGGCCACCAGCTCCAAGGCCTTGCGCGCTGCTTCGGCGTCCCAGGCATTGACGCGCCCAAGCACGTGACTGGCATCCGAGGGTGTCACACCCGAGACCTGAACGATCCCGCGGTCGACCAAGCGGTTCAGAGCGCCATTCTCCATCCGTGACCGCAGCAACGCGCCAAGGGGGAGGACCTGATCGCCCAGACGCTCCAACAAAATCTCTTCCCGTACGCCCACGCCGTCAGCATGGACCCCCGGCACGCGTCGCACAAATCGAGTGTCATGTTCTCCGACTGTTGTGGCTCGCATCTGAGTATCCAGAATGCCATGCACAACATCTGGCGCCTCTGCCGCGATCAAAGACACAGGTAGAACACGCCGTGGCCCCAGAAACACACCGCTCTGCAATCCTTCGGTCACTACGTGCACCTGGCTGTCGCCGCCCAGACCATGGGTGCGCATCGCCACAGCTTCAACCATGGTTCGAAACCCACCCACTTGCGCACCGGCAGGATCAATCGCGGGCTTTCCATCCCGGATCAACGCCACATCGGTTGTGGTGCCACCAATGTCGGACACCAGCGCATTTTCCGCCCCGGTCAGCCAGCGCGCCCCGACGATCGAGGCCGCTGGGCCGCTGAGAATCGTTTCAATCGGGCGTTCCCGCGCCTGTTCGGCGCTCATCAATGCGCCATCGCCACGCACCACCATCATCGGGGCCGTGATCCCCAATGCGCGCAACTGATCTTGCGCGCGCCCGATCAGACGGTCGATCATGCCGATCAATCGTGCATTCAGAACCGCCGTCACAGCGCGCTTAGGGCCGTTCAGCTTGGCAGACAGGTGGTGCGAGCATGTCACCGGCGCACCGGTCTCTTGCAACACAACCCGCGCTGCTTCCAGCTCATGCGCCGGGTTGCGGGTCGCAAACTGAGATGCAATGGCAAAGCCCGAAACCCCTTTATGAGTGTCTAAAAAAACCTCCAAGGCGGCGACATCAAGCGGCGCGGCCTCGCTGCCCGAATGTGTGTGCCCACCCGCAATCACAAGGGCTGGATCGTCCTTTAGTGCGTCCTTCAAGCCATGTTTTTGCAGATCGCTATGCTTGAACCCGATATAGATCAGGGCCACACGTCCACCCTGCCCCTCGACCAGAGCGTTTGTGGCCAGTGTTGTCGACAAAGACGCCATCGCGATCTGATCCGGCGCAACCTGCGCCTCTTCCAAAACAGACGAAATCGCATTGCCCACGCCAATCGCCAGATCCGCGCGCGTGGTCAGGGACTTGGCCGAAGCAATCACCTCTTTCTCGTCCCGGATCAACACCGCATCAGTATAGGTGCCGCCTGTATCTACCCCCAATGACAGCGTCATCGGATCCTCCTTACTGTTTGCTGCGGATGGGTGTAGCGGTTATGCGCGACGCGTCCAGCCTGTTTGCGGCATTTATAACAACTGTTCCACCGCCCAGCGCGCAGCATCAGCCACGGCTGGATCCGGATCTTCTGTGAGCGCCCGAGCGACAGATATCAAACACGGCTGTCCCGAGTTTCCAATCGCATAAAGCACATTTCGCACGAACCGATCTCGCCCGATGCGCTTGATAGGTGATCCGGAAAATTTCGTGCGAAAACCCGCATCATCCAACGCAGCCAATTCGCTCAGTACAGGCGCTTTCAGATCGTCCCGGGCGGCATAACGTATGTCGCTCGCGGCAACAGCAAACTTGTTCCATGGGCAAGCCGCCAGACAATCATCGCATCCATAGATTCGATTACCCAACTTGCTACGCAACTCGATCTCCACCGGACCTTTATGTTCAATGGTCAGATATGAAATGCACCGCCGCGCATCTAACTGATACGGGGTTGGAAATGCGTCGGTCGGGCAGCTGTCCAAGCAAGCGCGACATGAACCGCAGTGATCTACCTCCGGCTCGTCCGTCGGTAGTTCAATTGTTGCAAAGACAGAGCCTATAAAGGCCCAATTACCCCATTCCCGACTCACTAAGTTGGTATGTTTTCCCTGCCACCCTAGTCCAGCCGCATGCCCCAATGCCTTTTCCGGGACGGGTGCGGTGTCGACAAACACCTTCACCTCACCTCCGGCTTCAGAAACCAGCCACCGCGCCAATCGCTTCAGCCGTTTCTTTACCAGATCGTGGTAATCCTTGTTTTGCGCATAAACCGAAATCGCGCCCCGGTCTGGATAATTCAGAACCTCCGTCGGGTCATGTTCTGGCGTGTAACTTTCGGCCAACATGATCACCGACCGTGCCTCGGGCCACAAGGCACCAGGATCACCGCGCCAATGCACCCGCTCGGTCATCCACCCCATCTGTCCGTGATACCCCGCACCCAAAAATGCCCCAAGGCGCTCTGGCACCTGCGGAACATCCCATGGGCGGCATACTCGACACGCCACAAACCCCTCTGCCAGGGCCTGTTGTACCAGCTTTTTCTTCAGATCTGATCCGCTCTTCATCTGGCCAAAAATACCTTCGGGGGAATCGCGCCTCCGGCGCGATGGGGGCAGACAGCCCCCTGCTGAACCCTATCAGAAATCCAGATCGGCGTAATGAGGCGGCGGTCGAAACCCTGGTACCTGATCCGCCAGAATAGACCGAAACGCCGGGCGCGACTTGATCTTCGCGTACCAATCCTTGACCACCTGGCTGCGGTTCCAATCCACATCCGAGATATAGTCCAGCGCCGACAAATGCGCCGCCGCCGCGAAATCAGCCAATGTCATCTGATCTCCGGCCAGCCAACGGCGGTGATCCAGCAGCCAGGCCATGTAGTCCAGATGATACTTGATCGCCTTGGCACCCTGTTTGACATTCTTGCTGTCCGGGTATCCCTGACCTGTCACTTTCTTGTTCACCCGTTCGTACAGCAGCTTGGACGTCACTTCGTGATGGAACTTGTCATCGAACCAGCCCACTAGGCGCCGGACCTCAAACCGGGCTTCGGGGTTTTTCGGCATCAACGGCGGTTCGGGGCGGGTTTCTTCGATATATTCGCAGATTGCTGCGCTTTCAGACATGATTTGCCCATCCAGACGCAGCACTGGTACTTTACCTGCCGGGTTGCGGCGCAGAAAATCCGGATCCTGTTCCCAGTATCGCTCCTCGACCAATTCAACCTCGATCTTCTTCTCTGCCAAAGACAATCGGACCTTGCGGCAATACGGAGATAGGGGAACATGAAACAGACGCGCCATGGGCTTCCAATCGAACCAGTGAATTCCTGACTGATTTAGCCCTTGAGGGAGGCGGGTTTCAATCCTCGAAACAATCTGCGCGACCATCTGCGCGGATGGTGGCCGCCCCATCCATAATCGCAGCCGCACGCCGACGCGTGCGCACGCTTGGATCCGTGACCGAACGATTGCGCGGAGATGGCAGGATGGCAGCAATCCGCGCCGCCTGAACCGAGCTCAACTGCGCTGCACTTCTGTTGAAATAACGCTGTGCGGCTGCTTCAACGCCAAACACTCCATTCCCGGTTTCCGCGACGTTCAGATAAACTTCCAGAATGCGTTGCTTGCTCCAGAAAACCTCGACGACCGGAGTGATCGAGGTTTCCATCGCTTTCCTGACCCAACTGCGCCCCTGCCACAGGAATACGTTCTTCACCACCTGTTGTGTGATGGTCGACGCACCGCGATTGCCGCCGCCCTCAATCGCGTCACGAATGGCCTCGACATCGAATCCCCAGTGCAGGCAAAAATTTGCATCCTCAGCCGCAACGACGGATCGCGCCATGATGGGAGAGATTTCTTCAATCGAGACCCATTCGCGCTCAACCTTGCCCAACCGACGCCACTCCGACCATATGGTGTGGGTTACCGGCGGATTTACAACTGAATACAGCAAGACCAACGCGACAACCAACGCGACACCCGCCAATGCGACTCGCATCACCCAACGGCGAAGTCGTTGCGCCACTGGTGTTTTCTTGCTGGATGCCTTCTTATTCTTACCGCTTGATTTGCGGGCTGCTTTCTTCGCCATGTCTCAGCTATACGACGCACCGCCTGCGTTTGAAACGACCTAAATCACGAATGCGCGCGCCTCGCGCGGGTGAACCACCGGCCGCGCTGTTTCCAGAAACATTGGATCCGCCCCCGCCAGTTCGGGGAACAAATGTAACACTTCGCTTTGAGTTTCCCGGTCTGACGCTGATAAGGCATGACCCGGATAATAACTTTCGCTCTTTGCCCCATTGGCGATGATAATCTGATGCTGCCTGAACAACAGGTGGATATATTCCACTTCACCACCTTCGACACGTGTGACGGTATCGCCATTGACCAGAACATGGGCTGCAACCAGCGCCTCGGCATGTCCAAAAAAGTAGGATGCACGCCAATCTTCGATCAGCATTCTATGCTGCGGCGAGACAAGAAGTGGACGATCAAGATCAAAAACGCCTGTCTCAAAACGGATCGGTGCTAATTTACCCTTGGCCTTGACCACCGTACGCCCCACCCAGATCAATGGTTGTGGGCCATGATCCAGAGTTGTGACCAGATCACCGGCTTTCAGGTCTTCCACTGCGCGGTCCCCTTCGGGGGTCGCGATCATCGTGCCAGGTGTAAAACAGGGCGGACCCAGGGTACCGACATCCAATGGCCCTTGCGTGGTGACAAATGTGGTCGAAACCAACGTGCCGGGTTGTAGCACCTGACCGTCCGTCGGCGTAAAAACCCGAGAGCCATCGGCAAGATAAAACGTGGTTCCGACATATGTTACGTTGCCGACACCTGCCACATTGATCGTAATTGTGTCCCCTGGCCAGGAGTTTGTGACGTCCTGCCCATTTACGGTATCACCGCTTGGCGCATCGATTTCGTTGTCATCATCCACATCCGTGAAATCAAGACTGACGACCGCAACAGATGTTCCCGCCGGCGGCGGGTTCGCCGGATCGAAGGTATAGAACTGGTCGCGATACGTTGTTGGCATACTTCTGCCCTCGATTTGCACCACAGGATTTCCAAAATCATCCTTGGTTTTCGTTCAAATTCTACAAAGACTGGCGAAATTCCTGTGATTAGGCAAGAAACCTACTAAGACAGCGTAAACAAACCGGGCCTCGCGTGGTGCAAATGACACGCGAGGCCCGACTTTTAATACTGTTCAGCCTTAGATTGTTACATCAGGCTTCATTCAGCAGGAACTGCGGTGGCTTCGATACTCAGCGGATGGCTCAGTTTGTTCAGCATTTCCTTGGGGCACACCTGCAAAAAGTTGCCTTTTTCCATGTCCCAATGTTGCAGAATATCAACGGCTTTCCGGCTATAGGTCTCTTCAGCGTGGCGAGCAACAAGAGCCTTCAACTGCTCTTCCCAATGTGCGACAGAAACCGGACAGGTGACAAGCGTCTCCATGTTCATCAGCGCTTGGGCCCTGCCTTCGGGATTATACAGATAAGCCATGCCGCCTGTCATACCAGCGCCAAAGTTGGCTCCGATATCGCCCAAGATCACTGCAACACCGCCGGTCATGTACTCACATCCGTTCGAGCCGCAGCCCTCGATGACCACCTTGGCACCTGAGTTCCGCACAGCAAACCGTTCACCTGCACGACCAGCGGCGAACAGATGACCGTCGGTGGCCCCGTAAAGGACCGTGTTGCCGATAATCGTGTTGTCATCCGCCTTCAAAGGGCTGACCTGCGGCGGGCGCACAACAATCGTGCCACCAGACAGACCTTTACCCACATAGTCGTTGGCATCGCCCGAAACCTCGAGCTTCAGTCCCGGCGCGGCAAACGCACCCAAAGACTGACCGGCCGAGCCCTGTAGTTTCACATGCAGATGGTCATCCTGGAACGTGTTCCGCATCCCGAAATTCTGCACAATGTGACTGGACACACGCGTACCTACCGTCCGATGCGTGTTCTGAATGGCGTAAGACAGCTGCATTTTTTCGCCATCTTTCAGGAACCGTGCAGCATCACGCACGATTTCGGCGTCAAGTGTATCCGGAACTGCGTTACGGTCCTTGTCCCGGTTATAAACGATGTCTTGTGCTCCATCGACGGTGATCAGCAGCGGGTTGAGGTCCAGATCGTCCAGATGCGCAGACCCACGGCTGACCTGCGCCAGTAGATCCGCCCGGCCAATGATCTCATCCATCGAACGCGCGCCGAGGCTGGCCAACAACTCGCGCACTTCTTGCGCGTAGAAGGTGATCAGGTTCACCACCTTGTCTGCATTGCCGGTGAACTTGGCGCGCAGGCTTTCGTCCTGCGTACACACGCCGACCGGGCAGGTGTTCGACTGACACTGACGCACCATGATGCAGCCCATCGCAATCAGGGCGGCAGTACCAATGCCGTATTCCTCGGCCCCCATCATCGCGGCCATAACGATGTCACGTCCAGTGCGCAGGCCACCATCGGTCCGCAAAGTTACGCGGTCGCGCAGGTTGTTCATCGCCAGCACCTGATGCGCTTCGGTCAGGCCCATCTCCCACGGAAGACCGGCATATTTGATTGAGGTCGCCGGAGACGCACCAGTGCCACCATTGTGACCCGAAATAAGGATAATATCTGCTTTCGCCTTGGCTACACCGGCCGCAATCGTGCCTACGCCCGAAGATGCAACCAGCTTGACCGTCACCTTGCAACGCGGGTTGATCTGCTTGAGATCGTAGATCAACTGCGCCAGATCCTCGATCGAGTAGATATCGTGGTGCGGCGGCGGAGAGATCAGCGTCACGCCCTTGGTTGAGTGCCGCAAACGCGCGATCAGGTCCGTAACCTTCATGCCAGGCAACTGACCACCCTCACCGGGTTTCGCGCCCTGCGCGACCTTGATTTCAAGCTCTTCGCACTGGTTCAGATACTCGGCGGTTACACCGAACCGACCCGAGGCAACCTGTTTGATCTTGGCCGATGGATTATCGCCATTGGGCTCTGGCACAAAATGCGCCGGATCTTCACCACCTTCGCCTGAATCAGACTTTGCACCGATCCGGTTCATCGCCACGTTCAGCGTCTTATGCGCCTCTGGCGACAGCGCGCCCAGCGACATGCCCGGGGTGACAAACCGCTTGCGGATCGAGGTGATCGATTCGACCTCTTCAATCGGGATCGCTTTGCCCTTGGGTTTGAAGTCCATCAGATCACGCAGATGGATCGGCGGATTCGATTGCATCTTGGCGGAATATTGCTTCCACAGCTCATAGGAAGCGCGATTACATGCCATTTGCATCATGTGCATCGATGTGGCTTCCCACGCATGGGTCTCACCCGATTTCCGCGCCTTGTAGAATCCCCCGATAGGCAGCACGTCCAGACCACTGTCCCAGGCCTTTGCGTGGATTTCCTCAAGCTTGGTCTGGATACCGGTCACGCCAATACCCGAGATCCGGCTGGTCATGCCCGGGAAATACTCGGCAACCATAGCGCGGCTAAGGCCCACGGCCTCAAAATTCAGCCCGCCACGATAGGATGAGATCACTGAAATGCCCATCTTGGCCATGATCTTCAGAAGGCCCTGGTCGATGGCTTCGCGATACCGCGCAACATTCTCGGTCAAAGTTCCCTCCAGCAGGCCGCGGTCAATGCGGTCAGCCAGCGAATCTTCGGCCAAATATGCATTCACAACCGTCGCCCCGCAGCCGATCAGTACGGCAAAATAGTGCGGGTCAATACACTCAGCTGAACGCACGTTCAACGAGCAGAATGTCCGCAACCCTTGCCGGGTCAGATGAGAATGTATCGCGCTGGTCGCCAGGATCATTGGCATCGCAACCCGACCCTCGCCTGTGTTCATGTCGGACAACACGATATGCCCAGCGCCCGAGCGTACCGCCTCTTCAGATTCGGCTCTAACACGGGCCAAACCTGCGCTCAGCGCGCCGCGACCTGGTTCAAAGCTACAATCAATCTCGACCAACGGTGCATCAAAATTCTCGACCAAATTGTCCCATTGCGCATTGCCGACAAAGGGGCTTTCGAGGACGATGATTTCGGTCTGGCTGCTGTCCTCATCCAACACGTTCTTTAGGTTGGCAAAGCGCGTTTTCAGCGACATCACCCGGTATTCACGCAAACTGTCGATCGGTGGGTTGGTCACCTGGCTAAAGTTCTGACGAAAGAAATGGCTAAGTGGTCGGTACTGTTTCGACAATACCGCCGAAGGGGTATCGTCACCCATCGACGCAAGCGCCTCTTTACCGTCTTCTGCCATCGGAGCGAGGATTTGCTCCAACTCCTCAACCGAATACCCCGCCGCGATCTGACGCTTGCGCAGCTCTTCGCCGGAAAAGATCGGGGCTTCGGTGACACCCGCCAGCGTGCCGTCAAGATCGTTGATCTTGCCGACCCACTCACCGAATGGCAGCGCAGCGGCCAGCTTGTCCTTGATCTGCGTATCGCGGTACAGCTTGCCCTTTTTCATATCCACGGCCAGCATCTGGCCCGGGCCAAGTGCCCCCTTTTCGGTTACGCTGGCCTCGTCGATCGGAACCATGCCCGCCTCAGAGCCCGCGATAACAAGCCCGTCACCCGTCACGACATACCGCATCGGGCGCAGTCCGTTCCGGTCCAAACCGGCACAGACCCAGCGACCATCGGTCATCGCCAGCGCGGCGGGGCCGTCCCATGGCTCCATCACCGAGTTGCAGTAGGAATACATGTCGCGCCACGCCTGCGGCAACTCAACCGCCTGTTTAGACCAGCTTTCCGGCACCAGCATGGTCTTCGCCATGGGTGCGGAACGGCCTGCGCGCACCAAAACCTCAAAAACCGAGTCTAATGCGGCCGAATCTGATGATCCCCCCGCGATGATCGGTTTGATATCTTCCGCATAATCGCCAAAGCTGTCCGAAGTCATCCGGATCTCGTGGCTTTTCATCCAGTTGATATTGCCCTTCAGGGTGTTGATCTCACCGTTATGCGCCAACATGCGGAACGGTTGCGCAAGCCACCATTGCGGGAAAGTGTTGGTCGAATAGCGTTGGTGGTAAATCGCAAAAGCTGATTCAAAACGCTCATCCATGAGGTCGGGATAGAAAACCGCCACCTGCTCGGCCAACATCATACCTTTGTAGATGATCGAACGACAGGACAGAGAGGCAAGATAGAGCCCGGAAATCCCAGCAGCCGCTGCAGCCTTTTCGATGCGGCGGCGGATTACGTACAACTCACGCTCAAAGGTCTCTTCATCCACGCCCTTGGAATTCGAGATCAGAATCTGTTCGATCTCGGGCCGGGTCGCATTGGCTTTTTCGCCCAGGCACGTCACATCAACCGGTACGTGACGCCAGCCGTAGATGTAATAGCCCAAGCGTAGCACTTCGGTTTCTACGATGGTCCGGCACTGTTCCTGGGCGCCAAAATCGGTACGAGGCAGGAAAACCTGTCCCACTGCGATCAGCTCATCCAACTTGGGTTCGTGGCCGGTACGGCGGATCTGGTCATAGAAAAATGGAACCGGGATCTGCACGTGAATACCCGCGCCGTCACCGGTTTTACCGTCGGCATCAACTGCACCGCGATGCCAAATCGCCTTAAGCGCATCGATCCCTGCGTCTACCACCTTGCGCGACGGTTTGCCGTCGACGGATACGACAAGACCCACACCGCAGGAAGAATGCTCTTCTTCCTCGGAATAGAGACCGTTTTCCGCCATCCAATTGCGCTTGGCTTCCTCGGCCCGCACCCAATCGGCATCATATTTGGTCATTGGCTATTTCCTTCTTTCAAGGGAACGTTTGGCGACGAACCCTCTTAATCCTTGGGCTTACTCGGCTGCGATGGCCGCTTTGGCATTGAACCGGTCGATGATCGCGTCGGCGCAGTCGCGGCCGTCGCGGATCGCCCAGACCACCAGTGAAGCACCACGCACGATGTCACCAATGGCGTAAACACCGTCCATTTCAGTTTCTCCGGTCTGGAACGCGGCCTTTACGGTGCCCCAGCGTGTCACAGGCAGGTCCGGCTGGCCGAACAGGGTGGGCAGGTCTTCGGGTTCAAAGCCCAGCGCCTTGATCACCAGATCGGCCTCTTCCACGTAATCCGCACCTTCGATGACTTCGGGCGCCTGGCGACCCGACGCATCAGGCTGCCCCAGACGCATCTTTTGAACCATCACGCCCGTGACCTTATCGTCACCGGTGAAGCCTTTGGGCGCGCTCAGCCATTCAAAAACAACGCCTTCTTCCTCGGCGTTTTGCGTTTCACGCTGCGAGCCTGGCATATTGGCTCGGTCGCGACGATAGAGGCATTTGACCGAGGTCGCTCCCTGACGGATCGAAGTACGCACGCAATCCATGGCGGTGTCGCCGCCGCCAATTACAACGACCTTTTTTCCTTCGGCATTCAGGCGGCCATTGTCAAAATCTTCGACGGCATCACCAAAACTTTTGCGGTTCGAGGCGGTCAGGAAGTCGATCGCCTTTTCAATTCCACCCAGACCGCTTCCCGGCATGGACAGGTCGCGGGATTTATAAACGCCGGTGGCAATAATCACAGCGTCATGCCGGGCACGAATTTCTTCAAACTTGGTGGCGTCAACATCACAGTTCAGTTCGAACCGGACACCGCCATCGGCCAAAAGGTCATTGCGCCTTTGCACGATGTCCTTTTCAAGCTTGAAGCCCGGAATGCCATACATCAACAGGCCACCCGCACGGTCGTAACGATCATATACTGTCACCTGAATACCTGCGCGGCGCAGCATATCCGCTGCAGCCAATCCACCGGGGCCACCGCCGATAATGCCCACACTCTCGCTGCGCTCCGCAGATGGGGTGGCCGGTTTCACCCAGCCGTTATCCCAGGCGGTGTCCGTGATGTATTTCTCAATGGTGCCGATGGTAACTGTGCCGTGACCCGATTGCTCGATGACGCAGTTGCCTTCACACAAGCGATCCTGTGGGCAGATTCGCCCGCAGATTTCGGGGAAAGTATTGGTCGCCTGACTTGTCTCATAGGCTTCTTCCAGTCGGCCAGTGGCAGTCAGATGCAGCCAATCCGGAATATTGTTGTGCAACGGGCAATGTGACTGGCAGTACGGCACACCACACTGGCTGCAGCGGCTGGCCTGTTCGGCAGCTTTTTCGGCGGCGTATTCGGCATAGATTTCGTCAAAGTCTTCCTTGCGGTCACTTGCAGCACGCTTTTCCGGCATGACTCGGTCGATCTGCACAAATTTCAGCATCGGTTGCTTGGCCACGGGTCAGACTCCATGAATTGGCTTGGTCCGGTTTCTCTACGAGATACCGTAGGGGATTAAAAGTCAATCATACTGACCTAAATAAAGAAAGTTTACTGTGTAGAGCTAATTTTCTTGAAAAGTTCACTATTTTTAGTTCCGTATCGGACCTATATGTGCGCTTTCCTTTTCCCCACCACCCTTATACCCATAACTCGCAAGCAATACGTGACCGCAAATTGGCAGGGCAGATGAGTCTTTTTCACCTGATTCTCGTAGCAATTGTTCAGGGAATCACTGAGTTTTTGCCCATATCATCATCAGGTCATCTGATCCTGCTTCCAAGGCTCACTGGTCTTCAGGATCAAGGTCAAGCCATTGATGTTGCAGTGCATGTTGGAACGCTGGGCGCGGTTGTTCTGTATTTCTGGTCGGATGTAAAACAAGCCCTTGCGGGGTTGCCTGGGGCCTTGCTTGGCCGGGCAGATACGTCACAGACGCGACTGGCACTGGGCCTCATCCTAGCGACGATTCCAACGGTGATTGCAGGTCTGATTCTACATCTGACCGGATTAAGCGATGCCCTGCGCTCGATCGCGGTAATCGGCTGGGCTATGCTTGGTTTCGGCCTGGTTCTGTATTGGGTCGATCAGAGCAGTCCGGAAACCAAAGAGAGCAGTGCGTGGGGCGTCCGTGATGCATTCATCATGGGGCTGTGGCAAGTTCTTGCACTGATTCCCGGCACCTCGCGCTCGGGGATCACAATCACCGGGGCGCGCAAATTGGGCTATACCCGCGAGGACGGGGCGAAGATAGCCATGCTGATGTCAATCCCGACGATTCTGGCGTCTGGCGCTTTGTTGGCTGTGGACGTGATGCGCGACGCTGACGCGCAACTGGCACGTGACGGCGCCATTGCCGCTGTCTTTGCGTTCATTGCGGCCCTTCTAGCACTCAGCCTGATGATGCGGCTGCTGCGCAGCGTCAGTTTCACGCCCTACGTCATCTACCGAGTCATTCTTGGCGTTGTCCTGCTGATCATGGCCTATAGCTGATCAGATACGCAGGTTTTTGGCCGAGTTCTGAATGTCGTCATACTGACCCGACGGACGGAACTTCCACAGGTACTCGGGCAGCACCGATTCCAAGGTGGTCGGTGTGATCCTAAGTTCGGCAAAAGACTTGGCCTCATCGGCAACCACATTGTCATTCCGCAGATTCTTCAACTGATCTCGGGTCAGAATGTTGTTCGGGAACAACTGGAAGCTGACAAACTTAATGATGTCCAGAACACCCGCCATGATCCGTGCTGCAAAAAACGGCATACCAATGATGACGCGGCGACGGTGAATCACATCCAGCATTTGCTGCATTAAAGCGCGGAAAGTCTTCACCTCGGGCCCGCCCAACTCGTACACGCCGGGTTCGGCCTGTCCCAGAACGCCTTTAACTGCAGCCTGGGCCACGTCATCCACATAGACCGGCTGGAATTTGGTTTCAGCCCCAACCAACGGCAGGAACGGCCCCATGCGTGTCATTCCGGCAAAGCGGTTGAAGAATTGATCTTCTGTGCCAAAGATCACGGATGGCCGCAGGATCACCGCGTTTGGCATATGCTTCAGCACACCTGCCTCACCCCGCGCCTTGGTCTGAGAATATTCGCTGGCAGAATTTGCATCGGCTCCAATGGCCGAGACATGAACCATCCGCTCAATCCCCTGCTCTGCCGCCAAACGCGCGATCCGCTCCGCCCCTTCGGCCTGTACAGCGCCAAAGTCGTTTTTGCCCAACTCGTTCAAGACACCGACGCAGTTGACCACGACATCCGCACTGTGCATGGCCTGGGCAACCGACGCGTCATCGCGGATATTGCACAACACCGGCTCAACCTGGCCGACGACACCATAAGGTTTCACGAACATCGCCTCGTTCGGGCGGCGCACCGCCACACGCACACGCCATCCCTCACTCGCCATGCGCCGCGCGATGTAGCGGCCGACAAATCCAGATCCGCCATAAATCGTCACAAGTTTCGACATGAGAGGGCTCCTGCTGAGAAATTGCGCCCTAGACCTAACGCCCGCAGCCCTTTCAAACAAGGCGCTAATTCGCCGCGAGGATGGTGAAATTCAAAGGCACAAATCGGGGGGCAAAGCCCAAATTCAAAAAACTTTCAAAAATCTCCGCGAATCTGGTTGACGCCCTCTGCCACTGGGCTTAAACGCCCCCTCACGACACCTGCCCAGGTGGCGGAATTGGTAGACGCGCTAGCTTCAGGTGCTAGTGTCCGTATGGACGTGGAGGTTCGAGTCCTCTCCTGGGCACCAAATTCTTCCTAAAAACCTGAATTCAAACGTGGTTCTCGTACGGTTGTTCTGTGACTGCCGAACACTGCTTGAATCCTGCTTTCGGTTCGGCATCGGTGCCGATTGCAGATCAAAACGGTACTGCTAGCTGTGTGTCATCACGCTGAATTCCGGCAAGGGTGCGGATTTGATTGATACGGACCCATATTCTCTTGCAGTGCGCCTGGTCACCATTTCATTGGCAATCCCAGTCGCGGTAAGCCGGAAGCTTAAAAAACAACCAGCCTGCGCCTGACGACAACAAACAAGCCGATGTGACGCCACCACACCAATGGTCATTGATGCGCTCAGGCTTGTTTCTGCACTCCTGCCTCGTCCGCAGACTCAGCAGGCTCTGCCGTCACATCAACTGTGTCGGTTTCGTCCAATGGTTCCACCTCTTCAGGTTCGTCCGACTGATCCTCAAGCGCGCCGACAATGAGTGGCAGCATGTGGACACCGGTTGCGCTGGCGATCTCGGGGGTTTGCGGCGTTTGCCAGCTGAGCGTATCGAAGCTGCCGCAATTCTGGCAGACCGGGGCCCATTCGGGTTGGATGTCGTGACAATTGTCACAGACCCACTGAGGACCACGCGGTGCGTTGAGCGCCTTGGCCAACCAGCCTTGTACAACAGCGTCCGAAGCGCCCTCGCCCCGTTCGATCGCCGCCATCAGAGTGTACGCCCGCGCATCACCTTGTTTTTCAACCACATCCCCCAGCGCGCGGCGGGCTTCGGGGAAGTCTTCGGCCACGATGTTCAACTCGGCCAGAATCAGACGGGTCTCCATATTCTCGGGGTGAATACGCGTAAGTGCGGTAAAGCGCTTGATCCTTTGCGCGGGCGTCTCATCCGGTGCTATCTCGGCGAAAGCGTGGGCCAGGTCAGGATGCGGCTGCGCCTCCCAGGCTTTTTTCAGGATCTTGGTCGCGGGGCGGGGTTTACCTTTGGCAATATACGCACGAGCGGCCATCGCAGCCGCGGGCACCAGATCTGGCGACAGTCGATTGGCTTCGATTGCATGTTCCTGCTGTTCCAGGCTGGCGTCTTCGTCCAGAATGTCCTTGGCTTCAGACAAAGCCAAAACCGCATCACGGCGCTTGAACACATCGCGCGGCAGGTAACCGGCCTTTAATTTGGACGACAAGGTCGAGCGCGCACCGGCCCAGTCCTGCGCCTTGGTTTGAAGGTTCAGCAGAACATCTTGCGTTTCTGCATGGCGCGGTTTGATTGCCAACGCCTTTTCAGCCAGCTTGCGAGCGGTTTCGTCATCACCTTCGGCCAGTTTCTGCTTCATGATCCCGCGCACGCCGACAAATCGAGTCGCGTTATTGGTCACGAGTTTCTTGTAGGTGTCGGCCGCTTTCTTGGTGTCGCCCGTCATCTCGGCCGCTTGCGCCACCAATAGATTGGTCAATTCCGGCTTGTTGAGCAGCTTTTCGGCCTTGTTGGCCTTGGTCATGGCCGCACGCCCTTCACCTGAAGCCAAAGCCATCAATCCATCTGCCAGAGCCTGATACCCGCGCTGTTCACGGCTACGGTCGAAATACCGCGACAGGGCCGTTTCATCGCCATTCAAGAACTTCAGCGTCGCCACCAAAAGGCTAAGCAGTTTGAAGAACAGCCAGACCGCAAACACCAGCACGCCCAGCGCAATCACGGATTGCAGCGGCCCCAGTGTAAATTCCGTACCCGCAACGGTGATCTGCACCCCGCCACTGGTTTGCATCAGGAAGTGACCGCCCAGCGCCAGCAGGCCGATAATCGCAACAAAGACAAGGATCTTAAACAGTGACCACAGCATGGCAGGTCCTTCAGTTCGAGTTCAGGCTGGAAGCCAATGAGTTCGCCGCATCAACAGCAGCAACCCGTGTCTGGGCCGCCTGCTGCCAATCGGCCATCGCGGTCTGCGCCGCTTCGGGAAGTGATTTCAGTTCGCTTAACGCTTTGGGCAGGTCTCCATCCGCCAATGCGGCCTGCGCGCGCGACAGGACTGCGTCAGGCCCGTCGCCTTCCTGCGGCGTAACTGAACGTGCTCCTGTCTGCCGTTGTAGGAAAGCGATCAGACCCGTACCCTTATCCGCATCGCGCGCGTCTGCCAGTGCAGTTCGGGCAGCAGGGTTAAAAGTCGCCCGCAAGGATGACAAGGTTTCCACGCCTTCCTCAGCTGGCCCTGTCAAAGCATCCGGTACATCCACACCGCCCGACTTCAGTTCAGCAACCAGTTCGGAATAAGGTTGTCCTGCATCCAGCTGCCCGCGCAGACGAGACAGAACCGCGGCGTTCGTCGCAGCTTGTGCGTCGGCGGATGCTTTCGCCTCAAGCGCCTGCGCATCCGACACCATTTTTTCAACCTCGGCCCGTTGCGCCGCCAGCGAATCCTGGAGCTTTTTCAGTTCAGCCTCAAAGGCGGCTGTGGCTTCAGGTGAGGTATTGGATTCGATTGGAGCTTTCTCAAGCGCTGTGATCCGATCCGCCAAAGGCGCGACCTGACCGGACAGCGCTTCAACCGAGGATTTGACCGCGCTCAGGTCACCTTCGACCGGGGTCAATTTATCCGACAGCGCTTTGATCTGATCCGTCAAACCAGACGTATCCGGGCCGTTTGTCAGCCCTTGTGACAGTTTGGCGATTTGATCCGACTGATCCGCAAGTTTCGATTCCATCGCCGCCAGCGCGTCAGAATTGTCAGCACCACCCGGCAGCAGCCCGCCATTGCCCAGCGCAAATCCGACCACGGCAGCAACGGCACCGCCCAGCAAAGCAGGCACAAAGCCACCGCGTTTTTCGACCACGCGCTCAACCGTCTTTTCCGCAACCGGAGCGATCTCCTCCGTCGGAGCTTCGGCTTCGGCTTCGGCTTCGGCTTCGGCTTCGGCTTCGGCTTCGGCTTCGGCTTCGGAAAGGTCTTCTGCTACAGGTTTATCGGGGTCAACAGGCGTACCTTCCTGTTGCAGCTCGGATTCAACAACGTCGTCTACCTTGGGGTCTTCCACCGGCTTTTCGTCGGATTTCTTCTTACCAGCCACCGCAATATTCCCCTTATCGAATCCAAATTCAGATGAATAACAGCCCAAGCTAAGTTAATCGGGGACCTCGTCTCTCTCAACCCGCAACACATGTTTTACAAGCTTTTTAACCGCCTTACGCATTTTCTTGGGTGTCGGCGCTTTGGCGATCTTCAGGTGCGTATAGTCCAAGGAATAAAGGGGATCAGCCGTCGCGCGGCTGATTGCGGCCAGCCAAAGCGGAGCCGAGCCCGACCAAATATCGGCAAAATGTCGCGCCGTTCGAGGCGAAAAAAGTGGGGCGATTATCGGCAAATCGTCGTTCGCGGCTTGGGTCGCCTCGGATGTTAGCGGCAACAGAATCTGTTGATAAACCGGCTGTTCGCGTACCGTCAGGCCGGATTCGGTGAGCCGCCCCGCGATGTTGCCTCGTGTATGTTCGCCACGCAAATGCAACAAAGGGCTTTGGGGTCGATGTTTCAACAGATGCCCCACAAGCTCTTCGGCTGTGGTGCCTGCCATCTCGGCCTGCCAGCCATAGCCCTTGGCTGTCCCGGTCGTCGCGGGGCCAACGCAATAGGCGGGCAAATCGCGGTCGACACCCATTGAAGCCGCCGCGTTCACCGCATTGGCCGAGGTAAAGATCACACCCTGCAAACCTACGGTATCAACCGCAGCGGGCAGTGGGCGAATTTCGAGAATCGGGGAATAGATGACCTGAACCCGGGACCTGGTGCGGGTCGGCAACTGCGCGACAAACCGTTTCGAGGCTGCGCGCGGGCGGGTCATCAACAAATACAACGTTTGGCGCCTTGGCCCTTGAGGATTGTTTGCATCCGCGCAGGGTGATACCCCGCCGTTGGTAACATGATGCAACGGATCAGGGTGATGGTGCAAACACTTACCGTGCTGGGATTGGAAAGCAGCTGTGATGACACGGCTGCTGCTGTTGTGCGCCAAACCGAAGGTGCGGATGCTGAAATCCTGTCATCGGTGGTGCATGGCCAAACCGAGTTGCACAGTGCTTATGGTGGTGTTGTGCCCGAAATCGCTGCGCGGGCACACGCGGAAAAGCTGGACATCTGCGTTAAACAAGCGCTAGAGGCCGCCGACCTTGGTCTGCGTGACATGGACGCCATCGCCGTCACTGCCGGCCCTGGCCTGATCGGTGGCGTCATGTCCGGCGTCATGTGTGCCAAGGGGCTGAGCGCCGCCACCGGCTTGCCCCTGATCGGCGTCAATCACCTTGCCGGGCACGCGCTGACACCGCGCCTGACAGACGGGATCAGCTTTCCCTACCTGATGCTTTTGGTCTCGGGCGGCCATTGCCAGTACCTGATCGCCCACGGGCCAGAACAGTTCACCCGTCTTGGCAGCACAATTGATGACGCACCCGGAGAAGCCTTTGACAAAACCGCGCGTTTGCTAGGCCTGCCGCAACCGGGCGGCCCGTCGGTCGAAGCTGAAGCCCACACAGGTGACCCGAAACGCTTTCGCTTTCCCCGGCCGCTGCTGGACAGGCCCGGCTGTGATCTCTCTTTCTCGGGTTTGAAAACGGCTTTGATGCGGATGCGCGACCAAATCGTCGCGGAAAAGGGTGGGTTGACCCGTCAGGACCGCGCGGATTTATGCGCCGGATTCCAACAGGCGATTGTGGACACCTTGGCCGAGAAAACCCGACGCGCGATGGACCAGTATCTGGCCCTCAACCCTTCCGAACCCGTCATCGCCGTTGCAGGGGGCGTGGCGGCAAATTCGGCCATTCGTACCGCGTTAGAGACTGTTTGCGCCGAAAAGGGTACGAGATTCACGGCCCCCCCGCTTCCGCTGTGTACGGACAACGCCGCCATGATCGCCTATGTGGGGCTCGAACGGTTTCGCGCCGGCTCACGCGACGGCCTAGACCTGACCGCACGTCCCCGGTGGCCACTGGATCAACGCAGCCCTGCAATGCTGGGCAGCGGTAGGAAAGGAGCCAAGGCATGAGCGTTTCTGTCCTGGGCTCTGGCGCATTCGGAACCGCGCTGGCGATCTCGCTGGCGGGCAACGGGCCGGTGACGTTGTGGGCGCGGGATGCGGAGCAGGCGCAACAAATGCAAATGTCGCGAAGAAACGAGACCCGCCTGCCCGGTGTAACCCTGCCGCCAAGCATTGCCGCTACGGCAGACATCAAGGAAGCTTGCACAGCAGATACGCTTCTTCTGGCTGTTCCAATGCAGAAACTGCGACAGGCTTTGACGTCTCATGCGCCCTTGCTGCAGGGCAAAACGCTGGTCGCCTGCTGCAAAGGGATTGAACTGTCCTCGGGCCTCGGTCCGATAGCCGTGATTGAAAGTGTTGTGCCGTCCGCCGACGTCGCACTGCTGACCGGGCCCAGCTTTGCAGACGACATCGCACGCGGCCTGCCAACAGCGCTGACACTGGCATGTGCAGATGCCCAGATCGGCAAATCGCTGCAAGCCGAGCTAACAACGACAAATCTTCGTCTTTATCGCACGACCGACACGGTTGGGGCCGAGCTGGGCGGGGCATTGAAGAATGTCATGGCCATCGCATGTGGCGCAACGATGGGTGCCGGGTTGGGTGACAGTGCGCGGGCGGCTTTGCTGACACGCGGATTTGTCGAAATGCAGCGTTTCGCCACAGCGCGCGGGGCGCGACCAGATACGCTGATGGGCCTGTCCGGGCTGGGTGATCTGGTGCTGACCTGCTCATCCGATCTGTCCCGAAATTATCGTTTTGGCCTTAGTTTGGGTCGAAATCAGCGCTTTGACAGCCAGACGACAGTCGAAGGTGTCGCGACTGCCTGCGCCTTGTCCGACATCGCAAGCAAAGAAGGCTTGGACATGCCCATCAGTACCACTGTGGCGGACCTGAGTCGCGGTGCTTACAGTGTACCTGAGGCCATTCAAACCCTACTCAATCGACCCCTTAAGGAGGAATAACATGCTGATCGCTCTCATCGCCAAAGACAAACCCGGTGCCCTGCAAACCCGGCTGGACAATCGCAGCGCGCATCTGGCGTATATCGAGGAAACAGGTGTTGTGGCGCAGGCTGGCCCTCTGCTGGATGGCGATGCCATGATCGGCTCACTGGTAATTCTGGATGTCAAAGATTTGGCTGCTGCACAAACATGGGCCGACAACGACCCTTACGCCAAAGCAGGGTTGTTCCAATCCGTTGACCTGATTCCATGGAAAAAAGTGATTGGCTGATGGCATATTGGCTGTTCAAGTCCGAACCCTCAACCTGGAGCTGGGACCAACAAGTCGCCAAGGGGGACGCAGGCGAAGAGTGGGATGGCGTGCGCAACTATCAGGCGCGCAATTTTATGCGGCAGATGGCCATCGGAGATTGGGGGTTCTTCTACCATTCGCAAAAGGACAAATCGGTGGTGGGAATCGTCGAGGTTTGCGCTGAGGCGCATGCCGACAGCACCACTGACGATGAACGGTGGGAATGCGTGGATATCAAGGCAGTTCGGCCCTTTGCCAAACCGGTGACGCTGGACCAGATCAAGGCGGACGAACGTCTGGCTGAAATGGTGCTGGTCAAGAACTCGCGCTTGTCGGTGCAGCCGGTGACTGAATACGAATGGAAGGTGATTTGCGCACTGGGCGATACGCAGCCTGATTGACGTGTAAACCTGTGTCTGGCGTAAAACTTCTCAAGCGCTCGACAAAATGCTATGTTTCTCTGGGCTTCGCCGGGTGGGGGCTTGCCATCTGCGGTTTTTACAACCGCAGACGCTTGGTGGTGTTCGAATAAAATTCGGTCTTTCTTGAAAGTGTGACCCCATGTCTGACGTTAAAGGCGGCAGTGGGATTCTCGAAGACGCCGTCGCTGCGAAGAACACAAAAACCTGGGAAGCGCGCCTGAAAGAGGCGCGCGAAAAGCGTGCAAACGCGCTGGCTGATGGAAAGGTCGAAGCGCGCGAACCACCGCGCTTGAAACCAACTGAGACAGACCTGCTACCGCCAACAGATGACACTGAGATCGACGAGATCGTGTCCGAACGGGTACGCTCACTCCACCTGAACGAACCTGTCAGCAAACCGCCTTCGAAAAGCCGAATCCCTATAATTTTGGCGGCTCTGTTTTGTGGGGCTTTGCTGCATTGGGCCGGAACAAAGGTGATTGAAACACGACAGTCCACGCCAGAAAACTCTGTTGTGCAATCGAATGATCCTATCGACGAACCTGCATTGGACGAAACACTTTCGCCTACATCTGCAGCGATCGAGCAAATTCCTGAGGATCCGGCTGCGCCCGTGCTTGAGGAAGAAATCCAAGCTCCGATTCTTGAGAAAAAGCCAGTTACCCCTTCCATTGATATTGATGAAACACCACCGCAAGAAACCGAAGCATCACTTGCCCCGCCGATTGTGTTTCTTCCCTCCTTACTTGAACCTGTTTTGGAGGCTCCGGAAACGCTTGCCAAACCAGTATCATTTTCAGTTCCCGTTGCGCCGCAAAATCCCGCTTCCAGCCTGCTGAACAAGCGTAGTTCTTTACAGCCGACACAGGCAGTCTTCGACCCATTGCCCAAAGAGATCACGCAATCAGCGACTCCGAATTACTCTGAGGTAAAACCACTTCAACCCTCTAAACCTTCGATCGACCTTGAAGTGTCACTGTTCGTTCCGGCACGGGTATCACAAGACACCAGCGACCGGGCATTCGAACTTTTGAACGAAAGCCAAGCGAATGTGGTTGCGACCGCGCGTGTAGGCTATCGGATCAGAGAAACTCAGGTGCGGTATTATCACCCTGCAGACGCTGAAAACGCCGACCTTGCTGCCAAGGCTTTGGGTGGTATTGCGCGGGACTTCACAGGTTCTGGCAGCAAAACACGCCCTGGGCGCATTGAGGTCTATCTTGCTGGCGCAGGCGGAGGTGCAAACCGCACTTCAGACAATCAACCCAACAGTTTCGACAACTTTATAGAACGCATTCTGAATGAGCTTAGATAACAAATAAGGGAAGGTTCTGACCATGCAGAACCTTCCCTACCCCCGCGTGCTCCCTACTCACCACACGCGTATGGAAATGTCTGGTTCTGACCGTCCTGGTCACGGTTTAAACTTAACCCAACCATGACCATGGTTTCAAATACCAAGTCCCTAAACTTCAATTCAAAAACAAAACGCCCGTCATTAGTCGACGGGCGCAGAATGACTTTGCGCGATGATCAGCTGTAAACAGACTCTTTACGGAAATGCTTGGTCAGCATGTAATAGACCACAGCGCGGTATTTGTTACGCTCGGACATGCCATAGGTTTCCATGGCTTTATTGATCCCTTCCATCAATTCAGGCCCATCGGCCAGACCCAGCTTTTTGATCAGGAAGTTGTTCTTGACGGTTTCCAGTTCGGACTCTTGGCTGGCTGCAACAGTTGCCGCATCTGCGTCATAGATCGCCGGACCACAACCGATCGTAACCTTGGTTAAAAGGTCCATATCGGGATCCATCCCACATTTGTCCTTCAGGTCTTCTGCGTATTTGGCGATCAATTCGTCGCGCTTGCCCATATCCCAATCTCCTTAATGCGTTAATTCGGCCCTTATCACCGATGGCCGGAAGACTAGCCGCGCCCGTGTGTATTCCAAAAGGAAAAAAATTCGCGATTTCTCCCCCTTGGTCAAATTTGGGATGAAGGCTTCTAAACAATCTAACGACAGTATCCCCAACCCGGTCCTTGCAAGTGAAAGTGATCGGCATGCAAACGATTGAAATCAGGGCCAAGAACTACGCGGAACCAATCGCAGGCGCCACGCCAGATTTGTCTCAGAAACGCTGCCTCTGGTTCATTACGTTGCCAGTCAGCCAGTAAGGTCAGCGTCCGACCATCGGCAGTATCCAGCCCGATAACATCAATCGAGTCTGCGCGCGCGTGGCTGCTCCACCCGCTGTTTTCGCCCTGCGCTGTGCGCATAGGACGGCAATTGTAACTGCCGATGTGGCGCAATCGGGTAATTTCGGTCCCAAGTAGATCCTGCGCGGCGGGTTGCACAACGTGGTTTTCCCACATGGCCAGACGCAACGTGGTGGTGCAACTCGTTTCCACAGGCTCCATCCGAGCCGTCACCAGTTGCGACAGCAAACCCCGACCGCTGATGCCGCAATTCTGATCGACAATCAGGTCCTGCATTGCTGGGAATTGCACACCTGCCTCTGCCAAAGCAGCCCTGCACTGCGCCTCATTTGCCAGCGCGCGGTTCAACTGCCATTTTGTGACCGGCGTCACCGGCGCGCTGATTTTCAGATCGCGCAACGGATTCCAATAAGAAGGAACCGGCGTATTGGGATGCGCCAGCAGCCACCATCCCCCACCGCCCAGCAGGATCACTACGACCGCCAGCCTGAAAAAGAAAGACGCCGCCGAGTACAAAAACCGGCGGCGTCTAGAAGTCTGCGTCATCGTCAGACAGCACTTAGTAGCGGTAGTGTTCCGGCTTGTAGGGACCTTCCGGCTTCACGCCGATATAGGCGGCCTGATCGGCGTCCATCTGGGTCAGCTTCACGCCGATGCGGTCGAGGTGCAGGCGAGCCACTTTCTCATCCAGATGCTTGGGCAGGATGTAGACCTCGTTTTGGTACTGGTCGCCTTTGGTGAACAGCTCGATCTGCGCCAGAACCTGGTTGGTGAAGGATGCCGACATCACGAACGAGGGGTGCCCGGTGGCGTTGCCGAGGTTCAGCAGACGGCCTTCGGACAGCAGGATGATGCGGTTGCCCGAGGGCATCTCGATCATGTCCACCTGTTCCTTGATGTTGGTCCATTTGTGGTTCTTCAGGCTGGCGACCTGGATTTCGTTGTCGAAGTGACCAATGTTGCCAACGATGGCCATGTCCTTCATCGCGCGCATATGCTCGATACGGATAACGTCCTTGTTGCCAGTAGTTGTGATAAAGATATCCGCCGACGCGACTTCATCTTCCAACAGGGTGACTTCGAAACCGTCCATCGCCGCTTGCAAGGCGCAGATCGGGTCAACTTCGGTCACTTTCACGCGGGCACCGGCGCCGCGCAGCGAAGCGGCCGAGCCTTTGCCCACGTCGCCATAGCCACAAACCACGGCAACCTTACCGGCCATCATGGTGTCGGTGGCGCGGCGAATGCCATCGACCAGCGATTCCTTACAGCCGTATTTGTTGTCAAATTTCGACTTGGTGACCGAGTCGTTCACGTTGATCGCCGGGAACGGCAGGTGGCCGTCTTTCACCAGCTGATACAGGCGGTTCACACCAGTCGTGGTTTCCTCGGACACACCCTGAATTTGGTCGCGCATCTTGGTGAACCAACCCGGCGATGCTTCCATGCGCTTAGCGATCTGCTTCTTGATCACTTCTTCCTCTTCAGAGCCCGGGACCGGGATAATGTCCTCACCCGCTTCGGCGCGAGCGCCCAGCAGGATATACAGTGTCGCGTCGCCGCCATCGTCCAGGATCATGTTCGGGCCGTCTTCGAACAGGAAGGACTTGTCCAGATAATCCCAATGCTCTTCCAGCGTCTGACCCTTGATAGCGAAGACCGGAACACCGGCTTCGGCAATCGCTGCCGCTGCGTGGTCCTGGGTTGAGAAAATATTGCATGACGCCCAACGCACATCCGCACCCAGCGCGACCAGTGTTTCGATCAGTACACCCGTCTGGATGGTCATGTGCAGCGATCCAACGATGCGCGCACCTTTGAGCGGCTTGCTTTCACCGTATTCCGCGCGCAGGGACATCAGGCCCGGCATTTCGGTTTCGGCAATGTCCAATTCCTTACGGCCGAACCCGGCCAGTGAAATGTCCTTAACGATATAGTCCCCGGCCATCAGGCGCTCCATTTTCCGGTTAATCTTAGTCCCGGCTGCCCTAGCATTCCTTGGGGCAGGAGGCAATGTAGACGACTTCCAACCAAAAGATGTAAGTCTTTGTCAGCTTGGGATTCCTTCAATTTTAATCTTTGGTATCGCTTCAAAAAAATCAGTGCCAACGGCAACAATGCAACTGATTCCATTCGCATTGGTGACCAAAACGGTATAGCTACCAGTTTCCTTAGAGGTCCAAACCTCCATCACCGAATGCGCCCCGCGTGTCTTTTGCAGACCACCAAAGGCCAATTCCTCGGCGTAGTTTTCCTGCAATTTGGCGATAATATCGTCGCGCTCAGCGCAATTCTTGGCAAAGGCCGGTGGGGCTGTGGCAGCCATTCCAAAAGTCAGTGCAAGGGCGAACAAACGCTTGAACATGGCAAACTCCTTTCGTTTCGCGTTTCGCTTGTGAGAGGAGCACACCGGGAGAAGCGTGTGCCCCCCTCGGTTTTTATGTCGGGATCGGATGATGTTGTTTCAAAGCACGAATGCTCAAGAAAACGTTGGCAGCAAGTGATCCTGACAGGTAAATCATACCACAAAATACGATTTTTATGTGTCCGACTTCACAAGGCATGGCAAAATGGCAACACAACCCCGAGCATGGCAGAGGATGCTGTCAGGCCGCAGGCTGGACCTTTTGGACCCAACCCCGGTAGATATCGAGATCGAAGATATTGCGCATGGATTGGCCTTTGTCGCCCGTTGGAACGGCCAGACGAACGGCGACTTTGCCTATTCCGTGGCCGAACATTCCCTGCTGGTCGAAGAAATTTTTGGCCGGATTGCCCCAAATGCACCGATAAAATGGCGGCTGGCGGCGCTGTTACATGACGCACCGGAATATGTGATCGGCGACATGATCTCACCCGTCAAATCCGCTGTTGGCCCCGACTATGGCGCGCTGGATGATCGGTTGGCGGCCGCCATTCATATCCGGTTCGGTCTGCCCGCCGAGGTGCCGAAGACCGTAAAACGTCAAATCAAGAAGGCCGACAAGATCAGCGCCTGGATGGAGGCAACCCAAATCGCTGGGTTTTCCGAGGCCGAGGCAACGAAGTTCTTTGGCCGCCCGGATCGGGCGGTGATGGAGGGGTTGCAGATTACGCTGAGACCTCCGATTGAGGTGCGGCAAGCCTATACCGCGCGGCATGAAGACCTGCTTGCGCAGCTATAATCAGCAATCCGAACGACGAAAAGTAATGGTGCAGGCAGTTTAATGCCAGTCAAATTAGCCGTGGCTGGACTGTCTTTCTTTTAGTTTGGGTCGCGATCTTTGTCGCAATACCAGAATATCTTACCGCGGGCTGCGTTTCGCCAAAATCCGCTGCAAAGTCCGGCGGTGCATGTTCAACCGCCGAGCGGTTTCAGAGACATTCCGGTCGCACAACTCGTAGACCCGCTGGATATGTTCCCACCGCACGCGATCGGCGCTCATGGGGTTTTCAGGGGGCGGAGGCAGTTCGTCGCCCTTGGCCAGCAGCGCGTTTGTGATGTCAGTCGCGTCGGCAGGTTTTGAAAGGTAGTCCGTCGCGCCGATTTTCACAGCGGCCACGGCGGTGGCGATGGCGCCATACCCGGTCAGGACCACAACCCGGCTATCGGGGCGCTTTTCGCGCAGCACTTCGACCACATCCAGCCCGTTGCCATCCTCGAGCCGAAGATCAACAACGGCATAAGCCGGAGGACGCGCGGTTGAAATCGCGCGTCCTGCTGCAACGGAACCCGCGGTTTCGACCTCAAAGCCACGCTTTTCCATGGCCTTGGCCAAACGTCTCAGAAACGGCTCGTCATCATCTACCAGAAGCAGGGATTTGTCAGGGCCGATATCAAGCTGAGAACTGTCTGCCATATTTGGGTCTTTCTGCTATTTCATGCCTTTGGCTTGGGTATGAGTAATAGCAGCGCGCGAACAAAGGTCAAACAACCTTGTTACGATGCGGCCTGATCCAGAAAGCACCCAACTTTGTCCGCCATCTGCTCGGCCGTGTCATCGCGCTTGAAAAACTCAAGAAAACCATGTTCGGGCGTGACCAGATAGGTAAAAGTGGAGTGATCGACAAGATAATACTCGTCGCTTTTGTCATGCGCCTTGTAATAGGTCTTGTAGGCCTTGCTGGCCGCCTTCACTTGCTCGGGCGAGCCGGTAAGCGCGATGGTCTTGCCGCCCAGATTAAAGGCATAGTCATCCACAACCTCTGGCGTGTCGCGTTCGGGGTCGATTGAAATGAACAGCGGCGTTGCGGAATAACCCCGTTCGGCCAGAATATCCACGGCCTCTGCATTGCGCGACATGTCGAAGGGGCAGACATCCGGGCAGAACGTATAGCCAAAATAAACCAGCGTAGGTTCGGTGATCACATCTGCGTCAGTGACAGTCTCACCCTTGCCATTAACCAGCTCAAAGGGCCCGCCGATGGCCGCCGCGCCTCCGGCGATCTGACTGGACCGGCATTGCGCGAACTGGTCATCAGAACCGCTACCACGCGTCAGAAGCCACATGGCCCCAAGGCCAATTGCCAACACAACAGCTGCAAGAATTGCGTATAGACGGGTCATTTCAGTTTTCCGGTCGCAAGGGGTTGTTGAACGTTTCGGCCGGGACACCTATCAAGATGATCAGCCTATGCAACAGGACATAAGGAACCAATGGCAGAATCCAACCAGACCTTTTGGCGCGGCCAGGAACGCAGCAGCTGGATTCGCCTGCGCACCCTTATCCTGTTGCGATGGGTGGCCATCATTGGCCAGTTCACAGCCATCACCGTTGCCCAGCAATATTATGATGTGCAACTGCAACTGGGCCTGTGTTATCTGGCCATTGGCATTTCCGTCATGGGCAACCTGACAGCCATCCTGTTGTTCCCACAAAACAAGCGCCTGACCGAGTTCGAAAACTTCTTAATGGTTCTTTTCGACCTGCTGCAACTGTCGATATTGCTGTATCTGACGGGGGGGTTGAACAACCCGTTTGCACTGCTTCTGTTAGGGCCGGTTACAATTTCCGCCAATGTTATGAGCACCCGATCGACCCTGATCGTTGGGGCCGTGGCGATTGTTCTGACAACCCTGCTGGCCGAGTTCCACCTGCCTCTACGCACCAGTCTGGGACTTGTTCTGGATATCCCAGATATTCTGCTGTTCGGAAACTGGGCCGCGATTGTCATCGCTATTGTGTTTATCGGCGCCTATTCCCACCGCGTCAGCTCGGAAGTTCAATCCATGTCCGAGGCATTGGCCGCAACGCATATGGCATTGGCGCGCGAACAGAAGCTGACCGATCTGGGTGGCGTTGTTGCGGCTGCCGCGCATGAGCTGGGGACACCTCTGGCAACAATCAAACTGACCAGCGCGGAACTGATCGAAGAACTGGACGATCACCCGGACTTGAAGGAAGACGCCGCATTGATCCGCGAGCAGGCCGATCGGTGCCGCGATATTCTGCGGGATATGGGCCGAGCCGGCAAAGACGACCTTCATTTGCGACAGGCGCCACTGTCAACCGTGGTGAACGAGGCGGCCGAGCCACATGTGGGGCGCGGAAAAGAGGTTCATTTCTCGGAAGGGCCGGCGTTGGACGGCGATGTGCAGCAGCCGTCAATCCTGCGAAAACCCGAAATCATTCACGGGTTGCGCAACCTGATCCAGAATGCAGTGGATTTTGCCCGAGCCAATGTCTGGGTCGAGGCCGAGTGGACCGACACAGTGATCACAGTCAGCATCATGGACGACGGTCGAGGGTATCCGTCACACATGATCGGACGCATCGGTGATCCTTTTATGCGGCGCAGGCGCGCTGACGCCGACAAGAAAGCCCGGCCTGAATACGAAGGCATGGGCCTTGGCCTGTTCATCGCCAAAACCTTATTGGAGCGCAGCGGTGCCGAGTTGGAATTCGCCAACGGCGCGGATCCTTATCAAAACCTGACTGACGACCCGGCGCGCAAGGGGGCTATTGTCAAAGTGTCGTGGCCCCGCAAACTGATCGACGCGCAAAAAGGTGACACACCCGTCCCTTCGGGTTTGAACGAACGTATCCAGATGTAAGTTAAGAGACCGTTAACCAAACACACCCATAGTCAGACCGGGTTGGAATCTGCTTTGGGGATAATGATGGCCGATTGGATCATTCTGGGCGCAATCAGCATCGTCTCGGGCTGTTTTGCCGTTCTGTGGCTTGTGCCGCGCCGGGCGTACAGGGATCAGTCGTATGGGCTGTTTTCGACTACCTCTCTGTTCGATGCGGTGTTTCTGTTCGACGGAGAACGGCTGATCAGCCATTCCGACATTGCGCTTGCGGGTTTCGAACACGTGAGAAACTGGCCAGATTTGCGCCGATTGCTGCAAAGGGATTTCCCGACTTTTCCGGAATCTCCGGATACCGTGCGCGACAGTGGGTATGTTGTGGTCTCTCCAATCGACTGCACGTTTGAACGTGATGTTCTGTGCGAGTGGATTGACGGAATTGTCCGCGTTCGGCTACGTGAATCTACCGAGAAAAAGCCCGAAGTGTCAGGTGCTCTGAACAACCCGACCCGGCTGGCCATGGATCAAGCCCCATACCCTGTGTGGCTGTTGGATCAAAACAATCGGGTGCAATGGTGCAACGCCGCCTATGTTTCGCTTGTCCGAAAAACGCGAGATCAGGACACCGATCTGACCGTCCCCCTGTTTCCCTCTGCCCCTGAAGAACGATCCGTCGGAAGAACCAGAGTTTCGGTCGGTGTTTCAGGCAGCAGCAACAAGCTTTGGTTCGACCTGACCCAGATTGAGCAGGAGCCCGGCCACCTTTGTTATGCCGTAGACATTAACGCAATAGTCGAAGCGGAAACCGCACAGCGTAAATTCGTTCAGACCATGACCAAGACCTTTGCTCAACTTTCGATCGGTTTGGCCATCTTTGATCGCAATCGGCAGCTTGCACTTTTTAATCCCGCTTTGATCGACCTGACCACTCTTCCACCCGATTTCCTGAGCTGCCGTCCTAGCTTAAGCAGCTTTTTTGACCGCCTGCGGGATCAACATATGATGCCGGAACCCAAAAACTATCGCAGTTGGCGGCGACAGATGAATGATCTTCTCGAAGCGGCAGAAGACGGAAACTATCACGAGACATGGTCACTTCCATCGGGATCGGTTTATTCCGTCAGCGGTCGACCCCACCCGGATGGAGCAGTGGCGTTTTTGTTCGAGGATATTACCGCCGAAATCACCCTGACGCGCCGCTTTCGGTCTGAAATGGATCTTATGCAATCCATTTTCGACAAGCTTGCAGATGCAATTGCCGTTTTTGCCGACGACGGTACCCTCGCTTTTACAAATTATGCTTATCAAAGGCTTTGGGGTGGCACGGAAGAGACCGGGTTTCAGACGGACACAGCCACAGACGTAATGCGGCGCTGGCAGGATCAGTGTTACGCGACCCCGATCTTGGGTGAAATCCGGGATTTTGTCGAAACACGCGACGACCGGGCTGAATGGTCAGCTGACATTCAATTAAAATCCGGCATCCTTGTGGAATGCACAATCATTCCGGTTCACAATGGCGCGACAATCGTGCGGTTTTCGGCTACTAAAACCCCGGCAAAAATCCCTCTGATCGAGCAGATCAGCGCCTGAACCGGGTTGCAGCCTGTCGGGCGCAAGGTCATTGTGGCGCCATGACGAAGCTGCCCCGATCCCTAACGTTCCAGTCCCCCGAAGAAACAGCCAATTTCGCCGTGCATCTTGGTGCAAACTTGCGATCGGGCGATGTTGTGTTGTTGGAAGGTGAGATCGGCAGCGGAAAGACCCATTTTGCGCGCGCGCTTATTCAGTCGCTCATGTCCGAGCCCGAAGATGTCCCTTCGCCCACGTTTACCTTGGTGCAGGTCTACGATACGCCGATTGGCGAAATCTGGCACAGCGACCTCTATCGTTTGAGTGCAGTAGACGAGGTTGAGGAACTGGGCCTGATTGACGCTTTCGAAACTGCTATCTGCCTTGTCGAGTGGCCTGACAAACTTGGTCCACTTACCCCAGGTGCCGCTTTGAAGCTGACCTTCAAAACAGACCCTAACACTGAAGATTTGCGCCATTTGACCCTGTCATGGAATGATCCGAAATGGACGAAAAAACTGGAGACCTTTGGATGACAAACAGGACGGTCCTCGCCGAAGCCCTGATTGCTCAAACCCAGTGGGCCAACGCCACCCGTGCACCGCTGGCGGGCGACGCTTCGGACCGCCGCTACGAACGGCTGACCGACCAGGCCAGTGGGCACACGGCTGTTTTGATGGATGCACCACCTGAAAAATGCGAGGATGTCGAGGACTTTGTGCGCATCGGGAATTACCTGCGTTCGGTTGGCCTGAGCGCACCTGGGATCTACGCAGAAGATGCGCAATACGGCTTTCTGTTGCTGGAAGATCTGGGTGACGATCTTTTTAGCCGGGTGCTAGCAAAGGATCCTTCGAAGGAACGTGTTTTGTATGAAGCGGCAACAGACGTTTTGCTGCACCTGCATCAAGCGCCGTCTTTGTCTTTGACATCCTTTGACCCGCCGCTGATGACCGAACTGTGCACGCTGGCCTTTACAAGTTACGCGGCCGGAATATTGGGGTCTTACGACGCACGTGCACTAAGCCGGTTTGAACACCGTTTCGCGGATGTTCTGCACCGCGAAACATCAGGTGCGAAAGTGGTCGCGCTCAGGGACTATCACGCGGAAAATCTGATTTGGCTCCCGGATCGCGACGGGCTAAAACGCGTTGGCCTGCTGGACTTCCAATCAGCCGTTCTGGCCCATCCCGCCTACGATCTGGTCTCACTGCTGCAGGACATTCGCCGCAAGGTCTCTCCCGGGGTCGAAATGCAGATGATCAATCGGTATATTGCGGCCTCTGGCATGGACGATCACGATTTTCGCACGGCCTACAGTGTGCTGGGCGCACAACGGAACCTGCGCATTTTAGGTGTGTTCGCACGCCTTGCCACGGACTTTGGCAAACCGCACTACGTGGACATGATACCAGCGGTCTGGGATCATCTGATGCGCGATCTGGATCATCCGGCCCTGGTGTCGATCGCACCGTTGCTGCACGAGGCTTTGCCCAGCCCATCCCCTGAAAACCTGAACAAGCTGAGGGTGCAATGACCGGTTCACCCTTTGGCGTGATGCTGTTTGCAGCAGGGTTTGGCACGCGCATGGGCGCTTTGACCAAGGACCGTCCCAAGCCGTTGATTAATGTGTCCGGGCGCCCTCTGATTGATCACGCGCTGGATCTTGCGCACGAACTTAACCCTGTGCGCATCGTGGCGAACGTGCATTACCACGCCGATCAGCTGTATGCGCATCTCAACCCCAAAGGGGTAATGATCTCACGCGAAGAACCAGAGATTCTGGAAACCGGCGGCGGATTAAGGGCCGCCCTACCCTTGTTGGGCACCGACCCCGTTTTCACGCTGAACACCGATGCCATCTGGTCGGGCCCAAACCCTCTGACCCTGTTGCAAAAAGCGTGGGATCCGACTCGTATGGATGCGCTTTTGATGTGTATTCCAATCGCCCAAACCATTGGTCACACGGGGGACGGAGATTTCTCGGTCGACGCGGACGGTCGCATCACACGCGGTCCCGGTTTGGTCTATGGGGGGGCGCAAATTGTCAAAACGGATGGATTACAAAGGTTTGCGCAACCCGCTTTTTCGCTGAACCTGCTTTGGAACCAGATGCAAGATCAAGGCCGCCTGTTTGCAGCCGAGTATCCGGGGCGTTGGTGTGATGTTGGACGACCCGAGGGTATCGCCCTGGCCGAAGGTCTGTTGGCTGATGTTTGAACCCAGCGCCCTGCCCCGAGTCTTTGCTGTGCCACCAGGCGCGGATTTCCCAAAAGCACTGGTCGATGGTCTGCGGCGACGCTGCGCTGGTCCGCCGGAAGCCTTGGCGCGGGTGGAACTGGTGCTGAATACGCGGCGTATGGAACGGCGCATCCGCGATTTGTTCAATCAAGGTCCACCGTGCCTGCTGCCACGTCTGTCGCTGGTCACCGATTTGGGGGAAAGCGTTGATTTGGCAAAGATTCCCCCTGCCATTCCACCGCTTCGACGACGTCTGGAACTGACGCAATTGGTGGCCAAACTGCTGGAACAGCAACCGGATTTAGCGGCGCGCTCTTCGGTCTTCGACCTCTCTGACAGTTTGGCGGCGCTCATTGATGAAATGCAGGGTGAAGGTGTGTCGCCCGAGGCCATTCGGCAGTTGGATGTCAGCGACATGTCGGGGCATTGGGCACGAGCGCAGGCTTTCATCAGCATTGCGGATCACTTCATTGACACCAGTGCAGAGGCGATGGATGCGCAAGCTCGCCAGCGCCGCGTTGTCGAAAACCTGATCGCGCGTTGGCAGGAGAATCCTCCGCACCATCCGGTCATTCTGGCGGGCTCCACCGGGTCGCGCGGAACAACGCTTATGTTGATGGAGGCCATCGCGCGTCTGCCACAAGGGGCGCTGGTTCTGCCGGGCTATGATTTCGACCAACCCGATAGTGTATGGCAGGGGCTGGACGACGCGCTGACGTCGGAAGATCACCCACAATACCGGTTCCGCAAACTTATGCGCGCGTTGGAACTAGTGCCTGATCAAATTGCAGTATGGACTGATCTGTCCTCCCCCTCTCCTGCTCGCAACCGTTTGGTTTCACTTGCTTTGCGCCCAGCGCCGGTAACAGACGCCTGGATGACCGAAGGGCCAAAACTTACCGATTTGGGGGCCGCAACCAAGGACCTGACCCTGGTCGAGGCGCAATCGCCCAGAGCCGAGGCTTTGGCCATCGCCTTGCGCTTGCGACAAGCTGCTGAAACCGGACAAACCGCCGCTTTGATCACGCCGGATCGCATGTTGACCCGTCAGGTCAGCGCCGCACTGGATCGGTGGAATATCCTGCCGGATGACAGTGCGGGCTTGCCTCTGCAACTCTCACCGCCCGGTCGTTTTCTGCGCCATGTGGCCAACCTGTTCACGCGCCGCCTTGAAGGCGAGGCGTTGCTGACGCTGCTGAAACACCCGCTGTGCCATGACGGGGGTGAGCGCGGCGCTCATCTATTGCATACCCGTGATCTGGAACTGGACCTGCGCCGCCATGGCCCGCCATTCCCCGACAGTATCAGCCTGACGGCGTTTGCGATCCGCAAAGAAGCGCCGGAAAGCTGGGTCAAATGGGTCGTACATCACTTTTGCGACCAGCACATCAGCGGCGAACTGCATCTGTCCGACTGGGTAGACCGACTGACAACACTGGCCGAAGCGATCTCGGCTGGTAGTACAGGTGTAACCGGCACGCTTTGGGACAAAAACGCAGGTCAAAAGGCGCTGGCGGTTGTGAACTCTCTCAAAGATGAAGCGCAGCATGGTGGCCCGATGACGGCCCATGATTTTGCCGATCTTCTGGGCGCGCTTTTGGCCAGCGAAGAGGTTCGTGATCGCGATGCCCCGCACCCGCATATCATGATCTGGGGTACGCTTGAGGCGCGGGTGCAGGGTGCCGACCTGCTGATTCTGGGCGGGCTGAATGAAGGAAGCTGGCCCGAGGCCCCGACGCCAGATCCGTGGCTCAACCGTCAGATGCGCGACAAGGCCGGATTGCTGCTGCCTGAACGCCGGATCGGTCTGTCGGCGCATGATTTCCAACAAGCCATCGCCGCGCCCGAGGTCTGGCTGACCCGCGCGATCCGCTCGGATGACGCGGAAACGGTGCCGTCACGGTGGTTGAACCGGCTGACAAACCTGTTGCAAGGGTTGCCGGAGCAGGGTGGTCGCAACGCTCTGGAAGGAATGCGTGCGCGTGGTCAGCACTGGCTGAACTGGTCGGAAGCTTTGGAAGAAGCGCCGCGCATTGAACCCGCGTCTCGCCCCTCGCCACGGCCACCCGCCGCCGCGCGCCCGCGTCGCCTGTCTGTGACCGAAATCAAGCGGCTGATCCGCGATCCATACGCGATCTATGCCAAACACGTGCTGCGCCTGAAACCACTCGATCCGCTTGTACAGGCCCCTGACGCCTTGCTGCGTGGGATCGTGATCCATGAAATCCTTGAGCATTTCGTTAAAGACAGCGTTCTCGACAGCGCTTTGCTGACACGTGAGAATTTCCTCAAACGGGCGCACAGCCTTCTGGAACAGCATGTGGCCTGGCCCACCGCCCGCAAACTCTGGCTGGCCCGGTTGGAACGGATCGCAGACGACTTCCTAGGCGCTGAACTAACGCGCCGAGGTGACGGCGGGCCAATTGCGTTTGAGGCGGCCATGAAGCTGGTGCTGGATCCAGTGGATTTTACCATAGTCGGACGTGCGGACCGGATCGATCACAATGGCCGGGGCGCGTTGCGGATCATCGATTACAAAACCGGCGCGCCGCCCACGGAAAGTCAGCAATCCAAATTCGACAAACAACTGTTGATCGAGGCGGCCATGGCTGAGCAGGGCGGGATTGAAGGCATTGACCCAATTGATGTAGCCGAAGCCATCTTCATCGGCATGGGCGGCAGTTACAAAGAGGTCTCCGCACCCTTGGTCAAAGAGCCGGCCGATAAAGTTATTGCTGAGCTGAAAGAGCTAATTTCGGCTTATTTAGAGCCTGATCAGGGGTTTTCATCCCGTCGGATGCTGCACAAGGATACGGATATCGGTGACTATGATCATCTGGCGCGGTTCGGCGAATGGGACCGTACTGCTGAAACCTGCCCCGAGGACCTGAAATGAGCCCGCGCAACGATGCAACCGAACGGCAAGTGCAGGCCGCGCGCCCCGACGCCTCGACCTGGCTAGCGGCCAACGCGGGGTCCGGCAAAACGCGGGTTCTGACCGACCGCGTGGCGCGGTTGCTGTTGGGTGGGGTTCAACCTCAACACATCTTGTGCCTGACCTATACCAAGGCGGCAGCAAGCGAGATGCAGAACAGATTGTTCAAGCGCCTTGGTGAGTGGGCAATGCTGGAAAACGCTGCTCTTTTGGAGCAACTGACCGATCTAGGCGTGCCTGGCGACATCGACTCGGACAGATTGGCGCAAGCGCGCACATTGTTTGCCCGCGCCATCGAAACGCCGGGCGGTTTGAAAATCCAGACCATTCACTCGTTCTGCGCTTCGTTGCTGCGGCGCTTCCCGCTGGAGGCCGGGGTCAGCCCTCAGTTCTCCGAAATGGAAGACCGTGCAGCCGCCCTGTTGCGGGAAGAGATCGTCGAGGATTTCGCAGAAGGTCCGCAAGCCGGGCTGATTGAAGATGTGGCGCGGTTCGTGACCGATACGGGCTTTGACAAATTGACAGCTGCGATCACGCACAGGCGCAGTCTGTTTGCCCAGCCATTGGGCTGGTCCGATCTGTTGAAACGGTTCGATCTGCCGGAAGGCTTTGACGAAACGGCCCTGGCCGAGCGGGTGTTTCTGGGCGGCGAAGTCGAGTTGATCCAGTCCATGCTGCCCGCATTGACAGAAAGCGGCGTCAACGATGGCAAGGCAGCGGCGAAGCTAGCCGGGTTCACTGAGGCCCGATTGGCATATCTGCCTATTCTGGAAGGCGTGTTGCTGACCGGAAAAGGCGCAAAAGAGCCTTTCACCGCCAAGATCAATGGGTTTCCGACCAAACCCCTGCGTGAGGGCGAACTGGCCGACCGGATGCCGCAATTGGAATCCTTCATGCTGCGGGTCGAGGCCGCGCGCGAACAGCGTCTAGCCTTGGTCGCGGCCCAAAAAACCGCTGTCCTGCACCGCTTTGCCGCAGCCTACCTGCCAGAGTACGAACGGCGCAAGCAGTTGCGGGGCTGGCTGGATTTCGATGACCTCATCCTGCGCGCGCGGAAAGTGCTGAATGACCCGGCGGTGGCCGAATGGGTTCTGTATCGCTTGGACGGCGGCATCGACCATATTCTGGTGGACGAAGCACAAGACACCAGCCCAGACCAATGGGACGTGGTCGAAAAACTGGCTCAGGAATTCACCAGTGGGGAAGGGGCCCGATCCGGGGTTGAACGCACGATTTTTGTCGTGGGCGACAAGAAACAGTCGATCTATTCCTTTCAGGGCGCAGACCCGCAGGCGTTTGACAGAATGCAGGAAGAGTTTGGCCGGAAACTGGCTGAATCAGACTCTAAACTGTGGGATATGACGCTGGAATATTCGTTCCGCTCCTCCAGCGCGATCCTGTCCTTGGTCGATATTCTATTTGAAAACCGGATCGAGGCAGGGTTTCACAAGGACAGCCAGCACCGTGCTTTCAAAGCTGACCTGCCGGGCCGGGTTGATCTTTGGCCAGTTGTGGAGAAGGTCGAAGAGGCCGAGGAGGGCGACTGGACCGATCCGGTGGATCGCCCTGGCGCGCGGCACCATACTGTCATTCTGGCCGAACAGGTTGCACAGTCGATCAAGGCCATGATCGAACGGGGTGAAACGATCCCTGAAGATGGCAAGAACGGCAAGTTCGAAAGGCGAAAGGTGAAGCCGGGGGATTTCCTGATCCTCGTACAGCGCCGCTCGGATCTTTTTGCCGAAATCATCCGCGCCTGCAAATCCGCCGGTCTGCCCATCGCCGGGGCCGACCGGCTTAAGGTGGGTGCTGAACTGGCGGTCAAAGACCTCGCCGCGTTGCTGAGCTTTCTGGCCACGCCCGAAGACAGCCTGTCGCTGGCAACGGTTCTGAAATCCCCTTTGTTCGGATGGTCTGAACAACAGCTTTTCGATCTGGCGCACCGGCGAAAGGAGCAATTCCTCTGGGCCGCGCTGCGCAACCGGGCTGAGGAGTTTCCCGAAACGCTTGCCATTTTGAACGATTTGCGCAGTCAGATCGACTTTTTGCGCCCCTATGACCTGATCGAGCGCATTCTGACCCGCCATGACGGGCGGCGCAAATTGCTAGGCCGTCTGGGGGCCGAAGCTGAAGACGGCATCAACGCCTTGTTGTCCCAGGCGTTGGCCTATGAGCGCACCGATATCCCCAGCTTGACTGGGTTTTTGGTCTGGATGCAGACCGACGATCTGGAAATCAAACGGCAGATGAGCGGTGTGGGCAACATGATCCGGGTGATGACCGTGCATGGCTCAAAAGGACTTGAGGCTCCAATCGTGATCCTGCCGGATACCGCCAAACGCCAAGCACCGCGCGATGCCGAGATCATGGTGACCGAAGGCATTCCGCTGTGGAAAGTGTCGGCAGATGCATCGCCCAAACTGATCGCACAGGCGCGGGAACAGGCGCGTACGCGTGAGGAAGATGAACGGCTCCGGCTGCTATATGTGGCTCTAACACGGGCCGAAAAGCGGTTGATCGTGGCCGCAGCCGGCGAATTGGGGAAAGACGGCAACAGCTGGTATCAAATGGTCGAGGCCGCGATGGAGAGGGCCGGAGCCGCGCAGCTGCCGGGTTCCGACATTCGCCGACTGTCTCATGGGGATTGGGATGCGCTGCCTTTGGTCGATCAACCGCAAATGACGACTGAACGATCCGAGTTACCAGACATATTTCTGCATCCGGCACCTGACCCCATTGAACCCACAAGCACGCTCAGCCCTTCGGATCTGGGGGGGGTCAAAGCGCTACCCGGTGAAGCTGGTTTGGATGAAGACGCTGCGAAACTGCGTGGAACACGTATTCACCTGTTGCTGGAGCACTTGCCGATAGCTGAACCGGAGATTTGGCCCGAACTTTGCGCACGGCTTCTACCGGATATGCAAGACACAGACCGGCAAGAGCTTTTGGCCGAAGCCACCCAGGTTCTGACGGCAGAATCGCTAAGGAATATTTTTGCACCTGAAACTCTGGCCGAAGTTCCAGTAACCGCAGATTTGAATGGGCAGCGTATGCATGGGGTCATCGACCGGCTCATCGTTTCGGATACGGACGTACAAGTGATTGACTTCAAAACAAATGTAACTGTTCCAATTCGCGTTGAAGACTGCCCTGAGGGCCTGTTACGTCAAATGGGGGCTTATGCGCAGGCGCTTGCTCAGATCTACCCCGGCCGGAACATCCGAACCGCTATTTTGTGGACCCGGACAGCAAACCTCATGTGGTTGCCACACGATCTTGTGACGGATGCACTGACCCGAACCCGGATACCTTGACCTTACCCGGCGCGACACCTACGTTCTGTTTCCGAGTTTACCCCATTCAGGAGACAGAATATGTCGACCGTAGCCGTTACTGACGACACCTTTGACGCCGAAGTCAAAAACTCGACCGTTCCCGTGGTCGTGGACTTCTGGGCAGAATGGTGCGGTCCCTGTAAGCAAATTGGCCCGGCGCTGGAAGAACTGGCCGCCGAGTATGGTGACAAGGTGAAAATCGCCAAGGTCGATGTGGACAGCAACCCGAACTCTGCCGCCGCAATGGGCGTGCGCGGTATTCCGGCGCTGTTCATCTTTAAGGATGGCCAGGTTGTTTCAAACCGCGCAGGTGCGGCCCCTAAGGCTGCACTGCAAAGCTGGATCGACGAATCCATCTGATCTGGTTCTAGCAGAACGTTCCAAAGGCGCCTCAGATCGGGGCGCCTTTTTTGTTGCAAACATCGGAGAAACCAATGGCAAAAACGCGGGTGCTTGTAGAATTCGGCATGGGTACATCCCTGCGCCGAATGGACTATACAGAGGCGTCGTTGCGGGCGATCAAGGATGCGCTGTGGCACAACTCGGTCAACATGGCCGAACTGTTCGGGTTTCCAAAAGAGGCAATGATCATCGATGCCGAAATCGGGGTGCAGCAACCGGATCAGGTGGACACTGATGCGCTAAAGGCGGTCTTTCCATATGGCCAGCCGAACATCACCGTCACAAAAGGCGGGCTGGATATAGAGAAACCCCATAGCGACGGACATACGGTCATCGCAAATGCCGCACTGATTGTTTCTTTTGATATGGAGCCCGCACAATGACCGAAAAACGCATTATTCTGGAAATGGGAACAGGCAACGACCTATACGGTCAGGACTATACCAAAGCGGCCCGTCGCGCGGTGCAGGATGCGTTGCATCATTCATCAATCACATTGTTTTCCAAGCTGGGCATTGATCATTCTCAGATGCGGGTCGGCGTGACCATCGGCGTCCAAGAGCCCGATCAGGTGGATTGTGATCTGGTTGCTGCCGATCTGCCGCGGGGCCGCGCCGAAGTGCGCGCGGTCAAGGGCGGTCTGGACGTAGCAGACAGCGACGCTGGAACACACCACGTGATTGCGACCGCAGCGGTCGAAGCATTCCTGCCCGACTTGTCAGGGAAATTCGTGCAAAGCTGACAAAGAAAAAGCCGCTCGGGGTTCCGGGCGGCTGTTCCAATTCGGTAATCCAGACGAAGGATCAGAGATTTGCGATGCTTTCGCGGGTCAGACCGATGTCTTCCAGCTGTGCGTCGCTGAGCTCCGACAGAAGGTTCCGTGTTTTGCGTGCGTCGTTCCATTTCGCAACAGATTTGACGACGTTTGAGAACGCGTCCGCCACGTGCAGGATGGTAGCTGCTCCGAGCGGCGCATGAATGTTAGCTGTGGTTGCCATGTGCGCAGTCCTTAGATGTGAAACAGCCGACCCGTTGTCGGTTGTAAGCCTCATGTAGTCCCGCGCGCTTGGACTCACAATTGCTGGTCTGGTAACCCCGGATTGCATTTTCTGCATATCTTTTGGGCACTTTAAGAACGGGTTGCGCCAACACCTTACCCGGCCCATATATACCGCCAGCGAAAACGGAGACGATCATGGCAGATAACGACTTTCCCGGTTGGCACGGCACGACGATCATTGGCGTCAAAAAGAACGGTCAGGTTGTCATAGCCGGTGATGGTCAGGTCAGCCTTGGTCAGACCGTGATCAAGGGAACGGCCCGCAAAGTGCGCCGTTTGTCGCCCGGCGGATTCGAGGTTGTGGCGGGTTTTGCCGGATCGACCGCAGATGCTTTCACACTGCTGGAACGTTTGGAAGCCAAGCTTGAGGCCACACCCGGCCAATTGGCGCGCGCCTCGGTCGAACTGGCCAAGGACTGGCGCACTGACAAATACCTGCAAAAGCTTGAGGCGATGCTGATTGTCACTGATGGCAAGGATCTGCTGGTCATCACCGGGGCAGGGGACGTGCTGGAGCCTGAGCACAACGTGGCCGCCATCGGATCGGGCGGGAACTTTGCACTCGCCGCGGCCCGCGCAATGATGGACGGCGACAAAGACGCCGAGCAAGTGGCGCGTGAAGCGATGGTGATTGCCGCCGATATCTGCGTCTATACAAATGGTAACCTGACAGTCGAGACGATAGCATCATGAGTGCGGTTCTCGCAGCCATATTCGGCGGCCTAATCGGCGGTATTATTGGGCCAATTGTCCTAGAGGAATATCGGAGCAGGAAGCACAACAAGGAATGGAAAGAGCCTCGCAAAGAGCTCCTGAAATCCATGTTGAAGGACTCGAAGTACAAGTTCAAATCTTTGGAAAGGCTCAGCAGGACGATTGGCTGCACCGAGGATGAAACACGCTCGTTGTTGATTGAGCTGGGTGCTCGGGGCACCGTTTTGAAGAAATCAAAGAAAGAGGGTTGGGCGCTGATCGAAAGAGCGCCGTTACCAGAGAGCCAACGCAAACTGGACGAAGAAGAGATCGAGGAAGATCAAGAGTAATAGCTTTCTTCGCTTTAACTCAGCCGCGGGTCGCCTGTCAGGTTAACAGCGCCTTGATCTCTTTCCCTTTCCAGCGACGGTGCATTCCGATCAGCCCGAAAATCGCGGCAATGACAACGATGTAGTAGGGCACACGGATGTCGATGCTCATCAACCCGCCGCCGATCAGGGACATGATGCCTCCGGCCAGACAGAAGACGGCGGTGGTCACGCCCATAACCCAGCCTTGGTCCGTCTCACTTACGCTCGAGGAAAACAGACCCAGCATGGTCGGGTAGGCAACGCCGAACAGGAAGTAGAAGAAGAAGACCGGCACATAGCTGAGCACACCATTAGGACTGAATGCAAAGGCAAGTCCACAGATCACCATTACTATGAGAGACGTGCAGATGATCTGGTGTTTGCTGAATCGCTCTTGCGCGGGTTTGACGAGGAAGGTGCTTGAGAACGCCAGCGCAAAGCCAATCACCACCATCGCCATACTGCCGCCAATAACACCGTAGCCGAAAGCACTGGTCAGGAAGTTGTCGACAAAGACATAGAACGTCACGTTGGCGATCATGAAGAATGCGTAGACCGGCAGGATTTTACGAACCATCGGATGGCCACGCACGGCAATTAGGCTGTCGGTGATGTCACGTGGGCGAAAAACAAAGGGCTCACGCTCTGTCCGGGTGTCTTTGAAAAAGGTCATCACAAGAAATATCGCAATCAGCACCAGAACAAATGCGCCATAGAACGGGGTCTTAAGTGTCGCGTAGCTGCCCAGCAGAGCGGCGTCGGACAGAACCGCCCCGATGATCGGGCCGCCCACAAGGCCAAAGCTGACGCCAGTCACGATATAACCCATGTTGCGGTCGCGGTCGGCCGCATCGGTGCTGCCGTCAATCATAGCTGCCTGAGCGATGGGCTGGTTTCCGGCAGTGAAGCCGGTGACCGACCGCCCGACGATCAGCAGCAGCAGGCTGTTCATGTACAGCGCCGCGATGGTTAGGGCGTAACCGACCAACGCTCCGCCCAGACAAACAAGAAGTGCATTCTTGCGCCCAATGGAGTCCGAGACTTTCGAAACATAAACGACCCCCAGAAACCAGGACAGAAAGAAGCACCCGATCACCAGACCATAGTAGAAATGGCGCCGCCCCACGGGCGTGCCATCCGGCAGGAAGCCTGATTTCGTCTCCATGATGAGCGAGTTGATGATAGGAAAAACCAAGCCTTGACCGATCAGGTCGACAAAAACCACGAACAACAAGGTGATCTTGGCAATCTTGGTCATGAAAACGCCCCCGGTTCCAATGGCTTGGGGCGATTGTAACAGACAGCTGCTCTGTTACCTAACGATGTGTCAGAGGCCGGATGGGTCGGCCTCTGAGCGATGTAGCTACTTCAGTGACGCGACGCCCAGCGGCACACCAGCGACCTCGCACCAGATGTACACTTCGTTGTAGCCAGACACATCCATTGTGGGCGGCACGGCATAGGATTGCTTGCCGGTCAGGTGCAGTAGCGCACCCAGTTTGCTGTCCGGGGCATAAGTTCCGTCTTTACCAAAAGCGACGCGAGGATCAGGGCCGTTGTCCAGCGAGAAGTCGTCACCCAGTTCGACGATGTACCGATCACCGTCTTTGACCAGCTTCACGGAACCGGTTGTGATGTGGTTCGATCGGCCTTCGAACGAGCCTTTCTTTTTGGCACCGCCAGCCACAGCAGCGGTGGTGCCGGCCAGTGTCAGGGCCGCGCCCGTGGCAGCAGCTTTCACAAAAAGCGAACGACGAGTCATCATGATTTGGTATCTCCACTGATGTATCCAGGCTGAATTGCCCGTCGCAATAACTATGCAGCACGCGAAACGCCTCTGGCGATTCACATCGTCACGAATTTCCGTGTGGCACCTGTGAGTTGGCGTGAGTTTTCCGTGATCAGCTTGTGTTTTCGTGTCTTATGATTAGGTTCCGTCTCGAAACAACCGGATTGAATACACATGACCGACCTGACCCCGCGCGAGATCGTCTCGGAACTGGACCGCTTCATTATCGGCCAGAAGGATGCCAAACGAGCGGTGGCCGTTGCCCTGCGCAACCGGTGGCGGCGTAAGCAGCTGGCTGATGATATCCGGGACGAGGTCTATCCCAAGAATATCCTGATGATTGGCCCCACCGGCGTTGGCAAGACCGAGATCAGCCGTCGTCTGGCCAAACTGGCCCGTGCGCCCTTTATCAAGGTCGAGGCCACAAAGTTCACCGAGGTAGGATACGTTGGTCGCGACGTAGAACAGATCGTACGCGATCTGGCAGATGCAGCCATTATCCAAACCCGCGAATACATGCGTGAAGACGTCAAAGCGCGCGCGCATCAGGCCGCCGAAGATCGCGTGATTGCCGCGATTGCGGGCGAAGACGCTCGCGAAGGCACGCGCGAGATGTTCCGCAAGAAACTGAAAGCCGGGGAGCTGGACGACACAGTGATCGAGCTGGAATTATCAGATACCTCGAACCCGATGCCTATGTTTGACATTCCAGGGCAGCCGGGCGGTCAGATGGGCATGATGAATCTGGGTGACATTTTCGGCAAGGCGTTTGGCGGGCGCACTGTCAAAAAACGCATGACCGTCGCCGAAAGCTATGATGCTTTGATCGGGGAAGAGGCCGACAAGCTACTGGATGACGAAACCGTCAATCGGATCGCTCTGGAATCGGTCGAACAGAATGGCATCGTGTTTCTGGATGAAATCGACAAGGTCTGCGCCCGCTCGGACGCACGCGGCGGCGATGTCAGCCGCGAGGGCGTACAACGTGACCTGCTGCCTCTGATCGAAGGTACCACCGTCAGCACCAAGCACGGTCCGGTGAAAACCGACCATATCCTGTTCATTGCGTCTGGTGCATTCCACATCGCCAAACCTTCGGATCTGCTGCCGGAATTGCAAGGACGTCTGCCGATCCGTGTGGAACTGCGCGCCCTAACGGAAGAAGACTTTGTGCGCATCCTGACCGAAACCGACAACGCGCTGACCCGGCAATACACCGCCCTGATGGGGACCGAAGAAGTCACGGTCAGCTTTACCGATGACGGAATTGCAGCACTGGCTAAGATTGCTGCGGATGTAAACCAAAGCGTTGAAAACATTGGCGCACGGCGGCTTTATACGGTGATGGAGCGGGTTTTTGAGGACCTGTCTTTCGCGGCACCGGACAAGGCTGGCACAGAAATTACTGTGGATAACCAGTTTGTCAGCGACAATCTAGGTGAATTGACCAAATCAACCGACCTCAGCCGTTACGTTTTGTAACGGTACAGGCCGGTTTTTGCCGCTGTTTTCGGTCGGCCCCGCTGGACGTTGGTCGAGAATCCGCTAGCGTATGCACGATTCACCCCGAGGGCTGGCCCGTGCTGCGCTATTTCATCATTTTACTCGTATCCCTTTCGCTGAGCGCCTGCGTTGACCGGACGGTGTCCGAGATTGTGCCTAATGCGGTAAATATCGGCACACCTGAAACCATCTTCGCCAGCACGACCCGTGCACGTGAAGCCGACGGCTCTTATGGGTTTCGTCGTGGCCAGGCGCTCAAGTTTCTGGAAACCACGGTTTCGATTCCGCCAACGCATACCCCGGGCACGCTCAAATTCTCATATGCAAACCCCAATCCGCAGAAGGAATTTGTTTTGGCGGATGTGACAGAGTTGGACGGGCCAAAGGGGCTGCGCAAACACCTGCGTGGGCAGGACGACGTCACGATTTTTGTGCACGGCTACAACTCGACCCAGACTGAAACGATCTTTCGTGCCGCCCAGCTGACGCATGACATTGGTCTACCGGGATCGACGCTGGTTTATTCGTGGCCTAGCCGCGCCACCGGCTATGGGTACGCCTATGACCTGGACAGCATGTTGTTTGCGCGCGACGGTTTGGAACAGACCATCCGCGAGTTGAAATCCATGGGTGTGAAGCGCGTTATTCTGGTTGCGCATTCCATGGGTGGGGCCTTGTCGATGGAAATGATGCGGCAAGCTGAACTGCAGGAACCCGGATGGGCCAATCGAAACATCGAGGGCGTCGTGCTGATCTCACCCGATCTGGATCTTGATCTGTTCCGTTCGCAAATGAAACGGATCGACAATCCACCCGATCCATTCCTTGTGATGGTTTCCCAGAAAGACAAAATCCTGAACATCTCGGCCCGACTGCGCGGCACGGATGAGGGTGAAAGGCTTGGAAACATCAGCTCGGTTGAGACGCTCGAGGAATTCCCGATCAGCGTGATTGATACAACAGCGTTTAACAGCGATGCGACATCATCACACTTCGTTGCGGCGACGTCTCCGGCATTGCTGTCGATCCTCAACTCATTGAGGCGCGTCAACAATACCTTTGGACGCGAGGACCGCCCAGCAATCGATATTCTGGTGCCGCCCAGCGAGCGTAACCCTGATGGCGCAACGGAAATTGTGCTAACTGAAACAGGACAGGCACAGGTGAATACTCCGTGACGCAGTTTAGCCTGCGCCGCTTACTCATCGACAACGCGGCGTGGCTGGGCGCGGGTGTATTGCTGACCTTCCTGTCCAGCTTTGGTCAGACCTTCTTTATCTCGGTTTTTGCAGGCGAAATCCGCGCCGCTTTCGGGCTTAGCCACGGCGCGTGGGGTGGGTTGTATTCTTTGGGTACGCTCGTGTCAGCGGTAGTAATGATATGGGCAGGCGGCCTGACAGATGTTTTTCGTGTCCGCGTGTTGGGGCCTGTTGTGCTGCTTGGGTTGGCATTGGCAGCGTTGGCCATGGCAATGAACAGCTGGGTTGTGTTGTTGCCGGCGGCAATCTTCCTTCTGCGCCTGTTTGGACAAGGTATGAGCACCCATCTCGCGATGGTCGCGATGGCGCGATGGTTTATCGCGACACGAGGCAAAGCGCTTTCTATTGCGTCCATCGGCTATGCACTCGGCGAAGCCTTACTGCCACTGATCTTTGTCACCGCCATGGTATTTCTGGACTGGCGATTGCTGTGGGGGGTCGCTGCCGTCATCACTCTGCTGGGCATCCCTGTTTTGACGCGCCTGCTTCGGGAAGAACGCACACCGCAGAGCCTGGCCAGTGCGTACTCAGCCACCGGGATGCACGGCCGTCACTGGACACGGCGCGATGCGCTAAGCCACCCATTGTTCTGGTTCATGACGCCAGCTGTTCTGGGTCCATCGGCTTTTATTACGGCATTCTTCTTTCACCAAGTGCATTTGGCCGAGGTGAAAGGATGGGCCCATATCCAACTGGTCGCCCTGTTCCCGGTCTATACCGGGGTGTCGCTGCTTTCGATGTTTTCCGCCGGATGGGCCTTGGATAAATGGGGCACGGCGCGGATGATGCCCTACTACCAGCTGCCTCTAGCTCTTGGTTTTGTCGTTCTGGGCCTGTCGACCTCGGTCATGGGTGCTACGATCGGGCTGATCCTGTTGGCCCTGACCGTCGGGGCCAACAGCACCTTGCCCAGCGCCTTCTGGGCCGAGTTCTATGGCACCCGACACATCGGCGCGATCAAGGCGATGGCAACGGCCGTTATGGTCCTTGGATCAGCCATCGGACCGGGCTGGACCGGAGTGCTGATCGATTGGGGCGTTTCGCTGGACACTCAATTCCTTTGGATTGGCATCTTTTTCCTTTTGGTCTGCGCACTGGTCCACATAGGTGTCACCAGCGCGGTACGTACCCTTTAGCGAATACGCCGCAAGTAAACGTAATACGCCCCATCTCCGCCGTGGCTGATATGAGCAGGCGTGACCTGCATCACCGCTTGCGCCAATGGCGGGATGGACAGCCAATGGGGTACCTGGTTCCGCAGAACGCCGCGCGGTGTTGGGATCGGGCCAGGTTCGTCCCGGTCTTTGCCTTTCCCGGTCACGACCAGAACAAGCCGCTTTCCCTGTGCCTGCGCGGTCAAGACAAAACGGATCAGAGCGGGATGCGCGGTGTCGACCCGCATACCGTGCAAATCAAGCTTGCCTTCGGGTTTCAGTTTACCTCGTTTCATCCGACCGAAAGCCTTGTTGTCCATCTGAACCGGCACTTTGCGCAGCGCATCTGTGACCGACGGCTTCAAATCGTTCGGCTTGGGCTTTGCCTGGTGGGCCTGACCAAGTTCAAACGCTTCAAACCGGGGTTTCGGCGTTTTCTTGGGCTTGGGTTTCGGCAAAGAGGTCGGATGAACCGTCTGCGGTATTTCCGGATGCATCCGCTCGGCCTGTTTGGCGACCTTGCGCCACAGCTCGATCTCTTCTGTCGTCAGTTTGCGCCGGGTCATCAGAACTCATCCGGCAATAGAGCATAGGCCCGCTGTATTGGTAACAGTACGACCATCCGACCCGGATCTTTTAACCTGCCGGCGGCTTGCCCGGCCTCGTCACCCGTTCCGAAAAAGATATCTGCCCGCTGGGCGCCCTTGATCGCGGCACCTGTATCCTGCGCGATCATCAGGCGACGCATTGGGTTTTTGCCGTCTTTCTCAACCCAGACCGGAGCCCCCAACGGGGTATAGGTCGGATCTGCAGCTATGCTGCGCATCGTGGTAATTGACCGGTTCATCGCGCCCAGCGGCCCAAGTTCGGGCGCAACGCGCGAAACTTCGCGGAAGAACACATAGGATGGGTTGTGGAACAGCAGCTCGGCACCAGATTCTGGGTTCTTGCGCACCCATGCTCGGATCATCTGGGCGCTAACTTCATGCGCGCCCAAGACCCCGCGCCGCACCAACTCAACTCCTATAGATCTGTAGGGATGACCATTCGCACCGCCATAGCCAACGCGCAAAGCACCGCCATCGGGCAGCCGGACACGTCCAGACCCCTGAATCTGCAAGAAAAACAACTCAACTGGATCGTCCACCCAGGCAATCTCAAGACCGCGCCCTTGCATCACATCACCAGTCAGGATTTCCCGACGGCTGAGCCATGGCCCATCTCGCGCTTCGGGCGGCATCTTGTAAATAGGATATTTGAAGCGATCAGTTCGGCGGCGCGCACCATCGAGTTCGGGTTCAAAATACCCCGTGAACAGGGCTTCTTCGCCATCCTCGACCAGAACTGGGCGGAAGAAGAGCTCAAAAAATGCCTTTGCTGCATCCGTGTCATACGTCTCTGCTACAGCGCATAACGCGCGCCAGTCCGGGTCCTTCAGATCGCCGCAGGTGTTCAGAAAAACGGAAAGGGCTGCGCCGTGGTCATCATCGGCCCAGCCCTGCAGATCGTCAAACGACAGAATGGATCGCGTTGCCTCGGCTCCGGCAGCGCTGGCAGCGGTCATTACACCCACCAGAAAAAGCGACCGGAGCGTTGCAATCATGCGTCCGTGGCAACAAGCAGCCAGTTCGGATCGTCCTTGCCCATCACACGAGCAAAGGTCCAGCTGTCCTTTTGGCGTTTCACGGTGTTGGGGTTGCCTTCGACAATATCACCGCCGCGATCCCGCACAACCGAAGTCAGTTCACCTACAAATTTCATGGTGATCTCGGCTTCATTGGTATCCTTATCGAATTTAACATCCGACAGGGCGGTCTCTCGGACGCCGATGAATTCGGCTTCGATGGTCAGGCCCTGATCTTCGCGTGCAGCAACACCCGCAACGAAAGACTCAAATACCTCTTCCGACAGGAATGGCTGGATTTCGTCGAGGTTTCCTTTTTCGAACCCCATAACGATCATTTCATAAGCGCCACGCGCGCCGTGAACAAATTCACTGACCGAAAAGCCGGGCTCAACCCGTTTCATGGCGGCCAGGGTTTGCGCCTGTTCGCTGTCTTCAGCGACATGGTCAGTGATGTCATGATCCGGGCCGCCTTCGATCACCTCGAAATCGCGACGCGATTTGTGCGCTTCAGGCTGTTGCTGCAAAGGTGGTTTTTCAAAACCTTCACGCGTACCCAACACGCTTTTAAGGCGCAGGATCAGGAAAACGGCAATTCCGGCCAGGACCAGTAGCTGGATCATGGGTTCGTTCATTTCATCCTCTTTTCAGAACCGCGACTTTGTATACGCGGCCTCATGCTACTATGTAGGTGAGCGTGGGTGGCAAGTCCACAGCCCGGCCTTAGGGAAAGGATAACGCAAATGTATCTGTTCTTGGCATTTTTGTTGGTGCCCATCATCGAGATTGCGCTGTTTATTCAGGTTGGTGGTCTGATCGGCCTTTGGCCAACCCTTTCCATTGTTGTGCTGACCGCGGTTTTGGGCACGGTTTTGGTGCGGACACAAGGTCGCATGGCACTGGGAAATCTGCAGCGTTCCTTTGCTGAACTGGACGACCCGACCGAGCCTTTGGCCCACGGTGCGATGATCCTTTTGTCAGGCGCATTGCTGCTGACACCGGGTTTTTTCACCGATGCCATAGGATTTGCCTTGCTGGTACCGGGCGTTCGTGTCGCTGTGTTCCGCTATCTGAAGTCGAAAGTCACCGTGGCACATTTTCAGATGGGAACGGGCACTGGATTTCAGTCACAACAAAACCCTTTCGAGCAAGGGGACATCATTGACGGTGAATTCAGTGAAGTTCGCCCGAAAAAAGAGCCTTCAAAGCCATCGAAATGGGTGGAAGGCCCCCACCAGCATTGAGGTGCCGCGCCCAACTTGCTAAGCAGTGGCGAAATTCAATTTTGGAGTAGATCCATGGCCGAAGAAAACGCTGCAGAAAACACTGCGGCCCAAGCCGCCCCGCAGGTTCAGATGCGGGTTCTGGGGCAGTTCATCCGTGATATGTCCTTTGAAAACGTGATGGCGCAAAAGGGTGTGTCAGGCGACGTGCAGCCGGAAATCGCTGTTCAGGTGAACCTGGACGCGAAAAAGCGCAGCGCTGAACATCAGTTCGAAGTGTCCATCAAGCTGAACCTGACATCCAAGGCCAAAGGCATGGATGATGTGCTGTTCCTGTGTGAGCTGGACTATTGCGGTCTGTTCCACGTGGAAGGTGTGCCAGAAGATCAAATGCACCCGTTCCTGATGATCGAATGCCCCCGGATGCTGTTCCCGTTCCTGCGCCGCATTGTCAGCGACATCACCCGTGATGGCGGCTTCCCGCCGGTGAACCTGGACAATATCGATTTCGTCGCGCTGTATCGCAACGAATTAATGCGTCGTCAGGCCGCTCAGGCAGAAAAGACCGACGCCTAAGGCTTTGACCCGCGCCTGATCGGATCAGGCGCGGGTCCACAGGGCGCTTTCGCCCAGCTTTTCTACAAATGCCTCATGCGCTGCGCGCTCATCCTCGGTGATCCGGGAAGGCAACGGTGTGCCGCGCGACATTGGCCGCCAGTCTTCACCGCCACCGGATGCGGATGATGCGGATGTTGACAGGCCAAAATCAGGCTGCCGCCCACCGATCAACTCAAGATAAACCTCGGCCAGAATTTCAGAGTCGAGCAAAGCGCCATGCAGAACACGGTTCGAATTGTCGATATTGAAACGTCGGCAAAGCGCATCCAAAGACGCCGGAGAGCCGGGAAACCGTTTGCGGGCGATTGCCAGCGTATCCAGTGCTTGTTCAATCGGGATCAACGGCGCGCCCATCCACTTCAGTTCAGCGTTCAGGAACTTCATGTCGAACGATGCGTTGTGGATCACCAACCGCGCATCCCCAACAAACTCACGAAACCCGTGACCCACCTTGGCAAACACCGGTTTGTCTTTCAGCGTCACCTCACCCTTTTCCGGTGGACGCGGGTTGTCCAACAGATCCGGGCCGATGCCATGCACGCCAAACGCCTCATCCGGCATACCGCGTTCCGGGTTGATATAGACGTGATACGTTTCACCCGTCGCGACGTGGTTCCACAGCTCTACGGCACCAATCTCAACAATCCGGTCGCCGCTTTCGGGATCGAACCCGGTGGTTTCGGTATCAAGTACGATCTCACGCATGATTCATCCCCGCCCGTATCTGCCTGACCACATCCTGCACTTGCTGACGGGCATGGTCCAGCGTGTCTGTTTCGATCACGAAGTCTGATCGCGCGCATTTCTCTGCATTCGGCATCTGCTTGGCGCGGATCTGTTCGAACTGCGCCTCGGACATGGTTCCCCGTTCCATAACACGGCGCTTTTGTTCATCCGCCGGGATCGAAACGCAGGCGACGGCGTCCATGGCTGCGTCTCCGCCTGTTTCGAAAAGAAGGGGTATGTCGAACACCAGAATGTCGCTTGTTGTGTTTTCGCGAAATACAGCGCGATCTTTCGCGACCAGAGGATGCACAATCGCTTCGATTGCTTTCAACGCATCAGAGTCCTTCGCAATGATCTGCTTTAACGCGTCCCGGCTTACAGCTCCGTCAACAATAGCGGCAGGGAAAACTGCACGCATCGGTTCAATTGCAGCACCTCCGGGCGCGTATAACCGATGCACAGCAGCGTCCGCATCCCACAGGGCGCAGCCTTCTTCGACAAACATCTGCGCCGTGGTGCTTTTCCCCATACCAATGGAACCAGTCAGACCCAGCGCAAAACTCATGCCAAAGCAGCCGCGCGCGTATCCGCGTCCACCTCAGGGCGCACACCGAACCACCGTTCAAATCCAGGAACCGCCTGGTGCAGCAACATGCCCAATCCGTCGACTGTGGTGCATCCTGCCTCTTCCGCAGTTTTCAGAAGGTTTGTTTTAAACGGAGCATAGACCAGATCCGTGACCACGGCACCGGGCTGCAACCCATCCAGTGGAACCCGCAATTCCGGCTGGCCCTGCATCCCCAATGAGGTCGTATTGACCACCAGTTCCGCGTTTTCGATGACGTTTCCGGCCTGAACCCAATCTACAACGCGGATTCGTTGACCAAATTCCTCTTTCAGATGATCCGCACGGGCGCGCGTCCGATTGGTCAACAGGATTTCCGGCACACCTGCATCAGACAACGCTTGCAGAACGGCGCGAGCTGCCCCTCCGGCCCCGAACACAACAGCCGGGCCGTCTTTGGCATTCCAGTCGGGGGCACCGCTGCGCAGGTTTTCCATGAACCCGTACCCATCAGTGTTATCTGCGTGGATCGAGCCATCTTCGCGGAACACCAGTGTATTCGCAGCACCAATCACCGTTGCGCGATCGGACACGTGATCCGCGATCTTCAACGCTGCTTCCTTGTGGGGAACAGTTACATTGGCCCCAACAAAACCGGCTTTGGGCAGCGTACGTAGCACGGTTTCCAGATCGGCTGGGGCAACATCCATTGGGATGTAGTGCCCGGCAAGACCATACGTCTTCAGCCAATGGCCATGCAGTTTCGGGGAACGCGAATGCCCAATGGGATGTCCGATCACCCCGGCCAGAGGAACCCGGTAGTCCGTCATTGATCGATCACCCCTTTGACAGCCAGAAAATTGAGAAGCTCCAACAATGGCATACCCAAAACATTAAAATAGTCGCCGTCAATGGTGGCGAACAACCGGACGCCTTCTTCTTCCAGCTTATATGCTCCGACGGCATGGCGGATACTGTCCCAGTTCCGTGAGACATAGTCTTTCAGATAGGCATCAGAGCTGGCCCGCATCCGCAATCGTACCTGTCCTACATGCCGCCAGATCGGCTCACCGTCCTGATAGATCACGGCCGCTGACAAAAGCATGTGCCGTTTGCCGCGCATCGCTTTTAGCTGAGCCACTGCTTGTTCCGGGTTTTCAGGTTTTGACAGCAGCTGACCGTCAAAATCCAGAACCTGATCACACCCCAGCACCATAGCGCCAGGATTCTTGTCGCTGACTTTGCGGGCTTTCATTTCCGCAAGCGTGTCGGCAATATCTCGTGGTGATGCGCTTTCAGCCAGCAAGGCGCGCTTGGCGGTCTCTTCATCCACGCGCGCGGTTTGAACCGTGAATGGAACGCCTGCGTTCTCAAGCAAGTGTGCCCGTATGGCAGATCCCGAGGCGAGAAGAATGGGGACAGACATGTGGAAAACCCCGTGTGAAAGTCGATGAGAGCTCTGGGGTGCTTTGTATGGTTTTACGGTTGACACGCAACCCCAGGAAATTCGCGTGAAAGATCCTCGAGTCGCTCTAATCCAATCCAGCCAGGACAAGGATAACTTGGAATACCGGGATAATCTGATTGTCCCATGATACCCAAAGAGTTATCCCCAAACGCTACCTGGGTGTAACAGACTTAAGTATCTGTTTTTATTATTATAAATTAAGTTTCAACAGAATCACTAGAAAATCAAAAAGTTCTGTCCACCTGGGGAAAACACATGGGTAAAAAAGTAATCCACGGAAATTGTTATCCCTACAAAACCATCTTCCTTTCTCTTTCTTTATTTTTTTATTAGGGAGAGTTCCGAACAACGCTCGGAGCCAAGATGACTGATCTTCTTTTCACGCTGTACCCGTGGGTGAAGTCACTCCATATCATGGCCGTGATCTCATGGATGGCGGGTCTGTTCTATCTACCACGCTTGTTCGTCTATCACGTTGAAAAAGCTCAGGCTGTCGACGGGGCGCAAGAAATCTTCTTTGAAATGGAAGAAAAGCTGCTGCGTGTGATCATGCGCCCTGCGATGATCGTGGCTTGGGTGTGCGGCCTGATCATGGTGTTCACACCGGGTATTGTTGGATGGGATTGGTCCTGGCCTTGGATCAAAGGTGCAGCCGTGATCGGTATGACCTGGTTCCATCACTGGTTGATGGCGCGTCGCAAGGATTTCCTGGAAGGCCGAAATAAGCTCACTGGGCGGCAGTATCGTATGATGAACGAGGTTCCGACCGTTTTGATGGTTATCATCGTTCTGGCGGTCATTCTGAAGTTCTGACGGGCTGTTTGACTCCGAAAGCAGTCGCGCTTATGTAGGGGACAACTCGCCCGTCCGGGCGGCGTATCTTCCGTACTGAAATTTCACTTCGTGCCGCGCTGATCGCGGTGAAGGTATATATCATGACAACTGACGCCCTTAATCTGGCCGACCTGAAGGCCAAAAGCCCCAAAGACCTTCTGGCGATGGCCGAAGAACTGGAGATCGAAAACGCCTCGACCATGCGGAAAGGCGAGATGATGTTCCAGATTCTGCGCGAACGCGCGGATGAGGGCTGGACCGTTGGCGGTGATGGTGTGCTTGAGGTGCTGCAGGACGGTTTCGGTTTCCTGCGCTCGCCCGAGGCGAACTATCTGCCAGGTCCCGACGATATCTATGTCTCGCCCGATATGATCCGTCAACACTCGCTGCGCACCGGAGATACTGTTGAGGGTGAGATTAAGGCACCTGATGATAATGAGCGTTACTTTGCGCTGACCAAGGTCACCAAGATCAACTTTGAAGATCCTGAAAAGGCCAAGCACAAGATCCTGTTCGACAACCTGACGCCTCTGTACCCAGATGAGCGTCTGAAGATGGAGATCGAGGATCCGACCATCAAAGACAAGTCGGCCCGTGTGATCGACCTTGTGTCGCCGATCGGTAAAGGCCAGCGCTCGCTGATCGTGGCGCCTCCGCGGACCGGTAAGACGGTCATCCTGCAGAACATCGCGCATTCAATCGAACAGAACCATCCAGAGTGTTACCTGATCGTCCTTCTGATCGACGAACGCCCGGAAGAGGTGACCGACATGCAGCGCTCGGTGAAGGGTGAGGTTGTGTCCTCGACCTTTGACGAGCCCGCAACACGCCACGTGGCCGTGTCCGAGATGGTGATCGAAAAGGCCAAGCGTTTGGTCGAACATAAACGAGATGTTGTTATTCTTCTCGACTCGATCACAAGACTTGGTAGGGCCTTTAACACTGTGGTCCCATCCTCGGGTAAAGTTCTGACCGGTGGTGTGGACGCCAACGCTCTGCAACGGCCCAAGCGGTTCTTTGGTGCGGCACGGAACATTGAAGAGGGTGGATCGCTGACCATCATCGCCACCGCGCTGATCGACACTGGTAGCCGGATGGACGAGGTGATCTTTGAAGAATTCAAAGGCACCGGTAACTCGGAAATCGTTCTGGATCGTAAAATCGCTGATAAACGTGTGTTCCCGGCCATCGACATCCTCAAGTCCGGTACCCGGAAAGAGGACCTGCTGGTCGACAAGGGCGATCTGGCTAAGACCTTCGTTCTGCGCCGCATCCTCAACCCGATGGGCACGACCGATGCAATCGAGTTCCTGCTATCCAAGTTGAAGCAGACCAAGACGAACTCGGAATTCTTCGATTCAATGAACACCTGACGCCGAACCGGTACTGACGCGGGGGCTATTCATGGATACGATATTTGCCCTGGCCAGCGCGCAAGGCAAAGCTGGGGTGGCGGTCATCCGCCTCTCAGGGCCGGACTCGCACTCTGCGGCGGCGCGGCTGACAGGTGGCACGCTGCCTGAACGTGGCATGGTTCTGCGCACATTGCGGGATCAGGGTGGTGCGCGTCTTGACGATGGCTTGGTTCTTACGTTCCAGGCCCCGGCCAGTTTCACCGGAGAGGATGTGGCAGAGCTTCAGATTCATGGCAGTACAGCATCCGTCAACGCGGTATTGCAATGTTTGTCGGATACTGAAGGGCTGCGCATCGCGGAGCCGGGCGAGTTCACACGCCGAGCGCTTGAGAATGGCAAGATGGATCTGACGCAGGTCGAAGGCCTGGCCGATTTGATTGATGCCGAAACCGAGGCGCAACGCAAACAAGCGCAAACAATTCTGGCTGGTGAGCTGGGCATACTGGCAGAACGGTGGCGCCGGGATTTGATCCGCGCTGCGTCTTTGCTGGAAGCTGTCATCGACTTTGCCGATGAAGAGGTTCCAACGGATGTAACGCCTGAAGTTCGCGAATTGATCACTGGTGTCTTGTCAGACCTTCGCCGTGAGGCAGAAGGAGTAAAAATCGCTGAACGTATACGCACGGGGTTTGAAGTTGCAATTGTTGGGCTTCCGAACGCAGGAAAGTCCACTCTTCTGAACGCTTTGGCAGGTCGAGACGCCGCCATCACTTCGGAATACGCTGGAACCACGCGGGACGTGATCGAAGTTCGGATGGATCTGGCTGGTTTACCTGTGACTTTGCTGGATACGGCCGGGTTGCGTGAAACTGAGGATCATGTTGAAAACTTGGGTATCAAGTTGGCGCGCAGCAGAGCGGAGGCCGCCGACCTGCGTGTTTTCCTGTCAGATACACCCGAAGACCTGGGGGTTGGGATGCAGGCAGGTGATATTCATGTTTTGCCGAAAGCTGATCTTCGAAGTGAAAATAGTCTCGGCGTTTCTGGTAAAACAGGGCAGGGGATTGACGCGCTTGTAAACCAGATTTCGTATGTCCTTTGTGAAAGAACTACCACCCATGGTATTGCAACGCGGGAACGACATCGGGTTGCAATCAATGGGGCACTGACTTCTCTCCAATCGGCAATCCCGGTTCTGGAATCAGGTCCAGAGATGTATGATATCGCCGCGGAAGAATTACGAACCGCCATAAGGGCACTTGAATCGCTGGTGGGCAGAATAGATGTCGAAACACTGCTGGATGAAATCTTCTCTAGCTTCTGTTTGGGAAAGTAAGGAGTGTTTCACGTGAAACATTCGAAGTTTGATGTCATCGTTATTGGTGCTGGGCACGCCGGGACAGAGGCTGCTCATGCCTCTGCAAGGATGGGTGCCAATACTGCTTTGGTAACCCTGTCCGCATCGGACATTGGTGTAATGTCCTGTAATCCGGCAATTGGTGGCTTGGGGAAAGGCCATTTGGTTCGTGAGATTGATGCTCTTGACGGCGTTATGGGGCGTGTTGCGGATCAAGCCGGCATTCAGTTTCGTTTGTTGAATCGTCGTAAAGGACCTGCAGTACAGGGCCCCAGAACACAAGCGGATCGAGCGCTTTACCGGGCGGCGATGCAAAAAGAAACGCAAAACCAGAACAATCTGTCCGTTATCGTCGGTGAAGTTGTCGACTTTCTTATGAACGGGCCGCGTGTTTCCGGCGTTTTGCTTGCGGATGGATCAGAGATTTCCGGGCAGGCAGTCATACTGACATCTGGGACATTTCTGCGCGGAGTCATTCATATCGGTGACGTCTCACGACCTGGTGGGCGGATGGGAGATCGCCCTTCTATCAAGCTTGCCGAACGTTTGGATAGTTATGATTTGCCGCTGGGACGCTTGAAGACAGGTACGCCGCCTCGTTTGGATGGGCGGACAATTGACTGGTCCGATCTAGAGCGTCAAGACGGGGACGAAGAGCCAACACTATTCTCATTTCTGTCGACAGACGTGGTCGCACCGCAGATCTCCTGTGGAATAACGCATACCAACGCACAAACACATGAGATCATCGAGGCCAATCTTTCAAAGTCAGCGATGTACGGTGGCCATATTGATGGTATAGGCCCTCGGTATTGCCCGTCTATTGAGGATAAGATTGTAAGATTTGCAGACAAGGAATCCCATCAGATCTTCCTGGAACCCGAAGGAGTGAATGATCACACGATCTATCCTAACGGTATTTCAACCTCACTTCCTCAGGACGTCCAACTGCAGTATGTACGATCCATCAAAGGCCTTGAAAAAGCAGAGATTCTGCAACCAGGATATGCCATTGAGTATGACTACGTAGATCCTCGTGTTCTAACCGCGACACTGTCTCTGCCAGAAATTCCGGGGTTGTACTTGGCTGGTCAGATCAATGGAACCACAGGATACGAAGAGGCCGCCGCGCAGGGTATGGTTGCCGGGCTCAATGCAGCGCTTGAAGTGCAAGGCCGTGATCCTGTGCACTTCACAAGATCTGACAGCTATATCGGGGTCATGGTAGATGACCTTACAACACGCGGTGTGGCTGAACCTTATCGGATGTTTACATCACGTGCGGAATTCCGGCTTTCCTTACGTGCTGATAATGCAGACCAGCGCTTGACGCCGATTGGCATGGATATTGGATGCGTTGGGTCCGATCGTGAGGCGCACTTCAAAGACAAAATGGACCAGCTCGATGCGGTAAAGGCTAAGCTGGCAGAGCGTACATACACACCGAAACAGGTGCTGTCGGCCGGAATTAACGTCAACCAAGATGGCAATCGCCGCGACGGGATGGCGATCTTGGCATTTCCGGACGTATCTTTCGACAATCTGTTACCATTGATCCCGGATCTACAAGATGTGGATCAAAAAATCCGACTTCAGATTGAGCGTGACGCGCTTTATGCAAACTACATTGCGCGCCAGAAGCGAGATGTGGAGGCGATGAAGCGGGATGAATCTTATGTTATCCCTCGCGACTTCGACTATTCCTCTTTAGATGGCTTATCTTCCGAGATGAAGCATAAGCTATCGCAGGCGAAGCCTTCGAACATAGCCCAAGCAAGTCGAGTCGAGGGGGTAACACCTGCCGCGCTGACACTTGTACTTGCGAAGCTACGCCGCGAAGACAGGGCGCGACGGGCATGAGCGCTGGTTATTCGGCATTTGAGCGGCTAAATGTTTCACGTGAAACATTCAAGCGTTTGAAAACCTACGTTGATCTCGTAAATCGCTGGAATCCTAAAATCAATCTAGTGTCCCGAAGTAGTCTGGAACACATCTGGGATCGCCATATCCTCGACTCCGTGCAAGTTTATAGATGTGCTGGTCAATACAAAAGCTGGGTGGATATAGGCAGTGGAGGCGGATTTCCGGGAATGGTATGCGCCTTGATCGCGGCTGATCATTCACCAGACTCACGATTTACTTTCGTTGAAAGTGATCAAAGGAAGTCTGCCTTCTTACGCAATGTAGCGCGGGAATGTGAAATCAAATGCAAGGTGATTTCGAAGCGAATCGAAAGTGTTGATCCTTTGGATGCAGATGTCCTTTCGGCTCGTGCCCTGGCAGAGTTGCGGGTATTATTGTCCTTTTGCGACAGGCATTTAAGTAAAACGGGAACAGCTTTGTTGCCCAAAGGCGCAACCTGGAAAAAAGAACTGTCAGAGGCGCAAGAAGAATGGAATTTCGACGTCGAGCCGATTACAAGTTTAACTGAACCTCAGGCCGTTATCCTTAAAATCAAAGGAGTATCACGTGGTTGATCTGTCCCGACCTTCAGGACCTCGGATTATTGCGGTCGCCAATCAGAAGGGCGGAGTGGGGAAAACAACGACGGCAATCAATCTTGCAGCAGGGCTTGCGGAATCCGGTTGCCGGGTTTTGGTGGTTGATCTTGATCCTCAAGGGAATGCGTCCACCGGATTGGGTGTAGAGGATCGGGATTGGACAACCTATGACCTCATCCTTGACGACGCTCCGTTAGAGGCCGTTGTTCAAGAGACGGAAATAGAAAACCTTATGGTTGTTCCGGCAACCGTTGATCTGAGTTCTGCCGACATTGAATTGATATCCAATGAAAAGCGCAGTTATTTGTTGCACGATGCATTGAGGCAGACTGCGGTTGATGCTTTCAACCTTGATTTCATCCTTATCGATTGCCCGCCGTCTTTGAACCTGTTGACCGTCAATGCAATGGTGGCGGCGCATTCAGTCCTTGTGCCGCTGCAAAGTGAATTCTTTGCTTTAGAAGGTCTTTCTCAACTGATGCTGACGATCCGAGAGGTTCGGCAAACAGCAAATCCTGATCTGAGAATCGAAGGTGTTGTGTTGACCATGTATGACAACCGCAACAACTTGTCCCGTCAGGTTGAAAAGGATGCGCGTGACAATTTGGGTGAGATGGTCTTTAAGACAAAGATACCCAGAAATGTGCGAGTCAGCGAGGCTCCGTCATATGCGCTGCCAGTGTTGCAATATGATTCGGGTTCGCTTGGCGCGATGGCTTATCGGCATCTGGCCCGCGAGATCATGCACAAGAACAATAAAACCGCTGCGTAGGCGGAAATGAGGAGGGCGACATGAGCGCCAAAAAAACAAAATCCAGAGGGTTGGGGCGCGGGCTGTCCGCTCTTATGGCGGACGTAAATACCGAAACGGAAGGGCGGGCACAGTCCGAAGTGCGTCGGCCCGATCTTAAGGTTCCAATTGAGAAGCTAAAGGCCAATCCCAATCAGCCGCGCCGCACATTCCTGCCCGAACAGCTGGACGAATTGGCCGCCTCGGTCAAGGAAAAGGGTATTATCCAGCCTCTGATTGTCCGGTCGACCGGAGCTGATGAATACGAAATCGTTGCAGGGGAGCGTCGTTGGCGGGCAGCGCAAATGGCGCAGCTGCATGATATCCCTGTCATCGTGCGGGATTTTGACGACACCGAAGTTCTGGAAGTTGCGATAATCGAAAACATCCAGCGCGCGGACCTGAACGCGGTGGAAGAGGCCGCTGGGTACAAGCAACTGATGGATCGTTTCGGCCATACGCAGGAAAAGCTGGCTGAAGCTTTGGGTAAAAGCCGCAGCCACATTGCAAACCTTCTGCGTCTTTTGTCCTTGCCAATGGATGTTCAAGCCCTTGTTATTGAAGGAAAAATATTTGCAGGACATGCAAGAGCCCTGATTACGGCCGAAAACCCATCGGAATTGGCGAAGCAGATCGTCAAAGAGGGGCTTTCGGTGCGCGCAACCGAAGCTTTGGTCAAGAAGCAGCAACAAGGTGACGCCGAACGCGCTGCACCGCGGTCCAGAAATCTGGATGCGGGCAAGGATGCCGATACGCGCGCTTTGGAAAAAGATCTATCTGCAATTCTGGCGATGAAAGTCTCGATCAATCACAAGGCTGGAACAGAGACGGGTCAGGTTGTCCTAACATATGAGAACTTGGATCAGCTTGATGATCTGTGCGCTAAGCTCAGCCGTTAGGTCGCGTCCAGATAAAGATCAAAACACCCCCCAGAACGACAGCTTGAATGGCCAAAACGAAAACCGGGGCGGACATCCAAATTGAGATTCCAAAAACGGCGGCGACTGAAACAGTTGCCGCCCTTTTTGCACTAGGGCGGATTGCGCCTGAGCTTTGCCAATCTTGTATCAGCGGTCCGAACAGTTGATGGGTCAACAACCAAGTGTGCAAACGCGAAGAAGATCGGGCAAAGAAAAACGCAGCCAATAGCAGAAATGGGACGGTTGGCAAAAGGGGTAGGACAACCCCAACCATTGCCAGCGCAACACATAACAATCCCAGTCCGGCCCAAAGGTAATGCATGGCTAGCTCAAAAGCTCCCGAATGACGGCGTTCAGTACAGCGCGACCATCTGATGTTGCCCGAAGTCTGCCGTTTTCATGTTCAATCATTTTGATCCCGATCAGATGATCAACCGTGTCTTCCGAGAGTTTTCGGCCTGCTAAGAGCTCCCACCGATCAATATCTAGTCCTTCCGAAATTCGCATCCCCATCATAAGGTATTCGCTCGCCTGGTCTTCAAGGGACAGTGTTGTTCGTCCTTTCTCTCCACCCCCACGCTCTGCAGCGTCAAGCCAGCGCTGTGGATTCAGATAGGTCTCGGTTGCGTATTTTTCTTCGTTAAGCGTAAGCCTCCCATGGGCGCCGGGACCAATGCCAATATAATCACCGTATCGCCAGTAGATCAGATTGTGTTGCGACTCAGCCCCCGTGCGCGCGTGATTGGACACTTCATAAGCGGGCAAACCGTGCGCTTCGCAAATGTCCTGCGTGATCAGATACATGTCGGCGGCGCTGTCATCTTCGGGCAACCCACGCAGTTTTCCAACGGCATAGCGATCGCCAAAGGCAGTTCCGTCTTCAATCGTCAATTGGTACAGCGACAGGTGGTCCACGGCCATCGACAGGGCTTCGCTCAGTTCCGCGCGCCAGGCTTCAGGTGTTTGGTGCTGTCTGGCATAGATCAGGTCAAAACTGACACGATCAAAGCAGGTCCGTGCGATTTCAAAGGCGGCTTGGGCCTCGGCAACAGTATGAATGCGGCCCAGACGCCGTAGATCGTCGTCATTCAGCGCCTGAACGCCCATCGAAATTCGGTTTACGCCGGCATCTCGATAAGCTGCAAACCGACCTGCTTCAACCGAGCCGGGGTTGGCCTCGAGAGTGATTTCCATGTCATTGGATGGGTGCCAAAGCGCGCGCGCCTCATCAATCACGGAAGAAACGGTTTCCGGGTCCATCAGAGACGGGGTGCCGCCCCCAAAGAAAATCGTGTTCAGTACCCGACCCGGCGTTTCAGAGGCAGAGCGGCGCAGCTCGCTCAGATAAGCTGCAAGCCATCTTTCTTGGTCAATTTTCTTCGAGACATGGCTGTTGAAGTCGCAATAGGGGCATTTGGCCTCGCAAAAAGGCCAATGCACGTACAGGCCAAAGCCCCCGTTGCGCCAATCATCCGCCAAAGCAGCCTTTCACGAACTTCTCAACCGCGCGGCCGCGGTGGCTGATCTTGTTCTTTTCCCAGCGATCCATTTCGGCAAAGGTAATGTCGTGCCCGTCCGGAACAAACATCGGGTCATAGCCGAATCCGTCCTTGCCGCGGATCGGCCAGACCAGGTGGCCCGGGACGATGCCTTCGAACACCTCGTCATGTCCGTCGGGCCAGGCCAGGACCAGTGTACAACGGAATTGCGCAGTGCGCGGGAGAGGGGCTTTTTTAGCCTCCAACTCATTATGTGCGCGATTCATGGCCATTAGGAAATCACGACCATTTGCCGTTTCCGCCCAGTCGGCGGTGTAAACTCCCGGCGCGCCATCCAGCGCGTCGATGGTGATCCCGGAATCGTCCGACAGGGCAGGCAGGCCGGTGGCTTTGGCGGCGGCATGGGCCTTGATCCGGGCGTTACCGACAAATGTGTCCTCAGTCTCTTCCGGCTCGGGCAGGTTCATGTCCCCAGCACCCACAACAGTGACGCCAAAAGGCTCAAGGAGATGCGCCATCTCCTCGAGCTTGCCTTTGTTATGGGTGGCGACCAGCAGCCTGTCCCCGTCGAACTTGCGGGTCATGCTGTAGCGGCCTTTTGCGCAGCTGCCAGTTCGCCGACGCCCTTTTCGGCCAGATCCATCAGCTGATCCATCTGAGCGCGGCTGAAGACCGAGCCTTCGGCGCTCATCTGCACTTCGATTAGTTTGCCGGATCCGGTCATGATGAAGTTGCCGTCGACGCCGGCTTCGCTGTCTTCCGGGTAATCCAGATCCAGAACCGGTTGACCGGCGTAAATTCCGCAAGACACAGCTGCTACCGGGTCCACTAGGGGGTCAGAGATAACATCGCCCGCTTTCATCAGCTTGTTCACAGCCAGCCGCAGGGCCACCCAACCGCCGGTGATCGAGGCGCAGCGGGTGCCGCCGTCGGCTTGGATCACGTCGCAGTCCACGGTGATCTGACGCTCACCCAGCGCGACCCGATCCACACCAGCGCGTAGGGCGCGGCCGATCAGGCGCTGGATTTCCACGGTGCGACCGCCTTGCTTGCCGCTGGCGGCTTCGCGCCGCATCCGAGTGTTGGTGGCGCGAGGCAGCATACCGTACTCAGCCGTGACCCAGCCCAAGCCGGAGCCTTTGATAAAGGGCGGCACGCGATCTTCGATCGTTGCGGTGCACAGCACATGAGTGTCGCCCATTTTTATCAGGCAGGAACCTTCGGCATGTTTGGTGAACCCCGTTTCGATTGAAACGGCGCGCATTTCGCTTAAATCTCTTCCAGAGGGTCGCATCGGAATTCCTTTGTTTGCTGGGTTGGGGATAACGCCCCGCAGCATTACGATGCAACCCCGATTGACCTTTCATTTGCCTGCGATTTAATGACGAACGAGCAGGGGAAGACGCATGAGCGAAGCAAGCAAAATTCTGGATGAGATGAACGACCGGTCTCGCGAAGTGTTCCGTTTGATTGTCGAGAGCTATCTGGAAAGCGGTGAGCCTGTCGGCAGTCGCACTTTAACGCGCACCTTGTCCGAAAAGGTGAGCGCAGCGACCGTTCGCAATGTGATGCAAGATCTGGAGTTTCTGGGTCTTCTGGACAGCCCCCACATCAGCGCTGGTCGAATTCCAACGCAGCAAGGTCTGCGGATGTTTGTGGACGGATTGCTTGAAGTCGGAGACTTGGGCGCGGATGATCGCGAGAAATTAGAACAAACTTTAGGCTCTAACACAGGCGATGTTGGCGGAATGCTCGATCGTGTGGGCTCGGCTTTGTCACACGTGACACAAGGCGCCTCGCTGGTTTTAACGCCCAAGCATGAATCGGAAATCAAACATATTGAATTCGTATCACTGGGTCATGATCGGGCTTTGGTAGTGCTGGTTTTCTTGGATGGTCATGTGGAAAACCGCCTGTTCACCCCGCCGCCCGGACAAACCCCAAGCTCGATGCGTGAGGCTGCGAACTTCCTTAATGCGCTCATCGAGGGGCGGACACTCAGCGAAGTGCGTCGGCAGATGCAGACGCAGATTGATGCACGCAAGCAAGAGATCGACGTTCTGGCGCGTGAGATGGTGGAAAGTGGAATGGCCGTCTGGGACGGAGATGGCAGCGACTCGGCCCGTTTGATCGTGCGTGGACGGGCGAATCTTTTGAACGAACCGGGTCGGGCCGAAGAACTTGATCGGATTCGGACCCTGTTTGATGATCTGGAGCGTAAGCGGGACATCGCTGAATTCCTTGAATTGACCGAAGATGGCGAAGGTGTGCGCATTTTTATTGGGTCTGAGAACAAACTTTTCTCACTTTCGGGTTCCTCTTTGGTGGTGTCTCCATATATGAACGCTGATCGTAAGATAATCGGTGCGGTCGGGATCATCGGGCCAACGCGTCTGAATTATGGACGGATCGTACCGATCGTGGATTATACGGCGCAACTGGTCGGCAAGCTGATATCCGACCGGAGCTAGAGGGTAAGAGATGGCAGAGCCGAAGAACGAAGATTTTCTGGACGATATCATGTCTGCGGAAGCGGAAGAGCTGGCCGAGGAGTTTGCAGAGATCAGCGACGAAGCGCTGGAATTGGATGAGTTGCGCGCTGAGCGGGACGATTATAAAGACAAGTTCATGCGCGCGCTGGCAGATGCCGAGAATGCACGCAAGCGTGGCGACAAGGCGCGTCGCGATGCGGAACAATATGGCGGTTCCAAGCTGGCACGGGACATGCTGCCGGTTTACGACAACATGAAGCGCGCGCTTGAGGCAGCGACGGATGAGCAGAAAGAAGTTGCTGCTGGCCTGCTGGAAGGCGTTGAATTGACCATGCGCGCGCTGAAGGATGTGTTCCAGAAGCACGGGATTGAGGTGATCACACCTGAGGTTGGCGACCGCTTTGATCCTAATGTGCATGAGGCGATGTTTGAGGCACCGGTGCCCGGCACAAAAGCCGGCGACATCATTCAGGTGTCTGCCGAAGGTTTCATGTTGCACGACCGCTTGCTGCGTCCGGCGCAGGTTGGGGTGTCGTCAACACCTTCGAACTAGTTGGCCTCGAAGAGGCCAAGCCTCTGGCGGCCGTATTTATCAACAAGAAGAAGGGGCGGTCAGGAATTGGCCGCCTCTTTCAGTTTGTAAATCAGGTCGAGCGCTTCGCGTGGGGTGAGTTCGTCGGGCAGGACGTCGCTCAACATATCTGTGACAGGAGATGCTTTGGTTGAGGGCGGCGGTGGCGGTGATGCTGCAGAAAACAAAGGCAGATCGTCGATCAGAGCCTTTTGTTTACCGCCTTCCCGTTCGGTTTTTTCCAATTGATTCAGTACCACGCGAGCGCGTTCGACGACTGATGCAGGCAATCCGGCAAGCTGGGCAACTTGCACACCATAGGAGCGGTCGGCGGCGCCCTTGTGGACCTCGTGCAGGAAGATCACTTCGCCTTCCCATTCTTTGACCGCAACGGTTGCGTTATCCACGCCTTCCAGTTTACCGGCCAAAGCGGTGAGTTCGTGGTAATGAGTTGCGAACAGAGCGCGGCATTTGTTGGATGCATGTAGATGTTCAAGCGTAGCCCACGCGATCGAGAGGCCGTCATAAGTGGCGGTGCCGCGGCCAATTTCATCGAGAATGACCAGTGCGCGATCATCGGCCTGATTGAGAATTGCAGCGGTTTCGACCATTTCCACCATAAAGGTCGAGCGACCCCGGGCCAGGTCATCGGATGCACCGACCCGGCTGAACAATTGACTGACAACGCCGATATGGGCCTGTTCAGCAGGCACGTAGCTGCCCATTTGGGCAAGCAGGGCTATCAGGGCGTTTTGGCGCAGGAAGGTTGATTTACCAGCCATGTTGGGGCCGGTCAGTAACCATATGGCCGCGCCGTCATCCGCGCTTAGATCGCAGTCGTTGGCGACAAAGGCATCGCCGCTTTGCTGCCGTAAGGCGTGCTCAACGACCGGATGTCGACCGCCGTGCACGTTGAACGCACGTGATGTGTCCACATGTGGGCGACACCAGTTTTCCCCGCGTGCCAGATCGGCGAGGGCAGTGGTTAAATCCAGCTCTGCCAGCCCGCGGGCAGCTTGATTAAGCTGTGCTGCAAGGGTCAAAACCTCATCAGAAAGCCTTTGATAGAGCCGCTTTTCAATCTCAAGCGCCAGATTCCTTGCGTTCAGGATACGGGTTTCGATCTCTGACAGTTCGACGGTGGTGAAACGCACCTGATTGGCGGTGGTCTGACGGTGGATATAGGTTTCGCTGAACGGCGGGTTCAGCATTTTCTCGGCATGGGTCGCTGTGGTTTCGATGAAGTACCCCAGCACATTATTGTGCTTTATCTTAAGCGAGGCGATACCCGTGTGTTCCGCGTATTTCTGTTGAAAGCCGGCGATAACCGAGCGGCCTTCGTCGCGCAGGGTACGGGCTTCGTCCAGTTCAACTTCGAAACCGGGGGCGATGAAGCCGCCGTCACGTGCCAGCAGAGGTGGTTCCGCAACAAGCGCTTCGTCCAGAAGGGTCAAGAGATCGTCAAACCCAGTCAGGTTTTGGACGGCGGTTGACAACAGTACTGGCAACTCTTGGACACTGCACAAACTGGCAATCGTGGCCGCTTGCGCCAACCCGTTACGGATGGCAGCCAGATCGCGCGGACCACCTCGGTCCAACGACAAGCGTGACAAGGCGCGGTCCAGATCCGGTGTTTTGCGTAGCGCTTCACGCAGGTCTGACGCAATCAGGCTGTCCTCAGTTGCGAAGCTTACCGCATCCAGGCGCGCATGGATCACGTCCAGATTTCGGGACGGGTTGGACAGGCGCTGTTCCAGCAACCGCGCGCCGCCGGGTGTTACGGTGCGATCGACCACGGACAACAAAGACCCGGCGCGCCCACCAGAGAGCGACCGTGTCAGTTCCAGATTGCGGCGTGTTGCGGCGTCAATTTGGACGACGCGGTCTTCTGATTCTTTGAGAGGGGTTTGCAGCAGGGGTAATTTGCCCTTTTGCGTGATCTCAAGGTAATCGATCAGTGCGCCCATCGCCGAAACTTCGGCGCGACCGAAAGTCCCGAACGCATCCAGCGCACCGACGTGAAACAAGCCGCATATGCGCTTTTCCGCTGCTGTGCTGTCAAAACTGGCACGTCCCACAGGCGTCAGAGAAATCCCCAGATCCCGAACCGGCTCACTAAGCTTGTCTTGAACACCGTCGGCCACGATCAACTCGGACGGGGCCAGCCGTGCCAGTTCCGGGCTGAGCCGAATCGAGGTCAGAGGCATCACGTGAAACGCGCCGGTCGAGATATCGGCCCAGGCCAAGGCGGCCTCATCCCGAACCTCGGCATAGGCAGCCAGAAAGTTGTGGCGGCGGGCTTCCAGCAGGGCGTCTTCGGTCAGTGTGCCGGGCGTCACTAGACGCACGACGTCCCGCTTTACGACTGATTTAGAGCCTCTTTTCTTCGCTTCCGCAGGGCTTTCCATCTGTTCGCAGACAGCGACACGAAAGCCTTTGCGGATCAGTGTAAGCAAATACCCTTCGGCTGCGTGCACTGGCACGCCGCACATTGGAATATCATTTCCATTGTGCTTGCCGCGTTTGGTTAGGGCGATGTCCAGCGCTTCGGCGGCATTGACGGCATCTTCAAAGAACATCTCGTAGAAATCGCCCATGCGATAAAACAGCAGGGCATCGGCGTGGGCCTCTTTGATCTCGAGATATTGCGCCATCATCGGCGTGACTGTGGACAAAAGCGGCCCCCTTTTGGCGTATTCCGGGCGCGACCTTACAAATCCCCCATCTGCTGCGAAAGGTGAAAACGTATTCTCGTTGAGGCGCGCGGTTGCCTGCGCTATGAGGCGAAGGTCCCGCAGTTGTAAAGAAACGACCAATTCCATGCCCAAAGCGAAGATCACCAAAGAAGAAGCACTGGCCTTTCACCTGGACCCGACCCCCGGCAAGTGGGAGGTGCAAGCCACCGTGCCCATGACCACGCAGCGTGATCTGTCGCTGGCTTATAGCCCCGGTGTTGCTGTTCCATGTGAAGCCATCGCCGAAGCGCCCGAAACCGCGTATGACTATACCAACAAAGGTAATCTGGTCGCCGTGATCTCGAACGGTACCGCCGTATTGGGCCTGGGCAATCTTGGCGCGCTGGGCTCGAAGCCGGTAATGGAAGGGAAATCCGTCCTGTTCAAGCGGTTCGCTGATGTGAACTCGATCGATATCGAACTGGACACCGAAGACCCGGATGAGTTCTGCCGTGCGGTACGCCTGATGGGCCCCACCTTTGGCGGGATCAACCTGGAAGACATCAAAGCACCTGAATGCTTCATCATCGAGCAGCGCCTGAAGGAAGAGATGGATATCCCAGTCTTCCACGATGACCAACATGGCACGGCGGTGATCTGCGCGGCGGGTTTGCTGAACGCACTGCGAATCTCGGGTAAGAAGATCGAGGATGTAAAGATTGTCCTGAACGGTGCGGGTGCGGCAGGGATCGCCTGTATCGAGTTGCTCAAGGCGATGGGCGCGCGGCACGAGAACTGCATCGTGTGCGACACCAAAGGCGTGATCTATCAGGGCCGTACAGAGGGTATGAACCAATGGAAGTCCGCGCATGCCATCTCTACAGATTTGCGTACGCTGGAAGATGCGATGAAGGGCGCGGATGTGTTCCTGGGCGTGTCGGTCAAGGGTGCGGTCACGCAAGAGATGGTCGCCAGCATGGCGGACAACCCAGTGATCTTTGCGATGGCGAACCCTGACCCCGAGATCACTCCGGAAGAAGCACACGAAGTCCGCGTTGATGCCATCGTCGCCACCGGGCGCAGCGATTATCCCAATCAGGTCAATAACGTACTTGGCTTCCCCTATCTGTTCCGGGGCGCATTGGACATCCATGCGCGCGCTATCAATGACGAAATGAAAATTGCCTGCGCCCATGCGTTGGCTAATCTGGCGCGCGAGGATGTGCCGGACGAGGTCGCGATGGCCTATGGCAAATCTCTGACCTTCGGGCGCGACTATATCATCCCGACACCGTTCGACCCACGTCTGATCCACCGTATCCCGCCAGCCGTTGCCAAGGCCGGGATGGACACCGGTGCGGCGCGGCGCCCGATCATCGACATGGATGCCTATGAGCTGAGCCTGAAATCCCGCATGGATCCGACCGCAAGCATCCTGCGCGGTTTGAACGCCCGTGCGCGTCAGGCACAAAGCCGGATGATCTTTGCCGAAGGTGATGATCCAAGGGTGCTGCGCGCTGCGGTCATGTACCAACGATCCGGCTTCGGAAAGGCGCTGGTGGTCGGTCGCGCCGATGAGGTCAGGGCCAAGCTGGAAGAAGCGGGCTTGGGTGACGCTGTGCGTGAGCTGGAGGTTGTGAATGCCGCCAACACAACGCATCTCGAGAGCTATTCGAATTTCCTCTACGACCGTTTGCAGCGCAAGGGTTTCGACCGAAAGGACATTCACCGCCTCGCCGCGCGGGATCGGCACGTGTTTTCATCATTGATGCTGGCCCATGGCCATGGGGATGGGCTGGTTACGGGTGCGACGCGCAAATCGGCGCATGTGATGGATCGGATCAACCACGTGTTTGATGCCGATGCAGCGCGTGGGGCCGCTGGTGTGACCGCCCTTTTGCACAAGGGCCGGATTGTTCTGATTGGCGATACGCTGGTTCATGAATGGCCGGATGAGAATGACCTGGCAAACATTGCTGAACGATCGGCTGCGGTTGCGCGTCACATGGGCCTGGAGCCCCGGGTGGCCTTCGTCAGCTTCTCGACTTTTGGTTACCCGGTGTCCGAACGGGCCGAAAAGATGCACGTGGCTCCGACGGTGCTGGACCAGCGCGGTGTTGACTTTGAATACGAAGGCGAGATGACCGTGGATGTGGCGTTGAACGTTGATCAGCAGGCTACCTATCCCTTCCAGCGTCTGACCGGTCCGGCGAACATTCTGATTGTTCCGGCGCGGCACTCGGCCTCCATCTCGACCAAATTGATGCAAGAAATGGGTGGTGCAACTGTAATTGGTCCGATTCTGTCAGGCATCGACAAACCGATTCAAATCTGTTCGACCGTTGCGACCGCCAATGACATTCTAAACATGGCCATTCTGGCCTCGTGCGACATCGGATAAGACATGACAATCTGGAACCTCGGCTCGATCAACGCGGATATGGTCTATGACCTGCCGCATCTGCCTGCGCCGGGGGAAACTCTGGCCGCCCTTGGACTGGATCGGTTTCTGGGCGGCAAGGGGGCCAACATGTCGGTGGCTGCGGCTCGGGCCGGATCGCGCGTCAGCCATATCGGTGCTGTTGGCCAGGATGGGCGCTGGGCGAAGGATCGATTGACGGAATATGGCGTGGATACACGCTTTATCTCAGAGGTCGATTTGCCAACCGGACACGCGATCATTGCGGTGGATGCTGAGGGCGAGAATCTGATCATCCTGTATCCCGGTGCCAATCATGCGTTAGAGGTCAGTGATCTGGGACAAGCGCTATCCTCAGCAAACACGGGCGATCTGCTGATCCTTCAGAATGAAACCAACGCACAAGTGGAAGCTGCGCAGTTGGGGCACCGGCTGGGGCTAACCGTGTGTTACGCCGCAGCGCCGTTTCAGGCAGAGGCTGTGAAGGCGGTTCTTCCCTATCTGGATTTCCTGATCCTCAACGAGGTCGAAGCTGAACAATTGCGTCAGGAAACCGGCTTAAGCGCCGCTGATTTGCCAGTGCGGCACGTCATCGTCACGCTGGGCTCAAAGGGCGCGCGGTATTTACAGCAGGGCAGCGAACCGGTCGAGTTTGCGGCACATAAGGTGCAAGCGGTGGATACAACAGGGGCAGGCGATACCTTCACCGGCTATGTACTGGCAGGAATGGATCGTGGAATGCCGATGGAACAGGCTATTCTGCAAGCAAACCGCGCCGCGGCCCTGATGGTCACGCGGCACGGAACGGCTGATGTTATCCCCGATTTGAAAGAGGTGCGCGACGCGTCCTTTGACTAAGATCCAACAAACGGCGCGTCAGTACCCCAAAGCTGTTTGACGCGCGCGTCACGGCCGCAGGCTTTGCGGTAAGCTTTGTATGCGCTGTGCTGTCGCTTCGGCCCGAAGCGGGTCAAAATCAGTTTGTTCCCCTTGTAGTAATCCTGATGATACGCCTCGGCTGGGTAAAAAGTTCCTTCGCTCAGGATCGGCGTTACCACTGTCTGGCCCAGGGCCCGCTGCGCATCTGCTTTTGCTTTCTCGGCCAAAGCTTTTTCCCCTGTGTTAGAGACGAAAATCGCAGTGCGATAGCTATCACCGCGATCGCAGAACTGACCTCCGGCATCTGTGGGGTCGACCGAGCGGAAGAACATGTTCAGAAGCGTTTCCCGTGAGATTTGAACTGGATTGAACGTGATCTGAACCGCTTCATAATGGCCGGTTCCTCCTTTTGAGACCTGATCATAAGTGGGATTAGCTGACTTGCCGCCGGTATAGCCTGAAACAGCCTCGATGACGCCGGGGACAGACTCAAAATCAGATTCAACGCACCAGAAACATCCTCCGGCTACTGTCAGTGTTTCTGTTCCGGCCGCCGGCGCAGGTAAAGCACGCAACATCGCTGCCAAGGCGATCAGCGTGAACAGAAGGGCTGGTTTAAGCGTGTCGAGGTAAGCAGTCCGTGTCATGTCAGGTCTCCTTTCACGACCAAGGTGACCCGACTTGGATCAACATGCAATTGCCTGACATCTCATGTCACGCGCTGGTGAGGCGAGTTTATCAAATTCAGCCCAGCCCTAAGAAACCTTGTGTATCGCAGTCAAAAGACCTTTTCTGAGATGTGGTGATGCAAGGTTGGATTCAGGATCGATGACACAGGAGATGCAGGTTTCGACGCGCGTGCTGGTCATAGTTGCGCCCAGCTTCAATATGGCGGCAACCATGGCATTCATAGATCCGTTTCGTGCAGCCAACTATCTGGATGGAAAGCCTTATTTTAAATGGGACTTCGTATCAGAAGCAGGTGGTTTCTGTGTGTCCAGCAACGGCGCTGGCATTGAAACTCAACCGCTTGACGCGCTTTCGTTCACCGAGGCTGATATTGCCATTGTCTCTTCCAGTTGGACACCAGAACGGCACCTGACATCCAAACTGGGAACAGCTTTGCGTAAATTTGCGCGCAGCGGCGCGACTTTGGGCGCATTGGATACCGGCGCTTTTATTTTGGCGCAGGCGGGGTTATTGAACGGACGGCGCGCCACCGTTCATTACGAGCATATCGATGCCTTGCAGGAGCTTTATCCGGAAGTCGAGGTCGTTGAGAATCTTTATGTTATGGACGGCAATCGGCTTACCTGTTGCGGTGGCTCTGCAGCAACTGACTTTGGCCTGCAGATTCTTCAGGGGATACATGGCAGCGCCCTTGCCAATGCAGCGGCCAGATACGTTTTTCACGATCGTTTGCGTGGCCCCACGGAACAACAGCAACCCCAAGGAACCGAGCCTTTGGGAACGACAGTGCCCGCCAAGCTTAAAACGGCGATTCAGGTGATGGAGGCCAATCTTGAGGAGCCGATTCCCGTTCCCCAGATTTGCAAACGCGCGGGAATCTCTCATCGCCAACTGGATCGGCTGTTCGCGACCTACATCAAGAAAACGCCCGCGCTTTACTATCGTGACATTCGCTTGGATCGGGCACGTGGCCTGGTCACGCAGACTGAGCTTCCCATTGCAGAGGTCGCTCTGGCGTCGGGCTTTTCCAGCCCGGTGCATTTCAGCCGGGCTTATAAAGAAAGATTTGGCCTGCCCCCCACGCGCGACAGGGTCGAGGGCAGAGTTCCATTCGAGTTCCGCGCTTGGCCGATGCATCGCAAGCCCAAAGACTGACGCAATCGGGATCATCAAGTTGGCTAAAACGGAAAACAATAAGGCGAAAAAAGTTAAGAGACGAACCAAGACTCAGAGGATCATACGCGCCACACGTCAATCATTGGGGCAAAGCCTGTCCCTGAGCTGTGGAGCCACCCATGAGCCAGCTGCCGTCCAAAACCCAGTTCGAGCGGATTTCCGATGGTTTTAGCACCGATCCCTTCAATACCAGTTCCCTGAAAGCCGAAGCCTATGTCGATCCGTCCTGGTATCAGGTCGATCAAAACGAAGTGCTAGCCAAGACCTGGCAATGGGTGTGCCACGTTGAAAAGCTGCGCGTTCCAGGGTCATACACAACCGTCGAAATCGCCGGACGTCCGATTGCTGTCGTGCGCGACCGCGAGGGCACATTGCGTGCGTTCTATAATGTCTGCAAACACCGCGCACATCATCTGTTGTCGGGCGAGGGCGAAACCACGCGTATCATGTGCCCGTATCACGCTTGGGTCTATAAACTGGACGGCCAGTTGGTGCGCGCGCCCGAGACCGAGAACCTGGCTAATTTCAAAACATCGGATATCTGCCTGGACCAAGTACAGGTCGAAGAGTTTGCGGGGTTCATATACGTCAACTTAGACTCTAATGCACAGCCTTTGAGCGAAGTTTCCGGGAATCTGGAAACCGAAATCCGCCATTGGGCACCGGATATCGAGCAGCTGTCATTTGGTCACCGCCTGACCTATGACATCAAGTCGAACTGGAAGAACGTCGTCGACAACTTCCTTGAATGCTACCACTGCCCGACAGCGCACAAGGATTTCTGTGATTTGGTCGATATGGACACCTACAAGGTGACCACATACGGCATCTACTCCAGCCATATGGCCGAGGCGGGTAAGGGTGCTAACACTGCTTATGACGTGTCCAATGCCACAGTACGAACCCATGCAGTTTGGTGGTTGTGGCCCACGACATGTTTGATGCGCTATCCGGGGCGGTCTTCGATGATCGTGCTGAATATTATCCCGATTGGTCCTGACCGCACGCTCGAAACCTATGATTTCTTCCTTGAAACCCCGGAACCAGACGAAGCCGAACTGGAAGCCATCCGCTATCTTGATGAGGTTCTGCAACGCGAAGACATCGACATTGTCGAAAGCGTACAGCGCGGTATGAGCACCCCGGCCTTTACGCAAGGCCGGATCGTGCATGATCCCAATGGCTCGGGCAAATCGGAACATGCGGTGCATCATTTCCATGGGCTAGTTCTGGACGCATATGCAAAGGCTGCACCGTGACACGGCCGAACATCGTTGTGATCATGGCCGATCAACTGGCGCCGCATTTTTGCGGCGCTTACGGCCATCCAACGGTCAAGACCCCAAACATCGACGCGCTTGCCGCACGCGGGATGCGATTTGACGCGGCCTATTGCAACTCACCCCTTTGCGCGCCGTCGCGATTTGCGTTCATGGCCGGGCAGCTGATCAGTCGCATCGCGGCATATGACAACGCCAGCGAGTTTCGTGCCTCGGTCCCGACCTTTGCGCATTACCTCAAGGCGCTGGGCTACCGGACCTGCCTGTCGGGCAAGATGCATTTCGTTGGGCCAGACCAGAAACACGGGTTTCAGGACCGTGTGACAACCGACATTTACCCCGCCGATTTTGCCTGGACCCCGGACTGGGAAGCCCCGGACGAGCGGATCGACAAGTGGTATCACAACATGCAAACCGTCAAGGAAAGCGGTGAGGCGGTCGCCACCTTCCAGACGGATTATGACGACGAGGTCGAATTTGCCGCGCGTCGCTGGTTGATCGACAGGGGCCGCGATCGGGCGGCTGGGGACAATGCTCCGTTCTGTATGGTGGCCAGCTTTATCCATCCGCATGACCCCTATGTCGCCAAGCCCGAGTGGTGGAACCTGTATTCCGACGCAGACGTCCCGATGCCGGAATTTACACTGACGCCCGAAGAGCAAGACCCGTTCTCACGTCGCGTGATGGATGGGATCGAGGCAAGCTATGTCCCTCTGAACGAGGAAGAAATCCGCCGCGCGCGTCGCGCTTATCTGGCCAATGTCAGTTACTTTGACAGCAAGGTCGGCGCGATGGTCAAAGCTTTGAAAGACATCGGCGCGTTAGACAATACCATCGTCATCGTCACCGCAGACCACGGCGATATGCTGGGTGAGCGTGGGTTGTGGTACAAGATGAATTTCTTTGAACACTCGGCCCGTGTGCCGCTGATCATGGCGGGTCCCGGTGTTGCCAAAGGCTGTGCTGCCAACGCCTGTTCCCTGCTCGACCTGTTGCCGACATTTGTGGACATCGCCAGCGGTTCTGACGCGATCTTCGGGGAGCCGATTGATGGCCGATCCTTGATGCCGCTTGCGCGCGGAGAAGCTGACCCTGTGGATGAAGCCATCGGCGAATATTGCGCCGAGATGACGCCTTATCCGGTATTCATGATCCGACGCGGGCCGTTGAAGTATATTCACTGCGACCCGGACCCACCTCAGCTTTACGACCTGTCCAAGGATCCGTTGGAAAAGGTGAATGTGGTCGATGACCCGGCTTACGCTGAACATTCCGCAAAGTTTGCTGAAGACGTGGCGCGACGTTGGAACAGCGAAAGCCTGCGTGCGGACGTCATTGCAACGCAAAAGTCCCGGCGCGCCTTGCACGCCGCGATGGAGGCGGGTGCCGGAGAGGCCTGGGACTACACCCCGCCACGAGACGCCACGCAGGAATATGTACGCAATCACATGGATTGGACGGTTGCAGCGACTCGCTATCGCTATCCGCCATTGAAGGAGACCAAAGAATGATGCTGGACGGCAAAACAGCGCTTGTAACCGGTGGGCGCGGCGGGATCGGGCGCGCGATCGTGGCGCGTTTTCTGCGCGAAGGCGCACTGGTTTATGCGGCTGATCTGAAGCCCGAAGGATCCTTGTCAGCCCATGATGACGACGGCAGCATCTTTGTGAAACTGGACGTCACGCAAGAAGCTGATGCGATTGCCGCGATGGAACAGGTTGGTGCGGAAGCTGGCCAATTGGACATTCTGGTCAACGCCGCTGGTATTGAGATCGAGAAAACTATCGAACAGACCACGTTGGAGGAATGGAACCAGTCCTTCGCTGTGAATGTCAACGGCACGTTTTTGACCTCAAAACACGCGTTGCCACTGTTGCGCAAAGGGGCCACGTCGGGAACGTCAGCCTCGATCATCAATTTCGGGAGTTACGATGGGTTCATTGCGGACCCCGGCCTTGCCGCCTATTGCGCGACCAAAGGTGCTGTTCATGCACTGACGCGTGCAATGGCGTGTGATCATGGACCGGAAGGTATTCGTGTGAATGCCATATGCCCCGGCTATGTCGACACACCCATGTTGCAGAGCTTTTTCACCGGCGATGGCTCGGGCGGTGGCGGCAAGACCATCGACCAGTTGCAGCAGGCCGTGCGCGATGTGCACCCGATGCGCACATATGGCACGCCCGACGACATCGCGAATCTGGTGAATTGGCTGGCTTCGGACGAGGCTCGATATGCCAGCGGTCAACTTTGGGTTCTGGACGGAGGGCTGAGCGCACAAGTCCAGCAGATGAAGCTATGAGCAAACCGGTCATCATTACATGTGCTCCGACTGGCGGGATTCATACGCCGACCATGTCAGAACACTTGCCCATCACGCCAAACGAAATCACCGAGGCCAGTATTGGTGCCGTCGAGGCCGGGGCTGCGATCATCCATCTTCATGCCCGCAATCCGGAAAACGGTCGACCAGATCCGGACCCTGACCTTTTCATGCAGTTCCTGCCCCGCATCAAACAAGCAACCGGTGCTGTGATGAATGTCTCAACCGGTGGCGGGTTGGGCATGACCCGCGAAGAACGCCTGCGTGCGGCATTACGGGCCAGCCCCGAAATGGCCAGCATGAACATGGGCTCGATGAACTTCGGCATCTTCCCTATGATGCAGAAATATTCAGGCTGGAAACATGACTGGGAACCCGAGTTTCTGGACATGACCCGCGACTTCATTTTCCGCAACACGTTTGCTGATATCGAATATGCGATGAAGGAATTGGGCGAAGGTCACGGCACGAAATTCGAATTCGAATGCTACGATTTGGGACATCTCTACAACCTGGCTTGGGTGGTGGATCAGGGTTGGGTAAAGCCGCCATTTTTCATCCAGATGGTTTTTGGGATTCTGGGCGGTGTTGGTGCCGACCCCGATAACTTGATGCACATGCACACAATTGCCGAAAAGTTGTTTGGAAATAGCTATGAATGGTCGGTGCTGGCCGCAGGTCGCCACCAGATGGCCTTCACGACACAGGCCGCGATTCTTGGTGGCAATGTGCGGGTTGGGCTGGAAGACAGCCTTTACATCGGGCCCGGCGAAAAGGCGAAGTCCAACGCTGATCAGGTCCGCAAGATTCGCTCAATCATCGAAAATCTTGGCCTGACGGTCGCTACACCGGACGAGGCCCGCCAACGTTTGGGCCTTAAGGGCAACGACCAGACCGCTTTTTGACGGGGGAAAGATATGCAGACGAAGATGCTTATTAACGGAGAGATGGTTGAGGGTCAGGGCGATGCTCTGCCCGTTCTGGATCCATCCACCGGCGAGACAGTAGCCCATGTGCCCGAGGCAACGCCCGAGCAGATCGAAGCCGCAACACGTGCTGCCCATGAAGCCTTTGACACCTATCGGCTTGTCACGCCCGCCGAGCGGTCGGGATATCTGCATACGATTGCGGATGTAATGGAAGAAAATACAGATGAATTGTCCGAGTTAGAGACACTGGACGTCGGCAAGCCGTGGCCGATGGCCCGCGATGAAGAGATGCCTCTGACCATCGACACTTTCCGCTTCATGGCCGGTGCCTCACGCACGATAAGCGGGTCAGTGGCCGGAGAATACGCTGCGGGCCACACGTCGATGATCCGAAAGGATCCGATTGGCCCCGTGGCGTCCATCGCACCGTGGAACTATCCGCTTATGATGGCGGCATGGAAGATCGCTGCGCCTCTGGCGGCGGGCTGCACCATTGTAATGAAACCGTCCGAAATCACGCCGCTGGCCACTCTGCGGCTGGCAGAGTTGCTGGCAGATGTATTGCCCAAAGGTGTGTTGAACGTGGTCCATGGTCGGGGCATGTCGGTTGGTGACAGCCTGATCAATGACCCACGGATTGAGGGGATTTCCATCACCGGCTCACCTGCGACCGGAATGGCCGCGATGCGCGCTGCATCCAACCAGATCCGCCATGTGCATCTGGAACTGGGGGGCAAGGCACCGGTCATCGTGTTCAATGATGCTGATATCGACGCCGTGGCCGAGACGATCCGATACGGTTCGTTCTTCAACGCAGGTCAGGATTGTGCTCAGCCCTGTCGGGTGATGGTGCAGGATGATGTATACGACAAAGTGGTTGCTGCCGTCGCTGATCAGGTTGCTCAGATCAGGATCGGTGCGCCAAAGGCCGATGGTACAGAAATGGGGCCCATCGTATCAGCCGCCCAACGCGACCGGGTCGCCGGATTTGTCGATCGCGCCCGCAGCAGCGCTGAAATCGCCGTAGGTGGCAAGGTTGGTGAGGGGGAAGGGTTCTTCTATCAGCCGACCGTCGTCGCAAATGTGGATAATAACGCTGAGATCGCGTGCAGCGAGGTGTTCGGCCCGGTCGTGACTCTGTCGCGATTTACCGAGGCGGACGAAGCCCTTCGGATTGCAAACGCGGGGCGGTACGGGTTGGCGTCGTCTGTCTGGACCAAGGATGTCTCGACCGCGATGAAAATGGCGGCGCGGCTGCGGTACGGCATGACCTGGGTGAATACGCACGGAATGCCAGCGGCGGAAATGCCCTGGGCTGCGATGAAAGGATCAGGCACGGGTTGTGACATGTCGGTTTATGCGCTGGATGCCTACACGTCCGTGCGCCATGTGATGGTGGCACACTGATGCGGTTGGCTGGGAAAAGAGCGCTTGTGACAGGTGGGCGGCAAGGCATTGGCCGAGGAATAGTCGAAGCCTTTCGCCGTGAAGGCGCGACAGTGACGACATGTGGACGCGGGGCGCGGCCTGATGGGTTGGCTGACGACATCATCTGGTGTCCGCTGGATGTCACGGACACGGACGCTGTCGAAGCGTTGGCCGAGGCCGCAGGCGGCATCGACATTCTGGTGAATAATGCTGGTGTGCAGGTCGAAAAGACTGTTCCAGACAGTTCGGACGCGGATTGGGAAGCTGTGATTGGCACCAATTGCAAGGGCGTCTTCAATATGTGCCGGGCTTACATACCTCGGATGGATGAGGGCGCTGCGATCATTAATATAGGCTCTATTTCCGGGAATACCGCTGATCCGTCCATGGCGCTTTACAACGCGTCCAAGGCATTTGTGCATGGCTTGACCCGTTCTATTGCGGTCGATCACGGGCCAAAGATCCGCTGCAACGCGATTTGCCCCGGATGGATTGAAACAGGAATGCTGGACGCCGCGTTCGAGTTGGCCAATGACCCTGATGCCGCGCACAAGGATGCGATTGCCCGCCATGCTGCAGGTCGTTTTGGGAAACCCGAGGATATTGCGAGCATGGCGGTCTGGCTGGCTTCGGATGAGGCAAGCTTTGCCACAGGTCAGCTTTTCACCGTGGATGGTGGTATGACAGCAGCTTCACCTTTGAACCCGGGATTGTTCTGATGGAAATACAGCACACGGCCTGCTTGGGCGGAGGCGTCATTGGCGCTAGTTGGGCAGCTCTTTTTCTGGCATCCGGGCGTTCTGTTGCCCTCTTTGATCCTGACCCGAACGTCGAAAGGAAAGTATGCCAGTATGTAGAGAATGCATGGTCGACCCTTGGTGCGCTGGGCTTGACGGAGAATGGAAACCCGGACGCCATCACGTTTCATTCCAGCGCTGCTGCCGCAGTGGCTGATGCGGGATTTGTTCAGGAAAATGTGCCTGAGCGTTTGCAGATAAAACATGCAACCTTTGCCGAGATTGAGCCTGCTTTGTCCAAGGGCGCAATCGTCGCCAGCTCTGCATCGGGTCTAACACTTGGCCAAATGCAGCCTGGATGGTCTGACCCGTCGCATTTTGTTTTGGGGCATCCCTTCAACCCACCGCACCTAATCCCGCTGGTTGAGGTGATGGGGAATGAGAAAACTTCCGATGGTGTGGTTGATGCGGCACAGGCGTTTTATGAAAGCGTGGGTAAGACCACGATCCGGGTCAACAAAGAGGTGCCCGGCCATGTAGCAAACCGGTTGCAAGCTGCTTTGTGGCGTGAAGCCATTCATCTTGTGGTGTCGGGTGTTGCGTCGGTCGAAGATGTGGACAAAGCCGTCTGGGCAGGACCGGGTGTAAGGTGGGCGGCGATGGGGCCGACCATGTTATTCAACCTCGGCGCTGGCAAGGGTGGGTTGAAAGCCTTTTGCGACCATTTCACCGATACGTTCAATGGATGGTGGGATGATTTGGGTCAGGTCTATTTGACTGATGATGTCGCCCAGCAGCTTACAGAAGGTGTGATGGCTGAGGCCGCAGGGAAAACCCAAGCCGAGCTGTCCGAGCAACGGGACGCGTTGATTCTGGCAATGCAGAAATCCATTGCAGAATTGCGCTGAGTTTAGCCGAGCAGCTGACCCAGCTTCATCGCGACGCCCATATTGCCCGAAATCTTGAGCTTGCCCATAGCGACACCCGTCATCGGGTTCAGTTTCCCTGTCAGCAGCTTGGTCAGGTTGTCTTGTGAGATACGGATGGTGCAATCCGTGTCCTGATCCTGCGTCGTGGCCTGATTGTCGGCCAGAACAATCACCCCGTCTGCGCCACAGTCGAATTTCAACGAGCCATCAAAGGTTTTGCCGTTCAGGCCCTTTTGAATTCCATCAGCGATGTCTTCAAGCATCCGGGTTCCTTTCGCAGTTTCCGAATGCGTAAAGGGTCAGACGGCGCGCAGGCAAGGCTGACCCAACGGGAGCTTGGCTTTATGACGCACCAAGCATCTGCGTTGTGCGATCGCAGGCCTGACCATCGTAAAAGGCGTCGAGAACAGCCTGAAATTCGACCGGAGCATCCGCGACAGAAGAAAACAGCGTCATCGAAGATCGAAGCTTCTTTGCATCAACCCCACCCAGAATGTCAGCCGCATCTCGCCCTTTGTGCGACAGCATCAGCGACGCTGCTTCCGTCAGCCGACGGCGCAGTTCAGGGTGGTTCAGATAGCTCGTTGCCTCGTCCAGATCTTCTATGCCGTAAAGCTGCGCCATATGAGATTGGCCCAGCTCGGCCAGTTGCGGAAACACAAACCACATCCAGTGGCTGGTTTTCTGCCCCTGTTCCAATTCACGCAGGACATCGGCCCAAACCGTGTCCTGCGCCTCGATGAACATATCGAGTTCGTCGTCGTTATCGTCTTCGTCGATCACTTGGACAAACGCTTGTCGCGTGCGGCCAGAAGTTTCAGGCGTAGTGCGTTCAGCTGGATGAAACCGGCTGCGTCTGTCTGATCGTATGCACCAGCGTCTTCCTCAAAGGTCACGTGCGCCTCGGAGTACAGCGAGTGATCCGACCAGCGGCCTACGGTCGAGGCCAGACCCTTGTACAGTTTCACACGAACGGTGCCGGTGACATGCTCTTGCGATTTGTCGATGGCGGCTTGCAGCATCTCACGCTCGGGCGAATACCAGAAGCCATTATAGATCAGCTCGGCATATTGCGGCATCAGCTGGTCTTTCAGGTGCATCGCGCCGCGGTCCATGGTGATGGATTCGATCCCGCGATGCGCTTCCAGCAGGATGGTGCCGCCGGGTGTTTCATAGATGCCGCGCGACTTCATGCCCACGAAGCGGCCTTCGACCAGATCCAGACGGCCAATGCCGTGCTTTCCGCCATATTCGTTCAGCTTGGTGAGGATGGTGGCCGGGCTCATCGCTTCGCCATTGATGCTGACCGCGTCACCTTTTTCAAAGCCGATCTCGATGAACTCGGGCTCGTTTGGCGCATCCTCGGGATGGACGGTGCGCTGATAGACGTAGTCAGGCGCCATGTCGGCAGGGTCTTCCAGAACCTTGCCCTCGGACGAGGTGTGCAGCAGGTTCGCATCGACCGAGAACGGAGCCTCGCCGCGCTTGTCCTTGGCAATCGGGATCTGGTTCTGTTCCGCAAACTCCAGCAGTTTGGTGCGGCTGGTCAGGTCCCATTCACGCCAGGGCGCAATCACCTTGATCTCGGGATTCAGGGCGTAAGCTGCCAGTTCAAAGCGAACCTGATCGTTGCCCTTGCCGGTCGCGCCGTGCGCAACAGCATCGGCACCGGTGGCCTCGGCGATCTCAACCAGGCGTTTCGAGATCAGAGGGCGCGCGATCGACGTGCCCAATAGATACAGCCCTTCATAGACCGCATTGGCGCGGAACATCGGGAAGACAAAGTCGCGCACGAACTCTTCGCGGATGTCCTCGATATAGATGTTCTCGGGCTTGATCCCCAGCAGTTCAGCCTTTTGGCGGGCGGGCTCCAACTCCTCACCCTGACCCAGATCGGCGGTGAAGGTCACGACCTCACAACCATACTCGGTCTGCAGCCATTTCAGAATGATCGAGGTATCAAGGCCACCGGAATAGGCCAGAACAACTTTCTTGGGCGCGGACATCTGACTTCCCTTTATGCGTAGAACGATTGGCCCCTAACGGGTTTTGAACTCGGGGGCAAGCTGTGTGGATTGACGCAGAGCGGGAATTGGGGTGAAACATACGCAATTAAAACAATGTTTGGTTGAAGGGGCAGTTTTCGGATGTTGGGATGGCAAATTTTCGTTCATTCAGTGCGGATGGTGTTTGGTAACCTGAAACAGGTCCTGCAAATCACGGTTGGGCCTGCGGTGATAGCGACTATCGCAATTGTGGCTTTGTTTCTGGCCCTTGGTATTCCGCTTGAGGCGCTTGACGAAAATGCTGGCGAATTACCTCCGGGCACGACTGCCGGGTCAATCTTGATCTTTATGTTCGTCCTGCTGGTAGTGTTGTTGGGCACCATGTTCTGGATTGCCGTGTCATGGCACCGCTTCATCCTTTTAGAAGAGTATCCTACGGGAGTGCTTCCAACATTCCGTTTCGACAGGATTCTAGCCTACTTCGGTCGTTTTCTCATGCTGGGAATTCTAATGGCAATCGCATTTATCCCCATGAGCTTGGTTGTTGCGGTTCTGGGCGAAAGCCTTGCGTGGCTTTCCCTTATTATTTTGATTTCCTACACGGTTTTTCTGGTCATTTGCTTCTTCCGCCTTTCCATAATTCTTCCGGCGGCTGCAATTGGAAGCCCGATCTCACTAAAAGACGCTTGGAGCAACACAACTGGCGTCGGCCCTTCTATTTTGGTGTTGCTGGTTGTTGCGTTCCTGTTCCAGGTTCTGGTGCAATTGATTTTCACCGCTCTGGCGATTATTCCGGTTGTTGGAGTGTTGCTGACCGTGTTTTTCGGCACGCTCATCCTTCCGATGATCAATGTCAGCATCTTTACCACCATGTACGGTGTCTTTTTCGAAAAGCGCCAGCTGTCCTGAGCCCGTACACATATGTATTCCTTGCCCTTTTCGCGGTGATACGGCAGTGAGGCGGACATGACTGATTTCATGACCCGCGCCCGCGCCGCAGAACAAGCGATGCGCTCTGTGTTTCCTGCAACGCCTTTGCAGCGGAATGCCCATCTGTCCGACCGTTATGGCGCGGACATTTGGCTCAAACGTGAAGACCTGAGCCCGGTGCGGTCGTATAAGATTCGCGGCGCGTTCAACGCGATGCGCAAGCAGCAGGGGCAGGACCTATTTGTCTGTGCCAGCGCGGGCAATCACGCACAGGGTGTGGCCTTCATGTGCAAGCATCTGGGGGTCAAGGGCGTGATCTTCATGCCGGTCACGACGCCACAGCAGAAAATCCAAAAGACTCGTATCTTTGGCGGCGAAAATATCGAGATTCACCTGACCGGAGACTATTTCGATGACACGCTGGCAGCTGCCCAAGCGTGGTGCACGCAGCAGGGCGGGCATTTCCTGTCACCGTTCGACGACGCGGATGTGATCGAAGGTCAGGCCTCATTGGCGGTTGAGATCGAAGAGCAACTGGGCGGGGTGCCAGATCATGTCGTGTTGCCGGTGGGCGGTGGCGGCATGTCCTCGGGCGTGGCGACGTGGTTCGGGGATCGCAGTCATTGCTTGTTTGTCGAGCCCGCTGGGGGCGCATGTCTGCGTGCTGCATTGGCGGCAGGGCATCCCGTTGTGCTGGATCATGTGGATACCTTCGTCGATGGCGCGGCGGTCGGACGAATTGGTGAGAAACCGTTCGATTTGCTGAAATCGCGCCACCTGTCGGATGTGCTGGTCCTGTCCGAAGACCGTATCTGCGCCACTATGATTGAAATGTTGAATGTCGAAGGCATCGTGCTTGAACCGGCTGGGGCTTTGGCGATTGAGGCGGTGGGTGACGTCCAAAGCTTTGTGCGCGGCAAGACCGTAGTCTGCGTGACGTCCGGTGGTAATTTCGATTTCGAACGTTTGCCCGAGGTCAAAGAACGCGCGCAGCGTTACTCGGGGGTGAAAAAGTACTTTATCCTGCGCCTGCCGCAGCGCCCGGGTGCGCTGAAAGAGTTCCTTGGTATTCTTGGCCCCGAAGACGACATCGCCCGCTTTGAATACATGAAAAAATCAGCGCGCAATTTCGGCTCGGTCCTGATCGGGATTGAAACCCGCAAACCTGAAAACTTCATGCGCCTGTTTGCGCATCTGGATGAGGCCGGGTTCACCTATACAGACATCACCGAGGACGAGACCCTGGCGCAGTTTGTGATCTAGCAGAGATTCTGTTGCAACTCTGCTTCGAACTTGAGTTTCGAGCTGTCAAAAAGCGCCAGCAGGGCCGGCAGATCAACTTCTACGCCTTGACCTGCCGCGGCCTGCCGTTCGCCATCCTGGCAGAGTTTCGAGAATTGATCGAACCCAAGGCTGAGAGCGCTGCCTTTCAGGAAATGCAGGTTCTGTTCCAATTCGATTCGGTTGGTATCGTGATGCAGACGCGCGATAACCTCTTGCACCTCTTCCAGAAAAATCTCGACCACCTCGTCAAATTCATCTGGGCCAACTTCGTCCCGCAATTGCCTGACTCTGTCCCAGTGGATCATTGTGAGATACCTGCCATTTAACCTTCAAGGTTCTGGTTAAACCACGGCTGGTAAAAACCAGGTTAAGGGCACCATTTGAACGTGAGTCGGGTCTTCACCGGATGTTAAGCCCGCAGACGCTAGGGTCTCTTTGACCGGTCAATTTTGTAAGAGCTGAGTGTAAATGGTACCAAGGGCGAGTCTTGAGGACACCAGATCAGATCTGGACTTCGGCGCGATCCGCAAGGTGCTGGTTGTGGATGACAGCCGTTTGCAGCGGCGCATCCTGGTGGCCTCTCTCAGGAAATGGGGGTTTGATGTGGTCGAGGCCGATACCGGCGAGGCCGCGTTGGAGCTTTGCCAGACAGACCCGCCCGATCTTGTTCTTAGCGACTGGGTTATGCCGGGGATGAGTGGTCTGGAGTTCTGCTGCGCGTTCCGCGCGCTGAATTCGGACCAATACAGCTATTTCATTCTGCTGACGTCCAAGAGCGAAAAGCAAGAAGTCGCCCGAGGTCTGGATGCCGGGGCTGATGATTTCCTCATCAAACCTTTGGAGGCGGATGAACTGCGCGCGCGTATCTCTGCCGGAGCGCGTATTTTAGATATGCAGCGCGAGCTTTCGCAGAAAAACAGGCTGATTGAATCCGCGCTGGAAGAGCTGAAGCTGGCGCATGACGCGATCGACAAGGATTTGATGCAGGCGCGTAAGATTCAGGAATCGCTGGTGCCTGAACTAATGCGCGACTTTGGCAACTCGCGGGTCAGCCTGTTGCTGAAACCGTGCGGCCATATTGGCGGCGATCTTGTTGGCATGTTCTCGCCCGGCGTGAATCGGTTGGGGTTCTACAGCATTGATGTGTCCGGCCACGGGATCACATCGGCCATGATGACGGCCCGGTTGGGCAGCTATCTGTCCAGTAAGCACTTTGATCAGAACGTCGCAATGGAACAGCGATTTAACAAATTCTACGCACTTTTACCGCCCGAGGATGTCGCCAAAACGCTCAATTCAAGGCTGATGGCGGATACGGGGATCGAAGAATATTTCACGATGGTTTATGCCATCGTCGACCTGCGCAACGGTCTAATGAAGATGGTGCAGGCCGGGCACCCGCACCCTCTTTTGTTGCGGAAGGATGGCGGTAGTGAGTTTTTGGGCGACGGCGGTTTGCCTGTCGGACTGATCGAGGACGCAGGCTTTCAACAGATCGAGACAAAATTGCAGCCCGGGGACAAGCTGTTGCTGTATTCCGACGGGTTTACCGAATGTCCCCTGGCCGATGGCGGTCTGTTGGACGAAAACGGTTTGCAGGAGATGGCACAACATTGCGTTACGGAACATGGCGGATCCGAGTTTCTGGATGACATGTTCTGGCGACTGACGCAGGTGATGTCGCCCAACGAGGGGATAGGGGATGACGTCTCGGCCGTGTTCTTCGAATATAACGGCCCTTAAAGCGACCAAAGGTGCAGCTTGGCAAAATGCCGATCGCCGTCATTGCCAAGCTTTTCAATCGCATCTGATGCATCTATCCATCGTGCTTCGTGAAACGCCTCGGCTGGCGGTCCGATGCGGCGGACAGGACGCGCGCGATAGATCATGCAGACCTTTTCCGCCCACAGATCGTATTCGGGCATATACGCGTAGCGGCGAAAGGCGCCGACGCGACGTGGGTTGGCAACCAGCCAGCCGGTTTCTTCGTAGACCTCGCGATGCAGGGCCGTGATTGGCGATTCGCCTGGATCAATGCCTCCGCCCGGCAGTTGCAGCTCTGGGTTGAAGCCGTCGTCATACCATGTCACCAACAATGATCGTCCACGAGGCAAAAGCACGTACACTCCCGGTCGCAGTGTGTATTTCTGCCCTGCCTGAGGGGTTTCACCAAACCGTCTGATCATGTATGGCCCCTTAAAACCCAATCTGTACGACCTATATGGTGCCGGTATGCCAACCTGTGGCGTGTAAGGAAACCCCATGTCTCTTGGAACAAAAATCGCGTGGGACGACACCGTCCTGCCCTTTCAACTTGATGCATCCGACATGCGTGGCCGCGTGGCCCGTCTGGATGGCGTGCTGGATGGCATCCTGAAGCAGCACGACTATCCGCCGCAAGTCGAAGCGCTGGTGGCTGAAATGGCCTTGCTGACCGCGTTGATCGGCCAGACCGTTGCGTTGCGCTGGAAGCTGTCGTTGCAGGTGCAGTCCAAAGGGGCGGTGCGCATGATCGCAACCGACTATTACGCGCCGCAGGAAGAGGGCCAAGCCGCCCAAATCCGTGCATATGCCAGCTTTGACCGCGACCGGCTGACCGACGCGGCACCTTTTGATCAGGTGGGCGAGGGGTATTTTGCCATCATGATCGACCAGGGCGAAGGCACGCAACCGTATCAGGGTATCACGCCGCTGGCGGGCGGATCGCTGAGCGCATGTGCCGAGGCGTATTTCGCGCAATCCGAACAGTTGCCGACGCGGTTCTCGTTGAGCTTTGGTAAATCGACCGAGCCTGGTGTGGGCGAGCATTGGCGCGCCGGCGGCATCATGTTGCAGCACATGCCGAAAGCCTCGCCCTTTGCAGCATCTGGTGAAGGTACTGGCGAGATCCTGACAGCAAGCGACTTGGTGGACGGCGAAGAGGGTGAGAACTGGGGTCGCGTCAATATCCTGCTGGATACTGTCGAGGATCTGGAAATGATCGGCCCTTCGGTTGCTCCGACCGATCTATTGGTTCGTCTGTTCCACGAGGAACAGCCGCGTGTTTATGACGCGCAATCGGTTCAATTTGGCTGCACCTGTTCCGAGGACCGGGTGCGCCAGAGCTTGTCGATCTATTCGGCGAAGGACATCGAAAAGATGACAACGCCGGAAGGTCTGGTCACGGCTGATTGCCAATTCTGTGGTGCGCATTACGTGCTGGATCCGGCAACTGTGGGCTTTGAAGCTGAAGACAGCAAAGGTGCATGATCCGGTTGAACAGATCCGGGCGGCCTTGCGCCGCCCCGGTCACGGGTCCAGCGATTTTGACCTGAACCCTGACACAGTTTTGCCACCCAGGCGGCGGCTGCGTCCTGCCGGTGTTCTGGTGGCCATATCTTTGGCTTATGAAACGCCTCGGGTGCTTTTGACTAAACGGTCCTCAGCCCTGAAGCATCACCCCGGTCAGATCGCATTTCCGGGCGGTAAGCAGGATGAAAGTGACGCCGACGTAACCGCGGCAGCCCTGCGCGAGGCGCAGGAAGAGATTGGGTTGCCCGTTGACCAGCCCGAGGTTCTGGGGTTTCTGCCGGCGCATGAAACCGTCACCTCTTTCAACGTCACCCCTGTGGTTGCAGTGGTACGTGACACATTCAAACCTGTGCCCGAACCCGGCGAGGTGGATGAGGTTTTCTCGACGCCTCTTGCCCATCTTCTAGATCCCGAGAATTATCTGGTTGAGTCGCGTCGCTGGCGCGGTCAGAAACGCAGATATTACACAGTTCCGTTCGGCCCCTATTATATCTGGGGTGCGACGGCTCGCATATTGCGCGGGCTTGCAGCACGGGTGAATGAATGATGCAGATAAACGAGCCTTGGGTCAGTGAACCAGCGACCCAACAGGTATGCGCCGCTCTGACTGCATCTGGTGCGCAGGCACTTTTTGTGGGTGGCTGTGTGCGCAACGCGCTTTTGGGCGCACCTGTCTCGGATATCGATATCGCTACCGACGCGCGACCACAGCAGGTGGTTGAGATGGCGCAGGCCGCGGGGCTCAAGGCTATTCCAACGGGTATTGACCACGGTACGATCACGGTCGTCAGCGCCGGTATCCCGCACGAGATCACGACCTTCCGTCGAGATGTTGAAACCGACGGGCGGCGCGCTGTTGTTGCGTTTTCCGATCATGTCGAGGAAGACGCGGCCCGGCGCGATTTCACCATGAACGCAATCTATGCGCAGCCAGATGGCACTGTGTTGGATCCGCTTGAAGGGTTGCCCGATCTTGAGGCGCGACGGGTGCGGTTCATTGGAACGGCCGAGAATCGTATACGCGAAGATTATTTGCGCTCGCTTCGATATTTCCGGTTTCACGCTTGGTATGGTGATCCACAGGCTGGGTTCGACCCAGATGCACTTTCCGCAATTGGTGCCAATCTTGACGGGTTGAAATCACTGTCGCGCGAACGGGTCGGGGCGGAACTGCTGAAACTACTGGCAGCGCCCGATCCGGCCCCTGCAATTGCAACAATGCGCAGCACGGGTGTCTTGGCGCAGCTGTTGCCGGGCGCAAACGACCGATCCCTTGCGCCTCTTGTTGCGCTCGAACAGGCGGCGGGTGCTGATCCCGATCCGGTGCGACGGCTGGCAGCCATCGCCACGCCTGAAGACGCAGCGACATTGCGATTGAGCCGTTCGCAATTGCAACGTCTGACCCGTATGCGTAACGAGGCACAAGCCACCACCAGCGTGGCCGAGCTGGGTTACCGCTACGGTGACGAAGGCGGTTTGCACGAGACTCTTCTGCGTTGCGCTTTTCTGGAACAACCCTGGTCCGAAGCCTTGAGGCATGACTTGCATAAAGGGGCGGCTGCCCGTTTTCCAATTCAAGCCAAGGATCTGATCCCCACTTTCACAGGACCAGCGCTGGGCCAGAAACTGGCCGAGCTTGAAAACCGCTGGATCGCGTCCGGCTTTGCGTTGTCGCGCGAGGAGTTGCTGGCAAGTTAGCGCTAAGTCTCAAAAGGGGATGACAAACCAACACGTTTGTGGTTACGTGCGACTGTCACATGGATGGAGGACTGCGAATGTATTACGGGATCTGGTTCGGCTAAAGCCAGAACACTTGCCCCGTAAAGGGTGGTGTTCAGGCGCCATTCTTCTTCGCACGTCTACATTTTTGCTCAATCGGAGCACTCTCCATGTTTCGCTATTTCGAAAATCTCGTTAACCCTTTTGTCGCCTACAAAGAGACCGACGCGCCACCAACCAAGTTGTGGCCGTTCATGTTGGATTATTCGCGGCCTTTCGTCCGGGTGTTTGTCTGGGCCGCACTGATTTCTATCGTCGTCGCAGGGGTCGAAATCGGGTTGATCTATTATATGGGCCGCGTTGTCGACCTGCTGGGCGGATCTCCTGCAGAAGTCTGGCAGAACCACGGGACAGAGCTGTTATTGATGGCGGCGTTTGTTCTGCTGCTTCGTCCGTTACTGCATCTGATCGACGTACTTCTGTTGAACAACACGATCCTGCCTAACTTTGGCACGCTGATCCGCTGGCGCGCGCACAAACATGTGCTGCGCCAATCGGTTGGCTGGTTCGAAAACGATTTTGCCGGGCGGATTGCGAACCGGATCATGCAAACGCCACCTGCCGCAGGCGAGGTGGTCTTTCAGGTCTTTGATGCGATTTCCTTCTCGCTAGCCTATCTGATCGGTGCGGCGATCTTGCTGTACGCAGCGGATCCGCGTTTGTTGATCCCCTTGCTAATCTGGTTTGCGTTTTATGCGATGCTGGTGCGCTGGACGGTGCAGCGTGTCGGTCCGGCGTCAAAAGCGGCCTCAGATGCGCGCTCGACTGTCACCGGCCGGGTTGTGGACAGCTATACCAACATCCATTCCGTCAAGATGTTCGCCCATGGTCCGCAAGAGTTGGACTATGCCCGCGAGGCGATCGAAGAAACCCGCCGAACTTTCCAGATTGAGATGCGGATTTTTACGATCATGGATGCGGTTCTGGTCACCTTGAACGGCATGCTGATTGTGGGCGTTGTTGGTTGGGCAATTGCGTTGTGGATGCAAGGCACCGCCTCGGTTGGTGTCGTTGCGGCTGCCACCGCACTGACTCTTCGTCTGAACGCCATGACCGGATGGATCATGTGGGCGCTGACCAGCTTTTTCCGCCAGCTTGGTATCGTGGCCGAGGGGATGGAGACGATTGCCCAACCCATTGATCTGTTGGATGCGCCCGCTGCGAAACCCTTGCGACTGAACAAGGGTGAGATCCATATCCGCGACCTGTCGCACCACTACGGTCGCGAAGCCGGTGGTTTGGACCACATCAACCTAACCATCCAACCCGGCGAAAAGATCGGTTTGATCGGTCGGTCCGGTGCTGGAAAATCGACCCTAGTTAAGCTTCTATTACGGTTTTATGATGTCGAGCGGGGCGCGATCCTGATTGACGGGCAGAACATCGCAGATGTCACGCAGGACAGCCTGCGCAGTCATATCGGCATGGTTCAGCAGGACAGCGCTTTGCTGCACCGGTCGGTGCGGGACAATATCCTTTATGGCCGCCCTGATGCGACCGAGGATCAGATGATCGCCGCCGCCAAGCAGGCCGAAGCGCATGAGTTCATCCTTGACCTGCAAGACCCGCAAGGACGCACGGGGTACGACGCGCATGTGGGCGAGCGTGGTGTAAAGCTGTCCGGCGGGCAGCGGCAGCGTGTGACGCTGGCACGGGTAATCCTTAAAGATGCGCCGATATTGTTGTTGGATGAGGCGACATCCGCCCTAGATTCCGAGGTTGAAGCGTCAATTCAGGAAACCCTATACGGCATGATGCAAGGCAAAACCGTGATCGCCATTGCGCACAGGCTCAGCACGATCGCGCAGATGGACCGTATTCTGGTCATGGATGATGGCCGCATCGTCGAAGAAGGCGCCCATTCCGACCTGTTGACGCAGCGTGGTCTTTACGCGCAGTTCTGGGCGCGGCAATCTGGCGGCTTCATGAATCCGGAGGCCGCGGAATGAGGGTCGCTGACCTCATCCAACCGTTCAAAAACATCGAAACGCCCCCGCCGCAGACGTTGGGAGCGTTCATTCGCTGGAGCCTGTCCGGTGCTTGGCCGATGTTGTTTGTTGCAGCGTTCTTTTCGGCCACAGCCGGCGCGATGGAGGCGGGCACGGCTTGGATTTTGGGCCGTGTGATCGACGTGGCAACGTCTAGCGGTCCGGAAAATTTTCTGACCGTGCAAAACATGTGGATGATCTTCGGCTCGATCGCTTTCTTTATGCTGGTGCGTCCGATCCTGTTTGGCCTGTCTTCGGTTTCGAACAATTACATCGTCATGCCCAACATCACACCCTTGGTGTTGGCCAAGTTGAACCGTTGGACGCTGGGCCAGTCGGTGACGTATTTCGACGATGATTTCGCTGGACGCATCGCACAGAAGCAGATGCAAACGTCGAACGCGATGGCTTCGGTCGTGTCAGAAACGATCAGCGCCATTGTATTTGCCCTGGCGTCTCTTGTGGGGTCTTTGCTTTTGTTAGGGTCTATTCACCCGCTTGCGATGCTGCCTTTTGCCGCTTGGCTCGTGGTCTACTTCCTGCTTGTGCGCTGGTATTTGCCGCGCATCCGTCAACGCTCTGCCGCGCGGGCCGGGGCGCGGGCGATGGTTTCGGGGCAGGTCGTTGACACGATCACCAACATCAAGACGGTTAAGTTGTTTGCACATTCCGCTTTTGAAGATCGGGCTGCGCGCGACTCGATGGTGGAACTGCGCGAACGGTCGCTGGATTTCGGTAAGCTTTCGGCCAGTTTTCGATTTATCCTGATGACGTTGGCTGGTGTTTTGCCGGTTCTGCTGCTGGGTGCGACGCTTTGGTTGTGGCAAATCGGCATTGCGACCGCAGGGGATATAGTGGCAGCAGGTGCCGTCTCAATCCGGATTGCGCAAATGACGGGTTGGGTCAGTTTCACTCTAATGGGCCTCTACGCCAATGTGGGTGAAATCGAAAACGGGATGAAAACGCTGGCCAAGCGTGACCGGGTCGAGGATGCGGGGGACGCAAAAGACCTGGTTGTGCACGACGGATCAATCTCATTCGAAAATGCCAGCTTTGCTTATGGTCGGGACATAGGCGGTGTTACAGATCTGACCCTGACTATAAAACCCGGCGAAAAGCTGGGTATCGTCGGCGCCTCGGGCGCGGGTAAGTCGACGCTCGTGTCCTTGCTGCTTCGACTCTATGACAGGGAAAGTGGCGCTATTCGTATTGACGGGCAAGACGTGTCGCAGGTGACACAAGACAGCCTGCGCCGCCAGATCGGTATGGTCACACAAGAAACAGCAATGTTCAACCGTTCGGCGCGCGAAAACATCCTGTACGGTCGCCCGGATGCGTCCGAGGATGAGATGATAACCGCTGCGAAAAAGGCCGAGGCGCATGAATTCATCCTCAGCCTTGAGGATGCTAACGGTCGCCAAGGCTATGACGCTCATCTGGGCGAAAGGGGTGTAAAACTCAGCGGCGGACAGCGTCAGCGGATCGCTTTGGCCCGTGCCATTCTGAAGGACGCGCCGATTTTGGTTCTGGACGAAGCAACCTCGGCACTTGATTCCGAGGTCGAAGCCTCGATTCAGACCGCGCTGCATCGGGTAATGGAGGGTAAGACCGTTCTGGCCATTGCACACCGGCTGTCCACCCTCAGCGAGATGGATCGGATCGTTGTCCTGGACCAGGGGCGGATTGTCGAAAGCGGAACACATGAGACGCTGCTGGATCAGGGCAGTCTGTATGCGCGGTTCTGGCATCGTCAATCTGGCGGCTTTATTCAGGCGGAAGCTGCTGAATAAGGGTTTTGTTGACTTGAAAGCCCGGCTATCAGGCCCTTCATGACGCAGCGATTCACAATCACACGGCTCGGCCATCAGGGCGATGGTATTGCCGATGGCCCCGTCTATGCCCCGCGCACTCTACCAGGTGAGGTCGTAAGCGGCACTTTGACGGGTCAAGTGCTGACCGATATCCGGGTGGAAACGCCATCCGAAGATCGGGTCAAGGCGCCGTGTCGCCACTACAAAGCCTGCGGCGGGTGTCAGTTGCAGCATGCCTCTGACGCCTTTGTGGCCGATTGGAAGCTTGAAATTGTGCGCAACGCCTTGGCCGCGCAGGGTCTGGATGCACAGATGCGCCCGATCCACACGTCACCCGAACAGTCGCGCAGGCGTGCAACGGTTGCTGTAAGACGAACAAAGAAAGGTACGTTGGCCGGGTTTCATGGTCGCGCGTCGGACACGATCACGGAAATCCCCGACTGCCGGTTGTTGGACCCCGAGTTGACCGCGGCCATTCCTGTGGCCGAGGCGCTGGCCGTTCTGGGTGGAAGCCGTAAGGGTGTTCTGGCGGTGACACTGACACTCTCCGAAGGCGGATTGGATGTAGCTGTTAGAGGCGGCAAACCCTTGGACGGTCCGCTGGAACTAGCGCTGGCTCAAGCGACCGAGAAACACGGGTTGGCGCGGCTGAGTTGGGACGGTGAAGTGATCGCTATGCGACAGGCGCCGGTTCAGCGGTTTGGAAGAGCCGCCGTCACTCCGCCGTCCGGTGCGTTCTTGCAAGCGACCAAGGACGGAGAACAGGCTCTATTACAGGCGGTTTTGGAGGCAACAGAGGGTGCAAAGCGCGCCGTCGACCTGTTTTCAGGTAGCGGTACGTTTTCGCTTCCCCTGGCCCAAAAAGCCGAAGTTCATGCTGTGGAAGGCGAGGCCGCAATGGTTCAGGCGCTGGATCAGGGCTGGCGCAGAGCGCAGGGTTTGAAACGCGTAACAACTGAGGCCCGCGACCTGTTTCGTCGTCCATTGATGCCTGATGAACTAAAGGCCTTTGACGCGATTGTTTTAGACCCGCCCCGCGCCGGAGCCGAGGCGCAGGTGGAGGAGTTGGCTCAAGCCAGTCGACCAGTGATTGCCTATGTTTCCTGCAACCCGGTGAGCTTTGCGCGGGACGCAAAAATCCTTGTTAACGCAGGCTACACCCTTGAATGGGTACAGGTCGTTGACCAATTTCGGTGGTCGTCACACACGGAACTTGCTGCGCGCTTTGTCCTGAACGCCGCATCTTGACCAGACAGGAGATCGCGACACATGAGTGTCAAACAGCGTTTGCTGACCATCATCGAAGCCCCGGCTTTCGGGCGTTTCATCACGGCAGTCATAATTTTCAACGCAATTCTTTTGGGGATGGAGACATCACCCACTTTGATGAACGCAGCAGGACCGCTGATTGTCACGCTAGACAAGCTGTGCCTTGCCATCTTCGTGGCTGAGATCACAATAAAGCTGATCGCGACCGGGCGCAGATTCTTTACAAGCGGTTGGAATATATTCGATTTCCTGATCGTGGGTGTCGCACTTGTCCCCAGTGCTGGTGGTCTTTCCGTGCTGCGTGCCCTGCGGATCCTGAGGGTGTTGCGCGTGATTTCCGTGGCGCCCCGCCTGCGCCGCGTGGTCGAAGGCTTTATTTCGGCCCTGCCCGGGATGGCCAGTGTCTTCTTGTTGATGGCAATCCTATTCTACATCGGCGCGGTAATCTCGACCAAACTGTTCTCGGTGTCATTTCCCGCCTGGTTCGGTGATCTGGGCCTGTCGGCCTATACCTTGTTCCAAATCATGACGTTGGAAAGCTGGTCCATGGGCATCGTCCGCCCCGTGATGGAGGTATATCCCTACGCCTGGCTGTTTTTTGTGCCATTTATCATGGTCACGACCTTTGCCGTGGTGAACCTGTTGGTGGGTTTGATCGTGAACTCGATGCAGGACGCACACCATGCCGAGGACGAGGTTAAAACCGATGCCTATCGCGACGAAGTGCTGGAACGGCTGGAAAGCATCGAACGCCGTCTGGCCGAGCAGATGAACAGCAAAAAGTGATTTCCGTTTCGCAAGGTTTTTGGCATATTAATCTCCAAAAAACAGAGCAGGCAGTGAAAAATGGATCGTCGAGCATTCGGATTGGGGGCTATGGCAACGCTGAGCCTTACGGCTTGTGCCAAAGCTGGCCCAAGATTTTTGACTTATGATGGGCCCGAAGTGACCTCTTTGGTGGTCAACAAAGGCGCACGCAAACTCTATCTGCTGCATCATGAGCAGGTTTTGCGAGAATACGATGTGGATTTGGGATTTGCGCCACGAGGCACCAAAACCAAAAAAGGGGATGGTCGCACGCCAGAGGGCAGCTATCTGATTGACCGCAGAAATCCGCGAAGCCGCTATCACCTATCGTTAGGTATTTCCTACCCCAACTCTCAGGATATCGCTCAGGCCAAGGCAGCAGGCGTTAATCCGGGCGGTGATATCTTTATTCACGGCCAGCCGAATCTTCGGTCAGAGCTCAAGCGCGCGCGGAAAACACCCGATTGGACCGCAGGATGCATCGCTGTCAAGAATGACGAGATTGAAGAGATTTATGCGATGGTCAACAAAGGCACGCTAATCACTTTGCGTCCCTAGGCGGCACCGGGGCCCAGGCTCCAAACCCGAACACCTCATAGTCATGCTGGTAGACGTCCTCTGCCAGCGCCTCTAGCTCAGCATCATAGATCTGGTCCAGCGTAAACGGTTCATCAGGCGCGCGTGTGCTGGGCTTTGGCGGGTTTGAATGACCGATATCTCGTGCAAGCGCTGGAAGCGCTGTGGTCAGGTCTTCTTCCCGCAGGATCAGGTCTGGCAAAAGGAAACCGGAAATCCCGTCCAGAACCCGGGATTGGCTGCACCATGTCCCGTCAACGCGGATTGGGGTTTGATTGTTGAGGTTAAGACGTAGGAAGCCGAGAAAGGCTAAAAACGCATCACGGTGCTGCGCGACAGAATAATTGGTGTCCCGCACCTGCCCTGGAATCGGCACCTTTAGTCGGTTCCGCAGATAGTTGCGCACCATTTTGTAGCTGCCAGGTCCAGTACTTAGAATGTGTTGGCAAAACGCGGTATGCGCCCGCGCCAACGGATGGCGCAGGACTGTGAATTTTCGGTGACCGGTGTGGTTCCTCAACCAGGCGCGGATCTGTTTGCGGTTGCGATCGGTGATTAGATCACCAGTCTTACCGCCGTCCAGATCGGCCAGCCATTGGTTTATAACAGCCTCTAATCCGTTACGAATGGGCAAATACATCAAGGCCGACTTTGGTGCCGCGACGTATTGCGGGACGGCGGCACCGCGCTGCGGCTCAAAGCGAGAGGTGTGATGCAGCCCAAACTGGTCGACATCCGCCAGCGCACGCGTCATGTCGTCAGGATTTGTGACTTTTGACACTGCGGGCGCTGGGTTTTGCGGTTTCAGCGTGTCGTCCAGCCGGGTCAGTCGCGCTTTGACCCCCAGCCATTCGGCTAGGCCGTTCAGGACGTCCATTTCAGTCAGGTCTTCATAGGAGATGAAAAAAGCGCTCTGACCTGTCTTTTGCAAATGTCGCCGCAGCATGTGCTGATGGCTCTGGACCTGTTCCAGATAATCCAAGAATTCCTGTGCATCAAAGGTGACTTGGGCATCGACGCGGCGTTTAACATTCTTCAGCAGCCATTGCTGTGTGGTCCGCGCGATCTTCAAGGACAGGTAGCTGTCCAGTGGATTGCGGGTCAGAATGATCTTTGCGCAGCGATGGTCATTCAAAACGGGCTTCAGAATGCGCGGATCGTGTTCTTCGAAATACCGGAACCCGTTGATGTCACCGGGTGCTGTACGAATGGCTTTCAGCAGCTTCATCGGATCTGCGTCACGGTCTTCCAGCGTCAGGCCCAGCAGTGTATCTGACTGCAGATTCCCGGCAAAATGGGGATTAAACGCCTCGCCATGGCAGGTCACGCTGTCAAGCGCGTTCAGGTTTGCCTCCAGCAGGTTAGACCCTGTGCGCATGGCCGCCAGTACAACAAAGTAATCATATTTGGCTGCCATTGGCCGTCACTGCACCAGATAGGGTTTTCGGAAAGGTTTTGTCTGCCGACCAAACACATCGTCAGACGGGAAATCACCCATCAGATATGGGTGCATACCCTGATTCTTCAGATTTTGCAGGAACTTCCCGAAACCGGTCAGATCAACCATGGTGGGCACTTCGGTCAAGTGGCTGGCCTGATGTGCGCCGATCTCATCCAGAATCGTCTGTAACGGATCCATCGGCGATTCAATGAAATCGGCCAAGGTCCAACTGCGCATGCGGGCTTTGGTCCAGACCGAGGTCAAAACCTCGAGCTGCTTGGTTTCAATCTGCTGCAACCGTGCCGCTTCGCACCGGATCTCCGAGAAGTTGAGGTTTGAACGGAACAATGGAATTGCCCAGGCTCCGGTGATGACCGAAATCTGGGCGTTCTTGTCGCGCGCCAAAAACCAGTTGATCTCTTGCGTGTCTCTTGGGCTGAACTGAAAACACTGCCGTTCCCCCCGCGTGTTCCAGATCAGGTTCGACAGGAATGCTGTGGGGTTGTAATCCCGTAAAGTTGCGCTGTCGCTAAGGGCGCCGTTTGTGATGGTTTCCCCTTGTTCAAATTCGGCGCGATCAGGTCCGAACAAGTGCCCATGGACTTTTGCTCCCGTGGTGGTCACAAGCCAGGATTCAAAATCCTCAAACAGCTCGGAAAATCCCTGGAATACAGAATAAGGCGAAGATGTCAGGCCGTTTTCGCTGCCGTGCCGTGGAAAGCGGCTTTGCATATAAAGCCCGTCGCGTCCTCGCGTCCGCCGTTCCACCGCTTTCGAGAAGATGCGGTCGATCTTGCCGGGATTGGGCTCAGCCGGTTTCATGGCACTGGTCTGGTCCGTCAGAAATGCCTGATACAGTCGTTCGGCCTGAGGCCAGATCTTACGGGCAACAAAGCAATCCGAGCGTCGCAGCAATTGCAGGTGATCGTCATAGAAAATATGTGGACGGCCCTGGTAATCGAATTTGGACAGAGTCAGGGATCGGCTTTCGATATGCGTCGAATATTGTCGTGCAAGGGTCTGGAAATAGCTTTCATCCGGAATCCAAACATGGCGGAAATACTTGTCGTATTGTTTACGTTTGGGATCTTGAAGGATGGCTGAGAGTGTCTGGCGGGTCAGGCACCACCACTGGCTGCCCATATGAGGCACCAAACCATCTGGAATTTGTCTGCGGTACCCCACGGCACGCTGTAGCCTGACATAGGTGTCAAACAGCTTGCGCTGTTTGCGCCACGAGAATGGGAACCGCAGGGTAAACCGTTCATGATCCAGACCGCCAATGGTCCAGCTGACATCGGATGTCGTTGCGCTTTCGATAAAATCCACGCGGGGCCGTTCAGCCAGGTAATCGATTAGCTCCTGAACCGGACGCAGGGGCAGGCATGCTCCTGAAGACAGAAACGCGTGCCGAACGTCGGGAAATTGCTCAAGCATCAATTCGGATGCGCTTTGCGAGGCAGCGACGATGCCCCAGCCGCCCCAATCGCACCGGTGACGTTCAGAAAAAACGATATCGGGATCGTTTGAGCAGGACGCGACAAAACGGGCGTAAGTGCCATCCGGGACTTTGCGATCCACGTGCACCACAACCGGACATCCCGCAGCCGTCCAATGGCGCGCCACCTGCTCGGCTCGGTCCAGCGAAGTATGGACCAGCATGACGATGCCCAGGCTACTCATGCCCAATTCCCCTTGGACATAAGGCCCAGAATCTCAAGCTGTCGCCAATTGATGTAAGCCTCGGACCATTGGCACCAGAAAACGGGTTTTTCCTCAAGCTGTGCGGCATAGGCTTTGTATTCACCTGATCCGCGGTAATGTTGACCGCGCTGCAGTTCCTCGCGCGCTTTGTCGCCAAGGGTGTCGATCAGTTTGGCATGAAGCAGTGACCCGCTGGCTTTTTCCCCGCCCCACTCGTCATAAACTTGGTTCAAACCCCGCGGCAAAAGCGAATGGGTCGAGCTGACATAGACATAGCGCCGATCCCACTTCACCAAGGGAATCTTGTTCAACGCAGGCGCTTTGGAGGGGTTTTCGCGAAAAAACACGCGCGCTCTAGGACCGCCTTGAATCCACAGGTTCTTATAATCCGGGTTCTTGGTGATCATGTAGTTCCCGGGATCGAACCAGCGCGCGATTTCGAACGGGTTCTGCCCCTCGCGGTAGGGTTCTGCATCTACCGGACCTTCGGGGTACATGTCGATCAGCATGGTTCCAAAACTGCGCACGGCGCTGCCATCCAGCCAATCCGTCAATGCGCGTATAGGGCGGGTGTCGCAAAACGGATAGATGAAGAATTCATCCGGATCGACGGTCAGAACCCAATGACCATGTGCGTATATCCGCAAAATGTAGTTCGACCAGTCCAGACCATAGCCCGCGCGTTTGTAGCTGGTTGTCGTTCGCCAAACTGACACGTCGGCCTGTTCTTGTAGGAATTCGAAACTTCCGTCATCGCTATTGTTGTCGATGAACAAAAAGTGGTTGATGCCCAGTTTGCGGTAGTATTCCAGGAAAAACGGCAGGCGGATTTTTTCGTTCCGGACAACGCTCATTAGAAGAATGTCGTCGTGTCGGATGGCCGATGTGTTGACGCTGGCGGGTTTCAGTTCACGGCTTCGTCTGAGGCAGCGCAGAATACGGCGCTTGCGCCGCAATCGCATTTTGTAGGATTCGAACAGGCTCACGTGACTGCCCAACCTTTATTATTACGCGAGCTTTCCCCGACCTCGTCTTTCCAGTTGGCAGGACAAGGCATTACCGGTTTATGCCACCTATGCATCTTCTGAGGCAACTTTTTTAAACCGACAAAGTGTAAACGTGCGGTTGACTGTCGTATTTTCATTGCAGGCCCCAATCCCCGCCAGGCATCAACCCCATTTGTTGCAACTGTTTCCAGCCGGTATAACGGACTGATTGTGGAGTCCACATGACCGGCTGATTAATGATCCCGTCATAATACGCCGCAAATTGGCTTGGATCATGAAAGTGCTGGCGTCGTTCTTTTTCCGATTTGGACTTTTCAACAATCTCCGGCAGGAATTTTGTGTGCAGCAATACTCCCGAAGGCGCCGCTCCACCGGGCCCATCATAAGCTGCGTTCAGGTGGCGCGGCAGGGCCGAGTGGCATGAGTTCACATACGCATACCGCCGCGACCAGCGGATCAGTGGAATCTTGTTCAGAGTGGGAGAGCGCTGCCGCGTCTGGGTGAAGAACATCCGTTCCCTTGCGCCGCCTTGAACCCACAGATTGCCAATCGGGCTTTGTCGCTCTGCGCGATATGGCCCCGCATCGAACCAACACAGCAGATCTGTTGGGTCGGTATCCGGGTCATAGGTGTCGCGGCCCAACGGACCTTTGGGATAGAGGTCCAGCATCAACGCGCCAAAACCAACCCGCCCTTTCTGCTCCAGCCAATGTGTCAGGTCCTGAAGGGGCCGGGTATCGCAATGGGAATAAACCAACAGCTCATCCGCATCGACCATAAGACACCAGTGCGCGTGTCCATGCCGCATCTGGAGCCAAGTCAGCCAATCCAGACCAAATCGTGATCCCCGATAGCTTGAATAGGTTTGCCAGACAGAAACATCTGGTTGATCCAAGAGATACTCTGCCGAGCCGTCATCGCTGCCATTGTCGACGACCAGAAAGTGGCGCACACCCAACTGGCGGTAGTGGCGAAGAAACCAGGAAAGGCGGGTCATTTCGTTGCGCAGAGTGGTAAAAGCCAGCACGTCACCAGCGCGGATCTTGCCGGTCCGATCGTTCAGGCAGGTCAACTGGTTCCGGCTGCGAAAGGATCGCCACAGAAGCCGCCGACGTTTCCAGCGCAGCTGATACTTTTGCCGCCAGCCGATCTTGGGCAGCTTTTGTAACGCGCTGAAGGTCAATTTAGCCTCATTTCTCGTAGTGGCCGTTCTGATGCCAGCGCCAGGCATCCGCTATCATTGTCTCTAACGTGGAGCGTTTTGGCATCCATCCCAGTTCAGTTTCAGCCCGAACAGAGCCCGAGACCAGCTTGGTACAATCGCCTGCCCGACGAGGCCCGGTTGAATAAGGCACAGGGCGGTTGGTAACGGATTTGGATTGCTCGATTACCTCCAACACGGAAAATCCTGATCCGGTGCCCAGATTGAAAACACGGCTTTCCTTGCCTTGTTCCAGCCATTCCAGCCCCAGAACATGCGCGTCGACCAGATCGCAGACATGTACATAGTCGCGGATACATGTGCCGTCGGGGGTGTCATAGTCGGTCCCAAAGACGGTCAGGCCTTCGCGTTTGCCGTCGATCGCATCCAGCATCAGAGGGATCAGGTGCGTTTCGGGCTGGTGGAATTCACCAACGTCTCCGTCAGGGTCTGCCCCGGCAACGTTGAAATAGCGGAAAATGACGTGGCGCAGGCCGTGGGCCGCTTCGAAATCTTTCAGGATATCTTCGATTGCACGTTTCGATGCACCATAGGCATTCAGTGGATACTGCGCGGTGGATTCATCCAGAACCACGTTGTCATGTTCACCATAGGTGGCGCATGTGGACGAGAACACAAAATTCAAACACCCGGCTGCAACCGCAGCTTCGATCAAGGTCAACGAACCGGTGACGTTGTTTGACCAGTACAATCCGGGCTGCTTCATCGCGTCGCCCACCTGGCTTAGGGCCGCAAAATGCATCACGGCTGCCGGTTGGTGTTTGGCAAACACCTCGTCCAGACGCGCGCGGTCCAGCAGGTCGCCCTGCTCGAAAGGGCCGTATTTCACCGCATCCTGCCAACCCGTGACCAGATTGTCATATGTCACAGGCACATAACCCGCTTGCGCCAGCGCTTTGCACGCGTGCGAGCCGATATACCCTGCACCGCCAGTAACAAGGATAGTTGTCATGATGCGTCCTTTAAAACGAGTTAACTATACTTAAAATTTGAGCACCGCCGGATGTCATGGGGAAAATCGGTTATTCCAACCCCATCGCCGCCATCATCTCTTCGATTTTTGGGACATCCTGCGGGTTGTTCAGTTCCCAGAACTGGCGGCCCTTGGCCTCGACTTCGACGCACAGTACCTTGCGGCCGTTCTCCATGAACCGAAGCTGCTCCAGGCCTTCCAATTGCTCCAGCGGGCCGGTGGGCCAGCCTGGATATGCGGCAAGCGCATCGGGCCGATAAGCATATACACCCACGTGATGAAACACCGGGGTCGGCTCGTCGCCTGCATAGGTCTGCGAGGTAAACGGCACGACCTCTTTCGAGAAATACATCGCGCTGTGATCGCGACCGAACACAGCGGTGGTTCCTCCGACACGGTCATGCTTTCGGTCGTTCAGCAAACTGTTCAGCGCGTCGCCGTCACAGCGCAGCACAGGCGTGGCCACACCAGCATCCGGCGCCGCGCGCAGGCCCGCGATCAGGTCTTCTACAAACCAGTGTGGCGTCAGTGGCGCGTCGCCCTGAAGGTTGACCACCATATCATACCCAGCCCCCAGAACCTCATGCGCTTCGGCGCAGCGTTCGGTGCCGTTCTGACAGCTTTCCGAAGTCATCACCACTTCGGCCCCAAACCCTTCCGAGACCTCGCGGATACGATCGTCATCCGTTGCAACGACCACCCGATCAACGCCCGAGACAGACTTGGCTGCGCGCCAGGACCGTTCGATCAGCGTCATCGCAGTGCCTGTGGCACCAGATAGCGGCACCAACGGCTTGCCCGGATAGCGGGTCGAGGCATAGCGGGCGGGGATGGCAATCAGAACAGACATCAGGCTTCCTTTAGTTCAACACCCGGAGCGTAGGCGATAAAAAACGGGTTGGCATAGCCTTCTTTGCCATAGAGCAGCGGCGAATGGTCGTCAAAACGCACCACCTGGCCACCGGCCCCGGCCAGAACCGCGTGACCTGCCGCTGTATCCCATTCCATTGTGCGACCGACACGAGGGTAGATATCCGCTTCACCGGTGGCCACCAGACAGAACTTGAGGGAAGACCCTGCGCTTTTGCTGTCTTTGGCTTGGTACTTGCTGATGTAATCCTCGGTCGCCTGATCCCTGTGGGATTTCGAAGCCACGACCAAAAGCGCCGAATTGTCTGGTTTAGAGACTGAAATATTCGTCAAATCACCAGGTGTGTCCTTGTCAAACGCGCCGGTTTCCTCGACCGAACGGCCATCTGCTTGTGTGTAGAACATACGACCGCGAGCTGGGGCATAAACAACACCTCGCGTTGGTGTTCCGTTTTCGACCAGCGCAATGTTGACGGTAAAGTCGCCACGGCGGTTGATGAATTCTTTGGTGCCGTCCAGCGGATCAACTATCAGGAACGTATCACCTTTTTCCGAATGCGAAGCCGCCTGTTCTTCAGTGACCAGCAGAATATCCGGGAAAGCTGCGCGCAAACCGGCGGAAATCAATGCGTCTGCAGCCTCATCTGCCTCGGTTACTGGGCTGGAGTCAGATTTGACTTTGACATCGAAATCATCTGCCTCATAAATCTCCATGATCTTATCACCCGCCTGAAGGGCAAGACGTCGGATGACTGGGATAAGCGCGTCATAGGTCACAAAAATGCTCCGTTCCTGTGGTTTGTTGATCCAAACTCATGACCGACTTATGATGTGGCGGTTACGGAACGGCAAGATATTCATGCCAGATTGAGGGCGACGAGGCAGGAAAGACCTTCGAGTGTTTTACTTCAAGCGCAATCAATCGCTGCTGGGCGGCGCGTTCACAACTGCTGAGCTTGTGTTCCATGCTGTTGTCAGAAATGTGCGGGCACAGCACCCGAATGCGGTTATCGCCATTTTGATTAACGTCATACAACTGGTGGTGATGTGCATGGTGTTCTACCTGCTCATGACATTGCTGGGTCGGGGTGGCATAGCCAAGATCAGGGGTGAATTCCTGCTGTATATCCTGTCCGGCGTCCTTCCGTTTATGATGCATATCCAGTCGATTGGGTCGATTTCCGGGGTTGGTTCGGCCAACAACCCAATGACGCTGCATTCACCAATGAATGCGATGGTCCTTATCCTGGCGGCGGCTTTCGGCACGCTGTACAAACAGGTGATGGCCATGTGCGTCCTTCTGTTCATTTACAATGTTGCAGTCGCCCCTTTGGACATTGAGAATCCCGGTGGTGCCTTTGGGATGGTTTTACTGGCCTGGTTCACCGGATGCGCGATCGGGCTTGTGTTCATGGCGATCAAACCCTGGTTCCCGACAACCGTTGCTATGCTGTCAAACATTTACCGCCGAATGAACATGGTGTTTTCCGGTAAAATGTTTGTCGCAAACACGATGGGCGGATGGTTGTTGATGATGTTCGCCTGGAATCCGCTTTTTCACATCATTGATCAGTGCCGCGGTTTCATTTTTCAGAACTATTTCCCCCGCAACACCAGTTGGGAATACGCGCTTTGGGTCGGGATCGCCTTGTTGATGATCGGATTGATGGGTGAGTTCTTTACGCGCCAGCATGTTTCGCAAAGCTGGAATGCCCGCCGTTAACGCGCCACCCGCAGTGTCAGATTGATCCGCCCGCCCTTAGGCAACAGGCGCGACGATCCGAATCTGATCCGGTCCACCCCGTGATATGCCAACCGTGCGGACCCACCCATAACGACCACATCCCCCGAGCTGAGCCAGATCGACTCGGTCTTGCCGCCACGGGTGGTGTTGCCAATGCGAAACAGGGCGTCATCGCCCAGAGAAATTGACAACACGGGCCAGGAAAAATCAGCCTCGTCCTTGTCCTGATGCAGGCCCATCTTTGCGCCTTCGCCATAATAATTGACCAAACAGCAATCCGGCTCATGTTCCGTGCTGACCAAGTCATGCCAGATACCCAAAATACTGTTGGGAATGCCGGGCCAAACTCCGCCCTTGGGATGCTGTTCCTGATAACGGTAGCCTGCCTTGTCTGTCACCCAACCCAAATCCCCGGCCGAGGTCATACGCACCGACATCTCTTTGCCCGAAGGCGTGACGGGGCGAAACAAGGGCGCGGATTTCAGAATCGGCCGCAGATCAGCGATGACCTGCGTCTGGGTGGCAGGATCCAGATGGCCTTTTCTGATGTCGAACCCCCGCAAAATCAGCCGCGCCATTCCGGAAACCCCAATCCTTTCCAAATCCTTGCCAAAAAAGGCCACAGATTCCCGAAAACCTGCCTTTTACGGTGCTTGCAGGCCCTTGGTCTCGCCCTTATATACGCCGGGACGCGCGATGGTAGTGCTGTCGCGCACATCAGATCGGGGACGGGATGCCGTAACGGGTCCGGTTCTCGGGACATCGCCTTGAAGAGAAAGGGATTGCAAAAATGGGAAAAGTCATCGGGATTGACCTCGGAACCACCAACTCGTGTGTGGCCATCATGGACGGCTCGCAGCCGAAGGTCATCGAAAACGCAGAAGGGGCGCGGACCACGCCCTCGATCGTCGCCTTCACCGAAGATGAGCGACTGGTCGGTCAGCCTGCAAAGCGTCAGGCGGTCACCAACCCCGACAACACGATCTTTGGCGTCAAGCGTCTGATCGGCCGTCGTGTGGATGATGCAGAAGTCGAAAAAGACAAGAAAATGGTGCCGTACGCCATCGTTGATGGCGGCAATGGTGACGCGTGGGTCGAGGCCCGCGGTGAAAAGTACTCCCCAAGCCAGATCTCGGCCTTCACTCTGGGCAAGATGAAGGAAACCGCCGAGAGCTATCTGGGTGAAGAAGTCACACAAGCAGTCATCACCGTACCGGCCTACTTCAACGACGCACAGCGTCAGGCCACCAAAGACGCCGGTAAAATCGCCGGTCTGGAAGTGCTGCGGATCATCAACGAACCGACAGCGGCTGCTCTGGCCTATGGTCTGGACAAGGAAGAAACCCAAACCATCGCGGTTTATGACCTTGGTGGTGGTACCTTCGACGTGACCATCCTGGAAATCGATGACGGCCTGTTCGAGGTCAAATCGACCAACGGTGACACCTTCCTGGGTGGTGAAGACTTTGACATGCGCATCGTCAACTACCTGGCGGATGAGTTCAAAAAGGAACACGGCGTCGATCTGTCCCAAGACAAGATGGCCCTGCAGCGTCTGAAAGAGGCCGCTGAAAAAGCCAAGATCGAGCTGTCTTCGACCTCGCAGACCGAAATCAACCAGCCGTTCATCTCGATGGGTTCGAACGGTCAGCCGCTGCACATGGTCATGAAACTGACCCGTGCCAAGCTGGAATCGCTGGTGTCGGACCTGATCAAAAAGTCGATGAAGCCTTGCGCTGCCGCTCTGAAAGACGCCGGTCTGTCGGCTGCTGACGTGGACGAAGTTGTTCTGGTTGGTGGTATGACCCGGATGCCGAAAGTGATCGAAGAGGTCACCAAATTCTTCGGGAAAGAGCCGCACAAGGGTGTGAACCCGGACGAAGTGGTTGCTATGGGCGCCGCCATTCAGGCCGGTGTTCTGCAAGGCGACGTTAAAGACGTTGTTCTGCTTGACGTGACCCCGCTGTCGCTGGGCATCGAGACTCTGGGTGGCGTGTTCACCCGTCTGATCGACCGCAACACCACGATCCCGACCAAGAAGTCTCAGGTCTTCTCGACCGCCGAGGACAACCAGAATGCCGTGACCATCCGCGTGTTCCAGGGTGAGCGTGAAATGGCTGCGGACAACAAGATCCTGGGTCAGTTCAACCTTGAAGACATCCCGCCCGCACCGCGCGGTATGCCTCAGATCGAGGTGACGTTTGACATCGACGCCAACGGCATTGTCTCGGTTTCGGCCAAAGACAAAGGCACCGGCAAAGAGCAGAAGATCACCATCCAGGCTTCGGGCGGTCTGTCCGACGAGGACATCGAAAAGATGGTCAAGGACGCCGAAGAGAACGCGGAAGCCGACAAGGAACGCCGCGAACTGGTCGACGCCAAGAACCAGGCGGAAAGCCTTATCCACTCGACCGAGAAGTCGATGGAAGAGCATTCCGACAAGGTCGACCCGACCACCATCGAAGCCATCGAGCTGGCGATCGCCGCTTTGAAGGACGAGCTGGAGACCGAGAATGCCGACAAGATCAAGTCGGGCATCCAGAACGTCACCGAAGCGGCCATGAAGCTGGGCGAAGCCATCTATAAGGCGCAAGCCGAAGAAGGCGAAGAAGAGCCCGCAGCAGCCGACGCCGCACCGGGTGACGATGACATTGTCGATGCCGAGTTCGAAGATCTGGACAACGACAAGCGTAACTAACGGGTAACCGGGCCAATTCGGGCCGGTCCGGTTGCCGGGCCGGCCCGATTACGTTGAGGCAGAAGGAAACACTGATGTCAAAACGCGACTATTACGATGTGCTCGGCGTAGCCAAAGGTGCATCGGCGGACGAGATCAAAAAGGGTTTTCGCAAGAAAGCCAAAGAATTGCATCCCGACCGTAACAAGGACAACCCGGATGCCGAGGCGCAGTTCAAGGAAGCGAACGAAGCCTATGACGTTCTGAAAGACGCCGAACGCAAGGCGGCCTACGACCGTTTTGGCCACGCAGCCTTTGAAAACGGTATGGGTGGCGGCGGGCGTCCTGGCGGCGGCTTTGGTCAGGGCGATTTCTCCAGCGCGTTCTCGGATGTGTTCGATGACCTGTTCGGCGACTTCATGGGCGGTCAACGCGGAGGAGGCGGCGGCCGTCGCGCCGCGCGCGGCTCGGACCTGCGCTATAACCTGCGCGTGTCGCTGGAAGAGGCGTTCTCGGGCCTGCAGAAAACCATTAACGTCCCCACCGCCGTGGCCTGTTCGTCCTGTGACGGAACCGGCGCTGAAGGTGGCGTTGAACCCACAACCTGCCCCACTTGTTCGGGCATGGGCAAAGTGCGGGCGCAACAGGGCTTCTTTACGGTTGAACGCACCTGCCCGACCTGTTCTGGGCTGGGTCAGATCATCAAGAACCCCTGCAAATCCTGCCAGGGTTCCGGCCGTGTCGAAAAAGATCGTGCTTTGTCCGTCAATATCCCAGCTGGTGTTGAAACCGGAACACGGATTCGGCTGGCTGGCGAGGGCGAAGCTGGGATGCGCGGCGGTCCTCCGGGCGATCTCTATATCTTTGTCGAGGTCTCCGACCACAAACTGTTCGAACGCGACAGCGTAAACCTTTATTGCCGGGTTCCGGTTAGCATGGCCAAGGCCGCGCTGGGCGGTTCGATCGAAGTTCCGACCATTGATGGTGGACGGGGCCGTGTCCAGATTCCAGCCGGCAGTCAGTCAGGTCGCCAGATGCGCCTGCGTGGCAAAGGCATGCCCGCCCTGCGTGGTGGTGGCGTTGGTGATATGTTCATCGAACTGGCGGTGGAAACTCCGGTCAACCTGACCAGTCGTCAGAAAGAGCTGCTGCGCGAGTTTGAGGACCTGGGTGAAGACAACCACCCGGAATCCAAAAGCTTTTTCTCTTCCGTCAAATCCTTCTGGGACGGAATGAAAGGCTAAGACTGAGGCGGCGATTGCCGCCTCTTTTACGTTTTGACCGTTGTAAAAATCAAAACGACATGGCTTCGTTTGGCACTATCTGGTTTCCAGCCAATCCATGAAACGCATCGACCAGATCGCCGTTCCCAGACCTGCAATCTTGAACGGGCGATAGGACATGGCCCGCACCGGTGTTGTTGGAAAGGTCAGAGATTCAGAGTCAGCGCCCAGGGCACGCTCGGCTAGAACGCGGCCCATCACATGTGACATTGCAACGCCGCGCCCGTTGTAGCCTAGCCCGATTAAAAGGCCCGGCTGCGGTTCATGCAGGTGAGGCAGGTGGTCGTCGGTAACCGCGATGCGCCCGCCCCAATGATGGGACCAGTTGGCTCCTTTCACCTGAGGAAAAACGCGTTCGGCGTCTCGTTGAAGCCAATCGAAACCGCCCAGGTTGCCCGCGCGGTCCATGCGGCCCAACCCACCGTAGACCAACCGATTGTCTGGCTCTCGCCGTGCATACATGATGATCCGTCGGCTGTCCGAGATTGTGTGCCCCTGTGGCAGGATCGAAGCAATGACGTCTTCCGGCAACGGGTCTGTTGCAATCTGGATCGGGGTCAGAGGCATGATGCTGTTGGGTAGTTTCGGCACCAGTGGGCCGGTATAGCCGTTGGTTGCAACGATCACAGTGTCAGAGGTGACCGAACCCTGATCTGTGCGCAGTTGCCACTTACCGCCGACCTTGTTCATCGAGGTGACAGCGCTGTTTCCAAAAATCGAAACGCCGCGTTGTTGGGCGGCACCTGCTACGCCGCGCGCCAGCATCATTGGCTGTACGGCGCCACCGCGTGGGGTCACGACACCACTGGAATAGGCAGCAGTGCCCGAGGTGATTCGCAGATCATCCCCACGCAGAAGCTCCATTCCTGCGCCAAATTCGTTCCAGGCTTTCACGTCCGCCTCGGCCTTTTGCAAGGCCCGGTCGTTGTGCAGTACCCTCAGCCAGCCCTTCTGCCGGGCTTGGCACGGGATTTGATAGGTGTCGATCAACGAGAACAATTCGTCGGCGGAATTCAGAGACACTTCGGTCAGACGCTCAAAATAAGTCTGTCCCAGCATAAGCTGTAAGTCTTTGGGTGAGTTGAAAGGCAGCATAGGATTGACCTGCCCGCCAGTGCGCCCCGATGCGCCCCAGCCTACATCACCGGCATCGAGTACGACGGCTGACGTACCTGCCTCGGCCAAGGCCAATGCTGCGCGCAGACCGGTGAAGCCAGCGCCCAGAATGGACACGTCCGCGTGCAGATCGCCGGTCAATTGTGGGCTGTCGGGCATTGACGGCGCAGTGCTGGCCCAAAGCGAGTTCGGCCGCGTGGCCATGGCAGGTGGTGTTGCGAACATAAAAATCTCGTATATCGGAACAATAATTCCAATATTCGATAGCATCCGTCAGGTCGTCAAGTGGAAGTTTTCGGGTGCTTCGCCGCCGATCCGACTACAGATCTCGGCAGCGGTTTGTTTCAGCAAGTCAAGGCTGGCAAGCAATTCCTCTGGCGTGTCGTCTGCCGTCAAAGTCCAAACAGAAAGACAGGCGGCGACTTTGCCCTGATCATTCCAAATAGGAGCGGACATGCCCATGACCTGGAGAAATTCCTCTTTCACGACAACCGCATAGCCCTGATTCCGAACGACACCCAAGTCGGTCTCAAGCTCTGGCAGGTTTGTCTTTGTGTATTCGGTGAACTTTTCCAATCCGGCCGAGTCGAGCACGGAATTGCGCTGTTTTTCGGGCATAAACGCAAGGAAAACTTTGCCTGCGGCTGTGCAGTGCAGCGGTGCGTGGTCGCCTGCACGCGCTGCGTACCGAACCGAAACATTATTGGTTGTCCGCAGGTACAAAATGGTATCGCCATCCAAAACAGACAGCGCAATGTTCAATCCTGTCGCTTCGCTGAGGCGGTCAACAGGTTCTGCGACAACCTGCTGAAGATCCGGGTGTCGAAATCCGGCGCGTGCCCATTCCTGAAATCGCGAGCCAGGTTTGTAGGTTCTGCCGCTTTTGTCGTATTCGACCATCCGCTCACTTTGAAGAACGGCAAGTACGCGGTGGCACGAGCTTTTGACCAAACCTGTCCGCGCAACGATATCCGAAAAACCCATAGGTCTTTTTGCGTGGGTCAGGGCATCCATGATCATAGCGCACTTTGCGACGATAGAGCTGTCTGTCGATCTTGCCATGCCCACTCCCATATCTACTGCATTGCAGAACTACGACGAGTTTTTAACCGTTTCAACTTTTGAATACGCTCACAGCAAAACTTGAAGAATAAACAGTTGACGAAAAGAATGCGTACTCACTAGTGTTCTATTTCAGAACACCTGTTCTGCACAACGATAGAATGAGAGGCTTCTTGATTGGCGGCGTGCAAAAAAGAAAAATACACGGCACAGTACCGTAAGGCGCACCCAATGCTCTCTCACAGTAAAACAGCGGAACGCGCTGTAAAAAAGTGACCCAACCGGAGGATACCATGAAAAAAACACTCGCCACTCTCGCTGCGACCAGTGTGCTTGCGTTGACAAGCCATGCAGTGCTTGCGCAGGACCTGGACGAAATCACCGTTGCATACTTCCTGGAATGGCCGCTGCCCATGCTAGAAGCCAAGGCCAACGGAACCTATGACGAGGCACTTGGCCTCAAGGTGAATTGGGTGAGCTTTGAAACCGGCACTGCGATGAGCGCGGCCATGGCCTCGGGCGACGTGCAGATCGCGGTCAGCCAGGGCATTCCGCCTTTCGTTGTTGCCGCATCCGCTGGTCAGGCGATTCAGGTGGTCGATGTCGCTGTGACGTATTCTGAGAACGACAACTGTGTCGTGTCGGAAGCGCTGGAGATCGATAAGGAAAACGCCAGCGAGCTGGCAGGTAAAAAGGTGGCTGTGCCACTGGGTACCGCCGCGCACTATGGCTTCCTTCGCCAGATGGATCACTTCGGTATCGACTTGGCCAGCCTTGAAGTTGTCGACATGGCCCCGCCTGAAGGCGCTGCGGCCCTAAGCCAGGGCGCAGTTGATTTCGCGTGTGGCTATGGCGGCGGTCTGTCCCGGATGAAAGAGCACGGCAACGTTCTGTTGACCGGTGCCGAGAAGGAAGAACTGGGTATTCTGGTGTTCGATGTGACCTCGGCCCCGGAAAGCTTTATCTCGGAAAACCCTGAGCTGGTCGCCCAGTTCCTTCAGGTAACTGCGGATGCAAATGAGCGTTGGAACTCGGGTGCGGGCGGTGATGCGATGCTTGAAGTTGTTGCCAAAGAATCCGGCATGGATCTTGAAGGCGCGCGCGCGGCCATCGGGACGATGGGTTTCCCCAGTATGGATGATCAGCTGTCGCAGAAATGGCTGGGCGGCAATGTGCAGACCTTCATGAAGGGCGTAGCCGACGTGTTTGTCGAGGCCGGCAGCATCGACGGTGCGCTGGACAGCTATGCCAACTCGGTCAACACCGAGCCGATGACGATTGCCGACGGCAAGTAACAAGGTTTGGCGTGGCGCATTTCCATGCGCCCGCCGATCCTCCCCCGGCAATCGGGCGTGCCGCCTGCTTGTGGCGGCGCCCTCATCTACAGAAAGCGGGATATGACAGGTTTATCCATCGAAAACATCTCCATGCGCTTCGACCTGCCTAACGGAACGGCCGTGCAGGCGTTGAAGGATGTCACGTTGCATCTGAACGAAGGCGAGTTGATGAGCGTGCTGGGCCCCTCAGGTTGCGGCAAGACCACACTGCTGAACATCGTTGCGGGTTTTCTGGCCCCGACCGAAGGGCAGATCGTGATGAATGGCCACACGGTCACTGGCCCTGATGCCGAACGTGGCATGGTGTTTCAGAAGGGCGCTTTGTTCGAATGGATGAGCGTGCGTGATAATGTAAGCTTTGGCCCTCGGATGAAGGGGCAGAAGGAAGCGCAATACGCGGCCGAGGTCGATCATCTACTTGAGGTCGTGGGGCTTCAGGACTTCAAGGAAAAGGCTATCTACGAATTGTCTGGCGGGATGCAGCAGCGTGTGGCGCTGGCGCGGTGTCTCGCAAATGACCCCGATGTCATCCTGATGGACGAACCGCTTGGCGCGCTGGACGCGCTGACCCGTGAAAAAATGCAATCGCTGGTTTTGAAGCTGTGGAAAGAGACCGGCAAGACAATCATCCTGATCACCCACTCGGTGGAAGAAGCGCTGCTATTGGGCGAGCGTCTGCTCGTGATGGCACCCAGACCGGGGCGCATTCACAAGGAATATCGCCTCCCCTTCGCAGATATGGGCGTCGACCAGGATCTGCGTGAGGTCAAGAAACACCCTGACTTCGCCACCAACCGCGAAGAGATCCTGGGCATGATCTGGGACATGGAAGAAGAAATCATGGGTCGGACGGAGGCAGCGCAATGATCCCCATTCTGATCTATATCGCGATATTTATCGGCGCTTTCTTTGTGGTCAAACTGGTGACTGCAGGCACAGACCGCCATGATTTCACCTCACTTAAGACGGTCACTTTCGGCGATGAAAGCGCCGTTGTCTCGGATCGTAAGGCATCAATCATCTCGATCATCGCCATCTTCGTGCTTTGGGGCGCATTCACCGGGTCGGCCTTGTTGCCGTCTTTCTTGCACGCGCCCGGTCCTTATGTCGGAGAGGGCTCATTCACCTACACTGTTGAAACGGCTGATGGTCAGACCGATGACGCCTCAGTGACGGTGATCGTGCACCCTGCGGACGCACCGGTGGATGAACCCGAGGTCGCGCCCGGCGACGGATTCGCCAAGGACGATGCCGTTGTGGTGCAGGCCTATCGCAGTAAGTTGGCCCGCCTTGACCGAAATGATGAGATCGGTCGTGACGAAGGTGCAAAGATCGTTGCCGTGAATGGTCAGTCGATTGAGCCGGGTGGTTCTGTGAACACTGATTTCGGTCGTGTGGTCATGTCGCAGCGCGGCACGCTCAACATCGACCCGGACAAGGGCTGGCAGATGGAGCCGATCTGGCTGCCCGCACCGGAAAACGTTTTCGAGCGCTTGGGCGAGATTGCCAGCGAAGGCTTCCGGAATTTCACCCTTTGGGAGCATCTGGGTTACTCGCTGTTCCGCGTGATCGTGGGCTTCCTACTGGGATCGCTTGTGGGCATTCCCTTGGGCTATGCCATGGGTCTGTCCAACTGGTTCCGTGGCTGGTTCGACCCGATTGTCGAGTTTATGCGCCCGGTTCCGCCGCTGGCTTTGATCCCGCTGGTGATCATTTGGGCAGGGATCGGTGAGGGAGGCAAGATCATCTTGCTGTTCCTGGCTGCGCTCTGGATCATGGCGATTGCGGCCCGTTCTGGTGTGTCCGGCGTGAACATCTCGAAGGTACACGCGGCCTATTCCCTTGGGGCGTCAAAGTGGCAGGTGATGCGCCATGTGATCATCCCCAATTCGTTGCCCGAGATCTTCACCGGTGCGCGGGTTGCGATGGGCGTCTGCTGGGGCACGGTTGTTGCTGCTGAACTGGTCGCCGCTGAAAAAGGGGCCGGCATGATGATTATGGTTGCCTCCAAATTCCAGAATACCGACATCGTGATCATGGGCATCATCCTGATTGGTGTCATCGGCTTCGGCATCGACATGCTGATGCGCTGGGCCGAACGTATTCTGGTGCCCTGGAAAGGCAAAAGCTGATATAGACTTGCACCAGACGTCAATACCGTCTGGGTGCACCCATAAAGATCATGAGGCGCGGTTTCCCAGTCAGGGTGCCGCGCCTTATGTGTTTTGCGCCTGCCGCGCCACTACGCGTGTTGCAAAACGGACCAGCGATATATCCAGTTTGCTGACCGATAACGCCCATTTGGCTCTTGCGTTCGGTGTCGGTGGCTGAGATTGTCTGCCCCAACCGTTGGGGTGCCCTATTTGCAGGGCTGAGAGGCGTGGCTGCGTTAACCCATCGAACCTGATCCGGGCAATTCCGGCGTAGGGAACGGTCTTTTGAATGCAGACAGTTTTCCTACATCGTTGCCCAAAGAAGATGGAGCGACGATATGGCTGCAATTGCCTTGACCATTGCGGGATCTGACAGCGGCGGCGGTGCCGGAATACAGGCTGACATGAAGGCCATGTCAGCACTTGGTGTTTTTGGTGCAAGCGTGATCACCGCCGTCACCGCACAGAACACGCAGGCCGTCACAGCGGTGCATGGTATTCCTCTGGACGTGATCGAGGCGCAAATTCAAGCGGTGCTGGGCGATCTGGATGTCAAAGCTGTCAAGATCGGTATGCTGGCAACACCTGAGATCATTCAAACCGTCGCAAACGGGTTGGCCGACTTTCAGCGACCCATTGTTCTGGACCCGGTGATGATCGCCAAGTCTGGTGACGCCTTGCTGGCGCAAGAGGCAATCCAGACCTTGCGCGATGTGCTGTTGCCGATGGCGGCGGTTTTGACCCCAAATCTGCCCGAAGCTGCTTGCCTGTTGGATGCAAAAGAGGCCGAAACACCCGATGAGATGGCCGCCCAGGGTCAGGCTCTTTGCGCTTTGGGTGCGCGCGCTGTGTTGATGAAAGGCGGTCATAGTGCGGGTGAGGTATGCCATGACTTGCTGATCGATCCGACGGGTATCGTGGCAGAGTTTCAGGCCCCGCGCCGGAACACCAAAAATACGCATGGGACTGGATGCACTTTATCGTCCTCGATTGCCGCGGGTTTGGCAAAGGGTCTGACGATGCAGGATGCCGTTGCGCAGGCGCATGAATACCTGCAAGGCGCGATTGGACGCGCAGATGAGCTGAACGTGGGTTCTGGGCACGGTCCGGTGCATCATTTCCATCAGGTCTGGCCCAAGTGACCGTCTGGTCTGTCATAGGAGCCGGGGTGGCCGGTCTGGCCGTCGCCAGCGAACTGGTGTCGCGCGGCGCGAAGGTGCAGGTGTTTGATCCCGGCGGCCCGCCAGGCCCGCACGGGTGTTCATGGTGGGCCGGGGGTATGCTGGCACCCTGGTGCGAATACGAAAACGCGGAAGAACCGGTGCTGAGACTGGGTCAGCGGGCAATCGATTGGTGGGCTGGTCGCACAAAGGTACAGCGGTGCGGTACGCTGGTTGTCGCCAATACACGAGACCTGCCGGACCTACGCAGATTTGCGCGTCGGACCGAAGCGTTTGTGGAAGCCGATCGCGCAAAAATTGCTGAATTAGAGCCTGATTTGCACGGGTTTGGGAAGGGCCTGTTCTTTGACCAGGAAGCCCACCTTGATCCCCGCCAGGCATTGCAGGACCTACACCGAGGCTTGAAGGAACAAGGGGTGGAATTCCATCGCAAATTGGCCCCTGCACAAATTGAGCACGCGATCGACTGTCGCGGACTGCACGCACGCGAATACCTGCATGATCTTCGGGGTGTGAAGGGTGAGATGCTGGTCGTGCGTTGCCCGGACGTTGAGTTGACACGCCCCGTGCGTCTTTTGCACCCCCGAATGCCGCTTTATATCGTGCCCCGGGGCGATGGCATCTACATGCTGGGCGCGACCATGATCGAAAGCGAAGACAGCAGCCGCATCACGGCCCGATCCATGCTGGAACTGCTCAGCGCAGCCTATGCCCTGAACCCGGCCTTTGGTGAGGCCGAGGTGTTGGAAATCGGCGTCGATCTGCGTCCCGCCTTTCCCGACAATTTGCCCCGCATCCGTCGCTTGGGTCGGACAATCTATGCCAACGGACTTTATCGGCACGGCTATCTGCTCGCCCCGGCTCTGGCGCAGGGTGTGGCGGATTTGGCGCTGGACAACACACATACGGAGATGGTCGATGAAGATCGTGCTTAATGGCGAGACGCGGGATGTGCGCGCCGAAACCCTGGCCGAGCTGCTAGAGGAATGCGGCTTCACTGGCCGCGTTGCCACCGCAGTGAACGAAGACTTCGTTCCTTCCAGCCTGCGCGTCGCGCACAAACTGGCCGATGGCGACCGGGTCGAAGTCGTTGCGCCGATGCAGGGGGGATAAGGATGAAAACCTTTTATGGAACGGAACTGCCCAACCCGCTGATGCTCGGCACGGCCCAATACCCCAGCCCTGCCATTCTGGAGCAGGCTTTCCGTGACAGCGGTGCGGGTGTTGCAACCGTATCCCTGCGCCGTGAATCCGGTGCGGGGCAGACCTTTTGGCAGATGATCCGGGAGCTTGGCGTCCTGATCCTGCCTAACACAGCTGGCTGTCATACAGTAAAAGAGGCCGTGACCACAGCCCATATGGCCCGCGAGGTGTTTGAGACCCCGTGGATCAAACTGGAACTGATTGGGCACACCGACAGCCTGCAACCGGATGTGTTCCAGTTGGTCGAAGCCGCCCGTATCCTGACCGAAGACGGGTTTCAGGTGTTCCCCTATACCACTGACGATCTGATCGTGGGCGAACGCTTGTTAGAAGCAGGGTGCGAGGTGCTTATGCCTTGGGGTGCGCCCATTGGGTCTGGGCGTGGTCTGAACAACGAATACGCCTTGCGCGCTATGCGGGCCGAGTTTCCGGATGTTCCGTTGGTGGTCGATGCCGGTATCGGTCTGCCCAGCCATGCGGCCCACGCAATCGAACTTGGCTATGACGCCGTCCTTTTGAACACGGCCGTGGCTCGCGCCGGGGATCCTGTTCTGATGGCCAAAGCGATGGCGCAGGCGACACTGGCCGGGCAATTGGCCCATCAGGCGGACCCGATTGAGGCGCGCGATATGGCTGAACCCTCGACCCCCGTTGTTGGAAAGGCATTTCTGTCATGACGCTGGACCGTTTTTATCCGATCTTTGATCACTCGGATTGGCTGCGCCGGATGTTGCCGTTGGGTGTCAAACTGGTGCAATTGCGCGTAAAGGATCAGCCTGATGATGAGGTTCGCGACCAGATAGCGGCCTCGCGCGATTTGTGCCGCGATCATGGGGCAGTTCTGGTGATCAATGATTATTGGCAACATGCCATCGATCTGGGATGCGACTGGATTCACCTTGGGCAAGAGGATCTGGATGATGCTGACCTGAAAGCCATCCAAAAAGCGGGTCTAAAGCTGGGTGTTTCAACTCATGACGATGATGAGCTTGAGCGCGTGTTGGCAATGGATCCCGACTATGTGGCACTGGGACCGGTCTATCCAACCATCCTGAAAAAGATGAAATGGCATCAACAGGGCCTGCCCCGCGTGACCGAATGGAAGGCACGTGTTGGCGACATTCCCTTGGTTGGTATCGGCGGCATGAGCGTCGAGCGCGCAGCGGGGGTGCTGGAGGCCGGGGCCGATATTGTCTCGGCCGTGACGGACATCACCCTAAACGCGGATCCCGAAGCACGGGTGCGCGCGTGGATCGAGGCGACGCGATGAGCCGCTATAACCGTCAGACGCTTCTGCCCGAAGTGGGCGCCGAAGGACAGGGCCGCTTGTCTTCAGCTCGTGTTCTGGTGGTGGGAGCAGGCGGGTTGGCCGCGCCGGTCCTGCCGCTTTTGGCCGGGGCCGGCGTTGGGGGGATCACGATTGTAGATGGTGACACTGTGGATCTGTCGAATCTGCATCGGCAAACCTTGTTTGCTGAGGCAGACTGTGGACATCCAAAAGCCGAACGCGCTGCTGACCGGTGCCGTGCATTGAATGCCGAAGTTGAAGTTGTCGCCCTCAATCACGCCCTTACAAGCGAAAACGCGGCTTCCCTGGTGGCGCAAGCCGATGTCGTTCTGGATTGCGCCGACAGTTACGCGGCCAGCTATATCCTGTCGGACACGTGCCTCGCGCAAGGCAAACCGTTAATCAGCGCTTCGGTTCTGGGGCTTTCGGGCTATGTCGGTGGATTCTGCGGCGGAGCCCCATCCCTGCGCGCTGTGTTCCCGGACGCGCCCGATAGTGGGGCCAGCTGCGCTACGGCGGGCGTTCTGGGTCCTGTGGTTGGTGTGATCGGGGCGATGCAGGCGCAGATGGCGCTCAACCTGATCCTTGGGCTGGAGCCTTCGCCCTTGGGCCAGATTGTGCAGTATGACGCGCAAACCCTGCGCAGTACGGGGTTCCGCTTTGACGATGCGCCCGAGCCGAATACGTGCTTCCGCTTCCTATCTGTTAATCAACTGACGGATGCCGACCAAATCGTGGAGTTGCGCGGTATAGAAGAAGCACCAGTTCCAGCACACCCTGACGCCATCCGTATATCACCTGAAAACTTGCAACAGATAGACCCTAATAAAGGGAAACGGCTTGCTCTTTGCTGTGCGACAGGCCTGCGCTCGTGGCGTGCGGCGGAACACATGCAACCGAATTGGCCAGGCGAGATTGTCCTCGTCGCGGCCTCAACCTCGTGAATGAAAAGGAAACGCGAGACATGAAGAAGCTGATGACAGCCATAGCCCTTTTGGCCGCCGCGCCAGCCTGGGCCGAAGACAAGATGACAGTCCTGCTGGATTGGTTCATCAACCCTGACCATGGCCCTATTATTGTGGCTCAGGAAAACGGCTATTTTGCCGAGCAGGGCCTTGAGGTCGAAATCGTCCCGCCCGCGGATCCGTCCGCCCCGCCGCGTCTGGTTGCTGCTGGGCAGGCGGACCTGGCCGTGTCGTATCAGCCCCAGCTGCATCTGCAAATCCACGAAGGGCTGCCCCTGAAACGCGTTGGCACACTGGTTGCAACACCGTTGAACTGCCTTCTGGTGCTGGAAGATGGCCCGATCAAGTCGCCCGCAGACCTCAAGGGTAAGAAGATCGGTTTCTCGGTTGCGGGTGTCGAAGAGGCCATCCTTGGCACCGTTCTGGGCAAATATGACGTTGCTCTGGACGATGTTGAGATGATCAACGTCAACTTCTCACTCTCGCCCTCGCTGATGACTGGCCAGGTCGATGCGGTGATCGGCGCGTACCGTAACTTTGAACTCAATCAGATGGATATCGAAGGTCGTCCGGGCACTTGTTTTTACATCGAGGAAGAGGGCGTGCCATCTTACGACGAGCTGATTTATGTCGCCAACCCCGAGACGATGGACAAAGACAAGATCGCCCGCTTTTTGGCTGCGACCGAAAAAGCGACCCAGTATATCGTCAACAACCCGGAAAAAAGCTGGGAGATCTTCGCAAGCACGTCGCCTGAACTGCAAGATGAGCTGAACGCCCGCGCTTGGGTCGATACGTTGCCACGTTTTGCACTGCGCCCTGCAGGTTTTGATGCCGGTCGGTATGCCCGGTTCGAGGCGTTCCTGAACGAAAGCGGCATGATCGATAGCATCCTTCCGGTCAGTGATCTGACCATCGATGTTACCGCGCAATGAACGGGTATGGCAAAGCCTTCACGCTGATGCGTGATGCGGCGCAGGGGCCGTGGCGGGACTATACCCGCCACGCCTTTGTCGAAGGAATGAAGGATGGAACGCTGCCGCGTGAGGCGTTTCTTCACTATCTGCGTCAGGATTACGTGTTTCTGATCCATTTTTCTCGTGCGTGGGCTTTGGCAGTTGTGAAATCGGAAACGCATTCCGAAATGCTGACAGCGGTCGGCACCGTGAACGCTTTGGTTGCGGAAGAAATGCAGCTGCACATCGGTATCTGTGAGGCTGCTGGAATCTCACAGGATGAATTGTTCGCCACCCCCGAACGCGCCGAAAATCTTGCATATACGCGGTTCGTCCTCGAAGCGGGATACAGCGGTGATCTGCTGGACCTGCTGGCAGCGTTGGCCCCCTGCGTTATGGGCTATGGTGAGATCGGTACCCGGCTGGCGGAGGAAGCGACGTCCGAGACCTATCGCGATTGGATCAACACCTATGCCGGTGAAGAGTATCAAGGCGCGTGCCAAGCGGTAGGTGAGTTGCTGAATTCGGCTCTAACAAGGCGACTTGGGGCGGATTTTGAACCTTCACCCCGCTGGCATCGTCTGTGTCAAACCTTCCGGACGGCGACTGAGCTGGAAGTGAACTTCTGGCAAATGGGCCTAACACCATGACCCGTGCGCCCGGTCTGACAATCAGCGGATCAGCCAAAATCGATGATGCGACCCTGTTTGCTCCGTTGACCTTGAACCTGGACGCGGGTGCTTGGACCTGTTTGCTGGGCGGATCGGGCGTGGGAAAAACCACCGTTTTGCGGTTGATTGCCGGGCTGGAAACCGGGGCCAAGTTCTTGGGCCAGATCACAGCAAGCGACGGTTTGCCGGTCTCGGATCGGGTAGCTTACATGGCGCAGGATGATCTTCTGTTGCCCTGGGCGACAGTGGCTCAGAACGTTTCGCTTGGTGCGCGGCTGCGGGGCGAAAAGCCTGATCTGGATCGGCGTGACCGCCTGATCAAACGGATGCGCCTGCAGGATCACATGACCAAGAAACCGACCGAGCTGTCGGGGGGGCAAAGACAGCGCGTCGCGCTGGCCCGTACGTTGATGGAAGACCGGCCCATCGTGCTGCTGGATGAGCCCTTTTCAGCGCTCGACGCCCGGACTCGCGCCGATATGCAGGATCTGGCGGCCGAAGCGCTGGTGGGGCGAACTGTCCTTTTGGTCACGCATGACCCAGGTGAAGCCGCGCGCTTGGGGCAGTCCATTGTTGTCATGACCGAACACGGCCTGACCCCTTGCGACCCGCCTCATGCTCCGGCCCCGCGCAGCGTGGATGATCTGGAAACGCTGGAAACTCAGGGTGCGTTGCTGCGGCTTCTGCGGGAGGACGCAGCATGAGGTATCTGTCGGCGCTGGCAGCCACTCTGTTTGCTCTGCTCATCTGGCAAGGGATCGTAACCTTGACCGGATTGCCAAAATTCATCCTGCCCGGACCAGCCGTGGTGGCTGAAACTTGGTGGCAGAACAGGTGGTTAATCGCCGAGCATGCGTGGATCACCGCAGTTGAAGTTGTCATAGGCTTAGCTGTCGGTACGGTGCTGGGCGTCATCACAGCACTGCAATTGGCGAATTCGCGCGCCGCGCGAGTTTTGGTGCAGCCCATGCTGGTGTTTACTCAGGCGCTGCCGGTTTTTGCACTGGCACCGTTGCTGACCCTGTGGCTTGGCTATGGTCTGTGGTCCAAAGTCGCGATGGCGGTGCTGATCATCTATTTCCCGATCACCTCGTCTTTCTTTGATGGTTTGATGCGCACGCCACCGGGTTATCTGGATTTGGCGCGCACGATGCAGGCCAGCAAACGTTCGGTCCTGTGGCACATCCGTATTCCGGCGGCGCTGCCATCGTTGGCTTCGGGTATGCGTCTGGCGGCGGTTTATGCTCCGATCGGGGCGGTGATTGGCGAATGGGTCGGCTCGTCGCAAGGTTTGGGCTATCTGATGCTGCTGGCCAATGGTCGCGCCAAGACCGACCTGATGTTCGCGGCGATGCTGACGCTGGGTGTGTTCTCGATCCTTCTGCACATGATTGTCCGCCGCGCCACCGCGCATATGGAAGGAGAGGGGCGTTAACCAATCAGAAACTGATTCTGCGTCAGGGTGAAGCTATGACCCAGAACGCCTTTGCCGAAGCCCCTATGCTGTTTGACACGGACGAAGCGCCCGCGCAGCCGCTGCCGTCAGGTCGGTTACCCTCCTACATAAAAGACCACCGCAAGCGGCTGCGCGAACGGTTCATGGCAGGCGGATCAGCGGCGATGCCGGATTACGAGTTGCTGGAACTGGTGTTGTTCCGGTCGATACCCCGGCAGGACGTCAAGCCGCTGGCGCGTGGTTTGATGGATGCGTTTGGCGATTTCAACCGCGTGTTGACCGCGCCGGAAGAACGTCTGCGCAAGATCAAAGGCGTTGGGGATTCGGTGATCACGGATCTCAAGATCCTCGAGGCCTGCGCCCATCGGATGGCGCGTGCACGTGTGATGCAGCGGCATGTGATCTCGGGTTGGGATGCGCTGCTGGATTATTGTCACACCACCATGGCCCATCGCGAAACCGAGCAGTTTCGGGTGTTTTATCTGGACAGAAAAAACGTTCTGATCGCTGATGAAGAACAGGCCAAAGGAACCGTTGATCACGTACCGGTCTATCCGCGCGAGGTTGCAAAACGGGCGCTGGAGCTGAATGCTTCGGCCTTGATATTGGTCCATAACCACCCGTCTGGTGACCCGACGCCCTCGCAGTCGGACATCGACATGACCAACCGTATTCAGGATGCCTGTTCGGCCTTGGGGCTAACCCTGCACGATCACCTGATCATAGGAAAATCGACCGAGTTGAGCTTTCGGTCGGAAGGATTCCTGTAGCGCTTACTGAACCCAGATTTCGACCCGACGGTTAACTTTGCGGCCCCATTCCGTGTCATCGCAGGCCATTGGCATCGCCTCACCAAACCCTTCGGCTGAAACCTCGATACCTTCGGGCAGTGACGATTCCACAGCCGCCAGCACACCGTTGCGCACGGTTTGCGCGCGCCGCAAGGCGATGCGGGCATTGGTGGCGGCCCCGCCGTCACCGTCGCTGAAGCCCGCAAACACCAGCTTGCGCGCCTTCAGCGTTCCGGTCTCAAGCATCTGGGCCAGTTGTTGAATGTTTGAACGAGACTGTGCGTCGGGGCGCGAAGAGCCGGGTTCGAATCGAACAGACAAGGATAGGCGCGAAAGTGGGCGCAGCGTGTCGATCATGCGCTGCAACTCCTCCAACCCGACCTCGGAGCCGCCTGTTAAGATGGCATTGGCCAGCCGGTCGCCCTGCACGTCAACCGGCAGGTTTTCGGGCGATTGATCCACATACCCCGCGCCCCGTATCGCCATCTGAGCCTCTGGGCTTTGGGTGTATGCCAGAAACTGTCGCGCGATCCGTGGCAGGCGTCGGTCCGGGAGGTAAAGGAACATCGGCAGAGTCAGCGGATAATCCTCGGTCTTGATAGATTGTCGGGTCGCGGCAAGAGGATGTCCGCATCCTCCGGTCAGTGGCAGGATGCGGGTGGTATTAGCTGTAGCTTTGCTGGCTATCCCAATTGAAAAGGGATCTTTTGCGACAGAGTCTGTCAGATCGCGGATTCGGCTGTGCGGGGTCGCTGTCGGTGACAATTCTGCATCCACGGTTTTCAAAACCTGGTCTTCAACAGCTTGCGAAAGTCCGGATCCTATTTCCGGGACATGCAAAGCAATCGGCGCGTCTGGGCCGCCCAAATCCGCCCAATTGGTCACTTCCCCGGACAGGATGCGGGCCAAATCCGCCATCGAGATTTGCTGCATCATGTTGTCGGCAGCGACCACCGGGACCATTGCGTCCAACGCAATGACGCGCGAGCGCCGCGCCCGTTTCAGATCACCCAAACCGGCAGCTTCGGCTTCCTCTCGTTCTGACTCACGCACTTCCCGCTGGGCCATCACAATATCTGTCTGATCCGCAACAAGATCACTGAATCCACGCGCCGTCGTGCCCACATCAAAATAAAACCGTGCCAGCGGTGCCGAGCGCTCAGCCTGTCTTAGTTCGTAGACAAAGCTGTCCGAATCCACACGCGCCGGGATTGCGGTCAGGCTTTCTTGTTGCGCGAAGCCAATGATCAGCGCGGGCAGTACCGTTTCAGCCATAACGGATGAGCCGGAAAACCACAGCTCGGCCACAAAATCGGTCAGGTTCGGGCAGGCTGGACCGTCACATGTAACGCCCGATCCATCCACCGTGAGTGCGCCAAACTGCGTCTCAACGCGATAAAACTCGCCGTCAAAGCCCAGCAGATTGCCGGTCACTTCGACCTTGCCGTCATGCGACGTCAGCGTGATGTCCTGCGCCAGAGCGCCAGTGGCAAATGAAATCAGCGCAGCTGCCGCTACACGGAATAATGTCATAAGAGAGCCGAACCTGCCTGCGGATTACTTTGCCGCAATTGTCAGGTCTGAGAGCAGATTTTTCAACACCAGAAACTCACCAGCCTGTGAACAATCGGGCAGGGTCAGCGACATGTCGCGTGACCGCAAGCGACGGTCTGGCAGAAGCTCTAAAGCTTGCACGTTCAGCGTGTGCCCACAATTTGCTTCTGTCACTTCGGCCTCGACCGTCAGGTCAATTGTACCGGACTGATCCGATGCGCCTGCAGGAAAAGAATACACTTCGATATTCTGTGCCTTTTCGTGACCAATCTGACCCAGGCGCAAAACCTTTCCGGCGCCTTTGGCCGATGCGTCATCCCATACATGGCCATCACCGCCATAGCTGGCGCCGAACTCCAGAGCATGGATCTGCAATTCGGTCTCGCCCTGCCATTGCAGGGCAACGCGATTGTATTCGACAATGTCAGAAACGTGAGTGGTGGCGACAGTGCCGGTTTGGTCTTCGAACGAAATCAGGAAAATCGCGTATTCCGACAAGGCCGGGATGGTCATTTGCAACCCGCCAGAGGCATCGGTCATTTGACTGACCGTCAGGCCACTGTGGTGGATCTCAACCCGCTCTTCCGCGTTGCAGGGCGCTTTGAGCGAAACACGCGCCATCGCGCCCGAAACCGCAATTGCACGGGCACTGATATTACAATCCGACGGTTTGAGCGCGGAAGGAACCCCGCGAGGTGCCGAAGCTGCATTGCCGGGATTTGCATCAGAGGGCGTGGCAGACGTCAAAACAATATCTTCCAGTCCCGACAGAACCGAAGACTGTTCGGATGCCGAAGCGACATCAATTCCAGCCTGCGCGCCGTTGGGCTGCGCAGATGATCCGTTTTGCATCAGGTAGCCGATGCCCAAAGCACAGGCGACGGTACCGCACATGGTCACGTAGTTGCGAACTACAAACAAGACACCCTCCCCAGTTGAAGGAGCAGCTTGCACTCTCGTTACGAATCGCGGCCAATTTGTGGCCGCGAGACGGACTCATTGTGATCAGTGTGTGTTGACGTCAGGTCAATCGGCCGTGGCAGTGTTTGAACTTTTTGCCAGAGCCGCAGGGGCAGGGGTCGTTTCGCGACGGGTTACCCCAGGTTGACGGGTCATTCTCATCAAACCCCGGCAGCGCATCACCGGATGCTGTAGCTTCGGCTTTGGCTTCGGCCTGACCAGCGGCCTTGTCCACCGCCTGTTGCGCCTGCGCTTGTTGCGCAGCCATCTGGGCGAGCATTTCTTTCTGCTCTTCCTCGGTCAGCGGACGCACGCGCGACAATTGCTGAGTCACGGTTTCGCGCAAGCTGTCCAGCATACTTTCGAAAAGTTGGAAGCTTTCGTTCTTGTATTCGTTCAGTGGGTCGCGCTGTGCGTAACCGCGAAAACCGACGACCGAACGCAAATGTTCCAACGTCAGCAAATGCTCGCGCCATTTGCTGTCGATAGTTTGTAGCAATACCTGTTTTTCGATATTGCGCATGTTCTCAGGCCCGAAGGCGACGGCTTTCTGGGCCATCATCTCATCAGCGGATTTGATCAGACGTTCGCGCACCTGCTCGTCATCCACGCCTTCCTCGGCGGCCCAGTCCTGAACCGGGGCGTCGATGGTCAGCTTATCCTTGATCGCCTCATGCAGACCATCGGTATCCCATTGATCGGCATAAGATTTCGGCGGCATGTACTCATCGATCAGATCGTCAATCACCTGCTCGCGCATATCTGAGACGATCTCGGACAGGTCATTGGCCGACATGATTTCGCGGCGCTGGCTAAAGATCACCTTACGCTGATCGTTCATCACGTCGTCAAATTTGAGAACGTTTTTCCGCATGTCGAAGTTGCGGCCTTCAACCTTGGACTGCGCGCGTTCCAGCGACTTGTTCACCCAAGGGTGGACGATCGCCTCGCCTTCTTTCATGCCCAGCGTGGTCAGCACCTTGTCCAGACGTTCCGAGCCAAAGATGCGCATCAAATCGTCTTCGAGGCTCAGGTAGAACACAGTGCGGCCCGGATCGCCCTGACGGCCTGAACGACCGCGCAGCTGGTTGTCGATGCGGCGGCTTTCGTGGCGTTCAGACGCCATGACATACAGACCACCAGCAGCCAGAACCTTTTCTTTTTCCTCAGCGTGGCGCGCTTCTTCTGCGGCTCGCAATTCCGATGGATCAGCCTCGGGGTTTTCGGCCAGCGCCTTCAGCACTTTCATTTCGACATTGCCGCCCAGCTGAATGTCGGTGCCGCGACCGGCCATGTTTGTGGCAATTGTCACGGCACCCAAACGGCCTGCATCTGCAACGATCTGCGCCTCTTGCTCGTGCTGACGGGCATTCAGAACGTTGTGCTCGATGCCTTCTTTGGTCAGCATTTGGCTCAGCAGCTCGGACTTCTCGATCGAAGTGGTACCCAGCAGAACCGGCTGACCTTTTTCCTGCGCCTTTTGGGTTTCGCTGATCATCGCGCCATATTTTTCCATTGCGGTGCGATAAACCTGATCATCCTCGTCGATACGGGCAATTGGCTTGTTGGTTGGAACCTCGACCACGCCCAGACCGTAGATTTCCTGAAATTCCTCAGCCTCGGTCAACGCAGTCCCGGTCATACCACCCAGCTTGTCATACAAGCGGAAATAGTTCTGGAAGGTCACGCTGGCCAGCGTCACGTTTTCGGGCTGGATCTGCACACCTTCCTTGGCCTCAATCGCCTGATGCAGGCCTTCCGACAGGCGGCGACCCGGCATCATACGGCCAGTGAACTCGTCGATCAGAACAACGTTGCCGTCCCGGACAATGTAATCCTTGTCCCGTTGGAAAAGCTTGTGCGCGCGCAGACCCTGGTTCACGTGGTGCACGACCGTGGTGCTTTCGGGGTCATACAAGGAATGGCCTTCGGGAATCAGGCCTGCCTGTAACAACTGAGCTTCCAGAAACTCGTTGCCCTCGTCCGTGAAGGTCACGTTGCGCGACTTTTCATCCAAACTGAAATGGTCATCGCTTAGCGTTGGGATCAGCGCGTCAATCGCTGTGTACAGATCCGAGCGGTCCTGTGCAGGCCCCGAGATGATCAGCGGCGTCCGCGCCTCGTCGATTAGGATCGAGTCGACCTCGTCCACAATCGCGAAGTTGTGGTGTTTCTGATAAACCTGTTCCAGATCTGCCTTCATGTTGTCGCGCAAATAATCGAAACCCAGCTCATTATTGGTGGCATAGGTGATGTCGCACTTATAAGCGGCCATCTTTTCATCATCGGGCTGGCCCGACCAGATCACACCGGTGGTCATGCCCACGGCGGCAAACACCTTGCCCATCCATTCCGAGTCGCGCTTGGCCAGGTATTCGTTCACCGTGACCACATGCACGCCCTTGCCGGTCAAAGCGTTCAGATAGGCAGGGAAGGTCGCGACCAGTGTCTTGCCCTCACCCGTTTTCATTTCCGAGATATTGCCCTGATGCAGGAAGGTTCCGCCCATCAACTGCACGTCAAAGGCCCGCAAACCAAGCGCGCGCTTTGCACCTTCGCGCACGTTGGCAAAGGCTTCGGGCAGCAGACTGTCTAGGCTTTCGCCATCCAGCGCCCGTTTGCGCAGTTCTTCCGTTTTTTCGATCAGACCCTGATCCGACAGTTTCTCAAATTCGGGTTCCAATGCGTTGATCTTTTCGATCAGGGGGCGGGTCGCCTTGATCTTGCGGTCGTTCGGTGTTCCGAACACCTTTTTGGCGAGCGTTCCGAGTCCCAGCATGTTCACTCCAGCGGATCTGTTCTTGTCTTGGTTGCGACAGGCTTGCCCACCTTGCGCGCAACCCATAGATACGGGGGGTGAAAGGCGGCCCTGTCCAAGGCTTCAAAGCGATGTAAGCGGCAGGTTCCAGAGTGTCAACGCTGCGCCCTGTCGCGGCAAGGAAATAGGATGATTCAATGCCCAAAGGCCTCACTTTTCTGCCATCGCTGGCTCTGACTGCCATGATGGCGCTGCCGCTGGCCGCCGAAACCCAACCCGATGCGTCCACAGTTGTTGCGCGTGTGAACGGTGACGAGATCACACTTGGTCACGTGATAGCGACCGTTGCCGTTTTGCCCCCGCAGTATCAGCAGGCAGAAGACGACGTTTTGTTCGACTTTGTTCTGGAACAATTGATCCAGCAACAATTGCTAGGTCAGCAGCAAGATGACCTGAACACTGAAAACGCCCTGCGTTTAGAGAATGAAGAGCGATCGCTGCGTGCGGTACAGACGGTCGCCGCGTTGACAGAGGCTGCGGTCACGGATGATGCCATTCAAGCGGCCTACGATGCGCAATTCAAAGATTTCGCAGGCGAAGACGAATTTGATGCCAGCCACATCCTTGTCGAGACCGAGGAAAAAGCAAAAGAGCTTAAGCTGCAGCTGGATGAAGGTGCCGACTTTGCCGAGCTTGCGCGCGAAAACTCGACTGGGCCGTCCGGCCCCAATGGGGGCGCGCTGGGTTGGTTTGGCAAGGGCCAAATGGTGCCCGAGTTCGAAGGCGCCGTGATCGCGCTTGAAAAAGGGCAGGTCTCGGATCCGGTTCAGACCCAATTTGGCTGGCATCTGGTCAAGCTGAATGACAAGCGCAAGACCGAAGCGCCTGAATTGGACATTGTGCGCGAAGAACTTGTGCAGACGATCCAGCAGGACGTCATTCAGGCCCGTATTGATGAGCTTACGCAACAGTCACAGATCGAGCGTCCCGCGCTGGATGGTGCAGGCCACGAAATGATGCGCCAACTGGACCTGATTCAGGAGTAAAGACCCGTGGCCAAGATTACCAAGGTTTCACCGCTGGCCCCAGCGTCATTCCCTGACCTGCCCGCGATTGACGGTGTGCGCTTCGCAACTGTCGAGGCCGGGGTGCGTTATCAGGGCCGTACCGACGTCATGCTGGCCGTTTTGGACCCAGGCACTTCGGTCGCCGGGGTCTTTACCCGCTCGGCCACACGGGCTGCGCCGGTGCTGGACTGTCAGGACAAGATCGGTGGGTCCAGCGAAGGGCCTGCGGCGATCCTGGTGAACTCGGGCAATGCCAATGCCTTTACAGGCCACTATGGCCAGACCTCGGTGGCCGAGGTGACGCAAGCCGTGTCCAAGGCCACCGGCGTTCCGATAGAACGCGTCTTTACCTCGTCCACCGGGGTGATTGGTGAACCGTTGCCCCATGACCGTATCGTTTCGCAGCTTGAGACGTTGAAATCCGGCCTGAGCCGCCATGCTATCGAGGATGCAGCACGGGCAATCATGACCACCGACACCTTCCCGAAAGGGGCGTCTGCTCAGGTCGAGATTGACGGGAAAACAGTCTCTATTGCTGGGATTGCGAAGGGATCCGGCATGATCGCGCCCGATATGGCGACGATGCTGGTCTATATTTTCACAGACGCGCAACTCGAGCAATCTGCGCTGCAGTCCATACTGAGCGCGCAGACTGACCGGACCTTCAACTGCATTACCGTGGACAGCGATACGTCGACCTCGGACAGCCTGTTGCTGTGCGCCACCGGGGCATCTGGCGTGAACGCCACTGGCAATGCCGCCTTTGCCGAAGCGCTGGAAACCGTGATGCTGGACCTCGCGCAACAGGTCGTGCGTGACGGGGAAGGGGCCACAAAATTTGTGGAGATTCGCGTAACCGGGGCCGTCTCGGACATGGACGCCAAGGTGCATGGTTTGGCAATTGCCAACTCGCCGCTGGTCAAAACCGCCATCGCGGGCGAGGACCCGAACTGGGGCCGCATTGTCATGGCCATCGGCAAATCCGGTGCGGCGGCGGATCGGGACCTTCTGAGCATCTCGTTCGGTGACATTCTGGTGGCGGAAAAAGGTTGGGTCAGCCCTGACTACCGTGAGGAGGATGCGGCCGAATATATGAAGGGTCAGGACCTTGTGATCGCGGTCGACCTTGGACTGGGCGAAGGCAAATCCACCGTTTGGACCTGCGACCTGACCCATGGATACATCGAGATCAACGCGGATTATCGCTCGTGAAAACTATACTGGTATCTGCTGTCGCTCTCATCGACATCGAGGGCCGTGTCCTGCTGGCCCAACGTCCCGAAGGCAAATCCATGGCCGGTCTGTGGGAATTCCCTGGAGGCAAAATCGAACCCGGCGAAACCCCCGAAGTCGCCCTGATCCGCGAATTGCATGAGGAACTGGGCATCGACACCTGGGCCTCGTGCCTCGCGCCGCTGACTTTTGCCAGCCACAGCTATGACGATTTCCACTTGCTGATGCCGCTGTTTGCTTGTCGGAAGTGGGAGGGGATACCGCAGTCCAAGGAGGGTCAGGCGCTGAAATGGGTGCGCGCGAACGATTTGCGGAATTATCCGATGCCTGCGGCGGACATACCGCTGATCCCAATTTTGCGGGATTGGTTGTAGCCGCACATGCTGGTTCCGGACTTATTCAACGCGCGTCGCTGACAGTTTGAGATACCCGACCGGAGTATTTGCGCCATTTCTGACAAAGTCATCGTCTGCTGCATCAAATATTGAGAAGGTTTTGACGTCTTTTCCATATTGGATGATTGCGTGACCGTGTTCATCGATGAACTGCAACTTGCCTGTACTTTTTGCGATCTGGAAGAAAACGATATTGAGCCCTGGCCTTAGAGTGCTTTCAAAATCTCCCATAGCAACCTTGCAATCCGCAGACTCTTCACACGTAAACCGAAAAACAACTTCATCGTCTTCAACTTTAATATGCCCCTGGATCAGTACCTCCGAGGGTTGCTCTGCAACTGCCCCTGATCCCGTGAGCAAGCTTAATATGAAGAAAAGCCGATAGATGGTGTTGGTCATCAACTTACCTAAAAAATAGCCTAAAACACATATGCATTAGAGGTCGCACATATCGCCTGCCTCGCCAAGCGAGATCTTGTAAACCGTTCAATTCTCAGGAACACCCTTTCACCCCTGTTACAATTCGTAAGAATTGAGAAAACATCAGGCAAAACTTGACGTTGATCTTTCCTGCGTCCCTTATCGGGACATCGACACCCGGGGCGTGTTCCCGATCTGTCGTTTCCGGCTCGGAGGAGGGGCCGGATGGGGAGGAGAGAAAGATTGGCTCAGACGCAGTCGGGCGCTGAAGGGATGCAGTCTCTTCCGGCGCTGCTACATCGCAATGTGACCCAGTTCGGGGATGCCCCGGCCTATCGGGAAAAAGAATTCGGAATCTGGCAATGCTGGTCCTGGGCGGAAGCCGCCAAAGAGATTCGAGCGATTGCGCTTGGGTTTCTGGAATTGGGCGTTGAGAAAGGCGACCATATCGCCGTCATAGGCCGCAACCGTCCTGCGCATTATTGGTCGATGGTTGCCGCGCAGATGGTGGGCGCGGTGCCTGTGCCTCTGTATCAGGACTCAGTCGCCGAAGAGATGGCCTATGTGCTGGAACATTGCGGCGCGAAATACGTGGTCTGCGGCGATCAGGAGCAGGTCGACAAGGTCATCGAAATTCAGGAAAACCTTCATCAGGTCAAACACATCCTCTATACCGACAAGCGCGGGATGCGGAAGTATGACCATTCCCAGATGAACGCGCTTGATGACATTATGGCCGAGGGCAGTGCCGGTCATGCACGGTTTGACGCGGAACTGGACAAGCGCATCGCAGCGATCACCTATGACGATACCTGCGTGATGCTTTATACCTCGGGCACCACAGGCAAACCCAAGGGTGTGGTGCTGTCGAACCGCAATGTCATTGAAAGCGCAAAGAATTCTGCTGAATTTGATCACCTGACACGGAACGAGGACATTCTGTCTTATCTGCCAATGGCTTGGGTGGGTGACTTCATTTTCTCGATCGGTCAGGCCTATTGGTGCGGCTTCTGCGTGAACTGCCCCGAAAGCGCTGACACCATGATGACGGACCTGCGCGAGATCGGGCCGACCTATTTCTTCGCACCGCCGCGCGTGTTCGAAACGCAGCTGACCAATGTGATGATCCGGATGGAGGATGCGGGCAAGCTGAAGCAGCGCATGTTCCACCACTTCATGGCGCATGCCAAGAAGGTTGGTGGTTTGTTGTTAGACGGCAAGCCGGTGGGCTTTGGCGACAAGCTGAAATACGCGTTGGGCAATCTGCTGGTTTATGGGCCGCTCAAGGATACGCTGGGCTATGGCCGCTTCCGCGTTGGATATACGGCGGGTGAGGCGATTGGGCCGGAAATCTTTGATTTCTATCGCTCTTTGGGCATCAACCTGAAACAGCTTTACGGTCAGACCGAGGCAACCGTCTTCATCACCGTACAGCCGGATGGCGAGGTGCGTGCCGATACAGTTGGCGTTCCCGCGCCGGATGTGGAGTTGAAGATCGACGATAAGGGTGAGATTCACTATCGCTCGCCTGGCGTGTTTGTTGAGTACTACAACAATCCCGATTCGACTGCCTCGACAAAGGATGCCGAGGGGTGGGTGGCCACCGGGGATGCGGGGTTCATTGAAGAGACCTCGGGTCACTTGCGGATCATCGATCGTGCAAAGGATGTGGGCAAAATGGCCGACGGGTCGATGTTTGCGCCGAAATATGTCGAGAACAAACTGAAATTCTATCCCGATATCCTTGAAGTTGTCCTGTTTGGCAACGGCAAGGATCGCTGTGTAGCCTTTATCAATATCGACCTGACGGCAGTGGGGAACTGGGCCGAGCGTAACAACGTGGCCTATGCGTCCTATCAAGAACTGGCGGGTCATCCCCGCGTGTTAGAGACGATTCGTGGCCATGTGGAAGAGGTCAACAAATCGGTCGCGGCAGATGAAATGCTGTCGGGCTGCCAGGTGCATCGCTTTGTGGTTCTGCACAAGGAACTGGATGCCGATGATGGCGAGATGACCCGGACCCGCAAAGTGCGCCGCGGCTTTGTCGAGGACAAGTTCCACGACATCATTGCCGCGCTATATGATGGGTCCGAGAGCGTTTCGACCACCACCGAAGTGACCTATGAGGATGGCCGCAAGGGCTCGATTTCTGCAACTCTGGAGATTGTAGACGCACCGGTTGTGCCGGTCGCGCAGCACAAGGTTGCGGCGGAATGAGCGCCGCTCGACCTGCCGCCCATCTTCTCGTTTTTGTGTCAGGGAGTAACTGATGCTGGATAATTCCGAAGGATATGTCACCGAAGACGGCCGCCAGATTGGCGGTGTGGTGATGGAAATGAAGAACATCACGCTGCGTTTTGGTGGTGTGGTGGCGATCAAGGATATCTCGTTCGACATTCGCGAAGGTGAGATCCGCGCGATCATTGGGCCGAACGGGGCGGGTAAGTCCTCGATGCTGAACGTGATCTCGGGCTTTTACGTCCCGCAAGAGGGCGAAGTTTGGTTCCACGGATCAAAGCGCCCGCCAATGCGGCCTTATGAGGTTGCGCAACAAGGCATCGCACGGACTTTTCAGAACATTGCTCTGTTCGAAGGTATGAGCGTTCTGGACAATGTCATGACCGGGCGGCTGAGCTTTATGAAAACCAACATGTTTCAGCAGGCTTGGTGGAAGGGCAAGGCCGAGGCGGAAGAGACGGAGAACCGTGAGGCGGTCGAGAAGATTATCGATTTCCTTGAGATTCAGCACATCCGCAAAACACCGGTGTCCCGACTGCCTTATGGTTTGAAAAAACGCGTCGAACTGGCGCGAGCGCTGGCTGCGGAACCCAAGCTGCTGCTGCTGGATGAACCCATGGCAGGCATGAACGTTGAAGAGAAAGAGGACATGAGCCGCTTTATCCTCGACGTGAATGATGAGTTTGGCACAACGATTGCCCTGATCGAACATGACATGGGTGTTGTGATGGACCTGAGCGATCGGGTGGTCGTGATGGATTATGGCAAGAAGATCGGGGACGGCACACCGGACGAGGTGCGCAACAATCAAGAGGTCATCGACGCCTATCTGGGGGTCAGCCATGATTGATATCCAGACAGAAATTTGGGGAGGCGCAAATGCCTGAACAACTCGTATTTGCGATGGAGGTCATCCTCAACGGTCTCATGGCCGGGGTGCTCTATGCTCTGGTCGCGCTGGGCTTTGTGCTGATCTACAAGGCTTCGGGGATTTTCAATTATGCGCAGGGGGTTATGGCCCTGTTCGCTGCGATGACGCTGGTTGGGATCATGAAAGGTCAGGTGCCGTTTGCGCATCTGATCAACGCTATATTCGGCACTCATATTCATTACTTCGGCTGGAACGTGCCTGCGCTGGTGGCGATCATTCTGACGATGGCGGTCATGGTGCTGTTGGCCTGGGCGGTGCAGCGCTTCGTGATGCGCCATCTGGTCGGGCAAGAGCCGATCATTCTGTTCATGGCGACCATCGGTCTGGCCTATTTCCTTGAGGGCGTGGCCGACCTGATGTGGGGGTCCGAGATCAAGACGCTTGATGTTGGTCTGCCACAAGGGATCAACCTGTGGATCGACGAGACGACCTTTAACATATTCGATTACGGCTTCTTCATCGACAATCTGGACATTGTAGCCACAGTGATTGCCGCACTGTTGGTGGCTGCGCTGGTGGCGTTCAGCCAGTACACCAAACAGGGCCGTGCGATGCGCGCGGTGGCGGATGACCACCAGGCGGCACTGTCGGTCGGGATCTCACTGAACTTCATCTGGATCATGGTCTGGTCGGTGGCAGGCTTCGTCGCTCTGGTCGCAGGGATCATGTGGGGCACCAAATCAGGCGTTCAGTTCTCGCTTTCGCTCATCGCGCTCAAGGCCCTGCCGGTGCTGATGCTGGGCGGTTTCACCTCAATCCCCGGTGCCATTGTGGGCGGGCTGATCATCGGTGTGGGCGAAAAACTGTTCGAATTCGCGCTTGGCCCGGCGCTGGGCGGCGCGACCGAGAACTGGTTCGCCTATGTTCTTGCACTGATCTTCCTGGTGTTTCGACCGCAAGGCCTGTTCGGCGAGAAGATCATTGAGAGGGTGTAGGGCATGACCAAGCTGATCGCCATCATCAACGTGATCGCATGGGCCGGGTTCTGGGCCTTCGGGTACATCGCCCTCACATCAGACGACCTGACAGAAGGCCAGCTGACCATCGCCGCGATCCTAGCCTTTGCGGGCCTGATCATGGGGGTTCTGGCCTACTTGAAACTGGTGCGCGCCTCAGAGGCGAGCGGATATGCCAAAGGATCCAACCAATTGGATGCCGCAGCCCGTAACCGGGCACAGGAAGAATGGGGAAAGTAAGACATGTTCTATCGTGAAGCCGGGGATTTCAAAACCTCGTACATTGATGACAGCCAGACCTTCCCGATCAAGTTCGACCGGTACCGGTATTACGTCGTCCTGGCGGTGGCTTTTGGTATTATTCCCTTCATCATCAACGACTATTGGGCCAACGCGCTGTTGCTGCCGTTCCTGATCTATGCGATTGCCGCGATCGGGCTGAACATTCTGGTGGGCTATTGCGGACAGGTCAGCCTGGGCACCGGTGGTTTCATGGCGGTCGGGGCCTATGCCTGCTACAAGCTGATGACCGCTTTCCCCGATGTGAGCATGTTCATCCACGTGATCCTTGCCGGGGGCATAACAGCCTTTGTGGGCGTTTTGTTCGGCTTACCGTCACTGCGAATCAAAGGGTTTTATCTGGCCGTGGCCACGTTGGCGGCACAGTTCTTTCTGGTTTGGCTCTTCAACCGGGTGCCGTGGTTCTACAACTATTCGGCATCAGGTCAGATCAACGCGCCCGAGCGGGACGTGTTCGGCATCATCATCACCGGTCCGAATGCGCCGGCCTGGGCCACATACCTGTTCTGCCTGATCTTCCTGACAGTCTGCGCCATAATTGCGCGTAACCTGACCCGTGGAACAACGGGTCGGACCTGGATGGCGATCCGCGACATGGACATCGCAGCCGAAATCATTGGAGTGAACCCGCTCAAGGCCAAGCTCACTGCATTTGCCGTCAGTTCGTTCTTTGTCGGCATCTCGGGCGCGCTGTTCTTTGCGGTTTACCTGGGTGCGGTCGAAGTGGGTGAGGTCTTTGGTATCCAGAAATCATTCCTGGTGCTGTTCATGGTGATTATTGGCGGGTTAGGCTCGATCTTTGGGTCATTCGCCGGGGCGGCCTTCCTGGTTTTGCTGCCTGTGGTTCTAAAACTGCTTGGCGTCGACCTGCTTGGCTGGCCGACAGATATCGTGGCGCACCTTAACCTCGTGATTGTGGGTGCACTGATCATCATGTTCCTGATCCTCGAACCACACGGGCTGGCCCAATTGTGGCGCGTGGCCAAAGAGAAACTCAGACTCTGGCCGTTCCCGCATTGAGGGGCCGGTCCAACGAAAAGACGGGTGCAACAAGCCCGAAAACCAACATCGGATTAATCAAGGGAGGAGACACCCGATGAACAAGAAACTGGCAACCCTGGCGCTGGGCGCCGTGATGGCCGCAGGTCCGGTCATGGCCGACCTTGTGTTCCCGTCGCTCAGCTACCGGACTGGCCCTTATGCTGCAGGCGGTATCCCGTTTGCTGACGGTTATGCCGACTATTTCACCCTGCTGAACGAACGCGATGGCGGCATCGGTGGCGTTCCTGCCCGCGTGCTGGAATGCGAAACCGGGTACAACACCGAAAAAGGTGTGGAATGCTATGAATCGACCAAGGGCGAAGGCGCGCTGGTGTATCAGCCGTTGTCGACCGGCATCACGTATCAGCTGATCCCAAAAGTGACGGCTGATGGCATTCCTCTGCACACGATGGGATATGGCCGAACCTCAGCGGCGAACGGTAAAGTGTTCAGCCACGTGTTCAACTATCCTGCCAACTACTGGAACGGTGCATCCGGCGCGATCAACTATCTGTTGGATAGCAATGGCGGAGACCTGAGCGGCAAGAAGATTGCGCTGGTCTATCACAACTCGGCCTACGGCAAAGAGCCGATCCGCACGCTCGAGACACTGGCCGAAAAGCATGGCTATGACCTTACACTGCTTCCTGTCGACCACCCCGGTCAGGAGCAGAAGTCGCAGTGGCTGCAAATTCGTCGTGAAAAGCCTGACTTTGTCATCATGTGGGGCTGGGGTGTCATGAACCAAGTTGCGGTTCAGGAAGCTGCCAACATCCGTTTCCCGATGGAAAACTTCATCGGTGTCTGGTGGTCTGGTGCTGAATTCGACGTGCAACCCGCAGGTGAAAAGGCCACCGGCTACAAGGCGCTGACCTTCACCGGTCTGGGTGACGACTACCCGGTTTATGAGGACCTGCAGAAATACGTTGTCGATTCTGGTAAGGCCGCAGGTGCAGGCGATCAGCTGGGCACGGTGCAGTATAATCGCGGTCTCTATGCGGCGATGCTGGCAGCCGAGGCGGTCAAAACTGCACAAGAGATGCATGGCACAGCAGATATCGACGCGTCGATGATGCGCGATGGCATGGAAGCGCTTGAAATCACCAACGCCAAGATGGAAGCGCTGGGCATGGCAGGGTTCGGGCCCGAGTTCTCGGTCTCATGTGACAATCACGGCGGTCCGGGTCTTGTTGGTGTTGTTCAGTGGGATGCAGCCGCTGGAACATGGAACCCTGTTCAGGATTTCAAGCCAACTGACGTCGAGGTCATCAACGCGCTGATCGAGGAAGACTCGGCAGCCTATGCGGCTGAAAACAACATCTCGCAGCGCTGCGAGTAAGCCAACCCAGTGTCCCGGAACCTATCCGGGGCACCCTAACATTCGGAGTGGCGGTTTCGCTGCCGCTCCTTACAGACGCCCCAAGCTGGGCAGGCATGAGGACACGCGCTGATGCTGGATGCGGCAAATACCACTGACGTGCAGGCGGAAACCCTGCTTGAAGTCAACAATATCGAGGTGATCTACAATCACGTAATCCTCGTGCTGAAGGGCGTCAGCCTGACTGTTCCAAAAGGGGGCATCACGGCATTGCTGGGCGGCAATGGCGCTGGCAAGACGACAACGCTCAAGGCTGTGTCGAACCTGCTGCATTCGGAACGGGGCGAAGTTACAAAAGGTTCGATCAAGTATCGCGGTGTAAGCGTGCATGAAAGCGATCCGGCTGACCTGGTGGAAAAAGGCGTCATCCAGGTGATGGAAGGCCGCCACTGTTTTGAACACCTGACTGTTGAAGAAAACCTGCTGACGGGGGCTTATACCCGCAAAGATGGGTCCGCAGCGGTTCAGCAGGATCTGGAACTGGTCTATAATTATTTCCCGCGCCTGAAAGAGCGTCGCAAGTCACAAGCGGGCTATACCTCGGGCGGTGAGCAACAGATGGTCGCGATGGGTCGGGCCTTGATGTCGCGACCTGAAACGATTCTGCTTGACGAGCCTTCGATGGGTCTTGCGCCGCAGTTGGTCGAAGAGATTTTCGGGATCGTTAAAGACCTCAATGAGAAAGAAGGCGTGTCCTTCCTTTTGGCAGAACAGAATACAAACGTGGCTCTGCGGTTTGCACATTACGGATACATTTTGGAATCCGGGCGCGTGGTGATGGATGGCCCTGCTGCCGAGCTGCGCGAGAACCCAGATGTGAAAGAATTCTACCTCGGCATGTCAGATGAAGGCCGCAAAAGCTTCCGCGACGTGCGATCTTATCGCCGCCGCAAGAGGTGGCTGTGAGCGGATGGAGGATATGGCGATGACCTATTTCGATGCACTCGAAACGCGCTCGGCAGACCAACGCGCCTCAGATCAGGCGGCAGCGCTTGTGGAACAGATCAAGCGCGTGTCATCCGCGCCCGGGTTCGCGGCGCACCTGTCGGATTCAGACACTAATAAAGTAGTTTCAACGGAAGATTTGCCGCTTTTGCCGGTGTTGCGAAAGTCGGACCTGACCCGCGCGCAAGCCGAACGGCCGCCCTTTGGTGGGTTTACGGTGAAGCCCGCGCGGCATTTTCATCATGTATTCCAGTCGCCGGGCCCAATTTATGAACCGGGCAGCACGGATCACGACTGGTGGCGCATGGGTCGCTTCCTGAATGCTGCAGGTGTGGGCGTTGGAGATATCGTGCAGAACTGCTTTGGCTATCACCTGACCCCGGCGGGCATGATCTTTGAAAATGGTGCACGCGCGGTTGGCGCAGCCGTTTTGCCTGCGGGCACTGGACAGACGGAATTGCAGGTGACAGCGGCGCGGGATGTCGGTTGTACGGCCTACGCAGGAACGCCGGATTATCTGAAAGTCATTCTGGACAAAGCCGATGAGATGGGCGTTTCGCTGAACTTCTCAAAGGCCGCCGTTGGTGGCGGGGCGCTGTTTCCGTCACTGCGTCAGGAATATGCTGATCGCGGGATTTCGTGCCTACAATGTTATGCGACAGCCGATCTGGGCAACATTGCATATGAAAGCCCAGCGATGGAGGGAATGATCATCGACGAACATGTGATCGTCGAGATTGTCACCCCCGGAACTGGTACTCCGGTCGCTCCGGGTGAAGTGGGCGAGGTTGTTGTGACCTCTTTGAACCCCGATTACCCGTTGATCCGCTTTGCAACAGGTGATTTGTCGGCGGTGATGCCGGGCGTTTCGCCTTGCGGCCGCACCAACACAAGGATCAAGGGCTGGATGGGCCGCGCGGACCAGACCACCAAGATCAAGGGTATGTTCGTTCGCCCAGAGCAAGTGGCGGCGCTGGTCGACAAGCATGACGAGATTGTCAAAGCCCGCGTCATCGCGATGCGTCAGGGTGAGATGGACACGATGACCGTCCAAATCGAAAGCGCGGGCGGCGAAAACCCCGCCTACGCCAAGTCAGTTGCCGAAGTGCTGAAGCTGAAAGGCGCGATCGAGGTCGTGGCCCCGGGTTCGCTTCCCAAAGATGGCTTGGTCATCGAGGACCAGCGGGTTTACGAATAGCCTTAGAAAATGGGTCTGCGGCATTTAATGCCGCAGATTTATTGGCCTACGTACTGGTGTTTCCGAGCTTTTTGGTCGATTAAAGGCGGACCCTTCGCCTTTGTCAGTTAACAGCCGGGATGATGGCCGAAATCGAATACTCACAAAACGGATCGCGCAATCGTGGCGTACGCGGAACCCGGCTGTTGGCGGGGATCGCGTATATCGTGGCGGGGGCTTGCCTGTTGCCCATGCTTGCCGTGGTATTGGCAGCAGTGACGGGTGGGACGGATACGATCTCGCATCTGATGCAAACGGTGTTGCCGAGTTATACGGTCACGACCCTGATCCTTGTTGTACTGGTTGCAGCAGGTACCTTTAGTATCGGCACCGGAGCCGCTTGGCTGGTTACGATGACCCGCTTCCCCGGCGTACGCTTTTTGGAAATCGCACTTGTGCTGCCACTGGCCTTTCCCGCCTATGTTTTGGCTTATGCCTACACGTTCATTCTGGACCACCCGGGGATCGTTCAAAGCACATTGCGGGACGTGACAGGCTGGGGGCCGCGCGACTATTGGTTCCCGGAAATACGCTCGACCGAGGGCGCGGCGGTGATGCTGATCCTTGTGCTTTACCCCTATGTCTATCTGCTGGCACGGGCGGCCTTTCTGCAGCAAAGCGCAACGGCGTTTTTGGCGGCCCGGGCGTTGGGCAACAACCCGTGGCTGGCGTTTCGGCGCGTTTCGCTGCCAATGGCACGGCCGGCAATTGCGGGCGGCGTTCTGCTGGCGGTGATGGAGACCATCGCGGATTTTGGCACCGTTTCGTATTTCGGCGTGCAGACCTTTGCGACCGGTATCTACACCAGTTGGTTTTCCATGGCGGACCGTGCGGCGGCGGCGCAATTGGCGCTGTGCCTGCTGGTTTTTGCTCTGGTGATGGCCGTGGCCGAGCGCACGCAACGCGGCAAGGCGAAATATTATCAGGCCGGTAAACAACATGTCGCGCAACCGGCAGCCGACCTGACGGGCCTGCGCGCCTTAGGGGCCTTTCTGCTATGTGCGATACCGGTTCTGTTCGGGTTCTTGTTGCCTGTGATCATTCTGGTTGAGATGGGGCTGGAGTCGGAACAAAACCTGCTGTCGCGGCGCTATATCGGTTTCATCCAGAACTCGCTGACTCTGGCCGGGACGGCAGCGGTCATCACCGTCTTTGCGGCGATCAGCATCGGGTTCTTCCAACGTCTCAGGCCCGGGCGGGCATCCTCAGCGACGGCTTATCTGGCGCGGTTGGGATATGCTGTGCCTGGGGGCGTGATTGCGGTGGGTCTGATCGTACCATTCGCCGGGTTCGACAACGCGCTGGATGCCTGGATGCGTAAGACCTTCGATGTGTCCACCGGATTGCTGGTCACAGGTTCGATCTGGTTGCTTGTCGCTGCCTATATGGTGCGGTTCCTGGCAGCTGCTCTCAGCGCCTATGAAGGTGGGCAAAGTACGGTGCACGCCAATATGGATGCCGCTGCGCGGTCACTGGGTCAGTCACCGCTGGGGACCTTGCGGCGTGTTCATTTGCCTATTCTGACGCCTTCCCTGTTGACGGCGCTGTTGATCGTATTCGTGGACGTGATGAAAGAATTGCCCGCCACGCTGATCATGCGTCCGTTCAACTTCGACACATTGGCGGTGCAAGCCTACAGACTGGCCTCGGACGAGAGGTTGGAGGGCGCAGCCGTGCCATCTCTGGTCATTCTAGCCGTTGGTCTGCTGCCTGTGATCCTGATTTGCCGTCAGGTTGGTCGCCGGTAACACTTCCGCCTGAATTCTTGGGTCATAACGCATCAGGCTTGATTCAAACGCGATTTCCGGCAAGGCTGGAGGTATGAATATGCAGCCTCCCAGCCGGTTTTCGGCAAGTGCAGCGCAGATGCCCGTCGCCTTTGACCGGCATGAGATGTCCCAAATCCTGTCCGTATATGGCCGGATGGTCGCCGCCGGAGAATGGCGGGACTATGGTATCTCGAACCTGCGCGACATGGCAGTGTTCTCGATCTTCCGGCGCACTGCTGAACATCCGATCTATCGTGTCGAAAAGCACCCGCGGCTTAGGTCCCGGCAGGGGATGTATTCTGTGGTCGGAATGGACGGTCGCATCCTGAAACGCGGCCACGATTTGCGCGCGGTGCTTAGAGTGTTGGAACGCAAGTTGATCCGGGCGGTCAACCTTGATTAGAGCCTTTTGTGAGCTGTGATCGGACCATCGCCCTGCGCCTGAATACGCTCAATGGCCTGATCCATAGGTTCAAACACAACCGCCATATGGCTGGCGTTGGCATGCAAAATCATGTTTTCTCCGGATACCCAGGCCACATGACCTTTCCAAAACAACAAATCGCCCCTTTGTGCGGCTGACCCGTCGGCGAGTGTCGTGCCCAAAGCACGTTCCTGATCACCGCTGTCTCCGGGACAGGGAATGCCGCAGGCCAGCAACGCAGCTTGGACAAGCCCAGAGCAATCGATACCAAACCGGCTGTTTCCACCCCACAAATAAGGCGTCCCCAGGAACAATTCGGCCACAGCAACCGGGTCGTGTGGCGTATCTGAGATTGGTGCGGTGTGTACCTTTGGAACAAAGCCCCACTCGGTTTCCAGATAGCGATCTGTTTCCGCCAAAACATGGATCTTGCTTCCAAAGCTGAGCGATACCAGATCGCGGCTTTTGAAGTTTGCGCTTTCATATGCATGCGTCGCCGGTGCTTTGATCCAACGGGTGGCGGGGATATCATGGGTCAATTGATCCGTTTGCAGCCAGCCAGTGTACCCGTCTTTGTCGGCGATGACCCGGCTCCAGCCGTCCTTTTCTTCTGCGACTTGAACCGTATCACCGAAAAGCACCTGCCTGTCGCGAGGCCCTTCAGGGTCGCGCAAAAGATCGACCACAGGTTTGGATATGCGCAGGCGAGTCATAGGCCCAACATCTCGGGCAAAGCGTTCAGAATCGCGCGCGGCCCTTGACCCAGCCCACCCTTGCTGCGCCCGGGTTCCTTGCTGGGCTGCCACGCATAGATGTCGAAATGAATATAGCGGCGCGATCCCACGAACCTGCGCAGAAACAAGGCGGCGGTGATCGAACCTGCGAACCCGCCCGAAGGCGCATTGTCCAGATCGGCGATGCCGGGTTCGATCATCGCCTCGTAAGGTGTGTGAAACGGCATACGCCAGACCGGATCAGCCGAAACAACTGCGGCGTTGGACAGCGCCAACGCGCAAGTTTCATCATCCGTATAGAACGGAGCCAGATCGGGGCCCACGGCGACGCGCGCCGCGCCTGTGAGCGTGGCCATCGAGATCACCAGATCGGGCTCACCCTCATCCGCCAACGTCAGGGCATCGGCCAGGACCAGACGCCCTTCGGCGTCGGTGTTGTTGATCTCAACCGTCAGGCCCTTGCGTGAGGTCAAAATGTCACCGGGCCGGAACGCGTTACCCGCAACCGCGTTTTCAACAGCGGGGATCAGGACACGCAGCTGCACCGGCAAATCCAGCGCCATGATCATGCGAGCCAATCCAAGCACATTGGCGGCCCCGCCCATGTCTTTTTTCATCAGCCCCATCGAGGCACCCGGTTTCAGGTTCAGCCCGCCTGTGTCGAAGCATACACCTTTGCCCACGAGCGTCAGCTTTGGGCTGCTGTTGCCCCAGTTCAGCTCGATCAATCGCGGGGCCTGTTCCGCGGCCCGCCCAACCGTGTGGATCATCGGGAAGTTCTGATCCAGCAGCGCATCACCAAGGATTGTGTCGCAAGTGGCCCCAAACTCTGCGGCCAAAGCCTCGACCGCCTGATGCAGCTGTGCTGGTCCCATATCCGACGCGGGTGTGTTGACCAGATCGCGTGTCAAAGCCTCGGCCTGCGCCATTGCTTCGATACGAGCTGCATCCACCCCATCCGGTGCGACCAGTTCCGCTGACCCACCGGTTTGGGAGGCATAGTGATCAAACGCATAACCGGCCAACAGCCAGCCGAGGCATTCAACCTCTAACTGGTCCGCGGGCACGCCGGATGCGATGTGATAGGTTCCTTCTGGCAAAGACAGAGCGGCAGCGGCCAGCGGGAACCGTTTGCGCGTGCGTTTTTCTTCGGTTCCGTAGCCTGCCAGCGTCATCTCTGCTGCGCCACTCGCGCTTGGTACCAACAAAGTCTGACCCAGGGCCGCCGAAAACCCGTTCACAGCGACCCAAGATTGCACGTGCTGCGATTGCTTTTGCAACCAGCTTTCCAGGTCCGGCTGAGCAATCACATGCAACGGAAAAGAGGTGTCAGAGGGTAGAGCGAAGGACAGGGTCATGGGCGTCTCGGCGTTAGAATTCCACGCACAGACTAGCTGCGCCTGATCCACCTGCAACCCCCGTCAGACGGAAAGATCCTGCTGGTCCCATACGGCGGTCAATGAACGTTCGCCCACTCTGATCAGCCGCCCCAAGGTCGCAGCAGCCGCCACCGCATCACCGGCATCGACGGTTTGGGCCACATCAGCGGCTACGCGCGCCAGCGCCGTCATCCCGACCTGTTCAGAGATTGCAACCAGCGATTTGGCACATTTGCGCAGATCGGCCCATTCGCGGTGCCGCCAAAACCGTTCACAGTTTGAAAGACGCACGGCCAGTTCCTCAACCGTGCGGCACAGCACGTCCAACGCGTTCTTGTCCCCCAATTGGCTATACAGCCCGCCGAGTTGATCCGGGTCCAGCCGGACGGATTCCTTGTGTTCAAGCGCGATTATCTTTTCCACCACATTCACCCTTAATTTTGACGCCCCCACGGCGTTGTTTTGATATTGGCGGGAAATTCCTTTGCAAAACCTTGCAGTGAATCTGGATAATGGCTCGAATTTTTCTTGAATTCGGTTTAGAGCGTCCTGAAGCGAGAAGAACTGGGACAACACAATGGACTTTGCCAAGCCTTTGCCGACCTATCTGGTCAAGCGCTATCACGGGTGGAAAGCCACGACATATTCCGAGAACCAGGTTTGGTACAAACGGTTGGCAGAAGAGGGGCAGCGCCCTCGTGCGATGGTAATATCCTGCTGCGACAGCCGGGTGCATGTGACTTCCATGTTCGGGGCCGATCAGGGCGATTTCTTTATTCACCGCAACATTGCCAATCTGGTGCCGCCATACGCGCCGGACGGTGATCATCACGGCACCAGCGCGGCAATCGAATACGCCGTCACGGCGCTGAAGGTCGCGCATCTGATCGTGTTGGGTCATTCGCAATGTGGCGGTGTTCAGGGGTGCATCGACATGTGCAAAGGGGAAGCACCCCAATTGGAGGTCAAGGAAAGCTTTGTGGGCCGGTGGATGGACATCCTCAAACCCAAATACGAACTGGTGGCCAATATCGAAGACCGTGTCGATCAGGCGCGGCAGTTCGAACGCCATGCGGTTGTGGCGTCTCTGGAAAACCTGATGACCTTTCCGTTCATCTCGGAGGCGGTCGGGCAAGGCGCGCTGAGCCTGCATGGCTTGTGGACAGATATCGGTGCAGGCGGACTGGAATGCTTTGATCCCTATCAGAAGAAGTTTGTTCCCGTCTGAAGCGGCTCTTTTTTGATTTGGGCCTGCGGTGGACGGCACAATCTCTGTCGAAAACCACACCTGTTTAGCATGTGAGCGCCCAGCCCGCGTACGTCACTCTATTCGAATCCTGGCAAGCTTTCCCAGATGGTCCGATCCCATGAAAGGGCGCAATTCGACCGTTCCGATTGTGCCTTTGGGGAAGAGTAGGTTGTCTATCGGCAGCGGCACCTTCCAACTGCCAAGATGATGCGTATTCAGGGCGGTTCCAAAGCTTTGATTGTCCGCCGCCGCAGCGATCCGCTGAACGCTTGCCCCCCATGGTACCATGTTGAAATCGCCGGCAATCAGGACAGGGCCGTCCAAATCCGCAATGCGATCAGCGATAACCTGACTTTGCTGCGCTTGATCATAAGGAAACGGCCAATTCAGGTGAATCGATACAATCCAGACTGAAGTACCGTCAGGGGCCTCGACCTGAATGCCAACCAGCCCCGAGCCTTTCAGACAGAACTCAGAGTTTTCCACGATGGGCAGGGTTGTCAGGATGGCAACGCTTTGTTCGGGTCGAAAGCCGCAAACAGTCTTGGACGGGTAGTGTTCGAACAGGTTGCTCATGTATTTCTGGTTGTGGCTGGACACTTCCTGCAATGTCACAACCTGGGCGTCGGATGCGACAATGTCGTCCGCCAATGAATAGCGCGGCCAAGCTTTGCTCATCAGGTTTTTCTGATAAAGCGTCAGGCAAGTGCCGTTGCAATCGGCAGAGGGTGCAGCATAGCTGGTGGCGATCGAACCAAGGGCCATCGCAGCAATGGCAAAGGTTGTCAAAGCGAGATACCTGGCGCGCAGGTACAGCAACAGCGCTGAACAGAGTACCAGCAATATACCAGCTTGCGGGCGCAAAAGGGCAATCGAGTCCCCAACGGCAAAGATTTGCCCGGTAAAGCTAATGAAGACAAGCGCCATCAGAACACTCGCGCATCCGATGGTCAGAGTTCTGCCAATTCTGCGTTTGGTCGAAACCTGCATACTCTGCCTCAGCCACCTTGCGCGGGACACCGCCTGAGGTGTGATTGGTCACATCTGCCGCGATCAAGGTTTGTTATTTAGGTGGCAAGCCAGCCCGTCTTTGTCAACAGACCGGGCAAATTTACCTCATTGAGGGCCGCCTCGCGCCCACAGCGGTTACTTGCACGCGTTGCGTAAGGATTGTCATGGGTTTAGATCTTAAAGTTATCCGGGGCGTGCACTAAGGAGGCGAGTCCCAAACCCCAAATTTCGGTTTTCAAGTGGTCAAGGTAGAGGTGTGATAGCCACCTTTGTGACCGGGTTAAGGTCGCCATTTGGGTCTGTCAGGATTCCCTCTGGGAAGGATACCGAGATGGGTTGGTCTTTCGTATCCATACAGAGCATGTGGTTGTTGTCTCCATCGCCTAAGTTTGCCAGCTCTGCTGGCTTCACCTCGCGCCGGGTCCCATCCGCCGCTTCGACGGTGATCGCGTAGAGATCGCGCTCAGCCTCGCCGGGCTCGGTACCGTCTTCCAGCGTCACGCCGCCCTCCCACACAACACGGACCGCCTGAACGATGCCCTCTGTTTGGCAGAGGCTGCCCCTGACCCGAGGTGGGCCCAGCGTGCCAACAAGTGTCCAGTCTTCCACAACCTCAGCCCATGCGATCGATGGCCCGTCTTCAAGGGGTATTACTGGCGTACTGGCTCCGCGAAAATCCATCGACCCGTCGATCGAATGCAGATGACCCACGATTTCAACGCTGACTGGTGGGTCCGTGTCCGAAGGGCCCAACCGCCCGATCAAGAGTACGGTACGCAGCTCTCCCGGATCAGTGGCGGGAAGAACAGACACGCAGTGCATGATCCCAATTTCGCCAGACCTAGTCCTGACCTGAAAGTCACCCGCCTGCATCGTGGCGACGTCTATCTCGGTCGAGAAGATAACAGGCATCCCAGAATAGCCCTTTGAACCTTTGCAAATCACATTGGAAAGCCGCGGCAAAGCGTCAAGCCCGTGAAAGGCCGATAGAAGATTGGCAGATTGCCCGTTTGCCTGTCTCGGCAGGCTAGCATTGGCGGTCGTATCGGAAAGTTTGCGATTGGAGATGTTACCAGTCCAAGTCCCAGGTCCATAAAGTATGAACCAAGTGACGCCTACGCCGATTACGGCTGCCACGGCAACCAATACGCCTATTGTGATACGCTTCGAGATGCCTTTGAGCATGTCAGAAACCTCAGCATTAAGTATTACTGCGAACGTCTTTTGCCCTAAAGTAAGTTGAGGGAGGTGCCGAACAAAAAAAAGAACACATGGGAGTGAAAGGTTGTGCATCTCGAACTTCGAATGGTTCGAACCGTCGCCGATTGTGTAAACTGCGACGGGGGAATTGGGCACTGTATGAAAGACTGCTTCGTCCGCTTATGACTAATCAGGTCGGGGTGCAGTATTTGGAAGGGCAGTTCTGTGGCCTCAATGTCCTGTCCAAGAAACTGTATGCGCGACTAGAGCCCGTTTGGCTTGCAATCTAGGCTGACTGAAACAAAAAAACCCGCTGACCAAACAGCGGGTTTCTTCTTGGTCTTTATTGGGGCCGGAACGTCAGCCCTTTTTCAGAACCTCACGGCCCAGCAGTTCAGCGATCTGTACCGCGTTCAGGGCCGCGCCCTTGCGCAGGTTGTCCGAGACGCACCACAGGTTGATGCCATTTTCCACGGTCGAATCCTGACGGATACGGCTGATGAACGTAGCAAAGTCACCCGCGCATTCGATGGGCGAGACGTAGCCACCGGCTTCGCGCTTGTCGATCACCATGATGCCCGGTGCCTCGCGCAGGATGTCGCGGGCTTCGTCTTCGTCCAGGAATTCCTCGAACTCGATATTCACGGCCTCGGAATGGCCGACGAACACCGGAACGCGGACACAGGTGGCTGTAACCTTGATCGACGGATCGACGATCTTCTTGGTCTCGACAACCATCTTCCACTCTTCCTTGGTCGAACCGTCTTCCATGAAGACGTCGATTTGGGGAATGACGTTGAAGGCGATCTGCTTCTGGAATTTTTTCGGCTCAACCTCAGTGGTGGGGTTGTAGACCGCCTTGGTCTGATCCCAAAGTTCATCCATGCCTTCTTTACCGGCACCCGACACCGACTGATAGGTCGACACCACAACGCGTTTGATCTTGGCACGGTCATGCAGCGGTTTCAGCGCGACAACCATCTGCGCGGTCGAGCAGTTGGGGTTGGCGATGATGTTCTTGTTCTTATAGTCGTGGATCGCCTCGGGGTTACACTCCGGCACGATCAGCGGAATGTCCGGGTCATAGCGATAAAGCGACGAGTTATCGATCACCACGCAGCCCGCAGCTGCGGCCTTAGGGGCATAGGTCTTGGTGGCGTCCGAGCCGATGGCAAACAACGCCATGTCCCAGCCGGTGAAGTCGAACGTGTCGATGTCCTGGGTCGTCAGTGTCTTGTCGCCAAAGCTTACCTCTGTCCCCAGCGAACGACGGCTTGCCAGAGCAGCAAGTTCATCGACCGGGAACTGGCGTTCCGCCAGGATGTTCAGCATTTCGCGGCCCACGTTACCCGTGGCGCCGGCGACAACGACGCGATAGCCCATTTCATGTCTCCAAAGTTAAGGACGCGCGTTCATAGCTGCGTTGCGGCAAAGAAAAAAGAGCTTTTGGCGCTGAATCGAACGTTTGAGGTCGAATTGAGGCGCTTCAAGCGCTCAGAAGACGCTGGTAGAGCGCAACCAACGTCTCTGCCTCACCGTGAATATCGAAATTCTGTTCGACATGGGTGCGGGCGGCCTGACCGGACAGTGCAAGGGAATCACGGTTTTCCAGCATCTCCGCCGCTGCGTCGGCCAGCGCGGGAATGTCGTCCGGGGCTACCACCCTGCCCAGCGACGGGTCGGTCACGATCTCGGAAAACGCGCCAACATCTGTGGCCACAACCGGTACGCCACACGCCATGGCTTCAAGCGGGGTGAGCCCGAACCCCTCCCACCGTTGGGGTGCGATGAACAGGTCCAGAACCTGATACCATTCGGCAATCTGATCAACCGTGACCTCGGGCATGAATATGATGCGATCAGACAAGCCCGCCTTAGCAACCTTGTCTTTCAGCTCGGCCAGAAATGCGGTGTGCTTCTCGGTGGCCCGGCCCATGACGATACCTGAAACGGTGTCGAACCGCCCACACAGATCGATCATCGCGTCAACAAAGGCATCTGTACCTTTTTGGTGCCGGATGCGGCCGTAGCATCCCAACAGCAGTCCGTCCGGAAGCCGCAGTTTTGCCCGAACGGCGGCCTTGTCCTGTGGGGGCGTAAAGTCCTCAAGGTTGATACCATGCATGACAACCTGTGCGTCGCGCTCAAGGTACCCGGCGGTTTTTTGTGACGTTGCCACGATCGCGTCCATCTTTCCGATCAGCCATTTTGTGTAGCCAGTATGAGGACGTTGGGATGCGCTGGTGAACAGCAGTTTGAGTTTCAGGCGGAACACGTTCCGCAGGATCAAGCCCAGAAGCATCTCGGTGTTGCGGCGGGCGTGCCAAACGCGTGTTGGACGGCGTGACAGAAAGGGCAGGCGACCCAGTGGGATATGCGGGATGTCGGCGGGCAGGCCCGGACCCGTGGCGGCGATGTCGATTGATTTTGCCTGAAGCGGAACCAGCCTTGCGATAGTTGCGGTCACGCCCGAAAGCCTGCGTTTCAGATTTGGGGCTATGACGACGGGGTCTTTCACCGGGCTCTCCTGATGGCTGCTTCAGTCGACACTATCCCGGCTGAATAGATAGATCACGCAACCAATGGCAAGCGATATGGCAAAAAACCCGAATATCGCCGTGTAAGGCGCGGTTGACCCAGTCTGAACGGTGGCAGCATGAATCCGACCGGTGACGAACTGGGCAACGCCGACGCCACCGATGCCGAACAGGTTCAAAAGGGTCACGCCGCGGCCAACCAGGTGCGGTGGTACAAAGGCCCGACCATGGGCCATGATGACCGGAAAGCTGGCCCCGGCAAAGCCTATGACGGCCAGCAGCAGAACAGACAGCCAGATTGCGTTGTCAATCCACAGGCACAGCAAGGTCAGCGCCACTGCCCCCAGCGCATTGCCCGCAAAAACAACCCACTTTCGGGTACCAAAAACGCGATCCAATGGCCCGTAGACAAAAGTGCCAGCAATCATTGCGGTCCCCATGATCAGGGTCGCGGTGCCGATTTGCGTCGTGCTTAACCCGAAAATATCGTTCAGATATGGCCCGGCCCAAAGGCCCCGCAAAGCGCCAGAAGGCGCGTATGCGACCAACATCAGCGGCAGGATCAACCAGAGAGCGGGCTCCTTCACAAGGTCCAACAATGACCCCTTTTGGTCCGTCTCAACCTTTTTCGGATCATGCACAGTCAGCAAAAGGCCAAGAGAAATTGCAGCCGAAATCACGGCCAGCCCAACCATCGTTGCGCGCCATCCCATCCACTCGACCGCGAGTGCGGTGGGGTAGGATGCCACGAGGTTGCCAACAGACCCCACGCCAAGCATCACAGCCGCCAAAGTGGCAAACCGCGCCGGAGGGTATTCTCGGGCAAAGATAAAATATGAGGCCATCAGGACCGGCGAGCAGCCAACGCCAATCAGCCCCATTGCAATGCTGATATGCATTGGCGTAGACGCAGCGGCAAAAAGCGCCGCCCCTCCTGCACCACCAATCAGCAGCAGCACCGCTGCGGTCAGGCGGGGGCCAACCCGATCCAGCGCCCAGCCGACCGGGATTTGCATCGCAGCAAAAACCAGGAACCAAAGGCCCGAGGCAAACGCCAGATCCTCGGGTGTTGCGCCAATATCCTGTTCCAGGTCGAGGCTGAGAACAGCCAGAAACGCGCGGAAAAACTGGCTGAGTACGTAGCCCAGGCATAAAACCACCAAACCTGCCTGCATAACTTGCCCCTTATTTTGCGCGCTTTAGGGAAAGGCTTGGCATGTCATGATGCAACGCACAAGCGTGTGTAGTATATTTCAGAAACGGGACTTGGACTTACGCCCGCCTAATTTAAGCTCAACATTGATTTGAGGGGGACCATGAAAGACCTCCATTCCGAGTTTTATGAAAACCTCCCTCTTCTGCGGGAGTTTACTTTGGTGGCGGACCCGACGCAGTTTTCAGCTGTGCCGGATGAATGGGTCGTCGGCGTTGCCGACATAGTTGATTCAACCGGAGAAATCGCCCGGGGCCGATACAAAACCGTCAACACGGTTGGGGCGGCTGTGATTTCAGCCATGATCAACGCCATGAACGGTAAGCTGTTTCCCTATGTTTTTGGTGGCGACGGTGCTGGCTTTGCCGTTCCGCCCAGTCAGGTCGAAGCCGCGCGTGATGCATTGGCTGCTTTGCGACGCTGGGCAGAAGAAGAGTTTTCCATGCCTCTGCGTGCGGCCATGGTATCGATGGCCGAGGTCCGAGCCGCCGGTCGGGATGTGCGCGTGGCCCGCTATGCACCATCTACCGGCGTGGACTATGCCATGTTCTCGGGGGGTGGGCTGGCCTGGGCCGAAGCCGAGATGAAGGCTGGCCGCAACATGGTTGATCAAGCAGAACCGGGCGCCCAGCCGAATCTGACAGGCCTGTCGTGCAGATGGTCCAACAGTACGGCTCGGCATGGCCAGATCGTCTCGCTGGTTGTTGAGCCCACTGCATCAGCGTCAGAGGGTGATTTTGCCGATCTGGTGCAATCCGTTCTGTCCATGTCGGAAAAACTGGAGCGTGCAGGGCACCCCGTGCCCGAGAACGGCCCGCCCATGAAATGGCCGCCGCCTGGCTTGGACATTGACGCGCATGTGTCACGCAATGGACGGAACATGATATTGCAAAAGACTGTTCTGCTGTTCCAGAATCTGTTGATCGCAGCCCTGTTTAAACTGGGCAAACGCCTGGGTCAGTTCGAGCCGGACCACTACAAGAAGATGGTCAGCGGCAACGCGGACTTTCGCAAGTTTGATGACGGTTTGAAGATGACGCTTGATTGTGATGCGTCCACGTTGAAACGGATCGAACACATGCTGGAGCAAGCGCGGTCGCGTGGAAAGATACGCTATGGTTTGCACGCACAAAACGAAGCGATGATGACATGCATTGTCCCGTCGGCCACCCGGGATGATCATGTGCATTTTGTTGATGGCGCGTCGGGCGGGTATGCTCAGGCCGCTGCGGCCATGCGCGCGTGAAAGGTCAAGACACCTTCCACTGCTCCGAAAGCGAACGGGCCGTCTGCGCCAATAGCATCACGTCGATACCTACGGCCAAAAACTGCGCGCCCATGTCTTTATAGGCTTGCCGGGCCTCGTCATTGGTCGCAAGGATGCCCGGCGCTTTGCCAGACGCCTTGATCCGCGCCAGCGCGTCTGCGATCACCTCGCGCATCTCAGGGGCGGCGCTGTTGCCCTGATAGCCCATGTCGGTCGACAGGTCGGCGGGGCCGATGAAAACTCCATCAACGCCCTCGACCTGTAAAATATCATCCAGGGCATCCAATCCAGCGCGGGTTTCAACTTGCAGCAACAGGCAGATTTCCTGATCCGCTGTTTGAATATACGCGTCGACAGCCCCATACATAGTCGCCCGTGCCGCCATAGCACCCACGCCGCGCGCTCCGGTCGGAGGATAGCGACACGCACGAACCAGTTCGCGCGCTTGCTCGGCGCTTTCGACGATTGGGACCAGCACGGTCTGCGCCCCTGCATCCAGAACCATTTTGATCAACCAGGTTTCGCCAATTGGAACGCGCACCACCGGATGCGATGGGCTGGCGGCCAAAGCCATGAGTTGATCCCGGATCGAACGGATGTCATTTGGGGCGTGTTCCCCGTCAATTACCAACCAATCGAAACCCGCTGTGCCCATGACCTCGGCGGTGACAGATTCAGCAAAGCTCATCCAGCACCCAATCTGGGTTTTTCCCTCATTTAGAGCCTTTTTGAAGGGGTTTTCCGGGGCAGCCATCAGATCTCTCTTGCTTTTGCAAACCATGATTATCAAAGACCCGGTGCCGGGTCCTTTCTGCATCTTCTCTTATGACAGTGAATTGTCCAGTCTGAATGCAGCCTTTCTGACGGGGCATAATCGACGCTGGCGGCGCCTTGCCTCCGCATGATGATAACTAGCGCCTTGCCAGAACTGGGAGGATTGCTTGCGAAAAAGCTGAAATTCGGTGATAATTTTCCTATGACTGACGACCTGCCTCTGACGTCGCGATCTTTGCCCATAGCGCTGTTGCGGGCGCGGGAAAAGGTTATGGGACCCATCCGTGCAATGCTGGCTGACGCTGGTGTCACCGAACAGCAGTGGCGGGTTTTGCGGGTTTTGAACGAAGAAGGCCCACAGGAACCGACACACATCGCTGATCGCGCCTGCCTGTTGTTGCCCAGCCTGACGCGGATTTTGCAGAAGCTGGAACAAAGCGGTTTGATCTCGCGGCGCTCTCATCCGGCAGATCGCCGTCGCCAGATCATTGAGATCACCACAAACGGTACCCAGATCATTCGCGCCAATTTGCCCGTAAGTATCGCCCAAGCAGAACGCATTCGGTCTCAGCTGGGGCAGGAAAAGCACGAGTTGTTGCTGGATCTTCTCAATGACCTGAAAAATCTCGAAGCCTGACAAGTGGCTAAAGCGAAGACGCTTCTTAGAAACCCCGCCGGAGAGTTTAGGGGGTATTCTCCAGCGGGGCGGCCAGACTCGTACTGGATCATTGCCTGGCCCGAGGCCGGTTGCGTCATGTGTAGTCTGACGGTCCGACCTGCAATTCGGAGTGTGCGCCGAGTCAAAACAGACTCTAATTAAAGCGTTGCTCCCGGGGACGGGCACATGCCTTTGCTCTCCGAAATAGATGTTGGTAACTGCCAACCGATGGATTGTCTTGCAAATGGGACCTCTGAAGTCGCATCGGCTAGGTAATTTGCCAAGTGTGTGCATCTGGCTTCAGTTCGGCCATATTGTCGGCTGCAACATCTGTAATTGAGGACATAACTCAACTTAAGCCCGAGCCAAGTCACGTTTGTTCTTCTTTTGACAAGGTCATAAAGGCGGAAGTGACATTGCTGTGAAACGGTCATTGCACTGCATACCGGAATTGGGCGGGTTTGCGCTGAAACACCAACAAAGCTTTGGCGAAATTCGGCGTGTTTTCTTGTATTGCTGATCGGACTGGCGGTCGTAAGATGAACCAGCACAATAGTCCGAGAGCACCATGTCAAATAGTCTGTTTTCCCTTCCCGACCCGGTTACTATCCCTGTTGTTGGGGCCTCAGCAGAGTATCCTGTGGGGCGTATTTTCTGCGTCGGTCGGAATTACGCGGCCCATGCGGCCGAAATGGGGAATGAGGTCGATCGCGAAGCACCGTTCTATTTCACCAAATCTGCAGCCAACGCGGTTCTGTCCGGGGCTATGGTTCCGTACCCGGCAGGGACCGAGAATTATCATCATGAAATGGAGTTGGTGCTGGCGATCGGAAAACCTGTATTCCGTGCCACCTCTGCGCAGGCTTGGGATGCAGTTTATGCTTATGGCTGCGCCCTCGACATGACCCGTCGCGACCTGCAGATTCGCGAACGAAACAAGCAACGGCCCTGGGATCTGGGCAAGGATGTCGAAAACGGTGCGGTATTTGCCCCGCTGACACCGGCAGGCAAATGGTCGCCGGACGCAGACAAGCATATCCGTCTGCGCGTCAATGATGAACTGCGACAAGACGCGACGCTTGAGGAGCTGATCTGGAAAATCGACGAAATCATCTGCCACTTGTCCGGCTTCTATCACCTGCGTCCCGGGGATCTGATTCTGACCGGCACACCAGCGGGTGTTGGACCGGTTGTGGCAGGTGATGTTCTGAGCGGTGAGATAGACGGGCTCGCGCCGATTGAATTGACCCTGACGGATGCAAAGTAGACCCTATTTAGGGTCTTTTAGCCAATCGTTGGCAAATTCGATTTGTGTGACTCCCGCCAGTCGTCGCACGCGATCCAGCTCGGCGTTCAGGCGTCGGGTGCGGGCGTCAGACCAGCGCACTCCGCGCTCGGGCCAAAGGGCTTTGACGCGTAACATGTCGCGGTCGCGATGCGCTTTCATGTCAATCCGGCCAACTAAACGGTTACCTTCCAGCAGTGGAAACACGTAGTAACCATAATTGCGCTTGGGTTCCGGCACGAAGACCTCGATCCGATAGTGAAAGCCGAACAACCGTTCTGCGCGATTGCGGTCACGCAGCATTGGATCAAACGGGCTGAGCACGCGGATGCGCCCGGGTGGCTGGGGCAGGTCCAAACTCTGGTCCGCCAGGTTTGAGCGGGCAAAGACCTTGCGGTGCCGCCCATCAGCGCAGGTGATCTCGATCTCTTCTATATCGCCTTTGGCCAGCGCCCTTGCGCACCAGCTTTTGGCTTCTGCTGCGCTGACCGTGTCCCAGAACGCAGCCAATTCGCCCGATGTTGCAAATCCAAGTCGGTCCAGTGCTGCGTTGCACAGCCAATCCACAGTCGCTTCTGCATCGCAATGCATGTTTCCCGGACAAAGTTGGGTTTCAATAACTCGCTCTGTCAGGTCATAGCGTTTCTGAAACCCCTCGCGGCCAACAACTGTAAGCGCGCCAGACCGCCACAAAAACTCCAAGGCGGTTTTTGACGGGTGCCAATCCCACCATCCGCCCGAGCCTTTCTTTTCGTCCTTGCCCACGTCCGAGGACGACACCGGCCCATGGTCACGGATGTGCTTCAACACCGTTTCAAACTGTTGTTCGAACCCATCCCGTCGCCAGTTCTTCCACCGCGCTTTCAGCAAATCAGCGTCGCGCTGAAAGCGCAGATGCCAGTGGGGGTAGAACTCCATCGGGATCACGGCCGCATCATGCGTCCAATGTTCGAACAGCTCTTTTTCCCTTTCATAGAGCCTTTTCAGGTGCGCGCCGCGATAACTGGGCCTGCGCGAAAACAGGATTAAGTCATGGGCGCGTGCAACTGTGTTGATACTGTCGAGCTGCACAAACCCCAACCGCTGGATCAGATTCAGAAGCGCACCGCCCTTGGCCTCACCCGATGGCAGTTCCGCCAGCGCGTGGCGATCCATGAAAACGGCCCGCGCTGTTTGGTTGTCGAGCCGTTTGAGGGGTGCCGTCATCGCCGCTTCAGGGTGTCGCCAAAGCTGATCTTGGGAGTCAGTGTCGCGCGCGTTTCAATCTCGGAGTCGGGATCTTTCAAACGCTCGGCGATGATTTGGGCGGCATGACGACCAATCTCAAGCCGACAGGCATCCATCGTCGCAAGTTTGCGCGGCAGACCCTGCAACAGTTCGACATTGTTGAAGCCGGCCAACCCGATTTGCCCTGGAATGTCGATGCCTTGCTCCAGCAGGTACAACAAGCCACCCGCACCGATCATGTCATTGGAGTAATACAGAAAATCCAGATCGGGAGAACGTTCCAGCATCGCCTGCGTCATCTCGCGCCCCTTCGCAAGGGCCGAGCCGCCGGAATAAAACTCGCGGTCTTCGATTTCGATCCCGTGCTTGCCCAATACCTCGGTGAAGCCTTCGAAACGCTTCCGGGCGCGGTGATCCAGAGGCATCTTGGTGCCCATGAAGCCAATATGCTGATACCCGGCCTTCAGGATCGCCTGCGCCATCTCGCGCCCGGCGCGGCGGTGCGAGATGCCGACCATCGCATCCACAGGCTTGCCGTCGGTATCCATGATCTCGACCACAGGAATGCCCGCTGAATCCAGCATGGCGCGTGCGGCTTCAGTATGTTCCAGCCCTGCAATGATCACGCCTGAAGGCCGCCACGAGAGCATCTCGTACAGCACCTTTTCTTCTTTTTCGGGCAGGTAGTCGGTCACGCCCACAACTGGCTGCAATTCCGTGTCTTCCAGCACCTGATTGATACCTGTCAGAACCTCAGGAAAAACCATGTTCGATAGCGACGGGATAATGACCGCGACCAGATTGACCCGGCTGGACGCCAGAGCGCCCGCGATCTTGTTGGGCACATAGCCAAGCTCTTTTGCGGCGGCCAGAACGCGGGTGCGGGTGGCGTCTGACACGTCCCCCCGGTTCCGCAAAACCCGGCTTACCGTCATCTCGGATACTCCAGAAGCCTCGGACACATCGCGAAGGGTAAGCGGGCGTTTGGATTCACTGTTCACGGGAGGCACCTGTGTTGTTGTTTTGCCCGATGGTAGCGTGAACAAGTCTGCGTGTACAACAATTGTGCAAAGCCGATGACAACCCGGAAAATCCCGGTTACAGAAGGCCACACACGGCCCCGTGGCTCAACTGGATAGAGCAGCCCCCTCCTAAGGGGCAGGTTGCAGGTTCGAATCCTGCCGGGGTCGCCAATTTCTCATGGTCTTCCGTCAATCGACGCGCGCTGAAACGCGGCAAGATTGGTCCCTGAATGCGCATCAAATACGTTGTTCGATCCACATTTACCTGCAAAAATTGGGCAAACTTTCCATGGGACCATCCGAGTGCCGCTCAGATACGCAGACATTTACCCCTCTGAACCACTGCTCAACAGCGACTCGATGGAGCGTCCTTCGGCAGCGGCACTGATGTCTGTACGATATTTTCAGGCGGAACCGGACGAAATGCCCGAGGACGTGTTCGCGGAACACCACGTATTGCTAAATTTGCAGGACAGTCCGCATCGCGTTCAAAATTGGCGTGACGGCACATTGCGGGATTTCACCTTCTGCAAGGACGAGGTCATTGTAACGCCCGCTGGCGTGCGGTCAGGTTGGCGGTGGTTCGCGCCGTCTGACGTGATCGTCATTACCCTAGAACCGCACAAGGTGGACCGTTTCGCGCAGTCTGAGCTTGGGATGTTACTCGATCCCCAACAATTTAAGGACTTGCCGCAGTTTTCCGACCCTGACCTTTGCGCGGCCGGTGTCATCTTGCGGGATGCGCTGGAGACTGAAGACATGTCCTCGGCCGTTATGTTCGAGGCCATGAGTCGGGTTTTTCTGGTCAAGCTGCTGCAGAAATACGGAAAGCGGCGCGCCGAAGATGCTGAATTGTCATCGCGGTTCACCTCTCGCCATTACCAACGTGTCCTGGCCTATGTACAAAAGCGCCTGGATCGCACGATCACCGTTGACCAACTGGCGTCCGAGGCTGGAATGAGCGCGTCGCATTTTGCCCGTGTCTTCAAGGAAACGCTTGGTTCAACGCCTATGCAATATGTCATGTCGTTTCGGATCGAGCAGGCGATGAAGATGATCGAAGATCCAAGGCGGCCCTTAGGGGACATTGCTTTGGCTTGCGGGTTTTCCGATCAGGCGCATTTCACCCGCAGCTTCAAGCAAGTGACCGGTCAGACCCCACGTGCTTTTCGCGTTGCGCTGAACGGTTGAAGCAGAATCTTTCAAAAACCGGGCAGCATGGTGCAATTTTCACAGGCGCTGACGTCGTATCTTTCATGTCATCGGGCCTGTGCCCAACCTGACAGATTTTGGGAGATACCTCCATGAAAACCCTCGCTTTGAACACCGCCGCTGCGCTAATGGCATCGACTGCCGCGATAGCTCAGGTCGAAACCCGCACCGTGACCTTTGAAAATGAAGGCACCATCATGTCCGGCACGCTGTATTTGCCGGAAGAACGCGGTGACGCGCCTTTGCCCACGGTTGTTGTCACCGGTGCCTGGACCTCGGTGCAGGAACAGATGCCCGCTAACTATGCACATGAAATGGCGGCACGCGGATTTGCTGCATTCACCTTCGATTTTCGCGGTTGGGGCAAGTCGGGCGATTTGCCTGACAATGTACGTTTTGTCGAAAGCCCAAAGGCCAAGACGTCGGACATCAAAGCCGCGTTCGAATATGTCGCAACCCTGCCTGAAGTGGATGCCGACCACATCAACGGGCTGGGTATCTGCGCTTCGGCCGGTTACATGGTCGACGCTGTTTCCGGAAATCCGCTGGTGCAACGTGTTGGGCTTGTCGCCCCCTGGCTTCAAAATGAAGAGATCGTCGAGGCCGTTTATGGCGGCAAGGATGGCGTTGCCGGGCTGATGGAAGTGTCCCATGCTGCCGAAGCCGTGGGTGGGCAAATCATCCCTGCGGCAGGGCCGGAAGGTGCCGAAGGCGTTCTGATGCCGATCGGTGGGTACTATTACGAGGCCGACCGTGGCGCGATCCCCGAGTATGACGACAAGTGGAACAATGCGGGCTGGGAAGGCTGGCTGACCTATCACCCTGCGGACAACCCGCAGCGTTTGGACAAGCCGCTCGCCATTGTTCACTCGGAAAGCGCGGCCATACCTCAGGGTGTGCAGGCCTTTCTCGCAGGGTTTGCAGGCGAAGCGACAGCCCAATGGCTGGAAGATGTCACGCAGTTCGATTTCTACGACAATCCCGAAGACGTGACCCGAGCAGCGGATACCGTGGCCGACCATTTCAGTGCTGGCCTAGACAGCTGAATTCTCGATCAGGCGTCGAAGTTGTCTTCAGCGCCTGCCCCTTACCCTGGAGTAAACCGATGCCCAAGAACCTTACCGCCACACTTGCAGCTGTCACAATGATTGGCAGCGCGGCGTTTGCCGAGCAACACACCAATATCTCGACAGCAATCACCGATATCGCAGCGGGAGCTGACCGCCATGACTGGACTCGTGTGCGCGGCGCTTTTGCCGATACGGTGACAACCGATTACACCAGCCTTTGGGGCGGTGACCCAGTCACGCAACCGGCTGACGACCTTATAGCAGGTTGGTCCGCATTCCTGCCTGGGTTTGAAAGCACACATCACATGGTCACCAACCATACCGTCAGATCGCTGTCCGAAACCCAGGCCACAGCGCAGGCTGATTTCACTGCTACCCACCGTATCGCGGATGGCTTGTGGGTGCTGGGCGGCCGATATGACTATATCCTTGAGAAATCCGAGGATAGTTGGGTTGTAACATCACTGACCATGACAGCGCTTTGGGAAACCGGTGATCGTGGTCTTGTGGCAATCGCGGCCGAGCGCGCGCAACAGTCCAATTGAACCAAGTGGTGAGCCGAGGTCGCCAAGTCTACCTTGTTCCTGGTTCTGGAAAACGCGTGCGTGTGCGGTTGGCGAAAGCAACAAGGGACAGCATCACTGGGACTTCGACCAGAACGCCTACAACGGTCGCCAACGCCGCGCCGGAGTTCAGACCAAACAAGCTGATAGCAACGGCCACAGCCAGTTCGAAGAAGTTTGATGTTCCGATCATGGCACACGGGGCTGCGATCCGATGGGGTACTTTCAGTGCATAGGCAGCGCCATACGCTATAGCAAAAATTCCGTAGCTTTGGATGAGGATAGGCACCGCGATCAGCACGATAACCATTGGCTTGGACAAAATGGTCTGACCCTGCAGTCCGAACAGAATAACCACAGTTGAAATCAACCCCATAACCGACCAAGGTTTTACGCGGGTAGAAAACGCCTCAACTGCCTGTTTAGAGCCTAGTTTGTTACGGGTGATCAACCCGGCAATCAGCGGCAACACCACGTAAAGAACCGTGGCCAGAACCAGCGTCTGCCAGGGCACTTCAATATCGGTGACACCCAGCAAAAAGGCGACGATCGGGGCAAATGCCACGACCATGATCAGATCGTTGACCGAGACTTGAACTAGCGTATAGGTCGCGTCGCCTTTGGTGAGTTGCGACCACACAAACACCATGGCGGTGCAGGGGGCTGCCCCCAACAAAATTAGCCCAGCTGTGTATTGGGCAGCGTCTTCGGGTGCAATCCAGGGTGCAAAGATATAGTCAAAGAATAATACGGCGAGCAGCGCCATGGTGAAGGGCTTGATCAACCAATTCACCACCAGCGTCACGATCAGACCGCGTGGCTGGCGGGCAACCCCGGCGACTGCGCGGAAATCGACGTTGACCATCATCGGATAGACCATCGCCCAGATCAGTACGGCTACAACCAGATTGACGCTGGCGATTTCGGCCCCTGCAACCAGTTGAACCAGTCCTGGCGCGGCTTGTCCGATCAGAACACCGCCAATCATGGCGAGCGCGATCCAAATTGTGAGATATCGTTCGAAAATGCTCATGAAAGCGCCTCGGAAGTCTGATCTGTGAGTTTACCAGAGGTCAGTGCGGCGAGGGCAACCATAGCGGACGCGGTACCGAGGACCATCGGCAATCCCCCGACCTGATAGGTGAGGCCAGACAAAACGGTGCCGACCAGCCGACCTGCTGCATTCGCCATGTAGTAAAACCCGACATCCATCGTCACACGCTCGGACTTGGTGAAGGCCAGGATAAGATAGGAATGCAGTGCCGAATTGACGGCAAAGACCGCTCCAAAGACCAGCAAGCCAGCAACGAGTGTCGTGGTTAGCCAGGTCTCAGGCTCGTTTGACAGCCAAGTGGCCAATGTTAGAGCCGCAGGAATGCAGAAAAGGATCACTGCCCAGCTGCGCGCAGCACGGATCAGATCACCTTCGGTTCGATCCGAGGCGCGAAGTATCCTTGGCGCGTTGGCTTGCACCACACCATAGAGGATGATCCACACCGCCATGAAAGTTCCTATCATGAAGAACGCAGATCGGTTGCCCGCCTCGGTACCGTCTGAGAGCACGGCGTAGAAATAGATTGGGATGCCGACCACAAACCAGACATCACGGGCGCCGAACAGAAAGACACGCGCTGCTGACAGCCAGTTTACATTGGCGGACTTCGAAAAAACTTCGGAGAACTTCGCCCCTTTGCGTCCCTTCGGCAAGCCTGCTGGCATGAACAGGATAACTGCAAACAGGATCACCGCCAGTACGGCTGCCATGACCAGAATTGCTGTCATAAAGCCCATTGTGGCCAGCATGGTCGCGCCCAGCAAAAAGCCCAGACCTTTGACTGCGTTTTTCGACCCCGTTAGCAGGGCCACCCAACGAAACAACCCGCCGCCCTCGGCAGGGGCCAGAAGTTTGACCGACGATTTCGAAGACATTTTGGCCAGATCCTTGGCCACTCCGCTGGCGCCTTGCACCATCATCACGAATGTGACCGACGCTGCGACGGTCCAGTTCGGGTCAAGCTGCGTCATGGCAAGCAACGCAATAACTTGCAGCCCCAGCCCTGCATAAAGGGTCGAGGTCAATCCGAACCGCGCTGCGATCCAGCCTGCGGTCAGGTTGGTGACAATCCCGGCGATCTCATAGAGCACAAAAAGATAAGCTAACTGAACCGGCGAGAAGCCCATGGTGTGAAAGTGCAACAGCACCAACATCCTGAGCGCCCCGTCGGTCAGCATGAAGGCCCAATAGGCCGCCGTAACCGCGATATAGGCCGACAATCCTTCGGGCCGTTGGGTCACAGCGACGATCCGACCATCAAAGCCACATCCACCAACCGATGCGCATAGCCCATCTCGTTATCATACCAGGCATAGATTTTAACCTGCGTCCCGTTCACCACCATGGTCGACGGCGCATCGACAATCGAAGAGCGTTCGTCATTGGTGTAATCGGTCGAAACCAGCGGGCGCGTCTCATAGCCAAGAATGCCCTTCAACTCACCCTCGGCAGCAGCTTTGAAAAAGCCGTTGACCTCTTCGGCGGAGGTTTCGCGCTGAACCTCGAATACGCAGTCAGTCAGCGATGCGTTCAGCAGAGGCACCCGCACCGCATGACCATTCAGACGTCCCTTAAGTTCGGGATAGATCAAAGTGATCGCCGTAGCCGAGCCAGTGGTGGTCGGGATCAAGGAATTCAGGGCCGAACGCGCGCGGCGCAGATCCTTGGCGGGGCGGTCCACGATGGTCTGGGTGTTGGTCACATCATGGATTGTGGTCATCGACCCGTGGCGAATGCCCAGATTTTCGTGAATGACTTTGACAACCGGTGCCAGACAGTTGGTGGTGCAGGAGGCCGCTGTCACGATGTTATGGGTCGCAGGGTCATAAGTATCATCGTTCACACCCACAACAATGTTGGCTGTCGGGCCGTCTTTGACGGGGGCGGAGACAACAACCTTTTTCACGCCTGCATCGAAATAGGGTGCCAGCTTGGCTTCGGTCTTGAAGACGCCAGTACAGTCGATCACTACATCGACACCGTCCAACGGCAGAGCTGAAAGGTCTTTTGTCCCAACAAAGGGGAGGCGCGTGCCACTCACAGTGATGCTGTCGGCATCGTGGCTGAACTTTGCATCCCAACGTCCGTGCACTGTGTCAAATTCCAGCAGATGCGCGTGCATTTCGGGATTACCAACAGCGTCGTTGATCCATGCAATTTTTGCGCCCCGTTCCAGCAAGGGTTTCAGCGCAAGTTTTCCCATCCGGCCAAGGCCGTTCAGAGCGTAGGTCGTCATTTCGTGTCCTCAAAAGATGCTCGCCCGATGTCATCGACAGCGGATTGCAGTGCGATCCGGTCAAGACTTTCGACCGGCAGCGACGTAAAGGCTTGGATCCGACGCTTCAGCGCGCCGTAAGCGTTTTGAAACGCAAGGCTTTTTTCTGCGTCGGTGCCTTCTGTCTTGACCGGGTCAACCATACCCCAGTGACCACTGATCGGTTGACCTTCCCAGGCCGGGCATTCTTCGTTCGCAGCCTGGTTGCAGACCGTAAAAACAAAATCCAGGTCAGGCGCATCCGGCCCCGAAAACTCGGACACATTCTTTGACCGCAGGACTGACGTGTCATGGCCCTTGTCTTGCAAAACCTGCATCGCAAACGGGTTCAGTTCGGAAAACGGCCATGTTCCTGCCGAATAGACATTGAACCGATCGCCGCCTATCTCGCGCAGCAGAGATTCAGCAAAGATCGAGCGGGCGGAATTGCCCACGCAAATGAACAACACATTGAACTTCCGGTCAGTCATGGTGTCACTTCCTTTGGTTGAAGGCATGCAAAGATCAGGTCGGCCACGGCAGCAGTCCACAATAAGGAAATCGAGCATTTGCTGCACGTTTTTCATTTCAATCGAATAGAGAAGAGACGTCCCGGATCGCTCCTGCTTGACCAGCCCTGACCGCTGCAACGCATTCAGATAGTTCGACATTGTGCTGGGTTTGATACCTAACTCTGCCGCCAGCTCGCCTGCGGGAACAGTGTCAGGAAACCGTCGCATTAACATGCGAAACACGGTGATGCGTTGCGGGTGACCCAGAATGGCCAGCTGGTCGATTACTTCTTCTATCATATTTCATGAAATATTGAATTAATGACCGGGAGTCAATTTCAACCCGTTGGCGTTACAAAAAATTCACATACGGAAGCTGCCGCAGGCAGAGTCGGTTGCCGGCTCAAAAGAAGACCCCATTCAGGCAGGTCGGCCGCAAAAAGCTCAACTGGGCTTGCAGGCAACAGACCGACAGTTTAAACGATCCATCGCACCCAGAAAGAACCAGTTCTGGCTGCCATAAGTTGCCTCAATAGCTCAGCTGGTAGAGCAGGTCCTTCGTAAGGACAAGGTCGGGGGTTCGAGTCCCTCTTGAGGCACCACACATCTCGCTTTTCTGAAAAAATTCGCGTTGAATTCGAATGTACTTTCAAATTTTAAGTGTGCCCGTTGCACAGGCGTCGACTTGACGTTCTTTCCAACAAGACACATTTCGCAATGCCCAAAGGCGGTCTGCGCGCGAGTGTCGACCGTATCCCGACCTTGCCCCAATGCCTTGCCTGAGGCATGCTTGCTTCCGCAGGAAGAGTATCTGTTCACCGTCGGGTTTGTCGGTCAACGGATCAGCGCGGCGCCATGCTTTGGGAGGAGTTTGTCATGACATCCAAGACCGCAGGTTCCACACCACCAGACAACCTGACACCGCCACAACAGGCCGTGCCCGAGGTCAACAAAGTGACAGCGGATGATATCACCGCCGCACTAAAGGCTGGGTTTTCCGATTTTCTGGCGCGCCCCGTCATGAGCGGTTTTTTCGGCCTGTTCTATGCGGTTTTCGGAATACTGTTGGTTTGGGCCTTGGTTTGGCTCGGCAAGATCTGGATGATCATTCCTGCAATTGTAGGATTTCCGCTGGTCGCGCCTTTTGCCGCCGCCGGGCTTTATGAAATGTCGCGTCGCTTGCAAAAAGGGGAGAGTTTTGGGTGGTCCGAGATCCTCACCGTCATGGCCAACCAACGCAAGCGGGAAATGGGCTGGATGGCCTTTGTGACCTTGTTCATTTTCTGGGTGTGGGTTTATCAGGTGCGGCTTTGGCTGGCGATCATCCTGCAGAATGCATCCTTTTCCGATTTCGACGGGTTCTTGAACACAGTGCTATTTACGCCCCAAGGCTGGACGTTCCTGGCTATTGGCACGTGCGTCGGCGCTTTTCTGTCAGCAGCCCTGTTCACAGTAACCGTTGTCGCCATGCCTATGTTGCTGGACCGGGAAACCAATTTCGTTTCCGCGATGCTCACCTCTGTCCACGTTGTCAGGGAAAGCCCTGTGGTCATGCTCACTTGGGCGGCAATCATCTCGTTTACCATGCTGATATCGCTGGTTCCCGCATTTTTGGGCCTGATCTTTACTCTACCGATCCTTGGTCACACCACGTGGCATCTTTACCAGCGGGCGGTGCCGCCGGACGAGGTGTGATTTAACGGTAAGGCGTCTGCGATAGTCGAACGGCGGCACACATTTTTTGTACTGACAACGAAGAGGATAAAGCTGCTTTTCTAGCGCCTGTATCCGATATGGTACGGCTTAGGTTTGTTTTTGTGCAGCAAAGCAATTTCGGCTGCCGAAACGGGAACGCCCATACTCCTTCCACTAAGAACATTTAAAGCGAACAAAATCCTCATCACAGGCATCCCAAGTGCGCCGGAGGAAGTCACCAGACCGATGCGCGCAGCTCAGGCGCGCTTTTCCCCTATTGATGCAACGCCCAGAACGTCCAAAACTTTGGCTTCGATCTGTTCGGCGTTCATGCCGGCCACGGCATACATGTCCGTTGGGCTGGCCTGATCGATGAACGTATCGGGCAAGACCATCGAACGGTATTTCAGCCCTTGATCAAAAACGCCTTCCTCGGCCAAAAACTGTGCGACATGGCTGCCAAAACCGCCAATCGCGCCTTCTTCGATGGTGATCAGAGCCTCGTGGTTTGCTGCCAGGTCCAGGATCAGGTCGCGGTCCAAAGGTTTGGCAAAGCGGGCGTCGGCAATGGTTGGATTGATGCCTTTGCCCGCAAGGGATTCGGCGGCTTTCTGCACCTCAGACAATCGGGTACCGAACGAAAGTAGTGCCACGCGCGCGCCCTTCTGGATCACGCGGCCTTTGCCGATCTCAAGCACCTCACCGCGTTCCGGCAAGTCGACGCCAACGCCTTCACCACGCGGGTAGCGGAATGCAATAGGCCCTTCGTCATGCGCAACAGCGGTTGCCACCATGTGCATCAGTTCAGCTTCGTCTGCGGCGGCCATGACAACCATGCCTGGCAGGTTGGCCAAATACGCAATGTCGAATGATCCGGCGTGGGTGGCACCATCGGCACCCACCAAACCTGCGCGGTCAATGGCAAATCGCACGGGCAAACGCTGGATAGCCACGTCGTGAACGACCTGATCATAGCCACGTTGCAAAAAGGTCGAATAAATGGCGCAGAATGGCTTCATCCCGCCCGCAGCAAGCGCGGCAGAAAATGTCACCCCGTGCTGCTCGGCGATCGCAACATCGAAACAGCGCGACGGGTAGCGTTCGGCAAACAGGTTTAGGCCGGTACCGTCCGGCATGGCGGCGGTCACGGCAACGATCTTGTCGTCTCGCGCGGCTTCGTCGACCAGCGTTTTGCCAAAGACCGAGGTGTAAGAAGGCGCGTTGGAAGGTGCTTTCTTCTGTTCGCCTGTCACGACGTCGAACTTGGCTGTTGCGTGTCCTTTGTCTCGGGCTTGCTCTGCGGGTGCATAGCCTTTGCCCTTCTTGGTCAGAACGTGAATCAGGATCGGGCCGGTCGCTCGTGCCTTGACGGTCCGCAACACCGGCAGCAACTGGTCCAGATCATGTCCGTCTATGGGGCCTAGGTAAGAAAAACCAAGCTCTTCGAACAGCGTGCCGCCGACGGCCATACCTTTCAGCATTTCCTTGGCGCGTTTGGCCCCTTCGCGGAAGGGCTCGGGCAGCAGCGAAACCGCGCCTTTTGCGGCGGCTTTCAGATCGTGGAACGGCTCTTCCGCATAGATACGGGACAGATAGTTGGACAAGGCGCCCACCGGTGGCGCAATGCTCATCTCGTTGTCGTTCAGAATGACGATCAATCGCTTGCCCAGATGGCCCGCATTGTTCATCGCTTCAAATGCCATGCCTGCAGACATTGAGCCATCGCCGATCACAGCAATCGCATCGCCCAAACCCTCGGGTGTGACACCACCCAGATCGCGCGCCACGGCAAAACCAAGTGCTGCACTGATCGAGGTGCTGGAATGTGCCGCACCGAACGGATCATAGGGGCTTTCGCTGCGTTTCGTAAAACCACTCAAACCATCCTTCATCCGCAATGTGCGAATACGATCGCGCCGCTCGGTCAGGATCTTGTGCGGATAGCACTGATGACCCACGTCCCAGATGATCTTGTCGCGTGGCGTGTCAAACACGGCATGCAGCGCCGTGGTCAGCTCGACCACACCCAGACCTGCGCCCAGATGCCCGCCGGTGACGGACACGGCCGAGATTGTCTCGGCTCGCAATTCCTGCGCCACCTGATGCAGCTGCGCGTCCGAGAACTGCTTGAGATCCGCAGGGCGGTTCACAAGGTCCAGCAGGGGCGTGTTCGGGCGGTCAGACATTGGAATTCCTGGCTTAGCTGTCCCGGGCAATAACGAAGCGGGCGGCGTCCTTCAAGGTTTCTGCTGACGCACCGTACCCGTCCAACGCAGCACAGGCCGTTTCAACCAGATCTGTCGCGCGGGTTTTGGCCGCCTCAAGACCCAAAAGCGAAACAAAGGTTGCCTTGCCCGCATCTGCGTCTTTCTGCAGCCGTTTTCCTGCCTTTTCCACATCGCCTTCTACATCCAAGATGTCATCAGCAATTTGAAAGGCAAGCCCAAGAGCCTGCGCATAATCGCGCAGAGGGGTCGGACCGGCTTGCGCCAGCCGCGCACCCGCACAAGCAGACCATTCGATCAACGCACCTGTCTTGCCCGCCTGCAACCGGGTGATTTGTTCCAGTGTCAAAGGCGTGGCCGCTGTTTCGGCTGCGATATCCAGCGCCTGACCCAGAACCATGCCTTGCGCCCCGCTGGCTTGGGCCAGAGTCAGAGCCAATTCTGCACGCGTTTGGGCATCGCCAACTTCGGGCCGAGTGCACAGTTCAAATGCTAAGGTCTGCAACGCATCACCGGCCAACACCCCGGTCCCTTCGTTCCATTTCACATGAACAGTGGGCCGCCCTCGGCGCAAATCATCATCATCCATGCAGGGCAGGTCATCATGGACCAAAGAATAAGCGTGCAGCGCTTCGATCCCCGTTGCGGGCCAGATCGAGCGGGCCTCATCCACGTCATGCAAGCGCGCGCTTTCCCGCACCAAAAACCCGCGCAACCGTTTACCACCTTGCGTGGCATAGGCCATGGCCCGCGTTACGTCGACATCGTCCAGTGCGCCTAGAACCAGGTCAAAATGCGCCTGAATGCGCGCTGCATCCTGCGCCAGTCTTTCGCGAAACATTTACTGACCGTCGACAGATGTGGTCCCGGTGGGTTGCCCTGTGGCATCCAGAGTGATCGCGGCCACTTTCTCTTCAGCCCGCTTCAACTCGTCCTCGCACCGTTTCTTCAGGGCCGCACCGCGTTCATACAGCGCGATCGATTGATCCAATGCCACGTCGCCGCGTTCAAGCTGGCCCACAACGGCTTCAAGCTCTTTCATGGCCTGCTCGAATGTCATCTGCTCAACTGGGGTATCGGTCATGGTGCTGCCTTCATCAATTCTTCCACATGGGCGCGTGTGGCCGCGGCCAATGCGTTCAGATCATACCCGCCTTCCAGAGTCGAGACGATACGACCGTCACAAACCTCATCGGCGATTTTGCACAGCTCGGCTGTGATCCAGGCAAAGTCGCCAGTGGACCAGTTCAGATTGGCCAGCGGGTCGTCCTGATGGGCGTCAAACCCGGCGGAAATGATGATCAGATCGGGGTTGAACGCCCGCAGGCGCGGAAACGCCTGGGACTCGTACGCTGCGCGCATGTCAGCCCCACCGCTGCCCGGAGCCAGCGGGATATTAAGAACCGTGTCGTGAACCCCTGTCTCATCCGGGCGTCCCGAACCGGGCCAAAGGGGCATCTGCTGGCTGGTGATCACCAGGGCACGCGCTTCGTCCCACAGCAAATCCTGTGTTCCATTGCCGTGATGAACGTCAAAATCAACAACGGCAACGCGGCTAAGCCCGTGATGGTCCAGCGCATGTTTCGCCGCCAAGGCCGCATTGCCAAACAGGCAAAACCCCATTGCAGTGTCTGTTTCCGCATGATGCCCCGGCGGGCGAATGGCGCAGAACGCATTCGTTACGTCTCCGCTCAGTACCAGATCGACCGCTCGCACCACTGCGCCTGCGGCTCGATAGGCTGCGTCCACCGAGCCCGGCGACATGAACGTATCCCCGTCAATCTGCGCAAACCCATCTGACGGGCGCGTGGATCGAATATCGCGAATGTAACCTTCCGGATGCACCCGAAGCAGATCGTCATCAGCCGCCAACGGAGCGGTCATCCGTTTCAGTTCCAACCCTTCCAGGGCGTTCAGAACATGCTCCAACCGCGCCACCCGTTCGGGGTGACCCTCAGGCGTGATATGGCCCAGGCAATCAGCATGGGTCAAAAGGGCAGTTGTCATCGGGATCCCCTGTTCATCTGGCTACAAATACCTTCGCCGAAGGCACAAAACCGCCGCGCAGCGGCACGCTTAATCCGGTGCCAGCATATAGCCTGCGCCGCGGACGGTTTGCAGATATCTGGGCTGTTTCGGGTCTTGCTCGATCTTGCGCCGCAGGCGCGTGATCTGCACGTCCACTGCACGTTCCTGCGCTTGGCCTTTGTCGCGCCCAAGATCCTCTACCAGTTTTGCGCGGCTGATCGGTTCGCCGGGCTGTGCCGAGAAGATCTTCATCAACTGGCTTTCCGTTGCGGTCAGGCGCACGGGATCTTCGCCCTGCCACATCTCTCCCCGCTCGATGTCATATCGGATCGGGCCGAGGTACAGGATCTTCGCGGCTGTTTCCTCGGCTGGCGTTTCCGGCATCCTGCGTAGAATTGCGTTGATCCGCAGCAGCAGCTCTTTTGGCTCGAAGGGTTTCGCCAGATAGTCATCTGCCCCGGCCTCAAGCCCTGCAATCCGGTGTTCGGTTTCCCCTTTGGCGGTTAGAAGCAGGATGGGAGTGCTGTGCGTCTCACGCAGCGATTTTGTCAGACTGACACCATCTTCGCCCGGCATCATGACATCCATGACAATCATGTCGAAATCCAGCCCTGACAAGACCCGCCGCGCATGGGCAGCATCCCGAGCTGCAGTGACCAAGAACCCGTTTCGCATCAGGAATTTCTTGAGCAGATCGCGAATGCGTTCGTCATCGTCAACAATCAGCAGATGGGCGTCCATATCGCTCATGAGGTCGTATCCCGAAGTTTCGTATAGGCATGACGCATATCAGCATCCATCATTGCTTCAAGCACTTTGCGAAATCCGGCCACAGCTTCGGGACCGGCATCCTTGTAAGCGGCGCGCATCCTGGAGCGTTGCGCATCTGACAACGTCGTCTCCAGAGCTTGCCCCTTCTCAGTCAGAAATAGGTGGCGTTCGCGTTTGTCCACCGTGCCGACACGGCTTTCCACCAGCCCATCCTCGATCAAGGTTCGTAAAACCCTGTTTAGAGACTGTTTTGTGACACCAAGGATCGCTAACAAGTTGTTGACCGTAGTCCCAGGTGCACGGTTGATGAAATGGATTGCCCGATGGTGGGCGCGGCCATATGCCATTTCGGTTAGGATGCGATCAGGGTCCGCAGTAAAGCCGCGATAGGCGAAAAACATGGCCTCAATCCCCTGCCGTAATTGCTCATCGGTCAAAAACAACAGGCTTTCGCCCCCATAACGCGGGGCCGGGCGGATGTCGGACATGGTGCGCCTCATTCGTTACTCGGGGCCGAGTTTATGTCAGCGTTATTGACATTCCAAGGGTAGAGCGGTATCGAATCGCAGTTTTTGCGCAATAATATGTTCGTATCGGACTTAATTGGCGCAATAATCGAAAATTCACCCGGTTCAGGAGGTTTCGCATGGCGGGGTATGATGATCGTGATGGTACCATTTGGATGGATGGCAAGCTGGTGCCCTGGCGTGAGGCCAATGTCCATATTCTGACCCACGCCATGCACTATGCCTCGTCCGTGTTTGAAGGCGAGCGCGCATATAACGGCAAGATCTTCAAAAGCCGGGAGCACTCCGAGCGACTGATCGCATCGGCCGAGGCGCTGGATATGCCGATGCCCTATTCGGTCGACGAAATTGAAGCTGCGAAGGAAGAGGCGCTGAAAGCCAGCGGCCTGCAAGACGCCTATGTGCGTGCTCTGGTCTGGCGCGGCTCGGGCGAAGATATGGGCGTGGCGTCCGCCAAGAATCCGGTGCGCATGGCCGTCGCGGTCTGGCCCTGGGGTGCTTATTACGGCGACGCGAAAATGCAGGGCGCTAAGCTGGACATTGCCGAATGGAAACGCCCCAGCCCTGAAACCATCCCGGTTCACGCCAAGGCCGCAGGCCTTTACATGATCTGCACCATCTCGAAACACAAAGCCGAAGCCAAAGGCTGCTCGGATGCCTTGTTCATGGACTGGCGTGGATATGTGGCTGAAGCGACCGGCGCGAATGTCTTTTTCGTCAAAGATGGAGAGGTTCACACGCCGCTGGCCGATTGCTTTTTGAACGGCATCACGCGCCAGACGGTGATCCAGATGTTGAAAGACAAAGGCATCACCGTGCATGAGCGCCGTATTAAGCCCGAGGAAATGGCCGATTTCGAACAATGCTGGCTGACCGGTACCGCAGCTGAGGTTACTCCGGTCGGGCAGATTGGGGAGTACACATTCGAGGTGGGCGACCTGACCCGCGAGATTGCGGAAGACTACGAAAAGCTGGTCCGCTCGTAAGCTTCAGCCCCCCGCTCCGGCGGGGGTTTTTCATTGCAGAAAGTGCAAATATCCATGCAATGCGTCCAGCAATCTGGACGGCTTGTATGGAAAGCGTATTTTTGGCGCATGTTAGATCTTCTCAGCGATATTCTCACGCGCCTGTCCCTGCGTGGCACATTCTACTTTCGCACATCGTTCACACCGCCCTTCGGCATTCAGGTGCCGGGCTATGAAAACGTCGCGCGGTTTCATTTTGTGCAGCGTGGTGAGCTTAAGGTGCATGTCTCAACGACTGGCGAGACACTGAGGCTGCGACAGGGTGACTTGATCCTGATTCCCCACGGTGCGCCGCACGCGTTGCTCTGTGCCGAGGTCAAGCCTTTGGATGCGTTGCCTTTGGAAGAGGTGCTTGAGGTGGCTGGCTACACAGGCGACGGTGTGCTGGTATACGGTGGCTCTGACGAAGACCGAGATACGCAGCTGATCTGCGGTCACTTTTCTTTCACAGGTCCTGCCGGGCGGAAGGGCACTGGGCACATGCTGATCGACCGTCTGCCGCCCTACATCCTTATCGAAAACTACGGCGAAGAAGCCGGGGCCTGGATGGAATCGACTCTGCGTATGATTGGTTCCGAGGTTTCTGGCGCGAAAATTGGCGGCGACCTGATCGCGATGAAATTGTCCGAAGTTCTGTTCGCGCAGGCAATCCGGGCCTATCTGGAACGCCAGAGTCCGCAGGATTCGGCTTTGGCCGGGTTTGCCGATTTGCGCATTTCGCGGGCGCTGACCGCGTTCCATCAAGCCCCGGCTGAGGATTGGAGCGTCGCATCTTTGGCGCGAGAGGCCGGTATGTCTCGCACTGCCTTTGCTCAGCTTTTTGCCGAGAAAATGGGAACGACGCCGATGCAATACCTCACAGACTGGAGGATGCAGATCGCCTGCCATGGTCTGACCGAGGCGCGCTGGAACGTGGCGGACGCGGCAGCCGAAGTCGGATACGCCTCGGAAGCCGCGTTCTCGCGTGTATTCAAAAAACAGGTTGGCCTGTCACCGGCTGCGTACAGGGCGATGCACTGATACTCCGCTAATTTTGAACGATCTGCATTATATCGTAAACGCTCAGGAATTCAGCGTCCGGGATCACCAGATTAACTTCCTTTCATCACTGGTTGAGGAAAGGAAAACCTTATGTCCCTGCGTTTTGTAACCCGCTCTGTCCACGCCTATCTGGATTACCCGGTCGCCGTTGCCCTGATGACCTTGCCGTTCCTTCTGGGGCTGGGTCATTCCAATCCGCTGGCCCTGTGGTTGTCTGTTGCGACCGGGGTGGCCGCCTTTGTTCTGACGGTTCTGACCGATCACCATCTGGGGATCTGGCGGGTTTTGCCCTACAAGGTTCACCTGGCCGTAGACTTGTTGGTCGGCATCACCTTTCTGTTTGCACCCAGCATTCTGGGGTTCTCGGGGTTGGATGCGGCGTTCTACTGGCTGAATGGCGCGGCTGTGGTGCTGGTCATCTCGCTCAGCGCGCCCGAGCAGGAAGTCGCAGCCTGACGGCGTTATCCACATCTGTCATGGTATCATCATGATACTGTCAAGAAACTGAGCCGCGGGGTTTACAAACTGGCGGCTCATATCGGCGCACCAATCGCGTGGTCGGAGAATCGATCACCAGACAGGAGAGCCTCACTATGACCAAGATCTTACGCCCAAACCGTCGTTCGTTTCTGGCAGGCAGCACTGCCTTTGCCGCTTCGCTGGCCATGCCAGCCATCAGCCGCGCCGGATCGCGCCCCGTGTTCACACATGGCGTTCAGTCCGGTGACGTCGATACGACATCGGGCATGATCTGGACGCGCACGGATCGTCCCTCTCGCGTGATGATGGAAGTATCGACCACAGAAAGCTTCGCAGACGCCCGCACACTCCCGCCGATGGATGCCATCCCCAACAGCGATTTTGCAGTGAAATGTCTGGTCGAGGGGCTGCCATCGGATCAAGACATCTTCTACCGATTCGTCGCCGCTGATCTGAGTGACATCCACACCGTAACAGAGCCTATTACTGGGCAATTTCGCACCGCACCGACCTCGCGTCGTAACATTCGGTTTGCCTGGTCAGGTGATACGGCCGGTCAGGGATGGGGTATTGATGACGAAGGTATGCGCACCTACGCGACCATGGCGCAGCACAAGCCGGACTTCTTCATACATTCCGGTGACACCGTCTATGCCGACGGTCCTATGCAGGATGAGGTCGAGAAAGACGGCCAGCTGATCTGGAAGAACACAACCCTGATCGACGAGAAACGCAAGGTGGCCGAAACGCTGGATGAATTCCGCGCCCAGTGGAAATACAACATGATGGACGAGCATGTGCGGGCCATGAACGCCGTTTGTCCCACCTTTTTCCAGTGGGATGACCATGAGGTTGTGAACAACTGGTCCGACGCAAAAGACCTGATTTCAGACGACCGGTATACCGAGAAGTCGGTGCATGTTCTTCAGTCACGCGCCGGGCGTGCTTTCCATGAGATGACACCGTTGCGCATTACGCCGGCAGAGCCAGGGCGTGTGTATCGCAAGATTTCCTATGGTCCGATGCTGGACGTCTTCTTCCTGGACCTGCGCAGTTATCGTGGACCGAACGGCCCGTCGATGGAGGATGAAATCACGGATCAATCCCGCATTCTGGGCGCGGAACAACTGGCATGGCTCAAGCAAGAGCTGGCAGGATCTCAAGCGACCTGGAAAGTGATTGCCTCGGACATGCCGATCGGATTGATCGTCTGGGACAACTGGAAGGAACAGGCCGGAGCAGAGGCAATTTCGAACGGCGACAGCGGGCCGGCCAAGGGGCGCGAGTTGGAGATCGCGGATCTGCTGCGTTTCATCAAAACGGCTGGCATCACCAACACGGTCTGGTTCACAGCAGATGTCCACTACACTGCCGCGCACTACTACGACCCTAACAAAGCACAATTCCAGGATTTTGAACCGTTTTGGGAGTTTGTTTCGGGTCCGCTGCACGCAGGGACATTTGGTCCAAACGCGTTGGATGGGACCTTTGGTCCTGAGGTCAAGTTCGTCAAAGCACCCGCCGAGGGGCAAGGGGTGAACTTGCCTCCAAGTGAAGGGCTGCAGTTCTTTGGTCTGGTGGACATTGACGGAGTGACCGAACAGATGACGGTTCGGCTGATGGATCGGGCAGATACCGAACTCTGGTCGGTTACGTTGGACCCGCAGGATCGCGCGCTCTGATTTCTTGTAACGACGTGTTTGCACCCCGAGCAATCCTCGGGGTGTTTTAGGGCTTGAAAATCCCGACTTAAATAGTCAGATTATTCGCAACGCCAGATGTTGTACCATCAAGCTCATGGTTTCGGGGCGGTTTGCAGGTTTGGCATGACTTTGGTGATAGCTTGCCGCCGCTCCGGAAACGAACCTGTCTAAACAGAACGAGGCCGAAATGAGCGAGTCGCTAGATGAAATTATGGCACGCCATGACGCGCTGGCTGTGTGTGGATGCACCTGTTGCGACAGTGACTATTGCGCCTATGTCGATTGCCAAAAGCCGCGCCGCAAACAAACCGAAGCGATGCCGCCTGTAAGATCAAAACCTGACGATCTTACCCCACGCGCCTCGCTTCGAGAGATTGTTGAAGCGACCCTGAGCCGTTTTGGCTGAGTGACGTAGGCCGTGAGGCCTACGTCAGCCAATTGTCAAAAATCCACGCCGCGCTGCGCCTTGATCCCCGCTTGGAACGGGTGCTTTTCCTCAGTCATCTCAGTAACCAAGTCGGCGTAATCACGCAGCGCTTGGGGCGCGTCGCGGCCGGTCAGGAACACGCTGGTCTTGTCCGAACGCGCGTTCAGGCCGTCGATGACCTGCTCAACAGACAGATACTCGTACCGCAGCGCGATGTTGATCTCGTCCAGCACGACCAGATCGTACTCGCCGCTGGACATCAGGGCGCGCGCCTTGTCGAAGGCGGCGTTTGCGGCAGCGATGTCGCGTTCGCGATCCTGCGTGTCCCAGGTGAAACCTTCGCCCATCGTGTGCCATGTCACCAGATCACGTTCTTCAAAAAAACGGCGCTCGCCTGTTTTCCACTTGCCCTTGATGAACTGAACCACGGCGACTTTCTGGCCCCAGCCCAGCGCGCGGATAACCACGCCAAAAGCGGCGGATGACTTGCCTTTGCCCTTGCCGGTGTTGATTAGAACCAGACCGCGACCGGGGTCCACCGCCTCGGACACTTTCTTGCGGTGCTTGGCTTGCACCTGCTGCATCTTTTCCTTGTGATCCTGCGCGTCGCTCATGGGGGAACCTCTTTGATTGTCCGGCCCAACCTAGGGGAAGATTACAAAAGGTAAAGTCACGCTTTGGGGTCTGTGACTGACCGGGCTTTGCCACGCTCGAGCCCCAACTGGTGTTCGCGCCAGATCACAACAACATTGCCTGCGATGACCAAAGCGGCCCCAATCAGGATTGCAAGCGTTGGCAGTTCGTCGAACCAGACATAGCCAATCACAATCGCAAACAGCATGGTCGCGTAATCATAAGGTGCAAGCATCGAAGCCTGACCAAAGCGATAAGAAGACGTCACCAATATCTGCGCAACCCCGCCGATCAGGCCCATCATGATCAGTATTAGAGCCTGATTCCACGTCGGCATCGTCCATCCCCAGGACGCGGTCAGCGCCGACAGTAAGGTTGCGGTCATCGAGAAATAGAAGACGATCGCAGCCGGGTGATCGACTTTGACAAGCTGCCGGATATGAATCTGCACAAAGGCGCGCGCGATGGTGGCCCCCAAAACGCACAGAGCGCCGATGGTTGCGGCGACCTCCATCTGGGTGCTGCCCAAGCGTGGCCAAATCATGATCAGGACCCCCAACAGACCAAGAGCCACCGCGCCGATACGGATCAGACGAATGCGTTCGCCCAGCATCACGGCGGCCAGAATCAGGGTGAAGATCGGTGTGGCGTAGCCAATTGCCGTCACCTCGGGCAGGGGCAGCAAGCTGAGGCCGGTAAAGGTAAGCCCCATGGCGCTGGTGCCCAGGACGCCGCGCCAGAAATGGCCCATGGGTTTTTTGACCACAAAGCCCTTGGATAATTCCCCGCGCGCGATGAGCCAAAGAATGATGACGGGAATCGCGAACAGGGACCGGAAGAAAACCAATTGGCCCGGCGGGAATTCATCCGATAAAGCTTTGACCAAGGCGGACATCGACGTGAACAGGAACAGCGCGCCCAGTTTCAGCGTCACTGCCAGCATAGGTCGATGCGATGTTAAGGGTTTTGTCATCGGCGCGAACCTGCGCCTTTGGAGGACAAAGATCAACGGGTGGGTTTAGTCATTCACCCAGGATTGAGGCAGAGAATTGCCGATTTCCTCGCCGAATTCTTCAAGAAAGCGGATCATACGCGTGGTGCGTTGTTCCGCAATCTGTCTGCCGGTCTGGGTCAGCATGTCGCCCGGCAGCCCCAGCAGTTTGACTTTCCAATGGTCGAGCGAGAAATGCAGGTCGTCCAATGGCCGGTTTTGGGCAAAGGGATCTGCCGCGTCATAAAGAGTACGCCCCAGTGCTCCGGAAACAGAAAAGTTGCGCGCAATACCAATGGCACCCAAAGCATCAAGCCGATCTGCATCGCGTAGGACACGCGCCTCGGCTGTTTTCGGAGTAATGTCGGCCGAGAAGCTATGGGCTTCGATCGCATGCTGGATGGCTCGGATCTGGTTCGAGTTATACCCCAAATCCTGCAGAATAGGCTCTGATTCCACTGCGGATTTGCGAGATGCCAGATGCCGATCAGGATCATCCTTGGGTAGATTTACCAGATCATGCAGATAACTTGCGGCCAGCAGCACGGACATATCGGTTTGATCATCTGCGATGGCCTGAGCGTTGGTCCAGACCCGATCCAGATGGGCCAGATCATGGGCTGGATCCGTTTCCATGCGATGCGCGACCACCGCACGTAGGCGCGTGCGCAGATCAGCCGATCCGTCCACGGTTCTCTCCGATCTGACCGCGATGCAGAAGCAGGTGGTCGAGGATCACGCAGGCCATCATCGCTTCGCCAACCGGAACCGCGCGGATGCCGACGCAGGGGTCGTGGCGGCCTTTGGTGATGATCTCGGTCTCTTCACCCGACTTGGTGATCGTTTTGCGTGTGGTCAAGATCGATGACGTAGGCTTCACGGCAAAGCGTACCACAATGTCCTGTCCGGTTGAGATACCGCCCAGAATGCCACCGGCGTGATTCGAGCTGTATTGCGGGCCGTTCTGGCCCATGAAGATCTCATCCGCATTGGCTTCGCCGGTCAGTTCCGCGGCCGCCATGCCTTCGCCAATTTCTACACCTTTGACGGCGTTGATCGACATCATCGCAGCGGCCAGATCAGTATCTAATTTGCCGTATACGGGCGCTCCGATTCCTGCTGGAACACCGCGCGCGACGACCTCGACCACAGCGCCGACCGAGTTGCCGGACTTGCGCAGATCGTCCAGATACGCGGCCCAGTCCTCGGCAGCTTGTGCATCGGGTGTCCAGAACGGGTTCTGTTCGATCTGGGACCAGTCGAAATTTGCACGGTCGATTTTGTGCGGTCCAATTTGCGTCATGTAGCCTGTGATCTGCACATTCGGCGCGATCTGTTTGATCGCCTCACGCGCGAGCCCTCCGGCGGCGACACGTGATGCGGTTTCCCGCGCCGAGCTGCGCCCGCCTCCGCGATAGTCGCGGATGCCGTATTTCTGCCAATAGGTGATATCGGCGTGGCCCGGACGGAACTTGTCCATGATATCGCCGTAGTCTTTTGAACGCTGATCGGTATTCTCGATCATCAATTGCACCGGAGTGCCGGTGGTCTGGCCTTCGAATACTCCCGAGAGGATTTTTACCTGGTCCGGTTCGCGCCGCTGCGTGGTGAACTTGTTCTGACCCGGTTTGCGCTTGTCCAGCCAGTGCTGGATCATGGCTTCGTCGATTTGAACACCCGGAGGGCAGCCGTCGACCGTAGCGCCCAAAGCGGGACCATGGCTTTCGCCCCAGGTGGTGACGCGGAAGAGGTGTCCAAAACTGTTCATCGACATGGGGCGTGCTCCTTTGCGGGTCGTGATTAGCGGGCGCGGGTCCTGGCCTCAAGCGGAATTGCGTTTTGGAGGTGGTGGAGGGGACGTCGTCCCCTCTTGAGCCTGCGGCTCAATTCACCCCTGCCGTATTTGGGACAAGAAGAAGCGATCAAGCTGCGCTTGCGATTTTTGTGCGGATCTGGGTGATGCCGAGCGCGGCTTGAGCGGCTTCGCGGCCCTTTTGCACGAAGTGGTCGCGGTAGATGGCGTTGTGGTGCTCGGTCTCTTGATACTGGTGCGGCGTCAGCGAGACAGACAGGACAGGAACGCCGGTATCCATTCCTGCTCGCATTAGGCCATCGACCACTGCCTGCGCGACGAAGTCGTGGCGGTAGATGCCGCCATCCACAACAAAGGCGGCGCACGCTACGACGGTGTAGTTGCCGGTTTGGGCCAGGTCGCGGGCCAACAAGGGCATTTCGAACGCGCCGGGGACGTCGAAGACATCGACCTGCTTGGCGGGGATGAGTTCGAGGAAGCCGTCAAGTGCGCGGTCGACGATATCGGAATGCCAGTTGGCTTTGACAAAAGCATAGCGGGTGTGTGTCATCGTGATCTCCTTTCGTAACAGACACGTCACCCAAGGCGATCACGAACAAGCACACCGATTGCCGGCGTGTTGCACGTTCTCTTTCATCCGGACTGTAACCGTCGGCTCTGGCTTCTCACCAGATCTGCTTGTCACCCTCTGGCGCTTCTACACTTTGTCCGAAAACCGGTTCCCACTTTTCGGATCGTGGACACTTTTGGGCCGCTCGCGGGCTTACGGGTCGTCGCCCGCATACCGCCGGTGGGGAATTTCGCCCCGCCCTGAGAACAAGACGGTCCTTGCATATCTTGGGCCTCGTCTGCAAGAGATTTGGCAGGAGGATCACCATGCACCCGAACCCCGCCTTTTGCGCCGAGGAGCGCGCGCGCCATATTGAGTTCGCCCGTGACCGAGGATTCGGTGTATTGGTCTTGTCGACAGATGGTGCCCCGCTGTTGAGCCATGTGCCGATTCTTCTGTCGGACGACGGCAGGGTGGCTGAACTGCATCTTGTCCGCTCCAATCCCATCGTGCGCGCCTTGGAAAAGCCGAAAGCGGCGAAGATCGCGGTACAGGGGCCGGATGGGTATATCTCTCCGGATTGGTATGAGGTTGAGGATCAGGTTCCAACCTGGAACTACGTGGCTGTGCATCTGACCGGGGAGCTGGAGTTGCGCCCGCAGGAAGAGCTGTTGGATCTGTTGAACCGGCAGTCGGCCTTCTATGAAGAGCGCCTGCAACCTAAACCTCCATGGGCCACAGGAAAGATGTCAGATGAGGCTCTGACCAAAATGATGCGGATGATCGTGCCGTGTCGAATGCAGGTCGAGGATGTTCAGGGCACATGGAAGTTGAGCCAGAACAAGCCTGATGATGTGCGCTTGCGGGCGTCTGAACAGATTGCGTCAGGGATCGGGTCCGAATTGAATGTTCTGCAAGAGCTAATGCGCAACGCCTAGCCCTCGGCAAAGTGTGGGCTTTTGTTTTTGCAGGCCTTCTGTAAGGTCGGCTCAAACAGGGAGCCCGCCGATGAAACTCTACCACAGTCTGACCTCGCCTTATGTACGCAAAGTCATGGTATTGCTGCATGAAACAGAACAGCTTGAAGATGTTGAGCTGGAGACCGTGGCCGGAACACCGATCTCACCGGCTGAGCCACTGGTTAGCAAAGCACCGTTAACAAAAGTTCCGGCGCTGGAGCGCCCGGATGGGCCTACCTTGTTCGACAGTCGGGTAATCTGTGCGTTTCTGGATGCCCGTGCCGGTGGAAAGCTTTATCCCGAGGGCGCAGGTCGCTGGGATGTTCTTACACTCGAAGCGCTTGCTGACGGCATTCTGGATGCAGCCCTTTTGATGACTTACGAAGACCGCCTGCGTCCCGACGACAAAAAGTGGGATGCCTGGATTGAATCGCAGTGGGTCAAGATTGACCGGGCCTGTGCTGTACTGAACCAACGGTGGATGGCGCATTTGTCCGGCCCGTTGGATATGGGGCAGGTCGCCGTCGGCTGTGCGCTGGGTTATCTGGATCTGCGCCATGACGCGCGGGGGTGGCGCAAGGGTAATGACGCACTTGCCAAGTGGTTTGCGGAGTTTGGCGAGCGACCCAGCATGGTGGCCACCCGCCCTCAGGGCTAAGGCATCCTCAGCCGCATCTGCGTTACTGGCTGAACGTCGCCAGATAAGCAGCGATATCTTCCGCACCTTTCTTGAGCTTGACGCTCATGTTCGGGCGGGCGGTGTCATCGTCGAGATAATCCTTGATGAACCCGATGGGGTCTTTGGAATAGGCGGCGATGTTTTCTTCGGTCCAGACCAGACCTTCTTCACCGGCGCGGATCATGTCGTCGGTGAACATTCCGATGGGTAGGCGCTCGCTGCCATAACGGTAATCGTTCTCGGACCCGGCGACTCGTCCGATGACACCATAAAGATTCGGTCCGGTGATTCCGCCTTTGACCAGAACTTTTCCGTCTTTGATGATCGCGTGGCATGACGAGCAGCGGTTATAGATCGCCTTTCCCTTTTCGGGGTCACCTGCGGCAAGGGTCTGAGTGGACAGCGCCAGTGTAAGTAAAGCTGTGGTCAACAGGGTTTTTGACATAGGGGGTCTCCTGACAGGAGTTCGCGCGTTTTGCCCGCTGTCCTGTATTCGCGCAAAAAGTGCAACGGGGTAAACCTGCACAATTTGCAATTTAAATCATCTATTTGGGGAATATGATTTTGCAGAAAACAATCCCGTTCCCGCCGGTTGGATTGTGAACATTCAAGGCGCAATTCAGCGTTACATGGCTGGAACGCCCCGCGCCTGCTGGGCGTCGTCTTTGGTGTCTGCTGGCAATCGAATCAAAGCAGCCTGATTCGACCTGATCAACAAAGTTGAGCGCAAGATTCACCAAAAAAACGGCCTCGTTCCCTAAATGAAGCGGCACATGCGGCGTATTGCGCGTTTATGAACGCTGGACGAACACTATTCTCCCCGATAGTAAGCGCGTTTAAGACGCCGCTTTCACGCGGTGCGCGAGCTTTTTGCCCGTCCGCGGGCGCCAGACAATCGGAGATAACCTCGTGTCCCACGCAGAAGACCACGAAGGCACCCGCAGAGATTTCCTGTATTACGTCGCTGGCGGCGCAGGTGTCGTTGCGACGGGTGCAGCCGTATGGCCCCTGATCAACCAAATGAACCCGTCAGCAGACGTGCAGGCGCTTTCGTCGATCCGCACGGATGTGAGCGGGGTCGAGCCGGGTACACAGCTGACCGTCAAGTGGCTGGGAAAACCCGTCTTTATCCGTCACCGCACTGGTGCTGAGATTGCCGAAGCGCAGCAGCAGGATGAGGAAGCCATTGGCAGCCTGCCTGATCCGTTGGCACGGAACTTCAACCTGAACGCGGATGCGCCCGCGACTGATGCAAACCGTGTTATGCCGTCGCCCGAAGGCGAGGCAGAGGGCGCGTGGATTGTTCAGATGGGCGTTTGCACCCACTTGGGCTGTGTCCCCTTGGGCGACGCTGGCGATTTCGGCGGTTGGTTCTGCCCCTGCCACGGTTCGCACTACGACCTTGCTGGCCGGATCCGCAAAGGCCCCGCTCCTGAGAACCTGCCTGTTCCACCCGCAGAGTGGGTCGACGCAACAACCATCAAACTCGGCTAAGGGAGACCCAGTTTATGTCCGGAATTCCCCACGATCATTACGAGCCGAAGTCAGACGGCGAAAAGTGGCTGAACAGCCGCCTTCCCATCGTCGGCCTGCTGTATGACACCCTGATGATCCCGACCCCCAAGAACCTGAACTGGTGGTGGATCTGGGGTATCGTCCTGGCGTTCTGCCTGGCGCTGCAAATCGTTACCGGCATCATCCTGGTGATGCACTACACCCCGCATGTCGATCTGGCCTTTGCCAGCGTCGAGCACATCATGCGTAACGTGAATGGCGGCTACTTCATCCGTTATCTGCATATGAACGGCGCATCGCTGTTCTTTGTTGCGGTCTACATTCACATGTTCCGCGGCCTGTATTACGGCTCGTACAAAGCCCCGCGTGAAATCACGTGGATCATCGGTATGCTCATCTACCTGATGATGATGGGTACCGCGTTCATGGGCTACGTTCTGCCTTGGGGCCAGATGTCCTTCTGGGGCGCGACAGTGATTACCGGCCTGTTTGGTGCGATCCCGTTTGTGGGTGAAGCGATCCAGACTTGGCTGTTGGGCGGACCCGCCGTGGACAACGCCACGCTGAACCGCTTCTTCTCGCTGCACTACCTGCTGCCGTTCATCATCGCGGCGCTGGTCATCGTGCATATCTGGGCTTTCCACACCACCGGCAACAACAACCCCACGGGCGTTGAAGTGCGCCGTGGTTCAAAAGCCGAGGCCGAGAAAGACACATTGCCGTTCTGGCCCTACTTCGTGATCAAGGACCTGTTTGCGCTGGCCGTAATCCTGGTCGTGTTCTGGGCAATCGTCGGCTTTATGCCGAACTACCTGGGCCACCCGGACAACTACATCGAAGCCAACCCGCTGGTCACACCTGCGCACATCGTTCCGGAATGGTATTTCCTACCGTTCTACGCGATCCTGCGTGCCTTCACCGGTGAGGTCTGGGTTGTTCAGTTCGCCAGCTTTATCACCGGTGGCATCATAGACGCCAAGTTCTTCGGTGTGATTGCGATGTTTGGTGCGATCCTGGCCATGGCGCTGGCGCCCTGGCTGGACACATCGAGCGTGCGTTCGGGTAAATACCGTCCGATGTTCAAATGGTGGTTCTACCTGCTGATCATCGACTTCTTTGCCCTGATGTGGCTGGGTGCGATGCCCGCGGAAGAGCCCTATGCGACCTTCTCGCTGATCGCGTCTGCCTACTGGTTCGCCTATTTCTTCGTTATCTTGCCGATCCTGGGTGTTATCGAAAAACCGCTGACCCCACCGGAGACCATCGAAGAAGACTTCAACGCGCATTATGGCAAGGCTGACGCCGAAGCCACGCCGGCCGAGTAAGAAGAGGGACCGGATACCATGTTCAAGAAACTTGCAATCGGCGCTGCGTTTGCTCTGGCCCTGACCCCTGCTGCATCTTTTGCGGCAGGTGGTGGCGATCAGCATATCGAAGATTTCGCCTTTTCGTTCGAAGGTCCGTTTGGCACCTGGGATCAAAACCAGCTGCAACGCGGTCTGCAAATCTATACCGAGGTTTGCGCAGCCTGCCACGGCCTGCAATATGTTCCCCTGCGTGATCTGGAAGCGCTGGGTTACAACGAAGAGCAGGTCATCACCTATGCGGCGGACAATTTTGAAGTTTTCGATCCTGAATTGGACGACTTCCGCCCGGCGATCCCGACCGATCACTTCCCGGCCAATACTGCCGTCGGCGCACCCGACCTGAGCCTGATGGCCAAGGCGCGTGCAGGCTTCCACGGCCCTTACGGGTTGGGCATCAACCAGCTGGTCAAGGGCATGGGTGGCGCGGAATACATCGCCTCGCTGCTGGATGGCTACACCGGCAAGGAAAAGGAAGAGGCAGGCACCATCCTGTACGAAAACACCGCTTTTCCGGGCGGCTGGATTTCGATGGGCCCGCCACTGGCAGACGAACAGGTCGAGTTTGCTGATGGTCACTCGAACTCGGTCGAGCATATGTCGGAAGACGTTGCGGCCTTCCTGATGTGGGCGGCTGAGCCCAAGCTGATGGATCGCAAGAACGCCGGTTTTGTTGGCGTAATCTTCCTGTCTATTCTGTCAGTCCTGCTGTATCTGGTGAACAAGCGCCTCTGGGCACCACATAAGGGCAAGCTCCGTCCAGAGGATTGATCCTTTTTCGGAATTAGAAATCGAAACCCCCGCGCCCACCCGGTTGCGGGGGTTTTCTTTGGGAACTAGCTAAAAAGGGGCCAGCCCCTTCTTGGCCTTTGGCCAATTCATCCCCGAGGTATTTTGGGCCAGATGAAGGGCGGATCAGACAGTGAGTTGGTTTGAAGTCTGTCCGGTGATTGCAGCCGTAACGATCTGACCTTCGGGCTGAGGTGTGGCGAAGGACACTTCGGTGAATTGCTCGGTCCGGCCCATATGGGGGTTTTCCATCAGGATATGATGGGTTTTGCCGATCTGTTCCGATAGGTGCTTTGAGACCTGAGCATCCCCGGCCGCGCGCAGTCGGGCCGCGCGGTCTTTGATCACCGTTCCATTGATTTGCTGCGGGATTCGTGCGGCAGGCGTGCCGTCACGCTTGGAGTATGGGAAGACGTGCAGCCACGTGAGATTGCAGTCTTTGACCAGCCTGAGCGAGTTTTTGAAATGCTCTTCGGATTCCGTAGGAAACCCCGCGATAATATCGGCACCAAACGTCATGTCAGGGCGCAGCTTTCGGGCGTCTTCGGTAAATCGGATCGCGTCGTCGCGCAGGTGGCGGCGTTTCATCCGTTTCAGAATCAGGTCGTCCCCGTGCTGAAGCGAGAGGTGCAGGTGTGGCATCAGGCGCGGCTCGGTCGCGATGGCTTGCATCAGGTTTTCGTCGACCTCGATCGAATCGATTGAACTGATCCGAAGGCGCGGCAGGTCTGGCACCAGTGTGAGGATGCGCATCACTAGATCGCCAAGCCTGGGTTCTGCGGGCAGGTCGGCCCCCCACGAGGTCAGATCGACCCCAGTCAGAACCACTTCGTTGTAGCCCTTGTCCACAAGCCGCTTGATCTGATCCACAACAACGCCCGCAGGGACGCTGCGAGAGTTGCCGCGGCCATAGGGGATGATGCAGAAGGTGCAGCGGTGATCACAGCCGTTTTGAACCTGCACATAGGCGCGTGAGCGTGTGCCAAAGCCGTCGATCAGGTGGCCCGCCGTTTCGGTCACGGACATGATGTCATCAACCTGAACGGCCTCGGTCTCGCCAATGAAATCGGCGGCCATGCCTTTCCAGGTTGCGGGCTGCATTTTCTCGGTATTGCCGATGACCGCATCGACCTCTTCCATTTGGGCAAAGGTCTCGGGTTCAGTTTGGGCGGCGCATCCGGTGACGATCAGACGGGCGTTGGGGTTTTCGCGCCGCAATTTGCGGATCTCTTGCCGGGCTTTGCGGACGGCCTCAGCCGTCACCGCGCATGTGTTCACCACCACAGCATCGGTCAGACCTGCCTGCTGTGACAGCTCTTTCATTGCCTCGGTCTCATAGGCGTTCAGGCGGCAGCCCAAAGTGGTGAACTTGGGCGGGTTCATCCCAAAGACCCCAAGAACTCAGGGGTGATGGTGCCCGAGAAGACATGCGCTGTCGGGCCGGTCATCCAGACTCCATCCTCGCGCCAGTCGATCCAGATCGTGCCGCCATCCAACTCGATCTGAACTTTGCGCCCCGTGAGACCGCGTCTTGCGGCTGCAACCGCCGTCGCGCAGGAGGATGAGCCAGATGCCAATGTGATCCCGACACCACGCTCCCAAACACGCATACGGATGCTGTCCGTGCCAGTCACTTGTGCGACTTGAACGTTGGTGCGCTCTGGGTAGAGTGGATGGTGTTCGTAACGCGCGCCAAACTCGTTCAGCGGAATTGCCTCGGCGTCTTCGACAAAGAAAGTGCAATGCGGATTGCCCATACCGGTTGCCGTAGGCGCACCTTCGATCGGTAACTCCAGCGTGTCCATCTCCTCCGCCAGCGGTATGTCCTGCCAGTCCAGTTGAGGCTGTCCCATATTCACCGAGGTCAGACCATTGCCGACATCTTTTGCAAAGAGGGCACCGCGTTCGGTTGTCAGGGCCAGTTCGGACTTTCCGGTCTCATCCATCAGAAACCGCGCGATGCAGCGTGTTGCATTGCCACATGCGGCCGAGGTAGATCCATCGGAATTGTAGAAGACCAGATGTGCGTCCGCCTGGCCGTTTTCGATTACAGCCAATTGGTCGAAACCCACCCCAAACTGCCGATGGCCGATTCCCTTTGCGAGAGCCGGTGTAATCTGGGAATCGCACCCGCGCGCATCCACGATGACAAAGTCATTTCCCAGCCCGTGCATCTTCATGAAGGGCAAACCGGTATCGAGTCTCTGTTGCATGGCGGCGATATAACCCCGGTCCGAACATGAATCCACCCTGTTGCGCAGAATCGTGAAAAAAGGGGTTGACCCCCCTGCGACACCTGCCTAATTAGGCCGCCTATCGGGTCGCCGGAAACATAAGATGTATCGGTGAAACGAGGCGCAAAATAAGGACTTGAACCCGATCAGGGATTTGTCTTAAAGAGCGCCACGGATCAGGAAGATCCAGCAAAAGAGTGGGCCGTTAGCTCAGTTGGTAGAGCAACTGACTTTTAATCAGTGGGTCGCAGGTTCGAATCCTGCACGGCTCACCACTTTTTTAAAATTAAGGCGTTCAGTAAGCGGGTTTGGTGCGAAGACGACCGGGCCTATATGTATGGCTCACCAAGCTGCGTGTGCGACTTGGGCGTGATTTGAGTCTCTTGAAAGCGGGTCAGGCGCGATCGTTAAGCCTTTGCGGGTCGTGCGCGAATTTCGTACAGCCACGAACCTATTACTAATGCGGTTTTGCGCCATCGGTCCATCGCTGCGTGAGGCCTCCAACCTTCGGTAGACCACGTTGGGCGCCCATGTAAGGACAAAAACAAATGGTCCTTTAAATGGTGCTTTCGTAACAGGACCACGTCGGAGAGGCCGCCGGGCGCTATTTTGCCTATGTAAAATTGCTTTTGACTAACAAACCCGATAGGTTTTTGAAAAAGGTGGTCAACACCGGGGGCAGTGAGAGCGCAAATGCGACAGGCGAAAAAACGTGTTGTGCGGGCGAGTGTGCCTGCAGGTATGGTGGGCAAACGGGATGGTCTGTTTTTCCTTTGGGGCCAGATTGAACGAGCGCGTCTAAATTTGGAGAACACAGTTCCTTCTGACGGAACCGTTCCGGATGGGTCAGGCATGAACAGGAACGGCAGTAAAAATCGAACAGTGCAAGCCCCGGTAGACGAGTTTATTTTCTACTGATTCCGGAAGACCGGTTGATCCCGCTTCGGCTATCGCTTTTCGAAGAAGAGGATCACTTCGCCCAGACGTACGCCATAGCGTGAGACGTAGGCGCGATTAAGAAGCCGATCATCATCCAACAACCACATCCAATCGTCGAATTTGACGCGCATCGTCCCGTCCTTGATCGGCAGGTCGATCTTGTACTTCCAGTTGAACGTATCACCGCGCTCAATCCCGCTGGCGGTGCCCAACACGCCGGGGGCTGTACCGGTCCAGGTATCCTCACCGGTTTTCGTCAGCGTCCAGATACGCTGTTCGGTGGCGCCATCGTCATAAACGAAATCTTCGACTAGCGTCAGGGTTTCACCATCCCATGTCCCGTCGATATCCACCGTAAATCTGCGGGGGATATTGCCCAGAATATCCTGAAACTGACCGTAGGCCACCGTTTTGCCTTCGAAGAACTCTTCGAGATTCAGTTGCCGGTCGGACAAGAAGGTCTTGGGCACCTTCGGCTTGCTGGAACAGGCCGCCAAAAGCGCAAGGCTTGCTATGGCAAGAAAGGTGAGAAGGGTACGGAAAACACTCATTGCAGTGGTTTCCCTTCGGATGTCGCATCATACCCGTTTGCACCTGGCACGTGCGTGGTTTTCAAATCGGGAGCAGGGCGCATCGTAGCGACCAGTTCAGCAACCTTGAGGCCGAACTTGCGCATCTCGGATCGGTTCATGATGACGCCGTGTTCCGTGAGATACATCCAGTCTGTGACGTCCAGAGTGTGCCCCCCCGCATCTTCGGGCAGGATGATCCGATAGGTCAGTTTGACGGTTGAGCCTGAGATGACGCCCTGACCCTCACCGACGATATCGTCCGCCGTTGCGGTGAACGTGTTGCCGGTGCCCAGTGTCAGATACCACTTTCGGTTCATCTGTTTGCCGTTGGAATAGGTGAAGTATTCCGACAGCGTGCCCGAATTTCCGCTCCATTCGCCGACCATGCGCGCGACAAAGCTGTTCGACATCTTCCCATTGGGGCCATAAATCAGCCCTTCGGACAGGATTTCTCCGTTCAGATGCTCTTTCAGTGAAAAGGCAGGTCCGGTTCCCGAGTAGTCGGATGGAGATTGCGCGCGAAAGCTCAGCAGACGGGCGCGGATGAAAACTGCGATCAAAAGGACCAGCAGGATGATGGCGATAGCGTTCATTTGCTTGTGACCTCGGTGGGCAGGGTCAAGACCATTCCAAACGCGCCGAGCTTGAGGATGCAGGGCAGCACCGCATAAGCAAGGTTGAGTGTCTCTAGCGCGACAGCAGAATTGGCTTGACCGGGGGTGAAGCCGCTGCGTTCCAGCAGTGGCAAGGTGAAAAAGGCAGCCAGGGCGAGGCCAAGCTTGCCTGCGAAAGACCAGATGCCAAACGCCGCAGAGGCGTTCAGCCCGGCCCGGGTCAAGACGACCGAGAACATAGCGGGCAGCACGACCATATCTGCACCTAAGGCAGCGCCCGAGGCAAGGCAGATCACGGCAAACCCGGTTAGATTCCCAGCGCTCAGGGTGGCGGCACCGATAAACCCTGCGATTGAGAGGGGCATGGCAATCATCAGAGTCTGTTTCGGGCCAATCCGGTTGGAGAGTTTGGCCCAAAGCGGCACGCTTGCGCCCGCGCTGAGGAAGAACAGGATCAACAGCGGGCCTGCTTTGCCCGGCAGTTGCAACCGATCTTCAACAAAAAACAAAAACAGGGTCGAGGTGATGGCTACGGGCAGGCTGTTAACCAGGGCAAGCGCCAGCAGGCGCAACCCTCCGGCCTGACCCAGCCCTGCAAAAGACAGACCGGTGCCGGTGATTGGCGTGCGCCTCCAGATCGGAATAGTCAGCAGCAGGGTCAGAACTGACAGCAGCCCCAGAAACACTCCAAAAGCAGGATAGCCTTGGGCTTGCGCGCCAAATGCAACCAAAAGCGCTGGAGCGCTGGCAGCGATGACCACGCCGGTCAGTTGCCCGCCTTCGCGAAAGGCGGCCAAGGTCATCAGTTCTTGCGGGTCTGGACGTTTCGCCAAAGTTGCGCTGCGCCCGTACAAAAGGATGGTTCCCAGGCTGTAAGCCGAGAACAGCAGGATCAAAACCGCGATCAGCGCGGCGACACTGACACCCTGCGGCAAGCTAAAGAGCAAAGGGAAACCGACCGCCAACCCCAACGCCGCTAGAGAGGCAAATACAAGCTGGCCCTTTGGCCACTTGTCGATTGCCCAGCCAATCAACGGGTCCTGAACCAAATCAACAAGGCGGATCACCAGAAGAACAGTTCCAATTACACCCAGGCCAATACCTAAATTCACCGCCGCAAAGCGCGGCAGGTGGATATAAAGCGGGATGCCCGCCGCAGCGAGCATCAGCGCATACAGGCTGACCCGAGGATAAAGCATCAGCGCCCCTGCAGTTTCTGCGTGAACGACGCCGATCGCGTGTTGTCCCCCAGAAACACGGACATGAAACTACGCTTGATGCCCGGATAGGACATAGTGCAGGTTTTTTGCCCGTTCAGCCAGAAGCTTACGTTATCCGGCCCGTTGGACACCGCGAGAAAGCTGTCCCCCTTGGTCACGGCTTTGAAACACTGGTCCAATTGGTTGCGTACCGGGGCAGAGCGTCCGATCCGGTCCATCTCGTCCAGGGTCGAGTTGACCAGCGCTTTCTTCTTGAAGTTCTTGCGGTAGGTCAGTTGCAGGCCGATGTCTTCGCTCCAACTAAACGGAGCGCCGCCGGGGGTATAGAGTTTGGCGTCATAGAGCGGCAGACCCAGATATCGAAAAGTCGCTGAGCCACGCAGTTGCGCGTCCTTCAACTCTTCGTTCACGGGCGACGCCAGCGCTGCTGATGGGGCCAGTAGCGACACGGTCAGTAACGCTGCACGCAAAATTCCCTTATTCGGCGGCCACGGGGATGGCCGGGTCTTTCCCAGAAATGCCATTGTCAGCTCCGATGGTTTGCGGGGTGCCATTAATTTGCGCAACGACATGCATCGCGCTGGCAATCCCGTCTTCGTGAAATCCGTGCCGGTTATAAGCACCGGCAAACCAAGTTCGGTTCTGTCCCTGCATCTCGCGGATTTGCCCTTGTGCCTTCAGGGCGGCTTTGTCGAATACCGGATGGGCAAATTCGACCTGATCATAGATTTTGTCCGCGGGAATTTCTGATGAAGCATTCAGCGTCACAAACAGGGGATCGCTGTCCGGGATGTTCTGAAGCCTGTTCATCCAATATGTCACGCCCACATTTCCGGCTTGCGAGCGATAGGTCCAACTGGACCAACACGCGCGCCGCTTGGGCATTTGGCGTTGGTCGCAGTGCAGTATGGCGGTGTTGGGTTGATAGCGGATCGCGCCCAAAGCTGCGGCCTCGGCCGGGGTTGCGCCTTCGCCCAAAATGGCGAGGGACTGGTCCGAGTGGGTCGCCAGGATGATCTCGTCGAATTGATCCGTATGCCCCTGGCTGGTGACGCTGACGCCCATGTCGTCGCGATGAACGTGTTGAACCGGGGCGGCCAGTCGGATGTCGCAGCCACGTGCGCGCAGAGCGGCGTCTATGCGGCGGACGTATTCGATGCTACCGCCGCTGACTGTATACCATTGATGCTGATTGGCACGCCCACTCGCCAGCAACGCATGGTTGCGGAAGAACTGCACAAGCGAACGGGCCGGGAACTGATCTACGAACTCAACCGGCGTGGACCAGATCGCGCCGCACATGGGCATCAGATAGTTGTGCCGGAACCAGTGACCCAGACGCAGTTGATCGACCAGTTCACCAATCGTTGTGTCGTCGTCCTTGGCGGCCTCGGGCGCTTCTTTGCCGAAGCGTATGATGTCTGCAATCATCTTGTAGTAGGCAGGGCGCGCCAGATTGCGTTTCTGCGCCGTCAGCGTGCGCAGATTGTTCAACCCGTATTCGATGCGGCCATTGTCGATGGTCGCGCCAAAGCTCATTTCGCTTTTGGTGACGGGTACGTTCAGCTCGTCAAAAAGCTGCGTCAGGTAAGGGTAGGTTGCGTAGTTGAAAACGATAAAGCCGGTGTCGACCGGCTGGTCGCCGTTTTTGCCAGCCATCACCGTGCGGGCATGACCACCCAGCCTGGGTTCGGCTTCATACACCGTCACGTCGTTGTTTTCTGAAAGGTAATACGCGGCAGAGAGACCCGAAACGCCTGCACCTACAATCGCAATTTTCTTCCGTACACCCCGGGTTTCGTCGAACATTCCAGCCTCGTTATGTGACATTTTACAATGAGATACGCAGGGTATGCCGTGCTGGATCAATCCGGATAGAAGTTTTTAACAGATGCACTATCTTGTGACTTCGGGTTTCAGCGCCCGCTTCCTTGCGTCACCCTATGATCCACTGCGGGTGCAGGGCCGTAAAAAGTGTAACTTCAACGAAACGGCGCGGGTATGAGCAGCTTTGACGGAAAAACCTATTGGATCATCGGCGCAAGCGAAGGCTTGGGCCGTGCCTTGGCCGAGGCACTGAGCGGTAAGGGCGCGCATCTGATATTGTCTGCACGCAACGCCGCGCGTTTGAATGAAATCTGTTCCAAGCTTCCAAATGCACGCGCGATTCCGTGTGATGTGACCGATTTAGACTCTGTACGCAATGCCGTGGCCGAGGCAGGTCAGATCGACGGTCTGGTTTACAATGCAGGCGCTTACGAGCCCATGCGCTCGGGCGAATGGGATACCGAGGCTTCGCTCAGGATTAGCGATGTGAACTATTCGGGGGCGTTGCGGGTATTAGGTGAAACGGTTCCGGGCTTTGTTCAGGCGCGTCAAGGAGAGATCACTCTGATCGGGTCGCTGGCCGGATATCACGGTTTGCCTGCCGCTATCGGATATGGGGCCAGCAAGGCGGCGCTGATTTCGCTGGCCGAAACGATGCGGCATGATCTGGCGGGCACCGGTGTGACGGTGCGCATTGTCAATCCCGGCTTCATCAAGACCCGCCTGACCGACAAGAACAGTTTCAAGATGCCGATGCTGATGACAGCTGAGGACGCGGCAGAGCGCGTGGTCAAAGCGATGTCGCGCCGCCGGTTCCGTACCGATTTCCCGGCACCATTCTCGTGGTTTATTCGTTTGATTGACTACCTGCCGGATCTGCTGGTTTATCGCGGAAAATAGACTCTAACAAAACTGTCCCTGACAGAACCAGCCTGCAGACATGGTGCCTCCGTGCCCGTAGAACAGCCATAGGCGTTCGCCCTGTTCCGTCACCACCACCCAGTAATCGCGCACGCCGCTGCGCCAGTTGGGGTCATCCAGCCACCATTCCGGTGCGATCCGTTCCGGGCCGGTGGCCTGAGCCAGTTGCCAGTCGCGTCCGCGCCAGCGGAATGCGGTTGGGACATCTGGGGTTTCCGGTGCCATCACCGGCTCGGGCTGCCACATCTGCAAGGGCCGGGGGCGCGGCGGTGCAGGCCAGTCGCGCGCGGGTTCCGACCATGCAGCCGCCAGCGTCTGTGCCGTTTTCTCGGGGATATGAGAGGCGGCCGGGTGCCGTCTTGTGATCGCCTCCAGCCCAACACGCGCACCCAGCTTGCCGATCAGGTCATCCACGGCTGTATTGCCCTCAAGCCGGTTACGAGCCACGCGGCGTGCCTCGGCATGACCGGCGATGGTGCGGGCGTGGATGGGCTCGGTCTGGATCGCTTCAAGCCGCAGCATGTCGATGCCATAGCCTGCATCGATCTTGTCGATTTTCATCTCTAACAAAGGTCGAATACGATGTTTGTCATAGGTCGGGCGGGCCAGGCCGACCTCGATGATCTCGGCGGCTTGATCAGCACGGTGCGCCTCAAGCCGTAATGTCCGCACCCCGCGCCCTTTCTCCTCCAGCTTGGCGCAGAGCGTGGGCAGCACCCGATCAACCGCAGCCATCACATCCTCGATCAAACCGATCGGATTGGGCAGCGTCATGCGCACCGCGAACTGATGCGGCGGACGCGCGGGCGAGACCGGCTCGGGTGCGCTGCCCATGGCCTGATCCAGCCGCAGCACCAGCCCGCGCCCAAAGCGGCGCGCCAGCGACGCGCGCGGCTGGCCCAGTAGATCGCCGATCCGGCGCAGGCCCAGCCGGTTCAACTGCGTCACAACCGGGTCGTCCAGTCGCAGCGCCGCGATGGGCAGGGGGCTGAGCGCACCATAGGATTGCCCCGGCGCTGCAATACGCGCGCCACCACCCAGGGCCATCACTTGTGGTGCAGCCCCGCCTTTGGTCCAGTGTCGCCGCTTGCCTGCCCGGGCGCGGGTGGCGCGGGCCTCTTGGCTGATGGCGTCGCCATTGCGGTCGGATGTGGCCTCTTGACCTGCATAGCGTGCCAAAGCCCAGGCTGCGCCCAGCGTGTCGGCAATGCCCATTTGTACGCTGAGGCCCATATCAGCGCAGTCGGTTTCCAGCACGCTCAGCAGCGTCTCTTCCCCGCCAAACAGATGCGCGCAACCCGACAGATCAACGATCAGCCCATCCGGAGCTTCTTCGGCCACCCAAGGGCTGAACTTGCCCGCCCAGCGGCGCAGCGCGGTTAGAAACGCAGTCTCGGCCGGGGCGTTGCGGTGCCGTGTGATCAGGCTGGCGCACATGGCATGGGCATCGCGCACGGGCTGGCCCACACGCAGCCCGGCGGCCTGCGCCTCAGTATTCAATGAGGTAATGACCTGCATGTTCGACTGCTCAGTGACCACAGCCAACGGCCCGGCATGCAGCCCCCGCGCGGCGCGGATCAGCCGTTCAGCCCCAAGACGGGGAAACCACAGTGAAAGTATTCGGCGTTTTGGCATCGGCAGACATCAAAATGTTCCCACTTTGTTCTTATCTGAGAATCAACGCCCGAGTCCACGCTTACCCGCAGGTCAGGCGCTGAATAACACCGGCCCCGTTTACAAAGACGTTCAGCCTGTCGATCCGGTAATCCTGCGTTGCAATGTCATCGGGCCCCAACACGCGGGTGCGTTCCGGCAAATCGGCCTGAATGGACGAAACCGGCTGGCCTACCGAGTCGGCAAATGCTTCGCCCTGACAAAAGGCCAGATCAACCGGCGCGTTCTCGGGCGCAAGGCGTGCTTCTTCGGGGGCAGGGGTCTCGGCGCAGGCGGCCAGAAGGATCAGAATCGGGATAAATCGGTGCATTGGCGTTCCTCATTCCGGCAATGTCGTTTCTGCAATATCAAACAATTAGCAAGTCTGTCATGAAAGCACAGTTGAAAACACCCTGCAATTGACGCAGGGTCGGGTCAAAGAAGACAGGGAGACAGTGATATGCGCACCCGTGCCGCCGTCGCCGTTCAGGCGGGCAAACCTTTGGAAGTGATGGATGTGAATCTCGAAGGCCCCAAGGCGGGCGAGGTACTGGTGGAAATCAAGGCCACCGGCATTTGTCATACAGACGAATTCACCCTGTCGGGTGCCGACCCCGAGGGCCTGTTTCCGGCCATTCTGGGCCATGAAGGCGCAGGCATCGTGGTTGAGGTCGGCCCCGGCGTCACCAGCCTGAAGCCGGGTGACCACGTGATCCCTCTTTACACTCCTGAATGTCGCGAGTGTGAATACTGTCTGCATCCCAAAACCAACCTGTGCCAGGCGATCCGGGAAACCCAAGGCAAAGGCTTGATGCCCGACGGGACCTCGCGATTCTCGACTTTGGATGGTGATCCGATACTGCATTACATGGGCTGCTCGACCTTCTCGAACCACACGGTTCTGCCCGAGATCGCGCTGGCCAAAGTGCGTGAAGACGCGCCTTTCGACAAGATCTGCTATATCGGCTGCGGCGTCACCACCGGCATCGGCGCTGTGATCAACACCGCCAAGGTCGAAATCGGCAGCCGGGCCATCGTGTTCGGCTTGGGTGGCATTGGCCTGAACGTGATTCAGGGTCTGCGTCTGGCCGGGGCGGATCAGATCGTTGGCGTTGACCTGAACCCATCGAAGGTCGAGATGGCCACGAAATTCGGCATGACCGATTTTGTGAACCCCAAAGAGGTCGAAGGCGACCTGGTTCCCTATCTGGTCAACCTGACCAAGGGCGGCGCGGATTATACCTTTGACGCCACCGGCAACGTCGGCGTGATGCGCGACGCACTGGAATCGGCGCACAAAGGCTGGGGTGAATCGATCATCATCGGCGTGGCGCCTGCTGGGGCCGAGATCTCGACCCGTCCGTTCCAGCTGGTCACCGGCCGGTCATGGCGCGGCACAGCCTTCGGCGGCGCACGTGGTCGGACCGACGTGCCCAAGATCGTCGACTGGTACATGGAAGGCAAAATCGAGATTGACCCGATGATCACCCACACCATGGGTCTGGACGACATCAACCACGGCTTCGACCTGATGCATAAGGGTGAGAGTATCCGGTCGGTTGTAGAGTACTGATAAAACTCAAATAATCTTAAAGGGCGGGCTTTTGCTCGCCCTTTTTTGTTACTACATTCCGCAATGCGAATTAGTTTTGTTTTGAGGAATTACAGTGACAACAGCAGGCATGGATCGCTTGGCGGTCCTTATTGATGCAGAGAATGTACCGGCAAAACACGCGCCGGAGATTTTTGAAGAAATCGCCACTTTGGGCGAGGCAAGCCTAAGGCGGATCTACGGAGATTTTTCGAACGGGTCGCCGCAGGGATGGAGCTCTGGATCATTGGCGGAATACGCAATTGTTCCCCAACAGCAATTTGCCAATGCGTCCAAAAAGAACTCCAGCGATATTGCCTTGGTCATTGATGCTATGGATATCTTGCACAGCAGTCGGTTCAGTGGGTTTGTGTTGGTATCATCCGATAGTGACTTTACCCGCTTGGCCAGCCGCATCCGCGAGCAGGGGTTGAAGGTATTCGGCATTGGTGAAGAACGAAAGGCTCCCAAAGCGTTCGTGAATGCTTGCAACAGGTTTATCTACATTGAAAACATCCACAAGCCGGAGTGCGGAGCAAATACTTCAAAAGAAAACAAAGACGCAAAATCGAAACATGGATTGAACCATGCGTATCAATTGATCCGGAATGTTGTGTTGAACACAAACGAGGCGGACGGGTGGGCCAGTCTTTCCTTTGTGGGTAACCAACTTGGTAAGATGTATCCGGATTTCGACTCTCGCACTTACGGCCACAAAAGGCTAGGCGATTTGGTCCGCGCCATTGGCCGCTTTGAAGAAGGTGATATCAACGGGGGTCTCAAGATCAGGTGTAAGGACAGTTGAAGCCTTGCTTCAGCCCCCCGGCCTCGTTGCTCCCGTATCCGACCGCGGAGACCGCACTCGCAATACTGGCGTGTTGACCGACGAAGTATTGGCCCGGCTCTCGCGCCACACCACGAACACACCCGATGCAATGATGACACTGGCCCCGACCGCGACCCAGCCGTCCGGGCGTTCACCAAAGAAGATCATGCCAAACAGTGTGGCCCAAATGATCTGACTGTATTGGCTGGGGGCCACGACCCCTGCAGGCGCGGCACGGTAGGCGAGGATGATCAAATGCTGGGCGATGACCGAGAACACGCCAACCAGCGCCATCATAGCCAGATGCAGCAGCGAGGGCGGCTGATAGACGGCAGGTTGCGCAAGGCTCATCACCACGATGGCTAGAAGCATCGGATAGAGGATGAGCACGGCCGAACGTTCCTCATTCCCGATCTTTCGCACCAGAACAGAGCCAAACGCGCTGCAAAACGCAGCTGTCAGGGCGGTAAGGTGACCGAGGGTGATGTCCGTCGTGCCGGGGCGCAGGACGATCAGAACGCCGATAAGACCAACGACGACGGCGGCCCAGCGTTGGGCGCGGACGACCTCCCCCAATATGGGGATCGACAGAACCGTAACGAACAGGGGGAAAGCAAACAGCAGCGAATAGACCTCGGCCAGTGGCAGCACCGAAAACGAATAGAAGGCGCAGACCATGGATGTGACCATCAGGGCCGAGCGCAGCAGCACCAGCCAGGGATGGTGCGGCAGGAAGTTGCCCGTGGTCCGGTCGGTCAGGATCGTCACCGCCATCGGTACAAAGGAAAACAGCGTGGCGAAGAAAATGATCTGCATCACCGAATACGTCCCGCCCAGCACCTTGATCAGCGCGTCGTGGCTGGCAAAGACCGCGAATCCCGCAAACGCGAAACCAAGGCCCCTGAGGGTGGTGTTTTGAGTGCTCATCGATATGGCCTCGGGCGATGTCGGTGTGGTGGCACTGTGCCGTCGCAGCGCAAAGGGGCTGTCTTGCCCCTGAGTAACCCCATTTTTGCGGTCCGCATAGTCCCTATTTTACCGCTAACATGACAAAGCCGCCATGCAGAGGGATCAACGCAGGATCGGTGGCGCGTCTTTGGGTTGACGGGCCGATTGCACGCCAGCCTTCATCCCCACGCCGATACGTCGGGCCAGCGCGACCCAAGGGACTGCGGTTTCGGGCGGCAAGGTCTGGGTTGCAACCTCTTCGAACAGGTCCAGCCAGTGGGCAAACATCTCGGGTTTCACATCGGGCCGTTCTATATGGACCCGCTGTGGATTGCCGTCGTAGCTGCGTTCAAACAAGATGGCGTTGCGCCAGAACGCGGCGATCTTGTCCTCGTGCGCGGGCCAGTCGGTGACATGGTTGGCAAAGACCGGACCCAGCACAGCGTCTTCTCGTACGCGGGCATAGAAGGCGTGAACCTGCGCATTGATCTGGTGGGGTGTCGCCGGAAAGCGCGGCGGCAGGGTGGGTCTGGACATGAGGTCACCAAATTCGACTCTGTCTCGGAGCAATATCCCCTTCAACCGTCATGCAACAGGCGTGGTTTTGTCGCGCGGCTCGGGCGTCAGGATATGCCGTAGCAAGGCCACCGGATGCGCCCGCAGGCTAAGACGGGTGGCGACGTAATCTTCGACCACCTGCTCACCCAATGTCATTTGCGGCAGATAGGCTTCGGGCTCGTCCAGCGCCTCACCTTCCAGATCTTGCGAGAACAGAGGCAAGGGCTTGGCGGTCGCAATCGCCTTGGCCTGCCACAAGGCCTCGCGTCGTGTCAGGTCGCAGGCAGCAAAGGCATCGGCCTCGGCCAGGCGTTCGATCACTGACGGCCCCAGACCCGCGCGACGCCACACATCGTCGACCTGATGGTAGCCGTTGCCGCGCGCAGCGGTCAGCCAGCTGGCGTCTTCCTCGCTGAGGCCTTTGATCTGACGGAACCCCAACCGCAGGGCCAGCCCACCATGGCCGTCAGGCTCCATCACATTGTCCCAGAAGCTGGCATTGATGCAGACCGGGCGCACCTGCACCCCATGTTCGCGCGCATCGCGTACGATCTGGGCGGGCGCATAGAACCCCATGGGCTGTGAGTTCAGCAGCGCGCAGGCGAAAATCCCGGGATGGTGGCATTTTATCCAGGCCGAGGCATAGACCAGCAAGGCAAAGCTGGCCGCATGGCTTTCAGGGAAGCCATAGGACCCAAACCCTTCGATCTGTGAAAAGCAGCGCTCGGCAAACTCGTCATCATACCCGTTGCGCTTCATTCCGCGCAGGAATAGCGCGCGAAATTCGCTGACATTGCCATGCTTTTTGAAGGTTGCAAGCGACCGTCGCAGCCGATCGGCCTGTTCCGGGGTGAAACCCGCACCCACAATGGCGATCTGCATCGCCTGTTCCTGAAACAGCGGTACGCCCAGCGTTTTACCCAGCACCTCACCCAGTTCGTCCGAGGGGAAGCTGACCTCCTCCTCTCCGTTCCGGCGGCGGATATAGGGGTGAACCATGTCGCCCTGAATGGGGCCGGGGCGGATGATGGCGACCTCGATCACCAGATCATAGAAATTGCGTGGCCGCATCCGGGGCAGGAAGTTCATCTGCGCACGTGATTCCACCTGAAACACGCCGATACTGTCGGCTTTGCACAGCATGTCATAAATCACCGGATCCTCGGGCGGCAGGGTTGCTAGTGTATAGCTGGTCTGATGGTGTTGACCGATCAGATCGAATGCCTTGCGGATGCAGGTGAGCATCCCGAGGCTGAGAACATCGACCTTGAGGATGCCAAGAGAGTCGATGTCATCCTTGTCCCAGCAGATGACCGTGCGGTCTTCCATCGTGGCGTTCTCGATGGGAACAAGTTCGTCCAAACGCCTCTCGGTGATGATAAAGCCGCCGACGTGCTGGGATAGATGACGGGGGAAGCCGTCAATCTCATACACCAGCATTAGAGTCTGTTTCAGGCGACGGTCCTCGGGGTCGAGGCCGATCTCGCGCATCCTGTGTGCTTCGAGCCCGGCGGTCGAGAAGAAACCCCAAAGCTGCGAGGACAGCGCCGAGATCGTGTCTTCGGTCAGCCCCATGACGCGGCCCACCTCGCGGATGGCGCGCTTGCCGCGGTAATGCACGACCGTGGCGCACAGCCCCGCGCGTTCGCGGCCATAACGATCATAGATGTGCTGGATCACCTCTTCGCGGCGTTCGTGTTCAAAATCCACGTCAATGTCGGGCGGTTCATCGCGCGCCTCAGAGACAAAGCGTTCGAACACCATCGTACCCATCTCGGGGCTGACTTCGGTGATGCCGAGGCAGAAACAGACCACCGAATTGGCCGCCGAGCCGCGCCCCTGGCACAGGATGCCCCGTGATCGGGCGAAATGGACGATGTCGCGGACGGTAAGGAAATAGGGTTCATATTTCAGTTTGCCGATCAGGGCGAGCTCATGGGCCAACATCTTCTGAGCTTTCTCTGACGCGCCTGCCGGATAGCGCCATTTCAACCCCTCATGTGCCAAACGGTGCAGGCGTTGGGTCGGAGTTTCCTGTTCGCTGCCCTCGCTGGGATATTCATAGCGCAGCTCGTCGAGCGAGAATGTGAGTTGCTCGCTCAGCTCATGGGCGCGGGCAACAGCGCCCTCGTGACCTTTAAAGATGCGCAACATCTCGGTCTCGGAGCGCAGGCGCTGTTCGCCATTGGCCAATGCCTCGCGGCCCAGATCATCCACCTTACGGCGCAGGCGGATGGCGGTCAGAACGTCGGCCAGCTTACGACGGGCCCCGTGATGCATCATCGGTGTGGCACTGGCGAGTGTGGGGATGCCCAGTTGCTTTGATTCAGTCTCTAACAAAGAGAAATATGCGCTGTCTGCGCCATCGTATCGAGGGTGCATCAACAGGTTTATCCGCCCGGCAAAGCGGCGCGTCAGTTGTTGCGCGTGTGTCCTCCATGCGCTCGCGCCGCCTTGGGATCGGTCCGCTTGTGGCCAGAGCAGCAGGTGGAGGCCGTCGGAAAACTCCAAAAGGTCGGACAGGTGCAGGATGCAGTCGCCTTTCTCGGCACGCAGGCGGCCAGTGGACAGGATACGGCATAGGTTGCCCCAACCCTGTCGGTTCAGCGGCAAGGCGGTGACGGTAGGTGCGTCGGTAAAGATCAGCCGCGCGGCTGGGATCAGGCGCGGCACTGCGTGAATCGGATACGAGGGCGGTTTGGGGATGTGGTCAGGGCAGGGTGGGCCGATGGAGGTGCTCTGCGCTTCCCACTCCAGCCGTTCGCGGACCTTGCGGGCAATCTCGCGCGCCTGGGTGTGGGCGCGGACAATCCCGGCGACCGAGTTGTCATCGGCAATCGCAATAGCGGGCAGGCCCAGGGTGACGGCACGCTCCATATACTCCTCGGGGTGCGAGGCCCCGGTGAGGAAGGTGAAGTTCGATGTGATCGACAGCTCGGCATACATGGCGATTCACTATTATATTCACGTTTTGTTCTTTTTCGAGTCCTTTGCGCAGGAAACGGGTCGCTTGAGATCGATCAGATCGGCAGGGTCGGCAAAAAAGGAGGCCCGATATGTTCAAAATTACTGCATTACCCACCAACGAGGTACGCGCCCTTCAGGCCGGTGGTCCGGATGCTTATGGCGCAACGCCCGAACACGCCGTTTCGACTGGTGCAGGCAATCCATGCCGCCACTGCCTGCAGAACATTCCCGAAGGCGAAGAGATGCTGATATTGGCCCATCGCCCCTTTTTAGAGACGCATCCGTATGCGGAAACCGGCCCGATCTTTCTGTGTGCTAAACCGTGCGAGCGGCATGAGGGGGAAGAGATGCCCGAGATTCTGACCACCTCTCCTGACTATTTGATCAAGGGCTATGGTGCGGATGACAGGATCGTCTATGGCACCGGGGCGATCACGCCCATGGAGCAGATCGGCGCAGCGGTGAAGGGCATCTTTGCTACACCGGATATCGCTTATATCCATGTCCGCTCGGCCAGAAACAACTGCTATCAGGCGCGGATCGACCGCGCCTAAAGCTTAACGCGGTGCATTCCCCGGCGCGGCTGGTCCTGATCGTCTGCAGGTTCCTCGGCGCGCGACGAAGTCAGTGCAAGGAACACATCCTCAAGATCGGCTTCCTCGGTACGCACGTCACGAATACGGATACCCACGGCACGGACGGCTTCCAGCACCTGCTCGGCGCTGGTTTGATTGCCCTGATATTGCAGCACAAGGCTGCCATCGTCGCGCAGCGCGGCTTCGACCCCTTCTGTTGCAGGCAGTTTCGTCACAGGGTTGTCCGGAACGATCACCATCGTCCGGCTGTCCATCCGACCCAGCAAGTTGGCGGTGCTGTCCTGTGCGATCTTTTCGCCATGGTTGATGATGGCGATCTCGTCGCACATCTCTTGCGCTTCTTCCAGATAATGCGTGGTCAGGATGATGGTCATGCCCTGTTCATTCAGTTTGCGCACATTGGTCCAGAGCATCTGACGCAGTTCAATATCCACACCTGCCGTGGGTTCATCCAACACCAGAATCTTCGGGTGATGCACCAGCGCCTTGGCCAGCAAAAGCCGCCGCCGCATCCCGCCCGACAGCGTGCGGGCATACGCCTCGGCCTTGGCGCTGAGACCCACCAGTTCCAGAATCTCATCGCTGCGGCGCTGCGCCTTTGGCACGCCATAAAGCCCGGCCTGAACCTCCAACGCTCCACGTGGGGAAAAGAACGGATCCAGGTTCAGCTCTTGCGGCATCACGCCAATGGCGGAACGCGACTGGCGCGGGTTCTGATCCTGATCGAATCCCCAAATAGATACATGGCCCGAGGATTTCACAACCAGCCCGGCGAGAATGTTGATGAGTGTCGATTTTCCTGCCCCGTTCGGCCCCAACAGCCCAAAAACCGACCCGCGCGGAACGGTCAGATCAATGCCTTTCAGCGCGTGTTTCTCGGGCTGGCCCTTGCCGCCGCGATAGGTTTTGCGCAGCCCTTTGATCCTGATTGCGGCATCGCTCATGTGGCTCTTGCCCCCGGTTTGCTCATCGCTCATAAACGCACCTAGTACATGCCCGCGAGGCCGACAACCGAAGAAGGATCGCCAGCCGTGACCATCGAAGCGCCGGAAACCAAGATCGTCGAAACCACCCGTGTTGCCTGTGATGGCGGTGAAGGTGCGTTGGGGCATCCGCGCGTGTGGCTGCAAATCCCCGAAGATACCGGCTGGGTCGAGTGCCCCTATTGCGACTGCAAATATGTTCTGAAGGGCACAGAGCAGGGCTGATTGCCCCCTAACCGGGTTTCGCCCAAATCTCGCCGCGATTTTCATGGTAGTGCGTTGGTGCAACCATCATAGGTGAGTGTGATGACCGACATGACTGCCACTGACACGGCCAACCCGGTTTTTGGTTGGATCGGGTTTTTCCTTGCGGCAATGGCTTTGTTCGCCGCGTTGTTTGTGTTCTGGGCCGGTCCTTTCGCGCCGCAACAGTCCACCGGCGTTTCATTGGGTGAACTGGCGGCAGAGCTTGGCAAATCCACCCTGCGCGCCGCAGCCGGGCTGGAGCAGCCTGCACCCGTGGCCCAAACCCGCGACCTGGACGATTACCTTCAAATTGGCGTGGCGATGCTGGGCGGGCTGGCAATTGTCGTCTCGGTGATTGGCATTTTGCGTCATGAACGGATGCGTCCGGCTATTGCGGGTGTCGCAGTCGGCATCGGCGCAATCCTGTTCCAGTTCTTCGCCTTCGCTTTCTTCGCCTTCCTCGGAGTTCTGGTGATCATGGCGCTGCTGAACAGTTTCTCGGACGTTTTCAGCGGTCTCTTTGGTGGGTAACGCACGTTCCTGACTGGTCACCCGCCTGCCCCTGTGGCAGAACCATCACTGACCGACAGGGAGAGCGCGCATGAGCAATTTCGGAAAAGGGTGTCATCTGCATCTGATCGACGGATCGGCCTTTATTTTCAGGGCTTATCATGCGCTGCCTCCGCTGACTCGAAAATCCGACGGATTACCGATCGGGGCGGTCTCGGGCTTCTGCAACATGCTGCAGAAATATGTCGAGGGAAACGCCGGACCAGATGCTCCAACCCATGTCGCGGTGATCTTCGACAAAGGTTCGCACACGTTCCGGAATGATCTCTACGATCTGTACAAGGCCAACCGCGAGGCGATGCCCGAAGACTTGCGTCCACAGATGCCCCTGACGCGCGAGGCGACAAAGGCTTTCAACATCGCCTGCAAAGAGCTTGAAGGGTACGAGGCTGACGACATCATCGCCACGCTGGCCGTTCAGGCGCGTGAGGCCGGAGGCCGTGTGACCATCGTCAGTTCCGACAAGGACCTGATGCAATTGGTCGGCGACGGCGTTGAGATGCTGGATGCGATGAAGAACAAGCGCATCGACCGGGATGGGGTTATCGAAAAATTCGGTGTTGGCCCTGAACGGGTGGTCGATGTGCAGGCTTTGGCCGGGGATTCGGTGGACAATGTGCCGGGTGCCCCTGGGATTGGCGTGAAAACGGCGGCCCTGCTGATCAATGAATATGGCGATCTGGAAACCTTGTTGGATCGCGCGGAAGAGATCAAACAGCCAAAGCGCCGCCAGACGCTGATGGAAAAACGAGACCAGATCGAGCTGTCCAAAAAGCTGGTGCAATTGGACGAAAACACGCCGCTGGACTTCACCCTCGACGATCTTGAAGTAAAGGACCCCGATGCCGAAACCCTTCTGGGGTTCCTGGCCGAGATGGAGTTTCGCACTCTCACCAAGCGGATCGCAGATAAGCTGGGGGCCGAAGCTCCGGTGATTGTTGACGCGCCTGCCCCTGCGGCTGAAGAACCAGAGGTAGCGCTTATTCCGTTTGATGCGTCGAAATACGAGTGTGTGCGCGACGCCAAGGCCATGCAAAAGTGGATCGATCAGGCTTATGAACGCGGTTGGGTCGCTGTCGATACCGAAACCACTGGTCTGAATGAAATGATCGCCGATCTGGTCGGCGTCTCGCTATGTGTTGAGGCTGGTGAGGCTTGCTATATCCCCCTGACCCATCGGGACGGTGCGGCGGACGATTTGTTCGGCTCGGATGCATTGGCCGAGGGGCAGATGCCACTGGATCAGGCTCTAACCCAGCTGAAACCGATGCTTGAGGATCCGTCGATCCTCAAGATCGGGCAGAATATGAAATACGATGCCAAGATCTTTGCGCGCCATGGGATCAAAGTTGCGCCGATCGATGACACGATGTTGATGTCTTATGCGATGCATGGCGGCGAGCATGGGCATGGGATGGACACTCTGTCCGAGCGCTACCTGAGCCACACGCCAATCCCGATCAAGCCGCTGCTGGGTTCGGGCAAATCCGCAATCACCTTCGACAAGGTTCCAATTGATGAGGCCACGGCCTATGCCGCCGAAGATGCGGATATCACCTTGCGTCTTTGGCAGCTGTTCAAGCCTCAACTGCATCAGGTCCAAGTGACGACCGTCTATGAGACGCTGGAACGCCCCTTGGTGCCTGTCTTGGCCGAGATGGAGATGCATGGCATCAAGGTGGACCGCGATGTGCTCAGCCGCATGTCCAACGCATTCGCGCAGAAAATGGCCGGGTTAGAGGCTGAAATTCACGAGCTGGCGGGTGAGACTTTCAACGTTGGATCACCTGCGCAGTTGGGTGAGATTCTGTTCGACAAGATGGGTCTTGAGGGCGGAAAGAAGGGGAAGACCGGGAAATATTCGACCGGGGCGGACATTCTGGAAGATCTTGCGACTGAACACGAACTACCGCGCCGGGTGCTGGATTGGCGGCAGCTGTCCAAGCTGAAATCGACCTACACGGACGCGCTGCAGACCCATATCAACCCGGATACCGGGCGGGTGCACACGTCTTATTCCATCACCGGGGCGAATACCGGACGTTTGGCCTCGACCGATCCGAACCTTCAGAACATCCCGGTGCGGACCGAGGAAGGGCGACGCATTCGTGAGGCGTTTATCGCCGAGCCGGGTAATGTCATGGTCAGCCTCGACTACAGTCAGATCGAATTGCGGATTCTGGCGCATATTGCGGATATTTCGGCATTGAAACAGGCATTCTCGGACGGGCTGGACATTCACGCCATGACGGCATCCGAGATGTTCGACGTGCCGCTGGATGAGATGACCCCCGATATTCGCCGTCAGGCCAAGGCGATCAACTTTGGTGTGATCTACGGCATCTCAGGTTTTGGTCTGGCGCGGAACCTGCGCATCCCTCGGGCCGAGGCGCAGGGCTTCATCGACCGATACTTTGAGCGTTTCCCGGGCATTAGAGCCTATATGGATGACACCGTCGCCTTTGCCAAAGAACATGGCTATGTCCAGACCCTGTTCGGGCGCAAGATTCACACGCCCGAGATTAACGCCAAGGGACCTCATGCCGGGTTCTCAAAGCGGGCGGCGATCAACGCGCCCATTCAGGGTACGGCGGCAGACGTGATCCGACGGGCCATGGTGCGGATGCCGGAGGCGATCAACGGCCTGCCGGCCAAAATGCTGTTGCAGGTGCATGACGAATTGCTGTTCGAAGTGGCGGAAGATTCAGTGGATCAGGTGATCGGCGTGGCACGCGACGTGATGGAGGGTGCCTCGGATCCGGCAATCAAGCTGGACGTCAAGCTGAGTGTGGATGCCGGGCAAGGCGCGAATTGGGCCGAGGCGCACTAGCGACGCGCCTCATCCGGCCCGGCGAACCCTCTTCGTCGCGGGTCAGTCTTGTGGCCTGACCATGCGGTTCACCATGCGTTGCACGGTTGGGCCAAACAGAAGAATTACGGTGAAGGCTATCGGCCAACAAAAAGCCCAGGATGCCAACCAATCTCCGAATGTGCTGGGGCCGAAACCAATGGCTTTCACTGTTGCGATCCCTGTGACGATGCAGGACATGAGGCCGGACATGATCAGGCTGAATACGGCGCGGGCATAGCGGGCTGGAATCATGGCGGGCATCCTGAAGGTCGTATTGCCTTTGATCTGCAGCATTTGCCTGTGAAATGCCAGTGCTAGGGCTGCATCCAATCAAGGCTGTCGGAGGTTTTCGATGTCGAAGGTGTGTATTCGGCACTGACCCAACCCGTATATCCCGCGGCATGCATAGCCGAAAACAAGCTTTGGAAATCCGTGGGTCCCCGACCCGGTTCAGACCGATCCGGGGCAGCGCCGATCTGGGCATGGGCCACTCTGCGATGAAATCGATCCCAAACGGCCTGCGCGTCGCCGTGGATCATGTGAGCATGAAAGCTGTCATATTGCAGGCCGACATTCGGGCGATTAACACGATCCAGAACCTCAGCTGCCAGATCGTAGTCGTTCAGGAAGTATTCAGGCTGCGACACCGAGTTGAGCGGTTCAATCGTGAACTGCTGTTGAGGCGCAGCATCAGCGGCCCATTGCAGATTTTGAACAAAACACGACAGAGCGTCCAACCCCGAGGCGTACCCTGACATGATGTGAATGAATCCGGGGCGCAGCATGTCCGCATAACGCAGAACGCGGCGGATATCCGACTGAAACCGGGCCTCGCCCCCCGGGACCGCGGCGAAACCGGGTTGGCCGCCCGTGTAATTAGGGGGTGGGGCGTTGATCAGTATGAATTCCAACCCGTTGGCCAGCAAGGCGCGGCGGGTTTCTTTAGCGGCTATGTCATAGGGGAACAGGATTTCAACAGCAGTGAATCCCGCATCAGCAGCGGCCTGAAACCGGTCGAGATAAGGCAGTTCGGTAAAGAGCAACGACAGGTTGGAGGCAAATCTGGGCATGAGAGATCTTCGGTAGTGACAGCTCGACCCTAACCGTCGAGTGGTTTCCGGGGAAGGGACTGAAAACGACAAGTTGTCGAAAATCGGCCAGATCATGGACAAAGGATCAGGGACAGTCGGGCTGTAGCAGCGAATCATTTTTCACGCTGAACCAACAAAAAGGTCTAAACTCATGGCCATGAGCCCTGAACCCGTGCGCGGGGCGGCAGTTTCTTTGCCTGCTGGCCGTAACTCGGTCCTGTCCGGGAATGGTCTGGCAGTGGCTTCGATGATGACGTGGGCTGCGGGTTTCCCTGCCGCTGAGGTCCTGTTGCAAAGCTGGCCACCTGTCGCACAGCTGGCTGCGCGTCTGGCAATGGCCGTGGCTGTGATGTTGCCGCTTTGGTTCATTCTGGACGGGCCCAGCCGCGTACTGAGGGCCAAATGGGGTCGGGCAATGATCATCGGCGGTTTCGGTTTCGGGATCGGTATGTTCCTGTTGATCCTTGCACAGAAACTGACAGATCCCGTTACCGTTGCAATCATTGCGTCCTGCGCTCCGCTGGCGGCAACATTGCTGGAACATGCCGCTGGCACGCGCCGTTTAAAGTGGAACTTTGCCCTTGGTGTCTTGGTGTCGATTGTAGGTGGATTGATAGCAACAAGCGCCGGTTCACCGGCACAACTGGGGCTGGGCGCGGTCTGCGCAATCGCTTCAACCGGTCTGTATTGCTGGGCCAGCATGGCGACGGCACGGGACTTTCCCGAGCTCAGCCAGATCGGCCGCACAACGATCACGTTTACCGGCGGATTGCTGATGGCCAGTGCTCTGTGTTTTGTTTCTGCGCAAATGGGTATGGACGTGATGCCGCGTACGTCAGTTGATGCGCAGCAAGTTGGGATGCTTGTGATCTATGCACTGATTGCCATGGGGCTCAGCCAGGTTCTGTTCATCGCTTCGGTTGGTAAACTGGGCGTTGCATTGGCGTCGTTCCACATCAACATCGCACCGTTCTACGTGATGCTGATCATGCTGATGCTGGGGGATGACTGGAACTGGACCCGCGCGCTGGGCGCGGGTGTTGTTGCTGTGGCCGTTGTTTTGGCGCAGGATCGTGCGCCTCGACAGTCCCGAGGATCAGCCAAGGTCGGTTGACGGGATCAGCCCAAAGAATTCCTGGCCTGACCAAACGCCAAACCAGCCGTCATGGTGGGTGCCAATCTCGACCAGGCGGTAGAAACTTTTGCGATCTATGCGTGCTTCAAGATCGGAACGGATCATGATGTAGGGTGAAGGTTCGCTTGTCACCGGGTCAATAACGATCCGGATCGGATGATCTGAACCTGCAACAGCATGATCGCCTACATGAGTTGTAAAGGTCAGGTTTTGCTGCTCGCCTTCGCCTTCACGATCAAAATCCACGGCGACAAATGGGGCGTCTTCAACAGTGATTCCCACCTTCTCGACCGGTGTGACGAGGTAGTATTTCCCATCTTCTTTCTTAAGAATTGAGGAAAATAGCTTCACCAGCTCGAAACGGTTGATAGGCGAGCCTAAATAACTCCAGGTGCCATCTTTTGCGATATGGATGTCCAGATCGCCGCAAAACGGGGGATTCCAAAGGTGAACGGGCGGTAAACCCTTGGTTTTGGCCGCTTTGACTGATGCAGCCAGACCATCCGGCGACGGTTTCACAGGTTTTTGTCCGCTCATTGCTTTTGCCATTTCCTCGTAGCGCGATACACTTCAATCATATTAGTCCACGGAAGGGAAAGTCATGACCGAACCTGCCGACCTCGTAGCCGAGATCGAAGCGCTGGAAAACAAGCTGCAAGAGGCCAAGGCCTCGATCACCCGCCGCTTCATCGGGCAGGAAAGGGTCGTGGATCTGACTCTGACCGCGCTGTTATGCGGTGGTCATGCCCTGCTGATCGGTTTGCCGGGGCTGGGAAAAACGCGGTTGGTCGAAACGCTTTCGACCGTGATGGGCTTGAACGGCAACCGCATTCAGTTCACGCCCGACCTGATGCCCGCAGATATTCTTGGGTCCGAGGTTCTGGATACTGCCGATGACGGTTCACGGCATTTCCGTTTTATCTCTGGCCCGATCTTTTGCCAGCTGCTGATGGCTGACGAAATCAACCGCGCCAGCCCGCGAACTCAGTCGGCTTTGCTGCAAGCGATGCAGGAACGCACGGTAACTGTGGCAGGCGAAGACCGCTCGCTTGGGACGCCTTTCCACGTATTGGCCACGCAAAACCCGATCGAACAGGAAGGGACCTATCCGCTGCCCGAGGCGCAGTTGGACCGTTTTCTGGTTCAAATCGACGTCGAATACCCGGATCGGCAGACCGAACGTGATATTCTGCTGGCCACGACGGGTGTGGAAGAGGAAGACGCGCACCAGATTTTCAGCAAGGAAGACCTGTTGGCGGCCCAAGTCCTGCTGCGCCGGATGCCGGTGGGTGAATCGGTGGTCGAACTGATCCTTGATCTGGTTCGCGCGTTCCGCCCCGAAGAAGCAGGCGCGTCCGAACGCGTTTCAGAAACCGTGGCTTGGGGCCCCGGTCCTCGCGCGGCGCAGGCGCTTATGATGACAGTTCGCGCGCGTGCGATGCTTCAGGGGCGGTTGGCTCCGAATGCCGAGGATGTTCTGGACATGGCGCGCCCGGTGCTGAGCCACCGGATGGCGTTGAACTTTGCGGCGCGGGCGCGCGGTGACAGCCTTGCCGAGCTGATTGACTCGACGGCTGCCGGTCTGATCCGCACCGAGGCTGCGGCGTGAATGCTGCGCTGACCCTTCGCGAAAGATCCGAGGCCGAAGCGTCCCGGCTGCCGCCGCTTTTGGCGCGGGCCGAGCATTTGGCCGGGACCGTCCTGTTGGGCGATCACGGGCGTAGGCGCTCGGGTATGGGCGATGATTTCTGGCAATACCGCCCCGCGCAAATCGGGGATAGCCGCCGGATGATCGACCACCGCCGTTCAGCGCGGGGGGATCAGCAGTTTGTGCGCGAGCGCGAATGGCAGATCGCGCAATCGGTGATGCTCTGGGTCGATCAGGGTGCTTCCATGCGGTTCGCGTCTGACAAATCGCTGCCGACAAAGGCGGATCGCGCCCGGCTGTTGGGGCTGGCAACCTCGATCCTGCTGGTACGTGGCGGTGAACGTGTCGGTCTTACAGGTACAACCTTGCCGCCCCGGCGCGGCAACGCGCAGATCATCCGTTTGGCGCAAGCCTGGTCTGAAGATGATCAAACGGATTACGCCCCGCCTGAACACCGTGCCATGATTCCTCATGCCCGCGCCGTGTTTATCTCGGATTTCCTTGGCCCCATGGACGAAGTTGAATTGGCCCTGACCAAAGCGGCTGACCGTGGCGTGCGCGGTGTGGTGCTGCAAGTACTTGATCCGGGCGAAGAGACATTTCCCTATCGCGGGCGCACCATTTTCGAAAGCGTCGGAGGATCTGTCCGGCACGAAACCCTCAAGGCGGCTGAGTTGCGGGACCGCTATTTGGCACGTCTTGCGCGCCGCAAGGATGCCCTGACGCAGTTGTGCCGTGCAACCGGCTGGCAACTGGGCCTGCATCATACGGGTGATAGTGCACAAGCGGCTCTATTGTGGCTTTATCGAGCTTTGGATGGGGGCACGCGATGACGGTTCTTGCGGGCATAGGCTTTACCGCGCCATGGGTTTTGCTGGGTCTTCTAACCCTGCCGATACTGTGGCTGATTCTGCGCGCTGTACCGCCCGCACCGATCCGCCGGATGTTCCCGGCGGTTACGCTGTTGTTGGGGCTGAAGGATGACGAAAGTGTTTCCGACCGTACGCCATGGTGGCTGTTGCTGCTTCGGATGCTTGCGGCGGCAGCCATCATCATCGGCCTGGCCGGGCCAGTTCTGAACCCCTCGCGTGATGAGACTGGCACAGGGCCGCTTCTACTGGTGCTGGATGCCAGTTGGGCCGGTGCCACGCGCTGGTCGGCCACGCTGGATCAGCTTGACACGCAACTGACCGAGGCCGGACGCGCGGGTCGCACGGTTGCCATAATACGTTTGACCGAGCCGGAAACACCTGTTTTTCAAGCGGCGGAAGCATGGCGTGGGCGTCTTCCTGGTCTGACTCCGAACCCTTGGCAACCGACTGCAGATCAGATTTCGCAAGCCATTGCCGCTTTGGATGCAGTTGATGGCGGCTTTGACACTCACTGGTTTAGCGACCGTTTGGACTATACCCAGCATACCAGTTTGGTTTCTGCCGTGCAGGCACGTGGTGATGTGACGGTGTATCAGGCGGCATCCAGGCCCATTGCGATCCAGCCCGCGGCCTACCAAGACGGTCTTATCCAACTGACCGTGCAACGCGCGGGACCCGGCCCGGAAGAGCGGGTGACGGTTCTGGCGCAGGGGCGTGATCCGGCAGGCACGGCGCGGGTGCTGCATTCGGTAGACCTGACCTTAGATGCCGGGGAAACCACGGCGCAGATCGAACTGGCACTGCCGTCGGAATTGCGCGCGCGCATCACGCGTTTCGAAATTCAGGGCCAAAGATCCGCCGGGACTGTGACTCTGACCGATGACAGCTTGCGTCGTCGCGAGGTTGCGCTGATTGCCGGAACCCTGAACCGTGAAGGGCTGGAGCTGTTGTCGCCCCTACATTATCTGACACAGGTTCTGATCCCCACGGCGGATTTTGTCGATGGGGGTCTGCTTGAGGTTCTGCCTGCGAACCCAGATGTGATCGTTCTGTCGGATGTCGCGCAGATGTCGGATGCGGAAGAGACCGGTCTGATCGAATGGGTCGAACAGGGCGGCCTGCTGCTGCGGTTTGCCGGTCCGCGCATGGCAGCCAGCGATCTGGGGCGGGATACCGAAGACACCCTGTTGCCCGCGCGGCTGCGCAGCGGCGGGCGATCTGTCGGTGGAGCGATGAGCTGGGGTGAGGCCAAGACCTTGGCTCCGTTCCCCGAGAATTCACCGTTCTATGGTTTGGACATCCCAGGCGATGTGGTTGTTTCGACTCAGGTAATGGCCCAACCAGACCCTAATCTTGCGGATCGCGTGATTGCTTCGCTGTCAGATGGAACACCTTTGGTGACGCGCAAAGCGCTGGGATTGGGGCAGGTGGTGCTGTTCCACGTGACCGCCGATGCGGAATGGTCCAGCCTGCCGCTTTCGGGTCTGTTTGTCGAAATGCTGGATCGTCTGGCCGTGGCCTCTGCTGCGAAGTCTCGGCAAGAGGCGCAGTTGCAAGGCACCACGTGGGAGCCAGTGCAGATCATGGACGGGTTTGGCACATTGTCAGACGCTGGCACTTTGGCTGGTGTGGACGGTGTGCAGTTGATTTCGGGACAGATCGGGCCGGATTTGCGTCCGGGTCTATATGAAAGTGGCAAACAGAAACTGGCGCTGAACGTTGTTTCCGAGGATACTGAACTTCGTCCGGTGGTCTGGCCTGCCAATGTGCCGATCAAGGGGCAAGAGGCCAGCACTGAAACGCCGCTGTCGGGTCTGCTGCTTAGCCTTGCTTTGATCTTGCTCACAATCGACGTGGTTGCGTCGCTGGCTTTGTCTGGCCGATTGGGCTTGGCGCGTGCTGCTGCTGGGGTTCTGGCGGCGTTTCTGCTGGTGCCCGAGGTTCAGGCGCAGACGCCGGAGGACACTGAGTTCGCCTTGGCAGCGACGCATGAACTTGTCTTAGCCCATGTGCTGACTGGCGACGCGCAGGTGGACGAGATTGCGCAGGCCGGTCTGCGAGGATTGGCGCAAACCTTGTTTTATCGCACCTCCGTCGAACCGGCCGACCCCATAGGTGTGGACCTTGAACGTGATGAGCTCGCATTCTTCCCGCTGCTCTACTGGCCGATTTCCCCGAGCCAGCCTCAACCTTCCGCCGAAGCCTATGCGAAACTGAACGCCTATTTGCGCTCGGGTGGGATGATCCTGTTCGACACACGTGACGCGGATATCGCTGGCTTCGGCGCGTCCAGCCCGAATGGCCGCAAGTTGCAGCAACTGGCTGCACCGCTGAATATCCCTGCGTTAGAGCCGATTCCACGTGATCACGTCCTGACCAGAACGTTCTATCTGTTGCAGGATTTCCCGGGCCGTTATTCTGGCACGGAAGTCTGGGTGGAAGCTGCGCCACTGGACGCGGAACAGATCGAAGGGATGCCGTTCCGCAACCTGAACGACAATGTGACTCCGGTGGTTATCGGCGGTAATGATTGGGCTGGGGCCTGGGCTGTGGATCGCAATGGGCAGGCCCTGCTGCCTGTCGGGCGCGGCTATGCCGGGGAACGTCAGCGCGAGTTGGCCAATCGTTTTGGTGTCAATTTGGTAATGCATGTGCTGACCGGGAATTACAAATCCGATCAGGTCCACGTGCCCGCCCTTCTGGACAGGTTAGGACAATGACCGGAACCGTCATATTCGACCCACTGATCCCTTGGCCTATTTTGGCCGCTGTGGGTGCGATTGCCGTGGCTGGGGTTGTGTTGGCCCTGTGGCGTGGCTTGTCGGGTTGGGCGCTGCGGGGTTTGGCGGCTTTGGTGGTTCTGGCGGCTCTGTCCGGCCCGGTCTATCAGATCGAAGATCGCGCACCGCTGACAGATATCGTCCTGATGATCGAGGATGAAAGCGCCAGCCAGACGCTTACGGACAGGGCTGAACAAACTGCACAGGCAGCCGAGGCACTTGCTGCTGAGATTGAGGCGCGCAACAACACGGAACTGCGCCGCATTCAGGTTGGCGACGGGGATGGGGATGAGGGCACGCAGATCATGGCGGCTCTGAATGAGGCATTGGCCGAAGAACCCCGCGCTCGGATCGCTGGCATTCTGGTGGTGTCGGACGGGATTGTGCACGATGTCGATCAGGCCCCGGACCTGCCTGCACCGATGCACCTTCTGCAAACCGGGCGCGAAAGTGATTGGGATCGCAGGCTTATCGTCCGCAATGCGCCGGCCTTTGCCATTATTGGCGAGCCGGTCACATTGACCCTTCGGGTGGAAGACAGTGGTGCGGCACCTGCGGGCGCGGCGACTGCGCCACTAGAGATTTCGGTCGATGGCGGCGCGCCGGAGCAGTTCAGTGTTCCCATTGGTCGTGATGTAGAACTGCCCATCACGCTGCCCCATGGCGGGCGCAACGTTATCCAGTTCTCTGTTCCGCAGGCCGAGGGTGAATTAACTGATCGCAACAACACTGCGCTGATCCAGATGAATGGCGTTCGGGATCGTCTGCGTGTTTTGCTGGTCTCGGGCGAACCGCACCCCGGTGGGCGCACATGGCGTAACCTGTTGAAATCCGACAGTTCGGTCGATTTGGTGCATTTCACCATTCTGCGCCCGCCTGAGAAACAGGATGGCGTGCCTGTCGATGAGCTGTCCTTGATCGCCTTTCCAACGCGTGAACTGTTTCTGGAAAAGATCAACGATTTCGATCTGATCATCTTCGACCGCTACAAGCGGCGTGGCATCTTACCTGCGATCTATCTGGACAATGTCACAAGTTACATCAATGACGGGGGCGCGGTTCTGATCGCCGCTGGTCCCGATTTCGCCAGTGCCGACAGTATCTTCCGATCTCCTTTAGCACCGATCTTGCCGGCGCAGCCTTCGGCACGGGTGTTCGAGGAACGGTATGTGCCGATGGTCAGCGACTTGGGGCAACGGCATCCGGTAACAACCAATCTGGGCGATTCCGAGGATTGGGGGGCTTGGTTGCGCCAGATCGACGTGAACCACCGCTCGGGCGAGGTTCTGATGACTGGCATCGAAGAACGGCCACTGCTGGTTCTGGACCGTGTTGGCGAGGGGCGCGTTGCGATGCTGGCATCCGACCACGCTTGGTTGTGGAGTCGCGGCTTTGAAGGTGGCGGTCCGCAGCTGGAGCTGCTGCGCAGGTTGGCTCATTGGATGATGAAGGAACCCGAACTGGAGGAAGAAGCGTTATGGGCCGAGGCGAACGGTCAATCCATGCGCATCATTCGCCAGACGCTGGAAGACGAGGTCGGGCCGGTTACGGTAACGCGTCCAAACGGTGAGACACTAGAGATCACTTTGCAAGAGGTCTCTCCGGGCCGGTTCGAAGCACAATACTATGGGCCTGAGATCGGTCTGTACCGGTTGCAGGAAGGCGACCATATGGCCGTGATTGGCCTTGGCCCCGCCGCACCGAAAGAGTTTGAACGCACCATCGCAACCGATGATGTTTTGGAACCGACCTTGGCTAGTATGCGGGGTGGCGTGATCCGTTTGGAAGACGGTTTGCCATCAATCCGCAACGTACGCGCAGGGCGTCCTGCGGCTGGTCGGGGCTGGATCGGTCTGACCCCGCGCGATGCCTACGAGACGCGGGATGTTACGCAGGCCGGTCTGCTGCCCCCTTGGCTGGTTTTGCTACTGGCAGGAGGGTTCCTGCTGGGCGGTTGGCTGCGCGAGGGGCGGCGCTAATCAATCCTGATTGCGGCCCGGTCCGATTGGCCCTGCGAATCCACCACAACAAGCGAGGTGAAACCGGCCCCCGGATTGGGGATTTCGAACTCTCGTTGCCGCTGTCCGGTCAGCACGGGCACGCCATCCGCCAGCACTGAAAATGGCGCGACACCCCCGCGTAGTTTGACCGTTAGGGGTGCTCCAAGTGTCTCTAACACGGCGCTTTCAGGCGGAAATAGCAGATTCGGAGCGGAGTGATCATTTTGGAAAGCCGCCGTGCGAGGTCGGAAACGTTGCAAGGGTTGGGGCAATTGCGCAGCGCCCACCAACAAGGTCGAGGGCGGCGGCGGGCGCAGCGGGGTAAGCGCGGGTTTCAGCAGGCTGAAGGCTTCGGCCAGAAGCGGCGCGGCAAGATCGCCTCCGAACGCGCCGGGAACGGGCGTTCCATCTGCACGACCTAACCAGACCCCAATGACGTGCTGACCGTCAAAGCCGATGGCCCAGGCATCTCGGTGACCATAAGATGTGCCGGTTTTGTAGGCCAGCGCCCCTGTCGCGCCGCCTGCGGGTGGTGAAAGCCCGGCCAGAATGTCGGCAACCTGCCAGGCAGAGGTTTCTGACATAACGCGCGGGGTTTGCAGCGTATCCCCCAAGGCATCGTGGTGCAGAATCGGGCCTTGTCCACCGCCTGCCAGAGCGGCGTAGATTTGTACAAGGTCGTGCAGACTTAACCCCACACCGCCCAATGAGATCGCCAAGCCGGGCGTGCCACCGTTCAGGCGCGGTTCTGATCCGGCCAAGCGTAATGCCACCATGATACGCGCTGGCCCCAGCGCGTTTGTCAGACGCACGACCGGAATGTTGAGCGACAATTGCAGGGCGTCCCGTACCCGGACATCGCCACGGAATGCCCCATCAAAATTGCGCGGGGCGTAGCGGCCAAACATTACGGGGCTGTCGCTGATCAGAGTTTCGGGATGGGCCAGTCCCTGATCGAAGGCCAGCCCGTAAACCAGAGGTTTCAGGGTCGATCCAGGCGACCGCAGTGCTTGTGTCATATCCACAAACCCCTGTCGGGCATCCTGATACCCGGCGGACCCGACTGAGGCCAGAACCTCGCCACTGCGATGATCGGCCACGATCAGAGCGCCAGACACGCGTGGTCCGGCGCGCGTGGCGGCCTGCATGACTATAGCTTCCAACCGGGCCTGTAACCCGGCATCAAGGGTTAGATCAAAGGCGCTTGTTTCGGGTGTTTGCCGCTTTACACGATCGGTCAGATGCGGTGCCAGGCGCGGAAATGGTTTCATCCGATCCGGCAGGGGCTCCGTCAGAGCTGCGCGTGTTTCAGCGGCTGTCAGGACGCCATGACGTTCAAGCCTGCGCAGAACCCGGTCACGTGCTTCTCGGGCTGCGTGTAGCTGGCGATCCGGGCGTCGAGCCTCTGGAGATTGCGGCAGAGCAACCAACAGCGCTGCTTGCGCCGGGGTCAACCGGGCTGCCTCTTTGCCAAACCACGCACGGGTGCCGGCGCGGATACCTTCCAGATTACCGCCGTAAGGCGCATGTGTCAGATAGAGGCTTAGGATTTGCTGTTTGGTCAGTTGCCGCTCCAACGCCAATGCGACCCTAACCTGACGGATTTTACCGCTCCAACGTCCCGTCGGCCCGTCCTCAATCAGCCGCGCGACCTGCATGGTCAGCGTAGACCCACCCGATACCTTACGCCCATTCCACAGGCTTTGCCCTGCTGCCCGCAGCATCGCTATCAGGTCCACACCGTGGTGACTCCGAAACCGCTTATCCTCGTACCGGATCAGCATGGAGGTGAAATTTGGATCGACTGTGCCTGGCTGCAGTCTCCAGATGCCATCCTCAACCGGGAACGCACGCAGGAGGTCTCCGTTCCGATCTCGTATCTCAACCGAGGTTTCGGCCAGAACAGGTGGTAAAACGGTGGCGCCGACCCATTGGTCAACGCCATCCCGTGCCAGCGCCGTCAAATAGAGGGCACCGACCAGTGCAAGCAGCAGACGCGACGGCCTAGGCACGACAGCCACCCGGGCATTGATATGTTGCAAAGCTGATCAATGAACCTCAACCCGACCGGTCGCTGTGCGTGCCCGATTCTGCGGGCGATACATATCCTCAACTGAGGCCGCAGGATGATGGAAGATACCCGGCGTAACAGCGCGCGCCACGTAGGCTAGCGTTACCGTTTCACCGCCGGACAGATCAACCGCAGCAAGGAAACGGTCAGAACGGAACTCGGTATGAGTTGCCTCAGACAGGTCCAGCCAGTCCAGCGACCGTACATCGCCTGAACGCAGCAGACTGGGGTTGTCGATTTCGATCCCGGCGGCAAGTGGATCATCGACCATCAGCCGCCCCCCGCCGCTTTCGAACGGGGTCACTGTCAGAACCGTGACAAACCTTTCGCCGGTTTCAAAGCTGTTGGCGTCAATCGGATCGCCATCCATCGAGTAATATTGTCGTTCGATCGAATAACTGGTGCCGCCCGCTTCGGGCGGAACCTCAGGGATCCCGGTGACTGTCAGGGTGATGTCCGTGGCTTGGCCGTCACTTGCCGTGATGTTGACCTCATCCGCCTGACCAGACTGCAGCACCTGCACAAACGGACCAGACACCTGAGAGCCGTTGACGGTCAAGCCCGATCCAGTCGGATCAGACACCAGCGCATGGGCGGCTAAAAGCGACCACGTTGCCTCTTGCGTGGACAACGGGGCGCGACTGGCGCTGACACGTTGGATCAGTGCGTCGCGATTGACGGCCTCACTGCCCGCGCCCACGGCAAGAGTCAACAGACCTGCCGCATCCCGCAGGTGCGTGCCAAAATCCGCGCGCCAGTAATTTTCCTGCTCATCCGGAACTTGTTCCAACATGCGAGCGGCGCGGTTGAACATCGCGTCCGCCCGGGTCTGATCGCCGTAAGATGCAAGTGCTGCGCCCAATTGTGCGGCCGCCAATGGGGTGTCGAACGCATCCCCTTTGACATCTGCATAGTAGCGCAGATCACCCATCGATGCCGCGCCTTCTCGTGCCAAAACCATCAGGGCATAGGCAATATCCTGACCGCCTTCGTCGAAATCTGGCGCGTAATTGACCCTATTTCGTAGGTTATCCATGGCCTGGGCAAAGGCGCGATCCGGCACAGGGTATCCCTGTGCGCGCGCACGGGACAGGAAGTCCGTCACGTAAGCGTCCAGCCAGAAATCCCCACTGTCTGCACGCCAAAGGCCAAAGGCACCATTGGCTGCCTGACGGGTCAGGATGCTGCGAATGGACTCTGCGATGCGCTGATCCACCACCGGACCGTCCCCCAGCCCCGAGGCCTGCGCGACGGATGACAGATAAAGCAGCGGCAGGGCTTTGCTGGTGATCTGTTCCGTGCAGCCATAGGGGTAACGGTTCAACTGATCCAACAGACCGGGCGTGTCGAACTTTGCCAAAGCTCCGGCGGATAAGATGGCCTTGGCCGAACCGGGCTGGAACCCGTCAAATACGTCCTGTGAAAACAGGAAGCTGTCCCCGGCCCCTAACGCGAAACGTCTTGTCTGTGCAATCACCGGATCATTGGCACGTATGGGCATGCGCAGGGTTTGCGACAAGTCGCGCCCGTCCGGTGTGGTGATCGAGACACTGATTTCGGGATCGCCAACAACGCTGGCTGTGACGGGGATGTCAAAGATCGCCTTGCCACCGTTCTCCAACACAAAGTTGGTCGGTGCCTCACCCAGTTTCAATCCACCGGAAGCCGTCAGACCAAGTACCATGTCCCCGGGTGTGCCATCGGCATGAACGATCTCAAGCCGCATTCGGCTTTGATCGCCGGGGGCAAGGAAACGGGGCAGGCTGGCGGTGACGACCACCGGATCGCGGACGATCATATCGGCTTCGGCCTGCCCGACCGCTTTGGGTGACCACGCGACAGCCATCAATCGGACAGTGCCGTTGAAGGCGGGTAGGGGAATGTCCACCTCAACCTCTCCGTCCGGGCCGACTTGAACCGGGCCGCTGAACACAGCCATCAAGTCTTGCGTCGGAGGCGGGGATTGGCGGCGCATGCCGTTGTCGGCGTCACCACCGGAACGGACGGTACCCATCGCTCCGGTCATGCCGTCGATCAGGCGCCCGTAAACGTCGCGCAGATCCACGCCAAGACGACGTTGCCCAAAGTAATATTCCTGCGGATCCGGGCTTTCGAATCCAGTCAGGTTCAGAATGCCCACATCCACTGCAGCCAGTGTTAGCCAGACAGGATCATTCTCCGAGGCATTTTCGACCCTAACACGGGCTTTTTGCGTTTGCCGTGGAGATGTGACCTCGGGCACATCAATAACGACTTCCAGCTTGCGATCTGCTGGATCAATGGTGGCATGTGCCACGCCCATCGCACGCGCCGGGTTTTGACCTGCTGCGACGTTCATCGGGCGGATGACCGAGGCGGTGACATAAGCCCCCGCGCCCCAATCTTCGGTCACTTCGATCGGGATTACGGTTTCACCTTCCGGCACGTCCACCATTTGGCGATGGATCAGCCGGTTCGACAGGATTTCGATCTGGGCGACGCCCGCCATGCGCGGGACGATCCGTAACTGCGCGGTATCGCCTGCGCGAAAGCTGTCACGGTCCAGCGACATCTCAAGCCGGTCTGGTGTGGTTGACGCATCCGCGGCCTGATACCAGCCCGCATAGAAATCGACAGCGGTTTCGGCATATGTGCCGTCGATGCGCTGGACGACCAGTTCATAACGGCCCCAATCCACGGGCTGCGCCAGTGTCAAAGGATCTGTCGAGATGTCAACTTCGCCGGTGGCAATGCGTGTGCGGCGGGTTGTCGGTTCCCAATTCCAGTTGCCGTACAGCTGATACCACTGATACCGCGTCTCGACCCGGTTCAGAGTCCAACGCAGACGCATCGGACTCGGGCTCAGATCAGGGGCGAGCGCGACGATCTGAAACGCCGCTTCGGTACTTTCGGGAACAACCTGTTCGAACAAAGGTTTGACACCGATCACCGGCTGCGGTGGCAGAACCGGAGCAGACAGGCGACGTTCAACCGGACGGCCAGAGCCATCGGTCAATCGTGCGATGATTTCAGCCTCAATGGGCTTTCCTTCAGTCTCTAACACTGGAATTTCGACGGCCACGGTGGCCTGTCCCGCCGCATCCGTGCGCGTGTTTCCGAAATAAGTGCTTTTGATCACGGCCTCAGCATCGTAGCGGCCAAAGCGGTAACCTTCGTACCCCGGAACGGTGTCCGCGGCGCGCGCGATGACCTGTCCGTCAATGCTCAGGTCAGATCCCGGCGCACCAAACAGATAGCGCGAATCTATGGAAAGCGGTGGGCTATCGCCGGGCCGCAAGGGCGCGTCGGGTAGGGTCAGATCGAAATCGATACGTTCAGGCAGAAAATCCTCGACCAGTACCGTCTGACGCGCCAGTGCCTCGCCTTTGGGATCAGATTTAATCTCAATCTTCCATGCTCCACGCGGTACGTCGATGGCGACAGGCAAAGCAAAGACATGCCCCCCGGCAATGCCCCCGTCCGAGACAGACCGACGGTATTCCACCCCGTCCGGACGATACAGGATCGCGGTCAGTGGCAACGCTTCAATGGCCTGTGCTTCACCATCTCGGGACAGCGCGGTGACATGGATGACCTCTCCGGCACGATAGGCACCCCGATCCGTGGTCAGGAAGACATCAACCGGCCCCGCAGGCGCGCGCCCTTCAACGCCGCGATCCGACAGATCAAAGGCGGGATCGGTGAGGGACAAAAAGCTGAAATCGCTGTCTCCGGCAGAGGCCATCACCAAGGCAGGCGCACTGGCCCCTTTTCCGCGGATCAGGCCTGGATCGAATCTGGCATAGCCCGTTTCATCGGTCCGCGCGGTTGCAATGACCGCGTTCGCATTTGTGACCAGCGAAACCTCGACGTCCTGACGCGGTGCCGCATCGCTGAGGCCGCGCACCGTTACGTGCAGCCCATCGGTGCCAAGCGCGGTGCTGATCCCCAGATCAGACAACACAAACCACTGCGTCGCGCCGGGGTCGTCATAAGGATCAGCCCCCGGAACACGGGCTGTCAGCGCATAGATGCCTGCAGACTGACCAGCGATGGCCTCTGCCATAGGAAGGCGCGCCGTCATGGTTTGGTTCAACTGATTGGATACCTCGGCAGTGCCGGTCCAGATATCCTCGGCAATCTGGTCCGAGAATTCCTCTTCCTGCCATTCGCTGAGCGGACGGCCAAAGAAGTCCTGTTGCACGGCTCGCAACAGGTTCCGGTCGCTGATCCGCCGCAGGATCAGATCCAGCTCGGTGACGTTGACCGTTTCGACCGGCAAAGCCGCATCCGCAGATTTCGGGAGGACATAGCTGCGCCCGGGAAAGCGAACCGAAGGCGTTCGGTCGCGCACGTAATGGGTCAGTTCAACGTTTCGGTTCAGTACTTCACCCGAGGCAGCTGGCAACCCTTGCCGCAGTGTCACGCGATATCGCTGGCCATGCGCGACCCCGTCGACGCAAAGCTGTTTATCCTCAGCCTGTACGACCAACCCGACATCGCCACGCTGCACAAACGGATCATAGTCCACGCCGGCCTTGACCAGGGGTTCGGAAAACTCAACACAGATCCGGGGGGCGGCAGCATCGCTTTCGACCGAGCTATCGACAACGCGGAAGCCATATTTTGCAATGGCATCGTCGAGTACGGCCAACACATCCTCGCGCGGTTGCACTTGCTCGGCCAGGCGCAGCACTGGAACCATGTCACGCCCGCGCTCAACTTCTTCCAGCGCGTTTGCCATAGTCATCAGAGCCATAATCTGGGTGCCCGGGGTCTCGGCGCGCAGATAGCCATTGATCGCAGCGTTCAATGCACGATTGCGCAAATCCCGTCGTTCGCTCCAGCCCGAGGGGTTCATAATCAGCAATAGTCGCGCGTATTCCACCCACAGGTCCGGCGCATCGCTGAGAGACACGGCAACGCCGGTCCATTGCATCGCTTGCGTCGCACTGCCCGCGCTACGCGCTGCGTCCAACACAGCTTTCAGGTCGTAACCGCCGGCAGGATGCAGGAATCCCAGGTTGCGCGCCTGATCTGTCGCCCGCTTCAAATCAGCAGAACCCAGAACGCTCAACGCTGCCGCACGGGTTTTGCCCAATTTCAGAGCCTGTTCTGAGGTCGTTACCTTTTGCGCGGAAAGCGCCCCTTGATACGCCTCCTGCCGGGTCACCCCGTCCTTGGGAAAGCAGGCATCGGATCGCGTGTTATAGGTGAAAGCAGTGCAGCGATCATTGGCCGAGCATGCCCGAATGCATGATTTCAGATCTGTGTCGAACAGAGCATCCAGATCTGACCCATAAAAGTCCGTGTCCCGGGTGGTTATGTAGCGGAAGTCAGGCACGGCGTTCTGCGCCAGAGCGGTGACGGGCAGGATCAAGAGTGAAAAGATATAAGTTATTGAAATAAAAACAAAGCGGTGCATGTTGCCCTCCTCTTTGTGCTCAACCTTGCATGGCGCGTACCTGTCACGCAACGGCTTAAACAGTTTTTCATTCTCTGCCGCGATGGTGGGACCGGAACGTCCCGGAATCGATTACCATGAGTCTTGCACACAAACTGGCACAGGAACGGCGCGCACGTCTGGCGGCCGAACGTATGCTGGCCTTGAAACAGGCCGAGCTTTCGGCGGCCAACCGTAAACTGGGCCAGCATGCGATGGCATTGACCAAACGCATTGGTGAGACTCAGGCCGAGGTTGAAACCGTCCGCGACGAGAATGAGAAGGTCAAATCCGACCTGACCGTCGCGAATGCCAAGATCGAGGTGGCTGAACGCCGTTTGTGGCATTCTATCCAAACCATTCAGGACGGGTTTGCCTTTTTCGACGGCGATGGCAGATTGATCGGAGCCAACACCGCTTATCTAAGTGTTTTTGACGGTTTGGATGAGGTGGTGCCTGGGATAACATATCCCCGCATTCTAGAATTGTTGACAACCGAAGGCATTGTCGACATCGGCGATGACACGGCTGATGCGTGGCGCGCCAGGATGCAGGCACGCTGGAAACGCGCTAATCCTCCACCCATCGTACTGCAACTGTGGAACGGGCAATACATCCGCCTGATTGACCAGCGGGGAAATGGTGGTGACGTGGTTAGTCTTGCGCTCAACATCACGGCGTCGGTTCGGCATGAGACCGAACTGACAGCCGCGCGCGAGCGTGCCGAGGCGGCCAACCGCGCAAAGTCAGCATTTCTGGCCAACATGAGTCATGAAATCCGCACGCCGATGAATGGTATCGTCGGGATGAGTGAGCTGTTGGACGAAACCCCTTTGAACGAAGAACAGCGTCTGTACGTCAACACCATCCGCAATTCGGGTGAAGCCTTGCTGGTCATCATCAATGACGTGTTGGACTACTCGAAGATCGAAGCGGACAAGCTTGTTCTTCATCCCGAACATTTCGATCTGGAACGCTGCATTCTCGAGGTTGCGATGCTCTTGCAACCCAGTGTGCGCGACAAGGGCCTGACACTACTGGTGGATTACGACCTGTTCCTGCCCACTCTGTTTGTTGGTGATCCCGGACGGATACGACAGGTTCTGACCAATTTGGTTGGCAACGCGGTCAAATTCACGTCCGAAGGGCATGTTCTAATCCGGGTCACGGGTGTGCCCCACCCGGATAAACAGACCTGCGACATCCATGTTGCCATCGAAGATACAGGCATCGGTATCGAGGCTGAAAAAATCAGTCACATCTTTGGCGAGTTCAATCAAGTTGAAGACGAGCGCAACCGCCAATTCGAAGGTACAGGGCTGGGCTTGGCTATCACAAAACGGCTGATTTCAATGATGGGCGGCACTGTTTGGGTGGAAAGCGAACTGGAGCTTGGGTCCTGTTTCGGGTTTCGCATCTCTCTGCCCACCGCCGAAGGCAAGCAACCCGAGCCGCCGAATCTGGCAGATTGCGTCAAACACGTGATGGTGGTCGAAGATCTGGCCGTAAACCGGGCAATTCTGGCGAAACAGCTAGGCCAGCTGGGTGCTGAAGTGACTGTCTGCGCGTCGGGCAGAGAGGCGCTGTCCTTGATGAATGATCAGATAGAATTGGTGCTGAGTGACCATGATCTGCCTGACATGGATGGGCTGGACCTTGCGACCTCACTCAAGGATCGGGGATGGGGTGACTTGCCGATCATTGTGATGTCCGCAAATCCCGCATTGATCCACGCCCATCCGGCGCGCGACCTCGTAAGTGGCGTTCTTCAGAAACCCATTCCCCGATCAGAGCTGTATGCCAGGTTGATGACTCTGAAAGCCTCACCGCAATCTGATCGAGCGCCGCAGCAGACAAAGTCAGAGTCTAATAAAAAGGATTCCGGATCAAAAACGCTCCGGCGAATGAAGATTCTTGCAGCCGAAGACAACCGCACTAATCAATTGATCCTGAAAAAGATGCTCAAGACTTTGAACATTGACCTACGATTTGCATCTCATGGGTTTGAGGCGGTTGATATCTATCAGAAGTTCGAGCCTGACTTGATTTTCATGGATATTTCAATGCCCAAGATGGACGGCAAACAAGCCACTGCCGAAATCCGTAGGCTCGAAGTTGAAACCGGCCGACACGTCCCGATCGTTGCCCTGACCGCGCACGCGATGGCTGGGGACGATGAGGGGATATTATCGGCAGGACTCGACCACTATTTGACCAAACCGCTGCACAAAACCCTCATTCATCAGATGATCTTGAACCACCAACCCAGTAACGTGAGACCTGTTGATAAATCCGAACCCGAAGAGTTCATCACAAACCGCTGCGATCAAAAACAGGATCCTGCTTCATCTGGCTAAAAATACCTCGGGGAGCGCGAGGGGCTGGCCCCTCGCTTCCTTCCGTGGCCGCAACCGCGACCAGGTGTTTCAATGATGTTCAGGCTGTATAGGGCCTGACAAAGACCGGTTTGTCCTCTTCAGACAGGTCAGGACGGTATTCATACCCACCAGTGTCAAATTCCAGCAGGGCCTTTGGGTCGGTCAGACGGTGCTGAACGATATATCGCGCCATGGCACCGCGAGCCTTTTTGGCAAAGAAACTTACGATCTTCGGGGTCCCGTTCTTGTCTTCCATAAACACCGGTGTGATGACCCGCAGTTTCAGCGCTTTCAAGTCAACCGCGCCAAAATACTCCTGACTGGCGCAGTTGATCAGAAAGTCACTTCCAATCTCTGCACCTTGGGTATTCAGCGTTTTGCTGAGTTGGTTGCCCCAGTATTCATACAGGTTCTTGCCGCGCCGAGTTTTCAGCTTGCCGCCCATCTCCAGCCGGTACGGCTGAATCGCATCCAATGGGCGCAGCACACCGTACAGCCCTGACAGAATGCGCAAGTGGTCCTGGGCCCACGCCAGTTCCTCGGCATCCAGAGAACTGGCCTCAAGCCCTTGGTAAGTGTCGCCAGCAAAAGCAAGCGCGGCAGGGCGCGTGGCCTCGGCCTCGGGCGTATCCGAAAAGGTGCGATAGCGGTCGCGGTTCAGGCGTGCCAGATCGTCGCTCAGGTTCATCAACTTTTTCAGATCGCCAAGTGTCAGGTTGCGGGCTGTTTTAGATAACCGGATCGCGTCATCCTGAAAGTCGGGTTGTGTGACCGCGACATCCCGCTCTGCCCAGTCCAGCCGCTTGGCCGGGGAAATCACTACCATCATATCCGCCCTCTTTCCTTACCTGCTTTTGTGTATCTAGGTCGTTTTGCGTGTTACCAAAAGAGCATTTGTCGAAAGGCGCGGTCGACCATAGGGAGAGGCAGCGTCTTTTGACACGATTGAAACGTAAAACGAACTAGCCCGCCTCACGCAGCACGTCCAGAAAGGCAGCGCCAAACCTTTCGTGACGTCGATCACCCAGCACCGTCTCGATCCCGCGTGGGTCATCGGGGCGCATTTGCGCCACCTTTGCCAGTTGCGAGGCAGAACAGGTCAGTGGCTTATCAATCCCCTCGGGACCACGCGACAACTGAGATTGCACTTCGAGTAAACGGTCATAGATCTCACCCTGATCGCGCCCGGCCAGTTTGCGCCGCGCAGGGTGAACGGCCTCGACCGCGCCTACAATGACTTCAAGGAAAGTGTCGCCATAGCGTTCCAACTTCTTGGCACCAACGCCGCCAATTCGAGCCATGTCATCCAGTGTTGTGGGTCGGTTTTCAGCCATTTCGATCAAAGTGCGGTCTGGGAAGATGACATAGGCCGGCACGCGCGCAGACTCAGCCAGTGCTCGGCGTTTCGCTTTAAGTGCCGACAGCAGCGGAGCGTCTTCTTCGGATACCATGGCTTTCACTGCGGGTCGGCGCGTGGCTTTTCGGATCGTATCTTTGCGCAGATTAATCTGCGCCTCGCCTTTCAGGATCGGCTTGGCAGCTTCGGTCATGCGCAATGCACCGTGGCGCTCTGGATCTGGGCGGACCAGATCATGCCCCATCATCTGCCGGAAAATCGCCTGCCACTGAGGGCGCGACCAGTCTTTGCCGATGCCCCAAGTGGACAGATCGTCGTGACGACGCGCGCGGATTTTGTCGGTCTCGTTCCCCAGCAGAATATCGATCAGATGGCCCGCGCCAAACCATTCCTCGGTGCGCAGGATACAGGAAAGGGCCATACGGACGGGGGTGGTGCCGTCGAAGACCTCGGGCGGGGTGTCGCACAGGTCGCATTTGCCACAGGGCGCAGCCTGTTCACCAAAATAGTCCAGTAAGGTTTGACGACGGCATTCCAGCGCTTCGGCCAAGCCCAACAAAGCATTCAGCCTGGCATGATCTGCCATGCGACGCTCGGGCGGGGCCAGCCCCTCGTCGATCTGCGATCGCCGAAGGCGGATATCGTCAGGGCCGAACAGGGTAAGCGTTTCGGCAGGGCCTCCGTCACGGCCCGCGCGCCCTATTTCCTGATAATAGGCCTCGATGGATTTGGGCAGGTCAGCATGGGCCACCCAACGGATATCGGGTTTGTCGATGCCCATGCCAAAGGCCACGGTGGCCACAACTATCAGACCGTCCTCGCGGGCGAAGCGGGTTTCGACGATGCGACGATCCTCGGGGTCCATGCCACCGTGATAGTGGCAGGCTGTGTGCCCTTCGTCGCGCAGAGCCTTAGCCAACACTTCGGTCTTGTTGCGGGTGCCGCAATAGACGATGCCGGATTGGGTTTTGCGTGCGGCTGCAAAATCGAGGATCTGTTTGCGCGGCCCGTCCTTGGCAGCAAAGGCCAGATGGATGTTAGGCCGATCAAAACCCCGCAGAAACTTGCGCGGTTCGATGCCGTCGAACAATTTCTCGACAATCTCATCCTGCGTTTCCGCATCCGCCGTGGCGGTGAAAGCGGCGAGGGGGACATCCAGCGCGCGCCGAAGTTCACCGATCCGCAGGTAATCTGGACGAAAATCGTGACCCCATTGGCTGACGCAATGCGCCTCGTCCACGGCGATCAGGCTGACATTGATCCGGCGCAGCATGCCCAACGCCGACCCGGCGGCCAGACGTTCAGGCGCCATGTAAAGCAGTTTAAGCCGCCCAGCCTCCAAGGCTTCCCACACCGCGTCGGTCTCTTCGGGTGTGTTGCCCGAGGTCAGTGCCCCGGCTTCAACCCCGGCTTCCTGCAGTCCGCGCACCTGATCACGCATCAAGGCGATCAGTGGTGAAATCACCACCGTCACCCCGTCGCGCAGCAAGGCAGGAAGTTGATAACACAGGGATTTCCCGCCCCCGGTCGGCATGATCGCAAGCACGTTTTCGCCGGCGGTCACGGAATCGACAATCTCTTCCTGTCCGGGGCGGAAGTCATCGAATCCAAAGACATCTCGCAGCAGGGGTGCGGAGTCGAACATCTGCGGGGTTGCCCTGTTTTAAGGTTTGTCTGCTCTTAAGACAGGACAATCACATACTAAGATTTGGTGAACAAGAGGTCAGTAGAAATAGGGTGCATTGTTGATCAGGATGATCCGCAGCGCATAGACCCCGATCAGGACCACCAAAGGTGTTAGATCCAGCCCGCCCATATTGGGCAGGATGCGACGGATGGGGCCGTAAATAGGCTCTAATATGCGGTTCAACCCGTACCAGATTTGCGCAACCAGTTGCTGGTGCAAGTTGAGCACCTGAAAGTTTATCAGCCAGCTCATGATCACATGGGCCAGAATGATGAACCAGACAACGTCCAGGATCAGCAGCAGGATTTGGATCAGCGACAGCATGGGTTCTCCGTTTTCTTGTTCGCCGAGACCTAAGCACCACAGCGGCAAAGAGCAAGTGCCTGACACTCAACGCTTGCGAATTGAACCAAACCCCCGTCTTATAAACACAACAATAACAGAGGCAGAAATGGCAGAGATTTCCAAACGCAAGCGCATCTGGGGCTGGTGGTTCTTTGACTGGGCCAGCCAGCCGTATCACACGCTGTTGGTCACCTTTGTCTTTGGCCCATATTTTGCCGGGGTGGCAGCCGGGTATTACGCGAACAGTGGGCTGAATGCCGAAGCCGCAGCCGCGCAGGCACAGACGGTCTGGGCGAACTGTTTGACGATCACAGGGTTGATCATTGCCTTTGGCGCGCCTTTGCTGGGGGCGATGGCGGATGTGTCAGGACGGCGCATTCCGTGGATCTTTGCGTTTTCGGTTATGTACGCGGTTGGATCCGGTGCGTTGTGGTACACGATGCCCGATGGCTCGAACATGTGGCTGATGCTGTCGGCCTTTGGGCTGGGTTTCGTGGGCGCGGAATATGCGCTGATCTTTATCAATTCCCAGCTACCTGATTTGGGCGACGACAGTGAAGTGGGCGAGATTTCGGGCTCGGGCTTTGCATTTGGCTATTTCGGCGGCCTGATCTCACTGGCGATCATGTTGGCGCTGTTTGTGGAACAGGCGAACGGCAAAACACTGATCGGGATGGAGCCTGCCTTGGGTCTAGATGCGGCGACCCGGGAAGGCACACGTTTTGTCGGCCCGTTTACGGCTGCTTGGTTCATTCTGTTTATGGTGCCCTACTTCCTGTGGGTGCGCGATGACGCACCAAGTGAAAAAACGGGCAGTGTGGGTGAAGCGCTGCGGCTACTGGCGAAATCAGTGTCTAACCTGCGTCATCGCGTCAGTCTGGCCAGCTACCTCGGTTCGTCGATGTTCTACCGCGATGCGCTGAACGGGCTTTACAGTTTTGGCGGTGTTTATGCGCGGCTCGTGCTTGAGTGGGATTTGATCAAGATCGGCGTCTTCGGGATTGTCAGCGTTTTGGCAGCGGCGGCATTTTCCTGGTTCGGCGGCAAGCTGGACAAGAAATACGGCCCCAAACCCGTGATCATCGTTGCGATCTGGGTTCTGATATTCGTATGCGCCACTGTGGTCATGATGGATCGGACGCAAATCTACGGCATCCAGCTCGAAGAAGGGTCAAGCTTGCCGGATATCGTTTTCTTCGGCTGCGGTGTGTTGATCGGTGGTATGGGCGGTATTCTGCAATCGGCCAGTCGCTCGATGATGGTACGCCACACAGATCCGGAGACGCCGGTCGAAAGCTTTGGTCTCTATGGCCTGTCAGGGCGCGCGACTGCTTTTGCTGCACCGTTGATGATCGGGATTGCAACAACCGCAACCGGCAGTGCGCGTCTGGGGGTGTCACCGATCATTCTGTTGTTTATTCTAGGGCTATTCCTGATGCGCTGGGTCAGACCGGAAGGGGATCAGAGCAGATGATTATACAGCGTTTTTTGATAATTTTGGCCGCGCTTACTATTGCGAGCACAGCGGCGGCAGAGCCTCTGGCAAAGCAGTTGTTTGGGGCACAAAAGGTCAGTTCACAACAAAAAGCAGCAGCCTTCGGCAGTTATTCGCGCGGATGCGCTGCCGGTTCGGTGCAATTGCCGGAAACCGGACCAACGTGGCAGGCCATGCGCCTGTCTCGGAACCGCAATTGGGGGCACCCAGAGGCGATTGATTACGTGAAGGACCTCAGCAAGTTTGCGGCGCGACAGCCGGGTTGGAATGGTCTCTATATCGGGGATATCAGCCAGCCACGGGGTGGTCCGATGACGTCGGGCCATCGGTCTCATCAGTTGGGTCTGGATATCGATATCTGGATGCTGCCGGGCAACAACATGCGCCTCAGCCGCAAAGCGCGCGAGAATATCTCGTCCATTTCGTTGCGACGCGCGAACGGTGCCTTTGTAAACGGGAATTGGACGAAACAGCACCATGCAGTTTTGCGCGAGGCCGCAAAAGACAAGCGCGTTGCGCGCATCTTCGTGTTTCCCGGTGCCAAGGTGCAGATGTGCAACGACGAAAAAGGCAACCGTGCCTACCTGCGCAAGATCAGACCATGGTGGGGGCATCATTATCATTTTCACGTCCGTCTGAAATGCCCCCGAGGGTCGAAAGGCTGCGTCAACCAGGACCCGCCACCCAAGGGCGATGGCTGCGCACAGGCGCAGGAATGGGTAAACAACATCCTCAATCCGCCGCCACCTGATCCAAACGCCCCAGCCCCCAAGAAACGCCGGGAGTATGTTCTGGCCGATTTACCACAACAATGCGCAGCTGTTTTGCAATCCAACTAACCGCCTTTCTGTTTGTGGCTACGGCAGTCGCCGCGGTCGAGATCAAGGCAGCCACTTATCTGCACAGCTTCGAGTGGCGTGATCCGGCAACCTGGTTCGGGGGGTTCTCGGCATTGCAGGTTTCGGATGATGGTCAGCAAATTCTGGTGCTGAGCGACCGGGCCAGGATGGCGACCGCGCAAATAGAACGGGACAGTGATCGGATCACCAACATTCGTGTTTTGGATCAGTGGCGGATCTTATCCAGCCAAGGGCACATCATGAAGGGTGGTGTCGGCGACTCCGAAGGGCTCGCATTGGCGCCAAGTGGTGGAGTTTACATCTCGTTCGAAGGGGTGCACCGGGTCGCGTATTATGCAGCACGGGGGGCAAGGTCGCGAGTTTTGCCTCGGTTGCCCGAGTTTGACGACCTCGCCGACAACGGGTCGTTCGAAGGTCTTGCCATTGATGCACGCGGCTGGCTTTACACGATCCCGGAAAAAGACCGTACCGCTGACGGGGACATCCCGGTTTACCGATGGAATGGCGATGCATGGTCGATCCCATTTGTATTGCCACAACGCGCGGGTTTCAAACCAGTCGGCGCTGATTTCGGCCCGGACGGGAAGTTTTACCTGCTGGAGCGTAAGCTTGGATTCATCGGGTTCCGCTCTCGGCTGCGTCGATGGGAGGTGACGGATGACGTTCTCAGCGCCGAAGAAACCCTGTTCGAAACCGCAGCAGGCATACATGACAATCTCGAAGGGGTGTCAGTCTGGCGCGACGGTCAAGGCCGTTTGCGGGCTACGATGATCTCGGATGACAACTTTTTGGCCCTGCAGCGGACCGAATTGGTGGAATATCTGCTGCCCGATTGACTCGGGGCCTCCAAGGGTCTAAACGCACGGCTTGCCTTGGGACGGTCCCTTGGCCAAGTCGCCGCTACCTTGTCAAAACGGGCATCAAAACATGCAACGCGCTTACATTCCCGGCATCATTGCCATGGCCACCATTGTTGTGGCCTCAAACATCCTGGTCCAGTTTCTGATCCTTGACGGTCTGTTGACCTGGGGTGCTTTCACCTATCCGCTGGCTTTTCTGGTCACGGACATCATGAACCGCGTCTATGGCGTGGGACCAGCCCGCAAAGTCGTGTTCGCCGGGTTTGTCACCGGCATCATTTGTTCGCTGATCGGCAGCCAGATCATGCTGCAAGGCGACGGGTTTGAATACGCCGCCGTTCCACTGCGGATCGCAGTCGCCTCGGGCACAGCCTTCCTGATCGCGCAACTGACCGACGTCACAGTGTTCAACGCCATGCGCGGTGGCCGCTGGTGGCGCGCGCCTTTGGTATCGACACTGGTGGGCTCGGCGCTCGATACCGCCATCTTCTTCACTATCGCATTCTCGGCCTCTGTCACCTTCTTCGGAGCCAACGCCGACGCCGCAATCAACTGGGCGTGGGAGCCTGTGCCGTTCATGTTGTCCGGCCCGATGGCCCCGTTATGGGTGACGTTGGCTTTTGCGGACTGGCTGGTGAAGCTGTCGCTGGCGCTGATTGCTTTGATCCCGTTCAAAGTCATTGTTGCCCGGCTGACCGCCGCACAGCCTGCGTAAAAAAGTGCTTTGAGAATGGCGCATATTGTGTCAGGCTCAAAGTTAACCGCAACAGATAGAAAAGGAGGTGATCCAGTGTCAAGAAAGAGATTGGAGAGAGGTGTCGGAACAACCGGGGGGAAAGCCTGCTAGGGCAGCCCTTGGCGGAGCGCTCGCTCCGGCTGGTCGATTGATCTAACCGACCCGACCTCCTGAACTTTCGAAGGGCCGTCCCAAAGGGGCGGCCCTTTCTGTTTCCATCCGTGCCCTGTAAGGTCCGGCCCATGTTGCGCATCACCGACAATATCATCCTGCAAGACTGGGAAATGACCGAAAGCTTCGTACGCTCTTCCGGTCCCGGTGGGCAGAACGTCAACAAAGTCTCGACCGCAGTTGAACTGCGGTTCGAAGCCGCGCGCTCTCCCTCTTTGCCGGATCCGGTCAAGAGCCGCTTGAAACGACTGGCCGGGCGGCGCTGGACCAAAGAGGGCGCAATCATCATCCAATGTGAAGAAACCCGTTCTCAGGCGCGTAACCGTGACATTGCACGCGCACGGCTGGCCGAACTGATCACCCGTGCGCTCGTTAAACCCAAACGGCGCATCGCAACCAAGCCGACCTATGGGTCGGTCAAGCGCAGGTTGGCGGCCAAGAAGGCGCGCGGCGACGTTAAAACACTGCGGGGCAAGGTCTCGGAAGAATGATCTGGCATCTTTTCGATGCGTTGTTACTCTGCCCCTGACAGGCAGGAGGGTAATGCCATGAGGCTGGAGGGAAAAACCGCAATCGTAACCGGTGGCGCATCCGGGTTCGGCGCAGGGATCGTGCAAAAATTCCTCGAAGAAGGTGCGCGCGTCATGATTGCGGATATCAATGGCGAAGCGGCGCTGGATCTTGCAAACACCCTGGGTGAACAGGCAATCGGACACCAGGTTGACGTTGCAGACGGCGCGTCGGTTCAAGCCATGGCAGATACCGCAAGGCGTCAGTTCGAAAATCTGGACATTCTGGTGAACAATGCAGGTGTCACGCATTTGCCGACCCCGCTCGAAGATGTCGCCGAAGACGATTTCGACCGACTGTTCAATGTAAACATGAAATCGGTCTATCTGACCGCCCGCGCATTTGTCCCGGCGATGAAAGCGCGCGGGGCAGGTGCGATCCTGAACGTGGCCTCAACAGCTGGGTTATCCCCGCGTCCCAACCTGAACTGGTACAACGCCTCAAAAGGCTGGATGATCACGGCAACCAAGACCATGGCTGTTGAACTCGCCCCGACCGGTGTACGTGTAAACGCGATCTGTCCTGTGGCCGGAGAAACACCGCTGCTGAAATCCTTCATGGGCGAAGACACGCCCGAGATTCGCGCCAAATTCCTGTCGACCATCCCGCTGGGCCGCTTCTCCACACCGGAAGACATGGCCAATGCTGCCTGTTTCCTCTGCTCGGACGAGGCCAGCATGATCACGGGTACAGCGCTTGAGGTTGACGGTGGCCGCTGCATCTGATCCGCTCTTCATCTGGCCAAAAATACCTCCGCCGGAGGCAGCGCGCTTGCGCGCTTTTCGGCCTGAACATCGAAGCAAAAAATGACCCCCGGACCCAAAAACTTGATCACCGATATCCCCGGCCTGATGGTCGGCAACGCGCAGGACGACACGCTGAAATCCGGCGCGACAGTCTTGACGGCGCAGGCTCCGTTTGTGGCTTCGGTCCATGTGATGGGGGGCGCACCCGGGACGCGCGAAACCGATCTTCTTGCACCAGACAAAGCCGTGACACATGTGGATGCGATTGTATTGTCTGGCGGCTCTGCCTTTGGCTTGGATGCCTGTTCCGGCGTCTCAGACGGGCTGCGCAAAAGGGGGCGGGGTTATCCGGTCGGCGACGTCACTGTGCCCATAGTTCCGGGCGCGATCCTGTTTGACCTGCTCAACGGTGGTGACAAAAACTGGGAGGACAACCCCTATCGTGCCCTGGGTCGCACAGCGTTCGAGGTGGCTTCGGACCGCTTCGATCTCGGTTCAGTAGGTGCGGGAACCGGAGCTTTGGCTGCGATGCAAAAGGGCGGGCTGGGCTCTGCTTCGTTAATTCTGGACAGTGGCATCACTGTTGGCGCGCTGGTTGCAGCCAATCCGTTGGGCAGTGTGACCACACCGGGTGATCAACATTTCTGGGCGGCACCTTTTGAAATCGGCAACGAATTTGGCGGTTTAGGGCCTGATACCAATGCCGCTCTTGGTACTCCGCAAGCAAGCCTCAAGGCGCAGGCGATGAAATCTGCAGACCCGGCTAAGACAAATACGACCATTGCCATCGTCGCAACCGATGCAGCCTTGACCAAGCCCCAATGTCAGAGGATGGCCGTTGCCGCCCATGACGGCATTGCGCGTGCGATTGTGCCCGCCCACACACCGGGCGACGGCGATCTGGTTTTTGCCGCCAGCACCGGTGTTCGACCCTTATCAACCGAAGCTGAACTGGGGCGCATCGGTCATGCAGGTTCGGTTTGTCTGGCGCGGGCTATTGCGCGGGCGGTGTACCTGGCGACTCCGGCAGCGGGCGACCTTTTGCCGTGCTGGTCCGAGGTACATGACATAAGTTAAGGACATCCCTTTTGTCGCAGTGGCACAGTAAGCCCGCGCGGCAATCTGCGCGTTGACTCTTTTTTGCGCCGAAGGTCCATTCGGTGCAGCCATTTTGTATCGGAGCACAAGCTATGAATCGCATCCTCGCTACCGCAATTGTCGGCCTTCTGGCACTGCCCGCCTATGCTGAAGGCGATGCCGAAGCCGGCAAGAAAGCCTTCAACAAATGCAAGTCCTGCCACCTGATCGCTGACCCGGAAGGTGAAGTGATTGTCAAAGGCGGTAAGACTGGGCCCAACCTGTATGGAATCGCGGGCCGCACGGCTGGGACATATGAAGGCTTCAAATACGGTGACAGCATCGTTGCCGCAGGGGAAAAAGGCCTGGTTTGGGACGAGACGACCTTTGTCGAATACTCGCAAGATCCCAAAGCATTCCTGAAATCTTATCTGGATGACACTGCTGCCAAGTCGAAAATGACCTTCAAGCTGAAAAAAGGTGCTGAAGACGTCTATGCCTATATCGTCAGCGTTTCAGGCGAATAAGCCTTAACGCACGGTGCTAAAGCACATGGACTAAAGGCCGCAGCCCCTGCGGCCTTTGGTGCGATTGATACCCAAGTGAATAGAAGCCACTTTGGTACTGACGGGAGATGTCAAATCGCGTCGTACAGCCAGCCTGTTCAGATGGCAGCTAAATTCAAACCAGCGCCGGGCAGACGGATTGGCAACGGGAGAGGACAGATGGGAATTATGATCCCGGCCTGGGTCGATGGCCAATTGACCCCTGTGGACAAGCTCGAAGCGCACGAAAAAGGGCTCAAGCACAAGGCTGTGTCCGTGTTTGTTGTTCGCGGAACGGAAATTCTGCTGCAACGTCGCGCAATGGGCAAATACCACACGCCCGGCCTTTGGGCGAACACCTGCTGCACGCATCCGGATTGGGATGAAAGCTCGTCAACCTGTGCCGTGCGACGTCTGCGCGAAGAACTTGGGATAACGGGTCTTTATCCAGAATACCGGCACCGTCTGGAGTACCATGCAGATGTGGGCAACAACATGGTCGAGAACGAAGTTGTCGACGTCTTTCTGGCCCATGTTCGCGGCCCACTGAAAATCGAGCCTAACCCGGACGAAGTCATGGACATTCGCTGGATCGATTATCACGATCTTCTGGCCGAAGTGGCCCGCCATCCGGATCGTTTCACGCCATGGCTCAAGATCTATCTGCACAAATATGCTGACACGATTTTTGGCCCTGATCTGATCATTTCTGCCAAATCGTGACGCAGTTGGGAAAACCCTGCCTTGCAAGGTCGGCGCAAGCCGCCTAAATCAACGCGTCATGGCCAAACAGAAGACAGACCCGAATTATAAGATAATCGCCGAAAACCGGCGCGCTCGCTTCGATTACGCGATCGAAGAGGATATCGAGTGCGGTATCGTCCTGGAAGGGTCCGAGGTCAAATCCCTGCGCGCAGGCGGGTCGAACATCGCCGAAAGCTACGCTTCGGTCGATGATGGAGAACTGTGGCTGATCAACAGCTACATCGCGCCCTACGAACAGGCCAAAGTGTTTAAGCACGAAGAACGCCGACGCCGCAAGCTGCTGGTGTCACGCAAGGAATTGTCGAACCTGTGGAATGCGACCCAGCGCAAAGGAATGACGCTGGTGCCGCTGGTTCTGTACTTCAACCACAAGGGCCGGGCCAAGCTGAAGATCGGGATCGCCAAAGGCAAGAAGATTCACGACAAGCGGGAAACTCAGGCCAAGCGGGATTGGTCACGTCAGAAACAGCGCTTGTTGAAAGACCACAGCTAGAACGCCATTGCGGCCTGTACGGCACGTTGCCAGCGGCCGTAAGTTGCGTCGCGTTCGTCTTGCGCTTGCGTCGGTTCAAAGCGACGGTCCAGCGCCCATGTTTCGGCAAAACCGGCCTGATCCGGAAAAATTCCGGCTTTCATCCCGGCCAGCCATGCAGCACCCAGCGCAGTTGTTTCCTGCATCACCGGACGGTCCACTGGTGCGCCCAGGCAGTTGGACAAACCTTGCATGGTCCAGTCAGAAGCGCTCATCCCGCCATCGACACGCAGAGTCACGTTGGTTTCGGCACCCCAGTCGCCTTGCATTGCATGCCACAAATCTCGTGTTTGAAAGGCAATGCTTTCCAGCGTGGCGCGAGCGATCTCGGCCCGACCCGAGTTGCGGGTCAGACCAAACATCGCACCACGGCAATCGGGTTTCCAATAGGGTGCACCCAGCCCAGTGAAGGCAGGCACCAGAATTACGTGTTGGTTCGGGTCCGCCCGCGTTGCCAGATCCCCGCTTTGAGGGGCCGACTCGATGATCTGTAGCGCGTCACGCAACCACTGCACCGCCGCCCCCGCGATAAAGATCGACCCTTCCAGCGCATAGGTGCGCTGACCGTCCAACTGATAGGCAATTGTCGTCAGCAGGCGATTTTTCGATTCAACTGGCTGTGCACCCGTGTTCAGAAGCGCAAAGCAGCCCGTGCCATAGGTCGATTTCATCATGCCGGGTTGGAAACATGCCTGCCCGATGGTGGCGGCTTGCTGGTCACCCGCAACGCCCAGAATGGGTATTTCGCCACCGAACTCCGCAGTGGAGCCAAAGTCCGAGGCGCAATCCCGCACTTCGGGCAAAAGGTTCAGCGGCACATCCAGCAGATCGCAGATCTCGGTACTCCATGTGCCTTTATGAATGTCAAACAACAGGGTGCGCGCGGCGTTGGTGGCGTCGGTGGCATGAACACGGCCCTGGGTCAGCCGCCAGATCAGGAAACTGTCGACAGTGCCGAACAGCAACTCTCCGGCTTCGGCCTTGTCGCGGGCGCCAGAGACGTTATCCAGCAACCATTTGACCTTCGTCCCCGAGAAATAGGGGTCCAGCAACAAGCCGGTTTGGGCCGTGACGTCATCCTCGCATCCGGCTTGTTTGTAGCGGGCGCAGATGTCGGCGGTGCGGCGGTCCTGCCAGACGATGGCGTTGTGGATCGCTTTGCCGGTGTGTTTGTCCCAGACGACGGTCGTCTCACGCTGGTTGGTGATCCCGATCCCGGCGATCTGTTTGGCGGAAATGCCGGTGGTCTCCATCACCTCGCGGCACACATGCAAAACGCTGGACCAGATATCCTCGGGGTCATGTTCAACCCAACCTTCCTGTGGGAAGTGCTGGGGAAACTCTTGTTGTGCGGTGCCTACCGGCTGCATTTGTGCGTCAAAAAGAATGGCGCGCGAGGATGTCGTGCCCTGATCGATTGCCAGAATATAGGTCATGTCCGCTCTCCCCCGGTCTCGTTTCGCGGGACTTTAGCGCAAACAACGGCGTAGGGGCCAGAGCAGAAATCAGGCTGAATCGACCGGGATATTGTCAATCAGACGGACGCCATCCGCCCATGCAGTGACGAACAGGCGGGCTGGCCTGTTGGCATTGGGCAGGCTTTCCAGCGTCTCGGCGCAGCGGAGATCAATGTATTCAACCTCGGAAAATCCGGCGGCCAGCAAGCGCGCTTTGGCATCTTGCGCCAAGGTTGCGAAATCACCGCCCTCCGCCAGGTTTTGGGCGACTTGTCGCATGACCTTGTGCATATGTTCCGCGATCTTCAACCCGTCAGATGAGAGCAGAAGGTTACGGGAAGACATTGCCAACCCTGAGGGTTCGCGCACGGTCGGGCAGCCAAAAACCTCAACGGGGATGTCCAAATCGCGCGCCATGCGGCGGACAACTAAAAGCTGCTGGTAGTCTTTTTCCCCGAAATAGGCTCGATCCGCTTGGGCTTGCAGAAACAGCTTGGCAACAACCGTGGCCACGCCCTCAAAGTGCCCCGGTCGGAAGGGGCCTTCCATCATGTCGGTCAGGCCAGAGACAGAAACCGTGGTGGAAAAGCCTTCAGGATAGACTTCCTGCGGGTCCGGCACATAGATCGCGTCCACCTCGTAGGGAGCCAGTTTTTTGGCGTCTTCATGTTCAGTGCGGGGGTAATTTGCCAGATCCTCGGGTTTGTTGAACTGCTTGGGGTTCACAAAGATCGTCACGATGACCCGGTCGCAGCCTTCTTTCGCGGCCTGTGCCAGCGATAAATGCCCCTCGTGCAGCGCACCCATGGTGGGAACCACGCCGATCATTTCGTCATCGCGGTGCCATTCGGTGGTTTTGGCGCGCAGTTCGGCCAGAGACCGCAAAATCGGTGCTGTCATGCCTTAGGTCCTTTGGTCGGAGCCTGGTCGGAAAAGACATGTTCGTCTGCCGGGAAGGTCCTTGCACGCACGTCGGCGGCGTATTCTGCTATGGCAGCTTCGGCCAGTGGGCCGAGCTCGGCATAGCGTTTGACGAACTTGGGTTTGAAGGCGGTGAAAAAGCCAACCATGTCGTCCACGACCAGAATTTGCCCGTCACATCCAGCCGAGGCACCGATGCCGATGGTCGGAATCGCAACCTCTTCGGTGATTTGGTCGGCCAACTTTTGTGGAACTTTCTCTAGAACGACTGAAAACGCACCAGCCGAGGCCACGGCATGGGCATCGGCCATGACTGCTTCTGCCTGTCCGTCACGGCCCTGTACCTTGTAGCCACCCAGCGTGTTGATCGATTGCGGGGTCAGACCGATATGGGCCATCACCGGAATACCACGCTTGACCAGAAATCGGATGGTTTCTGCCATTTCAACACCACCTTCCAGCTTCACGGCCCCAGCACCTGTTTCTGCCATAAGGCGCGCGGCATTGCGGAAGGCATCGGCTGGAGAATGCTCATAGCTGCCAAAGGGCATGTCTATGACCATCATGGCCTTGTCCAGACCGCGCGCGACGGCCTGCCCATGCAGGATCATCATCTCCATCGTGACGCCAAGGGTAGATTCCAGGCCGTGCAGCACCATGCCAACGCTGTCACCCACCAGAACAAAGTCGCAATGCGCATCCATCAGACGTGCCATGGGCGTGGTATAGGCGGTCAGCGAGACCAGAGGCGCGCCACCTTTTCGGGCGCGAATATCCTCGGCATTCGGGGCTTTCTTGCGGGCGGTGGCGCTCATGTGTCGCTCCTGCAGGTATTATGTTGCAGTGCGGCATAGCAGACCGGATAGGTCCAAAGAAACCCCGGTTGCGCGAACATTCCCTTGATTGACCTCAGGTTTACAGGAAAACTGTTGATAAAACGGCCCTGAAATCAAGGGCACAACCAGTTTCAGTAGGGAGAGTTCACATGACAAAATTCATGTTCAGGACGTTTGCGTCGACCCTGGCGGTGGGCGTTGGTCTGCTTGCCACGCAGGCTTTTGCCAAATCGGACATCACCATCGCGATGCAGCTTGAACCCCCGCATCTGGACCCCACCAGCGCGGCGGCGCAGGCCATTGACTCGGTGGTCTATACAAACATTTTCGAAGGACTGACCCGGTTCATGGGCGATGGCTCGGTCGTGCCCGGCCTAGCTGAAAGCTGGGAGATTTCTGACGATGGTATGGTTTATACCTTCAGACTGCGCGATGGTGTGACCTTCCATGACGGCACAACTATGGACGCCGAGGACGTCAAGTTCACCCTTGATCGCGCCACCGCCGAAGACAGCGCGAACGCCCAGAAGGCATTGTTTGCTGGGATTGAAAGCGTTGAGGTTGTCGATCCGCTGACTGTCAAAGTCACTCTTTCGGAACCGAACGGAAATTTCCTGTTCAACCTGGCTTGGGGGGATGCGGTCATTGTCGCGCCCGACAGCATCGAAAACATCAAGACCAACCCAGTTGGCACCGGGGCATACACCTTTGGCAACTGGGTTCAGGGCGACAGCATCACGCTGAACCGCAACCGCGACTATTGGGGCGATCAGCCCACGTTAGAGACTGCTACATTCAAGTTTATCTCGGATCCAACCGCCGCTTTTGCGGCCATGATGGCCGAGGATGTGGACGTATTTGACAACTTCCCTGCGCCGGAAAACCTGCCGCAATTCGACGCCGATCCGCGCTTTCAGGTTCTGGTTGGTACAACCGAGGGTGAGACGATCCTGTCCACCAACAACAAACAGCCGCCGTTTGACGACATTCTTGTCCGGCAGGCCATGGCTCATGCCATCGACCGGCAGGCGATTATCGATGGTGCGATGTTCGGCTATGGCACGCCGATTGGAACCCATTTTGCACCGCATCATCCGGCCTATGTCGATTTGACTGGTGAGTCTGCCTATGACCCGGAACAGGCAAAGGCGCTGCTTGCCGAGGCCGGTTTTGAGAATGGGTTCGAAACTACGCTTCACCTGCCGCCGCCGTCTTATGCACGCCGGGGCGGTGAGATCGTTGCCGCGCAACTGGCCGAGGTCGGCATTACGGCCGAGATCATCAATGTCGAATGGGCGCAATGGCTGGAATCGGTGTTCCGGGGCAAGGATTTTGGCCTGACGATTGTCAGCCACACCGAACCCATGGATATCGGAATTTATGCGCGGCCAGATTATTACTTTCAGTATGAAAGCACTGATTTTCAGGCGCTGATGGATACTTTGAACGCCACCACTGATCCCGATGAACGCACACGACTGCTGGGTGAGGCCCAGCGTCTGATCTCCACCGATTATGTAAACGGCTATCTGTTCCAATTGGCCAAGCTGGGCGTCGCAAAGGCCGGTGTGCAAGGATTGTGGGCAAACGCACCCACTGCGGCGATCGACCTGACACAGATCAGTTGGTCTGAATGATACCTATGCCGGGGCTGTCTAGCGCGGCCCCGGTGTTACGCTCTTTTCGGGTGTCTCTTGTTATGTTCGTGTTTCGTAGTTTTTACCTTCTGTTGCTAGCCATTGGCCTTGTGTCGAATGCGCCGAACATCGCTGCGGCGCAAAACGCGTTGGGTGGGCGGTTGGATGCCTTGACTGGCACACCGGAGAACCCGCTTGAGGTGGGCATAGGCATCCGCATCGACCAGATCACCAGCGTCGACCAAAAGGCGGAAAACTATGGCGCTGTCGTGGTTTTACGGGTCGAATGGACGGATCCCGCGATGGTTTTTGATCAAGCCGAGATCGGGCGCGAGATCCGAGTATTCAGCCCGCCGGATCTGGCGGATCATGCCGCCGACATCGGTACCGTTTTGCCCGCCTTCGTCATCCACAACCAGCAGTCCAACAAGTGGATACACGAATCTGCGGCATCCCTGCGGTATGACGGGCATGTGGTTTATGTCGAGAAATCCTCGCTGACATTACAGGCACCGCATTTTGATTTCCGTAAATACCCGTTCGATACGCAGGAGTTTCACTTCGAAGTCGTATCAATCTTTCCCTCTGACTACGTGAAATACCGCCCGCTCGAGGACTATTCGGGACTTGGCGATCTGTTGGGCGAAGAAGAGTGGATTTTGGACAATGCACGTCTGGAAGCAACCAAGGTCACAGGTTTGTCCGGCAGAGAAAGCGATCAGGTCGCGCTTGTCTTCGAAGGCAACCGGCACCTGACCTACTACGTCATTCGGGTATTCTTGCCGATGCTGGTTCTGATTTCGGTCGGCTGGGCGCTGTTCTTCCTTGATGAATACCGCCGCAGGATCGAGATTGCGGGCGGCAATCTGCTGGTCTTTGTTGCATTCAACTGGGCGATCTCGGCAGATTTGCCAAAGCTTGGATATCTAACCTTTCTGGATTTTGTTCTGCAATGCATGTTCCTGATGACCGGGGCCTTGATTGTGTTCAATGTGGCGTTGCGGAAACTCAAAGTGTCCGGGAAAGAAGGCGCGGCGCGGACGCTGGACAATTACGCGATCAAGTGGATCTATCCTTTGGGCTATGCCGCAATCGTGGCCTACGCGGTTTTCGCCTACCTTCTGGTGCCTTAGATGCTGGACCCGTGCCTGATGTGACCCTAACGTGGTGCCAATGCTCCGCTATGCCCTTAAACGCCTGATTTCGCTGTTGATCAGCCTGGCTGTCGCCTCGGTCGTCATCTTTGCGGTGATCGAGGTCGCGCCGGGCGATCCGGCCTCGTTCATGCTGGGCGTGAACGCGCAAGAGGATACACTTGCCGCGTTGCGGGCTGAACTGGGCCTGGACGGGTCAAAAGTGCACCGGTATCTCAACTGGGTCGGCGGAATGCTGGTGGGGGATTTTGGCACGTCCTACACGTACCGCACGCCGGTGTCCCAGATGATCGCAGACCGGCTATGGGTATCGCTGCCGCTGGCACTTTACGCGCTGACACTGTCAACTTTGATCGCGTTTCCCGCCGGAATCTACGCCGCCGCCCGCCGGGGCAAGCCGGGGGATCTGGCGGTAATGGGCGCCACTCAGTTGGGCATTGCCGTGCCCAATTTCTGGTTTGCGATGATGCTTGTGCTGATCTTCGCCATCAACCTGCGCTGGTTCAACGCGGGCGGGTTTGTCGGTTGGGGCAACGGCGTATGGGCCGGATTGCATTCGCTGACCCTGCCCGCAATCGCACTGGCCTTGCCACAGGCGGCTATCCTCGCTCGCGTTATGCGGTCAGCCTTGCTGGATATTTTGGGTGAGGACTTTATGCGCACTGCCCGGGCCAAGGGGTTGTCCCGCCGTCAGGCGCTTTGGCGGCACGGGGTGCGAAATGCGCTGATCCCGGTGCTCACCATCATCGGCCTGCAGTTCTCCTTTCTGCTGGCCGGGTCGATCATTATCGAACAGGTATTCTACCTGCCGGGCCTTGGTCGTTTGGTGTTTCAGGCCATCTCGGCCCGTGATCTCATCGTGGTTGAATCGGTGGTCATGTTGCTGGTCTTTGCCGTGATCACCGTGAATTTTCTGGTCGATCTGGCTTATGCCGCCGTCGATCCGAGGCTGAGGAGCAGGACATGAGCCGCAACCTGTTCCTGGGCACTTTTTTGTCTTCACTGGTGGTTTTGGCCGCGCTGATTTCGTTTGTCTGGACCCCCTATGATTATTCAGCACTGAGCATTCCAGAGAAGCTGCAGCCCCCAAATGCGCAGCACTGGTTCGGTACGGATCACTTCGGGCGTGACATGTTTTCGATGATCATGGTCGGTGCGCGCACGTCCATTGCGGTGGCTTTGGTGGCTGTGGGGATCGGTATGGCGCTGGGCGTCCCCCTTGGCCTGACAGCCGCAGCCCGCAAAGGATCATGGTTGGATGAGGTCATCATGCGTGGTAACGATCTGGTTTTTGCCTTCCCCTCACTGGTCATCGCGATCCTCATCACCGCCGTGTTTGGAGCCGGAGCGATCAACGCCATCATTGCCATCGGTATTTTCAACATCCCCGTTTTTGCCCGCATCACCCGAGGTGCGGCCCTGTCGCTGTGGGAGCGCGAGTTCATCCTTGCCGCTCGCGTTTCGGGAAAAGGGGCGGCGCGGATATCGGTCGAGCATATCCTGCCCAATGTCGCCAACTTGTTGATCGTGCAGGGCACCATCCAATTCAGCCTAGGTATTTTGGCTGAGGCCGGTCTTTCCTACGTCGGACTGGGGGCGCAGCCGCCCACGCCAAGTTGGGGCAGAATGCTGGCGGATGCGCAGACAATGGTCAGTTTTGCCCCGCATTTGGCTCTGATTCCAGGCGTGGCGATCATCGTCACCGTCTTGGGCCTGAACCTGTTGGGCGACGGGTTGCGGGATTGGCTGGATCCACGGATCAGGGTGGCGCGGGCATGAGTTTGTTGCGCATCAAGAACCTGTCACTCTCGATCCATGGGACATCGATCCTGAAACAGATCGACCTGTCCATCGATCACGGTCAGATCGTCGCCGTGACGGGTGAGAGCGGTTCGGGTAAATCCATGACGGCCTTGGCAGTGATGCAGTTGCTTCCGAACGGTGCAGAGGTAGACGGCACGGTCCAACTGGAGGGCGAAGATCTGCTGATCCGGTCCGAGGCCGAGATGTGTGCATTGCGCGGCGCATCCATCGGGATGGTGTTTCAGGAGCCGATGACAGCGCTCAACCCCGTTAAAACCATTGGCGATCAGGTGATGGAAACGATCCTGATCCATAAGGCGATGCCTCTGGCTCAGGCTAGAGCAAGGGCAGAAGAGGTTCTGACCCGCGTCGGTTTGCCTGCCGATCGGTTCCCGTTGTCCCGCTATCCGCATGAGCTGTCTGGTGGGCAACGACAGCGTGTGGTGATCGCCATGGCCATTGCCTTGCGCCCCAAGCTGTTGATCGCGGACGAGCCGACAACGGCGCTGGATGTCACCACGCAGGCGCAGATCCTCGATTTGCTCAAGGGACTGGTGCGCGAATATGACATGGGTCTGTTGATGATCACCCATGATTTGGCTGTGGTCGCAGACATGGCTGACCAAATTACCGTCATGCGTCACGGGGAAGTGGTCGAAAGCGGCGCGACAAGTTACCTGCTACACAACATGCAGCATCCCTACACCCGGATGCTGTTTGAGGCATCCGGTCATCAGGTCACGCTGCCGAAACCGCCGCAGCCGCAGCCGTTACTGGAGGTGAGCCAGGTCGTGCGTGAGTATCGCCTGCCCCGTAAGGGCTTGTTTGACAGGCCGCGTCATCATCGGGCTGTGGATGGTGTAAGCTTTACCCTCAACCGAGGAGAACGTTTGGGGCTTGTGGGCGAGTCTGGCTGCGGAAAATCGACCCTAACACGGGCTATTTTGGGGTTGGAAGAGGTGCAATCGGGCCAGATTCGACTGGACGCGCAGCCTGTGTTCACAGGTCACAAACCCAACCTTGCGGTGCGCCGGAAGATGCAGGTGGTTTTCCAAGACCCCTTTGGCAGTTTCAACCCGCGCCACCGCGTGGCGCGTCTGATCACCGAACCCTTCCATCTGCTAGATACTCCGCCGACCGGATCGGACCGTCAGGATCGGATCGCTGAGATGCTGACAGCGGTCGGCCTCAGCCCGGATGACTCTGGTAAGTACATTCACGAATTCTCGGGCGGGCAGCGTCAGCGGATTGCCATCGCGCGGGCGCTGATCATCCGACCTGAATTGATCCTGTTTGACGAAGCTGTCTCGGCGTTGGACGTGTCGGTCCGAGCGCAAATCCTTGATCTGTTGGCCGAGCTTTGCGAAGCGTATGACCTGACTTATCTGTTCATCAGTCATGACCTGAGCGTTGTGCGCACCGTCACCGACCGAGTGTTGGTAATGCGGTCCGGTCAGATCGTTGAACAGGGCGAGACCGATAAGGTCTTTGAGGCACCACAACACCCCTACACACAAACTCTGATTGCAGCCGCACCCCGATTGCCAGAGATTGAGATGATATCGGCCTAATAACTGCTGATTAGAGCCTGAAATGGAGGCGAAATTGATCCAGAAGATATGGTTCGACCCCACGCTTTGTCTGATCGAGGGACGATGGAAACCTGCAGCCTCGGGTGGCACCCTGCCGCTCATCAACCCCTCGGACGGGACCGAAATCTGCCGGATCGCACGTGGTTCCGAACCAGATATCGACGCCGCAGTTCAAGCGGCTCAAACCGCCTTGCAGTGGGATTGGGGGCGTAAAACAGCGCTGGAGCGGGGGCGCATTCTAACGAGGCTGGGTCAGCTGGTGCTGGAGCGGGCCGACGATCTGGCGCAGCTTGAAGCTATGGATGTGGGTAAACCGCTGACGCAGGCGCGGGCTGACGCTGTCGCGCTGGCCAGATATTGCGAGTTCTATGGGGGTGCTGCGGACAAGGTGATGGGAGAGACCATCCCCTATCTTGATGGCTACACCGTTTATACACTGCGAGAACCGCATGGGGTGACGGGCCATATCGTGCCGTGGAACTACCCGATGCAGATCATTGGGCGTTCGGTTGGGGCGGCGCTAGCTATGGGCAATGCTTGCGTTCTGAAACCTGCAGAGGAAGCTTGTTTAACGGCACTGGCTTTTGCTCATCTGGCGCAACAGGCCGGTTTGCCAGCCGGCGCGTTAAACGTCGTGCCCGGTCTTGGATCCGAGGCAGGCGCGGCGCTGTCAGCACATCCGGGGGTGAACCATATTTCGTTCACCGGTTCGGTGGCCACGGGAGCCCTGGTGCAACAGGCAGCTGGCCGCAATGTGGTGCCTGTAACGCTGGAATTGGGCGGAAAATCCCCGCAACTGGTCTTTGACGATGCGGATCTGGATGCGGCGCTGCCGTTTTTGGTGAACGCGGGTATACAGAATGCAGGGCAAACCTGTTCGGCCTCGTCGCGTATTCTGGTGCAACGTGGGGTGTATGATCAGGTCAAGTCCCGCATGTCTGAGGCGTATGAACAACTGACCGTCGGGCCCGCAATTCAGGATATGCGTGTCGGGCCTTTGATCTCGGACCGGCAGAAACAGATCGTTAGCGGTTTTCTGGATAAAGGCGCGGATCTGACCATTGCCGCGCAGGGTCGTATCGTCCGTGAGGCACCTGAAACAGGTGCTTATGTCCGGCCCACCTTGTTTGCAGATGTATCGCCCGATCACGTGCTGGCCCGGGATGAGATTTTTGGCCCGGTTCAGGTTCTGATCCCGTTTGACACCGAAGAACAGGCTCTGACAATCGCAAACAGTACGGAATACGGCCTTGTCGCCAGCATCTGGACGCGCGACGGGGCACGCCAGATGCGGTTGGCGAAGGCGCTGCATTCAGGGCAGGTTTTTATCAACAACTACGGCGCTGGGGGCGGAGTTGAGTTGCCCTTTGGCGGTGTTGGGAAATCCGGCCACGGTCGTGAGAAGGGGTTCGAGGCCCTTTATGGGTTTTCACAGCTGAAGACGGTCGCAGCCTATCATGGCTAGACCACGACTTCGATCGCTTGTTGCGCACCCACTCCGAAAACGCGTTTGTAGCGCTCGATCTGATCTTTCGGTCCCATCGCCTTTTCCGGGTTGTCTGACAGTTTTACCGTCGGGCGCCCGTTGGCGGATACCGCTTTGCAGACCAATGAGAACGGTGCCAGCGCGTCATTGGGAACAAGTCCGCGAAAATCGTTGGTCAGCAAAGTGCCCCAGCCAAAGGAAATATTGGCGCGGCCAGCGAATTGTGCGTGCAGCTCCTGAATTTTTTCGACGTCCAGACCATCCGAGAAAATAATACGCTTTTGCGTCGGATCTTCACCGCGTGACTTCCACCACGCGATGGCGACTTCTGCCCCTGCCGCTGGATCCCCGCTGTCAATACGAATACCGGTCCACCCGGCCAGCCAATCGGGCGCATTGTCCAAAAAGCCTTTGGTGCCGTAAGTGTCGGGCAGAATGATGCGCAGGTTGCCGTCATGTTCGTCGTGCCAGTCGCTAAGGACGTCGTACGGCGCTTGGGCCAGTTCGGCGTCGGTGTCTGCCAACGCTGAATACACCATCGGCAATTCATGTGCGTTGGTGCCGATGGCCTCAACCTCGCGCCGCATGGCGATCAGACAGTTCGATGTGCCGGTAAAAGACGCGCCCAAGCCTTCGATCATCGCTTGCACGCACCAATCCTGCCATAGAAAGGAATGGCGCCGTCGCGTTCCAAAATCGGCGATGGTTAAACCTTCGACCGAACTCAGCCGTTCGATCTTTTCCCACACGCGCGTCATCGCGCGGGCATAGAGCACCTGCAATGCGAACCGTCGCATATCGTTGAGAACGGCGCGCGATCGCAGCTCCATCAACACCGCCAGCGCAGGGATTTCCCACAGCATGACCTCGTGCCATTTGCCTTCGAAGGTCAGCTCATACTGATCGCCTTTGCGCTCCAGATGATAGGGAGGAAGGCGCATGTTCTCGAACCATTCCATGAAATCGGAACGAAACATCTGACGTTTGCCATAGAACATATTGCCCCGCAGCCAGGTGCTTTCGCCCCGGCTCAGGCTGAGTGATCGGATGTGATCCAGCTGTTCCCGCAACTCTCCTTCGTCGATCAATTTCGCCAAAGGTACGTGATTCGACCGGTTAATCAGCGAAAACACGACGTTTGTTTGGGGCTTATTGCGAAACACTGACTGGCACATCAGCAGTTTGTAGAAATCTGTGTCGATCAAAGATCGTACAATTGGGTCAATCTGCCATTTGTGATTGTATACTCGGGTCGCGATGTCGACCATGGGGAACTCCTGCGATTTCCGTAGTTAGATCAATCGACAACGGGAATGGCAAGAGTCGCTGATTTGGTGACAATGCCAGTTTGACGTCACAATGCCGGCATATTGTGCATTGTTTTAACCGGTTAGTGAGAAGAGGGGATGGAAATACGGAACTGAGTTTGTGAATGGGTCTCGAGTACGATTTTGATATTGTTAACGTAGCACCGGATGATTTTGACCCCGAAATGCCGGGGGCTCAGAAGGATGGGGTACGTCAAGTGCATGCGGTTTTCCGCGACATCAGAACTGCGGACGCTTTGCGGGGTACGTCTCCGAAAATCCGCAAGATGTTTCTGGATGCTGGTTTCAGCCTCGAGTCGCGCAACAGCGGCATCGTGCCTGGTGTTTTCCCGGCAGAAGATCAAACGGATCGGGTGCGGGTTCTCAGGTCACTTTTTGCCAACATTAAGACCGGTGGGCTCCGTGGGGAATATTGCGGCGAGTTCGACCTGATGGATTTCCTGAACTACGTGCGCACGGCGCAACCCATGGCTGGGATTGTTCGCGCGCGTCAGCCACGCACACCGCCGCCACAGAAACTCGCAGAGTCCAGCCCGAAGCGCCGGACTGTGCCCAGTCGCATCGGCTTGGCTTTGGGTTTGGCGGTTGTTTTGTTTGTGCTTATCAAGCTGCTGGCCGCAGCCGGGGGGGCGCCTTAGCCCAAGGTAACTCCTGCGTCGCGCATGGCGCGTTCCGCTGCCGCAAGTGAGCCATCCATATCAATTGCACGGCACGCATCCATTTGAACAGTGACATCGAACCCTAATTGTGCGGCATCCACGGCCGAATAGTGGACGCAGAAATCGGTTGCCAAACCAACCAGGGTCAAGCGGTTGACACCCCGGGTTTCCAAATACCCTTTTAAGCCCGTGGGTGTCTTGTGGTCGTTTTCAAAAAATGCCGAATAACTGTCTATCGCGCGCCGAAACCCTTTCCGCAGGATCAGATCGCCATCGACACGGAGATCAGGGTGAAATGCGGCCCCTTGCGATCCTTGAACGCAGTGATCGGGCCAAAGCACCTGAGGACCATAGGGCATGTCGATCAGATCGAACGGGTTTTTAGTATCATGTGAGCTGGCGAAAGAAGAATGCCCCGCCGGATGCCAATCTTGCGTCAGGATCACGGCGTCGAAATCGTCCATCATTGCATTGATCGGGGCGACGATTTCGTCCCCTCCGGCCACTGCCAGCGCTCCGCCGGGGCAGAAATCGTTCTGAACATCGATGACGAGCAGTGCATGGGTCATTGCGGCCTCCCTTGATTATCCTATCGGTAGGGATCACAGTACGAGGCGTCAATGCACTCCCTTGCGACTTTGGGTTTGCAAAGGTAAATCGCGCCTATGTACACAATCGCCGCTTTGTACCACTTTACCCGTTTCCCGGATCCCGCTGCGCTGCGTGATCCGCTGCTGAATCTGTGCCGAGAGCAATCTGTCACCGGCACTTTGCTGCTGGCGCAAGAAGGGATCAACGGCACCATCGCAGGTCCACGCGCCGGTATTGATGCGGTACTGGCGCATATCCGCGCTTTGCCAGGTTGCGCAGATCTCGAATGGAAAGAGGCGACCTCGGATCATCCGCCATTTGGCAAGATGAAGGTGCGACTGAAGAAAGAGATCGTGACCATGGGGCAGCCGGATGTCGACCCGCGCGCCCGCGTTGGCAACTATGTTGAGCCTCAAGAGTGGAACGACCTTATCCGCTCGGACGATGTTGTGGTGATTGATACGCGCAACGATTACGAAGTGGCGATTGGCACGTTTGAAGGCGCAATAGACCCTGAAACAGCCAGTTTTCGCGATTTTCCAGCGTGGTGGGCAGAAAACAAAGACCGCTTTCACAACAAACGCGTCGCCATGTTCTGTACCGGCGGTATCCGCTGCGAAAAATCCACCAATTATTTGCTGGGGCAAGGGGTGGAGGATGTCTATCACCTCAAAGGGGGCATCCTGCGGTATCTGGAAGAGACGCCCGCTGAAGACAGCACCTGGCAAGGTGAGTGTTTTGTGTTCGACAATCGCGTATCCGTCGGTCACGGCCTTGTTGAAGGGCCGCACATGCTTTGCCACGGTTGCCGCCGACCGATCTTGCCTGAGGACATGAAACGCCCGGAATACGAACATGGTGTTTCTTGCCACCAGTGCATCGATGAGACGTCCGAGGCAGATAAAATGCGCTTTCGCGAGCGGCAAAAGCAGATTCTGCTGGCGCGTGAACGGGGTGAGACGCATTTACGGCAGGATTGAATTCGGGTTGCAGGCTATTGCTTTAGGTCAGATGATCACCTGGAAATCAGCTTGAAGGGGCACTCATGCGCCGCAAACCCACAACACTGGAAGAGTGGAAGTCGACCTTTCTGGCGGCGTTGGGTTTGATTCTGGCAAGCTTTCTCGCCTGGTATGGCCTTTCTCGCCTGAGCGAAACGACCGCAGGTGACACGATCGGCACAATCGCTTCGGTTGGTCTGTTGATCTGGCTGGTGTCGCAGTCCTGGTACTACATGACCCAAGTGAAATCACCGCGAAGGCTTTTGTTCCTGATGGGGGTGTCTTTCATACAGGTGGTCCCGTTCCTGTTTGCTGCTGTATATGGCGCGTTTGGATACAACGATCATTGTGTCGTCGGTGCAAAAGGTCCGGGTGATATTCTGTATTTTTCGTATGTGACTTTTACGACGGTTGGATATGGCGACATGTCCCCAACCGGCCTGTGTCGCGGGCTTGCCGTGTCCGAAGCTGTGACAGGATACATCTTGCTGGGCATGTTTGTTGCAGCGGCAGTCGCGCTTTATGCGCGCAATCACAGTCATGAAGGCCCTAAGTAGGGTCTATTTGTTGTGATCGATCCAGCGCGACATCATCTTCTTGTCGCGAAAACACTCAGAAGGGATCGGGCGGCGCTTGCTGCGTGAAATCCGCTCGGCGAAGGCAACTTGCTTGCCTGTTGGGTAATTGTCGAATTGCGACGTGCTGCGCGGTTTGTGCGTTGAAATCCAATCCGAAAGCAGCTTTCGGTCACGTTGTGCCTCGACCGGTATCTCCAATGCTGACTTTTCGGCAATTGCGCGGGCATAGCGCATCTGCCGGTCTGTCACCGGAAGCAAATGGTAGTCGTTGCTGGGCCCGTTCAGGGCAGGTTGACGTGCGTGCTGGGCCATCGGTTTATCCTCTGACTATGTAGAACATAAATAGAACATTAGCCAAAAATTTCAAGGTTTGGGGGTAAAGTCGGCACGTTCCCGCCGCTGGAATGAGTTTATTGACTGATCAATCAATAATCTTTAGGGCCGAATTCAACGAACCAATTGTCCCGTTCAGACGGGTGCAAGAGAAGAGGACACGGTATGAAGTTTCAGCCCCAAGCCAGCCATTTCATTGATGGCGCGTATGTCGAAGATACAGATGGTGCCGCCATCGACGTGATCTACCCGGCCACTGGCGAGGTGATCGCGCGATTGCATTCGGCAACTCCGGCGATTGTTGAACAGGCTCTGAACAGTGCCAAAAGTGCGCAAGCGGCCTGGGCGGCTATGTCGGGAACCGAGCGGGGTCGGGTTTTGCGCCGCGCCGCTGACATCATGCGCGAACGCAACTATGATCTGTCGGTCCTGGAAACCCATGACACCGGGAAGCCCATTCAGGAAACCACTGTTGCAGACGCCACTTCGGGCGCGGATGCGCTGGAATACTTTGGTGGATTGGCTGGCAGTCTGACCGGCGAACACATTCCTCTGGGCGGGGGTGATTTTGTCTATACGATCCGCGAGGCTTTGGGCGTTTGCGTCGGGATTGGGGCATGGAACTATCCAACTCAGATCGCGTGCTGGAAGGGGGCTCCGGCGTTGGCCTGCGGCAACACGATGGTGTTCAAGCCTTCGGAGACCACGCCCCTCTCGGCGTTGAAAGTGGCAGAAATCCTCATCGAGGCCGGTGCGCCAAAAGGCGTTTACAACGTGATTCAGGGGTACGGGGATGTAGGTGCTGCACTGGTAACCGACGCGCGTGTGGCCAAAGTCTCGCTGACCGGCTCTGTTCCAACGGGCCGCAGGGTCTATGCTGCTGCAGCCGAAGGCATGAAACATGTCACCATGGAATTGGGTGGCAAATCTCCGATGATCGTGTTTGACGACGCGGATGTCGAAAACGCGGTTTCAGGCGCAATTTTGGGCAACTTCTATTCGTCAGGTCAGGTCTGCTCCAACGGCACCCGCGTGTTTGTGCAAAAGGGTATCAAAGAAGCTTTCCTTAAACGCCTGTCCGAACGTCTGGCCAACGCCAAAATCGGCGACCCGATGGACGAGGATGTCAGCTTTGGCCCGATGGTCAGCGAAAATCAGATGAAAATCGCGCTGGGCTATATCGAAAAAGGCAAGTCCGAGGGTGCGCGTTTGGTCTATGGTGGAGCGCGGCTTGATGGCGACGGGTTCTACATGCAACCCACGGTCTTTGCCGACGTGACCGACGATATGACCATCGCGCGCGAAGAAATCTTTGGCCCGGTCATGTCGGTGCTGGATTTTGACACCGAAGCCGAGGTCATGGCCCGCGCCAACGATACTGAATTTGGTCTGGCCGCCGGTGTCTTCACCAGCGATCTGACACGCGCCCACCGCGTGGTGGCCGGGTTCGAAGCGGGCACCTGTTATATCAACACCTATAACCTTGCCCCGGTCGAAGCCCCGTTTGGCGGATCGAAGATGTCAGGCGTGGGGCGCGAAAACTCGAAACTGGCAATCAACCACTTCAGCGAGATGAAAACCGTCTATGTCTCGATGAACGATGTCGAGGCACCCTACTGAATAGTCGGCGTTACGCCTGTTGCGCCTAATCTGTCCCTGTTCCTGGCACCAAGCCCTAGGAACGGGGCATCATTTGAGAAAACGCTTTTCAATTCTTCGCGCCGACCAGATGTTGATGGCGTTTGCGTCGCAAGCCAATCCGAGAGCCGCTATCGCAATACTGACCCCAAAACGCAGTTTTCTCATGTTGGCACTGGATTGTCTGAAGAGCAGCAGGCGCACTTGTCATTTTAAATTGACCGCATTCAGCATCTCAATGATGCGTTCGCGTGTCGTTTCACTGTTCTCAAGCAGACCCTCTGCGTCCATTAGGGGTTTTTCCAACTGTCGTGCCGGGGTGTCCAACAGGGCTTGCGTTGTCTGGTTCAGGACCGCGTATTTCCCACCCTGTGGTTCAACGGTATCATCCGGCAGCCCTGCCAGCCAGTATAAGCGGTTTGCTGCCTCGCCTTGCCCCAAATCTTTCATGATCTCAGCTGCTGCTGCAAAGTCACTAATTCTGCCCAGGGCCTGTGCACGCAAGGCGCGGGCTTCGTCCGATTTGTCTTCGTCCAACTCCATCAGAGCCTTGTGCGGACGTCCCGACAGAAGGGCCGCTTTGGCCCGCACGCGCGCTCTTTCTGTCTTGTGCGTTTGATCTTCTGCTCGGTTTGTCAGGTCAATGGCTTGATCCGCAAAACCAAGCGCCGCCAGCCGATCACCAACGGCGATTGCACTGTCCGTTGACAGGGCTGGGGTCTTGCTCATCTGCATTACGTGGAACGCTTGGCGTAAAAAGGTTACGTTGTCGGACCGCTCTGACAGTAGGTGAAAATGTCGATTGAACGCGCGGGTTCTGTCCTGCCCGTTTGGCAAGTTCAGGATGATGTCGAATGCTGGCTCGAAATCCTGGCTCAGGCTCAAGGCGATCGCGTGCGTGCGTGCCATCATTGGGCCCAGGTTCGAGCGTCGGTATTCGACCGCAAAAGACGCCGCCAGTTCCAGTTCTTTCGAAGTGACTGCGCTGCGTTCGCCCCAGCGCTTTTCGACCAAACGGGCCAACGCCACCGGAGCATTCGGCGTGGCTTTGGGTGATGAAACAACCTCCGTCAACAACTCCTCTTCGCGCACGTCGTTCCCCTCTGCCGCAGCAACTATGGCCTTGGCATGTGCGGTACTTGCCGAGGTGCTTTGTTCGATACGGTCGACCGAGCGTATCACTCTGCGGGCGGCCTCCAACTGTTGTGCGTTGACGAGAATTTCGGACAGACGTTTTCCGAATTGGCGGCGCAAGTGGTTCGGCAAACTACCATAAGCTTGCTCGATCGCCTCAACATCCGCGTCAGGTGCCAGAGTGCCTTCGGACAATACTGCCCAAAGCGCGGCGTCACTGTCGCAACGCTGCAATCCACTGAAAGGATGGGGGGGCTTAATTGGTTTGTCGTCTACGAGCTGAGCGACAAACTCGATGCGGTCCAGTTCTTCAGATGGTGCTTCAGACAGCGCCAAAGCAGCCAGTGCTTCGGCCCCAAAGCCGTTGAACGCATACAGCTTTGCCAGTCTGAGAGCCTTGTTTTCATCAATACGGTCAAACTCCTTAAATAGACCCGTACGCAAAGCAGACACTTGCGCAGAAAAGGGTTCATCCCCTGACCAGTGTGCGAAGCCAAGTTCGGACGTCGTGATGCAGGTTGGTTTGTTATCGAACTGCTGCAACTCGGCATTCAGAACATCCTGCAAATCGTCCAGCACCGAAGTCAGTCGAATATTGCCGGACAAACCCGTTGGCAGGCGCGCTGCGTCGGGTGGGGCAGAGCTGCGAGGACCAACTGGGGTTAGGTTCAAACCCAGCAATCTGCGGTCGGCCCCTTGCAGAAAACGCGTGGACAATTGGTCCTTCAACCCGTGTTCAAGAAGCGGCAGGTCCAATGCTGCCAACTGCGCGTCTTTATACGATTCAGTCGTGGCCTTTTTGGCCGTCCGCTTCACTGGGGGGGGGATGTCAACCAGCAGCGGGGGCAGAAATGCGCCCGGTGCAATATCAAGAACAATCATAGAATCCCGGTACAGGAAAGCCGAGGCTGCGCACGCGCACCCGAACTCCAATTCCAATGCCCCACCGGGTTCAGGTTGTGAGATTGACGCAAGGCGATTGGTCGTCAAGCGGCTGAACACTGCGCTTGTCTGAAAGGTCGCGGCATCCAATGCCAGCCTTAAGCGAGCACCGTTTTTACGCTGTTCCAGTGTCCATCCTGTGTTTGGTGGTACATTGAAAACCAAACGCGTATAGCCATCATGCTCACCTGATCGCACCGTCACATTTTGTGCGGATGCCGAAGTGGCCATCATGATCAGGGCCGCAAACAGGATTCCGAACTTTTTCATGCTGCGGCCTGCTTGAGCTCTTTCAGAGCCTCTTCAAGCTCGGAGAAGCCGGGGCGGTTGTGAGTGGGTGTGTTCTGGCGCCCAACCTCAATACACATCGCGGCATTGTGGTTGTGCAGGTTTGCAACCAGAACCTCTTTGATCAATTGGTAGAAGTGATTGTCTTCTTCGACAACGGATTTCAGCTTGCCTGAAAAGGGTCCCACCAGACCATACGCCAGGAAAACCCCCAAGAACGTGCCCACCAGAGCGCCGCCGATCAGTTTGCCCAGAACCTCGGGTGGTTGGTCGATCGAGCCCATCGTTTTGATCACCCCCAAAACAGCCGCTACGATCCCTAGCGCAGGCAGGCCATCCGCCACTGTTTGCAACGCATGGCTTGAGTGCATTGCGTGATGAAAATTCGCCTCCATCCGCTTTTCCAGCACTTCTTCAACCTGGTGCGGATCATCATAGTTCATCGCGGCGGAACGCATAGTGTCACAGATCAGATCGACCGCCTCCTTGTCGGCTTGAATCTTGGGATAAGTGGAAAACAAGCTTGAGTTTTCAGGGTCTTCGATATGTTGCTCGACCTCAACCGGATTAGCACGGGCAATGCGGATCAGTGAAAACAGAAGGCAAAGAAGGTCACGATAGTCCTCGGGTTTCCATTTCGGTCCCTTGAAAACCTTCCCCAGGTCTTTGATCGTGTGTTTTACACCGCCCATGTCATTGCTGATCAAAAAGGCACCAACGGCGGCGCCGCCGATCATCATCATTTCAAACGGAAGCGATTTCAGAATGATGGTCATCTTGCCGCCAGCAGCAAGATAGCCGCCGAAAACCATCACGAAAATGACAACAATTCCAACAATTCCAATCATTTGAGATCTCCGGCTTAGTGATGCGCGTGAAAATGTGGCACTGGTTATTCCAGTGGGGCCGAGGCATTACGGCCTGCCATGACAACACTGATCGTGTAGGCTGCCTCGGGGCTGAGACCAGCAAGTATCCCGGCCGCTGAATCAGGAGGCATACGAGAAAGAAACCCGGCGGCAAAAGTTGGATCCATGGTTTCAAACAACGCAGCAGCATCTTTGGGTTTCATGGTTTGATAGACATCTGTCAGACGGGTCAGATCATTCTCGGCCGCGTTGTCGGCGACAGCCAAAGTGGCACGCAGAGCCTCTTCCGCCTCTTGAAGCGCGACCAGCCGCGTCTCGATAGCCTGGCCCGCGATTTCCAATGCCTTTTCTTGATCCCGCAGCGCGTCTTCACGTTGTGTGACCTGTTTTTCTCGACGCAAAAGCTCGGTCAAAAGAGCTTGAACGTCGCGTGTTTCCAACGCTTTGGGCGTGTGTTCAACGGCCTTAGGTTCGGCTGGTTTCGCAAGCGCCGGCCCAGCCTCTAACCCGATGCGAATTGCGGCTGAACCAAGCATGAGTAAGGAGATGACAGCAAGTACACCGGCCCGCGGGCGAGCGTTTGGCCGAGTTGCGCGAGGGCGGTTCATGCCAGTGTTCCACCCTGCTTGTGATCATGACGGAAGAACATCAGACCCTCTGGCGCTTTGTTTTCTTTTGTTTTGGGTGCTTCAGTTTCAGAAGATTCTGCGTCGTCAGAGGGCTCTGTGACATCCTCTTGCCTTGCAAGAGTTGGTTCTTGTGGCTGAGCCTCTGCCGGAACAGCCTCTGGCTGCGTCTCCGTTTTGGAGGCGTCTTCGGGGATCACGTCATGCATTGACGCCATCATCAGCTCGAGCTGTTGCGCGACGCTCTCGGCTCTGTGTGTGAGGGTTGTAAGCTTGTCCCCGGACTGGTCAGAAGCGCTGCGCGCGTTGTCCAGAGATTTCTTCAGCTCTTCCGCTTGCCGTGAAAGAACCGCCACAGCACCACCAACGCCTTTTTCAAGGTCGGTAAACCGCTTGAGGCGGCGCGACAGAACAAAGCAGTAAAGACCCGCGCCCAACGCACCGGCAACCAGCAAAATATCCGCGATCAGCTCCAATTTCGCCTCCTAGTTCAAAACAAATTCCATCACCAGCACATCGCGAACGCGACCCTCGCCAACGACAATTTCAATGCGGCGCAGCAAATGGCCCCGGATGCGCATCAACGCCAACGAATCTTCAAGATCCTGCAATTCCACGGCACGCAGGTATCCGTTCAGAACATCCATGATTCGCGGCTGCATTTTTTCCACGTCAGCCATGTACGGGGCGTTAACTTCGAGTTGTGCGTGAAACTTCAAATGCCGAGAGCTGTCTGAATTCACCGATACGACGACGGGTGGCAGTGCGAGGAAGCCAACGTTTTCCAGCGCTTTGACAGAGTTTCCTTTTTCCATGTCCTGGCTTGTTTCCTGCGTAGCTTTGCCGCCCAGCGGAATCAGTCCGGATGAGGTTAGGAAATATCCGCCCGCGGCCCCTGCAATTGCCAGAATCAACCCAATAAGGATTCCCTTTTTCCCACTTTTTTCCGGGGCTTCTGCCTGTTCTGCCGTCGCGTCGGTCATGACGTCCTCATTCATCCGTTCTGTCGTTTCATAACCGCTCAGGAACTAACCGATTGTTAAGGGCAATCGTCCAAACAGAGGGTGCGCCGGGCAGAATGTCGGCGAGTCGGAGGTGAGCGTGCAGCAGATCGGAACTGTTTGGGCAAGTTTGGACAGGCGTAAACAAATCATTGTCGCCAGTGCAGTTGTGCTGGTGTTTTTGGGAATTCTCGGAATGTCCCGCCTTGCAACCGCACCGTCTATGACGCTGCTGTATGCAGGCTTGGAAAGCGGCGCGGCAGGGGACATCGTGCGCGCGCTGGATCAGCGCGGTATCACCTATGAGATTCGCGGTGGGTCAATCTATGTACCCGGCGCGCAGCGGGACGAGTTGCGGATGACTCTGGCCAGTGAAGGCCTGCCCGCAAATGGTAACAGGGGGTATGAACTGCTGGATTCGCTGAGCGGGTTTGGCACCACCTCTCAGATGTTCGACGCCGCATACTGGCGTGCAAAAGAGGGTGAGTTGGCGCGCACCATAGTCGGCAGTCCGCATGTCAGCCAGGCGCGGGTGCACATCGCCAACGGGTCTGCGAACCCGTTCCAGCGCAGCGTTGCGCCGACAGCCTCTGTCTATCTGGTGCCGTCAGGTGCCGATATCACTGGTGATCAGGCCAAGGCGATCCGGTTCCTTGTTGCCTCCGCCGTAAGCGGCCTGGCACCTGAGGACGTGACTGTAATCGATTCGAACGGGGCTGTTATTGGTGGGCAAGACACTGCGGTGGCCGCTGACACGGCAGATGATAAATCGCGCCAACTGCGTGAACGTGTACTGCGCCTTGTGGAAGCGCGTGTCGGACCCGGCAATGCGGTGGTCGAGGTTAGCGTGGATACGGAAACCAAGACAGAATCAATCCGCGAGCGGCGCTTTGACCCCAAAGGCCGCGTGGCCATCAGTACGGATGTCGAGGAACGTTCGGACAGCGCCCGCAATCAGTCTTCTGATGTCACCGTTGCATCCAACCTGCCCGATGGAGATGGGGCTGGTGGTGACGAATCGAACTCCACCGCCACCGAAACGCGTGAGCGGGTGAATTATGAGGTCTCTGAAACAGAGCTTGAAGTTCACACAGCGCCCGGTTCGATTAAGCGCCTGACGGTTGCCGTTTTGGTGAACGGAACGCGTACTGTGGATGCCTCGGGAGCCGAAACATTTGCACCGCTGCCGCAGGCAGAACTGGACGCGCTGCAAGAACTGGTGGCTGCGGCCGTGGGGTTCGACGCCGCGCGCGGGGACGTGATCACACTTAAATCTCTGGATCTGCCTGTGACAGAACCGCAAGGCACTCTGGCTTCGTCTTCCATGTGGCAGAACATTCATCTGGACGCCATGTCCCTGATCCAAATGGCCGTGCTGGCGGTGGTATCGCTGGTGCTGGCGTTGTTCGTGATCCGACCGATTCTGATGAAGCCGACACTGACACCAGCGCTTTTGCCCGCTGTTGACGGGGCCGAGGTGGAACCTTCGGTTTTGACCGGTGAAATCGCGGCCGATGACGTGGCTGAGTTTGCAGCCTTGTCCCAAGACGGGGGCGTTCCAGCGCTGGGCGTCAACGCCGTCGAAGACCCGGTTGAACGGTTGCGGACTATGATCGGTGACAAGCAAGAGGAGACCGTCGAGATCCTTCGCAGCTGGCTTGAAGAAGGCGAGGAGCAGGTGTGATGTCGATCGCCCATCTGCTTGAGGATTTCACCGCTCAGACCAGCACCGGCACGGTTCTGCTTCTGGATGAGGAAACATTAGAAGAACAGAGGCTTGCCGCCTTTGAGGATGGTTATGGTGCTGGTTGGGAGGATGCCGCTCAGGCGCAGGAGCAAAGTCGCGGAAAGGTATCGGCAGAGCTCGCGCAATCGCTGGAGGACATGTCATTCACCTATCACGAGGCGATGACCCGGATGACTCTGTCTTTGGAGCCGATGTTTGAAAGCCTGGTGCAGACAGTCTTACCGCAGATGGTCGACCGGGGATTGGCCACCCTTCTTGTTGAACAGCTGTCGGAGATGGCGCGCATGCAGCTGGAGCAACCTATGCAGATCATGGTGCCGACGGGCCGTGCTGAAGATGTTGCAGCAATTTTGCCGCCAAGTGCACAGCTCGCGCCAGAGGTCATCGAAGATCCCGGGCTCGAGCCGGGGCAGGCCCGCCTGCAAGTCGGCATCAGCAGGCGCGAAGTGGATTGCAGCGCCTTGCTGACCACCGTTGCACAGATTTTTGACGCATACGTCTTTGAGGCAAGAGAGGCTTTGTCCAATGAATGACACTCAGACCCCGAACACCGAAAGACCCAACCCGTTTGAATCCGTCCCGATCGAGGTGACTGTCTCTGTCGGCCGCGCCCGCCCATTGATCCGGGATTTGCTCAATATGGGAGAGAATGCGGTGCTGACACTGGACAAAAGGATCGAAGATCCGGTTGACCTTTATGTCGGGGATCAGTTGGTGGCACGTGGGCTGCTTGAAGAGATGGATGGCGACCAGGCCGGTCAACTGGCCGTGCGCCTGACCGAGATTGCCGACCTTCAAAACGGGATCGGTTGATGCGCTTTGCGATCTGGCTGGCTCTGGCGATTGTGCTGACACCATCGCTCGCCACAGCTCAGAATGTGACTTTGTCCCTTGGCGAGGGAGGATCTATATCGGCACGGACCATCCAGTTGATCCTACTGATCACTGTATTGAGCATAGCGCCGGGCCTGGCAGTTATGATCACCTGTTTCCCGTTCCTGGTTACAGTATTGTCGATCCTGCGACAGGGGATTGGATTGCAGCAATCGCCGCCCAATATGCTGATTGTCAGTCTGGCGTTGTTTTTGACCTATTTCATCATGGACCCTGTCTTCACTGAAGCCTGGGAAAGCGGCATTCGCCCGATGATGGAGGAAACGATCGGGGTCGAGGTCGCACTGGAACGGGCGCTGGACCCGTTCCGTACTTTCATGGCAGCCCGGTTGGACGCGGATACATTTTACGCCATGGCGGCCCTACGTCCCGGTGGGGATGAGATGGAACTGTCAGCACAAGCGCCGCTGTCCGTCCTGATGCCATCTTTCATGCTATCTGAAATCGCGCGGGCCTTTCAGATTGGCTTTCTGATTTTTCTGCCGTTTCTGATCATCGATCTTGTTGTTGCAGCGGTGTTGATGTCGATGGGCATGATGATGGTACCTCCGGCAATCGTATCCTTGCCATTCAAACTTGCGTTCTTTGTCATCGCAGACGGCTGGGCGTTGATTGCAGGCGCTTTGGTGCGTAGCTATGCGCCCTGAAATCGAAACAAAAAAGGGTCAGAAGAACCTGACCCTTTTTTGTGTACTTGCAATAACTTTGATCTGGCGCGTTACCACACCCGGCCGCAAGGTTAGCCTGTTTTGTTCAAATCTCTGATCAGTTGATCCAGATTGCCTTTCCGGGCATCCAGCATAGCGCCGATTTCGGTGCGTTCGGTCAGCAGAAGGTTCACGCCTTCAATGAACATATTATAGAACTTGTCCCGGCCCGACTTGTCGGACACCAGGAACGTCACGTCAAACGGGGCGGAGCCGCGCAGTTTGACCATCGTCCGAACTTCGTACCCGGCCTTGATTTTTCGCGCATTGCGTACGTCAACCTCGCCACCAATAAACTCTCGGAACCGGCGGCCGTATTTACGCGAGATATAGCCCTGGAACGCTTTGGTGAATTTTTTCAGCTGGGCGGGGCTTGCCGTGCGGGCATCCGCCCCCAGGGCATAGCGAGCCATGATCGGGACATCACCATATTGCACAAAGATTTTTTCGAAGTCGCGCAGCATTGCCTTTTCAGACTTGCCCGAATCGATCACCCGATTGATGTCAGCAACCACGCTGTTGACCAGCGCTTTGGCTGCAGCTTCGGTCTGCGCCAAGGCAGGCATGGGCAGCAAGGCCAGCGCGAGGCTCGAGGCGATGAAGTGACGGCGGTTCAACTCGTTATTCGGCATAGGGGTCCTCGTAGGGGTCTAAAAAGGGGTCCCTGACCGGGTCTGTCCCGGTTTCGGCATAGGGGTCAGAATATAGATCCAGATAGGCGTCTTCGTCATCTCTTGCCAGTTCAAAGCGGCGATTTTGCAAAAAGATCAGGCGTGCTTGCGCGTAACTGTCTGCACTTTCGTAAAGAATCGAGTCGACTGTATCCGAGAACCGGCCGCGATCTCCCATGCGGCGCACGATCTCGGCGTAGACGCCAATATTGTCGACCGGTCGCACCGGAGAAAAATTGATTGGGTTCGAGAACAAGTTGATCACAACCCCGATCGCATCTCGTTGGGTGGATGGGCCGTAGAAGGGAAGCTCAACATATGCGCCTTCGCCCACACCCCAGACATGCAGCGTCTCGCCGAAATCGGTATCCACTGGTGGCAAATTCAATTCATCCGCAGGTGCAGAAAGACCAAAGCCACCCACAGTCATGTTGATCACGAAGCGCAGCAACGCGTTGCCCATCTGTTTCGGATTGCCCTGTAACAGGTAATCAACGGCCTGCCCCGGCAGCGAGATGTTTTCGGCGAAGGTGCTGAAACTGGTCACCATCGGATCAGGAACGATCTTCACATAGCCTTTCGAGGCGGGGCGGAACAAAAATCGGTCCACACCAAGGTTGAACTTGTGGATTGCCCGGTTGTTGTTTTCATACGGATCAAAAACATCGCTACGCGAGGCCCCCTCGGGCGGGGTAGTAGCGCAAGCAGACAGAATGGCCATGCATGACAGGACAATAAAATGTTTCAGGCGCAATCTGCTTGGCACGGTTTGCTTCTCCCAAAATGGTCCGACACATGGTCCGCCGGACGTTCAATCAAAATCCACGTGCTGGGGTGGCACAAGTTCTGTCACTAGTCGTTTCGGGTCTTAAATGAAACACCTTGCGTGTAACCTGTCATTTGGGGGCGGGTAAAGTGACCCAGGATCAACAGCTCGTAATAAGTAAAGAAACGCTCAGATCGCAGGCAGACAGGAAATTGCCGGTTTCCGTCTTTCCCAATCCAAGCTTCCCGGTTAGCGTCCGGCAGAGTCGAATTTAGGGAAGGACCCTCTCAATGAGCATCGCCGCAAAACTGGAAACCCTGGGTGTCACGCTGGATGACGCACCTGCACCCGCTGCCAACTATGTGCCGTTCGTGCGCGTGGGCAATATCGTTTATGTCTCGGGCCAGATCTCGAAAGCTGATGAACTGATCACCGGCAAACTGGGCGACGATATGGACGTTGAGGCCGGAGCTGCTGCGGCCCGGGTTTGCGCGATCAACCTGCTGGCGCAGGTCAAGGCAGCCTGCGGCGGCGATATCGAGAAACTGGTGCGTGTGATCAAGCTGACTGGTTTTGTAAACTCGACAGCAGAGTTCACAGCACAGCCACAGGTGATCAACGGTGCCTCCGATTTCATGGTCGAAGCGCTGGGCGAAGCGGGCCGTCATTCACGTTCCGCAGTCAGCGCGGCGTCCCTGCCGTTGGGTGTGGCGGTTGAAATCGAAGGTATTTTCGAAGTCGAATGATACCACCTTTGCCAAACGCGTTTTTGCAGGTCCCTATTGCTCATCGGGCTCTGCATGACATATCGGACAACCGCCCGGAAAACAGCCGGGCGGCTATTCAGGCAGCGATTGACGCGGGTTACGGGATCGAGATCGATCTTCAACTGACATCGGATGACCGGGCCATGGTTTTCCATGACTATGATATGGCGCGTCTGACCGGTCAGCCCGGGCCGATCCGTCAGGTCTCGGCGGCTGCAGCTTCTGGCGCGACCCTTTTGTATGGGGATGATGGCATTCCAACGCTGGATGAGGTCCTAGAGATGGTGGCAGGTCGGGTACCGCTGCTGATCGAACTGAAAGATCAGGACGGTGAAATGGGTGCCAATGTGGGCGCGTTGGAGCGGGATACCGTCCGCGCATTGCAGGGTTACGACGGTCCTGTGGCCCTGATGTCCTTCAATCCCAACTCGGTCGCTGAACTGGCACGGCTTGCCCCGCATCTGCCGCGCGGCATCACCACTTGCGCCTATGAACCCAGCGTCGAACTTTTGCCCCAAGGCGTTTGCGACAATCTGCGTGGTATTCCGGATTTTGATCGTGTCGGAGCAAGTTTCATTAGTCACGAGGCCGCTGACCTGTCGCGCCCCCGCGTGGCTGAATTGAAGGCGCGCGGGGTGCCAATCCTGTGCTGGACTGTCCGATCGCCTGAACAAGAGGCAGAGGCTCGCAAAGTTGCCGACAATGTGACTTTCGAAGGGTATCTGGCTGCGCATTCGGCTTGAACCTCCTTCAGGCTGTCACAGATAAAGGGCAGGCGCGGAGGACATATGGATCAGGCACAGATCGAAATTCAGGTATTGGGTGCTCTGTCGCAGATTTCTGCGGCAGAGTGGGATGCCTGCGCTTGCCCCGAAGCCGTTGATGGCGGGCGGCCTCTTGATCCCTTTACAACCCATCGGTTTTTACTAGCGCTGGAAGAAAGCGGCTCGGTTGGTCGCGGCACAGGCTGGCAGCCGCAATATTTGACTGCTTATCTTGATGGTATGCTGATCGCAGCGGCCCCGATGTATGCCAAATCGCACAGTCAGGGCGAATATATCTTCGATCATAGCTGGGCCCATGCTTATGAAAGCGCAGGTGGACGTTATTACCCCAAGCTTCAGATCGCAGTGCCGTTCACCCCGGCAACCGGACGACGTTTCCTGGTGCGCCCGGGATACGAGAGGATCGGCATGTCAGCTCTGGTGCAGGGCGCTGTACAACTGGCGGCGGATAATCAGGTTTCGTCGGTTCATGCGACCTTCTGTACCGAGGACGAAGCGTTGGCCGGTGAACAGATGGGCCTGATGTTGCGCGGCTCGCAGCAGTTTCACTGGTTGAATGAGGGCTATTCAGACTTCGACGCTTTCCTGGCTGCCCTGTCATCGCGCAAACGCAAGAACATCCGCAAGGAGCGGGCGCAGGCCAATGACTTTGGCGGTGACATCCGCACCCTGACCGGCGAAGCGTTGCGCCCGGAACATTGGGATGCGTTCTGGCGATTCTATCAGGATACCGGCGCGCGTAAGTGGGGCTCGCCGTACCTGATGCGCCAATTCTTTGATATTGCACAGGAAACCATGTCGGATGACATGGCCTTGGTGCTGGCGGAACGGAACGGCTTTGCCATCGCGGGTGCGTTGAACTTCATAGGCCGCGAAACGCTTTTTGGCCGGTATTGGGGTTGCGTTGAACATCATGCCTGTCTGCATTTCGAACTGTGCTATTATAGGGCGATAGACTTTGCCATTGCCCATGGTCTGGCCCGGGTCGAGGCGGGCGCTCAGGGTGAACACAAGTTGGCGCGGGGCTATTTGCCAACGCGCACGCATAGCTTGCACTGGGTTGGCGATCCGGGTTTTGCTGATGCCGTCAAAAAATATCTGGACGCCGAAGGACGTGCAGTGGGAGAAGAGATCGAGATCCTAACGGACTACGGTCCGTTCAGGAAATCGAACCCGGAGGAACAGCAATGACCGAACTCTTGTCGACAGAAACCCGCGGCCCGCTGCTGGATCCGCTGTTCAAGAACGGTTGGACGATGGTCGAAGGCCGAGATGCGATTACAAAAACGTTTATATTCGACAATTTCGTTTCCGCTTTTGGCTGGATGACCCAGGTAGCGATTTGGTCCGAGAAATGGAACCACCATCCCGAATGGTTCAACGTGTACCGCACGGTCGAGGTTGTTCTGTCCACCCATGACGTAGGTGGTCTGTCCTCATTGGATGCCAAACTGGCACGCAAGATGGACAGTCTGTGCTAGCGATCATTTCCCGAGCCTTGGCCTCCGGCAAGTGAGGCCGTGGTCGCCATCTGCCTGAACTCGGCTGGCGTGACATAGCCGTCGCTGACATCTATGGATGCAGGAATCCTGGTGGTCTTGTTGCCAATCTGGCGCACGCTCCGCGCTGCTGGGTTTATGTCCAGACAGCGGTTTTGATAGCAGGTCAGCCCGGAAAGGTTGATTTCAATGCGAGACTGCCCATCCGGTCCCGTCACCACAGTAGCCTGCGGAACATCACAGGCCGCGACCAGTGCCAATGCGCCCAAACCAATCCATTTGTTCATACCAAGCTCCTGTCGTGACAGGCTTAATCCAGTTGGCCATTGCCATCCTGATCCGCCGTGTTGAAGTCCTCATCCATCTGAGCATCATATTCCGCTCTTGAGATAAAGCTGTCTTTGTTGCGGTCAACATTCTGAAACTGCTTGATGTCCAGAAACGGTTTGGCCTCTTCCAGGCCCAGGGTGCCGTTTTTGTCTTCATCCATGGCCTGAAATGCATAGTCCGAGAATGCGTCGAACTCGTCTTTTGATAAGAACCCGTCATTATTCGCATCAATGGCGTTCAGTTCTTTTTCATGCAGCTCTGCAACGGTTTCGGCGGCGGCTGCCGAGGTCAGAAATGTGATCATGAGTATGATAATTCCGCGTGTCATGGTTGACCCTTTCAGCATGCAAATCTCTGGCCTTCAAAGCCACCAGCCGCGGCACCCGCAGCGGTAAGGATTGTCTTGCCCGACCCGCCACCAAATTGATTGCCGATGGCGCCACCGATCAACGCACCGCCCAAAGTTCCGCCCAGGCACGCGATCTCGTGTTGGCGCGCGGCTTGTTGCTGTGGGGTGGGTGCCGGTCCGCAGGATGCTAGAATGGCGGAGCCGGTCAGGATAAGTGAAAATGTCTTAAGTGTCATAAAGAACTCCCCAAACGCCTGGATCAAGTATTCGCGCATTAGGGAAGAGCATCAAGTTAATTTGGGTTTTGATGGCCCCGAAAAACCGGGGCCGAACTCTATCAGATGACGTCCAGCAGGCCTTCACCGGCAGAGATTTCGCATGCGCCCGGGTTTTCTTCCAGGTTCAAGGCAGTGACTTTGCCGTCCTCAACCAGCATGGCATAGCGTTTGGACCGGGCAATCAGACCGGCGGGCGGGGCGTCGAAATCCATGCCGATGGCTTTGGTGAATTCTGATGCGGCATCTGCCAGCATGGTCAGACCGGCGTCAGACGCGCCGGTGGCTTCGCCCCAAGCTTTCATGACAAAGGGGTCGTTGACCGAAATGCAGATGATTTCGTCTACGCCTTTGGCGTCGAACTGATCTTTCGTCCGCATGAAGCTGGGTACATGCGCGGAATGGCATGTCGGTGTAAACGCCCCAGGAACAGCAAAGATCACCACTTTGCGGCCCTTGGTCTTTTCTGAAATCCGAACCTCTTCCGGCCCGTCCGCGCCCATCTGGGTCAGTGTCGCTTCGGGAAGGGCGTCTCCTGTTGAAATCATTTTTCAGCTCCTGTTGTTTGGATTTGCAGAATTGGGCTTAGCCGCAATATAGGTGGTCCAAACACGGAGACCACGGGAAAACTGCAGGGTGGGCAAAACATGAGCCATATTGTCGTGATCGGTGCCGGTCAGGCGGGTGCATCTTTGGTGGCGCGTTTGCGCAAGGATGGGTTCGACGGGGACATCACCCTTGTCGGCGCTGAACCGCATTTGCCCTATCAGCGCCCGCCTTTGTCCAAAGCATACCTGCTGGGCGAGATGGAGCTGGAGCGCCTGTTCCTGCGGCCCGAGAGTTTCTATGCCGAGAACAACATCACCCTGCGTCTGGGCCAGCGCGTCACGGGCATCGATCCGCAAGCCAAGACTGTGACGTTGGGGGACGAAGTCATTTCTTACGACGAACTGGCGCTGACCACCGGGTCCGATCCGCGCCGTCTGCCCGCGGCAATTGGTGGTGACCTGGAAGGTGTGCATGTGGTGCGCGATCTGGCGCATATCGACGATATGGAGCCCAAGGTCACTGAAGGTGCTCGTGCGTTGATCGTGGGGGGTGGCTATATCGGGCTTGAGGCCGCAGCCGTCTGCGCCAAGCGAGGCGTCAAGGTGACTCTGGTCGAGATGGCAGACCGTATTCTACAACGGGTTGCAGCACCCGAGACCAGCGACTATTTCCGTGCATTGCACAGCGAGTATGGTGCGGACATTCGCGAAGGCGTCGGGTTGGATCGGCTGATTGGCAAAAACGGAAAGGTGACGGGGGCCCTGCTTACCGACGGCACCGAGCTTGAGGTTGACTTTGTCGTGGTTGGTGTCGGCATCGCGCCCGCAACCCAATTGGCCGAGATGGCGGGGCTTGAGGTGGACAATGGTATCAAGACCGATGCCCATGGCCGCACTTCGGATCCGTCAATCTGGGCGGCAGGCGATTGTGCCTCGTTTCCACACGGTGAAGGCCGGATCAGGCTAGAGAGTGTGCCTAACGCCATCGATCAGGCCGAGATCGTCGCGCAGAACATGCTGGGCGCGGCCCGGGATTATGTGGCGACCCCATGGTTCTGGTCGGACCAGTATGACGTCAAACTGCAGATCGCCGGTCTGAACACCGGATATGACCGCGTTGTGACCCGCAAGGGCGAAGGGCAGACCGTGTCCTTCTGGTATTACAAGGGCGATCAGTTGATAGCTGTGGACGCAATGAACGATCCCCGCGCGTATATGGTCGGCAAACGCTTGATCGACGCAGGCAAGACGGCCGATCCGGCCATCGTGGCGGATCCGGACGCGGACCTGAAGCCGCTGCTTAAAGCGTGAGAATCATCGCCGGAGAGTTCCGGGGCCGCGCCTTGGCCTCGGTCGGCAAAGGGGATGCGGGGGCACATCTGCGCCCCACCACTGACCGTGTGCGCGAAAGTCTTTTCAACGTCCTGACCCACCAGATCGATTTTGACGGCCTGCGCGTGCTGGATCTGTTCGCAGGAACCGGGGCGCTGGGGCTTGAGGCGCTGTCGCGTGGTGCGTCTCATGTCACCTTTGTTGATGACGGACGTGTGGCCCAAGGGCTAATCCGCAAGAATATCGACCTGACCCACAGCGCCGAGCGTACCGATCTGGTCCGCCGCGATGCCACCCGGCTGGGCGACAACCCGAAGGCCCCATATGATCTGATCTTTCTGGACCCCCCCTACGGCAAAGCGTTGGGCCAAAAGGCAGTGACCGCAATAACCGCCGGTGGATGGGTCGCTGATGACGCCTTACTGGTTTGGGAAGAAAATGCTCCGATGCAGCCACCTGCCGGGTTCACGTTGCAGGGCAGTCGGAAATATGGCGACACGTATATCTCTTTGATATGGAAAGACGAACCGGATGCATGATCTGGTGATTTTTGATTGCGATGGCGTTCTGGTAGACAGCGAAGTGATCTCGAACCAGGTGCTGGTTGAAAATCTAGCTGGCTATGACCTGCACCTGACACTGCCTGAATGCATGTCGCTGTTTGTAGGCGGAACAATGGTCGGGGTGCGCGACAAGGCACGCAGCATGGGTGCCGATTTACCCGATGACTGGGTGGATCAGATCTATGCTGAAACCTATGACCGACTTCGCAAAGGGGTTCCTTTGGTGCCTGGTGTTTCCGAATTGTTGGTGGCATTGGATCAAAACGGCATCCCGTTCTGCGTTGCGTCAAACGGCAGCCCGGACAAGATGAAGATCACCCTGGGTCAGAATGGGCTCTGGGACCGGTTCAAGGACGTTATGTTCTCGGCTCATGTTCTGGGAACTGGCAAACCGGACCCAAGGATGTTCAAGCTGGCCGCTCAGCACTTCGAAGCAAACGCCCCGGTGGTTATTGAAGACAGCGAGAACGGCGTCACTGCGGCCACCCGGGCGGGTATGCGCTGTTTGGCCTACGCACCGCATGGCGGCAGGCTGGCAGATCTGGGTGCCGAAGTAATCACGCACATGTCACAAGCGCACCAGTTGTTGGGACTCTGACCCTTTGTTGTGCTAAGGTGCAGGCATGGACCGCGCCCTGACACCCTTTAGTTGGACGTTTTCCCACGACGCCGAAGCCTCGACCGGCCCCGAGCGCAAACCCATGCGCGCGCCTGTTTTCATCCACGACGCGGTGACGCCTTGGGGGGCAGAGACAATGCTGCTGAAAGTGATGCGCGAACAGGCTGCCGATCAGGAGGAATAGGTCGGGTGGAACTTATCGCCCGGCGAGAGTGTAAAAATCTCGACCCCATCCGCTGTGACACCCACCGAATGCTCGAACTGTGCCGACAGTGACTTGTCGCGGGTCACAGCAGTCCAGTCGTCGGCCAGTGTCTTGGTTTCAGGACGGCCCAAGTTGACCATCGGTTCGATGGTAAAGAACATACCCTCTTCCAGAACCGCGCCAGTGCCCGGACGGCCATAGTGCAAAACGTTGGGCGGCGCGTGGAACACGCGGCCCAGACCGTGGCCGCAGAAATCACGCACAACACTCATCCGGTGCGCTTCGACATAAGCCTGAATGGCGTGGCCGATATCGCCAAAAGTGTTGCCGGGCTTCACCATCTCGATGCCCTTGAACAGCGCGTCATGGGTCACTTGAATCAGCCGCTCTGCTTTGCGGGGCAATTTACCGGCCACATACATACGCGAGGTGTCGCCGAACCAGCCATCGACGATCACAGTCACGTCGATGTTCAGGATGTCGCCATCCTTCAGCTTTTTTTCACCCGGAATGCCATGGCAAACGACGTGATTGACGCTGATGCAGCTGGCGTGCTGATAGCCTTTGTAGCCAATCGTGGCCGAAGTTGCGCCTGCGTCTTCGACCATCTGCGTGATCAGCCCGTCAATCGCGCCAGTGGTCTGGCCGGGAAAGACGTGTTCTGCAATATCATCCAGAATGCGTGCCGCCAAAGCCCCTGCCGCGTGCATTCCGGCAAAGTCGCTTTGTTCATAGATGCGGATGCCGTCTTTGGTCAGGCGGCCACGATGTTCTTTCATCGACGCTAAGCTCCAAATGTTTCGCGCAGCATTCCTTTTACGCTGCTTGTGCAGAAAGTACCAGAGGGCGCAGGGTCACACTCTTTCAGCGAAGTAGTTCGACGGCTTATCAGTTTCAACAGCCGCTCTCTCATGCCATTACTACGACCCTATGTCGCGACAGGCTCAATCCCACGCTATTTTCGGGGGTGGAGTGCCGCAAACTTCCAAACGAGCGGACAGTGCGATCAATTTGCCCTTGGTCGCGGCTATTTCGCCCTCCAAATCATCCCCAGATAAACTGGATACAGGAACGCCGATTAACAGCACGCCGACAGCGTCACCAGCAACCGCTTGTTTTTGTGCGGAAACCAAGGCAGGCACTCTGGCAACCTCTTGTTGGTAGAGTTGTCGTGCCTTTGCGCAAGATACGTCGTTATAGACGTCTCCGATTGGAACCGGTGCAATCGAACTTGGTTGTTCCGCGCACGCGGTGACGGCGAGAAGGACGGCCAATGTGACTAAATTTTTTTGCATGCTGAACTCAGTGATTTCTGACATAAGGCGACAGTTTCGCGAAGGCTCAGCAGGTATAGGTGAACTCCCACTGAGGGTCGATGACCAGTTGGGCAGAACGGATGTCACATGTTCTGCCGGTTGACTTCAGGTACTCTGCCGCCGCCGATTGAAAGACCAACTGCGTGGGGTCCATACTGCCAGCCAAGCCGAATGTTGCCCCTTCGGCGGCACCTGCCAATGCCGCATCTCCCAAGCTGGGCGTCAGCATAATCAAGCCGCTTTCAGGCTTGTCGAAGACGCGCCAGGTTCTGCCAAAGGCTTCGAAGTTTATTGGGTCGACGTCGCCATATGTCTTCATCGCGTAACTCATGCCCGAGCAAGAGGCCGTGTATAGGAGTGCGGCGCACAGAACGGTCATACCAATGGCTTTGTATCGCATGACAAATCTCCCCTCGAAATTGTCGTGCTGAATAGCAAAGCTTTTTGTATGCTCATTAACCTTGATATGAATCAACAAATAGCGTTTTAAGAATGTTTATAGTGAGCTTTAGGTTTGACCCGAGACGCTAGGTTATCTTGTTTCTGGCGGGTGCTGCTGAATGGCCTCTAGATCGGTTTGGGTAAGACTGCGACGCCTAAGGGTGAAATCTCTGTCCCATACACCAATCGTTCCACCCCCTGCGCCTGTGCTGTTTCAAACGCCGCCGCATAGGCCGGGTCAATATCAGCCGCCAGCGCAAACCTGTCGCAATCGGTACGCTGGACCAGATACAGCATGATCGCGCGGTGTCCTTGCGCGGCCATGGCTGCCAGCTCGCCCAGATGCTTTGTGCCGCGTGCCGTGACACTGTCGGGAAACTCGGCCAGGCCGGGCTGGCGCGAGAGGGTCACGCTTTTGACCTCGACATAAGCGTCGGGCAGGCCCGGCCCGGTCAGCAGGAAATCGATGCGGCTGTTTTCGCCGTATTTCACTTCGGGCCGGACGGTGTCATAGGCGGCCAGTTCTGCAATCTCACCGGCTTCAAGCGCTGCCCTTAAGGCGCGATTGGGAACCGAGGTGTCAACGCCGGTGAAATGCCCGTTTTCGTGATCCACCAAACGCCAGCCGTATTTCAGCTTTTTCTTGGGGTCGTCATTGGGTTCCAGCCAGATTTTCTCGCCCGGTTCAGCCAGCCCCATCATCGATCCCGGATTGGCGCAATGGGCCGTAACCTCTTGCCCGTCTTCCAGCGTGCAATCAGCCAGAAAGCGTTTGTAGCGGCGGATCAGGCGGGCGGGGACAAGAGGGGTTTCAAATCGCATGGTTCAGGGCCTATACCTGCCCCTGAGAACGATCAAGAGGGGAGAGCGCCATGGCCAATCCAACTGCAGCAATGCTGGTGATCGGGGATGAAATCCTGTCCGGCCGCACCCGTGATGCCAACATGCACTTTCTGGCGCAGGAGCTGACCAAACACGGCATCGACCTGAAAGAAGTGCGCATTGTCAGCGATGACGCCCCCGCCATCGAAGCGGCGGTCAAAGCACTGTCTGATGCCTATGACACCGTCTTTACCAGTGGCGGCATCGGTCCGACACATGACGATATCACCGCCGATTGCATCGCGCGGGCCTTCGACACGCCGATTGATATTCGGGATGACGCGCGGGCGCTGTTGCAGGCGCATTACGACAAATCGGGGTTGGAGCTGAATGCCGCCCGACTGCGCATGGCCCGCATTCCCGATGGTGCGGCGCTGATCGACAATCCGGTCTCGACTGCACCGGGCTTTATCCTTGCGAACGTGCATGTGATGGCCGGTGTGCCTTCGGTGTTTCAGGCCATGGTGGCCAGTGTTCTGCCAACGTTAACCGGAGGCAGTCCCTTGCTGTCGCAAACTCTGCGCGTGGATCGGGGCGAGGGCGATATTGCCGCAAACCTGTCCGCCTTGGCCGAAGAGTTCAGCGACCTGTCCATTGGCTGTTATCCGTTCCAGATCAACGGGGCCTTCGGTGCCAACGTTGTGATACGGGGCACTGACGGAAGGCAGATCGATGCGGCGATGACCCGTCTGGCGAAAGAGTTGGAGCTTTGAGCACCAACTGGGCGGATATTGTCGACGGCACTTGGCCCGCCGCAGGCTACAAGGCGCTTGGCCCGTTCCAACTGCGCGAAGGGCAGGGTGGTGGGTCACGCGTGTCTGCCGCCAACGCGCTGGGTCCTGCCAGGGACGCGGATATTGACGCCGCCGAGGCCGCAATGCTGGCCATGGGGCAAAAACGCATTTTCTGTCTGCGTCCGGGTGATGAGGCTCTGGACGCGAAACTGGCTGATCGGGGGTACAGCGTTCTGGACCCGGTCAACATCTATGCCTGTCCGGTCGACCTGCTGACAGATCAACCGATCCCTCCGATCATGGTCTTCTCGGTCTGGGAGCCGCTTGAGATCATGCGTGAAATCTGGGCTTCGGCCGGGATTGGGCCAGAACGCCAAGCGGTGATGGCGCGCGCGAAGGGCCCCAAAACCAGTCTGTTGTTGCGCCACAACGACAAGCCCAGTGGCGTAGCATTTGTCGCGATGCACGGGGATGTTGCGATGGTCCACGCACTTGAAATCCTGCCCGATCATCGCCGCCAAGGTCTGGGCCACTGGACCATGCGCGCGGCGGCAATCTGGGCGCGGGACAATGGCGCGCAGACCCTCAGCGTGATCTGCACCAAGGCCAACGTGGGAGCCAATGGTCTTTATCGCGCACTCGGGATGGAGCTTGCGGGCGAATACCATTACCGTCACCTTGAGTGAACTGAAGAGGCCGCCGTGACACAGAAAGACATGCCCACCGCGCTGAACCTGCCCATGGTCGATCCGCTGCCGCCGGAAACGCAGAAATACTTTGATATCTGTGTCGAAAAGCTGGGAATGGTGCCGAACGTATTGAAAGCCAACGCATTCGACATCGACAAGCTGAACGCCTTCACAGCGATGTACAATGACCTGATGCTGGTCGACAGCGGCTTGTCCAAGCTGGAGCGCGAGATGATTGCGGTGGTGGTATCGTCGATCAACAAGTGCTTCTACTGTCTGGTCGCACATGGCGCGGCGGTGCGTCAGCTATCGGGTAATCCGCAACTGGGTGAGATGCTGGTGATGAATTACCGCGTCGCGCCGCTGGAGCCGCGTCAACGTGCGATGTTGGATTTTGCCGCCAAGATGACCACTGCCAGTGCCGAGATTGAAGAACCTGACCGCCAGAAACTGCGCGATGCCGGGTTCACCGACCGGGATATCTGGGACATTGCCAATGTCACCGGGTTCTTCAACATGTCCAACCGGGTGGCCAGCGCGACCGCAATGGTACCCAACGAAGAATATCACGCACAGTTTCGATGATCCGCGCCGCCGCCCTTGTTTCAATGCTTCTGACAGGTCCGGTTCTGGCACAGGACCTGACACTGCCCAGCAGTGCGCGTCAGATCAGCGACCGGACCTCGCCGCTGGATAGCTATGACCTACCGACGGGGCCTTATGCCGATGGTGCAGTGCCAGCAAAGACCGTTGAGGGGCAGGTCGAACGGTTCACATGGCGGCTTCAGGCCGGGTCCAGTACGACCCTGCAACTTCTGGCCCCGCTGCGCGACCAGATCGAGGCGCAGGGATACAAAATCCTGTTCGAATGCGAGGCTCAAAACTGTGGCGGCTTCGATTTTCGATTTGGTACCGAAGTTGTGCCGACACCGGACATGTATGTCGCCATTCAGGATTACCGCTTCCTGTCGGCCACCAAAGGGCCTGTTGTGTTGAGCCTGTTGGTCAGTCGCAACCCGCCGGATGGCTATGTTCAGCTTATCCGTGTGACGCCGCAGGATGCTCCTGACCCTGATCCGGTGGTGATCGAACAGGCCGTCGAAGGTTCGGGCGGATTGCTCGAGGCTCTGACTAGCACTGGGCATGTGATCCTGGATGATTTGCATTTCCCTACGGGCGAGGTGGCGTTAGGAGAAGGGCCATTTGGCTCACTGGCCCTGCTGGCCGGATATCTGGCCGACAACCCGGAGACGCGGTTGGCGCTGGTGGGGCATACCGACGACACCGGCGCGCTGTCGGCCAATATCTCTGTCAGCAAAAGCCGGGCCGAGGCCGTACGCACCCGATTGATCGAGGCGCATGGCGTGGCCCCCGAGCGGATTGAGGCGCAAGGCGTGGGCTATCTGGCTCCGATAACGTCCAATGCAACGCCTGAAGGGCGCGACCTGAACCGCCGGGTCGAGGCGGTTTTATTGGTCAACTGAAACTGTGCCGCCGAGTCTGAAGGCAAAAAAAGACCCGCACTTTGACATGCGGGTCATAGGTTGGTCTTCAGGGAGAATTACCAGTCCATCGGGCCTTTGTCGTGGTAGGAATTGACCAGGAAGTCGATGAAGGCCCGAACTTTGGGTTGTGTGAAGCGGCCGGGTGGGTAGACGGCATAGATGCCCTGAACCTCATCCGGCAGTGATGGCATGGCGTCGACCACCTGCCCTGATTTAAGCGCATCGGCATAAAGATAGCTGGGCAGATACGCGATCCCCAGCCCCGAGATGGCCGCGTTCAGCAGCGACTGCCCGTCATTCACGCTCAGCCAGCCCGCAGTGCGCACCTGACGCTTTTCACCCGAAGGTGCCGTCAGTTTCCAGACATTGCCCGAGGACTGGCTGGAATAGTGCAGCAGCTTGTGTTCGTTCAGATCATCAATCTTCTGCGGGCGACCGAAGCGCTCTATGTAGCTGGGCGCAACCACCATGCGCTTCACGGTTTCAGTCAGTTTACGGGCGCGCAACGTGCTGTCTTCCAGCTCGCCAATGCGGACGGCCACGTCAAATCCTTCGGAAATCAGTTCGACATAACGGTTGTTCAGAACCATGTTCACGGTGATGTCGGGATAGGCGGCCAGGAACTCGGACAGAACGGGGGACAGGTGATTCACGCCGAAATCCGTGGCAACGCTGATGCGCAACAGGCCAGATGGGGCCGACTGCATTGAGGTGACCAGCGAATCTGCCTCGCCCGCGTCATTCAGAACGCGCCGTGCGCGGTCATAATAGGCAAGGCCGATTTCTGTCGGCGACACCCGACGCGTGGTGCGGTTCAGCAACCGGGCCCCCAGACGCGCTTCGAGGCTCGAGACATGTTTGGACACGGCGGATTTGGAGATGCCCATCTTTTTGGCCGCATCGGTGAAGCCACCTTGGTCCACCACATTGGCGAAGGCTTCCATTTCAGTCAGTCGGTCCATACTTGTTCCCCAGATCTTGATTTCCTCCCTGACTATGGCGCTGAATCTGGGCGGAAACGGGGCATACATGGGATAATATCAGGGATTTGAATCGGATCGTTTGCGTATGGGAAACGCAGAAACAGTGGTTTCCAAATGCGCCGCAGCCCCTGTGTGGCTGTGTTTTTTGGCCAATTGGACTAATCTATTAGTTTGAGAATGGCATTTTTGTGACAAGGGAGGAGACCATGAAGACCGTTTTCACCATCGCTGCCTTTTGCCTTTTTGCGGGTTTCGCACACGCCGGGGGTGAAACGCCTTCGAACCCCGAAGCAAAGGTCTATTTCGTCAATTTGTCAGACGGTGACGCAGTGCAATCGCCGGTTACGGTTGTCTTTGGCCTCAGCGGAATGGGTGTCGCTCCGGCAGGGACCGAGAAGGAAAACACCGGCCACCACCACTTGCTGCTTAACCGCCCACCAATTGGTGAGGGTGATGACGGCGCAGATGAGCTGGCCTATGGCCTGCCGGCCGACGACAACCACATGCACTTCGGAGGCGGTCAGACCGAGGTGACACTGGACCTGCCCCCTGGTCAGCACACGTTGCAACTGGTGCTGGGGGACGCGGGCCATGTGCCGCATAACCCGCCGATTGTGTCCGAGGTGATTACGATTACCGTCGAATAAGCAACCACGGGCCTGTTTACTTTCGCGTTGATGTGGGGAACTCTCCGGCGCGTGTTCGGGGGGTTTCATGTCGCTTGAGTTTCTTCTTACGTCCTTGATCGTTGTTCTGTTGCCGGGTACCGGCGTCATCTACACGCTGGCCATTGGGCTTGGCCGAGGATTTCGCGCCAGCGTCGCGGCAGCAGCAGGCTGTACACTTGGGATCGTGCCCGCCGCTGTAGCCAGCATTATCGGCCTGGCCGCTTTGCTGCATACAAGCGCGCTGGCCTTTCAGGTGCTCAAATACCTTGGCGTGCTCTACCTGTTCTATATGGCGTGGGGAATCGTCCGTGAGGGCGGTGCGATGGAAGTGAGCGCCGAAAAATCCGGTAAAGGCTACCTAAAGATTGCGACGACCGGCACGCTTATCAACGTTTTGAACCCTAAGTTGTCTTTGTTCTTCCTTGCGTTCCTGCCGCAATTCCTGCCCGCCGACACAAGCGATGCGGGGCTGGCTTTGGTGCAACTGGCGCTTGCGTTCATGGCGATGACCTTTGTTGTATTCATCGCCTACGGGGCCTGCGCGGCTTTGGCGCGGGACTACATAATCCACCGCCCGTCAGTGATGGCCTGGATCAAACGTTGTTTTGCAACAGCCTTCGGCGCGCTTGGGGTAAAACTTGCGCTGTCCGACTGACCAAGCTTAAAGCTCGGCCGCCAATCGTGTTCCTTGATTGATCGCACGTTTGGCGTCCAGTTCGGCCGCTACATCCGCACCGCCGATTACGTGCGGGGTAACGCCGCGTTCGATCAGTGCGTCCGCGAGCGACCGGTCTGAAACCTGCCCGGCACACAAAACGATCGTATCCGCCGAGATCACTGTGGGGTCTGCACGGTCTTCGCCAAAGCTGACATGCAGGCCGTCGTCATCAATGCGCTCATAGTTCACGCCGCCCACGAAGTTGACGTTTTTCATCTTCAACGCTGCACGGTGAATCCAGCCAGTGGTTTTGCCCAATCCCTTGCCGTGCGCCTGTTTCTTGCGCTGTAGCAATGTGACCTGACGCGCTGGCGCGCTGGGTTGAGGCCCTTCTGGCGCAAGGCCCGAGCGGTGCTCGGCCGGGTCTGTCACGCCCCATTCCTTCATCCAAAGCGGCAAGTCGGTGGTTGCGCTGTGCCCGTCCTCCAAAAGAAATTCGGAGACGTCAAAGCCGATGCCACCTGCACCGATCACGGCGACAGATTCGCCGACTTCGGCCTTGCCACGCAGCACGTCGATATAGCTGAGGACATTTTTCCGATCCTGCCCGGGAATCTGTGGATCACGCGGGGTGACGCCGGTTGCGATGATCACTTCGTCAAAGCCGGCCAGGTCGTCGGCGCTGACCTCACGGTTCAATTCCACCTTCACGCCCAGATCGGCCATCATTGTGCGATACCAGTCGACCAGCCCCCAGAACTCTTCCTTGCCCGGCACCTGTTTGGCCATGTTCAACTGTCCGCCAATCTCTGCGGCGCGGTCAAACAAAGTCACGTCGTGACCACGCTGGGCGGCTGTCATGGCCGTGGACAGACCGGCGGGGCCCGCACCGACAATGGCAACGTTTTTCTGCGTTGTGGCGGGCTCAATCACCAGCTCAGTCTCATGACAGGCGCGGGGATTGACCAGGCATGTCGTCAGTTTGCCGCTGAATGTATGGTCCAAACAGGCCTGGTTGCAGGCGATGCAAGGCGCGATCTGCGCAGATTGTCCTGCGATTGCTTTGTTGACAAAATCCGCGTCCGCCAGCATCGGGCGGGCCATCGAAACCATATCGGCACAGCCGGTGGCCAAGACCTCTTCGGCGACCTCGGGCGTGTTGATCCGGTTTGAGGTGATCACAGGTATCGAAACCTTGCCCATCAACTTTTTCGTCACCCAAGCAAAGGCTGCACGCGGGACGCTGGTGGCGATGGTCGGAATCCGCGCCTCGTGCCAACCAATGCCGGTATTGATGATTGTGGCACCGGCCTTTTCTACTTCTTGCGCCAGTTGCACCACTTCTTCATGGGTTGAACCATTGGGGACCAGATCAATCATCGAAAGGCGGTAGATGATGATGAAATCGCGGCCAACGGCCTCGCGCGTGCGGCGCACGACCTCAATCGGCAGGCGCATTCTGTTTTCGTAGGACCCGCCCCAGCGGTCTGTGCGTTTGTTGGTATGGGTCACAAGGAACTGGTTCAGGAAATACCCTTCAGACCCCATGATCTCGACCCCGTCATAGCCCGCCTGTTGGGCCAGAACGGCGGCGTTTACAATGTCGCTGATCTGTTTTTCGATGCCGTCTTCATCCAGCTCATTTGGCGGAAAGGGAGAGATAGGGGACTTCACCGGGCTTGGGGCTACGCATTTCGGGCCATAGGCATAGCGGCCTGCGTGCAGGATCTGCATCGCAATCTTGCCGCCTGCTTCGTGCACCCGCTGGGTCACGATGGAATGGTTCGCCACCTCTTTTTCATTGGTCATCATCGACGCGCCGGGCAGAACCGAGCCCTCAAGATTTGGACCAATGCCACCTGTCACCATAAGCGCCACGCCGCCGCGCGCCCGGTCCGCATAGAATTCAGCCACCCGGTTCCAGTCACCGGTTTCCTCAAGCCCCGTATGCATCGAGCCCATCAGCACGCGGTTCTTCAAGGTAGTAAAGCCCAGATCCAGCGGGGCCAGCATGTTTGGGTACGCAGTCATGGCGAAACTCTCCCTCCCGAATATGCGAGTTAGATTGACCTTCGCGTCACCTTTGTCACGCGAAACCCCACGTCACCCTCTTTGCTGTTGCCCCTGTGGTTGTTAGAGGTTGGCGGAACAACCCGAAGAGGCCCCGTATGACCCCCGAAGACATCGCCAAGCTACCCTATCGCCCATGTGTGGGGCTAATGCTGATAAATGCGGACGGCAGGATTTTTGTGGGTCAGCGCAATGATCGCCACAAAGACGCGTGGCAGATGCCGCAGGGCGGCGTGGACAAAGGCGAAGACCCGCGCGATGCGGCCCTGCGCGAGTTGTGGGAGGAAACCGGGGTAACCTCGGACCTGGTGGAGATCGTGGCCGAAACCGACGGTTGGCTGCTCTACGATCTGCCGCAGGACATCGTGCCCAGGATCTGGAAAGGGCGCTATCGCGGGCAAGAGCAGAAATGGTTCCTACTGCGCTTTGTCGGTAAGGATGACCAGATCAACATCGAAACCGACCACCCAGAGTTTTCACAATGGAAATGGCAAGCGCCTGATCGGTTGATCGACGAGATCGTACCGTTCAAACGGGACGTGTACGAGCAAGTGCTGGCGGCTTTTGAAGACCACCTCGGCTCGTATAAGTGACGCTTGGGAAAGTTGGACATCCTTTTGGCGGGACTTTAGCGCAGAGCTGTTTTTTAACTGGCCAGTCATGATGCAAACAACCTATCCCAGCCCAATACGCGCGCATCGCACCGCGGACATGGTTGTCCATGTGATCGGGTTGTCCTTGATCCTGACGGCTGGGGGTTTGCTGATCGTGAACGCCTATCAGCGTCTGGATGTCGCGCTGCTTTTTGCTGTCATCGTTTATGTTCTTTGCGCGCTAGCGTCGAACCTTGCGTCTTGTGCCTATCATTTCGCGCCCTGGCATGACCGTCGCAAGTTGTTGCGCCGTATCGACCACGCCGCGATTTATCCCAGTATCTGCGGGACGTTCACACCATTCTTCGTTCAGGCGGGCACGGCATGGACCATGACCTTGCTTTGGGTGTGCTGGGGGCTGACCATCGCAGCCGTCTGGAACAAGATCGCGAATGAGACGGTTAAGTCGCGATGGTCGACGGCGTCATACCTTGGTTTGGGTGGTATCGGTTTAGGCGCAATCCCAGACATGACCACCGTTCCCGCAGCCACCCTTTGGTGCATTGCGGGCGGTGCAGTCAGCTATGTCGTTGGAACGATGTTTTACGCCCAAAAGACACTGCCGTTTCGTTATGCGATTTGGCACGTCTGGGTGAACCTGGGTGGGGTTCTGATGTTCGTCGGAATCTGGCTGGCGCTGTTTTCTAACTAAAGGGTAGGGTTGGGGCGCTGACGCCCCAATCCATTTTGTGAAAAGGATTCGATCCGAGGTCAGAGCAACCCTTCGGCGCGCAGCAATTCCTGCATGTTTGCCTCGGGGCGCGGACCGATATGGCTGATGACTTCGCGGGCACAGACATTGCCGATCTTTGCACAAGTCTCGTAATCTCGACCTGTGGCCATGCCAAACAGGAAGCCCGCAGCAAACTGATCGCCAGCACCTGTTGCATCCACGGGCACAATCTTTTCAACCGGCACGTCAATGCGGTTGTCACCACTCAGAACAGTGACACCGTCGCCTGACCGGGTGCAGACCACCAGCGGACAGATTGCGGCTGTTTTGGCCAGCGCTTCCTCCAAGTCGTCGGTTTCGAACAGAGATTTGATCTCGGCCTCGTTGCCGATCACGAAATCCAGCTCATTCTCGATCAGCAACAGGAAATCGACCCGGTGACGTTCCACGCAGAACGGGTCGGAAATGGCGATACCGGCCTTGCCACCACCCTTATGACAGGCACGTGCAGCTTCAAGAAACGCGGCTTTGCCTTTTTCTTTGTCGAACAGATAACCTTCGAGGAACATGATCTGGCTGTTGCCTGCAACATCATCCGAAACGTCCTGCGAAGACAGCTCGGACGAAATCCCCAGATAAGTGTTCATCGACCGCTCGCCATCGGGCGACACAAAGATCATCGAACGCGAGGTCGGCAGCTCTCCTCCCGGGACCGGGGGGTTCACGAAGTCAACGCCGTCTTCGTTCATCGCATCCGCATAGAACCGCCCCAGCGCGTCGTCATGCACGCGCCCGATAAAAGCGGCGTCCAGTCCAAGGGCACCGGCACCTGCAATCGTGTTGGCGACCGAACCGCCAGGCGTCTGCACGCGGCCTTCCATCGAGGCATAGAGAACTTCACCGCGCTCCTGCTCGATCAGCTGCATGATGCCTTTCTCGATGCCCATCAGTTCCAGGAAACTGTCGTCGGCCTGGGAAATCACGTCTACGACGGCATTTCCGATGCCGGTCAGTTGGTAAGTTTTCATTGGGTTTTGTCCTCGAATCGACAGAGATCACGGATGATGCAGGTCGGGCATTGCGGCTTGCGTGCCTTGCAATGGTACCGGCCATGCAGGATCAGCCAGTGATGCGCATGTAGTTGAAAGTCAGCAGGTATGTTGTCTTCGATGGCGCGCTCGACTGCGTCTACGTCCTTGCCGGGGCAAATGCCGGTTCGGTTGCCTACGCGAAAGATGTGCGTATCAACCGCCTGCGCGGGTTGCCGCCACCACATGTTCAGCACCACATTGGCCGTCTTGCGGCCTACACCGGGTAGGGATTGCAACGCGGCGCGTGAGTTGGGCACCTCGCCATCATAGTCCTCGACCAGAATTCGGCTGAGTTTGATGACATTCTTCGCCTTTTGGCGGAACAGGCCTATGGTCTTGATATGTTCGATCAGACCCTGTTCGCCCAGGTCCAGCATCTTTTGTGGTGTGTCGGCGATCTTGAACAGCTCGCGCGTGGCTTTGTTGACGCCAGCGTCGGTCGCTTGCGCCGACAGCGCCACGGCCACGACCAGGGTATAGACGTTCACATGCTCCAGCTCGCCCTTGGGTTCGCGGTCGGCGTCCTGAAAGCGCGTAAAGATCTCGCGGATCGTATGATAATCGAGTTGCTTTGCCATCCGGGCCTTAATGCCGCCCAAGGTCCCGTGACACAAGCCCAAAGCCAATGCGCAAGTTCCGGGTCGCTTGGGCGTGGCCTGCGCGCTATGGTTTTGTCAGGAAATGAGGTGGAACCATGAATGTCCAGACCCCGGAAAGCGGATACCACTACAACGTCATGCGCCGCGCGATCGATCTGATCGATCAGGGCGGCGAGGGCCTTAGCCTTGATGAGCTGGCCCACCAGATGGATATGAGCCCGGCCCATTTCCAACGTCTGTTCTCGCGTTGGACTGGGGTGTCACCGAAGAGATACCAGCAGTACCTGACACTAGGCCATGCAAAGGCATTACTGCGGGAACGATTCACCACGCTGGAAACGGCACATAACGTTGGCCTCTCGGGCAGCGGACGCCTGCATGATTTGTTCCTGAAATGGGAATCCATGAGTCCCGGCGAATACGCCCGCAAGGGTGAAGGTCTCACGATCTATTGGGGTTGGTTCGAATGCCCCTTTGGTCCTGCGCTTGTCATGGGAACAGACAAAGGTATCTGCGGCATGGCCTTTGGGGCAGAGACCGGGGAAGAGGCCGCGATGGAGGACATGATTTCGCGCTGGCCCAAAGCGGATTTCGTCGAGGATCCGATGCGTTTGCGTCCTTGGGTGCTCAGCGCTTTTGGGGCTGCCAGCGACCGGTTGGAACCAACGCCGCTTTACCTGATCGGATCGCCCCTGCAGATCAAAGTGTGGGAAGCGTTGATGCATATCCCATCAGGACAAGTCACCACCTATTCCGAGATCGCGCAGCGCGTAGGCTCGCCACAAGCCGTGCGTGCGGTGGGAACGGCAGTTGGGCGTAACCCGGTTAGTTGGTTGATCCCCTGTCACCGCGCGCTGCGCAAATCGGGTGGCCTTGGCGGCTATCACTGGGGCCTACCGGTAAAGCGGGCCATGCTGGCGTACGAAGCTGCTCAGGCGGATGCCTGAGACATAGAGTGAGGCATCCTAAGGTGCCTCACGCTTGGTTCACGTTGCAATCTGGCTTATTCTGCAGCCCAGCCGCCGACGGCTTTGATTTCCAGAAAGTCTTCCAGACCAAAGACACCGCCTTCGCGCCCGTTGCCAGATTGCTTCATGCCGCCGAACGGAGAGCCCGCGCTGCGTGATTGACCATTCATTTCAACCATGCCCGAGCGTAAGACCCGCGCCATGCGATTGGCTCGCGCGCCGTCTTGGGTCTGAACATAGTTGGTCAGGCCATAGGGCGTGTCGTTGGCTATCTCGATGGCTTCTTCTTCGGTGTCGAAGGGGATCATGGTCAGAACCGGACCAAAGATCTCTTCGCGTGCGATGGTCATCTGGTTGTTGGCGTCGGCAAAAACCGTCGGGCGGACATAGTAGCCCTTGTTCAGCCCCTCGGGCCGTCCGGTGCCACCGGCGACCAAACGCGCGCCTTCGTCAATGCCCTTTTGAATCAGATCCTGAATCTTGGTCCACTGAACCTCATTCACCACCGGACCGATATGGCGGCCCTCTTCCATTGCGGGACCAACCTTGACCATGTTTGCAACCTCGGCCGCCGTTTCCACTGCCTTGTCGTAGATCGGGCGTTGAACAAGCATCCGGCTGGGGGCGTTACAGCTTTGGCCGGTGTTTTGCATCATGTGCAGCACGCCGCGTTTGACCGCCTTCTCGTCGGCGTCCTCAAAGACCACATTGGCACCTTTGCCGCCCAATTCCAGATGCACTTTTTTGAGCGTCTCGGCTGCGTTCTTCGAAATCGCCGTGCCAGCACGGGTTGAGCCGGTAAAGCTGACCATATCGACATCCTTATGGCCCGATAGCTGAGAGCCAACGCCCACCCCGTCACCGTTGACCAGATTGAACACACCGGGTGGGAAGCCTGCCTCGTCCATCATCTCGGCAAAGATCATCGCGTTCAACGGGCTTTGTTCTGACGGTTTCAAAACCATCGTACAGCCCGCAATTGCCGCAGCGCCGACCTTGAGCGTGATCTGGTTCATAGGCCAGTTCCAGGGTGTGATCAGCGCGGCAACGCCAACAGCCTCGTAAATGATCCGGTCATTTGGTGCGTGATCTCCAAGCGGGCGCTCAAACTCGAATGCTTTGGCAGCGCGAATGAAGTTCTTCAGATGGTAGATGCCCGCCCCAGCCTGCGCCGAACGGGCCAGATCGATGGGCGCCCCCATCTCAAGCGACATGGCTTGCGCCAGATCCTCGGACCGCGCCGCATAAAGATCCACCAGTTTTTCAACCAGCGCTATGCGGGTTTCCACCGGGGTTTCCATCCAGCCGGGAAGGGCGGCCTTGGCCGCCGCGACGGCTGCATTTGTGTCGGCTTCCGCGCCAAGCGAAATCACTGCGCAGGGTTCTTCGGTCGAGGGGTTTATGACCTCGAAATCATTGGGCTGCGACGGCGCGACCCAATGACCGTTAATATAGAAATCCCGTTTTTCGATCATCGTGCGCCCTCCTGAAGGTTCAGCCTTAAATCGGTGTTTCGGACACACTCTGTCACCCATACTTAGACTGGGCAATAGTGAATTTGATCAAATTATTTTCTTGGGAGGTCTGTAAATTCCTTATCCCTAGACGCATAGGATGGTTTAACCTGCGCGCAAAGTGATTAGGTTCCAAGCAACCGACTCAGGTTTTTAACAGGAAAGGAGATGCCCCATGGGTTTGCGCATCAACGATACCGTCCCAAATTTCACAGCAGAAACGGATCAGGGTACCGTTCAGTTTCACGACTGGATCGGCGACAGCTGGGCCATTCTGTTCTCGCACCCAAAGGATTTCACGCCTGTTTGCACCACCGAGTTTTCTGCCGTTGCGCAACTGAATGACGAATGGGCTGCGCGCAACACCAAGGTGATCGGTGTTTCGGTCGACGGGGTCGAGGACCACAAGAAGTGGAAAAAAGACATCGAAGAATACGGCAAAGCCAATCCTGGTTTCCCGATCATCGCCGATGACGGACTGGCTGTGTCCAAAGCCTTCGATATGCTGCCCGCTGAAGCGTATCTGCCGGACGGTCGCACTCCTGCAGACAGCGCCACTGTGCGTTCAGTCTTCATCATCGGCCCGGACAAGCAACTGAAGCTGTCGATGACCTATCCGATGACCGTGGGCCGGAACTTTGCCGAGATCCTGCGTGCGCTGGACGGGCTGCAGATGTCAGCCAAGGGTGTTGCGACACCGGCCAATTGGGTTCCGGGCGAGGACGTAATTATCCCGCCGACCGTTTCCAACGAAGATGCCAAGGCCAAGTTTGGCGAGTTTGAGACGATCTTCCCATATCTGCGCAAGACCAAAGCACCGTCCTAAGGCGGGCTGAAAGTTGGGGGGCCGTTGGCTCCCCAATCGCGTCTATAGGAATTTTTCCCAAAATGTGTTTAGCGTCGGATGCAACTGGCGGTTGCTGATCGCATGGCAATCCGCAGAATGTTTGATCTGCGCTTTATTTTGTCGATTTTTTCAGAATGCCCCCGCACCAGAGGCGCGAGGGCATAACGGGGAAGGGAAACCGGAGAGAAACCTAACCCCCGATTTTATCAAAACTTGTAACGAAGCCCGAAGTTAACGCTGAATGTATCCAGGTCGTCTTCAACCGTTCCCGTCAAAGCGCCGTTCGGGGCCAACCGCTGCGACGACACATCAAAGGCGCGGGCATAGCGGGCGTCTACGGTAAGGGCGGTTGACGGGTTGATGTCATAAGCCACGCCAGCGATCACCTGAGCCGCAAAAGCAGTGTCGCTGTCATCCAGCGCCACACCGGGGCCGTAAGCAAAATCCAGATCCGAATAAGTCGCGCCCAGACCAAAGCCTGCAAACGGGGTCAGCGCACCGGATTGTTTGAAGTCGAACAGCACGTTGGCAAAGAGCGAAGTTTGCGACACGTCGCCGGAAATATTGCCTTCCGGTGCCGGACCGTTGCCCGAGAAATTTACACCATCCACGTCGCTTTCGCGGTATGATAATTCCAGTTCAATACGCGTTCCGACCGTGTCGTTGGACCACTGCGGGATCTCTTTACCGATAGCCACACCCAGGCCAAAACCTGCATCAAAATCCGTATCGACAGATTGGGTCGCGCCGCCAATCGCGCCAGAGAAATTGCTGTCCTGCAACTGACTGTAGCCAATGAAGCCTTGAACATAGGTGCCGTCACCCAGGCTTTGCGCGGTTGCTGCAGTTGAGCCCAGCATCAGGGCGGCGGAGGTCAGGATGAAACGACTAACCATGATCATGTCCTTTGTTCCAAAACGTTTCCACACGTAAATCGTGTGTCTGGCGTTGCATGGAAAGGGCTTGGGCGGTCACATCGGATCACTCTAAATTGGGTCCGTGTGATAGAATAATTCGCTTTATCAAATTGTTGTCGCTCGACAGCAGCAGGTTGGTTTCTGATCTGCGCAGGGATGTGCTAGTATGGCTGAAGGGGGCTGTTCCACAGGCGAAGGCCATCGGGATTTCACTGTACTTTGCAGGAGAGAACCATGGCGTTTACAGATTGGTATGTTGAAGGAGAAAGCTTCGGTAACTGCAATTGCGGTTATGCTTGTCCCTGCCAATTCGAAGAACTGCCCACGCATGGGGATTGCCGGGGCTTCGAGGTGCTTGAGATTGGCAAGGGGCATTTTGGCGACACTGATCTTTGCGGTGCCAAAGCTGCTCTGATTTATGCCTGGCCAGGGCCGATTTTCGAAGGTGGCGGGGAAATGCAGGTGATTGTTGATCCTGCGGCGAGCCCTGCGCAGCGCGCTGCGCTGGAAAAGGTCTTTCATGGAGAAGAAACAGAAGAGATGGCGACGCATTGGTACGTGTTCCGTGCCATGTGCGATAAGGTGCACGAGACTCTCTATTTGCCGATTGAGTTCGAGATGGACATGGAAGAGCGTACTGCCCACGTGTCCATCGGAGATGTGCTGAGCTCGACGGGTCGTCCCATAGAAGCCCCACATGGCGGGGGCGCGCATCGCGTACGCATCGAAATTCCCGGGGGCATCGAATTCTCTGTGGCCGAGATCGGCAGCGCCACAACACGCGCAGATGCGGCGATCAAGCTGGATTTGAAAGACAGTTATGGCCAATGGCACGTCCTGAAACATGGGCCGAGTGGCGTCTTTCACTAGATGATGTCAGGCGGCCCTCTTCTGCAGGTTTGGACTTGTCTGCCAATTTGGAACCATCAGCTCTGATTTCAGAATTTCGGCCTCAAAGGGTTTTAGAACCGGCAGTACCGTTGGCCCGTAATCTTGCGCGCCGCGCGACAGGTCTGGGAACAGGTCGAACAACCTGCGCAGGGTGGCAGGTTCCATCGCACTGAGGGTCGTGTCGCCGGGATAGAAGGATTCGGACCAGATCCCTTCGACATTCACCAGCTCATGCTGATCTAAAAGGATGTGAACATATTCGACCCCCTGCGCAGGCAGGTCCTGTACAATGCTTTGCCCGTTGATCAACGCCTTTGCCGGGGTCAGCATCACGGTCTCGCCATGCATCAGCTCCATCATCGCTGATGTCACGGCGACCCGATGTTGCGGCGACACCAGCAGATCGCGCGTGGGGGCGTTTTGCCCGAAACAGCCCGCCTTCAAGCGCACTGGGCACAGATGCGGAGACGAACGCAGCTCTTGCGTCGACAAATGCCGTCGCCCGATCCAGCGCACTGGCCGGATGCGCCCATCTGTGGTCAGGACAGGATCCCCCGGTACCAGTTCTTCCACCTGGCGCTGCCCGGAGGGCGTCAGGATCAGCGACCCCGTGGTGAAACACACGAAAGAGGGTAGGCTCTGATACGGGGTAGAAGTTGCGGTGCCGCCAAAGCTGGTGTCTTCGATGGTGTCATTCAGCGCAGCCTGCCCCGAAGTGACGATGATATAGCGCGGGTTGCTGAACTGGATCAGGGTGAAACTGACAGGCGCGCCGTTGATCGTTCCGGAATATGTCTCGAACGTACTGAAATTCTGAGACGAGGCGGTAAAGCCCGGCAGCCCGGAAAGATCCAATTGGGTGCTGTCGGGGTCCGGGTCATCCAGGATCGCGTCGTTATCAGTTACTTCAACAGAATACGCGGCCGTGATATCGACGTTGCGCGTGCTGAACGGGTCTGCACTGATTTCATAGACGGTAATCGTGGCCACGGTCGCACAACATCCCTAAGAGCAACAAAATTACCCTTAAGGTTGTGCTAATACGTTTAAGAATCGTTAATGGTTGATTTACCAAGGCCAGAGTATGGGGGCGTGATTGATGACATCTCCAAACAAAAAAGACCCCGGACAGTGCCGGGGCCTTTCGAGCTTGAAGAAAGTTACAGATTACTCTGCGTCTTCTTTCTTTTCTTTCTTCTCGGGAACGACCTCTTCGCCGGTTTCCTGATCGACGACTTTCATCGACAGGCGGACCTTGCCGCGATCGTCAAAGCCCAGCAGCTTGACCTTCACTTCCTGACCTTCCTTCAGAACGTCTGACGGATGGTTCAGGCGGCGATTTTCGATCTGGGACACGTGGACCAGACCGTCGCGCTTGCCAAAGAAGTTCACGAAGGCGCCGAAATCGACGATCTTGACCACTTTACCGGTGTAGATCTGACCTTCTTCCGGTTCGGCCACGATCGAATAGATCATGTCATAAGCCTTCTGGATCGATTCACCGTCGGGCGATGCGATCTTGATGACACCGTCGTCGTTGATGTCGACCTTAGCACCCGAGGTTTCCACGATCTCGCGGATGACCTTACCGCCCGAGCCGATCACTTCGCGGATCTTATCGGTCGGGATGTTCATGGTTTCGATGCGCGGGGCGTGGACCGAGAATTCGTTGGTCTCGGACAGGGCTTTGCCCATCTCGCCCAGAATGTGCATCCGGCCCTCTTTGGCCTGTGCCAGAGCGGTTTCCATGATCTGCGGGGTGATACCTGCGACCTTGATGTCCATCTGCAGCGAGGTGATGCCGTTTTCGGTACCTGCCACTTTGAAGTCCATGTCGCCCAGGTGGTCTTCATCACCCAGAATGTCGGTCAGAACAGCATAGTCGCCATCATCTTCCAGGATCAGACCCATGGCCACACCGGCAACCGGTGCTTTCAGCGGAACACCTGCGTCCATCATCGACAGCGAACCACCGCAGACAGAAGCCATCGAGGAGGAACCGTTGGATTCCGTGATCTCCGACACCACGCGAACGGTATAGGGGAAGTCGGTTGGCGCAGGCAGAACCGCTTGCAGCGCGCGCCATGCCAGCTTGCCGTGGCCGATTTCACGACGGCCGGGCGAACCAACGCGGCCAACTTCACCCACCGAATATGGAGGGAAGTTGTAGTGCAGCAGGAAGTTCGATTTGAAGTTGCCATGCAGCGCGTCGATGAACTGTTCGTCGTCACCGGTGCCCAGCGTGGTTACAGCCAGCGCCTGTGTCTCACCACGGGTGAACAGGGCGGAACCGTGGGTCCGGGGCAGCAGCGAGGTTTCGGCTTCGATGGCGCGCACATCGGTGGTCGAACGACCGTCGATGCGCTTGCCGCCTTTGACGACGTCACCGCGCAGAATACCGGCTTCCAGCTTTTTCATCGCCGAGCCAAGATTGGCGTCTTCCAGCTGTTCCTCGGTCAGCGCTTCTTTGATCGCTTCACGGGCAGCGGCAACAGCTGCGGTGCGCTCTTGCTTGTCGGTGATCGCGAAGGCGGCGCGCATCTGTTCTTCACCGGCAGCGGAAACAGCGGCGTACAGCTCCGAGTAATCGGGAGCGACGAACTCAAACGGCTCTTTCGCGGTTTCTTCGGCCAACGAGATGATCAGGTCGATGACCGGCTGGATTTGCTCATGCGCAAAGGTCACGGCGCCCAGCATTTCGGCTTCGGACAGTTCATAAGCTTCCGACTCCACCATCATCACGGCGTCTTTGGTACCGGCCACAACCAGGTCCAGACGCTGTTCGGGGTTCAGGCGCAGGTCCTGCATATCGTCCACGGTCGGGTTCAGGACGTATTCGCCATCCACGAAACCAACACGGGCACCAGCGATCGGGCCCATGAACGGGGCACCCGAAATGGTCAGTGCAGCCGAAGCAGCGATCATTGCAACGATGTCGGGGTCATTGACCAGATCGTGGGACAGCACGGTGCACATCACCAGAACTTCGTTCTTGAAGCCGTCAACGAACAGCGGGCGGATCGGACGGTCGATTAGACGCGCGGTCAGCGTCTCTTTTTCGGTCGGGCGCGCTTCGCGCTTGAAGAAGCCACCCGGAACCTTACCGGCGGCATAGTATTTTTCTTGGTAGTGTACGGTCAGCGGGAAAAAGTCCTGACCGGGCTTTTGTTGCTTGGCAAAGGTCACGTTGGCCATGACGCTGGTTTCGCCCAGCGTGGCAATCACGGTGCCGTCGGCCTGACGGGCAACCTTGCCGGTTTCCAGTGTCAGCGTCTCTTCGCCCCACTGAATCGATTTCTTCGTTACATCAAACATATGCGTATCCTAGAACGGAGCACTCCCGCCCCTGCGGGTCTCCGGTTTGCATGGCGGCCCCATTGCCGCCGACCCCACTTTATCTTCCATTCGAGTGCCAGGGTCAGGGCACAACGTCTCAGATAACGCGCGCATACATGAGAATGCGTTGGAAGGAAAGAGAAACCGCATCCGGCGGCCGGATCATGCTGAGACAGATCGAAGCTTTCCTTTTGTACGTAATTTTCAGGTCAGGGCATGAAACTGAACGTCGTGAAACAGGGCGTTTTTTCCGGGCAGGGGATAATAAATCGCAAAAAAATTTTATCGCTAACATAGGTGAGATCGAATGCAATTGAAAAAATAGCAAGGCTGTATAAGCTCTTACGAACCAGCCTGCGGTCGAAATGACGGAAACGCGCCAAGGGGGTAACTAACTCATAACCGTCCGCCGACCGAATACCTTGGCGTTTGCAAAAAGCGAACAGAAGGGCAATCGAATGGCACAAACAAAGAAGATGCTGGATCCGGACCCCCGGATTTACGACTTCGAAACGGAATATGAGCTGGGTCAGGATAACGTCCGGCCATTTGGTCTGGATATTCACAACCCGGTCTTTCTGATCTCGAGTATTTTGATCTTTGCGTTCGTTCTGATCGCATTGGCCAACCAAGAGGCTGCGGCTTCTTTCTTCGGCTGGCTCCGGCCCTGGCTGACCAGCACGTTTGACTGGTTCCTGGTTCTTTCGGTCGACGCAATTACCCTGTTTTGTCTGGTTCTGATCATTCTGCCGGTCGGCAGTGTTCGGATCGGCGGCAAGGATGCCAAGCCTGACTATTCCTATGCCGGATGGATCGCGATGATGTTCGCCGCCGGTATTGGTATCGGTCTGCTGTTCTTTGGCGTGATGGAGCCGGTCTATTATAACTTTGCCGAAAGCGGGAATGCGCGGCCCTTGGGCATTGATATTGCCGTTCCGGGCAATGAATACATCGGCATCGTCGGCACAATCCATCATTGGGGGCTGGAAGGCTGGGCGGTCTATGCCGCTGTGGGTCTGAGCCTTGCGATTTTTGCCTATAACCTGAATCTGCCACTGACCCTGCGCTCGGCCTTTTATCCAATCCTGGGCGAGCGTGTCTGGGGCTGGTGGGGCCATATCATCGACACGCTTGCGGTGTTTGCGACGTTGTTCGGCCTGACGACCTCTTTGGGTCTTGGGGCGCAGCAAGTTGCGGCGGGGCTGAACGAGGTGTTCGGCATCGAACCCAGTCCGACCGTGACCGTGCTGCTGATCATCGGCATCACCATGATCGCGCTGGGATCAGTCCTTATGGGCATGGATGCAGGCGTGAAACGGCTGAGTGAGATCAACATGATCATGGCTGTGGGCCTGTTCCTTTTCGTCATTGTTGTCACCGGCGTTGGCACAGCCATCGCGCGGTATTTCAACGTGATGGTGGATTACGTGACGCACCTTCCGGCGCTGTCGAACCCGTTCGGGCGAGAAGACACCAGCTATTTCCACGGCTGGACGACCTTCTACTGGGCCTGGTGGATCGCATGGTCGCCGTTTGTAGGCATGTTCATCGCCCGCATCTCCAAGGGACGCACGGTGCGAGAGTTCATCCTCTGCGCGCTGCTGGCCCCGACGGCAGTCTGCGCCCTGTGGATGTCGACCTTCGGCGGTGCAGCCATCGACATGCTGAACGCAGGCGGAGCGGAAGGTGTCCGCGCCACCGTGATCGACAGCTACGCCCCCGAAGGCGCGCTGTTCGGCTTCCTGAAAGAGCTGCCGCTTTATGGCATCGTCGCGCCCATCGCGTTGATCCTGATCGTGGTGTTCTTTGTCACCTCGTCCGACTCGGGTTCGCTGGTAATCGATACGATTACGGCGGGCGGCAAGATGGATGCGCCAGTTGTACAGCGCGTGTTCTGGTGCACGCTCGAAGGCCTGGTGGCCATCGCCCTGCTGCTTGGAGGCGGGTTGTCCGCCCTGCAGGGTGCTGCGGTTTCAACAGGGATACCGTTCACGCTAGTGGTCCTGATAATGTGCTACTGCCTGTGGCTGGCGCTAAAGTCGGAGAAGGCGAAGATGTAAGTTCTACGCGCGAAAACAACGAAACGCCCGCCATTTGGCGGGCGTTTTGAGTCCCTTATCGGACCTTCACCGAACATTGAGGATTTGACTGTGAGGCAAGTTGCAAACTGCAGGTTCCGGACGTTCAAAATCAGGTATCGGTTGGCTGGCGAGCGAACAAAACCCCAAACCTAAAGTCGGCTTCCGTCATGATGCTCGTGTGACCCGAGACAGCATTAACATTACTGAAATAACTGATAGCCGCAGTCTAATGTGTAAGACAGGTTTTAGGGACCAAAAACCAAGACGATTCAGGTTGGGTATTGTGATGACGTTAAAGTTCTTTTGGACTGGCTTGCTCTTTTTTCTTATCCCTTTGTCTGCTGAAGCGGACACTGCATTCTTCAAGATTTGTCAAAACTACCGATCAGGTCAGTTCCGGTCTTGCACCCCATTGGACAAAATCGAATTCACTGCTTTGGGTACGGAAGTTCTTCACGTGTATTCGGATTTGACATGGGCTCCAGATGGTGCTCGCCAGCACCCAGACATCTATCTTCGATGGCTACATGTCTCGCCGGATGGCACGGAGACGCTGGTTGCATCTTACCCGGATGTGCCAGCTTATCGCTGGCGACCGTCCCAGACCGTTCCTGTTACACGCTGGCATATTGAAGTCACAGTTTGGAAGGACCTCGAAGGTAGTTTTGTCTTTCAGGCCTATACGCAGCCCGCGGCAATCGAGGACAGCCTGATCGAACAACTTTCGGTGCCTGTGATCAAGTAACTAAGGGAGAAGCCCGTTGAGATATTTGATGAAATTTTCAGCAATTATTCTAGTTGCTCTGTCTATGTTTGCGCCGTTCGCCAGTGCGCAAGAAACTACCTTTAGTGGCGAAGCTCTACGCACTTTATTTACATCGTTAAATGGGCGCATAGATGAAATCGCAAACGGTAGCCGAGCATCGCATGCCGAGTTGGCAGAAGAACTCAATAGGCTTGAATCTTCAATGAATGAATTTCGTTTGCTGGAAGATCGCATTTCCGAGCTCGAAACTGCTGTGGAAGCCACGGGTGTTTTGCGTGATGAATTGCTAGAAGCGATTGAGGTTTCATCTGCATTAAACGATGCGTTGGAAGATGTTAAAAATAATTCTTCTGCTGCACTACAAAGTGCCGAAGATGCTCAAACCAGCGCTAGTTCAACAGCGTGGATTCTAACTGTTGTTTCCAGCATTGTATCGGTTTTGGTTATCGTAATTGGGCTGTTCTTTTCGTCTCGTTTCATGCATTTGCACGCCGAAAATCAAGTTTCCAAAGCGCTACTGGAACGGATTGAGAAAGAACTAGAAAAGAAAAACACACCGGTCGAAACGGACGCAAGATTAGCAACTTGAAGTGTCGATCCGTCAGGTTAGCCTTCGCTTATTCAGCTATAGCTTTTTTGAGCGACAGCAAAAAACAGCGTTCCGGTCAGCAACAAAACCGACCAAAAGTTGATATGAGCTATCCGTAGGCGATGAATGTTTGTTGTTTGCACATAGCTACCATTTTTTAAGACCCATGCCGCAAATGCAGCGAACGGCAGCTTGGCGGCCCTAGAAAAAGAAAAACGCCCGCCAAAGTGGCGGGCGTCTGAAATCTCAAAGCGGTGCGGTCCGACTTTAGCGGCGGATGCCCAGCTTTTTGATCAGGTCCTGGTAACGCGCTTCTTCTTTGCCTTTCAGGTAGTCCAGCAGCTTACGGCGCTGGGCGACCATTTTCAGCAGACCGCGACGACCGTGGTTGTCTTTTTTGTGGGTCTTGAAGTGCTCGGTCAGGGTGTTGATGCGCGAGGTCAGGATGGCAACCTGTACTTCAGGCGAACCGGTGTCGCCTTCTTTGGTTGCGAATTCTTGCATGACGCGTGCTTTTTCAGCGGCAGTGATCGACATCGGGGTCTCCTTCAAAGGTTAGAGTTGATGGCGCAGGCCGGGATGTCGTCCAGCACAGGCCCATGGAGAAAACCGCACCGATTCCGATGCGGATGGGCGCGTATAAGCGGAATTTTGTCAAATGGCAAAGGGAATCTGCGGCCTCAGATCATCTGACCATACTGTGCCAGTTGCGCTTCTGAAATCAGTTGAATATCGGCGACAGTCAATTCTTCTGCCCCGTATACCTGCGCCACCTCCTGACCGTTGATGATCACATGCGTCAGGTTGGTGTTGTCACTGTCGCGTTCTACCGAAATTTCGGGTTCAGTCTCTTCTTCCCAGGTGACAAGCAGTTTGTCCTCGCCGGGCTGGAAGCCCATGACGGTAACATCGTCTTCTCCCGGGCTCAGCACGATGTCATCCGCGCCCTGGCCGCCTGTCACAACATCCCCGTCCCCTGCAATAATAGTGTCATCACCATCCCCGCCGTTCAGAAAATCCTGTTCGGCCGCACCCTCTTCGATGCCGAACACAAAGTCGTCCCCATCGCCGCCAAAGATTGCATCTTCGCCCGCCGCTCCGACCAGAACGTCATCCCCGAAGCCGCCTTGCAATGCGTCGTCACCGGCCCCGCCGTCCAAAGTATCGTCACCCTGACCGCCATAAAGCTCGTCTTCCCCGTCACCACCGTCCAGAACATCGTTTCCGAAATGTCCGAACAGAGCGTCATCGCCGATGTCGCCAAACAGCAGGTCGTCATCCGCTTCGCCATGCAGGACATCGTTGTCCGGCCCGCCATAGATGGTATCCATCCCGTCGCTGCCATGCAGGACGTCATCCCCCTGGCCCCCGTGGATCGTATCGTCACCGCCATAGCCGTTGATCTGATCCACGCCGTCCCCTCCGGTGATGATGTCCGGGCCGTCTTCTCCGGCAATGACCAGATCGCCTTCGAATTCGGAAAGGACGATACCGGTGGACAGGGGTTCGACTTCGGTTTCGACGGGGTCTTCGACATTTTCGCCGATATCCAGGAATTCCCCGGTTTCGGCTTCGGATCGCGGCTCATCTTCGGGAATGTCATCTGACACGTCCTCGTCTTCGATCAGCATGTCGCTCATCGCGTAAGCTGCACCGCCGATGGCGGCCAGTCCGATCAATCCGGCCAGAAACATGGCACCCTCCGATGGCAGAAAACTCCTAGGGGATTGTCTCATTCTGCAGGCAGCAGCGTCAAAGATAAGTTGTTGAAAGGGTTAATACTTTATCACCACTGCTCAGGCTGTTGAGTGTAGGCGATGTAAAGGGGGTGCTTGGGGTGGCCGTCTTTGGTCAGACCCAAATGGAACAGGGGTTGACCCGTCTGACGCAACAACTGTTCAACTGCCGGGCCACGGTCCAGATGTGCGCCGTGGGTGCCCCAGGCGGCAATGACCCGATCGGCCCAGTCCACGCCATCCAGAATCGCCCTGTCATTTTCTGGTCCCACTGGATCAGTGGCAGCGCGCATCTTGCGCGGGTCAGTGTCGCGCCAGGCAAAGATGTTGGTCACCTGAAACGCGCCAAACCCCAAGGCCCGCGCGCGGCGCTCGCAGCGTTCCACCGTAGGGTCATTTACTGCCTCAGTCGCGGTCGAGGGGTTCAGCATCACAAACAATGCCTTCTGCCCCTTTGGATCCCAGACGCGGGTCAGGCTATAGCGATACTTCTCGCAATCGGAATAGATGGCGGTCGAGGGCGCATCGCCCTTGGTATGTGTTCGGGTGATCATGCCAACCGCCTAACACGTGAGTTAGGCGACGAACACCCGGCTCGGATGCAGCTCGCCTGATTTGTAGATTCCCACAGCCACCGCCTTGCCGTCCAACGAGGCCCAGGCTTCATCGCCGTATTCGACGTCTGATGCCATCACCATGCCGGGATTGCCGTTGCGCAGGCGGGTGGCGCCCTCCGGGGTGCATTTCAATTCGGGCAGGTCCGACAGGCCGGTTTCCAGCGGGTGCAGATACGCGTCCAGCGCGGTTGTCTTGGCCATATCGTCGATCTGTTCGATGGTCAGGCCATCTTCGGCCTCAAACGGGCCGGACCAGATGCGGCGCAGTTCCTTGACATGCCCGTGGCATCCCAGTGCCTCACCCAGATCGCGCGCGATTGAGCGCACATAGCCACCTTTGCCGCAGGTCATTTCCAACACCACGTGGTCTTCATCGGGGCGGTCGACAAGGATCAGTTCCTCGACCCAAAGGGGCCGAGCGGTCAGTTCCACATCCTCGCCATCGCGCGCCAGTTTATAGGCGCGCTGGCCGTCGATCTTCACGGCAGAAAACTTAGGCGGAACCTGCATGATGTCGCCCAAAAACGGGGTCAGCGCCTGTTTGATGTCCTCATCCGAAGGGCGCGCATCGCTGCTTGAGATCACTTCGCCCTCGGCATCGTCGGTATTGGTGGCTTGACCCAAACGCACGGTGAACGTGTAAGCCTTCAGCGCATCGGTGATATAGGGAACGGTCTTTGTTGCCTCGCCCAAAGCCACGGCCAGAACGCCGGTTGCTTCGGGGTCCAGTGTGCCCGCATGGCCCGCCTTTTTGGCATCCATCGCCCAACGCACCTTGTTGACCACAGCGGTCGAGGTCATGCCCGCAGGCTTGTCCACAACCAGCCAACCGGAAATGTCGCGACCCTTGCGTTTGCGTCCCATCTTGCACCTTGCCTTTTGCTGAGGCGCGCGGGTTAACGGATCACACCCGCCCTGTCAATTTGCAGGCATGTCCTCAACTACACCCACAATCGGTCCCAACGAGAATCCCAGATCCGAACGGTTGCCTGCGCGGTCATACATTCGTGAGATATTGCCGTCCAGAAACAGCGCGTTTGGGGTGTTCAGAACATCGCGAAACAGTCTGCCGAATTCGTGGAAGGTGACATAATCTTCTGAGATCGCAAAAACGGCCCGCGCGCCATTGGCACTGGTGCCAACACCGTTGCGGATATAGCGCGAGGTCGAATCGGGCAGAAAGCGCGGGTGCAGCTCGCCGTCGATCACCAGCATCGGGCCGGATTGGGTGGCAAAGCGGCAGTCCGGTGTTTGATCCACGAAATCCAGCGTCTCGAACACATCGGCGCGCCCGTTGCGGATGCAGAAAACGCCATTGGGCAGCAGGCCGAAATTGCCGGGGCCGGGGTTCGCGATTACCCGCATCTGCTCCTGCCCATCTTCGACATAATGGCCGACGGGCGAGCGGTCGTCGTGATACATGCCGGCGTTCATCGCAAAGGCCAGCCGTTTGCCCTCGGGTTCAAGCGTCTCGTTAACCGATGAGAAATGCCCCAACACTTCGCCGTCTTCACCATTCAGAAACAGGCGCAGATCCGCTGCAGTCGCATCGACCTCGCAGACGGTGTAGCGCAGACCGTCGTGAGTAACCTTTTCACACGTAACCGCAGAGGCTTGCGCGGCCCACAAAATCGCGCCCAATGTTGTTAAAGTACGGATCACTCGTCCAGATCGCGGCGCACCGCGTCCTGCTGGAACATGCGGCGGGTGTCGTCCAGACGGTCAAACGTGTCATCCAGACGGAACCGCAGATCGGGCGAGAACTTCAGGTTCAGTTTCTTGCCGATCACGCGTCGTAATTCACCTTTATTGCGGGCCAGCAGGTCGATCACGTCCTCTTGCCCTTTGCCGCCCAACGGCAGCACATAGGCCGTGGCGATTTTGAGATCGGGCGAGGTACGGACCTCACCCACGGTGATCGACATGCGGTTCAGGTCGGGGTCGTGGACATCTCCGCGCGCCAGAACTTCGGACAGGGTGCGACGTATCAGTTCGCCGACACGCAGCTGTCGTTGGGACGGGCCGGGGCCATCGTGGAATTTGTTCTTTGCCATATCCCCGATCTAAGCCCAAAGCGGGGCTTTGCCAAGCGGGCGCGAACGGGGTAGGAGGCTTTGAGCCGACTTAGCGAAAAGGACCAGCGCAATGACCCATATTCCGGGGATCGTTATCACAGGGGCTTCGGGCCGCATGGGGCAGATGCTGATCAAGACTGTCACCGACAGTGATCAGGCGCGTCTGGTTGGCGTGGTCGAGCGCAAGGGTCACGATTGGATCGATCAGGATGTGGGCACGGCCATGGGTGGTCAGGCGCTGGGCGTCACCGTCACTGATGATCCGCTGGAGGCGTTTGCGCAAGCGCAGGCGGTGATCGATTTCACCGCGCCCGAAGCGACTTTGGAATTTGCCGCTCTGGCTGCGCAGGCGCGTTGTGTTCATGTCATCGGCACTACGGGCATGTCCGACGAACAAATCGCGTCACTTGAACCGGCATCACGCCACGCCGTGATCGTGCGGGCGGGCAATATGAGCCTTGGTGTGAACCTGCTGGTGCAACTGACCAAGAAAGTCGCTGCCGCATTGGATGAAGATTTCGATATCGAGATCATCGAAGGCCACCACCACCACAAGGTCGACGCGCCCTCGGGCACAGCGCTGATGCTGGGTGAGGCCGCTGCCGAGGGGCGCGGCGTCAGATTGGCGGATGTGTCTGATCGAGGCCGTGATGGCATCACCGGTGCGCGCAAGCGGGGTGATATCGGCTTCCACGCCATTCGCGGCGGCGATATCGTTGGTGAACATGATGTGCTGTTCGCTGCCCCCGGAGAACGCATCGTCCTGCGCCATTTGGCCAGTGATCGTGCAATCTTTGCCCGTGGTGCCCTCAAGGCCGCACTATGGGGTCAAGGCAAGACACCCGGGCAGTATGACATGGTGGACGTACTGGGGTTGTAAGCCATAGACGCCCGAATTGTTGGCGCTAAGCTCTGATCTATGCGTTTACGTCGTTCCGGTCTGGCAACTGGTGTCCTGCTGGCACTATTTTATCTGACGCTGCTGCCGTTTGTGGCGCACGGGTTTGGTATGATCGGCGTCGGCCTGTCGCATGATGCGCCTGCGCAAAGCTATTTGTTTGCGGACGGTCAGAGCGTCGGCAACGCGGCGATGATTCTACATATCTTTGCCGGAACGGTGTTGGTAACGCTGGTGCCGCTGCAACTGGTCCGCGCCCTTCGGCAGCGCTTCAACTGGTTTCACCGCGCCTTGGGTGCTGTGCTGGTCGCGCTGGCTCTTGTGACCGGGATGGCGGGGATGACTTATATCCCTTTGCGAGGCACGATTGGTGGGCCGGTGATGTCTGCCGCGTTTTTCCTATATGGGATTTGCCTGTTCACCGCAGCCTTGATGGTGGCGCGCATGGCGCTTTGCAATGACCGCGCGGGGCACTGGGCCTGGGGGCTGCGGCTGTTCTGGCTGGCGCTGGGATCATGGCTCTACCGGGTGCATTACACGCTGTGGTATCTGCTGACCGGCGGGCTGGGGTCAGAGCCCGACTTCTCGGGCCCTTTCGATCTGGTTCAGAACTTTGCGTTCTACGTGCCCTATTTGCTGGCTGTGCAGATTTGGATCGTGCGCAAAGGGTCAGGGCATCAAGGGGCTTTGGTTAAAAGCCCTTGATCCTGTCTTCGCGCAATGGGCAGGCCAGGTACACACCGAACTCTTTCCCGATATCCGCGCTGACCCGTGCGTGAACTGCACCCTGCCGGTCGAGGAATCGTTGGTCATCTTCGACCGGGAATATCCCCTCGTGCCAGATGCCCGGGTGGATATAGAGGCCACGCGAGCCGTCGCACCAGAACGCCACCACCTTGTCGGGCGTCAGGTTGTCACCGGGCAGGGCCGCGGGGACGATGAAGGGTTTTTTGTCCAAAGGCCAAAACATCTGACCGCCGTCGGGGTGATAGTTCATGTGCCAGAGCAACACCTGATCACGGGGCGCGGTTTGCCGATCCGTCTGCGCGGTTTGCGGATCCGTGGACCAGCCAAGAACGTAATGCCCTTTGACGGCTTCGTTCTCGCCATACAGCACGTCGCCTCGCCAGTCACATTTGAACGTGCCTTCGACCCAGCCGCCTTCGTCGCCGGTGCCTTCGTCGATGGGGCGCCAACCTTGTTGCGGCCAGCGGACTATCTCGATTTCAAAGGTCTCGGGGTCATCGACCAGACAGCCATAGCCTTTGACCGTCTGATCTGTTGCGCGGATCAGAGGAACTTCGTGCCAGGGTAGCGAGGGCTTGGAACTGGCCTCGAAGATGTATTCAGGTGCAGTCACGACGTGCCCAGATGTTTGTCGACCATGCGCTGCACCATGGGTGCAAAATAGGGGAAATCGGGGGTCTCCATATCCGCGCGTTTACCGGCCTCATCCAGATAGCGAACCTGAATGATCTCTTTCAGGTTTGGGTTGGATTCGAATGCGACAACCTCTTCCGCGCTCATCGGGCCGCCCTGCAGTTCCAGCGTGTGGACCGAGGCAGTCGACAGGCGTTGAAAGTACTCGGGCTTGGTGGCGCAAAGATACCGTTTGGCCGCCACGTGATAGCGGCAGCAATCGGTGATGACCGAGGGGAAGAACTGTTCCAGTACCTCAGCGCCTGCGTCTTCGTGATGGCGGTCTTCGGTATCGTCGGGGTGATAAGTGCCGAATTCGGACGTAAAATGCCCGATGTCGTGCAGAAGTGCACCGACGATGATTTCCTCTGGCTGGCCGTTCTGCTTGGCGATGGTGGCCCCTTGCAGCATATGTTGGGCCATGGTGACGGGTTCGCCTAAGTACTCCTCGCCGCCGCGACGTTCGAAGATGTCACCGATGAAGGCCACGATATTGTCCCTGTTCAGGGTCGAGAAATCGGGTTTCATTCAGCCGCCTCCGGTTGTGTTATTTCCATCGCGGCGAGTGTGGACAGCAATCCATCCTTGTCAGCATAGCATCCCTGCAACCAGCGTGAGCCTGCACCGGAATAGCCCAGACGCGCGTGCAGCACGCGTGTGTTGTCGACGATAAAGCTTTCGCCCGGTTCCAGCTTGAACGACACGCCCATCGCCGGGTCGTCGATGATTCCACCCAATTGGCGGTAGGCAGCGTAATAGGCTTCCATCTTCTCAAAGGGGATATCGACGAACGGCGCGGAGGAGCGGTTGTTGAAACGGATTCCGATCAGTTCGCCATCTGGCGACAGTTCGATCATTGGGCGCCGCGACCGCAGGCAGACGCCGTCCGAGCCCTTGTATTCGAACCGCGCCGGGAAGCCGGCCAACAGGGCAAAACCCTCGGGGTTCTGATCGCGCAGCTTCTCGGCGGCGCGGAAGCCGTCGACCACGATGCTGTCACCGCCTTCGGCTGAATTCTCCAGACAATACAGAATTTGCAGCGTCGGCACCGGGTCGCGGTAGGGGTTATCGGTATGGGCCTGCAACCCAAGCCCGGTATAGGCGAGGTTGGTGGGGTTCACCTCGGTCCGCACTTCGAAATAGGGGCCATAATTGGTCTCGCGGACATAGCCAAACAGATCGGCCACCTTCAGCAGCGATTCCGGTTCGGTTGGGCCGCCTGTCAGCTTGGCAAACCCTAACTCGGCCACCGCCGCTAGCCAATTGCGCTTAGCAACCGGGCTGGCGTGGACCTCGTTCCAATCTCCGCTGGGGGCGTCGATGCCACGTTCCCAGGTGGTGATACCGGTGGCGATGCGGCCGAACTCGGCGGCTTGTGCGCTGTCATAACTGTGATCGGCCAGCCAGTCGGCAGGGAAGGTCACTGTCTTGCCCTCGGGCTGGAAGGTGATCACGAGGTCGCCGTTCAACACATCGGCAGCGCTGACCGAAATGTTGGCGGGGATGTCCCCGATAGTGATCAGGCGCTGACCGTTGCCGGGCGCGCGGGTGTCCGGGTCCAGCGCGTTGTCACGCAGCCAGATGGCGTGAAAGCGGGCTTGGCTATCGTCGGTGAAAGTCACGGTCACGACGTTGGTGTCATGAGTAGCGGTGCGCAGCATTGGGGATCTCCTGTTCGGCGCGAGCTTTGGTTGAGCAGATACGCCGTTCATGGCATTACGACAATTAATCCTTATTTCGTCTGAGGCTTGGAAAATCTTATGGCTAAGAAAAAGGTGGGATTACCGCCGCTGGACTGGCTGCGCGTGTTCGAGGCCGCAGGGCGTTTGGGCGGGTTCTCGGCTGCGGCCAAAGAGTTTGGTTTGACGCAGGCCGCTGTCAGCCAGCGGATCGGAAACCTTGAGGCTTGGTTGGGCCGATCCCTGTTCGTGCGCGAAGCGCGGGGTGTGTCGCTGACGGTAGAAGGCGAGAGCTATTTGCCTTTGGTGCAAGACAGCCTGCAGGCGTTGGAGCGCAACACAGAGGATCTGTTCGGCAAGTCCCCGCGTGAGTTGCGGGTGGCCGGGTTGTCATCCAATATTCATGCGCTGGTACTGCCTGCTCTACCTGTCTTTCACCAGTTGAGACCCAAAGTGCAGGTGATGACCGACTCGGTCGCACGTCGGTCTTCGTTGGATGAAGAACGGACCTGGCTGCAAATCCGATATGGCCGCGGTATGTGGGCCGGGCGCGATGCGGCCTTGATCGCGCGCGAGGTTCTTGTGCCCATGGCGGCCCCCGACGTTGAATGGGGTGCGCCTTTGATCGATCTGCGTGGTGAGCGCCCGGGGTGGCGGGAATGGTGTCAGAAATGCGATAAGAAGGATGTACCGACTTCCCAAATCAGTTTTGATTCAATGGAGCACGCAATCTCGGCGGCGCGGCGCGGCCTTGGTGTGGTGTTGGGGTCAGTTCCGCTGGCTTCTGCCGATCTTCAAGAGCGGCGGCTGCGCAGACTGGACCAACCTGAGCTGCAAACAAAAGAAGGGTACTGGCTGACATGGCCCGAAGACCGGGCGACATCCAAGAAACAGCGCGCTTTGATAGGCGACTTCCTCAAGGCACTGCGCGGCTGAGCGCCTAGAAATCAATGGCGATGCCCTTCTTTTCCCAATCACCATAGCGGGCGGGGTCAGGTCCGTCGCGCCCGCCCAGTTCTTTGGGCAACGCCTTGGCTTCGGCTTCGGACTTGCGTCGGCGTTCTTCCGCTTCGGCCAGCGCGCGCCGGGCGGCGGGGGGCAAATCTTTGCGGTCGTCACTCATGACATCGGGTTCCTTTCCGTGCTGTGTCTTGATATACGCCCGCGTCCGCCATTGGCAATGCGGGCGCAAGTCACAGTAAGGCGGTACCATGGCAAACAGCGCAACAGCAGCACGGCGCAGCGCAATCTATCTGCTCGATCAGGTTCTGGGTGAGGGTCGCCTGTTGTCCGAATGTCTCGCAGCGGGTGCATTGGACCGGCTGGGTCCCGAAGATCGCGCGCGGGCTCAACGGTTGGCGTCAGAGACCTTGCGCGGCCTGGAACGCGCCGACAGGTTGTTGGACAATCACTTGAACCGCACACCCGCCCTAACAGTCCATAACGCGCTTAGGCTGGGCACAGTCGAGCTTTGTAACGGAGAAGCCGCGCATGGTGTGGTGAATTCTTTGGTCGAGATCATTAGCCGCTCGCGCAAGCACGGGCGTCTTAAGGGCCTGGTGAATGCGGTTCTGCGCAAAGTGGCAGCCGAAGGCCCTGAAGCCTGGCCCAAAATGCGAGTCCCGCGCTTGCCGGAATGGCTTCGCAATCCCCTGACTATGGCGTGGGGCGCGGATGCCGTGGCCGGGATGGAGCAGGCGCATTTCGCAGGTGCACCGCTTGATCTTACCGTGAAGCGGGGGGGGATAGGTCCCTCGGGCGATGTGCTGCCGACAGGCTCAATTCGTCTGCAGGATGCCGGTCAGGTTTCGACCCTACCGGGATACAAAGCCGGGGACTGGTGGGTGCAGGATGCGGCGGCGGCTTTGCCCGTTCGCGTTCTGGCACCCAAAGCGGGCGAGACGGTTTTGGACCTTTGCGCTGCTCCCGGTGGCAAAACGATGCAATTGGCTGCGGCAGGAGCGGACGTTACGGCGTTGGATGTTTCAGAAGCTCGGATGGAGCGGGTGCGCGAAAACCTGCAAAGGACGGGTCTGACGGCGAAGGTCATTGTCGGGGATGCGCTGGAACATGAAGGTCAGTATGACGCGATCCTGCTGGACGCGCCGTGTTCGGCCACAGGTACGATCCGGCGGCACCCGGATTTGCCCTTTGCCAAGGATGGGTCCGAATTCGGCGGTTTGATCGAGCTTCAGACGCAGATGTTGGCCCATGCATGGGGTTTGCTGAAACCCGGTGGGCGTTTGGTTTATTGCACCTGTTCATTGTTGCCGGACGAAGGCGAAGTGCAGATTGAAGAGGCGCTTGAGATGTATCCGGACATGAGCGTGGATCGCGACGCAGTGAACATAGCGGGTGTTGATACGGATTGGATGACGGAAGAAGGCGGTCTGCGGCTGCGGCCCGATTATTGGGCGGATCAGGGTGGTATGGACGGGTTCTATATCGCCTGTCTGAACAAATCCGCCTAAGCGCACGCTTTTCGATGACTTGACGATCGACGCGGTCTATCGTTGGGTCTCAAGCGCCAGCAGAGCGCAAGGGGCAGAGTAACGCGAGACATGTCGAACTCGGACACCATGACCAGTCGATGGATGCGGTTTCAGAACCGTTTCTACGCGCGCCTGAGCCAGCGGCAAAAGGCGGTCACGGGATTTGTCGCACAGCCCGATCCGCGCACTGTCGGGTCGTTCGCACGTGGACGGCAATTGGTTGCCGGAAACCTCTTGTTTGCCGGATATCTGGTCGAGGCCGAAGATACCGGGCTCTGGGACGTCGTCGCCCCCAGCGCAGGTTTCGATGATGAACGCCACGGCTTTGCGTGGCTGGATGATCTGGCCGCAGTCGGAGACATGCGCGCGCGGGAAAAGGCGCAACGCTGGGTCTGGGGCTGGATCGAAGCGCATGGTCGCGGGCAGGGCCCCGGTTGGGTGCCTGACCTGACTGGTCGGCGGGTCATGCGCTGGATCAACCACGCGATCTTTCTGCTGCGTGGGGTGGATGAAAAGCAAAGCAGGCTGTTCTTCCGCTCGCTGGCACAACAGACATGGTTCCTGTCCAAACGCTGGCCGGCGGCGACGCCGGGCCTACCCCGATTCGAGGCTCTGGCCGGATTGGTACAAGCCGGTTTGGCGTTGGAAGGGTTGGAGCAGATGGCCGATCCTGCCCTGCGGGCTCTTGCCAGCGAATGCGATCGTCAGGTGGACGCGCAGGGGGGGATCCCCACGCGCAACCCGGAGGAGTTGCTGGAAGTTTTCACACTGCTCAGTTGGACAACCGCGGCGCTGAACGATCTGGGGCGCGGTGCGCCCGTCGCGCAGGTCAATGCAATCAAGCGGATTGCACCGACCTTGCGCAGCCTCCGCCATGCGGATGGCGCTTTGGCACGATTCCACGGTGGTGGACGCGGAGTTGAGGGGCGTCTGGAACAGGCCTTGGCACAAAGTGGCGTCAAGCATAAGGCAGCGACCGAATTGCCTATGGGCTACGCGCGCTTGTCTGCTGCACGCACCACTGTGATTGTAGATGCCAGTGCGCCGCCCAAAGGTGCCGCTTCGTTCAACGCGCACGCGTCCACATTGGCATTCGAACTGACCTCGGGCCGGCGGCCGTTGATCGTGAATTGCGGATCAGGGGCCAGTTTTGGCCTGGAATGGCGCCGCGCAGGGCGGGCGACGCCGTCGCATTCAACCTTGTGTCTGGATGGGTTTTCCAGCGCGCGGCTGGCAAATCCATTGCCGGGCCGCGAAAGTCAGGCGTTGGTGGATGCGCCGCAGGATGTGCCTGTCGATTTCGAAGACGCGTTTGAGGGTGTCCGCTTCATGGCTGGTCATGACGGGTATGCCAAAGTGTTCGGCCTGACTCATGCGCGGACCTTTGAGTTGCGATTTGATGGGCGCGAACTTGCAGTCGAGGATATTCTGCTGACTGCGACCGACAAGGCAAAGCGCCAGTTCGACAAGGCTATGGACGCTTCAGGGCTCAAGGGGATCGGGTATGATATCCGTTTTCACCTGCATCCGGACGTGGATGCGGCGCTGGATTTGGGCGGGGCGGCGGTGTCCATGGCCCTTAAAAGCGGCGAAATCTGGGTTTTCCGCCATGATGGCATTGGAAAATTGTCCGTCGAGCCAAGCGTTTACCTTGAAAAGGGGCGTTTAAAGCCGCGCGCGACAAAACAGATCGTTCTATCTGGCCGCGCAATGGAGTATGCGACCCGCATCCGGTGGACGCTGAGCAAGGCACAGGACACAGCCTATGCCGTGCGCGATACGCACCGGGACGAGCCAGAATTCGACTGACGCCAAAAGGACCTTTGGACCCATGACCGATCTTCACCCCGTGCGCCGCGCGCTGCTTTCCGTATCCGACAAAACCGGGCTGATTGAGCTGGGCAAGGCGTTGGCCGAGCGCGGGGTCGAGCTGCTGTCGACCGGCGGTACGGCCAAGGCGCTGCGCGATGCTGGGCTTGAGGTAAAGGATGTCAGCGAGATCACCGGTTTTCCCGAAATGATGGACGGCCGAGTCAAGACCCTGCACCCGATGGTGCATGGTGGCCTGTTGGCGCTGCGTGACAACGACACCCATGTCGCGGCAATGGACGAACATGGTATTGGCGCGATCGATCTGCTGGTGGTGAACCTCTACCCGTTCGAAGCCACGGTCGCCAAAGGTGCGGGCTATGATGAATGCATCGAGAATATCGATATCGGTGGCCCGGCGATGATCCGTGCGGCGTCCAAGAACCACGCCTTTGTAAACGTAGTGGTGGATGTTGAAGATTACTCCTCTTTGCTGGACCAGTTGGAAGAGAACTACGGCAAGACGTCGTATGGTTTCCGCCAGTGGCTTGCCCAAAAGGCGTATGCCCGCACGGCGGCCTACGACACGGCAGTCTCGAACTGGATGGCCGACGCTCTGCAGCTGGAGGCCCCTAAGCGTCGCGCCTTTGCAGGAGAGTTGAAACAGACTCTGCGTTATGGCGAGAACAGCCATCAACAGGCTGCGTTCTATACCGATGGCACCAACCGCCCGGGTGTGGCCACTGCCGTGCAGCATCAGGGCAAGGAACTGAGCTACAACAACATCAACGACACCGACGCCGCGTTTGAGCTGGTCGCTGAGTTCGACCCCACTCAGGGCGCGGCTTGCGCGATCATCAAACATGCCAACCCTTGCGGTGTGGCCACGGGCGGGACGTTGCTTGAGGCTTATAAGGCGGCGTTTGACTGCGACCGCACCTCGGCCTTTGGTGGGATCGTGGCATTGAACCAGCCGTTGGATGCGGAAACTGCGCAAGAGATCACCGGGATTTTCACCGAGGTCGTGATTGCCCCCGGAGCATCGGATGAGGCCAAGGCGATCTTTGCGGCCAAAAAGAATTTGCGCTTGCTGACGACCGACGGTCTGCCAGATGTATCGGCCGGTGGCAAAACAGTACGTCAGGTGGCCGGTGGTTTGCTGGTTCAAGACAAGGACAACGGTTTTGTCGGCATGGACGACCTGAAGGTCGTGACCAAGAAAGCCCCGACTGATGAGCAGATGCGTGATCTGCTGTTTGCATGGAAAGTGGCGAAGCACGTCAAATCCAACGCCATCGTCTACGTCAAAGACGGTTCAACCGTGGGCGTGGGTGCGGGTCAGATGAGCCGCGTGGACTCGGCCCTGATCGCCGCCAAGAAAGCTGAACGCATGGCAGATGTGCTGGGACTGCCGCAGCCGCTGACCATTGGATCGGCTGTCGCCTCGGATGCCTTCTTCCCTTTCCCCGACGGTCTTATGGAAGCGGCTGAGGCCGGTGCAACCTGCGTCATCCAACCCGGTGGATCCATGCGCGATGACGAAGTGATTGCCGCAGCGGATGAGGCCGGTTTGGCCATGGTCTTTACCGGCATGCGGCACTTCCGTCACTGATGCAGTCACGCCTGCTTCTCTGGGCGGCGCTGGCCGCCTTTGCGATCGACCAGATCAGCAAGTATCTGGTCGTCCATGTCATGCGCGTGGCCGAGAAACCAGGTGGCATTGATGTTCTGCCACCGCTGCTGGTTTTCAAATACGGTGAGAATCGCGGTATCAATTTCGGTCTGTTTCAGGGGAATTCCGACTCCGCGCGTTGGGTGCTGATCGGTATTTCGATTGCGATCTGTGTCGGCGTTCTTATCTGGCTCAGCCGTATAGCCGCATCAAAACTCATGCTCTTCTGCGCAGGTCTGTTGATAGGCGGCGCGCTTGGAAACGTGGTGGATCGGCTGTTATACGGCTATGTTCTGGATTTCCTGAACATGTCATGTTGCGGCATCAACAACCCGTTTGTGTTCAACCTTGCGGATGTGTTCATATTTGCAGGCGCTTTGGGGCTGGTTCTGTTCGACAGCAAAAAGCCCTCGTGACGCGCCGAATTATATGAGATAAAAGCGCCAGAAACAGGCTGGAGACACCTATGCGGATGCCGCGCGCCATATTTGTTCTGACTGTTGTCGCAGCGGTTGCGGCATGTTCGAATCCCGGTCTGCGGGATCTGGCGCCTCCGGGGCAGGGTCCGGATGAATTTTCTGTTCTTCCAGTCAAACCACTGACGGAACCTCAGGATTACGCCTTTTTGCCTGCTCCGACGCCGGGCGGTGCCAACTTGACCGATCCGAACCCGAACGCTGACGCCGTGGCAGCGCTGGGTGGCAATGCGGCTGCACTGAACCCGAATACAGCGGTGCCGTCGTCAGATGCGGCGCTGGTCACGGCCTCAAGCCGTTATGGTGTGCCACCTGATGCGCGTCAGGTGGTCGAGGCCGAGGATGCCGCGTTCCGCAAGCGCCGCGGTCGCTGGACCGGTTTGCGTCTGTTCCCTGTCGATCGTTATGGTCAGGTCTATGAACGGCAATCCATCAATCCCTATGCGGAAACAAACGCCGCGCGTAACGCTGGGATTGAAACGCCATCATCGCCTCCTGATGAATAATTCTTAACTTTCCGTCATCGGGCTTGAACCCGGGCCGCACCACCGTAGTTTGAATACCAGAAACGAAACGGAGGATGCCCCATGGTTCGGGCCCTGGCTTTGTCGGCTGCCCTGATCGCTGCCACCCCGGTTTTCGCCGAGGACGGGAAAGAAGCGGTCACTACATTCACTTTGGACAACGGCATGGATGTCGTGGTGGTTGAAGATCACCGCGCGCCGGTGGTGCAACACATGGTCTGGTATCGCGCTGGATCTGCGGACGAGCCGATAGGGGCCTCCGGTGTCGCGCATTTCCTGGAACATCTGCTGTTCAAAGGTACAGACACGCTGGCTCCGGGTGAGTTTTCGGCCACCGTCGCCGCCAATGGCGGCAATGACAACGCGTTCACATCCTATGACTACACCGCGTATTTTCAACGCGTCGCAGCCGACCGGCTTGAGTTGATGATGCGGATGGAATCCGATCGGATGCGGAACCTGCGGCTAAGCGAAGAGGATATTCTGACCGAGCGTGACGTGATCCTTGAGGAACGCAATCAGCGCACGGAAAACAACCCACGCGCCCTGTTCGGTGAACAGATGAACGCTGCGCAGTATCTCAACCATCGCTATGGCGTGCCGATCATTGGCTGGAAGCACGAGATGGAAGAGCTGGATATGGAGGATGCCCTGTCGTTCTACCAGACCCATTATGCACCCAATAATGCCATTCTGGTGGTTACTGGCGACGTTGAGCCTGAAGAGGTCCGAGCCCTTGCCGAGCAATACTACGGCGTGATCCCGGCCAACCCGGATTTGCCCGAGCGGGTGCGGTCGCAGGAGCCACCGCATGCGGCAGAACGGCGCCTGACCTACAAGGACCCGCGCGTGGCGCAGCCCTATGTGCAACGCAGCTATCTGGCCCCCGAACGCAATCCGGGTGAGCAGGAAAAGGCGGCAGCCCTGTTTCTTCTGGCTGAGCTGTTGGGTGGCAGCACCACATCATACCTGAACGAAAAGCTTCAGTTCGATCAGCAAAAAGTCGTCTATGCGGGCGCATTTTATCGCGGCGTATCGCTGGATGACACGACCTTTGACCTGCTGGTAGTTCCGGCGCAGGGTGTGTCGCTGCAAGAGGCCGAAGATGCCATGGATCAGGCGGTCGCTGATTTTATCGCTGAAGGTGTGAACGAAGACGACCTGAACCGCATCAAAATGCAGCTGCGCGCTGCTCAGACCTATGCGCGCGACAATGTGGACGGCATCGGCAACCGGTACGGCCGCGCCCTGACCAGCGGCTTGACGGTCGAAGATGTACAGGCTTGGCCCGACATTCTTCAGGCCGTGACGGGTGATGAGATCATCGCCGCTGCCCGCGAAGTGCTGCAACCCGAGGCATCTGTCACAGGTTGGCTGATGCGAGATGATGAGGTGACTCAATGAAACGGTTCCTTGCAACTCTGATTGCCTGTCTGGTTGCCCTGCCTGCCCTGGCCGAGATCGAGATCGAAGAAGTGACCTCACCCGGCGGCATCAAGGCCTGGCTGGTCGAAGATCATTCGATCCCCTTTACCGCGCTGGAGCTACGGTTTCGGGGCGGCACTTCTCTGGACGACCCGGACAAGCGCGGTGCTGTCTATTTGATGAGCGGTCTGATTGAAGAAGGCGCGGGCGACATGGACGCTCAGACATATGCCCGTGAGCTTGAAGCACTGGCCGCATCATTCAGGTATAATGCAGGCGACGACACCGTATCGATCTCGGCGCAATTTCTGACCGAGAACCGGGATGAGGTGGTCGAACTATTGCGCACCACCTTGCACGAGCCGCGTTTCGATCAGGATGCCATTGATCGCGTGCGCGCCCAGATACTGTCGGGATTGCGCTCGGATCAGACCGACCCGAATGAAATCGCAGGCTTGAACTTTGCAAGGATGGCCTATGGCGACCACCCCTACGGATCAGAAGGGAAGGGCTCGATCGAAAGCGTTTCGGTTCTGACGCGGGACGATGTAGTGGCTGCATATGACAGCGTGTTCGCCAAAGACCGCCTTTATGTTGGAGCCGTGGGCGACATCACTGCAGAGGAACTGGGCGCGTTGCTTGATGCGTTGCTGGCCGATTTGCCTGAGACCGCCAGACCCATCCCGGAAAAGGCTGACGTGACAATTCCCGGAGGTATCAGCGTTGTCGAGTTCGATACGCCGCAATCGGTGGCCCTGTTCGGTCAGGCCGGGATTGATCGGGACGACCCGGATTTCTTTGCTGCGTTTGTCTTGAATCACATCCTGGGTGGTGGTGGCTTTGAAAGCCGCCTGATGCAGGAAGTGCGGGAAAAACGCGGGCTGACTTACGGTGTGGCAACGTATCTTGTGCCCAAGGATCTGGCGTCTGTCTATCTGGGGTCAGTTTCGTCAGCCAACGACCGCATTGCCGAGGCAGTTGAGGTGATCCGTGACGAATGGGCCAAGGCCGCTTCGGAAGGTGTCACCCAGAAAGAGCTGGACGATGCCAAGACCTATCTGACCGGTGCGTATCCGCTGCGGTTTGATGGAAACGGGCAGATTGCCGGTATCATGGTTGGGATGCAGATGGAAAACCTGCCCATCGACTATATCGCGACACGCAATGACAAGGTAAACGCCGTGACGTTGGAAGACGTGAACCGGGTTGCCTCGGAATTGCTGGATCCGGACGGGCTGCATTTTACCGTAGTGGGCAAACCCGTCGGCCTTGAGACCACGAACTGAGCATGAGGGGGTGAGCGCGTCTCACCCCTTTTTCATGCTGCGCAGCATCTCACCCATCATCTGGCCGAACTTACCCGAGCCGCGTTGATACAGCGCGCCGTCGACAGCCAATACAGTACCGCTGATATAGCTGGCCAGATCCGAGCTGAGGAACAGGCAGGCATTGGCCACGTCCTGCGGCTGACCCCAGCGGCCCAACGGTACATCGCGGCGCAGCGCTTCACCGGCATCCGGGGTAGGGGCCAGGCGTTTTGCGCCTTCGGTGCCTTCGATGAACCCCGGCACGACCGAGTTCACGCGGATCCCTTCAACACCCCATTCCATCGACAGCGTCCGGGTGATCTGATCAACCCCTGCCTTCGCGGCACAGACATGAGCTTGACCCTCATAAGGCAGGTAAGATTGCGGAGCCGAGATGTTGATGATGCTGGCACCGGGGCGTTTCAAGAAAGGATACGCCCCTTTCATCACATGGATTGTACCCATCAGGTCAATGTCGATCACGGTCTTGAACGCGTTGACCGAAATCTCGGATGCCAGCGCCGGGAAGTTTCCTGCCGCGCCAGAAACCAGCACGTCGAAATCACCATAGGCGTCGTGAAACTGTTTCAGACCAGCGGCCACAGCATCCGGATCACGCACGTCAAAGGCCGCCCCGATGGCGTCCTGTGCGCCTGCGGCTTTCAGCGCGGCCACGGTGTCGTCCACCTTTTCCTGTGAACGGCTGGCGACGGCCAGTTTGGCACCCGAGGCTGCAAAAGCCTCGGCAATGCCACGGTTGATACCGCTGGTGCCGCCAATGACGATGACGGTTTGTCCTGCAAAGTTCATATGGGCCTCCCGTGATGCGCGGGGGCCCTACTCGCCGTAGGGCACCCAGATGTTTTTCACTTCGGTTGCAGCCTGTAGGAAGCGGCGGGAATGGTCCACGCTCCAGTCAAATGCCGTCGCGTTATTAACCCAGGTCCGTTTCAGGTTCCCGGCCGAGACTGTCTCGATCTCTTTCGAAAGGTCAGTTGACGAGAAGGACCAGACCGCGTCCACGTTCAGATGCGAGGCTAGAGGTTTCGCCAGTTCCGCGTGGCTGCCTGTCAAGATGTTGACCACGCCTGCGGGGACGTCCGAGGTCTCCAGAATCTGGTAGAAATCCGTTGCTGCCAGCGGGTAGGGCTCGGATGCCGCCAGAACCACCCGGTTGCCCATAGCAATCGCAGGCGCCATCGCCGAGATCAGACCCAACAGAGGCGCTTCGTCCGCGCAGAGCGCACCGATGACGCCCACGGGTTCCTTCATGGCAATAGCCACGCCCCGGATCGGAACGCCATGCACCTGACCGTCATATTTGTCGGCCCAGGCAGCTGCGGTGAACAGGCGTTGGATCGAGGTTTCGACCTCTTTCGCGCCATCCTTCTTGCCGGTCATGGCGTCGATGCGCGCGGCGAATTCACTCGCACGGGCCGAGAGGTTCTCGCCGATGTAATAAAGAATCTGTGCCCGCAGATGGCCGGTGGTCTTGGACCAGCCTATGGCACCCGCTGCGGCCTCAACGGCGTTGCGCACGTCTTTGCGGTTGGCCAGACCCACGTGGCCCAGCAGGCCGGACTTGCCCCAGACGGGTTTGGAATACCCACCATCGGGCCGCGCCTGCTTGCCGCCGACATACATCTTGGCAGTGCGGTCAATCGGATCGACCGGGGACCCTTCGCCCATTGACGCTTCGACCTTCGCAAGAGGTTTGGCCTTATCCTTGGGTTTGGTGTAAGCCGTCAGACCTTCCCAGCCGCCTTCGCGGCCAAAGCCACTTTCGCGCACGCCGCCGAAGCCTGCGGCGGCATCGAACAGGTTGGTGGCATTCACCCAAACCACGCCTGCAACCAGCTTGGGCGCGATGTCCAGCGCAAGGTTCACATTCTCAGTCCAGACTGTCGCGGCCAGCCCGTAACGGGTGTTGTTGGCCAGTTCGACCGCTTCAGCCGGGGTGCGGAAGGTCGAGGAGACCAGAACCGGGCCGAAGATTTCCTCCTGCATCAGCGGGTCGGATGTCTCGAGCCCCGAGATCAGCGTCGGCGGGTAGTAGCAGCCATTTGCGGGCAGTTCACAGGCGGCCTGATGCACGTGACCCGCCGTGTTGCTTTCGACCATGCCCTTGATGGTCTGCAACTGAACCGGATCCACAACCGCGCCCACGTCGATGCATTTGTCCAGCGGATCACCCACCCGCAACCCATCCATCCGCGCGCGTAGCTTCTCGTGGAACCGGTCGGCGATACCTTCCTGCACCAGCAGGCGGGACCCCGCGCAGCAAACCTGACCCTGATTGAACCAGATCGCATCGACCAGACCCTCGATAGCGCTGTCGATATCGGCGTCATCGAAGACGATGTAGGCAGATTTACCGCCCAGCTCTAACGTCAGTTCCTTGCCTGAGCCAGCCGTTGCCTCTCGGATGCGCCGTCCAACGACGGTCGAGCCAGTGAAGGCGATTTTGTCCACGTCGGCGTTCACGATCATCTCGCCCACCGCGCCATCGCCGGTCACGATGTTGACGACACCTTTCGGCAGCCCGGCTTGCGAGCAGATGTCGGCAAACAACAACGCAGTCAGCGAGGTGTACTCGGCCGGTTTCAGAACCACCGTATTCCCCATCGCCAGCGCAGGTGCGATCTTCCATGCCAGCATCAACAGCGGGAAGTTCCACGGGATGATCTGACCACAAACGCCCAAAGCCTGCGCATCGGGCAACTCGGCCTCCATCAACTGCGCCATGCCGGCGTGATAGTAGAAATGCCTCTGCGCCAGAGGGATGTCGATGTCGCGCGATTCACGGATCGGCTTGCCGTTGTCCATGCTTTCCAGCACCGCAAACAGGCGCGCGTGTTTCTGCAATAGCCGCGCAATGGCATAGAGGTATCGCGCACGCCCTGCGCCACCCAGCTTTTCCCATTTCGGCTGCGCTTTGCGGGCAGCGGCCACGGCGGCGTCCACATCGGCCTGTTTCGCCTGTGTCAGCTTAGCCAACACCTCGCCAGTTGCCGGATTGCGGCTGTCGAAGCCTTTTCCCGGTTTGGTGAAGCCGCCATCGATATAGTGACCGAACTTGTCACCTTGATCGACCAGCCACGCCAATGCTTCGGCAGCGCTTTCAGGGGCAGGGCCGTATTCCATGGTCTCGAAGATTTCTTTGACTGTCATAGTTCTTTCCTCAGCCCATGGAGTGACGGTAGCCAGCCGAGTAGGACCCGGTGGCAAAATGTTCCAACTGCCGCTCGATGTCGCCCAGCAGTGACGACGCACCAAAGCGGAACAGGTCGGGCTCCAACCAGCGGTCGCCCAGCTCATCCTTGATCAGCGACAGGTAAACCAGCGCGTCTTTGGCTTTCGAAATGCCACCGGCAGGCTTGTACCCAACGCGATACCCGGTGCGATCATAGAAATCCCGAATGGCGCGGATCATGACCAGCGATACGGGCAGGGTGGCGTTGACGCTTTCCTTGCCGGTTGAGGTCTTGATGAAATCCGCCCCGGCCATCATGCAGACCAGCGAGGCGCGGGCGACGTTACGCAGGCTGCCCAACTCTCCGGTCGCCAGAATGGCTTTGACATGGGCATCGCCGCAGGCCACGCGGAAGGCCTTCATCTCGTCATACAGCGCCTGCCAGTCCCCTGACAGCACATGACGGCGCGAAATGACGATGTCGATCTCTTCCGCTCCGGCTTTTACGCTTTCCTCAATCTCGGCAACGCGCAGGTGGAAGGGCGACAAACCAGCGGGAAATCCGGTTGATACGGCGGCCACTGGAATGCCTGTGCCTTTCAGGGCATCCAAGGCAGTCTCGATCATGTCATGATAGACGCAGACGGCACCTGTCGTGATTGGCGGCATATCCATTGCCTGTAACAGCGATGACGACACAGGCTGGCGCGCCTTCGCACAAAGGCGGCGCACACGGCCTACAGTGTCATCGCCTGACAGCGTCGTCAGGTCGATCATGGTAACCGCCTTGAGCAGCCACGCCGCCTGATAATCCTTCTTGACCGAACGCCGCCCGGGCAGGGTTGCCGCCCGGCGCTCAATGGCCGAGGTATTGGCCTGAACGGCGCGGACCCAGTCCAGATCCAGTTCCATTCCTGGGTTCCGGGGTTCGGTTACTTGCGGCAGATGCGCGGTGCGCACGGGGCTTTCTGAGCTCTGCGTATCCATAGTCACGTCCTTTGGGAGGTTTGCGACAAATTCGCACGGCAGACCGGGGAATGGAAGGTGCTGCATGTAATTGAATGGTAATTTTTTGACCATTCGGACAAAAATAGCAGGCTTTCTTGCGAATAATTCGCATTAGCGTTGACTTAGTTGCGAATGGTTCTCATATTCAGTCTCAACAGGACGCAAAACTGAGGTCGAAGATGATTCGTCGGAGTTTTCTTGCAGCGTTGGCGCTGACCTTCTCGATGCCAGTCGCCGCTTGGGCTGAAGCGCCACTCAAAGTGGTCGCGACAACAGGCATGATCGCGGATGCAGCGCGCCAGGTGGGCGGTGATCAGGTCGAGGTCACAGGCCTGATGGGGCCGGGCGTTGACCCTCATGCCTATCGACAGACCCGCAGCGACATCGTTGCCATGACCCGCGCTGACCTGATCCTTTGGCACGGTCTGTATCTCGAAGCGCAAATGGAAGACTTCTTCCACGATCTCGAACGCAAACGCGCTGTAGTCGCGGTTGCCGAGGGGGTCGATAAGTCCAAACTGCGTGCGCATGATGATTACGCCGACAAATACGACCCACATGTGTGGATGTCGCCCGTGCTTTGGCGCGAAGTTGTGCTAGAGGTTCAAGGCGCTCTAACCGACATTCGTCCCGAAGCGGCAGGCGTGTTTGCAGCCAATGCACAGGCGCATCTTGCCGATATTGACCGTTTGGCGGCTTATGCCGAGAATGTCCTGTCTTCGGTGCCCGAGAACAGCAGAGTTCTGCTTACCGCCCACGACGCATTTGGCTATTTCGGTCAAAGCTATGGGTTCGAGGTTCTGGGCATTCAGGGCATTTCGACCCAGTCCGAGGCGGGTTTGAACCGGATCAGCGAATTGGTTGACCTGCTGGTTGATCGCCAAATCACGGCTGTCTTTGTCGAAAGTTCGGTCTCGGATCGCTCAATTCGCGCGTTGATCGAAGGGGCTGCGGCCAAGGGGCACAAAGTAACGATCGGTGGTGAGCTTTTTTCGGATGCGATGGGCGCAAAAGGCACCTATGAGGGTACCTATATCGGGATGCTGGATCACAACATCACAGTCATTGGAAGTGCGTTGAACGGCGACGCCCCCGGTCGAGGCATGGACGGCAAACTGTCTGCGGGGTTTTGAACAATGCTGGGTCTGGTCAGCAATGATGGTGTGACGCTTGAGGATAACGGGCTGGGTGAAAGCCCGCTAGCGGTGCGTGGCCTGACCGTTTCTTACGGCCAAAAGCCTGCTGTGTTTTCGGTTGATATGACAGTGCAGCCTGGTGCCATGACCGCCATCATTGGCCCAAACGGTGCAGGCAAGTCCACGCTTCTCAAGGCGGCTTTGGGAATCGTCAATCCCCTGTCCGGTCAGGTGACGGTGTTTGGACAGCCGCTGGAGGCGCAGCGCGCGCGTATTGCCTATGTCCCCCAACGGGCCAGCGTGGATTGGGATTTCCCAACACGCGTGATCGACGTTGTGCTGATGGGGCTGTCGCGCGAGCTTGGGCTTCTGGGGCGCGTACGTGCCCGTCACAAAGCCTGCGCGATGGATTGCCTGAATCGCGTCGGGATGCGGGACTTCGCGGATCGTCAGATCGGCCAGTTGTCCGGGGGCCAGCAGCAGCGCGTGTTTCTGGCGCGTGCTTTGGCGCAAGGCGCGGATCTGTACTTGCTGGATGAACCTTTCGCAGGGGTGGATGCCGCCACCGAGAAGGCCATTATCGCGGTGCTGAAATCTCTGAAAGAGGCGGGTAAGACGGTAGTCGTGGTGCATCACGATCTGGCGACAGTGACCGATTATTTCGACCACGTTTTCCTGATCAATACCCGCAAAGTGGCCGAAGGGCCGGTGTCCGAAGCTTTCACTGCAGAAACGTTGCAAGCGGCCTATGGCGGGCGTTTGGCAACTGCGCAGATCGATCAGATATCGCGCGCGCTGGGATAACACATGATTTGGGACGCTCTGACCCTGCAGCTTGGCTATAACGCCACGCTGGTCGCCATTGGTGCGACGTTGCTGGGTGTTTCGGCCGGAGTGACAGGAACGTTCCTGTTTCTGCGTAAACGCGCGTTGGTCAGCGACGCCATCAGCCACGCGACATTGCCGGGCGTCTGTCTGGCCTTCATGGTCTTGGTCGCGCTGGGCGGGGATGGGCGAAACCTGCTGGGCTTGCTTGCGGGGTCTGCAATTTCGGCCTGGGTTGGGCTTCTTTGCATGAACTGGCTGACACGGCGCACCCGACTTGCTGAAGATGCAGCAATCGGAGCGGTTCTGTCTGTCTTTTTTGGCTTTGGGATCGTTTTACTGACGATCATTCAAACCATGGGCGTTGGGCGTCAAGCGGGGTTGGAGGGTTTCCTGTTGGGTTCGACCGCCGGAATGCTGTGGGCGGATGCGATGATCATCGCCATCGGTGGCTCGGCTACGCTACTGCTGGTTCTGATCCTACGCCGTCCCATGACTCTTGTCGCCTTTGACCCGGAATATGCTGCCGCCCGTGGCTTGCCGATCCATCGCATCGACCTTGCGATGATGGGGCTGGTCATGGCTGTCACAGTGGTCGGTCTGAAAATTGTGGGCTTGATCCTGATTGTGGCCTTGCTGATCATTCCGGCGGTTACGGCGCGGTTCTGGTCAGAGCGTTCCGAGCACGTTGTCCTGCTTGCCGGGCTTGCCGGAGGTCTGGCGGGTTACATCGGTGCTGCTATTTCCGCTTCTGCCCCCAACTTGCCGACGGGACCTATCATCGTTCTGGTCAGCTTTGCCTTTTTCGTCCTGTCCCTGTTCTGCGCCCCAAAGCGCGGGGTGCTGGCGGCGGTGTTGCGGCATCTGCGCTTCCAGCGCCGGGTACATATCCGCCAGGGTCTGTTGGCGCTGGCGCAGGGGCAGAAAATTTATGAACCTCTTACGCTGCGTTTGTTGCGCCGTGCGGGGTTGGTCCGGCCAGACGGGGTTGCCACGGACTCTGGCAAGGCGCGGGCGGCCAAGGCGCTGCGCGATGAAAAACGCTGGGAAATCGTCCGCGCGGATCAGGCGCATGAGGCGACGGCTGCGCTCTATGACGGGCTACGGGATATCGAAACGGTCCTGACGCATGACCAGATCGCTGAAATCGACCGTCAAATCGGCGGGCCGCAAGGAGTGCCGGTATGAGTGGCGAGGAGTTTGTCCCACTGTCGTTGACGCCGCTGCTGATTGGCACATTTGCGGCCATTGCCTGTGCCTTGCCCGGCAACTTTCTGGTGCTGCGCAAACAGGCGCTGATTGGGGACGCGATCAGCCATGTGGTGCTGCCGGGTATCGTGGTGGCGTTCCTGGTGACCGGGGCGATATCGACATGGCCAATGATGCTGGGCGCTGCTGGGGCGGCGATTGTGGCCGTGGTTCTGATCGAAGCCATTCGCCGACTGGGTCAGATCGAACCCGGTGCCGCCATGGGTGTTGTCTTTACCACGATGTTTGCAGCGGGTGTTTTGCTACTTGAGCAAACAGACACCTCTACCGTGCATCTGGACGTAGAACATGCGCTTTACGGCAATCTCGAAAGCCTGATCTGGCTGGACGCAACCGGTTGGGGATCATTGCTGGATGTCGAAGCTCTTGCGGGCCTGCCACCTGAACTGCCTCGGATTGCTCTGACTCTGGTGGGTGTGTCTGTGTTCACTTGGCTGTTCTGGCGGCCGTTGAAAATCTCGACTTTCGATGAAGGCTTTGCGCGCACGATCGGTATTCGCACGGGTGCCCTTGGCATGGCATTGGTCATAACAGCGGCCATCGCGGCGGTGGCTGCATTTGATGCGGTGGGATCGATCATCGTGATCGCCATGTTCATCTGCCCTCCGGCGGCGGCACGGATGCTGACAAACCGGCTTGAGGCACAGATTGCCTGGAGCATTGTGTTCGCCACGGCCTCGGCAGTGTCGGGCTATGTATTGGCGGGATACGGCCCCTTGTGGTTGGGCGGGTCGGATGCAGTCAGCGCGGCTGGCATGATTGCCACGATGTCTGGTCTGATACTTGCCGCAGCCGCCATGTTCGGACCGTGCCGCGCGCATATCGGGGCGCACACATCTACGTGACCCGGCACGTTCCCGCTGCACCTTCCCATGCGTCATCGGCCAAACTCTGCCCAGATGCCCAAAAGATGAATCTTAAGCAGATTATTGGGCAGGCCCATGTTATACGCAGCCATTCATTAGCTGACTCACACCACTCACTTGGTGCGTCCGGGTGGACCCGAAGGCCAAACCGTTCAGGGCCACCCGGACGCCTTTTCTCTGATCAGAAAACCTGTGCAAAGCTGTGGCAGAATCGTGCGCGGCTGTGCTAGGTCTAGGGGTATGGCGCAAGCAAACCCCAATATCGGCGAAGATCGCCCGGTGATCCGACAATTGGATGACGCTGCAATCAACAGGATTGCTGCTGGTGAGGTGGTGGAACGTCCGGCCTCTGCCGTGAAGGAACTGGTCGAGAACGCAATCGATGCAGGGGCCACGCGGATTGCCATCGATATTGCGGATGGAGGCAAGACCCTGATCCGTGTCACGGATGACGGGTGCGGTATTTCGGCAGGTGATCTGCCACTGGCGTTGTCCCGCCATGCCACGTCAAAGATTGATGGGTCGGACCTGCTGAACATCCATACCTTTGGGTTTCGGGGAGAGGCGCTGCCTTCTTTGGGTGCGGTCGGGCGTCTGACCATTACCAGCCGCGTTCCGGGTGCGGATGCGGCGCAGATCCACGTTGCGGGCGGCAAGATGGGCGCGGTCAAACCCGTGGCCTTGCGCGCAGGCACAGTCGTCGAGCTGCGCGATCTGTTCTTTGCCACGCCTGCACGGCTGAAGTTCATGCGCACCGACCGGGCCGAGGCGCAGGCCATTGCAGATACGGTGAAACGGCTGGCCATGGCTGAGCCATCCGTGACCTTCACCCTGCGTGATGTGTCCGGTGGCGGAGAGGGTCGTGTGACCTTCCGCGCGGATCGCGAGAACGGAGATCTGTTTGACGCGCTCCACGCCCGTCTGGCCCGCGTGATCGGGCGCGAGTTTGCCGAGAATGCGCTGCAAATCGACGCTACGCGTGAGGGCATCCGGCTTTATGGCTACGCTGCCTTGCCGACCTATTCGCGAGGTGCTGCGGTGGCGCAGTATCTTTTCGTCAATGGTCGGCCTGTGCGTGACAAGATGTTGACTGGCGCATTGCGGGCCGCTTATTTCGATTTTCTTAGCCGGGATCGGCATCCGGCGGCGGCTTTGTTCATCGACTGTGATCCGACGCTGGTTGACGTGAACGTTCATCCCGCCAAATCCGAGGTGCGGTTCCGCGACCCCGGCGTTGCGCGGGGCTTGATTGTGTCCAGCCTGCGCCATGCATTGGCCGAGGCCGGGCATCGGGCGTCCTCGACCGTGGCCAATGCGACCTTGGGCGCGATGCGGCCCGAACTTGCGCAATCTGCCACAGCGCGGGTGTACCAGATGGATCGACCTTCGCCAGCAGCGCGACAGGCCGCTTACCGGGCGCAATCTCCGGGCTTTGCTGAACTGGCCCAGGACTACAGTGGCAGCATTGTCGAGCCTACCCCGGTTGCGCCGATTGCCGAGGCAGAAGAATCTCAACCGCAGGATCTTCCCTTGGGGGCTGCGCGGGGACAGGTGCACGAGAATTACATTATCGCGCAAACCGCCGACGGTATGGTGATCGTGGATCAACACGCCGCACATGAACGGCTGGTTTATGAAAAGCTGAAAACGCAGATGGCGGAAAACGGCGTTGCAGCGCAGGCGCTTCTGATCCCGGAAATCGTGGAGCTGTCTGAAGGCGATTGTGCGCGCCTGATGGCCGTTGCTGAAAACTTAACGCGCTTTGGTCTGACCATCGAACCCTTCGGTGGCGGGGCCGTTGCTGTGCGTGAAACCCCTGCCATCTTGGGCGAGGTCAATGCCCGCGCGATGATCCTGGATATCCTTGATGAGTTGGCCGATCAGGGTGAAAGCCAGATGGTGCAGGCAAAGATCGAGGCGATCCTCAGCCGAGTGGCCTGCCACGGCTCTGTCCGCTCTGGTCGCCGTATGCGCGCCGAAGAGATGAACGCTTTGCTGCGCGAGATGGAGGCGACGCCGCATTCCGGTCAGTGCAACCACGGTCGCCCGACCTATGTGGAGCTGAAACTCAGCGATATCGAAAGGTTGTTCGGACGCAGTTGATCCGTCGTTCGGAACCAATTAAGAAGACAGAAACAAAACGAGAACATAAAGACTGATATGATCCAGATTGCAGGCACCCAGATCCCAGTAGATGACCCGGTCTTTTTGACCGGTGGCGGGGTTGTCCTGCTGATCCTTTTGCTTTTGTTCCTGTCGCTGCGGGCGGCCAATCGCTCGGCCCGGATGGCGGAACCTCTGGCGCGGCAGATGGCGCATCTGGGACAGCATGTGCAGCAACTGGGGCAGGGGCAGGAACAATTGCGCGGCGGTCTTCAGCATGTCTCGGACACGCAAGCCAATGCGCAAGTGCAGGTGATCCAAACAGTCGAGGCGCGCCTTTCCTCGGTTCAGCAGCAGATGAATGACCGGCTGGCGGACAACGCGATGAAGTCTGCACGCGCGCTGGCCGAAATGCAGGAGCGGATGAAAGAATCGCTGCATGGGTCATCGAAACAGACCGCGACATCCCTGACCCAATTGCAGGAACGTCTGGCCGCGATCGACAAAGCGCAGGACAATATCACCAAACTGTCTGGTGACGTTCTCAGCCTGCAGGATATCCTGTCGAACAAGCAGACGCGCGGGGCGTTTGGCGAAATCCAGCTGACAGACATTGTGTCAAAGGCACTGCCAAGGGACAGTTTCCAGTTGCAGGCCACCCTGTCGAATGGGCGTCGTGCGGACTGCCTGATCCATCTGCCGAACCCGCCCGGCCCCATCGTGATTGACAGCAAGTTCCCGCTGGAGGCGTATGAAGCATTGATCGGTGCGACTAATGACACTGAGCTGAAAGCGGCGTTGCAGATGTTCCGCAGCACGGTGCGTAAGCACATCAACGACATTGCCGAGAAATACATACTGGATGGTGAAACCGCTGATGGTGCGCTGATGTTCCTGCCGTCCGAGGCCGTCTATGCCGAGCTTCACGCAAAGTTCCCTGAGCTGGTTCAGGAAAGTTTCAGCAAGCGCGTCTGGATCGTTTCGCCGACCACCTGCATGGCGACGCTGAACACGATGCGCGCGATCCTGAAAGATGCCCGGATGCGCGAACAGGCAGGTGCGATCCGCAAAGAATTGGGACTGCTGCACAAGGATGTGGAGCGTCTGGGTGATCGTGTGACCAATCTGGATCGTCATTTTGGTCAGGCGGCAAAGGATATCTCGGAAATTAAGATCAGCGCCGAAAAAGCCGGCCGACGGGCGCAGCGTCTGCACAATTTCGATTTTGAAGAAATCGCACCTGATGCCGCGTCAGAGGTTGTGCCATTGGCGCGTCACGAAGGTTGAGACTTACTGGATCGACAGGTCCAGGTTGTACCCGACGGTTTTGCCGGTATCTCGGTCATTTCCCATCAGATAAACACGGATCGTATAGTCTCCGTCCTCTGGCAGGTTGATCCGAGCGGTATTGCCGTCAATCGAGCCATTATAAATCGCAACCCCATCACTGCCCGGGGGCAGGATGTTGAAATAGACCACGCCGTTTCCATTGGTGTCACTCACCTGAAGGTCGGCGAACATCTCCTGACCGGCTTTTGCACCCAACACATAGTCGAAGTATTCGTCGCCAGTGACAGCCCCGCTGACCATGGTGCCATAATTGCCGGACTGAAATTGCACCTCTGAGGTCATCTGGGCTAACGCCGCAGGCGCGAAACCAAGCAGAAGGGCCGACAAAAGAAGTTTTCCTGTCATGTCTGTTTCCTTTCAAGCTTCGCTTTAGCCGGAAATCACCAGCAGGTCAGATGCGCAGGAAGGGCTGGAATAATCGCGGCATAAGCTTGTTGAATTTCAACGGTGCATCTGTGACTGCAAGACAAATGCAGTCTTCCGAGATATCCGCGACAGGTGTGTGTTCCAAATCCTCGTCAGCGATCTCAACGTCGCCGCGGGCAAAGTGATCCACCTCGTCCGAAAACGCGCCCTGCAATACCATAGTCAGTTCCATGCCCTGATGACCGTGATCCGGGACCGCAGCACCGGCCGGGATGAACAACAACCTTGCCGTGGCCTCTTTGGTGGTCGGCAGAATGGCCTGCTTCACGCCCATACCGATGGATTTCCAGCGGATGTCCGCGACAGTTCCGCCCACATAGTCCTGCAAGGGGGTAGGCAGCACGGCGCAGCCCGGTCGCGCGGGCTTGGGGCTCGGTGCGCCCTGCGCAATCAAGGCCATGGTCGCCGCGAGGGACGCATCAGACATGGCAACCGAGCCTGCCTGATCATCCAGAACCTGCCCGCCAACGGCGTCAAAGCTCTCGGCCCGTGCGCGGCAATGGTCACACAGGGAAAGATGGGTTGCGACCATAAGATCGAACGCCTCGGGCAGAGTTCCTGCGGCATATGCCATCAGCAGGTCATCTGTAAGGTGATGTTTAATCGACTTGCTCATCTTACTCATCTCAGTTCATCGCGTGGCGCAAGCGGTCCAGCGCCAGCCTAATACGTGATTTGATCGTTCCCAGGGGCAACCCGGTCTGAGACGCAATTTCGCGGTGACTCAGGTCGCCGAAATACGCCTTCTCGATCAGCTCTCTCTGCGCTTCAGGCAACGCCAGCATGGCGGTGCGCAGCTGCGCGGTTTCCTGTTGCAGCGCGATTACGTCGTCCTGGTCAGGCTCGGCCTCGGGTCCCCATCCCAGTTCCTCGGGTTCGGGGCGGCGTTGCTTGCGCAGAACGTCGATGCGCTTGTTCCGAGCAATCGTGAAAACCCACGTGGCCACAGTGGCCCGTGTTGGATCGAACAGATGGGCCTTATGCCACAAGGTCGCCATCACCTCTTGCGCGCATTCTTCGGCCATGGTGGCATCAGACCCTGATTTCATCAGGAACGCCTTGATGCGTGGCGCGAAGTGTTGGAACAGCTCGGCAAAGGCCGACTGGTCCTGCGCATCCCGGATGCGTTTGACGTGTTCCACCCACTCGGTTCTGGTGTCGCAACTTGCTTTCGTTCCGTTCACCTGTCTACCCTTGATGCGTTTCTTCCCGCGCCAAGGCTGAGGGGCGGCTGTGTCAGCCGCAGGTTCGTCCAAGGTCGCAGTATTGATCTCGGTAAACATAACCACATTACGGGCTGCGCCCCAAGCCGGATCACTTTATCGGGACATTTTGATCCAAAGCGCGCTATTTTCCGTAACACTACTATACAAATACGGCGGAAAACGATGCTGTTTTAAGCGGTTATGGGCAGGTCTGAAAACACACGATGGCAAAAGAAATTGATCATATCGCGGGCCACACCTATCACGGGCGCAAGGGCGGGATCGAAAACGCGTTTCGGTATTCGGTCGATTACATCCTGTTCGACCCCGAGGCCAAGTTGTCCACACCCCTGTTGTTTTCACGTGACCGCGCAAACCTCGCCAATTGGCGTACGCGTGATCATGGCGGGGCGCCCGGTCAGGGCGAAGGTGCCGCGTGGGTGCGTACCCGCTTTGACGAGATGGCCGTGCCGCAACCGGCGCGGATAATATTGCTGACCCAGCCACGGGTTCTGGGGCATGTCTTCAACCCCGTCAGCTTCTGGTTCTGCTTTGACGGCAACGACCAACTCTATACGGTGGTGGCCGAGGTGACGAACACCTTTGGGACGCGTCACAGTTATCTGTGCCACAAGCCAGACTTTGCATCCATCGAACCATCGGATCGGGTGGTGGCGGACAAGCTGATGCATGTTTCGCCATTCCAGAAGATCGAAGGCAGTTATACGTTTCGATTTGATTTCCGTCCTGACAGGGTTGGTGTTTGGATCGACTATACTCGACCCGACGGTGGGTTGATCGCCACCTTGACAGGACCCCGTCAGCCGCTAACCAATCGGGTGATCCTGTGGTCCTTGCTGCGGCGTCCGTTTGGGGCCCGGCGGACATTTACTCTGATTGTTTGGCAAGCGTTCAAACTGTGGCTTAAAAAGGCAACCTTTCGCCCGTTTCGATCCCAGCCTGTACCAGACCAGCCAATGTCGCGTGTGCGTGACTGACCCCCAGTTTGCGTAAGATCAAAGACTCAGGCCCCTGTCGATGATTGTGATGGTTTGACAACCGCGAACAACAGGAGCTGAAGACATGTTGGAAATTTCGGCAAGGAAAGTTGCCCAGGTGGCCATGATGGGCCGCGAACTGAACCGGGCCGAGGGCGAGCTGCGGGCGTTCATCGACCGCATGGGCGAAGACGAACAGGCCGAGCTGGTCGCCATCATGTGGATCGGCCGCGAAAGCTTTTTCGCCGAGGATTTGGCCGAAGCCATCGCCACCGCCAAGTCCGAAGCTTCGACCCCCTGTGCCGACTATCTGATTGGAACCCCACACTTGTCGGATCACTTGGAGAACGGGTTGGATGCTTTGGGCATTTCGGCTGAGGATATTGAGAACGACCTGATGTAGTTCGTTTTCCACACCAAATACGAGGATGGCGGTTTGGCCGCCATCTGGGCTTTATCTATTACTGAGATACACTTTGCTGGCGTAAATTGCGGACACGCCTCGGCATAACTCATCCTCCACGTGCTTTCTCTGACCCAGACTTAAACAAACCTTAATGATGCGCTTTGATAACGTTAAGGCGGCGTCCCCAAGTTTGATTTCACCAAGACAACGCAAATCAAGTTTAGGAGGACAAAGACATGGTACATACCCAAGCAGTAAACACCCAGAACGGCCTTCTTGATGGTCTGTTTTCGAAGTACGCCGACAAAAAGGTCGAGCACTTCCGTCGCCGAATTCTTGCAAAAACTGTGCGCGATCTTGAGAAGCTGGATGATCAACAACTTGCCGATATCGGTGTCCAGCGGGACCAGATCAATCGATGCGCGTACGAGAGTGTTTATCACAACAAACCCTACCGGCAATGATGGTGAAAAACCCCTGAGTTAAATCATCCCCAGTTCATTGTTAGTGAGGTTATCAATATGTTTGACGTTATCCCGCCCACCAATCAACCGGCCCCGGCTGCTAGTGCATTGCTGCTATTCGACCGTGCCATGCGCATCCGTGCCATCAGCCCGGACATTGTCCGGGCGGCCCAGCATCTGAACGCTTTGAGCGATCAACAATTGTCCGAGCTCGGCATCAATCGAAGCGACATCGAAGACACGATTGAGCGGTACATCTGAAAGCCCGAAAGGGAACGCAAGTCATGTTTAGCCAAGAACTATGAAAGCCATTCCAGCAAAACTGGGATGGCTTTCACTTTTCAATCAGGCCAAGTGATCAACGATCTGCAAATGTTGTGCCAGCGTATCGATCTCACTCATCCAATCCTGCACAAGTTTCGGATCGCTGGGCGCTGCGTGAACCCCTGCCGGGATTGCTCGGTTCAGGACCGCCTCGATTGCCAGTGATACCGGGATCGACACCAGACGCGCCATGGCGGTGCCGCGCGCATCGCCCCAGGCATCCATGACATAGGTCTTGTTCCAGACCTCAATACCGTTCTTCTCGGCCTTTAGGCCAACGCACAGCACAACGCGGTCTGGTTCGCCCTCATCGTAGGCGTTTTCGTCCCAGAACTGATCCGACATCTCTTTCAGGCGAGCGTCACCTTCGGGCCCGGAAAGAGTTTCGATCTCGGTGAACACATCCGACCACGCGTCGGCCCAGCCGTTCAGGCGCAGGGTGCCGCGGACGAATTCCTTGACCGGCCAGTGATCCTCGAAATGGTATTGCGCCATGAAGGGGATCGAGTCGCGGTTGGGGTAAACCTCGAAGCTCTCCGGTGTGGGCAGCGGCGCGATATAGCTGCTGATGGCATCCCATGGGCGTGCAACATCCAGCGGGGCATAGTCGCGGATCGACTTCGAGGGCGACCGCAGTGCCTTGAGCACGCCCAGAGGCGACCAGCTGAACTTGTATCGGAACGGGTTGGGCGTTTTCGGGATGCCCCCGCAATAAGAAATAAAGCTCAGGTGGTTTTCAGGATCGAACACATCTGAGGCGCGATAGTCGTCGACCAACGCATGAGCCATCAGGTGGTCGATGCCCGGGTCCAGCCCGACTTCGTTTACCAGAATCACACCGGCCTCGCGCGCCTTGTCGTCCAGCGCACGCATCTCGGGCGCGATGTACGAAGATGAGACGAAGTTGGCCTGTTTCGAGATCGCCAATTCTGCCAGCGGAACATGCCAGTCGCCCGGCAGCATCGAGACGATCACATCGCCTTTGCCCAGCACCTTGGCAAGGGCTTCGATGTCGAACGCCCGGATATCGTCGGTCAGGTCGCCGACCTCGGCTTGGGCCTTTTCGATGGTTCGGTTCCAGACAGTGACCTTGTGCCCGCCCTCGATCAGGCGGCGCAGGCCGGGGATGGCCGACAGGCCGGTGCCACACCAGTGAATCGTCATCGTTCAGAGTCCTTCAATATGCGTTTTGTAGGTTGCTTCTGCCCGACCCCAGACGCCGCTGTCCAGATCGGTCAGTGTCAGCAGAGACGGCAGCAGTTGCGCGGCGTAGTCTTCCGAGCTTTCGACCGGCAGCATCGACGGCAGGTTGTCGATGGCCATGACGTCCATCACCGGATCATCGGCCACGCGCAGCACTGGGGCCTCCCATGTGGTTGCGCGGTCGTAGACCGGCACCGGGTTGTAATCGCTGTCCGGGTCGCAGGCGACGTCGCCAATGGCAGTCAGCTTGCGTGATGCGGTCAGCGCGTCACGCGGAACAAAGACCGGCGTACCCGGCCGCGCGAAGATGCAATTCAGGAACAGGTCATGGTCCAGGATTTCCGGGAAAGGACCACCGCTGGCAGTTTCGGCCATATCCCATTTGGTGACAGTGATACCCATCGCTTCGCACAGATCGGCAGCACCAGTGCCGACGCGGCCCAAGGCCCCGACGACAATGGCGCTTGGTCGTTCGGCCCCTGTGGCGTCCAGTTCGGCCAGCAAATCGGCATTAAGCTTGTCCTTACCGGCATAAACCCCAACAGGCGGACATTGGTCGCCCCGATGCTGCGCGGCCCATGCTTTGAGCGTCACTGCCGCACCCGCATAGCCGGCCCAATAGCCAAAGGCCGCAACCCGACGACCGTCTTCATCCACCAGATACTCAAGATCATACAGCGTGCCGCCCCCGGCCTTGAACCGTTCCAGCAAAGCGCGGCCGGAATGCTGGCCCTTGTAGGCATGTCCGAACATGATGTGTCGGTGGGGCAGGGGCGTGCCATCTTCGGGCAACTCTTTGAGGCCGAAAATGATCGCGTCCGCCGGAGCGTCAGGCCAGGAGTTTTCAGGTGCGATCTCGCAGCCTGCGTCCTTGTAGCCGTCGATTGGAATGGCACGAACATGGCTTTCCTCGACCGTCACGCGGATGCCAGCCGCGATCAACGCCGCGGCACCTTCGGGGGTCAGCCCAACCCGTTCCTCGTTCGGGCGCTGTTCTGCCCGGACCCAGAGATGTGTCATCGTATTTCCTTTTGTCAGAGCATTCCGGCGGCATGTACCGCCTGAACTGAAGGCCGCGCCTCCATCGCCTCGCGGAAGGCGAGAATTTTGGGGAAGGCCGTGACATCGACGCCGTCGCCTTCCAGCCAGCTGCAAACCACATAAAGATAGGCATCTGCCAGCGAAAATGCCTCACCCAGAACAAACGGCCCACGCAGGCCGTTTGAACAGATGTATTCACAGGATGCTGTCATTGTTTGTGGGACCTTATCCTTCATGTCTTTCCAGCTTGGCTTCTTGTCCGCCCATCGCGCTCCGCGCATCTTGTGCGCGTGGTTCACGTGCATGGTCGACGCAAGATAGAACATCACCTCACGCATGCGCGCGGCCATGACCGGATCAGCAGGAACCAAGCCTGCGGCAGGTGCTTGGGCAGCGACATACTCCAGCAGCGCTCCGGTTTCGGTCAGGATACCACCATCAACAACCAGCGCCGGCACCCGACCTTTGGGGTTGATCTGCCGGTAAGCCGGTTTCGTCTGCTCGCCCCCGGCAAAGTCCAGTTTGATCACCTCATATTCTAAGCCGGCCTCTTCCAGAGCAATCGCAACAGCGACCGAGATCGTGCGAGGGGCATAATAAAGCTGCATGGGGTATCTCCGATCTGGTTACAGGTGGGTCTGCGCGAACTGCCGGTCGGGTGCCTCAAGATGCGGAACGGCATTGAAAAGAACCGGGCTCAGTTGCGCCCCAATCGGATGCAGACGATGCATTGACGTGTTCATGATGGCAAGGGCCACACGTGCCATCGACGGGATGTCCAACCCCATCGCCTGCCGCACCACCATCGAGATCAACCCGCCCGAGGTGACAACAATGGCGGGTCCGCCTTCGGTTCCGATTTCACTCAGCGCATCACGAACACGCGTTTCGAACGCTTCGAAGGTTTCGGGTGCGTTCCTGATGTCGCCATTGGCCCAAGCGGCAAAGGTTTGGGGCAGATGTTCGACAAAACCCTCGCGGTCCGTGGGGATCGCAACCCCGTGCTGTTCTTCGAGCAGTTGTGCCAGGGTGAAATATTCAATCTCGTTCAATCGTGCATCACGGATCGGGTCAGACAGCCCCATGCTTTGGGCGGTTTCTGCATGGCGAGTCAGAGTGCCGCAATAAACGCGGGTATAGTGGCTGCGTGTGTCGCGCAGATGCGCGCCCAGCCAACGGGCTTGCTGATGCCCCAACTCGCTGAGCTTGTCATAGCTTACTTCGTCGCGCGCTGCGGTATTGGCCTGCCCGTGACGCACCAATGTGATATGTGACATGTCGGTCCCTCTTGCGCAGACGTCTTAGGGCAGGTTCTACCCCGGGACCAGAGGGGTTTCATGTGCGGTTGAAAAATTCCTGGCTGTGTTCCGGTTTGTGGCTATGGTCTGCCCAACGAAAACTTGGAGGTGTCATGTCGGTCAATCACGAACGGTTCTTGGCGGATTTGCACAAGCTGCGTGAATTCGGGGCCTCGGGTGTAGGCAAGGGTGTGATCCGACCGGCCTATTCCCAAGCAGACATCCAAGCGCGCAAATGGCTTGCCGAACGCATGTCTGACGCGGGGCTGACACCGCATTTCGATCCGGTCGGAAACTTGTTTGGGTTGGCCGAAGGTCCGTCGCTGTTGATGGGATCGCATTCCGACAGTCAGCCCGAGGGCGGTTGGCTGGACGGAGCGCTTGGCGTCATTGCAGCACTGGAAATCGCGCGTTCAAGTGATCGGCCCATCTCGGTCGTCAGCTTTCAGGACGAAGAAGGTCGGTTCGGCGTGACCACAGGCTCAGCCGTATGGTCCGGTGGCCTGCCATTGGAACGGGCAGATGCTTTGACAGATGGTGCGGGCGTCAGTTTTGGTGCCGCGCGGTCCTCAATGTCCGAACTGTCTGGTGGCTTTATCGACCCGTCCAACTTCAAAGGTTATATCGAGATGCATATCGAACAAGGCCCGTCCCTGGACGCGACAGGAGATCAGGTCGGCGTCGTCACTGATATTGTCGGCATCCGCGACATGTCGATCACTTTTGAGGGTCAGCAGAACCACGCAGGCACCACACCGATGCACCTGCGCCGCGACGCGTTTCAGGCGTTGTCCCTTTTCAACACGCGTCTCAATGAACGTTTCCGAAATGTGGTGACGCCTCAGACCGTCTGGACCATCGGACGTGTTGACGTGTACCCCAATGCCTCATCCATAGTTCCGGGTCGGGTTCGGTTTTCGATGCAATGGCGGGATGGCGATGCGGAGCGCCTCGTCCGGATGGAAGAGATCATTCGCGCGACAGCACAAGAGGTAGCCGATGAACAGGCGATGGCGCTGGAGTATGGCCCGATGCTGGGGCTTGAACCTGTGGCCATGGACAAGGCATTGCAGGATGCGTTGGAAGGTGGCGCGCAACAGGTTGCTCCGGGGAAATGGCGCCGGATGCCCTCGGGCGCGTTGCATGACGCAACAAACGTGTCGCGCCTGATGCCGGTTGCCATGTTGTTTGTGCCGTCGATCAACGGAATCAGTCACGATTTCGCTGAAGACACCGCCGAAAGCGACCTGCTTGCTGGCCTGAGCGTGCTTGACGCCGCTGTTCAGTCACTTGCGGGGCAATAGCAAAAAGTGAGGGTAAAATACTGTTTTTTCTGTTTCTTGCGGTCAAGTAGACTGGAAAAATTCCGGCAGAAAACGTTTCGAGCCTCTGAGTTTCAAACAAGGCGTGTTGCTTAAGGGAAAAAAGTTTCCTATAGGAACATTTATGTGCATACATCCGTATGCAGAACGTTCCCAGGAACGGTGCGTCGGGCGTAGGCTGTCTGGAATCGTTGCAATCCTCACTGCTTGTTGCAGACTGTTGGGATGCGCACCGACCCATAGGTAGGAAAAGGTATCCGCAATGACTTCACCGAAACGCACTCCCTTGTATTCGTTGCATGTTGAGTTGGGAGGTAAGTTGGTTGATTTTGCTGGCTGGGAGATGCCTGTTCAGTATTCGCTGGGGATTATGGGGGAGCATAAGCAGTGTCGTGAGAAGGCGGCGTTGTTTGATGTGTCTCACATGGGTCAGGTGATTTTGCGCGGCGAGAATGTGGGTGAGAAGCTGGAAGCTTTGTGCCCTCAGGCTTATGCGACGCTGAAGGAAGGCAAGGCGCGGTACGGGTTCTTTACGAATGCGGATGGCGGGATCATGGATGACCTGATCGTGTCGAATGCGGGCGATCATTTCTTTGTGGTTGTGAACGCGGCGCTGCGGTATCAGGACATTCCGCATATGCGCGCGCACCTCGAAGGCGTCGAAGTGACCGAGATCTTCGACCGGGCGCTGGTGGCGGTGCAGGGTCCCAAGGCCGAGGATGTGGTGGGGGAACTTTGCCCTGCTGCCCGCGATCTGAAGTTCATGGAAACCACCGTGGCCGATATCAACGGCGTTGAATGCCGCATCTCGCGTCTGGGCTATACCGGCGAGGATGGTTACGAGATCTCGATCCCCGAGGACAAGGCGATCGAGATCAGCAAGGCTTTCCTGGCGCATGAAGATTGCGAACCTGCGGGTCTGGGCGCGCGCGACAGCCTGCGGCTTGAGGCGGGGCTGTGCCTGTATGGCAATGACATCGACCAGAGCACCTCGCCCATCGAGGCATCCCTGGGCTGGGCTATTCAAAAACGCCGCAAGGAAGAAGGCGGGTTCCCAGGCGCGGATCGCGTGCAAAAGGAACTGGCCGAGGGCGCGGCGCGCAAGCTGGTGGGCATCAAGCCCGACGGCCGGGCACCGGCGCGTCAGGGCGTTGAGGTGCAATGCCTTGAGGGCAACACGATTGGTCAGATCACCTCGGGCAGCTTTGGCCCCACGGTGGGTGGTCCGGTTGCGATGGGCTACGTGTCGAAGGGCCATGGTGAGCCCGGCGAGAAGGTGAACCTGATCATTCGGGGCAAGGCGCAACCGGCGCAGATCGTGGCGCTGCCCTTTGTCACACAGAATTACAAGCGTTGAAGTCAGGAGAGAGACAAGATGGCAACCTATTATTCCGAAGAGCATGAATGGCTGACCGTTGAGGGCGATACCGCCACGCTTGGCATCACCAAGCACGCGGCTGAACAGCTGGGTGAGGTGGTGTTTGTCGAGCAGCAGGAAGCGGGAGACGAGTTCGAGAAAGACGGCGAGATCGGCGTGATCGAATCCGTCAAGGCCGCGTCCGAGCTTTATGCTCCGGTGGATGGCGAGATCGTTGAAGTGAACGAAGCGCTGGCCGACAACCCCGGCGCGCTGAACGAAGACCCCGAAGGCGAAGCCTGGATCTACAAGATCAAGATTGCGGACGCATCGCAGCTTGAGGACCTGATGGACGAGGCCGGATACAAAGCCTTCATCGGCTAAACCAAACCGGGGGCCCGCGCCTGGGGTTCCACCGCTTTATCCGGAGCTTCTGCTTTTGGGGCTCCGCCCGCTCGGGCCGGACTGGCCCGCCTTCCACCGGAGATCTGCGCGGTCTCTGCCGGACCTGACTTATTCATAGGAGCGCTGCAATGGCCTTCAAACTGACCGACTACGAAGCCTATGACTTTGCCAACCGCCGCCACATTGGCCCGTCGCCCACCGAGATGCGCGACATGCTCAAGGTGATCGGCTTCAAGACATTGGACGAACTGATCGACGTCACCGTCCCGCCCGCGATCCGGCAGAAAGAGCCGCTGGACTGGGGTCCGGCGATGACGGAACGTGATGCTCTGTTCCACATGAAAGAGGTGGCGAGCAAGAACACCGTTCTGACCTCGCTGATCGGTCAGGGCTATTACGGCACCACCACACCTGCACCGATCCTGCGCAACATTCTGGAAAACCCGGCCTGGTACACGGCCTACACGCCCTATCAGCCCGAGATCAGCCAGGGTCGTCTTGAGGCGCTGCTGAACTTCCAGACCATGGTCAGCGACCTGACCGGGCTGGACGTGGCCAACGCGTCCTTGCTGGACGAAGCCACGGCGGCTGCCGAAGCCATGGCCATGGCCAAGCGCGGCGGGCGGTCCAAGGCGAACAATGCAGCCTTCTTTGTCGACAAGAACTGCCACCCGCAGACCATCGCGGTCATTAAGACGCGTGCCGAGCCTTTGGGCATCGACGTGCAGGTGGGTGATCCCGACAGCCTGGATGCGGGCGCGGTCTTTGGCGCGATCTTCCAATACCCCGGCACCCATGGCCATGTGCGCGACTTCACCGCCGAGATCGCGGCACTGCATGAACACAAAGCCATCGCCATTGTTGCCGCCGACATCCTGTCGCTGGCGCTGCTGAAGTCACCGGGCGAGATGGGCGCGGATATCGCCATCGGCTCGACCCAGCGCTTTGGCGTGCCGATGGGCTATGGCGGCCCGCACGCCGCTTACATGGCAACCACCGACAAGCTGAAGCGCTCGATGCCGGGCCGGATCATCGGTGTGTCCATCGACAGCCGTGGCAACAAGGCCTACCGCCTGTCGCTGCAAACCCGCGAACAGCACATTCGTCGCGAGAAAGCCAACTCGAACGTTTGCACCGCGCAGGCGCTGCTGGCGGTCATTGCCTCGATGTATGCGGTCTATCACGGCCCCGACGGCATCAAGGCCATCGCGCAATCGGTGCACCGCAAGACCTCGCGCCTGGCCGCTGGCCTGGAAGAGGCGGGTTTTGCCGTTGAGCCGGAAGTGTTCTTCGACACCATCACGGTCGAGGTCGGCCATCTGCAGAAGACCGTCATGGAAGCTGCCGTGGCCCGTGGCGTCAACCTGCGCAAGGTCGGCGATACGAAAGTGGGCATCAGTCTGGACGAACAGACCCGGCCTGAGACCATCGAGGCCGTCTGGGGTGCTTTCGGCATCGACCGCACCGATGACAGCTCGAACAAGCAGTACCGCCTGCCGGACTATGCGCTGCGCGAAAGTGCCTATCTGACCCACCCGATCTTCCACCAGAACCGGGCCGAGGCCGAGATCACCCGCTATATGCGCCGTCTGGCCGACCGCGATCTGGCGCTGGACCGGGCGATGATCCCGCTGGGCTCCTGCACCATGAAGCTGAACGCCACGATCGAGATGATCCCGGTCACCTGGCCCGAGTTTGGCAATCTGCACCCGTTCTGCCCCGAAGATCAGGCGCAGGGCTATCACGAGATGATCGCCGATCTGAACGACAAGCTGTGCCAGATCACCGGTTATGACGCGATCTCCCAGCAGCCCAACTCGGGCGCGCAGGGCGAGTACGCGGGCCTTCTGACCATCCGCAACTACCACTTCGCCCGCGGCGAAGGGCAGCGCAATGTCTGCCTGATCCCAACCTCGGCGCACGGGACCAACCCGGCCTCGGCCCAGATGGTGGGCTGGCAGGTTGTGCCGGTGCTGGCGGATGAGAATGGCAACATTGATCTGAACGACTTCCGCGCCAAAGCTGAGAAGCACAGCGATCATCTGGCCGCCTGCATGATCACCTATCCCTCGACCCATGGCGTGTTCGAGACCACCGTGCAGGAGGTCTGCCAGATCACCCATGACCATGGAGGTCAGGTCTATATCGACGGGGCCAACATGAACGCCATGGTGGGTCTGTCGCGTCCGGGGGATATTGGCGGTGACGTCAGCCACCTGAACCTGCACAAGACCTTCTGCATCCCGCATGGTGGCGGCGGCCCCGGCATGGGTCCGATTGGCGTCAAGGCGCATCTGGAAGAGCACCTGCCCGGTCACCCGGAATACGGCACCGCCGTGGGCCCGGTCTCGGCAGCGCCCTTCGGCTCGCCTTCGATCCTGCCGGTCAGCTGGGCTTATGTGCTGCTGATGGGCGGCGCGGGTCTGACGCAGGCCACGAAAGTGGCGATCCTGAACGCCAACTACATCGCGGCGCGGCTCAAGGATGCCTATCCGATCCTCTACACCTCGGAAACGGGCCGGGTGGCGCATGAATGCATCCTCGACACCCGTCCGCTGGATGCCGAGGCGCATGTCACCGTCGACGACGTGGCCAAGCGCCTGGTCGATTCAGGCTTCCACGCGCCGACCATGAGCTGGCCGGTGGCCGGAACCCTGATGGTGGAGCCGACCGAGTCTGAGCCCATGGCCGAGCTGGATCGTTTCTGCGACGCCATGCTGTCCATCCGCTCGGAAGCGCAGGACATCATCGACGGCAAGATCGACGCGGACAACAACCCGCTGAAAAACGCCCCCCACACCGTGCGCGATCTGGTCGGCGAATGGGACCGCCCCTACACCCGTGAACAGGCCTGCTTCCCTCCGGGCTCCATGGGCGTCGACAAATACTGGTCCCCCGTCAACCGCGTCGACAACGCATATGGCGACAGAAACCTCGTCTGCACATGCCCCCCAATGGACGCATACGCAGACGCCGCAGAATAATCCCATAACAAAACCCCGCCAAAACATAGGCGGGGTTTTCGCCAATCGGAAACTCGCGTTCCGATTTGTAGCCTTTTCAGATGTCGTTTTCGCCTGACGAAGTGTCTTTTCCGCTTGCTGCAGGTGCAAAGGCCCCATAGCTCTGTGCGTGGGACACCCCTCCCCAACGAGGGGCGTGTATCTGAAAGGGTAATACAGATGACGATTGAACGACCGGCAGCGCGGCCGGCAAATCCGCGTTTTTCCTCGGGCCCCTGTGCCAAACCCCCTACATTTGATCTGACTAAATTGGCCGATGCCGCGTTGGGTCGTTCCCACCGGGCCGCTGTTGGCAAGGATAAGCTGAAAGCGGCCATTGAAGGCACGCGTGAGGTGCTGGGTATTCCGGCAGATTACAAAATCGGGATCGTTCCCGCCTCGGACACCGGTGCGGTTGAGATGGCGTTGTGGTCGCTGCTAGGTGAGCGCAAGGTCGAGATGCTGGCTTGGGAAAGCTTTGGCGCGGGCTGGGTGACGGATGTGGTCAAACAGCTGAAGATCGATGCCGAGGTGAAAACGGCGGATTACGGGCAGATCGTGGATCTGGCTTCGGTCGATTTCGCCAATGACGTGGTGTTCACCTGGAATGGAACAACCTCGGGCGTGCGGGTTCCCACTGGCGACTGGATCGCTGATGACCGTCAGGGCCTGACAATTTGTGATGCGACCAGCGCCGCTTTTGCGATGGACCTGCCGTGGGACAAACTGGATGTCACCACCTTTAGCTGGCAGAAAGTGTTGGGTGGCGAAGCGGCCCACGGCATGTTGATCCTGAGCCCACGTGCGGTTGAACGGCTGGAGAGCTACACCCCCGCATGGCCGCTGCCCAAGATTTTCCGTCTGACCAAAGGCGGCAAGCTGATCGAAGGTATCTTTACCGGAGCCACGATCAACACGCCCTCGATGCTGGCGGTTGAGGATTATCTGTTCGCGCTGGACTGGGCGCGCTCGGTCGGTGGGTTGCAAGGGCTGATCGCCCGTGCTGATGCGAATGCCAATGCGGTTCATACGTTCTGTGCGAAGAATGATTGGATCGCCAATCTGGCCGAGGATGCGGCGACGCAATCGAACACATCTGTGTGCTTGAAGTTTACCGATGCACGCATTCAGGACGGTGCGACTTTTGCCAAGGCTGTGGCCAAACGGTTGGAGGTCGAGAATATTGCATTGGATATCGGTGCCTATCGCGACGCGCCTGCGGGTCTGCGTATCTGGTGCGGCGGTACGGTTGAGACCTCGGATATCGAGGCGATGTTGCCTTGGTTGGCCTGGGCCTTCGAGGCCGAGATCGCAGCGCAAACCGAAGCTGCCTGATGACCCGGTGCCGGGCTGAAGCCCGGCCTACTCACATTTGAAATCGTAGGGCGGGCTTCAGCCCGCCAACCCCCAGAATTCTTCAAAGGACCAGAGAAAATGGCCCCCAAAGTACTCGTATCTGACAAGCTCAGCGAAACCGCCGTGCAGATTTTCCGTGATCGTGGCATCGACGTGGATTTCATGCCTGATCTGGGCAAGGACAAAGACAAGCTGGCCGAAGTGATCGGTCAGTATGACGGTCTTGCCATCCGCTCGGCCACCAAGGTCACACCGACCATCCTGGAGAAAGCCGACAAGCTGAAGGTCATTGGCCGCGCTGGTATCGGCACGGATAATATCGACAAGGATGCGGCTTCGAAGAAAGGTGTGATCGTAATGAACACGCCGTTCGGCAACATGATTACGACCGCTGAACACGCGATTGCGATGATGTTTGCCGTGGCGCGGCAAATCCCCGAGGCCTCTACCTCGACCCATGCAGGCAAGTGGGAGAAGTCCAAGTTTATGGGGATCGAGCTGACCAACAAGACCCTCGGTGTTATTGGTGCAGGGAACATTGGTGGCATAGTTTGTGAACGCGCCCTTGGACTGAAGATGAAGGTCGTCGCCTATGATCCCTATTTGGGCGAAGAGAAAGCCGCGCAAATGGGCGTGGAAAAAGTTGAACTGGACGAGTTGCTGTCGCGCGCCGACTTTATCACGCTGCACGTACCGCTGACTGACCAGACCCGCAACATCCTGAGCCGCGAGAACCTTGCCAAAACCAAGAAAGGGGTTCGTATCATCAACTGTGCACGTGGTGGACTGGTAGACGAAGACGCTCTGGCCGAAGCTCTGCAATCCGGACACGTCGCCGGGGCAGCCTTTGACGTGTTCAGCGAAGAGCCGGCGAAGGAAAATGCGCTGTTCAACCTGCCCAACGTGGTCTGTACACCACACCTTGGTGCGGCAACGACCGAGGCGCAGGAGAACGTGGCGTTGCAGGTGGCCGAACAGATCTCGAACTATTTGCTGACAGGCGCGGTCGAGAATGCGCTGAACATGCCCAGCGTGACGGCGGAAGAGGCCAAGGTCATGGGGCCTTGGATCAAGCTGGCCGGGCATCTTGGCGGCTTTATTGGTCAGATGACGGATGAGCCTGTTAAGGCGATCAACATCCTTTATGATGGTGTGGCCGCTGAAATGAACCTTGCCGCGCTAAACTGCGCAGTGGTCGCGGGGATCATGAAAAAGTTCAACCCCGAGGTGAACATGGTTTCGGCCCCGGTTGTCGCGAAAGAGCGTGGGATCAAAATCTCGACCACCAATCAGGACAAATCGGGCGCGTTTGAGGGCTATATCAAAGTCACCGTTGTGACCGACAAGCGCGAGCGTTCGATCGGGGGCACTGTGTTCAGCGACGGCAAGCCGCGCTTTATCCAGATCAAGGGCATCAATATCGACGCTGAGATCGGCGCTCATATGCTGTACACGACCAACGAAGACGTGCCGGGCATCATCGGTGCATTGGGTCAGACCATGGGTGAGAACAACGTCAACATCGCCAACTTTACCCTTGGTCGCTCCGAGGCAGGCGGTGAAGCCATTGCGCTGCTTTACGTAGACGAACCGGTTCCAGCCGAGGCCCGCGCCAAGCTGGCGGAAACGGGTCTGTTCACGCAAATCAAGCCATTGGTGTTTGATGTCGCCTGACGCGGCCTGTTGAGTTTGAGAAACAGTTCAGGGCCCGGTTTTGAAAAGACCCGGGTCCTTTGTTCTCTGGAACCGCAATCTGGGGCACAAGCGTGCTGAGCACTACCGGCGGAGGATGTCTATGACACAGCCTGTCTATGTAATCGGTGATCTGCACGGACAGGTGGCTGAACTGGAGCGCGCACTGTCTTTGATCCAAAGTGACGGCGGACCTGATGCTCAGGTTGTGTTTCTGGGTGATTACGTGGATCGCGGTCCCGATAGCCGGGGCTTGATCGATCACCTGATCGACGGGCGTGATGCGGGTCGGAACTGGATCACCCTGCTGGGCAATCACGACCGGATGTTTGCCTGGTTCATGGAAGACACTCCACGCCACGATCCGCATCTGCTCGTGGGGTACCACTGGCTGCATGATCGGTTAGGCGGGATTGAGACTTTGCGTAGTTACGGGGTGGAGTTTGAAGGTCAAATCCGGCTGGAAGACTTGCACCGGATGGCGAAGGGGGCGGTGCCAAAGTCTCACCTGACCTTCCTGCGCGATTTGGCGTTGATGCATCAGACGCCCGAGCTTGCCTTTGTTCACGCCGGTATCCGCCCGAACGTGCCGCTCAATGAACAACGCGCAAGTGATCTGGTCTGGATCAGGCAGGTTTTTCACAACCATCGAGGTCCGCATCCCAAGCTGATCGTGCATGGTCACACGCCAGTGGATCAGGCGACGCATTATGGAAATCGCGTCAACCTGGATACAGGCGCGGGCTATGGGCGTCCGGTTGGTGTGGCTGTATTCGAAGGGCAGACTTGTTGGGAATTGACGGCACGGGGCCGTATCCCATTGACGCCTTAAACCACCTGACGCAGGCACGACATTGGAGATTGAATATGTATGTCGCAACTTTGCTGACCAATCCTGCAGCGCCTTCGCTGGACCGCACCCTGCCCGAGTCGCTGCGCAACGCGTGGGGCGGCGGGGATGTCATCTGGCTCAGCCCTGATGAGGCGCTAGAGTTTGAATTGAGCGACATGCCCGACAATCGCTGGGACGTCTGGGCGGACTTGCAGGGCATGGGTGTCGACCTGATCGTGCAACCTGCAGAAGGGCGGCGCAAAAAGATGCTGCTGGCCGATATGGACAGCACGATGATCCAGCAAGAATGCATCGATGAACTGGCGGATGAAGCCGGTGTTGGAGACAGGGTCAAGGACATCACTGCCCGTGCCATGAACGGAGAGCTGGACTTTGAGGGGGCGTTGATCGAACGGGTTGGATTGCTGAAGGATCTGGATGAGCGCGTCATTGATAAAGTTCTGAACGAAAGGATCACCCTCATGCCGGGTGGCAGGGCATTGCTGGCCACGATGCGGGCGAACGGTGCCCATGCGGCGTTGGTATCGGGTGGGTTCACAGCCTTTACGGCACGGGTGGCAGAGTTGCTGGGGTTTGATGAAAACAGGGCCAATACGCTGTTGACTAAAAACGGGAAACTGACGGGCGATGTTGCGCGCCCCATTTTGGGACGGCAGGCCAAGATCGAAGCACTGGAACAGATCTCTGCCCGGCTTGAGCTGTCTGAAAATGACGTAATGGCCGTTGGCGACGGAGCAAATGACCTTGGAATGCTGGGCCGGGCCGGAACCGGAGTTGCCCTTCATGCCAAGCCTTCAGTTGCCGCCCAATGCGACGTGCGTGTGAATCACGGTGACCTGACGGCGCTGCTTTACCTGCAAGGGTACAGCCGCGCTGACTTTGCCGAGGAATAACCGAGGCTATCTTTTATTTAACATTTGTGTTAAATAGTGGTCATGAGCACGCTTCTGACCGCCTTTTCAGCACTGTCTGACGCCACCCGATTTTCGATTGTCGAACAATTGATGGAACAGGGTGAACTGCCCGCCGGTGACCTGATCGAAGGGCGCGGTGTCTCGGGGGCTGCAATTTCGCGCCACCTAAAGGTCTTGCGAGAGGCAGGGCTGGTGCAACAGCGCGCCCAAGGCACGCAGCGGATGTATTCTGTCCGACCCGAGGGGCTGCGGCTGATTGCCGATTGGACCATTTCCAGGCGCCAATTCTGGGAAAGCAGCCTCGATCGTTTGAGCGAAATTATCGAAAGGGAGAATTCATGGCCGACCTGAAACTGAAACGGGACTTCCCCGTCAGCCCTGAAGACTTGTTCGCATGGATCAGTGACGGCAGCAGGTTGCTGCAATGGTGGGGGCCCGAAGGGATGCATGTGCCCGAACATAATCTGGATTTTTCGCGAACAGGCCCATGGTATTCGGTGATGGAGAATGGCGAGGGCCAACGATACAAGGTTTCAGGCCATGTGACCCATGTCGATCCACCTAAATCAGTGGGTTTCACATGGGGCTGGCATGATGATCAGGACCAGCGCGGCAACGAAAGCCACGTGACTTTGTCGGTCGCAGCAACCGACACCGGATCACGACTGACACTGGATCACCGAGAACTGGCCGATGCCGAAGCGGCAGCGAACCACAATCAGGGTTGGACATCTTCGCTGCGTAAACTCGAAGCACTTTGCAAATAGGTTTTCATCAGGGAGGAGCGACATGCCCCAATTTTTGTTTGTATATCATGGGGGCCACACCCCAACCGACCCCGCCGAGATTGAGGCGACCATGGCCGCCTGGGGTGCCTGGTTTCAGGACATGGGTGAGGCGCTGGAAATCCCCGGCAACCCGGTGGGCCAGTCCTATACCGTCACCAACAGCGGGGTCGTTGACAACGGCGGTGCGAACCCGGCCTCGGGCTTTACGGTGATCAAGGCCGACAGCATCGACGCAGCGACCGCCATGGCCAAGGGTTGTCCAATGGTCGTCAACGGTTCAGGCTCGGTCGAAGTGGCCGAGGTGCATGAGATCGAGATGTGAGGACCTTAGCCGGGGAAGCCCGGCGCAGGTTTGATCACGCCGCATTCCAGCCCGCGCCGGCTGTATTGCGTGGCGTTCATGAATTTGCGGGTGGCCGGGTGATCGGCCTCCAGCACGCCGAGGCTGACCAGTATCGCGGCAATCGCACATTCGCTGGCGCGGGTGGTGCCGTCGGTGATCTTCAACGCAACGCCCATACGTTTTTCCGGTATGATGGCCACAAACACGGCCTCGGCCCCGGTTTTGATGGCAACCCTGCCATTCATGGCGCGCATCAGCTCGGTGCAGGCACGGGTCTCACCGGCCACCAGCTCGGGGTGCTTGACCATTGCCGCAACCAGTTGTGCCGCAGCATCAGAGGAGCGATCCGAGCGGTCTGCGGCACTGGCAAACCACGCCATCGAACGTGCCAATCCCGCCAGCGAGATCGCGAAATTTGGAGCGGAACAGCCGTCGATGCCATATCCCGGGCTGGTCTCTCCGGTGGTTTCTTCAATGGCTGACAGACAGGCTTGTTGCACCGGGTGGTCGATTTCAAGGTATTCCGGGCCTGCGCCCATGTGCTGAGCCAATGTCAGAAATCCACAGTGTTTGCCCGAGCAATTGTTGTGGATCTGGCAAGGCGTGTCGTCAGCTAAAATCAGCCGATCGCGAGCTGCTGTATCTGCTGGTTCCTGTGGGCCGCAGCGCAGATCATGCTCGGTCAGCCCCAGGTGATCCAGCCATGCTGTTACCCGATCGGTGTGGATCGCGGCACCGTTATGTGAGGCGCAGGCCAGCGCAAGATGTTCGCTGTTCAAGCCGTATTTCGCCGCGGCACCCGACGTGACCAGTGGAAGTGCCTGAATCATTTTGGCTGAGGACCTTGGGTAGATCACCGCTTGCGGATCGCCCCAGCTGCGGGCGATTTGGCCGCTGTCATCGCAGATCACCGCGTGGCCCAGATGCAAACTCTCAAGCAAAGCACCACGCCACAGTTCTGTCATGGGTATGGGCTGCGTCATCTGGACCTCCGAAATTATGCGCAAAATTCTGCCAATCGCCCTTTCGCCTGTGGCGAAACCTGCGTTAGTGTGTGTATGTCGGCAATCATCGGAATGCGCAACGGAATAGACGGGCCGGAAGGGTTCGCAGCCATGTCCGATGGGTTTGAGGTATGGGTCGAGCTAGGAGGCTGGACAAATGGGATCAATGCTCGTTCGTGTGATCGCGGGCCTGTCTGTGGCAGGTACCGTCGCGACATCTGCAATCGCTCAGCAGGCCAGCAGCACCAACCGTGTTGCGGTCAAGACAGATTGGAGCGTCTTTGTTGAAGAAGACCCCACTGAATGCTGGAGCGTCGCAACCCCGGACGAAACGGTTAACACCCGCGGTGGTCGCGTGGTTTCTGTGCGGCGTAGCGACATTTTGCTGTTTGTGGTGTTTCGACCAGGCGATGACGTGAACGGAACAGTGTCGTTCACCGGCGGCTATCCCTTTGCGGCGGGTTCGACCGTCAACGTCAAGATCGACGACGCCGAATTCGAATTCATTACTGATGGCGAATGGGCCTGGCCTTCGACTCAAGGGCAGGAACCCAAAGTGATCGAAGCGATGAAGCGCGGGAACGAGGCTGTTCTGACGGCCCGCTCGGAACGCGGGACGCAGACGAAAGACACCTTCTCGTTACTGGGCTTTACCGCAGCAATTGACGACGCGAAGCAACGCTGCACTAATTAAGTCAGCGTATTTCGGTGCAGGCCCCGTCGGTATGGCGGGGCTTTTGTTTTTGATGCTGTCCGGCGCGCCAGCATTACGCGACGTCCGCGCCCGCACTTGATCCGTATCAAAGTAAGCCCTCGCACTTTCTGAACTAAATAGTTCAGAGGAAACGAAGGAGTTGCCCCGATGCTGAACAAATTTCTTGCTGCGCTGATGATGATCTCGGCCATGGTGCTAAGCGCTTGTGAAAACACAGGTGAGACATATCCGGTGACTGGCGAACAGTGCGGCCCGGAAGACCCGGTTAAGACTCTGGACGCCGAAGATTGCTACATTCCGCCGGCAGGTGTCTAAGCGGGCTTTGATCCGTACGGATTAAAACAAGACAATGGCCGCAGTGACTGTGTTACTGTGGCTTTTCCATGCATACCCGCCAATTGTGACGAATCCTTTTGATCTTTGCGCAGGTTCCTATATAGAGGCGCATCCCAAGCCAGAATCTTTCGAGATACGCCTCAGAGAGCCCAAAATGTCGCCCAAAGCGCCGATCACTCAAGATGTCCTGACCCTCCCTCGCAAACTGCCCGAGGGAAAGATCAACCTTGTCGGGCTAACCCGCGACCAGCTGCGCGCTGTTCTGATCGAACACGGCACGCCGGAAAAGCAGGCCAAGATGCGCACCGGTCAGATCTGGCAGTGGATCTATCAATGGGGTGTGCGAGACTTTGCCGAGATGACCAACCTGGCCAAAGCCTACCGCGCACAATTGGCCGAGAATTTCGTGATCGAAATCCCCGAGGTTGTGACCCGCCAGGTTTCTGAGGATGGCACCCGCAAGTATCTGTGCCGTATCGCAGGCGGGCATGAGGTTGAGGTCGTCTATATCCCCGAAGAGGATCGCGGCACGCTTTGCATCTCGTCTCAGGTCGGGTGCACGCTGACTTGTTCATTCTGTCATACCGGCACCCAGAAACTGGTGCGCAACCTGACTGCGGCCGAGATCGTTGGTCAGATCATGATGGCCCGCGATGATCTTGACGAATGGCCCACCCCCGGTGCGCCCAAGGATGAAACGCGCCTGCTGTCGAACATCGTTCTGATGGGCATGGGCGAACCGCTTTACAATTTCGAAAACGTCCGTGATGCGATGAAAATCGCCATGGATCCCGAAGGGATTTCCCTGTCGCGCCGCCGTATCACGCTGTCGACCTCTGGCGTCGTGCCCGAAATCGCGCGCACGGCTGAGGAAATCGGCTGTTTGCTGGCGATCTCATTCCATGCCACCACGGATGAGACCCGCGACGTGCTGGTGCCGATTAACAAGCGTTGGAACATCGAAGAATTGCTACAGGCGCTGGCCAGCTATCCCAATGCGTCGAACTCCGAACGGATCACCTTTGAATATGTGATGCTGGATGGCGTGAACGACAGTGATGAGGATGCACACCGCCTGATCGACCACATCAAGCGTTACAACATCCCGGCCAAGATCAACCTGATTCCGTTCAATGAATGGCCCGGCGCGCCGTATAAGCGCAGCTCGAACAACCGTATCCGGGCTTTTGCGAATATCATCTACCACGCGGGCTATGCATCGCCCATTCGCAAGACGCGCGGTGAGGATATCATGGCGGCCTGTGGTCAGTTGAAATCGGCAACCGAACGCGCTCGCAAGTCTCGCAAACAGATCGAGGCCGAAACAGGGTTGAGCCGATAGAGTTTCCGCCGGCGTCCGACCGGGTCGGTTGTATCGCGCATCAAGTGTTTTCGGTCGCCACCTGCACGCCATAAGTGTACTTGTAAACTTAATGTTTCAGGTGCTGAAACAATATGCATAATTTGCTATGTTTCCCGTGTTCATCGCTAGCATGGCCCTTTTCAAATCCATGCACAAGGTGGTGAGCGGACCGGGCCAGAGCTGGCAAGTTATTGCGAGGTCGCTAGACTAAACCGGTGCTGTCAGGCGGTGCTCAGGCGAACTGATTTTCAGGTGGGCCAATATTATGAACACAAGCTTTACTAACACTAACCTTTTCGGAGCAATCTTGTTTGCCTTTGCGTTTGCGGTAAGTTCAAGTTTGGTTTTTGCCGACAGCGAAAATGCTCATATCGCGATCGAAAACCCTGCTGAGCTGAGCAAGGACGAGGCTTTGAAGCACTACCGTTCGCTGAACCGTCGCATGGCGCGCGGGTATGCAGCGGCGCAACTGGACCTGATCCTCAACTACCAAAGCTGGCCGTTATTCAACGATGCACCCTATATTTCGGCAACCCATGGCCAGCGGTTTGTGAACAGTTATGCCAACCGCATGGCCCATAACTATGCGACTTTGCAAAAAGGCGAAGAGCTGCCTATGGGTTCTGTCCTGGCCAAGGACAGCATGACCGTGACGGATGAAGGGCGCATACATCCAGGTGCCATGTTCATAATGGAGAAACTGGCAAACGGGGCGAACCCGGATACAGCGGATTGGCGTTATATCATGGTCCTGCCAGACGGTTCTGTGTTTGGCGATACCTTGGGTGATCGCGCCGGTGAAGTCGCGTATTGCCATGTCTGCCACGAACAGGTGGCGGATCGAGACTACACGTTTTATGTGCCGGAAGAGTATCGCAAGAGCGAATGAACCGGATCAGGCCGGTTCGCCTGGCAGCTTCAGTTCCGTCGCCTCGCGGCGGCTGAGTTGTTCGCCTTGTTTGCGTTTTGACAGAACTTCTCGAGCCAGCGCGTATTTCTCATCCTGCCAGAAGATCAGACACCCGTTACACCCCTTGCCACAGCAGCCTTCGGTTCCGATACGGTTGGTCTTGAACCGGCGTTCATTGCCATCCTCGCCGATCTTTTCGACCAGTTCGTCGCGACGACGGGCATAAGCCGTCGGGTTGTCGCGGCCAGTGGTTTCCAGCCCTTGCACCAGTTTGTCGAAACGAATGCGGCTCCAGTGTTCGTCGGTCAGGGCACGTTCCTTGCGCAGGACCGAATAAACCGGGAAGCGCGCGCGCAGGTCGTCAATGTCTTCGTGATCGAACAGGGTGAAAGGCAGTCGGATGGCTGTCTTCGTGCTGCCATGCACCACATCCAGCCGCTTGCCGTCAGACGCGCGTTCGAAATCGTAGACACGCAGCAGAACCGTATCGCGTGAGATAGGCGAGACAAAATCCAACACGTCGCCCGGTTCCAGCTTGTTCTTCACCTCGACCAGAAAGGCGTCTTCAGTCACTTCGGTGACAATCCCCGCATACTCCCACTGCGCGATCGAAGCGGTGTGTTCGTAGTCATGCGCATAGTTGGTCAGGCGCCCTTCGTGGAAGGCGAGCGTGTAGCCGCGGTTTCCTACGGTTTCCAGTTCGCGCATATATGGTCTGGGATCCCAGTTCTCAGGATCGGCATTGTAGTCGTCGATCGCCATCCGATACGCCCGCGCAACGATGGCGGCGTAATACTCCGACTTACCGCGCCCTTCGACCTTGAGGCTGTCGACACCGATCTTCAGGTATTCATCCAGCTTGGGCATGATGCACAGATCGCGGGAGTTCAGGATGTATGACCCGCGATCATCTTCTTCGATTGGCATCAAATCACCGGGGCGGCAGCCTTCTTCCAGCAGGAATTCAAACAGGTCCGCGTTTTCGTCGGTGATGCGCAGTTCCTGATGCGTGCCGTCCTTCAGGCGCAGTTTCAGGCCATAGTTCCAGCGGCAGGAATTGGCGCAATTGCCCTGGTTCGCCCCGCGTTCGGCCATAAAGTTCGAAAGCAGGCAACGACCTGAATAGGTCATGCACATCGCACCGTGGACGAAAGCCTCAAGCTTGATGTCAGGGCACTTCTCGCGGATTTCCACAAGCTCGGGGTACGAGACTTCGCGTGCCAGAACCACCAGTTCAGCGCCCTGATCCTGCCAGAACTTCACCGACAGCCACGAACAGATATTGGCCTGGGTCGAGATATGCAGCGGCAGTTCGGGTGCGCGTTCGCGGACATATTGGAACACACCCGGATCAGCAATGATCAGCCCGTCGGGCTGCACCTTGCGCACCGTGTCGATGTACTCATCCAGTTTCGGGATGTCTTTATTATGCGAAAACAGGTTCAGCGTCAGATAGGCGCGTCGGCCATGGCTGTGGCAGAACTCAACCCCTTCGATCACCTCTTCCAGCGAGAACTCGGATTTCGTGCGCAACGACATGTCGGGCGTGCCCAGATACACTGCGTCTGCGCCGTACAGGATGGCGAGTTTCAACTTGCGCAGATTGCCCGCGGGCATCAGCAATTCGGATCGGGACTGGGTCATAGAGCCACCTGGCAAAGGATCAAGGCGGCCTTCTACGCCAAATGGGTCGAGTCCAAAACCCCGTTATCTGCGACGGAATCGCGCTGTGCCGATCACTTCAACCAGTTGCTGACGCACCGGTTCGGGTTGAGCCTCGACCGCGTTCAGAACCTCGCGCAACTCGGCCCGCAGCCCGTGCATCTGATCAATCAGTGAGATCATCATCGACAGTGCATCTGCCTCCATGTCGTACTGTTCGTGCAACTCGCAGGCCAGTTCCAGACGGGCGACGTCGATGCTGTGATAAACTAACCCCTTATCTGATTGTTCGGGGATCACAATCTCGGCCGCCAGATACTCGGTCAGTCGGTCCGAGGTCAGTCGGGCGACGGTTTCGATCAGTTCCTTCTCGGTCAGGGTCATGACGGCATTCCTTTCCGGGGATCGTAGCTGTGTGTTTCACGCCAGGTCTCCATGAACTGTTTCAGGTCGTCATCAATCTTGTCGGGCATCGATACGGTCAGTTCGATCAACTGATCCCCACGCTCGGACGAGCCGCGTTTTTTGACACCCTTGCCCCGCAATCGCAGGGTTTTACCACTGCTGGTGCCCGCCGGTACGCTGACATTCACGCCGCCATCAATCGTAGGGGCGGGGACTTTGCCGCCCAGAATCGCCTCGTCAATGGTGATGGGCAGCGTGATGTGGATGTCGTCGCCCTGACGATCAAATACCGGATGACTGGCGACCGAAACAGTTACCAGAGCGTCGCCCGGAGGGCCTTCACCAAATCCCGGCGCCCCTTTGCCGCGCAGGCGGATGGTCTGGCCGTCTGTAATTCCAGCCGGGATCTTCACCTCGATTCGGTCGCCGTCGGGCAGGGTAAGTTTCTGACTCGCCCCGAACACGGCATCCAGAAAACTGATCTGCAGCGAATAGTTCAGGTTGTGCCCCGGCGCGTGAAACTCATGGCCGCGCTGGCCGCCAAACCCGCCACGCCCGCGCATGAATTCGGCGAAGATGTCGGACATGTCGTCCGGGTCTGCCTGACGTCCGCGATAGGGGTTGCCAGCGGCTTCGGCATATTCACGGTAAAACTGCTGTTGCGGGCGTTCCTGACCCGAGGCGTCAATCTCGCCATTGTCATACCGGGCACGGGTTTCCGGGTCTTTCAGCAAATCGTAGGCTGCGGCGGCGGCTTTGAACTTGGCCTCAGCCTCGGCATCGCCGGGCTTCAGGTCCGGATGGCATTCCTTGGCAATGCGCCGATAGGCTTTCTTGATCTCGGCGGCGCTGGCGTCTTTTGCCACGCCAAGAACGGAATAGGGATCGTCGCTCATCTCACTCTCACGGGTCAGGGCATGTCTGATCTTGATGAATGTCTTCTACCATGCGATTTCAACGGGTCAAAAGGAAGAGACGATTGAATTGCCTCGTAAAATCCTGCAGGTCTGTTAACATCTGCATGTTTCTAATTGTTGATTGACGGAGATCGTCTCATGTCTCGTAGAATTAAGTCGGCTCTGGCCTTGCTGGCCGGGAATGCCATTGGGTTATTGCTTGCCTCGCTGTTGTTGTCAGGATTTGCGATCAAGCCGATCTCTTTCATCGTCGTTGTAATCGTCTTCACCGTGGTGCAGCTGATTGCCGAACCCCTGATCCTGAAGCTGGGTGAAAAGAAAGCGCCTGCGCTGAAGGGCGGGATTGCTTTGATCGTGACCTTTGTAGGCCTGTTGGTGACTGATCTGATAACCGCTGGGCTGACCGTAGGTGGAGTTGCGAACCTGTTGGGAGCAACGCTGTTGGTCTGGCTGGGGGCGCTGATCGCCAGCGTTGTGCTGCCGATCTACGTGTTCAAAGAACTGCGCGAAGCCAAGAAGTAATCACAGCGCGTTCAGGCTGGCCTCGATGGCTTGCCACAGTTCTTCTACAGGTTCGCATCCGACGGACAGGCGGATGAAGGCGGGATCGACATCGTCGCCCCATCGCGCGCGACGTTCGGCTGAACTGTGGACCCCTCCGAAAGAAGTGGCGGGGCGCAGAAGGGGGCAAGCGTTGATGAAGGCTTCGGCTTTCTCTTCACTTTCCAGTGTCAGGGACAGCAGAAACCCGAAGCGTGCCGTCTGTGACTGTGCCAGTTTGTGGGATGGATCGCCCGGCAGACCTGGATAGCGGACCTGTTTCACTGTGGGATGTGACGCCAAACGTTCGGCCAACACCTGCGCCGAGCTGCACATACGGTCAAAGCGTACATCCAGCGTTTCCAGCCCGCGATGCAGCAGCCACGCCTCATGCGGTCCGGGGATTGATCCGGACACTTTTCGCCATTCCTCGACCCGTTCCATGATATCGTTGTTGCGGCTGGCCACATGGCCCATCAGCATGTCGGAATGCCCGCCCATCGCCTTGGTATCTGACGATACAACCACATCGATGCCCAGTTCCAGTGGGCGTTGACCCAGCGGGGTCATCGTCGTGTTGTCGGCAATGGTCACTCCCCCGGCTGCGCGCGCCTGTTCAGCAACCGCTGCCAGATCGATCATATCCAAACCGGGGTTCGAGGGGCTTTCTACAAAGACAACATCGAACCCGTCAAAACCGCCGTTGGTAAAGGCGGCAGTGGGTCGTTCCTCAACGGTCACGCCCAGACCTGAAAGGAAACGATCCGCCAGCAGGCGTGTCACGTAGTACCCGTCCGACGGGATCAGCAGGCGTGATCCGGCCTTCAGGGTCGCGAACAACGCTGCCGAGATCGCTGCCATCCCCGAAGGGAATGTCAGGCAGGGTGCGTCCTCCAGATGGGCCAGAACATGTTCCAGATGCTCCCAGGTTGGGTTGTCGACGCGGCCATAGGTGCGCAAACCTTCCGTCACGCCGGGCAGGTGGTACATGCTGCTTTGGGTCAGTGGCAGGGTTACCGGCTCACCGGCGTTCAACGCGTTGCCGCGCAGGTGCAGCATCTCTCCGGTTTTAGAAGCCATAGCTCAGCGCCCCGGAATTTCGTCGCGGGGCGGGGCGGGTTCCCAGTTCTCGATGATCTCGACCGCCTCTTGCGCGGTGTCGACGAACCGGAACAGGTCGAGGTCTTCTTCCGAGATGGTGCCGGCATCGGCCAGCGCTTCCCAATTGATGACCTTTTCCCAGAATTCGCGGCCAAACAGCAGGAAGGGCACGCGGTCCATCCGCCCGGTCTGGATCAGGGTCAGGGATTCGAACAGTTCATCCATGGTGCCAAAACCGCCGGGGAAGATGGTGATGGCGCGGGCGCGCATCAGGAAATGCATCTTGCGAATGGCAAAGTAATGGAAGTTGAAGCTGAGGTCCGGCGTCACATAGAGGTTCGGCGCCTGTTCATGCGGCAGCACGATATTCAAGCCGATCGAACACCCACCCGCGTCCTGCGCGCCACGGTTTCCGGCCTCCATCACACCGGGACCACCGCCGGTGACGATGACGTTCTCACGGCATCCGGTTTCGTTTGACTTTTCGGTCATTAGCCGCGCGAACTCACGCGCCTCATCGTAATATTGTGACAACCCGGCCAAAGTCTCTGTTCGCGCCGTGTGTTTCTGCGACGGTTCCGGAATGCGCGCGCCGCCGAACATCACAATGGTCGAGGTGATCTCGCGCTCGATCATGATCATCTCGGGCTTCAGCAATTCCAGTTGCAGACGCACCGGGCGCAATTCGTCCCGGCACAAGAATTCGTCATCGGCAAAGGCAAGGCGATAGGCAGGTGAACGCGTCTGCGGCGTGTCCGGAACCTCACTCGCGGTCGAGCGGTCGGTCTGCGCGTCGCGGAACGGATTGTGGCGGTCTTCTCTCATAGGTGATCGATCCCTGCTTGCGTGTTCATGAAACAGCTATAGGGTTCGCGATCAGAGCGCCAGTCACGGAAAGACAAGAATGAATTGGAAAAGTGAAATTTCAAAAGCCCGCGACCGTATCGCCGGATATGCACAAGTGACCCCAGTGATGGAAAGCCGCATTCCGGGCTATCCGATCGAGCTAAAACTCGAGCACATGCAGCACACTGGCAGTTTCAAGGCACGGGGCGCGTTCAACACATTGCTCAGCATGGACGTGCCACAGGCAGGCGTTGTGGCCGCGTCCGGGGGCAACCATGGTGCGGCGGCTGCTTATGCTGCGCAGACGCTGGGCTATCCCGCCAAGATATTCGTACCGGAACTGGCAGGTCCGTCGAAAATCGCGCTGATCCGGCAAACTGGCGCGGATCTAAGCGTCGTGTCCGGCGAATACGCCAACGCGCTGACCGCGGCGCAAGAACATGAGGCAGCTACTGGTGCCATGCAAATTCACGCCTATGACGCCCCGGCGACAGTGGCGGGGCAAGGGACCTGTTTTGCCGAATGGGATGCTCAGGGGTTGCAGGCCGATACGGTTCTGGTTGCTGTGGGTGGCGGCGGTCTTATTGCCGGTGCGCTGGCGTGGTTTGACGGCGCGCGCAAGGTCGTTGCAGTCGAACCTGAAACCTCGTGCGCGCTGAACGCTGCGTTACAGGCGGGTAAGCCGGTGGATGTATCTGTCTCGGGTATCGCTGCAAATGCGCTGGGCGCGCGGCGGATCGGACAGATCTGTTTCGATCTGGCGCAAGGCATGAGCTCGGTTCTGGTATCGGATGACGCGATTGCGGATGCGCAAAAGGCGCTTTGGCAGAGCCACCGCATTTTGGTGGAGCCCGCAGGCGCAGCAGCCTTGGCTGCATTGGCGTCGGGTGTCTACCAGCCTGAACCGGATGAGCGTGTTGCCGTTCTGCTGTGCGGCGCAAATATTGCACCGGACCCGTTTGCAGGGTGAATTATCGGCTTGTGAACGGGTAGGGCGGATTTTATCTATAATCCATGTCCGCTACGATTTCCGACACGATCTACCAAAACCTGAGCCAGCAAATCATCACCGGAGAGCTTGAGGCCGGGGAAAAGCTGCGGCAAGACCATATTGCCCGCCAATTTGACACCAGTCACGTCCCTGTACGTGAAGCCCTGTTGCGGCTTGAGGCGCATGGATTGGCCCGGCATGAGCCTCGCCGCGGGATGCGCGTCACCGCGCTGGACCCGGCAGAAGTGCGTGAGGTGATAGAAATGCGAGTGGCGTTAGAGACCCTTGCGTTGCAGCAATCCGTGCAGAACATGTCTCCGGTCGCGTTGGACAAGATCGATCGCGCACGCATCGCCTGTGATGAGGCGCAGACGATGCCGCAATGGGAAGCTTTGAACCGAGCGTTCCATCGTGCCATTCTGACACCTTGTGGCCTACCCCGGCTTTTGCACGCCATTGACGATCTGCATATCGCAAGCGCGCGCCACCTGTTCGCACATTGGCGGTCAAAATGGGTGCAGCAGGTAGACAAGGATCACGCCGCGCTGGTTCAGGCCCTCAGGCGCAGGGATCTGAGCACCGCCAAGGGCATCCTGACCCGCCATATACGCCGCGCAAGCTGACGAAAGGCCGTTTCAGACGCAAAATGATCCATGTTCGTCGCATTGCACCATTGTTTCCACTTGCGTATAGGCCAAACCGACACGAACAGATTCTGTAGGGAGACGCCCCATGTCCAACGCGCAACTGGAAGCCGCCATCGAAGCCGCCTGGGAGGCGCGCGACACAATCACGCCCGCCACCACCGGCGAACAGCGTGAAGCGATCGAGGATACGCTGAACGCGCTGGACAGCGGATCGCTGCGTGTTGCGGAAAAGCTTGAAAATGGCGACTGGCACGTGAACCAGTGGGCCAAGAAAGCGGTTCTGCTGGGCTTTCGCATCAAGGATATGGAAATCCAGTCCGGTGGTCCGCAGGCTGGCGGCTGGTGGGACAAGGTGGACAGCAAGTTCGCCGGTTGGGACGCAAGCCAATGGCAAGCCGCCGGGTTCCGTGCTGTGCCGAACTGCGTTGTCCGCAAGTCTGCCTATATCGCACCCGGCGCTGTTCTGATGCCGTCTTTTGTGAACCTGGGCGCTTATGTCGATGAAGGCACCATGGTTGATACATGGGCCACCGTTGGATCCTGTGCGCAGATCGGCAAGAACGTTCACCTGTCGGGGGGCGTCGGCATCGGTGGTGTCCTTGAGCCCATGCAGGCCGGACCGACCATCATCGAAGACAATTGCTTTATCGGTGCCCGTTCCGAAGTGGTCGAGGGTTGTATCGTACGCGAAGGTTCGGTTCTGGGCATGGGCGTGTTCATCGGCAAATCCACCAAAATCGTGGACCGTGAAACCGGCGAAGTCACCTATGGCGAAGTGCCGCCCTATTCGGTGGTTGTTGCCGGTTCGATGCCTTCCAAGAACAACATCAGCCTGTACTGTGCCGTGATCGTGAAACGGGTGGATGAAAAGACACGCTCGAAAACCGGCATCAACGAATTGCTGCGCGACTAAATTGCCGTATATCCTCCAAGAAGGGCTGTAGCTTGCGCTGCAGCCCTTTTTTGAGCCTTATGCCTTCACCGGATAGCGGTCTGGTTCTTCAAAAACGTCAATCACACGAGAACCCGCTTTGATCTTGCCACCGTGTTCGACACCCGAAGGGATCGAATAGCTGTCGCCCGGGCGGTATATTCTGGTCTCGGTGCCGATGGTCAGTTCGACCTCACCCTCGACGACAGTGCCCCATTGGGCTTTGTGAGAATGTGCGGGCAGTTCAAAATCCTTGAGAAAAGTAAAAAACGCCACCAGCCCAGCATCCGACCGGATCACAGCGGTCTGAACTACATCTTCGGGGAAAGGGACGTCGAGGCTGGGAAATGCTGTGATGAAATCGGGATATGTCATGAAATGGTCCTGTGTTGTCATGGTTCGGCTGTTTACCGGTACTATGGACGCCAGATTGCCCGTCTGCAATTCTGGGCTTCTTGACCGTCGGCGGGCACGCAGCTATGGCCCTGCGCATGGAAAAGCAAAAGAAACCTTCGCGTCAGCAAGTTTATACTCTTCTGGTCCAGATCGGTCGCAAGGATGGTGACGGGCTGCCCGAAGGGGCGACCGGCGCGGCGTTGATCTGCTATGCCAGCGGAGTCGACGAGGCCGAGGCCGTGCGCGAAACGGTGGCCATTCTGAAGCAAGCCGATACAGCGCCGCTGGATGTCACCGGGTATGGCACTTTGGCGGAACGCGAAGCGCAAGGGCATGACATAGAGCCGGACGAGCGTGCCCTAATGCAACGCGCATTGGACGAAAACGCCGTGATCGTCGCGCAGATGACACCGTTTTATGGCGACGAGGCTGAAGCCTAGTTTCGTGTACCGAACCACTTGCGGTAAATTTCGTCGTAAGTTCCATCTTCGCGCAGTGACAGTAAAGCCTGATTGACGTCCTCGACCAGCGGCGATCCTGTCGGGAATGCGATGCCATAGTTTTCGCGCAGGAAGATGCCGCCTGTCATGGACGCAATACGCCGCCCCTCATGCGAGGCGAAATAGGACAGGACTGGCGCGTCAAATACGACTGCGTCAAGTTCCTCGGCCTTGAAGGCGTCCAGCATCTGCTCCAGTCCGGGATAGCCGGTGAATTCGATCTCACGCCGGTTTAGAAAACTTGCCGCGGTCGAGTTGGAAATGGTGCCGACATTTTTGCCGTAAAGATCGTTGACCGAGTTCACGCTGCCGGTAATCGCGTCTACCGTCATGACCGAGGTTATGCGTGCGGTGAAAACCGACACAATGAACAGCGACGACACAACCAGCACGACCCCCAACATTCGCCCAAATGGGGTGCGGGGCATCCGCTCTTCGAAGCCGCCATTCACAACCAAGTTGAGCGCCCACCAGAATGACGGGAACCAGGCTTCGTTCAGTTTGCGGTCGAAATAAGGTTGGGCGCGGCGCTCAAAGCTCCACATCAACATGCCGCCGCCCAGTAGAATGGCAAAGGCCAGACCGATAGCAATGAAGAGTTCTTTGGACAGCAACGCCTGCAACAGCGAGGGCCGACGAACCGCGTCTGACGGCACCATGATCTGCAGCCCTGCCTCAAAGATCGGCTGACTGAAATCCATCTGTGTTTCACGCATCGCCGTGATCGAGATATTGGCGATGGCTAGGTCGGCAGACCCGTCTTGTACGGCACCCAGCATTTCGGAAAAGGCGTCCACACGGTTGACGGAATAGTCCCAGCCCAGCGACTCGGCCAGTGCCGCAAGCAAGTCCATCGAGAAACCCGTTTCATCCCCGTCCTCGACATAGGAAAACGGGGGGCGTGTCACGGTCGTGACGGAAAGGGTCTGTGCCAGGCTCTGCTGTGCGATGACGGCGAAAGTCAGGCAGATCAGAGCGTAAAACGCGCGTTTCATTTTCTTTTCACCTGTTTCGCGGCCCTGTAACGCGATTGTGTGACACACGGCAAGGTGGTCGCTGGGTAAATTGCCATGTTTTGTTGGGGTCTCGCTTTGACACGTCCGGCGTCGGAAGATTGATTTTTTTGTGGATTGGGGTTGGAAAACCGGGCAATTCGTTGAATCTGTGCGCGAACCCGCGAAAGACAAAGCTCCAGAGGCCTCCGCATGACCGACCCCGTTCAATTGACAGCCGACCTGATTCGTTGCCCATCGGTCACACCGGAAGAGGGCGGCGCGCTTGAATTGCTCGACTCGGTTCTGACTGGCGCGGGCTTTGAGTGCACACGTGTCGACCGTGGCGGCATCAGTAACCTGTTCGCGCGGTGGGGCCAGAAAGGCCACGCGCGCAGCTTCGGGTTCAACGGCCACATAGATGTTGTTCCGGTAGGCGACGAAGAGGCTTGGACGATGCCGCCTTTCGGGGCCGAGGTGCGGGACGGTGTGATGTACGGGCGCGGTACCACCGATATGAAATCCGGGGTCGCGGCGTTTGCTGCGGCTGCGATAGACTTCGTGCGCGACACACCGCCGGACGGGGCCGTCATCCTGGCGATTACCGGCGATGAAGAAGGTGATGCGCTGGATGGCACCACCGCCTTGCTCGACTATATGAGCAGCGCAGATGAGCGCATGTCGGTCTGCCTGGTAGGTGAGCCCACATGCCCGAACACGATGGGCGAGATGATGAAGATCGGCCGTCGCGGTTCGATGACGGCATGGTTCACGATCACTGGCGTTCAGGGGCATTCGGCCTATCCGCATCGGGCTAAGAACCCACTGCCTGCGATGGCGCGGCTGATGGATCGGTTGGCAAGTCACGAACTGGATCAGGGCACGGATCACTTCGACGCCTCAACTTTGGCAGTGGTCACGATCGACACGGGGAACGCTGCCACCAACGTGATCCCAGCCCGGAGCAGTGGCGCGGTCAATATTCGTTTCAACGATCTGCATTCCGGTGCGAGCCTAAGCGATTGGTTGCAATCAGAGGCGGATCAGGTGGCTGCCGAGTACGGCGTTGAGGTGGACGTAAGAATCAAGATTTCTGGGGAAAGCTTTCTGACCCCGCCGGGGCCACTGTCTGATCTGGTGGCCAAGGCGGTCGAAGCGGAAACCGGTGTCACGCCCGAGTTGTCCACAACAGGAGGCACATCGGATGCGCGTTTCGTCAAAAATCACTGCCCGGTGGTTGAGTTTGGGCTGGTCGGGCGCACCATGCATCAGGTGGATGAATGCGTCGAGGTGGCACAGGTCGAACAGCTCAAGTCGATCTACACGCGCATCCTGACGGAATACTTTGCCTGACCCATGCCGCGCACATTGGTGATCATGGTCAAGGAACCCCATCCGGGTCGGGTGAAAACACGGTTGGGTCGCGACATCGGCATGGTGGGTGCAGCATGGTGGTTCCGGCATCAGACCCGGTCGTTGATCCGGCGTCTGCGGGATCCACGCTGGCAGATCGTATTGGCGGTGTCCCCGGATGCAGAGGGTCTGAACAGTCGGGTCTGGCCGGCTGATTTGCCGCGCGCCGCACAGGGGCGTGGCGATCTGGGGGATCGGATGGGGCGAATGCTGCGGGGCATGCCCAAAGGTCCGGTTTGCCTGATCGGTGCCGATATTCCGGGAATTTCGCGGGCTCACATTGCCAGCGCTTTTGGTGCACTGGGGCGGTCTCAAATGGTCTTTGGCCCTGCACCGGATGGCGGTTACTGGTTGGTTGGCGCGCAACGCTATGCGGCTTTGCCAGCAGGTCTGTTTCGCAATGTGCGCTGGTCGACGGAACACGCTTTGGCGGACACGTTGGCCACGGTTCCCGGCGCGCGGGTCTCGTTGCTGGATCACCTGCGCGATGTGGATACGGTGGCCGATCTGAAAGCCTGAAGTTTTTTGATCATGACGCGGTCGCAAACGCGTGATAGGCCGAAGATATGACTCGCATCCCCACCAAGCAGGAGGTCCTGGACTGGATCTCGGCGAACCCCACTCTGACGTCGAAACGCGATATTGCCAAGGCCTTTGGCATCAAGGGCGCAGATCGGATTGATCTCAAGCGCATCCTCAAAGAACTTGAGGCCGAAGGGCATCTTGAAAAGCGCAAGCGCAGCTATCGCGACCCGGATCGCCTGCCGCCGGTCAGCGTTTTGCAGGTCAAGGCACCGAACCAAGATGGAGACCTGTTTGCCCGTCCGCTGGAGTGGCATGGTGAGGGGGTCGAGCCCATCGTGCTGATCATTGCCCGCGCCAGTGATCCGGCGCTGGGCGAGGGCGACCGCATTCTGGCGCGTCTGACCGTGGTGCATGAAGAAGATCATAACTATGAAGCTCGCCTGATCCGCCGCATCGGAACCAACCCGCGCAAAATCGTCGGCATCTTCCGCAAGGGCGCCGAAGGGGGGCGGATCGTGCCCATCGACAAGGCCGGATCCACCGAATGGCTGGTTGCCGACGGGGCACTGCTGGGCGCTAAAGACGGCGAATTGGTCGAAGCTGAGCAGGCGGGACCCAAAAATCGCATGGGTCTGCCGCGTGCGCGCATTGTTGAACGTTTGGGTGATCCGACCGCGCCCAAGGCTGTGTCACTGATCGCGATTCATCAGCACGGCATTCCGGATGACTTCCCTGACAAGGTGATTGCCGAGGCGGACAAGGCCAAGCCAGTTGGTTTGAAGGGCCGCGAAGACCTTAGGGAAATGCCTTTGCTCACCATCGACCCTTCGGACGCGCGGGATCATGACGATGCATGCTATGCGCACGCCGATGACGACCCGAAGAACCCGGGCGGGCACGTGATCTGGGTCGCCATTGCAGATGTCGCCGCTTATGTGCAGCCCGGAACTGCCCTGGATCGTGAGGCGCGAAAGCGGGGCAACTCAAGCTATTTTCCTGATCGGGTGGTTCCGATGCTGCCGGATCGTTTGTCGGGCGATTTGTGTTCCCTGCACGAGGGTGTGCCGCGTGCCTGTATCGCTGTGCGGATGCAGATCGACGGAGATGGGAACAAGATTGGACATCGCTTTGTCCGCGGACTGATGCGGTCGGCTGCCTCGCTGAATTACTCAGAAGTACAAGAGGCCATTGACGGCACTCCGAATGATCGCACCGGGCCGTTGCTGGAGCCAGTGTTAAAACCGCTCTATGCCGCGTACGCTGCCTTGAAAAAGGCCCGCGCGGTGCGGCAGCCGCTAGAGCTTGATTTGCCCGAACGTAAGATCGTTCTGTCAGAAACCGGCGAAGTGACGAGCGTGGCGTTCCGCGACCGTTTGGATGCCCATAAGCTGATCGAGGAGTTCATGATCCTCGCCAATGTCGCCGCTGCTGAAACCCTGATTGCCAAGCGCCGCCCGCTATTGTTCCGTGTGCACGAGGAACCCGCGCCTGAGAAGCTTGAAAGCTTGCGGGAAACAGCACAGGCGGCGGGTTTGAACCTGGCCAAGGGGCAGGTATTGCAGACCCGGCATCTGAACGCATTGTTGAACGCGGCTGCGGGGACAGAGGACGCCGAACTCATCAATCTGACCACTCTGCGGTCAATGGCGCAGGCTTATTATAACCCCGAGAACTTCGGGCATTTCGGATTGGCGCTGCGGAACTATGCGCATTTCACATCACCCATCCGCCGCTATGCCGACCTGATCGTACATCGCGCTCTGATCTCGGCCCATGGCTGGGCCAAGGACGGGCTGACTGAAGATGAAATTATGCGCTTGGACGAAATCGCCACGCACATCTCGGACACAGAGCGCCGTTCGATGATGGCGGAACGGGACACAACCGATCGTTATCTGGCCGCCTATCTAAGCGAGCGGGTGGGCAATGAGTTCTCTGGCCGGATCAGCGGCATCGCCCGTTTCGGGGCCTTCGTGAAGATGGACGAAACCGGCGCGGACGGGCTGGTGCCGGTGCGGTCTTTGGGGCGCGAGTTCTTTCATTTCGACCGCGAGGCCGGGACACTGATGGGGTCGGACACCGGCCTGATCATCGCCATCGGTCAGCGTGTCACCGTTCGCTTGACCGAAGCAACACCTGTTACTGGCGGTCTGGAACTGGAACTTTTGTCGATCGACGATCAGGCGCTGCCGCGCGGACGGGGTCATTCCAAGCGGGCGACCCGCCGAAAGGCTGTCAGCACCAAGCGCAAGAAGGACAAGATCAAGCGCAAGGTGGAACGCAAGCGCCGTCAGAGGTGATAGGTCAGCGCCCGGGCGATCAGCCACCCGTGGCGGTTCGGATCTATCTGATGCGGGTCGTCGAACAGAAGGGCACGGGTCCCGTCAATGCGATCTTCATTCGGGAAGGCAGAGGTGAAATCACCCATCAATCGGCTTTGACAATGCACGAACAGTGCAAAACTGGCCGACTTGTGTGCCCCCAGCCGGATCGTTGATCCTTTGGGCGCAAGATACGCAGGTTGGCCCCAGCGCAGCTCCTCTCGCAGCGGGGTGGCCGCGGGCAGAGTTGTTGCCGTATCAATGATCAGGTCACGCAGCGCAAAGGCCCCTGCGCGCGCGGGCGGTGCCAGGGCCTCGAATGCTGCGGCGACTTTGGGGTTATCAAAAGGTTTCAAACGGGTATCGCCTGTTCCATCCGGTCCACGTAACTGTTCAACACCTTATCCTGTTTGATGCGCTGGGTCAGCGGGGTATCCGCAGGCGTTACGCGCATTGCAGCCAGCATCGGACCGACGCTCATATCCGCAGACGTCGGCCTGTCCCCCAGCAAGAACGAGGATTGCCAAAGATAGGCCGAGATCGCTTCAAGATCGCGTTCAACCCTGTCCAACCGTTCGGACAGCGAGAACCGCCCAATCCCTTGAGACGTAATCCCCTTCAGAACAGATTTTCGGATTGCGTTGGACGCAGGCTTGCGGATCAGGGCCGGTATCCCGGTAAAGAAGGTTTCGCGTAGGATCGGCCACACGTCGTCATTGCCCCAACGGTCCAGAACGATGTGAAAATACAGGTGTTCTTCGGCCATGCGTACCAAAGCGCGGGAATGCGCCTTTTCCACATCGGTCAGCCCCTGATCGAAATTTGCGCCGTTGGTTTCCAGCCAGTCGCGGATCAGGTCGCTGTCGGGGATCAGACGCTCGGGTGTGCGCAGAACGGGTAGTTTCTGATGCGGCATCTTTCGGGGATCAAGCATGTCAGAGCGCTGCCATTTCCGGCCGGAATGTTGCAGCATCAAAGCCGTCTTGACGCAGAACGGGCTGGCACTGAACAGGCCGAAGGCAGAAGGATAGGTGAGAAGGGTCAGCATCACTGGGCTCCGTTTGTGGGGATGCTTGATACGTAGTCGGCACTGATGACAGTTTCTGACATTAGGTTTAAGCTAGGGTGCATCATGTCTCGCACCGCCCGACTCTTCCAATTGATGCAGGCCCTGCGTTCTGGCCCGTCGCCCAAAACCTCAGCGCAACTAGCGCAGGATCTGGATGTGTCTGCCCGGACCATCCATCGCGATATCGATGCGCTGCGTGGTCTGGGGGCCGTGATCGACGGCGAAGCGGGGTTTGGGTTTACTCTGATCGAGGATGCAACATTGCCCCCGCTGGGCTTCACCGATGATGAGCTTGAGGCGCTGGTTCTGGGCCTGCGTGAAGTTCAGGTTATTGGTGATCCGGCTTTGGCAGAAGCTGCCAATGTTGCCCTTCGAAAGTTGCAGGGCCGCTTGCCCGCGCGTCAGTCGCACCGATTGAGTCACGCAATTTTGGCGGCCACCCGGTTTGACCGACCCCCGGCACCGACGATTGACGCGGCAACACTAAGACAGGCGGCTTGGGATGAGCGTGCAGTAGAGTTTTCGTATGCCGACGCAAAGGGAGAGGCCACGCGGCGGCGCGTAGATCCGCTTAGCATCGTCTATATGGACCGTTCGAACGTGTTACTCAGCTGGTGTCATCTGAGGCAGGATTTCCGCGTTTTTCGCCTCGACCGGATGCAGGATATGTGTGTGACGGATCAAAGCTTTAGGCCAAACCGGGTGCCGATGCTGCGCGATGTGCTGGCCCGCATACGCGCAGACCGGGAAGCACAAGACTGCGAGGCAGGTACCTGAGCGCTTTGTGATTTACCGATTTTGCGCTACCCTAAGGGTGAGCAGTAATCAGGAAAAATCGGTATGCATAAATGCGTAGGCGGCGTCATGACCGTCGCATTATGGGCATCCATGGTGCAGGCGGACACAACAAAAACTGGAAAATGGTCGGGCGGCAATATGCTTGGCGAAACGATACAGCTGGCCTCGGCAGACTTGGCTGTTTCGCTTCGACCCGTTCCGCGACCATCAATCGAGGCGCTGCAGGTGTCTGCGGCTGCGGCAGCGCGGTTTCAGGTTTGGCTGAGCGCGTTTCAGGATAGGGCGCGACAGCAGGGCATATCGCAAGGAACGCTGTCTAAGGTGTTTTCGGACATAACGTTTGACGAAGACATTATCGCGCGGGATCGAAATCAGGCGGAATTCTCGAAACCGATCTGGGAATATCTCGATTCCGCCGTCTCGGATACGCGCCTGTCCAATGGTCGGGCCGCAATGCAACGGCACCGGCAGGTGCTGAAGCAGATCGAGGCTGAATACGGAGTCGAGAAAGAGGTGGTCACGGCAATCTGGGGGCTGGAAACCTCGTTTGGGTCCTACCGTGGCAGTAGCCGCACGCTCAGGTCTTTGGCGACACTGGCTTTTGATGCACGGCGTGCTCAGTTCTTCGAAACTCAGTTAATCGCTGCCCTAAGGATCGTGCAGGCAGGCGACGTAAGCGCTGCAAATATGTTGGGCAGTTGGGCGGGCGCGATGGGCCACACGCAGTTCATGCCGACCTCGTATCTGGATCATGCGGTCGACTTTGACGGAGATGGCCGTCGCGACATTTGGTCAGATGACCCAACGGATGCGCTGGCTTCGGCGGCGTCGTATCTGGCGCAACACGGCTGGACTAAGGGGCAACCTTGGGGTGTCGAAGTGCGATTGCCTGCGGATTTCGATTACGCGTCGGCGCGGCGCGACTTCACCCAGATGCCGTCCGAATGGGCCGCGCAGGGTGTTGTGGGAACCGATGGCAAAGCAGTTCCGGATCACGGTCAGGCCGCGATTCTGCTTCCCGCAGGCGGGCGGGGTGTTGCCTTGATGATCTTCGACAATTTCAAAGTGATCGAGGCGTATAACGGGGCCGACGCGTATGTGATCGGCATCGGGCATCTGTCCGACCGGCTGGCCGGAGGTGTACCGTTTCGATCCGACTGGCCGCGCGCTGACCGCGTGTTGAGTTTCACCGAGAAAAAGGAACTGCAAACCCGCCTGACCAATGCCGGGTTTGATACAAAGGGTATAGATGGGCGCGCTGGGCCAAACACGATCAGCGCGGTGCGCGCATACCAACTGGCGCAAGGTTTGCGGCCAGATGGGTATCCAACTGAGGAATTATTGGAGCGGCTGCGATAAGGCAGTCGTAAAACCCAGGGCCGGCTCAGTTTCAAACGCGGGCGCTGACTGCGTCTTTCACGATTTGGCATTGTGAAGCCTCCCGTCTGCCACCACTCACACGGCAGACAGGAGGTAGACCCTGCGGGATGGCAGGTTGCGATACAGGCCGAGGTAATATTCTTCCGAATCGCATTCGAATATTTGAAGCTGACGTGGGTGAAATCAAGTTTTTTGTCGCGCGTAAACTTATGGTAGCTGTTGGCAAGAGGTCTCGTAACTATTGACGACTGTCTTCTCAAAGGTGGCAACGTGCAGAGTTCTACGTCTGGGTTTGCAGTAAGAAACGTAAGTTTGAAGCCAAATAAGAAAAGGGACGCTGTTCAAAGCGTCCCCTGACTCTATAATTGCGAAATGGCTTACGAGGCCGCTTTCATCAATCCTTGTGCGATGATCTCGGCCTGCGCCTCATCCAGCGATTTGTGGATTCGCACGAACATCTCGTCGATATCTGCGGGGGTCAGGATCAGCGGGGGTGATATGATCATCCGGTCGCCGACATGGCGCATGATCAGGTTGTTGGCAAAGCACCGGTCGCGACAGATATAGCCGACAGTGCCTGGCTCGGACGCGAATTTGGCGCGGCTGGCCTTGTCTGGTGTCAACGCGATTGAGGCCATCATGCCGACAATCTTTGCCTCACCGACCAACGGGTGTTCGGCCAGAGCCTCCCATTTTTCCTTCAGGTAAGGGGCAGCTACATCGCGTACATGCTCGACGATTTTCTCTTCTTCAAGAATGCGCAGATTTTCCAAAGCTACGGCAGCGGCGACCGGATGGCCGGAATAGGTGTAGCCGTGGTTGAACTCGGTGCCGCCGATCACTTGGGCAATCTCGTCGTTCACGATTGATCCACCGATGGGCGCATAACCGGAGCTCAGGCCCTTGGCGATGGTCATGATGTGCGGCTTGATCCCGACGGTTTGCGAACCGAACCAATTGCCGGTACGGCCAAATCCGCAGATGACCTCGTCGGCGATCAAAAGGATGTCGTACTTGTCACAGATACGCTGGATTTCCGGCCAATAAGTATCCGGCGCGACGATCACGCCGCCTGCGCCTTGCACGGGTTCGGCGATAAAGGCTGCAACGCGGTCTTCGCCCAGTTCCAGAATGGCTTCTTCCAGTTCGCGTGCGCGGGCCAGTCCGAATTCTTCGGGCGACATGTCACCACCTTCGGCCCACCAATTGGGTTGGTTGATGTGGTGAATGTTTGGAATCGGGATGCCGCCTTGCGCGTGCATTCCTGCCATACCTCCCAATGAGGCCGAGCCCACGGAAGACCCGTGGTAGGCATTATGGCGGCTAATGATGATGTTCTTATTCGGCTGGCCTTTTTCGGCCCAGTAAGTTCGGACCAGACGGATATTGGTGTCGTTGGCCTCGGACCCGCCCGCCGCAAAGAAGACGTGGTTCAGATCGCCAGGCGCCAACTCGGCAATCTTTGCGGCCAGCGCTATGGCCGGAACGTGGGTCGTTTTGAAAAATGTGTTGTAATAGGGCAGTTCACGCATCTGACGTGCGGCTACTTCGGCCAGTTCGTCGCGACCGTAACCGATATTGACGCACCACAAGCCAGCCATGGCGTCAAGAATCTCTTCGCCCTCGCTGTCGGTCAGATAGACCCCCTTGGCGCGAGTGATCACGCGTGCGCCTTCCTGACCCAGCGCGCCGTTGGCAGAAAATGGATGAAGGTGATGCGCGGCGTCCAGTGCCTGTAGTTCGGCGGTTGGCATATGGTTGGTGATGGTGGACATCTGAGGCTCTCCCACAAAAGCAGTGGTGATCACAATATGATCAAATTTTGGACTGTCAATCGAATCGGACGAAATCAGCCTGATGTGAGCGACTCCGAGATCAATTCCATACCCTGTTCAATGTCCTGAGCGGTAGCTTTTGCCGCCTTTTGAGCGTCTCCGTTTCGTAATGCGCTGATTATATCCTTATGCCGATCAGGCAGGCTTTGCGTGCCAAAGCGACCGCACACCACACGCAGAGACGGGCCAAAACGCAGCCACAGTCTTTCGGCAAGATCACTGAGAATCGCTGCATTGGCGTGGGAATATAGCGATTCATGAAAGGCCTGGTTCAAACGCAGATAGCCCCCAACGTCGCCATCTGCGATCATATGATCCAGCTGTTTGTCGATACGCTCAAGATGATCTATGTCGTCTGCCTGTAAATTCGCAGTGGCGAGTCTGGAAAGCTCTGATTCTATTGAGATTCTGGCGAAAATCATCTGCTCAATGTCGTCGGAGGTCAAAAGCGGAACGCTAACGCGGCGGTTACCTTGAAATACCAAGGCCCCGTCCGAAATCAGCCTACGGATTGCCTCGCGGACCGGGGTCATTCCAACACCCAGCGAATCAGTCAGACCCTGGATTGTGACGGGTTGCCCAGGGACCAATTCCCCAAACAGGATCTGCGACCTGAGGGTTTGATAAACCTGCTCGTGCGCGGGCTGTTTCCCGCTTTCGGCTTGCGGCGAAGATGCCTTATTTTTGATCAAATCCAATTGGTTCATCCTATTTCGACATACCCTGACTTGTCAGGTGACAGACCTCGTGAAACCATACGCTGGATCAGGGAAAAACGCAAAACTTGATCAAATCCAAAAAAACGGGAAAATAGCCGTACACTTGCAGGGAGAAGAATATGACAATCAAAACGCTGACCATGACAGCGGTCATCGCATTGGGGACTTCAGCGGCTTTCGCTGAAGAGGTGCGTGTCTACAACTGGTCCGACTACATCGACGAAGAGCTTCTGAGCAAATTCGAGGAAGAAACTGGTCTGACCCTCATCTACGACGTGTTTGACAGCAACGAGGTTCTGGAAACCAAGATGCTGGCTGGTGGTTCGGGCTATGACGTGGTGGTGCCTTCTGGCACGTTCCTTCAACGTCAAATTCAGGCAGGGGCGTTTCAGGAACTGGATGCGGCCAAATTGTCGAATGCGGGCAACCTTTGGGACGTTATTCAAGAGCGAACTGCTGGATATGACCCAAACAACGCCTATTCGATTAACTATATGTGGGGCACCACGGGCATTGGTGTGAATGTCGACAAGGTCAAAGAAGCCTTGGGCGACGATGTGGCACTGAACAGCATGGATCTGGTTTTGAAGCCAGAGAACATGGAAAAACTGGCGGCGTGTGGTGTTCATTTCCTTGATGCGCCAGCCGAAATGATACCAATGACCTTGCAGTACATCGGTGAGGACCCCGACAGCCACGATCCGGATGTGATCAAAAAAGTTGAAGACGTTCTGACAAGCGTTCGCCCTCATATCCAGAAATTCCACAGTTCGGAATATATCAACGCGCTGGCGAATGGCGATATTTGCGTTGCCGTGGGTTGGTCAGGTGACATCCTGCAGGCACGAGACCGCGCAGCCGAAGCCGAGAACGGTGTGAACATCGAATATCATCCGTTCGCGGAAGGATCGCTGATGTGGTTTGACCAAATGGCGATCCCGGCGGATGCACCGAATCCGGAAGGCGCGCATAAGTTCCTGAATTTCATCCTGGATGCCAACAACATGGCTGCCGCGTCCAATTACGTCTACTACGCCAACGGCAACGAAGCTTCGCAGGAGTTCCTCGAGGAAGACGTGATCGGCGATCCGGCGATTTATCCGGATGAGGCCACGATGCAAAACCTGTACATCACGACGCCATATCCCGCGAAAACGCAGCGCGTCGTGACTCGTCTTTGGACCAAGATCAAGTCAGGTACCTGATCGGAGTGAACAAGCGCGGGGCGGTCAGGAAACCGCCCCGCTGCAATATTGTCCTTTAAGACAAGCGGGGGCTGCCTTGAATTCTGACGTCTTTGCGCCGTGGGATGACCCACAGGCGAAACCCTTGATCCAGTTTCAGAACGTGACCAAGCGCTTCGGTGAGTTCACGGCGATCGACAATCTGTCACTGGATATTTTCGAGCGTGAATTCTTTGCCCTGCTTGGTCCGTCGGGATGCGGCAAGACAACGATGATGCGGATGCTTGCCGGGTTCGAAACCCCAACCGAAGGCCATATTCTACTGGGCGGTCAGGATATCGACCCGATCCCACCGAACAAGCGGGCCGTGAACATGATGTTTCAGTCATATGCCCTTTTCCCGCATCTCAGCGTCTGGGAAAACATCGCGTTTGGTCTGCGCCGGGACAACATGCCGAAACATGACCTGGATGAGCGTGTTGAAGAGATGTTGCGTCTGACACGGTTGGAGCAGTTTGCCCGCCGTAAGCCGCATCAGATTTCAGGTGGACAACGACAGCGCGTGGCTTTGGCGCGCTCGCTGGCGAAGGCTCCAAAACTTCTGCTGTTGGACGAACCGTTGGGCGCGCTCGACAAGAAACTGCGCCAAGATACGCAGTTCGAATTGATGGATATTCAAGAGAAAACGGGCACGACTTTCGTGATCGTCACCCACGACCAGGAAGAAGCCATGACCGTTGCTAGCCGCGTGGCAGTGATGGATCAGGGGCAGCTGATGCAGGTTGCCACGCCCGACCGGATTTATGAAAACCCGGCTTCGGTCTATGTCGCTGATTTCATTGGAGATGTGAACATTATCGAAGGCCGTGCAGCCCCATCGGGGGAGGATACTTATCAGATTGATTGGGCCGAAGGTCAGGCCCCTTTGACGGCGTCATCGTCAACCGGATTCTCGAACGGTCAGTCTTGTCATCTGGCGATCCGCCCTGAAAAAGTGACTATCTCTGCCGAGCGGCCGGCCGATGCGGTCAACGCCGTTCAGGGCAAGGTTCATGACATTGCCTATCTGGGCAATCTGTCCACCTATCACGTCGAACTGCAAAATGGCACAATCATCAAGGCGCAGACGGCCAACACCCGCCGCATCTCGCGCCGTTCGTTCACCTGGGAAGACCCGGTCTGGCTGTCCTGGACAGCGACGGCTGCGGTTTTGTTGGCCAACTGATGCGCCGCGCTGTTCTGATCGCCATCCCTTATGTCTGGCTGTTGGCATTGTTTCTGGTGCCGTTCTTCATTGTCTTGAAGATTTCACTGTCGGACACGGCGCTTGCCATTCCGCCCTATACTCCGACTTTGGACTTTTCAGCCGGTTGGGCGGGGATCAAAGATTTCTTCAGTCAGCTGGATTTTGAGAATTATGTCTGGCTCACCGAAGACGATTTGTATTGGAAAGCCTACCTGTCCAGCGTCAAGATCGCTTTGATCTCGACCTTCCTGACGCTGTTAGTTGGCTACCCTATTGCCTATGGCATGGCACGTGCACCCCAGGAATGGCGTCCGACGCTGATGATGCTGGTTATCCTGCCCTTCTGGACCTCATTCCTAATCCGGGTTTACGCGTGGATGGGTATTCTTTCGAACGAAGGGTACCTGAATCAGATTTTGCTTTGGACGGGTCTCATCTCGACCCCGCTGACGATCCTGAACACCTCGACCGCTGTCTATATCGGCATCGTTTACACCTATCTACCCTTCATGATCCTGCCTATCTACTCGGCTTTGGAGCGCTTGGATGGATCACTGATCGAGGCAGCCGAAGATCTGGGATGTTCCCGTTTGCAAGCGTTCTGGCTGGTGACGATTCCGCTGTCCAAACCCGGGATCATCGCGGGTTGCTTCCTTGTGATGATCCCAGTGATCGGTGAGTTTGTGATCCCCTCGCTTCTGGGCGGTTCAGGTACGCTGATGATCGGCAAGGTTCTGTGGGAGGAGTTCTTCTCGAACCGAGACTGGCCGGTGGCCAGTGCTGTGGCCATCGTGTTGCTGTTGATCCTGGTGATTCCCATTGTGCTGTTCCAGCGGAACCAGCAGAAACAGGCGGAGGCCGACGGATGAACAGATTAAGTTGGTTCAATACGGTTTCGCTGACGTTGGGATTTGCGTTCCTGTACATCCCGATGATCATCCTGATCGTTTTCAGCTTTAATGAAAGCAAGCTGGTCACGGTCTGGGCCGGGTTTTCTACCAAATGGTACGGAGAGCTTCTTCAGAACGAGGCGTTTTTGGATGCTGCCTGGGTCACGATCCGGGTCGCGGTGTTTTCGTCGACACTGGCAACGATTCTGGGAACGGCTGCCGCTTATGTGCTTGTCCGAAGCGGGCGGTTCTTTGGCCGGACGCTGTTTTCCGGCATGATCTATGCACCGTTGGTGATGCCCGAAGTGATCACCGGTCTGTCACTGTTGCTGCTGTTTATCGGAATTGGTCTGGATCGCGGTATTCTGACCATCGTGCTGGCCCACACGACCTTTTCGATGTGTTTCGTTTCGGTTGTTGTGTCCTCGCGCCTCATCACTTTCGATCGCTCGTTGGAGGAAGCTGCGCTGGATTTGGGATGTTCACCGGCGCAGGCGTTCCGCCTTGTTACCCTGCCGATCATCGCACCGGCGGTGATCTCAGGTTGGTTGCTGGCCTTCACCTTGTCGCTGGACGATCTGGTGATTGCCTCTTTCACCTCGGGGCCGTCGGCCACGACATTGCCGATCAAGATCTTCTCGGCCGTGCGCCTTGGCGTCAGTCCGGAAATCAACGCATTGTCCACGATCATGATTGCCGTGGTGACAGTTGGGGTGATTACGGCCTCGCTTGTGACCAAACGGGCGATGGTCAGGCAGCGGCAGGATGAGATGGCCGCGGCACGCACCGAATGAAGCGGGTATTTCCCGACTACGCTTATAGCGACGCACCACGCGACGGCTGTTGGTGGGACGAAACAGTGCCTGCCTTGGATTGGCCAGAGTTGCAGGGCGACACGAAGGTGGATGTCGCGGTTGTTGGTGGCGGGTTTACTGGCGTTTCCGCTGCCCTGGATTTGGCTGAAGCCGCTTCAGTTGCGGTCTTCGAAGCTGGTCCGCCGGGGTGGGGTGCGTCGGGGCGAAATGGCGGTTTCTGCTGTCTCGGTGGGTCCAAACTTAGTTCAGCGATGATGGAGCGTCGCTACGGGCGCGCTGCGGCGCAAGCCTATGCTGCGGCGGAAGAAGATGCGGTGAACCTGGTCGCCGCTCTTCTTGACCAGCATGGGATAGCAGCAGACAGACATTCCAGCGGAGAAACCCAATTGGCGCATTCGAACCACGCCATGGACGTGTTGCGCAGAAACCAAGATGAGATGGGCGTGCTGCATGATGCAGCAGACTTACCCGGGTTGGGATTGGGCGGTCCCTTTTTGGGTGGGTACACGCACCCGGTTGGCTTTGGCCTGAACCCTCGCAAATATTTGTTTGGGCTTGCGAAAGCAGCGGAAGCTTTGGGTGCGCGCGTGTTTCAAAACAGCCCGGTGCAGCGTATCGATAAAACTGCATCAGGATTTGCTTTGAAAACACATACTGGGCAGGTCAACGCAGAAATCGTGCTGATCTGCACCAACGGGTATTCCAGCGAAGACATTCCAGATTGGATGTCGGGTCGGTACATGCCTGCCCAGTCTACGGTTATGGTTACGCGACCGCTCAGCCAGGCCGAGCAAATGGAACAGGGCTGGACGTCGGACCAGATGTGTTACGACACGCGTAACCTTCTGCATTACTTCCGCCTGATGCCGGACGGGCGATTTCTGTTTGGCATGCGGGGCGGTCTGCGGTCCTCAGTGCAGACAGAAGCATCCATACGGGCAAAGGTTCAGCAGGATTTCAAAAAGATGTTTCCGGCCTGGTCACAGGTTGAAGCCACGCATCTTTGGTCCGGATTGGTGTGCATGTCCCGTGCGCTGACGCCTTATGTCGGTCCCATACCTGAGCAGCCGGGCATGTACGCTGGCTTTGCATATCATGGCAACGGCGTCGCTATGGGAACCTATTGTGGCCGAGCCTTGGCAAGGCTGGCCTTGGGGCAGAATGCCGGCTTGCCCACGCTCATGAGTCAAACACCTCAGCGGTTTCCAATGGGACGTTGGCGGCGGGCAATCATGCCGCCAGCCTATGCCCTTATGGCTCTTGCGGATCTTAGATAAAGCCGACGATCACAAAGCAGCCGTTTCCAGCCTCAGACCTTCTGCATAATCGGGCGCGCCATTCTCCGCGCGCCACAGACAATAGCTTGCCATACGCCAGGCGTACCAGGGTTTGAGGTGCTGATATCGGGCTACGATTTCCGCATTATCATAGGCGAACAAAAACTGGTCTTCCTCTGCTTTTGACAGAGGTGCCCCCCGGTACAGCCGTTGCATGGCAGGCGACAGGAACAAGGCAAGGTCTTCGGTTGGGTCGCCACGGGCCGGGCATTGCCAGTCGATCAATGTCAGGCCGTCAGTTGCAACCAAAATGTTGCCTGCAACAGGATCACCATGGATCAAACATGTCCGTTCCGTGGGCGCGACCTCCATCGTTGGTTGCTGTTCAAACAACCTGTGCCGTGCCTCCGAGGTGCAGCCTTTTAGAATGAGACACCCGTGGGCCTTTAGATCGGCACTGCCGTTACATCCGGCCGGGGCCGGGACAGAAAGCACAAGGTCATGCAATCGTCGCAACAACCTGCCAACCGTATCGGTGCCCTTCTTCCAGGGTGTTCCGGGTGCGTGGTCATAAAAAACCCAATGCGCGTCCTTGTGCCGCCCTGCTGCACGCAAACGCGGCACGAAGCCTTCCGGGCCAAGGGTCTCCAGGCACCGCGCCTCGAGTTCAGCGTCATTACGAAACAGCGGATTGCGAAGCGTGGTGCTGTAAAGCTTCAGCACCTTGTCGCCTCCGTCCTCTAGAACTTTCCAAACTTGATTGGTGCGTCCGCCATACAGCGATTCAAAACGCGGGTATGTGCTGACCAGCCCCTGAGCGCAGAGGTGGTCAACCAGATCGCGAGGAGGTGCAGGCGTTTCGGGCAGAGCTTCTGTCACTTTTTTTGGCGAGTCGATTTGCCAAGCTTTGGACGCTCCTGTGCCGCAGATCAAGCACCAGTTCGAACGGCGTTCACCTCGCGTGCGGAAATCACCTGCCAGCTGCTGAGGGTCAATAGCACTGAGTTGCCCCCAACCTGTGCTTCTACAACGCGGTTATAGGCAGCAGCTGGCGTTTGGGTCAGCAGTTCTCCATTCTTGTGGCTTTCCAGCGTAGCAGTGTAGTTGCCGGTGCCTATCGGATCGCCTGATGCGGTCACGCCAGCCCACACAAACTCGGATTGTGCTGGGGACACTGTCATTCTATCGAGAACGGTTCCGTTTTCGTCACGTATTACCAGTTTGGCAGTGTCGGCCTTTGGATCAGCCTGAGCAAACAGTGTCTTGGGCTGACCGTCAAAATGGAAAGCAGATGTTGATCGGACGTCCATACCGACCCAGCTTGCAAGCTCATTCAGATTGACGCTGCCCAAAGTGCCGGCCAAAGACGACAAGTGATCATTGGTTTGAACTTGTTGCTCGACCATCGAGAACTGGGCCAGCTGCGATGCATACTGAGTCGAGTCCATGGGTTCTAACGGATCCTGATTCTGTGCTTGGGCAGTGAGCATTAGCAAGAAGGTCTCAAAGTCAGATGTGATCGCAGAGGTCTGTGTATTCTCTGCGGATTGCTGAAAGGTCGATGCTTGTGTGGTGGTGACGGGAGTGATCATCGGTCAAAACCTCATGTCGATGCCCCGGCCTAGGACCTGAATTTGTTGCCGAGATACGATTTGAGCATCCGAATCGCTTTGCGGGTCACCGAACGCAGATCCGGACTCGGGTGTATCGGTGCCAACCGCCTGGCCATCCGCATCGGAAGATGTGCCCAGATCAAAGTTCAATTCACCGTATCCCAATTTCTGAAACTCTTCCGCAAGTGCGGATAAATGGCGTCGCATCAGCTCCAGGGTCTCGGGGCGTTCGGTGGCAATTGTCATATGCATGCCGTCGTCTCGCCCGTTCAGAATAATAGAAACTCGCCCTAATTCTTCAGGGTTCAGCGCAATCTCCATTGCTCCGGAACCTGGACGAGCCTGAATCGACGCCGCAAGTTGACCAGCGATTGCTCGTGCGATTTCGGCGCGGGCAAAAGTTGACTGTCCAGAAAGGTGTTGCGTCGTTTCACGCGGAGCGGTTTGGAGTGGTTCGTCCTTGGCAACAACTTTGGTTTCAGCGCCCTGATCAAGGACTGCGTGTTCCTTCTCGATAATGTCTGCCATCATTTGAAGCTGTGCAACAGGCGGCGCGTGGGCCGGCCTAGCTGGTTTGATTATCACGGGTGTGACCTCAGGCCGTTGAACGGGATCAATGATTTGAGATATTGGGGCGGTTTCCGGTGCGTTGAACTTGTTTTTCCCCTTAGTCAGTTGGTCAATCGGCTGGCTCTCTTCCGCGACCGTAACAGGCGTCACGTGCTGGCGCGAAGCGGGCAATACCTGACCTGTCTTGGATCGCGTTAATGCGGGTGCAGGAGCATCAACCGGGTCGGGCTGGCTTGTTGTCGATGAAAACTTTGGCCGTTCCGGGTCATTTTCAGCGGATGCACTAGGATCACCTGCCGATGCCGGTGTGTTACTTGAAAGCCCTCCTTCAGCCACAGGCTGACTATACGCGACATGTGTTGAAGAGCTCACCAGTTCCACTACACGAAGAGGTTCTAAAAGCGGGGCAGCTTCGGGTTCCGCCATATCTATGCTTTGTGCTTCTGCGTCCGGCGTTTCGATTTCAGGGGCGGCAAGGGACAGGTCGGTATCGGGCAGATCGTCGGCTTTTCCATCTTGGCCCAGGATGTCCTCAAAGCGTGTCACCCCGCTGGCCTGCCCCATTTCATTTTGTGACGAGGTCGGTTTTGCAGGGGCTATTGACGCCGTAGTGGCCAGCATAATTGAGTTGGGCATTTTGCTCCGGCTCCGTGTGATTGGCCAGAACTCTGCACTCAGGAAGTTACGTTTATTTTAACTGCTTTCGCTTTTGATCGAGAAAGTTCGAAGCAAATTTCGGAGAAAGCTATGCAAGTTTCCACCCACGCGCAGGCGGGCCAAATTCCTTTGGCCCAGACCCAACTCAAAGAAGCAGCCGTTCAACTGGAGGCGGCCTTTTTAAGTGAAATGCTAAAATCCGCTGGGCTGGGAGAAACGCGCCAGAGTTTTGGCGGTGGGACAGGGGAAGACCAGTTTGGCTCGTTTCTTGTTCAGCATCAGGCGCAGCAACTCGCCCGGTCCGGCGGCGTCGGTCTTTCTGAAATACTGCTCAAGTCGTTGATGGAGAAAGCTGATGACATCTGAGGTCAACATGACGCTGATCAAGTCTTTGGAAGAGGTTCTGGATCTTGAGCGCGCGGCGCTTGTGCAAGGGGATCTTGATCGATTGACACATATTGTTCCGGAAAAAGAGAAGCTGATCGGCGCAATAAATGATCTTCAAGTGCAGGACAGCGACGCATTGATTCGGGTGCAGCAGAAGGTCGCGCGTAATCAGGCCTTGCTGAACAGTGCGGCCGACGGAATCCGCGCCGTGGCCAGCCGCATGGCTGAACTGCGCCGGGTTCGGCAGGAATTCAGTACCTACGGCGCTGATGGTCAGCGCAGCGAATTCGCGATGCGTGGAACAGTGAAATTGGAAAAAAGGGCATAGGCAGGAGTTTGATTCAAATCCGAAATTTCCCGCCTTGAGGTTTTAGCACTCCGTTAGGGGATCTGGTTCAAGAGTGAGGCTGCACCTGAAAATGGCAGGTGGCGCGATTGGCCAAGCGGCGCATCGCATAGGTCAGAACGACACCAATGCCCGCAGGTTTTGCGGGGTGAACACGGGCAAAATGGCTCAAACGGACAAGGATGACAGCAATGTCCAGCATTCTGACAAACAATGGCGCGATGGTTGCGCTGCAGACACTGAAGTCGGTGAACAAAAATCTGGCGATGACGCAGGACGCGACTTCGACCGGTAAGGATGTCGCGACGGCCAAGGACAATTCGGCAGTTTGGGCGATATCCAAAGTGATGGAATCGGATGTCAAAGGCTTCAACGCCATCAAGGACAGCCTGGCGTTGGGGGAATCGACCGTTGCTGTGGCCCGGAACGCGTCGGAAACCGTGACCGATCTGCTGACACAGATGAAGGAAAAGATCGTTGCAGCGCAGGAAGACAACGTTGACCGCGGCAAAATCAACGATGACGTGACTGCCCTGAAAGACCAGATCAACTCGGTTGTCAGCGCCGCGCAGTTCAACGGTCTGAACCTGGTGGACGGCTCTGCAGGCTCTGCGTCGATCCTCGCGTCCTTGGATCGGGACAGCCTTGGCAATGTCACGGCATCGTCAATCACTGTAACAGGTCAGGACTTGTCCACTGGTGGTTACACCGCAGCCCAAGTATTTGACGGTTCAACCGGGGCGTCTACTCGCAATGACCGAGTTGGTGCGACCATCGACAACGGTGCGACTTCAGCAACGGCTCTGGTTACGGATGAATCCAGCGGGGCCTTCGCGGCGGGTGACAAGGTTGTTGTCGCAATTGACGATCAGGTTGTGTCGTACACAGTTTCCGCAGCCGATGCAGCCGCGACCACAACGGGCGACCTGGTTGCCGTGGGTCTGAAAGCAAAGATCGAGGAGTTGGGGATTTCCGGCCTGACTGTTGACTACGATTCTGGCACTCAAGGCACTCTGTCCATCACCAATTCGACCGGCGACGACATCTCGTTCTCGGCTCAATACGTGAACGCTGGTTCGGGTGGTCTGGGTGCGTTGACGGGCATTGACGTCTCGACCGGCGCTGGCGCGACTGCCGCTTTGGCGACGATCGAAACGCTGATCGATACCTCGATTGACGCATCGGCTGCTTTCGGGTCCTCGCAGGGTCGGATCGAGACCCAGAAAGAGTTCATCTCGAACCTGGCTGACTCGTTCAAGTCCGGTATCGGCTCGCTTGTCGATGCGGACATGGAGGAGACTTCTGCGCGGCTGCAGGCGCTGCAGGTACAACAGCAGCTGGCTACTCAGTCGTTGTCGATCGCCAACCAGGCACCACAGTCGATCCTGTCGTTGTTCCGCTAAACCACAAAGCGGGTCGGGGCGTGATTTTCGTGCCCCGACCCTGATCGCCTGACGACGGCCCTTTGGAAGGATTTCAAGTGATACCGCAAACGCTCGCCCACCGCACTTTCGCTCAAACCGCCGCGCCGACACGAACGCCCCGGGATACCGAATATGAGGCAATTTCCAGGATCACGCGGCGTCTTAAGGCCGCAACAGCCCGCAAGGCGACAGATTTCTCGGCGTTTGTTCAGGCCGTTCATGAGAATCGACGGCTTTGGGGGGTGCTGGCAACAGGCGTCGCGGACAAAGCGAACGCTTTGCCAAACGATCTGCGGGCGCGGATATTCTACCTTGCCGAGTTTACCGAACAACACAGCAGTCGTGTGTTGGGAGACGGCGCAACGGTCGAGCCACTGTTGGAAATCAACACGGCCGTATTGCGCGGGCTGCGTCAAATGGGGGCGACCTGATGAGCGGTTTGGTCCTGAAACTTGCCCCGAAAGAAAGAGTACTTATCAACGGCGTGGTTATTGAGAACGGGGATCGTCGGAGCAGGTTTTCAATCATGACGCCACAGGCAAACGTTCTGCGGCTGCGGGATGCGATCCATCCTGACGAAGTTAATACGCCTGTGCGCCGTGTCTGTTATGCCGCGCAGCTGGTTTTGTCAGGTGACATGGAGCCGGATCAGGCACGTCAGCAATTGCTGCGTAGCGTGGAAGAGTTGAGCCAGGTGTTCACGGATGCGGACAGTCGCAAGGTGCTGTCTGAGGCCACAGATGCCTTGGTGGCCGAGCATTACTACAAATGTCTTAAGTCCCTCCGTTCGCTTCTACCACGTGAAGAGCGGCTTATGGCCTATCAGCAATGACCTTTCAGCCAGTTATCCCCACTGGTGGAATTGTGGGCTGGCGGTTTCTTCAGCGTACGTACGACAATCAGTTCCAAAGTTTCTCGTCTTCCTTGGTGAATGAGCGGGAGACGCGGTATTTTCTTGAGAATATCGGCAAGGTGGAATCTGCAGAACAGCTGGTGTCGGATCGCAGGTTGTTGCAGGTCGCCTTGGGCGCGTTTGGATTAGAAGGCGATTTGGACAATCGGTTTTTTGTCCGCAAAATCCTTGAGGACGGAACGCAGGCCAATGACGCTTTGTCCAACCGTCTGGCGGACAAACGGTATCGAGAGTTCTCAGACGCTTTCGGGTTTGGGCCCGGGGACGTTCGTAAAACAGCGTTGAAAACCAACATGGAAAAGATTGCTAAGGCCAATGTGACGACACGGTTTGAAGTCGCCGTAGGCGATTCGGACGAGACAATGCGTATCTCGCTTTACGCGCAGCGCGAGCTGGCCGATTTGGCCAATACGGCGTCAAGCGCAGATACCAAGTGGTTTGAACTGATGGGCCTGCCCCCCCTTGCGCAGCATGATGGAAACAGCGCTTGGCCTGCCTCGGTCCTTTGCTCAGTTGGACATCGACAAACAACTGGTCGAATTCAAGGACCGGCTGTTGCAGCTGACGGGGTCGGAGGATTTGGCTCAGTTTTCGGATCAGAAAGCACTCGAGCAACTGACCGACACTTACTTGGCCCGAAGTCAGGTTGCGCAGCTTCAGAATACGATTTCACCGGGGCAGACGGCTCTGATCCTGCTCGGGGCTGGTTAGAAAAAGTGTTTGACCCAAAGTTGGACCGCCCCATTTTGGATCGGGATCATCTGTCTGTAGACAACATTTTCGCTTGGGTTTTAGTTGTCCAGAATGGCATCCGCCTCCGTACGCAAAGCATATGACACAACAGGTTGAGACACGTTGTGCAGCTCTACCGCACCCAAAGGCAAAGCGTTCGAGCAGGCGGGTTCGATATCTTCGGACACGACAATGCGATGCCCTTTGGTTTTCCCGAACTCTCCTAAACGTGCGGCGATATTAGCGGCTTGACCGATGACTGTGAAATCAAGGCGTTCGCGTGAACCCACATTTCCATAGGTCACGCGCCCGTAGGACACGCCGATCGAACAGTCACAATGCGTGTCAGAGCCGTCCTTACGCAGCTCCCCCAACGTTTCAACGATTTTGACCGCTGATAGTTGTGCGTTCATACGTGCGGTTGCGGCGTTCTCGTCCGCAGCTGGAAAGACGGCCAAGACAGCATCGCCAATAAACTTAAGAACTTCCCCACCGTTTTCATGAACGATACCTGAGACCGTTTCAAAGAACGCATTCAACACATTGATGTAGTCGCTGCGCCCCAGCTTTTCTTCCAGGCTTGTCGAGTTGCGCAGATCGCAGAACATGATCGCCGCGTCGATCTCATCCCCGTCCCCGCGCCGGATCTCTCCTCCTAAAACACGGGCACCCGTGCGTTTGCCGACATATGTTTCCAACAAAACCTGAGCGTTTTCTCGTTGCATGAACACTTCATAGAATCGCGCGATAACCGAAGAGCACTCGAAAACAAGGCCCAGGTTTTCTGTCGTAAACCCGTCTGGGTGATCGCAGGTCAGTGTCAGTACATTTGTCCGCCCATCGGAAAACGGCAGCGGCATGGCGACATAGTCGGTCGCGCCTTTGGCCCGTAAATCCTCCATGATCGGGAAACTATTGTGCGGGTTGTCATCGTTCAGCCGTTGCCGCACGCCCCCCAAACCGTTCGAGACGTGGCGCAGCGGGCTGTTTATGAAGGCCGGGTGATCATGGATTTCGTATGTTGGCGCCCGGGTCAGAATCTCTTCTTCGCCTTTTTCCCAGATATAATGCTTGCCCACGATCAAGGGGTGTAGGGACCATGCCAAAATACTCAGACGCTGTATCGCGATACCGTGCTCCAGCATTTTTTCAGCCAAAGCTTCTGTAAAGCTCTCTGGTGTCGTCGCTGTCGACGCACCGCGCATCAGCCAATCAATCAGAGGCCCGCTGATGTTGCCATCGTCAACTTCGCGCAGGCGGTTGTCGCCCAAATCTATCCGTGTATAGGCGCTGGGCGTAAACCCGATGCAGCCTTGTATCGCTTTGCTTTCTGGCAAAGTGTCTTCGTAGGCCCAAACGGAATTGGTCAGTGTTTCACCGGGCAGGCTAATGTCGTGATAAGTGGCCGTGCCTTTGAACGGGCAAAAAGTTTGCAATTCAGTTTCTGCGCTCAGATCTACGCAAACGTCTGCGCGCGGCACATAAACCGTGGGCGGCAGGCGTGTTTCATACATAACCTTGGCATTTGTGCTTTCAGCCAAAAGGACGTCATCGCGGTAAATCGCAATCCTGCCGCTCAGAGGTTCGACAGAGATTCCATATCCATTCATCTTTGGTGCGGCGTGGACGTTCATAAGCGACCTCCCTTGCCTTTGGTATATTCAGAATGGGCGCTCCCATCCCACTTTCCAAGAGGCCGAAACTGGATTTTACCGGAAACGAGCGTTGGCGTCCAAGTGATCAGACCATCTGAATGACGTCTTTTTCTATGGACAGCATATAGCCTTTCTTGGCGATATTCTTGACCAAAAGTTCACTGACCATTTGATTTCCAAGCGCGTCGCGCAGCCGTTTGATCCGCGTTGCGCCTGCGGCTTCGTCGCAGTCGGCTTCGTCGCGACCGGAAATCACTCCTTCGATCTGGGCACCGGACAGAACCTCGTCATCCAGCCGGGATTCCGCCAGAACGGATAGGGTTTCCATGGCGGCGGGCGTCAGTTTGAAATCCATATTGTTGAGGTAAACGGTGTTCTCCTCGCGACTGATCAGCAGGGATGTCACCTGAATGCCAGTGCGTTCAATCTGAGCCATGCGTCGGTTCAGCAGAACCAGCATCACCAGAAAGACCAGCGCCGAGATCATCATCGCGCTGGCAAAAACCAATAGTACGTAGATGACCATTCGGTAACTGGACAAGGTGTCGGCAAAGGCGGTGCCGGACTGGGCCAGTATTTCAAGCAACCGGATTTCTGTTTGCGAGGTCAGATCGGCCTCGACAAACAGCCGTTCGACCCGCGCGTTGAAGGCGTTTGCGTCTGGCAGCGTCCAGAACAGGAAAACGGCAGCGGTGATCAGGATAGCAACGATGGCAGCGATGCCCAGCACAACCAGCCGGACGCCCGACCGGCGCGCATCAGAAACGGAGATAGAATTGTCCGGCATTGTCCTTCCTCTGATCCAGCCCTTCTGGCCCAAAAACGGATTGCACCTCTAGCAGTGTCCACCCCGATGCGTTCAGGCGCTGTGCGATTTCAGCCCGGGCCCGGCCCTTGTCGCAGGCCGAGACCTGAATGACCCCGTAATGCAGGCGCAGCGGGTTGTCTTTCTTGGCCTTGTAATCCGCATAGCAATCCGCCGCAGACACGGCAGAACCAAGCGATATCAGGGCCGCAAAGGTCAGAGAAGAGAGGATCTGTTTCATAGGCCGCATCCTGCGCATGAGTTGCCGCGATATTCAATAACCCAAGGGGTTTGCGGGTTCTGATATCGGATAACACAGGGCTGTTATTGCCTGTCTGGACCCACCGCCCCAGTGTCAGGGCAGTCAGGACGCGGTCCGTCATACGGTCGCCCAATCAACGAAAAGGATGCGCATCATGCATAAGAAATTCATCGCTCTGATCATTGCGACCGCTGTTGCCATTACTGGTGTCTCGGCTTCTCAGGCGAAGGCGGCGGATGCCAAGGACATTCTGGGTGGTCTGGCGGCCATCGCGATCATCGGCGCGGGAGTTCATTATTATAACAAAGAAAAGCACAAAGACCGGGCGGCTCGTTATCAGGCATATAACCCGAAACCCTACAAGCCACAGCCCGTGCGCCCGTTGCCGCCGCGCGTGGCGCGGTACGATCTGCCGCAGCGCTGCCTGCGCAAGTATAACGGGTATTCACAGGACCATTTGTTGCTTGGTCCGAAGTGCCTGAAGACGCACTACAAACATGTCCATAGCCTGCCGAAAGAGTGCAAGGTTGGTTTCTGGAACGGCAAAAAGGTTAAGCGGGCATATGAGCCTGCATGCCTGCGCAAGAAAGGATACCGCGTCGTTTATCAGTAACATCGGTCGAGCAGGAGCGGCGCCCATGAAGCGTCGTGTTAGAGAGGGTGGTTTGGGCCACCCTCTCTTTTTTCTTGCGGTGCTGCGTGAAACGCGGTTTTCCGATGGCATGACAAAGCCAGATTTCGAACTTGAGCAGGCGCTGCTGGAGCGGGGCCATATTCGTATCGCCGGAGTGGATGAGGTCGGGCGTGGCCCTTTGGCCGGGCCTGTTGTGGCTGCAGCCGTGATTCTGAACCCAAAGGATATTCCCGAGGGGTTGAATGACTCCAAGAAGCTGACCGCAAAACGTCGGGCCGCACTGGACGCAGAGATTCGCTCCAGCGCTGCATTTGCCATTGCCGAAGCGACCGTTGCCGAGATTGACGAGATTAACATCCTGAGGGCTTCGCATTTGGCGATGGTGCGCGCGGTTGAGGCACTGACACCTGCCCCTGATTTCCTGCTGATCGACGGCAACATGATTCCGCGTGGCATGAAAATCCCGTCGCAGGCCGTCGTGAAGGGGGATGCCCGTTCGGTGTCGATTGCAGCTGCTTCGATCCTTGCGAAAAACTGGCGGGATCAGGTGATGGTGGATTTGGCGCAACAGCATCCGGGTTATGGATGGGAAACCAACGCCGGTTATCCGTCAAAACAACACAAAGAGGCGCTGCAAAATCTTGGCGTGACCCCACACCATAGACGTTCGTTCAAGCCGGTGCACAATATCTTGTATCAAGAGTAAATCGTAAGGTGCTGATTCAAAAAAGAAATTGACGGCGAATCGTCTTTGACTCATCCTTGTCTCAACCAAATGAGCGCAAAAGCGCCGTGGATACTTGAGGCAGTGATATGACAACGACCACCAAAAAGGGCGCAAAAGCGCTCCCTTTAAACACGATTCTTTCCGGGGACTGCATCGAAGTGATGAACAGTCTGCCCGAGGCGTCGGTTGACCTGATTTTCGCGGATCCGCCCTATAATCTGCAGTTGAAAGGCCAGTTGCACCGCCCGGATAACTCTCAGGTGGATGCGGTTGATGATCACTGGGATCAGTTTTCCAGCTTTGGTGCCTATGACCAGTTCACGCGCGAATGGCTGAAGGCGGCACACCGTCTGCTGAAGCCCAATGGCGCGATCTGGGTTATTGGGTCTTATCACAACATCTTCCGCGTGGGCTCGGCCCTGCAGGACGCGGGGTACTGGATTTTGAACGACGTTGTATGGCGCAAGTCGAATCCCATGCCGAATTTCCGGGGCAAGCGCTTTACCAACGCGCATGAGACTATGATCTGGGCCAGCAAGCGCGAAGGTGCGAAATACACGTTCAACTATGAAGCTTTGAAAGCGCTGAACGAAGGCGTGCAAATGCGCAGCGACTGGGTGCTGCCGATCTGCACCGGGCATGAGCGTCTGAAGGACGAAAACGGCGACAAAGCGCATCCGACGCAAAAGCCGGAGTCGCTGCTGCACCGCGTGTTGATTGGCTCGACCAATCCGGGCGATGTGATTTTGGATCCGTTCTTTGGCACAGGTACAACCGGTGCAGTCGCCAAAATGCTGGGTCGCGAGTTCATCGGAATCGAGCGTGAGGAAAGCTATCGCAAAGTGGCCGAGAAACGCATCGCCAAGGTGCGCAAGTTCGATCGCGAAGCGCTGGAAGTCAGCGCCAGCAAACGCGCCGAACCGCGCGTACCCTTTGGCCAACTGGTCGAGCGTGGAATGCTGAGACCGGGCGAAGAACTCTATTCCATGAACCAGCGCCACAAGGCCAAAGTGCGCGCCGATGGCACGCTGGTCGGTCAAAACGTCAAAGGCTCGATCCATCAGGTTGGCGCACATCTGGAAAACGCTCCATCTTGCAACGGCTGGACATACTGGTGCTTCAAGCGTGATGGAAAAACGGTTCCGATCGACGTTCTGCGTCAGCAGATCCGGGCCGAGATGAACTGATTTCACGAACACCGCCGGTGCCTGTGGCCTGACACAAGGCACTAAGCCTTGCCCCGCCGATCCTACGGCGGGGTCTTTTGTTTTGGCATCAAGAGTGGTTGCATGACAGTGACCCTGACACTGCAAGAAAGATCACGGCCATGACCGAGACGACCGCGCAGCCCCGCCGCAGCCTGTTTTTTACACAGCCTGATACATATGATTTGGACAACAAGTATACCGAGGCGGCGTTAGAACGGCACAAGCGCGAAGGGTTGGAACTGGCCGTGCGTGCCCGTTGGGTGGCGATGGCGCTGACTGGGGTTCTTCTGATTTTCCTTAACCCGCAGTGGGAAGTGCTTTGGTATCACTTCATCCTGTTGCTGATCTGCGCCAACGGGTGGCTGATCCGCCGAGCGGGTCGCGTTGGGCAGTCGCGGGTTGAGTTGCTGCTGATCTTTGTCGACCTGCTGATCATGACGCTTGGAATGATTGTGCCTAACCCGTTCAGCGAAGATGTTCGACCGTTGGCGATGCAATATCGGTTCGACAACTTCCAGTATTTTTTCATCATTTTGGCAGCTGGGACTTTGGCCTATTCTTGGCGGACGGTGATTGCCATCGGCTCCTGGACCGCGATGATGTGGACGGCGGGGTGGATCATTGCCTGGTGGGTGGCCACCCCCATTCCAGGTATCAGCGAAAAGGTTGCGACGGCCTTGCAAGGGTATCCGGATGTGGCGGAATTGCTAAATCCCAACAGCTTCATGGCCCCGCAGCGTATCCAGCAAGTCGTCGTTTTTATCATGGTTGCGGTGACATTGGGTGTCTCGATGCGGCGATTGAACCAGCTGTTGATGAGCAACGCCGGTTTGGAGCGGGAACGGGCCAACCTGTCGCGATATTTCTCTCCTAACGTGGTGGATGAACTCAGCCAGAACGACGAGCCGCTGAAACAGGTCCGTAAAGAGAATGTGGCAGTCTTGTTCATCGACATCGTGGGTTTCACCAAATACGCCGCCGGGCGTGATCCCTATGAGGTCATCGAGGTGCTGCGAGGTTTCCACGCCCGTATGGAGACCGAAGTGTTCCGGCACCATGGAACCCTGGACAAGTATCTGGGTGACGGCTTGATGGCGACTTTTGGTACGCCGGTGCCGACGCCCTTGGATGCGAGCAATGCCTTGGGCTGCGCGCGCGCGATGGTAAAAGTGATCGACCGCTGGAATCTGGATCGTCGGCGTGCCGGAGAACCTGAAATCCAAGTTGGGATTGGGGTGCACTATGGCTCGGTCGTTTTGGGGGATATTGGCGCCAACCGGCTGGAATTTGCAGTGATCGGTGATGCGGTTAATGTGGCTGCCAAGCTGGAGGCACTGACGCGCGAGTTTCAGGCAAACATAGTTGTCAGCGATGCTGTGCGGGAACGGGTAGCCGAAGAAAACCCCACTGTGCCAGGTGCGATGGAAGGCTTCACTGCACATCGCGATCAATCTGTCCGCGGGGTAGAGACGCCGATGAATATCTGGGTGATGAAGAACTGAAACCCTCCCGCCCATCAGAACAGCATCGAAGATGCCGTGCTGACAGTTGGGCCAGACAGCGCGCAGACGCGCGCTGCGGTCACGCTTTGGGCATCGGGTTCAAAGCCTTGTTGTAGGGGTGCCAGTCCTTAATCTCGGGGTAATAATGGCGTCGCCATTCCCGAACACGCGGGTTCATCACCCGCTTCCAAAGCGGAGGGATCATCGCTGCGACTGTCATCACCGGATAGCCATACGGCAATTGCGGGGCTGAGTCTGGTCTGTGATGTTGCAACAGCGGAAACCGGCGGTTGGGTTTGTAGTGATGGTCGGAATGGCGCTGCAGATTGATCAGCAACCAGTTTGATGCCTTATGCGCCGCATTCCAGGAATGACACGGCAAGACATGTTCGTACCGACCGTCGCCCAGATATTTTCGTGTCAGGCCGTAGTGTTCGACGTAGTTGACCAGCTCAAGCTGCCAGATCGCGACACCGGCTTGCAGCAGAAACAGGGCCAAACCAGCCCACCCTCCGATCAGCGCAGCCAGCGCCAGCATCGCGCCTTGCAGGGCCCAGTATCGCCAAAACGGGTTGGAACGATCCGTCCATGGCCGGTCTTTGCGGGCCAGCTTGTCGCGTTCGGCGTTGAAGGCTGACATCAGACATTGCCATAGAACGCGGGGATAAAAGCGGTGGAACCCTTCATTGTAACGGGCTGTCACCGGATCGCGTGGTGTGCCCACGTAACGGTGATGGACCAGCAGATGTTCGGACCGGAAATGAGAATACAGTACCATGGCCAAAAGGATATCCCCCAGCCATCGCTCGCCCCGACTTTTCTGGTGCATAAGCTCGTGACTGTAGTTGATCCCGATTGTACCGGACAGGACGCCCATACCGAAAAACAGGCCAATCTTTGCGGGCGTCGACAGATGGTTGGTGTGGGTTGCATACCAGATCAAACCAAACAGCGTCAGGAATTGAAGCGGCACCCAAAGCTTGGTCAGCAGGATGTACCAGCGCAACACATCATCAGATGTCTCCGGATCGGCGTTTTGCTCGTTCAGGCCGGTGATCCGGTCCAGAACCGCAAAAGCCCACCACGTTGAAAGTGGGATCAACAGGACCCACCAGCCTCCGGCAATTGCGGTGAACCAGATCAACGGGATCAACAGCAGGGACACCCAGAAAGGGGAGGCGGATTGCCAGCGGGACAATGTGCCTGTTGCGATCATTTTTTCTGCTCCGACGTTATGGGCCTAGCCTATCCGCGACCCGGCGGATTGCACAGCGGTCTTAACGTTCTCTCCACAGATCGTAGGCTTTGCGCATCACTGTCGGCAGGTCGCTGGGTTTGAAACTGTGCTTGTCTAGCACGGTTAGGTGTTCGGGCACGAATTGATCCTCTAGATCGACAGTCCAAACTCTGAGAATCAAATGGAAATGCGTAAAGGTATGGCGCACTTCTGCGGGCAGGATCGTCCACTCTGCCGCGAACGGGGCGCGTTCGGTTGGGGCATCGTTCCACTCTGATCCGGGCCAGCCTAGCATTCCGCCCAGCAGCCCCTTGTCCGGTCTGCGTTCCAGCACCATGGCCCCGTCTGCCTTGCGCGCAATATAGACGTGGCCATAGCGGGTGGGCTTGGGTTTTTTCGGTGTCTTTCGGGGCAAGTTGATCATGGTACCCGCGATGCGGGCCTGACAGGGATCACGCAACGGACATATGCCGCAGGCCGGAGATTTCGGCGTGCAGATCGTGGCCCCCAGATCCATAACCGCCTGAGCATAGTCACCGGGTCGCGTGGTCGGTGTCAGGGCCTCGGCTTTTTCTTTCAGCAAAGGTTTGGACCCTGGCAAAGGATCGTGGATGTCATAAAACCGGGCCATGACCCGTTCGACATTGCCATCCAGCACTGTTTCGGGCTGATCAAATGCAATGGCCGAGATCGCAGCGGCGGTATACGGGCCGATGCCGGGCAGTTTCAGCAATGCATCATAGGTGTCAGGAAACTGGCCATCGTGGTCTTGCGCCACAGCACGGGCGCATTTCAACAGGTTGCGGGCGCGGGCATAATATCCAAGCCCAGCCCATTCCCCCATCACCTGTTCATCCGGCGCTGCGGCCAGCGCGTGAACTGTTGGCCAGCGGGTTGTGAAACGCAGGAAATAGTCTCGCACTGCCGCCACGGTGGTTTGCTGCAACATCACTTCGGATAGCCAGACCCGATAGGGGTCAGGGCGCACCCCGACCGCCCGATCCGCAGGGCTGACGCGCCATGGCATGTCGCGCGCGTGGCGGTCATACCACTCCAAAAGCGGGGTGCTGACGATGAATTCAGGGGAGTCACGCAAGTTTTATTCATCTCCTTGTCGGGTTTCGCTGGCACCCGATGGTCTGCCTATTACAATAGCGGTGTAGGAGTGGGAAACCAGATGCAACGCAGACGTTCCTCGACCCGCGGGTTCAAACGCACCGCGTCCTTGCTGAATGATCAGATCCGGCGCGCCGGTGAAAGCCGTGGCTTTGCCGTGTCGCGGTTGTTGACCCATTGGGCCGAGATTGTAGGTCAGGACACCGCTGCCATCGCGCGCCCGGTCAATGTGGGCTATGGCAAGGGCGGCTTTGGTGCGACCCTGACCGTGCTGACCACCGGCCCGCAGGCACCGATGCTGGAAATGCAGAAGGAACAACTGCGCGGTAAGGTCAACGCGGTTTACGGATACAACGCCATCAGCCGCATCCGCATCACCCAGACTGCTCCGACCGGTTTTGCCGAGGGGCAGGCCAGTTTCGACCACAAGCCGAAGCAGGCAAAACCCCAGATTGCTCCAGACGTTGCCGCCGAAGCCGACAAAGTGTCACGCGACGTGAATGATGAAGATTTGCGCGCAGCCCTTGAACGTCTCGCTTGCAACGTTTTATCCAAACAGAAACGCTGAGAAAGGGCCGAGAATGAGCCGTATTGCAACCGTAATCTGTGCGGCCGTCGCCGTAGCCGCTGGAGGCTATTGGCTGTCGCTGTCAAATTCCAATTCGTCCAACCTGTTGGTGAGCACTGCTGAGGCGCAGGAGGCTGAGATTGATACCTCGACCGTTATCGAAATGGTGCAGGGTGCCGAAGACGCACCGGTCGAGATCATCGAATATGCTTCTTTCACCTGCCCGCATTGTGCGAGTTTTCATCAGGGCGCGTACAAGCAGCTCAAGAAAGACTTTATCGATACCGGAAAGGTCAAGTTTACCTATCGTGAGGTTTATTTTGACCGCTACGGTCTGTGGGCGTCGATGGTCGCACGCTGCGCCGGACCCGAAAAGTTCTTTGGCCTCACCGACGTGATCTACGAGAAGCAGTCCGAGTGGACACGCGCGGGCGGTCCGGCTGAGATCGTTGACGAGCTGCGCAAGATCGGCCGTTTGGCCGGGATCGACGGCGATCAGCTGGAAGCATGTCTGCAAGACGGCACCAAGGCGCGTACACTGGCCGCGTGGTACCAGGAAAACGCTGAGCGTGACGGCATTCAAGCCACCCCGTCCTTCATCGTGAATGGCAAGAAGGTCGACAATCAATCCTACACGGATTTCAAAAAGCTGATCGAAGCCGAGCTTGGCAGCTGATCTTTTGCCGGTCGGCTCCCGATGGGGTCGGCCGGATCTACTTAGGTGACGGGGCCGTGGTCAACAGCATCTCTTTGACCTTTTCGCCTTCTGGTATCTGAAGCCGGACCGGCAGCGTGATCACCTTACTTCGGAATGCAGGTGGCAGGCGCACGGCGTCTTTTTCTGTGGTCACCATCTGAGCACCCAGAGCGCGTGCGTCGTTTTCCAGCCGGGTCATCAGGGCCTGGGTTAGGGGCTGGTGATCGTCCAATGCTTCGGCCCGTATCAAATCGGCACCCATACGGCGCAGAGTTTGAAAGAACTTTTCCGGGTGTCCGATACCGGCAAAGGCCAGCGCCCGGGTTCCTGTCCAGTCCATACCGGTTTGCAGCGGTTCGATTGCCCCGGTGACATGAGGCACCGTCAGGTGGTCTTGCCATTGTTCGGCAAAGGTCTTTTGTGCGGTCTCGTCGCCAAGCGACAAAACCAGATCGGCGCGTTTCAGGCCTACATCCACGGGTTCGCGCAAGGGACCGGCGGGCAGACACAAGCCGTTTCCAAACCCGCGCTGCGCGTCGACGACGATAACCGAGAAATCCTTGCTGACCGAAGGGTTTTGGAACCCGTCATCCAGAACAATCACGGTCGCGCCTGCAGCCGCAGCCGCACGTGCGCCTGCAGCCCGGTCCTTGGCCACCCAAACCTCGCCGAACATTGCCAGCAGCAGCGGCTCATCTCCGACCTCGGCGGCTGTGTGTTTGGCCGGATCGACCTGCACCGGGCCTTCCAAAGACCCCCCGTGCCCACGCGTGACGACATGCGGCTCGTGCCATGCGTTTCTTAGTTGTTCGAGCGTCCAAATCACCGTGGGAGTCTTACCGGTACCACCTGCATTTAGGTTGCCGATACAGATCACTGGTACCCCGGGCTGCGCACCAGTTTGCGAGGCGATCCGGCGGGCTGTTGCTGCCGCATAGAGGTGACCGAGCGGCGCCAGAAGGCGCGCCCTCAGATCCCGTTGCTCAGGGGAAGTGTTCCAGAAATCAGGTGCCCGCACGTTCTGCACTCCGCTGATCCAGAATATCCTGCACCATGTCGATCAGGGCGTCCGCCTGGGGTGCGCCTTCGGTTATCATCTGCCATCCCGCCAGCGCCATCCCGGCCGCAAGATCCGGTGCCAAAAGTTCGATAAGTGCATCCCCCAATTCGGTCGCTGTCTTGACCTGTTTCGCAGCGCCCGCCCGCTGCAGCTGAGAATACAACGCGTCATGGCGGTGCACAAAGGGTCCGTGAATGATGGCTGATCCCAATGCAATAGACTCGGACGGATCACGCCCACCGGCGCCACGTTCCAGAGAGCTGGCCAAAAAGGTCACAGCGGATACACGGCACCAAAGGCCCAGGTTTTCTGGGTCAGCGGTCAGGATCACTTGGGTGCTGTCTTCGATTTCGTCGCCGTCGTCCCAATTGACGCAACGCAAATCCATGGTCTCAAGCCGCCGCTTTAGCGGCCCTGCTTCCGTTTCGTCAGCGACATGCAGAACCAGAACAAGACGGTGCAGCATCCGAAGCACCTGCCGATGGGCCGTTAGAACCGAAATGAATTCTTTGTCTTGTACCCAAGCCGCCAGCCAAACCGGACGCCCTGCAAGGGTGTGGTTGGTTTCAATCAACTCGTCTTCGGGCCAGGGTCGCGGGTTTGGGCTGATACGCAGGGGTGGAGCCTCGTGGACCTTGGACGATTGAACACCAAGTCTGCGTATATGGCGTGCAGTCTCTGGCGATGCCGTCATGATTTCTTGAAAACAGTCAAAGGTTGCCCGGGTGATGTCCGGCAACCAACGTGCACTTCGCGGCAAGGAGACGCTGAATTCGGCATCGAATAATATCAGCGGGATGTCCTGATCACTTGCTCTGATTAAAATGTTGGGCTTCAGATCACCGCCGACCCAAAGACCCATTGTCGGATGCCAATGCTCCAGGAAACCACGCACAGCCCCGCTTTGGTCCTGAGGCAGGTTGGTCAGATGGAAATCGCAACCTGGCCAACTGTCCAGATCTGCGTCCGGTGAACCGGTCAGGACAAAGCTCAGTTCGGATCGAACCTGAAGCAAGCGTTGGCAAAAGTCGCTCACAGCGCGCAAGTGACCCGGCGTGGCGACTTGAATCCAGAGCAACTCACCTTCAGGACGAGGTAGGTCGATGCGCTGACCGACGGTGTTGCGCATTCCCCAGGACAGAACCCTGTAGGCCGCCAAGCTCAGGGATCCCGGCTTGCTCATGCCCCAATCCCGGGTCCGCTCAGATCCAGCCGCTTTGAAAGCTCTTCATGCAGCGCCGCGTTCGCTGCGATTACTCCGTTCAGCCGAGGAGTGGCGTTGTTGAACACCAAAGATTGCCCAGCCCGGTCGGTACACACACCACCGGCCTCTTGGATAATCAGATCACCGGCGGCAATGTCCCATTCCCAGCTTGGGCGCAAAGTCAGCATCGCGTCAAACCGCCCCTGTCCAACCAGAGCCATGCGATAGGCCAGAGACGGGCGATATGCGCGCCCGAAGTCAGGCACATGCCCGTCGCGCCAGTGCCGTGTATCGAGAGTCGGCTTAGCTGCCAGAACTTCCGATTGCTGCAAGTCGACATAGGCCGAGGTTTTGATTTCCTCACCATTCAGCGTTGCCCCCATTCCCCGGGCGGCAGCATAAAGCAAATTCCGCATCGGCAAATAGATGACAGCGGCCGTCACTTTGCCTTCATTGGCGACGGCGATCGAATGCGCCCATGTGCGCGCACCCTCGGCAAAGCTGCGCGTGCCGTCAATCGGATCGATGATGAAGGCGTTGCGGCGCTCCAGCCGCTCGGACGTGTCCTCGGACTCCTCGCTCAACCAGCCATACCCCGGTCGTGCGGCACGCAGCCGATCCCCAAGCATTGCGTTCACGGCCAAATCGGCCTCGGTCACTGGACCGGCGCCATCGGGTTTATCCCAGCGCTGCGCTTGCGTCCCGGAATATCGTGTGGCGATCTTGCCGGCCTCGAGTGCTGCGTCAATGAGCAGGGACAGGTCAGTTGCCGGCAAGTGTCATTCCTTCGATCAGCAACGAGGGGACCACGCGTGACAGATATGGACGGGCGTCATTCGCCGGAATAATCCGTCGTAACATGTCCCGCAAATTACCTGCGATAGTGCATTCATTGACCGGATGTTTGATCTCGCCGTTTTCCACCCAGAACCCAGAAGCCCCGCGTGAATAGTCACCGGTGTTGGGGTTGATCGTCGACCCGATCATGGATGTGACCAGCAAGCCGGTACCCATATCACGCACCAGATCAGCACGGCTTTTGTCGCCCTGCGTCAGGCTGAGGTTCCAGTTGCTGGGAGAAGGCGGGCCGGACACGCCACGCGCAGCGTTGCCTGTTGACACCATGTCCAGCTTGCGTGCGCTGGATAGATCCAGCGTCCACCCGGTGAGGACACCGTTTTCAACAATTGCCCTGCGTTGTGTCGGCAAACCCTCGGCATCAAAAGGGCGAGAGCCCGAGATGCGCGGGCGGCGCGGGTCTTCGATCAGCGACAAATGCGCGGGCAGAACCTCTTGCCCCAAGCAATCCTTGAGCCAAGACGCGCCGCGTGCGATCGCTGCACCATTGCTGGCAGCCAATAGATGGCCGATCAGTGAAGACGAGATGCGTTCATCAAACAACACAGGGAAACTGCCGGTTTCAGGCTTGCGCGCGCCCACCTGCTGCACGGCGCGTTCACCTGCGGTGCGCCCGATCTCAACCGCGCTGCGCAGGTCGGATTGAAACGTCCGACTGTCGCCGTCATATTCCCGTTCCATCCCGGTGCCTTCGCCCGAGATCGCAACGCAAGACACTGACCGGCTGCTGCGCTCATAGCCGCCGGAAAAGCCGTTTGTGGCGGCCAGATGCACGCGGTGGGTTCCATAGCTCGCGGCCGCATCTGAGACCTGAGTGACACCTGATACAGCCAATGCCGCAGCTTCGGCTGCCAGAGCGTCCTGCATCAGGGTTTCGGCGGATGGGGCCGGGGTTGGGTCAATGAGTTCCAGTGACTGCGCATCCCAGTTGCTCAGCAGCTGGTCGCGATCAGCCAATCCTGAATACGGGTCTTCGGGGGCTTCTTTGGCCATGGCAACGGCGCGTTCCGCCATAGCGTGCAGGGTTTCCGGGCGGCTGTCGGAACTGGATACGATGGCAGACCGTTTACCCAGAAAGACCCGCAACCCCAAATCCGTGCCTTCCGAGCGTTCTGCATGTTCCAGCGCGCCGCCCCGCACCTCGACCGCAACCGAGGAGCCGTCAAGCACGATGGCATCCGCCGCCTCTGCGCCTGCTTTGCGGGCCACATCAAGCAATTGCTGGCTGATTTCTTCTGGTGTGCGGGTCATAAGGCCTCCGGGTTTATTTCCAAGGACCTAGCCTTGGACTGCCCGTCTCGCAAGACCCGTGACCGGATTGTGTGATGGGGATTTCGACAGACCCACCCCGGTTCAGAGATTTGGGCGAGGAACGGTGGAAAGAGGGCCGCAAGATACGCGGCCCTTTTCAAACATTATTTGATACGCTGGCCATTCGCTAGGATCTGACCATCCTCGGTGAATTCGATGGTCGAATTCAGTGTGTCCGGTTCTTCGCCCGGAACTGCCATCAGGCCCATCATCATCCGAGCCCCCAAGGCGTCATTGTCTGAAATGATACCCATGCCGATCAGGGTGTCGATCAACTGGTTGGCACCAACAAGTTCCAGGTTCGCAACGCCGCTTGGGCTGGGCAAGCCATCGAATTCTTCGGTGTTCGAGTTGTCGAACGCAAAATCGCCGTCACCTGTCAGTTTCGTACCGACCAGAGACACCAGCAGTTCATTGATTTTCAGAGAATGCAGCTCACCCGGAGCTTCCTCGGACTCGAGGTCAATTTCCGGGTCGAAGATGTTCATCAGAACCTTTGCTGTGCCGGTGGCATCCAGCGCGATTGTCGCGGGATCACGCGGAAGTGCGCCTGCAGGATCGAAAATACCCCACAGTACGTCCGACATCGTGAAATCGGTCAGATTGAACCCCAGACCAAACGGCTGAACTTCGTCCGACTGCTGAACCGGGAACTCAAAGTTAAGCCCGGCATTGGCCATTGAGATTTCAATCGGGAAGGGCAGGTCTGCTGTAGTCACTGCCAGCGTCGTGCTGTTTTGGTCGATGTCATAGACCAGCTTTTCGGCATCGATGGTGGCTGCAAATCGCCCACCTTCCGAAGTACTGTTCATCGAAAATGCCTGGCCTTCGCTGGTTCCACTCAGATCCGTGTTGCCCGACGCGTAGGTAAAGACTCCGTCGAACGCAAAACCGGCTTCGTAAAAGGACTGAGGGTCAGAAAGATCAATGTCTTTCGGAAACACGTTTTCGCCTTCAAATGCCAATTGGTCCAACTGCCCATTGATCAATCCGGTTTCACCGCTTTCAGGGTCCTGAAAGTTCATGTTGTAGGTCAGGCTGGCTGCATTGAATGTCTGTGTGAGATCGCGGTTTTCGCCGATCTGCATCCGCGAGCTGCCGTTCAGATCATTCGCCGCGACCGCCAGGTCAAAGACGTCATCCGGAACCGTTTCGCCGTCAACTGCGATCGAGTCCAGTGAAATACTAAGCATATCGGCATTGTAGTCATAGGTCATGTCTTCGGGGGCGCCCGATACGACCATGTTCAATTGGCTATGAGAATAGGTCACCGTAGCTGCAAAGTCGCCTTCTTCGGCCTGACCCGTGATTTTCATGGGAAAGTTCTCGGGTATGCCGACCGACACAGTCCCGTCGCCGTTTTCGGTCAGCGTCATTTCGGGCATGACCATTTGGAATTGCCCTTCCTCTTCGGGCAGTGCCATTGAAAGCGTCATGTTCGAAATCGTGGTCACACCGTCCGCCGAGCTTTCGTCGCCCGTGATGGTATAGCCCATCGAGGTAAAATAGCCTTGCCAGTTGGACCAGACATCATCAGCCGTCAGGTCGGCAAGCGCGCCCTGAGTGGCAACGGCATAAGCCAAAGCTGCACCGCAGCTGCGGCGGAGAAAAACGGACATAAGGTAACCCTTCTTGATCAATTTGTGGCGCATGGTCGGGTTTGTGACGGGTATCGTCAAGGGGGGGCAAGGGCTGGACCCTTTCCCCGTTTCCGGGCTACGGCTGTAGCCGAAAGCAATTGCAGCGCGTGAGGAGAGGCAGATGCAGGGTAAAACGGTTCTTATTACAGGGGCCAGCCGGGGAATCGGGGCTGAAGCAGGGCGCGTTTTTGCCGCAGCCGGGGCCAATGTGGCTTTGGTGGCGCGCAGCCACGACCAGATCGATGCTTTGGCAGCCGCTTTGGGCGATCAGGCCATCGCTTTGGCGTGTGATGTCAGCGACTTTGCGCAGGTCGAGCAGGCCGTGGCCACCTGTGTCGACCGCTTCGGTGGCTTGGATGTTCTGATCGGAAACGCCGGTGTGATCGATCCGATCTTTCATCTCTCGAACGCCGATACTGAGGCATGGAGCAAGGCCATCGACATCAACCTCAAGGGTGTCTTTTATGGAATGCGCGCCGCGCTGCCGATCATGCGGGCCGCTGGCGGGGGAAGCATTCTGACCATCTCGTCCGGGGCCGCATCAAACCCGGTTGAGGCATGGAGCCATTATTGCGCGTCCAAGGCCGGGGCCAAAATGCTAACGGAATGTCTGCATCTGGAAGAGGCCCATAACGGTATTCGCGCCATGGGCCTGTCACCGGGGACGGTGGCCACGGATATGCAGCGGTCGATCAAGGCCAGCGGCATCAATCCGGTTAGTCAACTGGATTGGGATGTGCACATTCCCGCAGACTGGCCCGCGCGGGCGCTGCTCTGGATGTGTTCCGATGATGCGAATGAGTTTTTAGGCACCGAAATCTCGCTGCGGTTGGAGGATATTCGCAAACGGGTTGGGCTGATATGATCAATTTGATCAAAGCGGATGGCCTGTGGACAGTCACAATCAATAACCCGGGCAAGGCCAACGCTCTGACCGGGGGCATGCTTACCGAACTGGCCGAGATTGCCGAGGCCGCGACTGAGGCGAAGGCGTTGATCCTGACCGGGGCGGGCAAGGTGTTCAGTGCCGGTGCCGATCTTGACGAAGCGCGCGCCGGTCTGGCCACGTCGGATGTCTGGGAACGTCTTTCTGGTGCTATTGCGGCTCTGCCCTGTCTGACTGTTGCTGCACTGAACGGAACTCTGGCTGGCGGGGCCAACGGTATGGCCTTGGCCTGCGATTTGCGTATCGCGGTGCCCTCGGCCAAGTTCTTCTATCCGGTGATGAAGCTGGGGTTTCTGCCGCAACCTTCCGACCCCAAGCGGTTGGCGGCTTTGGTGGGACCGGCACGTACCAAGCTTATTCTGATGGCGGGCCAGAAAATCAGCGCACAAGAGGCATATGATTTTGGTTTGGTGGACCGGATTGTCGAGGCTGATCACCTGATGCAAACCGCACGCGATCTGGTGGCCGATAGCGTCAACGCCGACCCGAAGATTGCCGCCGGAATCGCAAGGTTGTGTTCATGAGGCTGTCGGCCCTGCGCCTGCGGGTCGCTGATCCGCTCAATTTGGCGGCCTTCTATCGCGACATTTTGGGAATGTTTGTCAGGGAAGAAGGGGCTAACGTTCGTGTAGGTTATGCGGGCGAGGATGCAGATCTTCTGTTGCTGCCCGGCGGCGGTGGATACACCCATGACCGAGGCCAGCGCTATTGGAAGATCGGCATAACCGTACCGGATGTTGATCTTGCGGCGACCCATCTGCGCGCGCGGGATGTCCCGGTAAGCGATCCGAACCAGTTCATGGATATCGGCTACATGTGTCATCTGACCGACCCCGAAGGCTTTGTCATCGAGCTGCTGCAACAGGATTTCGAAGGCAACCGGCCTCCGTACGCCGCTGATCCCGATGCGCCCTTCGCGCAGGCGCGGATCGGTCAGATCACGTTGCGGACCGGGGATATCGCGGCTGAAGACACGTTTTGGCGCGCGCAAGGTATGTCATTGTTATCCATGCAAGACGTTGCGCCATATGGATTTGATTTGCATTTCTATGCCTTCACGCAGGAAACGCCTCCAAATCCCGATCTGTGGTCGGTAGAAAACCGCGAATGGCTTTGGAAACAGCCCTATACAACGCTGGAATTTCAGCACGTTGCGGGGGCTCAGTTCGCGCCTGTACCAGATTTTCAGGGCATTGAAATCGAAGGCGTGCCTGAACCTCTGAACGACGCCTTTGGTGATCCGATCCTGCCGGGTTGATTACCGTCCGCGCCGTTTGCCTGGAACCTTTGACCGAAAGCCGGGTGGGCGTTTGCGAACCCAGTTCAGGAACTTTTCAAGCCTTGGATGCGCGCGCAGGGCTTCGACCGTGTTGTAATTGCGCGCCAGTTCGGCCTCGGTCAGTGTGGCATGGACCTCCTTATGGCAGATCTGATGCAAAAGAACGGTTGGCCCGCCCTTGCCTCCTTTGAGTTTTGGGATCAGATGATGCAGGCTGCCGCCTCCGTCGGGGATCGGGCGGTCGCAAAGCGGGCAGATCGGATCGCTGTTCGTCATAATGGTTAGAAACTTGCGCCTGAAAGTGGCGAAGGCAAGAGGATGTGAATGGCGCAGGCAGTGGTAATCGGAGCAGGCCCCGCCGGGTTGATGGCCGCCGAACAACTGGCCGCTGCAGGGCATTCCGTGCTGGTGGCCGAGGCTAAACCGTCAGTCGCGCGTAAGTTCCTGATGGCTGGAAAATCTGGACTGAACCTGACCAAGGAAGAGCCGTTCGATACCTTGATCCGCGCATACGGCGAGGCTGCGGATTGGTTGACTCCAATGGTTTCCGCTTTCGATTCCGATGCGGTTCAACGCTGGGCGCGCGATCTGGGTCAGCCGTTGTTTACAGGCTCAACAGGCCGGGTTTTTCCCGAGGTTATGAAAGCCTCCCCCCTATTGCGCGCCTGGCTGGCCCGGTTAGGAAACGCAAGGGTAGAGGTCAATACCCGCTGGCGCTGGACAGGCTGGGAGGGTGAGGCGCTGAAGTTCGACACCCCCGACGGGGTGCGCAGCGTTTCGACTGATGTCACCGTACTGGCGCTGGGTGGGGCAAGTTGGGCGCGCCTTGGCTCGGACGGTCAGTGGACAGAAGCTCTTGCAAGTAGAGGTGTGGCTCTGGCTCCATTCGAGCCAGCAAATTCTGCTCTTTCCGTAGATTGGAGCGATCATATGCGACCACACTTTGGGGCCGCGTTGAAATCGGTCCGCTGGATGGCAGGCGATTCTGAAAGTCGAGGCGAAGCCGCAATTTCTGCAAAGGGGCTGGAGGGCAGCGGGCTGTATTCGCTCACCCCAGCCTTGCGTGTCGGGCAGTCGTTGTTTGTGGATTTGGTGCCCGATCTGGATCACAAAACCCTGCAGGCGCGCTATGCCGCGAAACGGTCGAAAGTTACTCTGTCTCAGTGGTTTAGAAAGTCACTGAACCTGTCGCCTCAAAAAGCCGCAATTTTCCATGAGATGATGAAACGCAGCGGCACAGCTCAACCAGATCAGTTTGCAGTGTTAAAGAAACTGCCCATCCTGTACGCCGGTCTGCGCCCGATGGATGAAGCAATCTCGACGGCAGGGGGCGTTAAAAGCGCGTCGTTGGATGGCGGCCTGATGCTGACCGCGTTGCCGGGTGTGTTCTGTGCCGGAGAGATGTTGGATTGGGAGGCCCCGACAGGGGGTTATTTGCTGACAGCCTGTCTGGCTACCGGACGGTGGGCTGGTCTGGCAGCCGCAGATTGGCTGGAAAAGACCCGGTAGTTCAACGTGATCGCGCCAGCATCGCAAGGCGGATCATGGCGCGTTCCACCAAGGCCATAGCGGGTGCCGTTTGACCTGCAGACCTAAGCGATAAATCCGTGTCGGTCAGAACCGTCAGCGCAGTTTCCAGCTTCGGTGCGCCCCATCCCTGCGCCTGTCGCAGAATACGGTCCCGCCGCTTGCCATAAACCGGCGGGCGCAGCTTGCCGATACCCTGTGCCGCGCCGCCCGGATCCGAGGCGCAGGCATAAAGCGTTCGAAAATGCCGGGTCGCCCCAATGCACAATGTCACACCATTAGTCCCTTGCGCCTGCAAGCGCCGGATCAATGGTCCGATCTCGCCCGCGCGGCCTTCGGCTACCACATTAAGAACATCGTCCAATGCGGCTTCGGTCGAGCGTGGGGCGCATGCTTCGACGTCTTCGATGGTCAGTTCTGAACTGTCCCCACGCTTGTAAAGCGACAGTTTCTCAACGGTTTGGGCGAAATCGCCGGGGCTGAGGCTGACTGCCAGCTCGCTGATGGCAGACATGACATCGCGGGGTATGTTCTTCAGGCCTGACTTGGTCAGAATCCGTTCCACCTCGGCGCGGGATGGCGGGTCGTCATAGATGCCTACCGCATAGGCTGCGGGGTGTGCTTCGAACGCTTTGCGAATTTTCGAACTGGGTTTCAGTTGCCCGGCCGTAACGACGATCTGGGCGTCTCCGGGGGTCCAATCTTCAAGTGCGGCCAAAATCGCAGGTGCTGCGGTTTCGGTGGCCTCTTCGACAAATACCGCGCGGGGGCCGGGAAAGAACCCAACGGCCTTGACGGCATCCAGCAACAACGCGGGATCACCTCGCAGATCGCTGCCGGGCAGGCGTGTCAGGCGCATTTCCTCTTCGGCACCGGGGCCAAGCAAAGCTGTCAGAACCTGCTGACGCTTGAGCGCGACCCGCATCGCATCCGCGCCATAGATCAGCAACCCGGTCTTGTCCACGTCCGGCTTGGAGAAATATCCATCAGCCTCGCGCGGGCTCAGCTTCATGTGGCCAGATCCGGTTTTGAATTCAATCGGTTCACGATCTGGCTCGATAGAATCACCATCAGGCGGTCTTTGGCGTCGCGCTCATCAGCCAGGGTGGAAACGGTCGAACCCGCGGCGGAATAGGCCACAAAGTCGGTCGCAGTACCCGAAGCCACGATCTGTCCGGTTGCATTGGACCGCAGCGTATACTGGGCCCGCCCGTCAATCGTGTACCGTTGCGTTTCATTCGTCGTGGTAATCGCTGCCCTACGCGTCACGGTTGTGACCCGCACGTCCAATTTGTACTTGCTGACCGCATCAGCGCTGCGGCCCAGTTGCTGTTCCAGATTCTGGACCAGAAGATAGCTGTCGACATTGTTCGGCTCGGACACAGCAACCTTGCCGTAGAGTTGCGAACCCGTTCCCCCAGGTGCGTAGACCGGTTGGAAGCCACAGGCCGCGCCAAGGAAACAGGCGGCCAGCGGCATCAGCAAAAGGGTTCTGCGGTTAAACAACGACATTCACGATCCGACCTGGAACTACGATCACTTTCTTGGGCGCGTTGCCATCCAGCGCCCTTTGCACAGCTTCGGTGCTGAGCGCGATTTTTTCAACCTCGTCCTTGGCCAGATCCTTGGAGACGCTGATTTCCGCGCGACGCTTGCCGTTGATCTGGATCGGAAGGGTAACGGTGTCATCAACTAGCATCGCCTCATCAGCGACGGGCCAGGCTGCGGTGGCAACCAGACCTTCACCACCCAACATGTTCCAAAGCTCTTCAGACAGGTGCGGTGTCATCGGCGACATCAGCTGTGCCAGCGTTTTGGCGGCTTCGCGTTTGGCCCCAGAGCCTGCCTTGGATTTGGCTAGCGTGTTTGTGAAAGCATACAGTTTGGCGATCGAGGCATTGAAGCCAAAGGATTCGACGCCGCCCGAGACATCGTGGATCGCCTTGTGCATCTCGCGCAGCAGGGTTTCGTCTTCACCATTGGCCGGAACGTCCGACTCGACGATTTCATAGGTGATGCGATGTACGCGGCTCAGGTGTTTAAAGGCAGCCTCTGCACCCGAAGCAGTCCATTCCACGTCCCGCTCGGGCGGCGAATCGGACAGTACGAACCAGCGCGCGGTGTCGGCTCCGAAGGCCGAGATAATGCTAACTGGGTCCACCACGTTTTTCTTGGATTTCGACATCTTGGCCGAGGGGGTGATCTCGACCTCAGTGCCATCTGCCAGTTTGCCGTCGGTAACGTCCTCGGGCAGGTGATAGACCGGGCGGCCATTCGCGTCTCTGGTCTGGTAGATCTCATGCGTCACCATGCCTTGCGTGAACAGCGCATCGAAGGGCTCGATGGCCTTTTTCGGTAGGTGACCGGTTATGTTCATCGCGCGTGCAAAGAACCGGGAATACAGCAGGTGCAGAATCGCGTGTTCGATGCCACCAATATACTGGTCGACATTCATCCAGTACTCGGCCTCGGCCGGATCGGTGGGCGTTTCGGCCCGTGGCGCGGTGAAGCGGGCGAAATACCACGACGAATCGACAAACGTGTCCATCGTGTCGGTTTCACGCTTGGCCGGAGCCCCACATTTCGGGCAGGCGCAATCCCGCCACGTCGGGTGGCGGTCCAACGGGTTGCCCGGTTTGTCGAATGTGACATCGTCGGGCAGGCGGACTGGCAGGTTTTCTTTTTTCTCGGGCACTACACCGCAGCTGTCGCAGTGCACAACAGGAATCGGACAGCCCCAATACCGCTGGCGGCTGAGGCCCCAGTCACGCAGGCGGTACTTGGTGACACCTTCGCCCCAGCCAGCGCTCTCTGCAAAGTCGACAGTTGCGTTGATCGCCTCGTCGCCGGTTGCCTCGGTCAGGCCCGCGAAATGGTTCACCCAGCGGACTTTTTCGGTTTTCGGCGGAACGAACGCGATCTTGTCGACCGGCGTGTCATCGTCCAGGGCAAAGAAAGTATCGATCACCGGCAGGTCGTATTTGCGGCAGAAATCAAGGTCGCGCTGGTCATGCGCCGGGCAGGCAAAGATCGCGCCCGTGCCGTAATCCATCAGGATGAAGTTCGCGATCCAAACCGGCAGTTCCCAGTTCGGGTCCAGCGTGTGCTTGACGCGAATACCGGTGTCATAGCCCAGCTTTTCGGCGGTCTCGATGGCCTCTTCGGTGGTGCCGCCTTTGCGGCATTCGGCAACGAATTTAGCAACTTCGGGGTTTTCGGCCTCGAGCTGCTTGGCAATCGGGTGATCCGGCGAGATACCAACAAAGGACGCGCCCAGCAGCGTGTCGGGGCGAGTCGTGTAAACCGTGATTGGGTCGCCACCATCGGTGCGTTCGAACCCGAATTGCAGGCCGCGCGACTTGCCGATCCAGTTTTCCTGCATCAGGCGGACCTTGGCGGGCCAATTGTCCAGCGTGTCCAACGCGTCCAGAAGTTCTTCGGAATAGTCGGAAATCTTGAAGAACCACTGCGTCAGTTCGCGTCGTTCCACCAAAGCGCCCGAGCGCCAGCCGCGCCCGTTTTCCACTTGTTCGTTGGCCAGAACGGTCATGTCGACCGGGTCCCAGTTCACCACCGCGTTCTTGCGGTAAACCAGCCCGGCTTCAAGCATGTCCAGGAACAGAGCCTGCTGTTGGCCATAGTATTCAGGGTCACAGGTGGCGAATTCACGAGACCAGTCAATCGACAGACCCAAAGGCTTCATCTGCCCGCGCATGTCGGCGATGTTGCCATAAGTCCAATCTTTCGGATGGCCACCAATAGCCATCGCGGCGTTTTCGGCAGGCATCCCGAAGGCGTCCCATCCCATCGGGTGCAGTACGTTATGCCCTGTCGCCAGCTTGTGACGCGCAATCACGTCACCCATCGTATAGTTGCGCACATGCCCCATATGGATTCGGCCGGACGGGTAAGGGAACATCTCAAGCACATAATACTTTGGCTTGTCCGCCTTGTGGTTGGCGGTGAAGATTCCAGCCTTGTCCCAGGCCTCTTGCCATTTTGCTTCGATTTCGTTGGCCGAATAGCGCGACATTGTGCGGTCCTTCGTGAATGAAAACGCCGGGTAGGAACCCGGCGTGGTATTAGTGTGATTTTCGGCGGGTTGCTAGAACTTGTTGTCCGCAATGCGTAGCTGACGCGCACGAGACAGAATAGCGTCCTCTACAGCGCGGGTCGTTGCAGCGCTTACAGGTGCCCCGCCGTTGGCTTGCAGAGCAACGGACAACGACCTGGCTGCCAGCGCAGGGTCACTGATATGGACAGTAGCCCGGTATGAACGCCCTCCACCCGGCGGTGTGCCGTAACCCGTTACAATGACACCGGTAAACGGATCGACTTCTTGCACGGGCAGGAAACTCAGCACATCAAGTGAAGCCGCCCACAGATAACGATTCACATTGGTCACCTGCTCAGCTGTGCTACGGTCGAAAATGTCCCAAATTGTCGAACGGTTAGGATCGTTCAACTCGCGCTCATCTGAATTGCCGCCGGCGAGGTTGGGCGTATAGGTCGTCGAGGCGCTTTGATTCTGTCCACATGCCGAAACAGCGGCGGTCAGCATGATCAATCCCAAAATCGTCGGCAGGCGCATTGTAAACCGGTCCTGTTTCACTTGTTCTACGATATTCAGGGGATACTCCTAGCCAAGGACCCCCTCTGCAACAACCCTATTCTTCTGAATTCCTGGCGGGTGGCCGGTATTGGGGGGGGAAGCGGACTGTGGCATCCTTGCACCAATCTGATCCCAATGACGCCGCAGCGCTTATGCCAAGCTTGCGCAAAGGGGGCAAAAAGAGCGAAACGGTGTCCGTGCTGAGACATATGCCGAGGCATGTGTCGAGTAGATAACTCTTTTTGAAACCGAGGGAAACAAGATGAAAAAAGTTCTCTTCGCATCGACGGCGCTGATCGCGACCGCAGGCGTTGCAGCAGCTGAAGTTAACTTCAGCGGTTACGGCCGTTTTGGTATTGGGTACGTTGAAGATCGTATCGGTTCCGTTCCGAACGTGAACACAAATGTGACCACAACCACAATTTCGGGCGGTGTAATTAACGTCAATACCGGTCAAACCACTGTCGGCACCGCAATTGTTGACACTGACGACGCAATCCTGGTTTCGCGTTTCCGTCTGAACATCGACGGCATCGTTGAAACCGACGGTGGCGTTCGTTTCGAAGGTCGTGTTCGTCTGCAAGCTGACGAAGACAGCGGCAACGGTGAAGCAAACTCGGCCGGCCTGAACGGCGCGCGCTTCTCGGTCATCTACGGCGGTCTGCGTGTTGACGCGGGCAACGTTGCAGGTGCATTCGACAACTTGGCAAACTACTATGGCAACGAAGTTGGTTTGGAACTGTTCGCAGGCCAGTATTCGGGTGTTAACTACAGCTTCCTGGGTTACTCGTCGACCGGTTCGGGTGCGAACGCCGTGTTCTTCCAGTACGCCGTTGGTGACTTCGCCTTTGGCGCGTCGTACGACCAGGCGACCGTTGCTCTCAACGGTGTTCCCTCCAATGCTGACCGCTGGGATGTCAGCGCGACCTACACGTTCAACAACATCACCGCCGCTGTGGCTTACGGTCAGACCGACGTAGCTCCCGGTCTTAGCAAACCGAGCCTGACCGTTCTGACTCTGGGTGGTGAATGGGGTGACTTCTCGGGTACTCTGTTCGTGGCAGACGACAAAACCCGAATCGCAGCAACTGACGGCACCGCATGGGGTCTGTCGGCAGCCTACAACCTGGGCGCTGCAACCACCCTGCTGTTCACCTATGGTGACGGTCAAGCTGACCTCGACACTCAGCAGGTCGCAATCGGTGCGATCTACGACCTGGGTGGCGGTGCATCGCTGCGCGGTGGTATCGGTGTAAACGACTGCGACATCTGCGCAGACTCGACCATCGTTGCTGACTTCGGTGCTCAGTTCAACTTCTAAGCTGATCTGAACCGTAAGGTTTGAGGGCGGGTCTTCGGACTCGCCCTTTTCTTTTGTGCCGACTTGGTGTTTTTCTGCGCCAAATACAGATTGAGGATCCCATGTCGCTGCAAGATATCACCGCTCGTATCGCCAAAGCCGAGGCCAGGTCGGGGCGTCCGACAGGCTCTGTTAAACTCATCGCCGTGTCGAAAGTTCAGCCGAATGAACGTGTACAGGCGGTCCTCGAGCAGGGGCACAGGTTTTTCGGCGAGAATCGGGTACAGGAAGCCGTCGGGAAATGGCCGGCCTTCAAAGAACAGTTTGATGGGGTCGATCTGCACCTAATTGGCCCTTTGCAGACCAACAAAGCCCGGCAGGCGATGGAGCTGTGCAACGCGATCCACTCGGTGGACCGTCCTAAACTGGCCAAGACACTGGCGCGATTGGCGCAAGAGATGGGGTCTTGCCCGGATCTGTTCATTCAGGTCAACACGGGTGAGGAGGAACAAAAGGCCGGTATACTTCCCGCGGATGCTGACGGGTTTATCGCCGACTGCAAGGCTTTGGATTTGCCGGTTCGCGGATTAATGTGTATCCCTCCCGTAGACGAAGAGCCTACGCTGCATTTCGCTCTTTTAGCCAAAATCGCCGCGCGCAACGGTCTGGAGGGATTGTCGATGGGGATGAGTGGCGATTTCGAGCAAGCTATCGCTTTGGGTGCAACCCATGTCCGCGTTGGCTCGGCCATTTTTGGCGAACGCGTTAAACCTCAGGAATAATCAGGCGGGTTCCCAAGGCAATGCGCCCCGCGATCCAGTGCAAATGATCCCGACGAAAAGCCACGCATCCTTCGGTTGGATAGCCCGGCCTGCGCCATTGGTGTAAGAAGATTGCTGATCCATCGCCGGGGACGGCGTTGGGCCAGTTCCAGTCTGTCAAAAGAACCAGATCATAAAGCGGGTCGGATCGACGAAGTTTTTCGTGACTAAAGGCGTATGGCGCAGCAACCATATGGTTGTAGTTGCTGTCAGATACGTCATCCGACCATAAATCCTGCGGGCCAATTGGTCGCGCCCAGTAATTCGGTCGTGCAATCCGGTCTGCGCGGTAAAGCATTCCGATAATCCGATGCGCCCCAGTGGGTGTCGCGCCATCACCTTCTCGCTTTGATTTGCTCAAACCGCCTTTTCCAATGGAACAAGGGAAGGTTCTGCCCAGAAACCGAATACCGCGCGGAGTCAGTACAAGGTCACTGGGGGTCAAAGCAGATGCCCCGACTTCGCAGCCTTTGTCGCCAGATAGCCCCGGTTATGCGCTGTTTCACCCACTTTCAGGGGCACGCGTTCGGTCACGGCAATCCCTGTCCGCTCCATCATTGCGATCTTGGCCGGGTTGTTGGTCAACAACCTGACCGAGTTGAAGCCCAGTGACTTCAAAATGTCCGAGCCCAGCCGGAAATCGCGTTCATCATCTTCAAAACCCAGCCTGTGGTTTGCTTCGACCGTGTCAAACCCCTGATCCTGCAGGAAATAGGCCCGCATCTTGTTGGCCAATCCGATTCCGCGACCTTCCTGATTGAGATAAAGCAAGACACCAGCGCCTTCAGATCCCATCTGTGCCAATGCTCCGCGCAACTGCGGCCCGCAGTCGCATTTCAGACTGCCCATCAGGTCGCCTGTAAAGCAGGCCGAGTGCAAACGGGCCAATACCGGCTTGTCCCGATCCGGGCGGCCAATTTCGACGGCATAGTGTTCTTCGCCACCATCTTCTGGCCGGAAAACGTGCAGGCGACCGGCCTCTGACACTTCCATCGGCAATCGGGCGGCAACCACTTCGTGCAATGCGCTACGATCTGCCAGATGCGGTGCGGCGCGCGTGTGATCAATGCAGGTCAGGCCATGCGTGGCAGCAAACGAACGACCGTCTTCTATCGAAACAACGACCGCCGCTGGAAGAATCCGCGCGGACTTTGCCAGCGCGATTGCGATACGATGCAGATTGGCATTGCCCTGCCGCTCGGTCATCAGCGGGCCTTTCATCGGCGCACTCAGGTCGTCCGAAGGGTCAGCCACTGCCTGAACCCAGGTGATATCCGCATCTGCGGGCACCACAACACGTGCTAAATCCCCGTCATAGGCCCGCGCTTTGAGCGTTTCGGCCCTACGCCCGGTTATCGCCACAACCGGTGTCCCTAATGCCTTCAGGTCAGCCAGGCGCTGCGGGCTCAGCGTCTCTGCCGACACTGCAAGCACGCTATAACCGCTGTCGTCGGTCAGTGCCACGGGAACACCCATGCGCAAGTCAGCCCGGGCTCGGGCCAGCAACTCAGTGATATCGGGGGCGAGACTCATCTAGGTTACCCTATTACGTTCAACCCTTCTCCTAGCTCTTTCGGAACGAAATGTGAAACATTTCTGCGAACTCTGACACGAAGGCGTGAGACCGTTGCAGCAAATCTTGTTGATTGCATCTTTCGCGCGCAAGTGATGGAAAAGCGTTTGGAGGACCGGGAAATGGCACAACTCAAAAAAATCCTGTTGGTGGACGATGACGAGGATCTGCGCGAGGCTCTCAGCGAGCAACTTGTAATGACCGAGGATTTCGATGTGTTCGAAGCCTCTGACGGAGCCTCGGCGATGGAACGTGCGCGTGAGGCGATCTATGACTTGGTCATTCTGGATGTTGGCCTGCCCGACACGGACGGGCGCGAGCTGTGCCGCCTGATGCGCAAGCAAGGCGTCAAAAGCCCCATCCTGATGCTGACCGGCCATGACAGCGACGCTGATACCATTCTGGGTCTTGATGCTGGCGCGAACGACTATGTCTCCAAACCTTTCAAATTCCCCGTACTTCTGGCCCGCATCCGTGCCCAGCTGCGCCAGCACGAACAATCGGAAGACGCGGTCTTTGTGCTTGGCCCCTATACGTTCAAACCGGCGATGAAGATGTTGATCACCGAAGATGACCGTAAAATTCGCCTGACCGAGAAGGAAACGAACATTCTCAAGTTCCTGTACCGCTCGACCGACGGCGTCGTGGCGCGGGATGTTCTGCTGCACGAGGTCTGGGGTTATAACGCCGGTGTGACAACCCACACGTTGGAAACCCATATCTACCGTCTGCGTCAGAAAATCGAGCCCGATCCGTCCAATGCGCGCCTTTTGGTCACAGAATCGGGTGGATATCGGCTGGTGTCTTAACTGGGTGTGGATTGATGTGGATCAAAGTGATACTCTGAACTCATAATTAGGTTACTCCCAACCCGCGCATGTCCGGGTCATGACATGCACCTCCCTGTTGGACTGCCGGGCCGAATGGCCCGGCTTTTTTGTGGGGTGGTTGGCAAGATGGCTGCTTTGAGCCCAGCAGAGACATCTCCAAACCCTCGCGTTACAATCGATCGCAATGGAAATGGAACGCCATACCGGAAAAGTATCTAAGATTGTCCGAAGCAGGATTGTTGTGCCGACACAACTGTCGGCCAGTGAGCGTCGAACTCTGTCGCACAAACTGTATTCAGTACATCAAAAGATCTTTGCGGGTGTTTCCGCCGAAGAGTTTCATCAGCACGTGATAGAACCACCGGCAGAAACAACATCCATCCAGCTTTACTGCGCGGCAGACCAACGTGTTATTGGTTATTGTGCAGTTCACCGTTTTCGACGCCAAGTGCATGGGCGCAGCGCCATAGTACTGCGGGCAGAGGCTGGGTTGGAACCTGGGTTTCGCGGGCGCGGCGCAACCTACGGCTTCGGGATCGTACGTGCTTTAACTGAAAAGCTCAGCCATCCATTCACCCCGGTGTACTATCTCGGCACGCTCGTTCATACATCGAGCTATCACCTGTTCTGCAAGTATTTTCGGCGAATTTTCCCGCACCCGGACATTAAACAGCCCGCTGATATTCAGGAAATCGCGCGCCAGCTCATAGAAAGTTTCTCTGATCCGGCAGTTCGTCCAGAAGACCCGTTTGTGCGGGACGTCGGCTGGGTCACTATCGAAACACCGCAAGAAAAACGTCTCAATGAACAGCTTGATCCATCAGACGTGCAGTTCTTTAAGCGACGCAATCCAGGTTTCACGAAGGGTCATGGCCTTGTCGTTCTAGTTCCGATGACCTGGGTCAACCTTTTAGGAGCACTTCTTTCACGTCTTTACGAGCGCGCGCGCATCGCTTCCGGACTTCATAAACCCGACCTTTGATTGAACGGCGGCTTCGTCCGCATAGCGGTCATTCATTGACCTGGCTTTTTGGGGCCTTTTCCCATGGCACCCCATCCCACACCACGCTAACCTCCGTCCAACCGCGACAAAGGAATCCCCCATGCCCTTCACCCTTGCCACCTGGAACATCAACTCGGTCCGCCTTCGCGAGCCTATCGTATTGAAATTGTTGCAGGAAGAAGCGCCGGATGTTTTGTGCCTGCAGGAGTGTAAATCACCTGTCGAAAAGATCCCGACCGAAGGGTTTGCCGAGCTGGGCTATACCCACATGGTTGCACGCGGTCAGAAGGGCTATAACGGCGTCGCGATCCTGTCGCGCCTGCCGATGGAAGAGGTGGGCGACAAGGACTTCGCCGGTCTTGGCCACGCCCGCCATATTGCCGGGCGGTTGGAGAATGGTGTCACCATCCACAACTTCTATGTCCCGGCAGGTGGTGACGTGCCGGATCGGGAGGTGAATGAGAAATTCGGCCAGAAGCTCGACTACCTCACCGAAATGCGCGACTGGTTCCATGCGGAGAAGCCCGAGAAATCCATACTGGTCGGCGATCTGAACATCGCCCCGCGTGAAGACGATGTCTGGTCGCATAAACAACTGCTCAAGGTTGTCTCGCACACACCGATCGAGGTTGAGCACCTGGCCGAAACACAGGACGCAGGTGGTTGGGTCGACATTACGCGGCAGGATATACCTGAGGGTCAGCTGTACAGCTGGTGGTCTTATCGGGCGCGCGATTGGGACGCAGCCGATAAAGGGCGGCGGCTGGATCATGTCTGGGCCACGCCGGATATTTCCAACGCGGGCCATTCCAGCCGCATCCTGCGGGACGCGCGCGGGTGGGAAAAGCCCAGCGATCATGCTCCGGTCTTTGCGACCTTTGACGTCTGAGATGTAACTCTGCCCTTGGTTTCTGCGGCAAGCGATTGCATATAGGGCGCAAGTTCGAACGAAAGAGTGATTGCCATGGACCTTCTGAACGGCGCAGATTCCCCCGCCACCGATCTGATCAAAGACGGGAGCGAGGCCACTTTCATGGCCGACGTGGTCGAAGCTTCGCAGGAAACGCCAGTAATTGTTGACTTCTGGGCACCCTGGTGTGGTCCGTGCAAAACGTTGGGCCCGATGCTGGAAGAGGCTGTTACCGCCGCGAAAGGCGCGGTGAAGATGGTCAAGATCAACGTGGATGAGGCGCAGATGATCGCCTCGCAAATGCGGATTCAGTCGATCCCAACCGTCTATGCCTTTTTCAAGGGCCAACCGGTCGATGGGTTTCAGGGCGCGCTGCCAGGGTCCGAGATCAAGGCGTTTGTCGACCGTGTGATCGAAGCGGCTGGCGGTGAAAGCCCGGGCGGCCAGTTGGATGATGCAGTGCAAGCCGCCGAGGAAATGCTGACCGAAGGCGCGGCTGCGGACGCGGCGCAAACTTTTGCGGCCATTCTGGGTGAAGACCCGAACCACGCAGCAGCCTATGGCGGTTTGGTGCGGGCACATATCGCAACCGGCGATCTGGAACAGGCCGAGGCGATTCTGAATGGCGCCCCAGCTGAGATTTCGACATCCGCCGAGCTGGAGGCTGCACATGCACAACTTGCGCTGGCCAAACAGGCCGCGGATGCAGGCCCCGTCGCCGAGTTGACGGCTGCTGTTGAGGCTGATCCTGGCAACCACCAAGCCCGGTTCGATCTGGCCCAGGCCCTGCATGCGAACGGCGATGTGGAAGAGGCTGTGGCGCAACTGTTGGAGCTGTTCCGCCGGGATCGCGAATGGAATGACGGCGCGGCCAAAACCCAGCTTTTTACTATCTTTGATGCACTCAAGCCCAATGATCCGATTGTTCTGAACGGTCGCCGCAAACTCAGCTCGATGATATTTGCCTAATCCCCGATCAGAGCTAGAATTGGGTACATGATTCATCCCGCCGACTTGCCGGATACGGTATCCGTTTTTCCATTGCCCGGGGCACTGCTATTGCCCCGGTCGCCTTTGCCTCTGCACATCTTCGAGCCGCGCTATCTACAGATGCTGGACGATGCGCTGAAAACCAAGGAAAGGCTGATCGCGATGGTTCAGCCGAACCCATCGGTCAGCGACGAGAACAAGCTGCACCGTATTGGCTGTGCGGGGCGGGTGACGCAGTTTTCCGAAACAGAAGACGGCCGGTATCTGATCACGTTGACCGGAGTGTCCCGCTTCCGAATTGTGTCAGAGTTGGACGCGTTCACACCCTATCGCCGGTGTGCTGTCTCGTGGGATGGATTTGATCGCGATCTTGGTAAGGCCGAGAAAGACGACGGGTTCAATCGCCCGAAATTCCTGACCCTTCTGGAACGTTTCTTTTTGTCCCGGCAATTGTCGACCGATTGGGAGTCAATGAAAGACGCTGAAGATGAGTTGCTTGTGAACTCATTGTCTATGCTTTTGGATTTCGATCCCGAAGAAAAACAAGCTCTTTTGGAGGCCCCCTGCCTGCGTACCCGGCGCGAGACGCTGGTGACGCTGATTGAATTCGCCATGCGCGGCGGATCAAACGAGGAAAAACTGCAATGACTGACACTGACCACGCTTTCGACCGCCGTATGCTCGAAGCGCTGATCTGCCCGCAGACACACACAACGTTGCGTTATGACGCAGAAAAACAAGAGCTGGTGTCCAAAGCTGCCGGGTTGGCCTTTCCCATCCGCAACGGGATCCCGGTCATGTTGATCGATGAGGCGCGGCAGCTCGACTAGATAGCTCGCCCTTGCAACAGCTTGGGCAGATCTCCGGTCAATCCTGCGGCCTCACGAACGAAGCCACGGCGCAATCCGGGCAATGACCCGACAATTCCCATTCCAATATCCCGCCCGAGGCGCAGCAGGGGGTTATCGTTGGAAAACAGCTTGTTGAAGACATCCGTCGCCATCGCAAGCGAGGCGGTGTCAAAGCGGCGCCATTCCTGATAGCGCTCCAACACTATGACCGAGCCGATATCCTCGCCGCGCCGCCCGGCCAGTGTCAGAACCTCGGCCAATGCGCCGACGTCGCGCAGGCCGGCATTTAGCCCTTGGCCTGCAATTGGGTGCATCCCGTGCGCGGCATCGCCGACCAGTGCCATGCGGTCACTGATGAAGGAATTGGCGATGGTCAGGTTCAGCGGGTATGTGAAACGGTCGCCTGCCAGACGGATATCACCCAGGAAATCGCCGAACCTTGGGCGTAGCACTTGCAGATAATCTTCTTCAGACATGGCGTTGATCCGTGCTGCAGCCTCGGTACGCTCACTCCAGACGATAGAGCTGCGGTTTCCGGTCAGCGGCAGAATCGCAAGCGGACCGGGGGGCATGAAGAACTGATGGGCAATGCCATTGTGCGGCAGATCATGTTCGATGGCACAGACCAGCGCGGTCTGACCATAATCCCAACCGGTGCGTTTAATACCCGCCCGTGACGCGGTGTCACTGCGGCGGCCGTCGCACCCAACCAGCAGGCCGCCGCCCACGGTTGTGCCGTCGTCCAACGTTAAGGTCACTTCGGTGGCGTCGGCTTGTTGGGATACAACTGTCTTACCGCTTATCTGGGAGATGCGCGGCGCCTCTGCCATTGCGTCCAGAAAAGCGCGGCGCAGATGGCGGTCTTCGACCATATACCCCATCGGGCCTTCTTCGATCTCGGCATGATCAAAATGCATGAAAAACGGCGATGGCCCTGTTCCGGCATGGCCATCTGTGACCTTGATTTCCAGCATTGGCTGAGCGTGTTCAGCAACGCGATCCCATACGCCGATCGCATCCAGCAGCCGTTGCGACGCCAGGGCCAGCGCATAGGCACGACCGTCAAATGCCGCATTCTTGCGAACCTTTTCCGCCAGCGCATCAATCACCGTGACCGAGTGCCCGGTTTGTGCCAGTGCCAGCGCCAAGGCTGGGCCGTTCAGCCCGCCGCCCACAATCAGAATGTCAGATGCCTGTGTCATGCCCTGCAATATGCGCGCCCTTTCGGGATTGTCCATGTGCAGTCCTGTCGCTACCGTCACCCAAAGCCGAAAAATCAGGAGGGGTGAGATGCAGGATTGGTTGACCATGACCGCGTGTGATTTGGGCCGTGGCATTGGGATGGGTCAGATTGACCCGGTTGAGCTGACGGAAACCTACCTGTCAGCCATCGACTCTCATCCGCATCGGGACCGCATCTATGCCCGCGTCACCCACGACCGCGCCCGGTCCGAGGCTGAAGCAGCCCAGCAACGCGCCAAACTGGGCCTGCGTCGGTCTTTGCTGGACGGCGTTCCGATCAGTTGGAAAGACCTATTCGACACAGCGGGCACTGTGACCGAGGCGGGTTCGGCGTTGCTAAAAGATCGTGTGCCGGATGCGGATGCGCTGGTGTTGTGCAATGCGACTCAGATGGGCACCGTCTGTCTAGGCAAAACGCATATGAGTGAGCTGGCATTCTCTGGTCTGGGTCTTAACCCGATTACCGAAACGCCGCCTTGCGTTCATGATGAAGCCGCTGTCCCCGGTGGGTCGTCTTCAGGGGCTGCGGCTTCGGTTGCGTGGGGTTTGGCGGCTTGTGGAATTGGATCGGACACGGGCGGGTCGGTGCGTATTCCGGCGGCGTGGAATGACCTTGTGGGATTGAAAACCACTGTCGGGCGGCTGAGCCTGGAAGGTGTGGTGCCGCTCTGCTTGCGGTTTGATACGGTCGGGCCTCTGGCGCGGTCAGTCGCGGACGCAGCGCATATGCTGGCTCTGCTTGAGGGTGGAACGCCAGCCGATCTGCGCGGTGCGTCGCTGAAAGGCCGGCGCTTTGCCGATTTGCAGAACATCGCCAAGGACGATCTGCGTGACACACCGGGTAAGGCATATGAGGATGCCCTTGCAAAACTTGCGGATGCGGGGGCTGAAATCGTGCCTTTAGAGGTGCCTGCGCTGAACGAGGCCATGACCCTGACCAGCATCGTTTACACGACCGAGGCCTATGGGCTGTGGCGCGATGTGATCGAAGCCAATCCCGAAGCGATGTATCCTGAGATTCTTGAACGGTTCCGTATTGGCATGGGATTCTCTGGCCCCGACTATGTGGCCGCCTGGTCCAAGCTCAAGGCTTGCCGCACCGCATGGGACGCAGCAACCGCCGGTTTTGATGCGGTTCTGGCCCCCACGGCCCCGATTCTGCCGCCTAATCTGGAACGGTTGATGAGCGACCACGACTACTACGTGACCGAGAATCTACTGGCCCTACGCAACACGCGGATTGGCAATCTGATGGGTCTTGCAGCGCTGAGCCTACCCACCGGAACCCCCAGTTGCGGGTTGATGATGTTGGGTTATCCCGGCTCGGAAGAGGCCCTTTTGCGGCTGGGCTCAGCAGCAGAAGCGGTACTGGCCTGAATGCCACAATCCCCTGATTCGGAACCTCTTTGTCTGGACGAAGAGGGGCCCGGGCTGTAACCTGCCAAAAAAACGGGGCGTAAATGACCCCGATATTGAGGCAGTACTATGGATTTCCCCGAGCGGTTTTCGAACCTACCGGCTTATGCATTCCCGCGTCTGCGCGCCCTGTTGGATCATCACCAGCCGGGCGGTGACGTCGTTCACATGACGATTGGCGCACCCACACATGATTTTCCGGCCTGGGTGACGGATGTCATCATGGAAAACGCCTCTGGGTTTCAGGGCTATCCGCCAAACGAAGGTTCAGAAGACCTGCGTGGTGCGATCACGGATTGGATTCATCGCCGCTATGGCGTTCAGATGGACCCGGATGCCAAAGTGATGGCGCTGAACGGCACCCGTGAGGGGCTTTACAACGCCGCTATGGCGCTGTGTCCGGAACAGAAGAACGGCCAGCAACCGATCGTCCTGTGCCCGAATCCGTTTTATCAGGTCTACATGGTCGCTTCGCTTTCGGTCGGGGCGCAGCCCTATTTTGTACCCGCCACCGACGCAACGGGTCATCTGCCAGATTATGCCGGCCTGCCCGCGGAGGTGCTGAATCGCACCGCTGTGGCCTATATCTGTTCGCCTGCCAATCCGCAGGGGGCTGTTGCTTCGCGTGACTACTGGGGCGAACTGATCCGTTTGGCCGAGCAATACGATTTCCGCATTTTTGCCGACGAATGCTATTCTGAGATTTACCGGGACAAGGCCCCGACGGGCGTTTTGACCGTCGCGCAAGAATTGGGCGCTGATCCTGAACGGATCACACTGTTCAACTCGCTTTCCAAACGTTCGAACCTGGCCGGGTTACGGTCGGGGCTGATCGCGGGCGGGCCGGAGACGATCAAACAGGTCAAGCAATTGCGCACCTACGCCGGGTCGCCTTTGCCGCTGCCCTTGCAGGCTGCCGCGGCAAAGGTGTGGGCAGATGAAGAACACGTCCGCGAGAACCGCGCGCTCTATCAGGAAAAATACGCCATCGCGGATGAAGTCTTCGCGGGCGTGCAGGGATACATGTCGCCTGAGGCCGGGTTCTTCTTGTGGCTGCCGGTCGACAATGGCGAAGACACCGCATTGAAGGTCTGGAAGGACACCGGGGTTCGGGTCCTGCCGGGCGCATATCTTTCACAAGGTGATCCGGGGAATAACCCGGGCAAAGGCTTTATCCGGGTTGCATTGGTAGCCCCAAAAACAGAGTTGCAGCGTGGTCTGATCACACTCCGCGACTGCATCTATTCGTGAGGTACGAGGGCAAAATGGCATCATATAACGCGCGCAATCGCGATCCATTGTTGGACAGCACCACGCAAGCCGCCTTGGAGCGGCGCAGCAAGGAACTGATCGGCATCGCCCTGATCCTGCTGGGTTTGGCTGCGGCGGCGATGATTTGGTCCTACACGCCCGATGATCCGAACTGGATGGTTTCGACCGACGCGCCGGTGCAGAACTGGATGGGGCGTATAGGCGCATCGATCGCAGCGCCCCTTTTCATGATTGTGGGCTGGGGAAGCTGGGGTGTTGCCCTTGTTCTGATCGGCTGGGGTATGCGTTTTGCGGGTCATTTCGGTGAAGACCGCGCCATCGCCCGGTTGATTTTTGCCCCGATATGGATTGCCGTTGTTTCGGTCTACGCTGCGACCCTTGTTCCCGGTGCCGAATGGCGCGCGACGCACAGCTATGGTCTGGGTGGTCTGTTCGGCGACACGGTTATGGGCGCGTTGCTGACGCTTTTGCCGATCTCGTCGCATTTTCTGGTCAAGCTGATGTCGCTGGCCATGGCGGTCGGGATGATCGCGCTGGGTATTTTTGTTCTGGGCTTTACCAAAGCCGACGTGAAACGCGGCTTCCGTGCGTTCCTTTTGGGTTTGGTGATGGCCTACGACCTGCTGATGAATCTGCTGGGCCGTGGTGCCTCGGCTACTGCACAGGCGGCTCGGGATCGACAGGCGCAATGGAAAGAGCACCGCGCCGCGCGGGTGGAACCTGTTTTGAATGATGACATCGCCTTCGGCGATCCCGTCTTTGAAGAACTGGAAGAAGAGCCCGAACCTGCGCCCAAAACCGGCCTGCTGGCGCGTATGCCGTCGTTGATCCGCCGCCCGGAACCGATGCCTGAGCCCGAGTTGGTCGATCCCGAACCGATTGCGGGCTTTGACGAAATGCCCGGCGAAGATCGCATCCGCTCAAAAATCTCGGCTGCTGTGCGCAATCGCAAAGTAGCAACAGGTGAGATGACGCCCGAGCCGGATCCGAACCTGCCTTTGACCAAAGGCCGAGGCCGTCGGCCCGACCCGTTGATCCTGAATGCGCATCAGCCGGATGAATTGCCGGCCGAGCCACCGGTTACCGCCAGCGGGTTGCCGCCCGAACCCCCGATGACAGCAGGTGCTGCACCCGAGTGGCATGATCCGGCCCCGGTCGAGTATGCGCCCGAAGCGATCCAAGGCCATTATGCACCGGACCCCGAACTGGACGATGAACCGCTTGTTGAGGATATGGCGGAACCCGTGCCGCAGTCGCGCCCTGCGATGAAGATCCCAGTGGCGGAGCCGCGCAAACCCGTGGTCGCGCAACCGGTGCGCCGCGCACCGCCGCCGTCGCGCCGCGCACAGGCCGAGGCACAACCTGCGTTGTCTTTTGAAGAAAAGCACTCGGATTTTGAACTGCCCCCGCTGGGATTGTTGTCAAACCCAGCCAGCATTCAACGCCATCATCTGAGTGATGAGGCGTTGGAAGAAAACGCGCGGATGCTGGAGAACGTGCTGGATGACTATGGCGTCAAAGGTGAGATCGTCAGCGTGCGCCCCGGTCCCGTTGTCACCATGTACGAACTGGAACCGGCACCGGGCCTGAAGGCCAGCCGTGTGATTGGTCTGGCCGATGACATTGCGCGTTCCATGTCGGCGCTGTCGGCACGGGTTTCGACCTTGCCGGGCCGTTCTGTCATCGGCATTGAACTGCCGAACGAAAACCGCGAGATGGTGGTTTTGCGCGAAATCCTCGCCAGCCGTGACTTTGGCGACGGCAACCACGCACTGCCGCTGGCGCTGGGCAAGGACATCGGTGGTGAATCCGTTGTGGCCAACCTGGCCAAGATGCCTCACCTGCTGATCGCAGGTACGACCGGCTCGGGTAAGTCGGTGGCGATCAACACCATGATCCTGTCGCTGCTGTACAAGCTGTCGCCGGATGAATGCCGCCTGATCATGATCGACCCGAAGATGCTGGAATTGTCGGTGTATGATGGCATCCCGCATCTGCTGTCCCCTGTCGTCACCGACCCGAAAAAGGCGGTCGTGGCCTTGAAATGGGTCGTGGGTGAGATGGAAGACCGCTATCGCAAGATGTCCAAAATGGGCGTCCGCAACATCGCGGGCTACAATGGCCGTGTGAAGGACGCGTTGGACAAAGGCGAAATGTTCAGCCGCACGGTGCAGACCGGGTTTGATGATGAGACCGGCGAGCCGACCTTTGAAACCGAAGAATTCGCCCCCGAGGCGATGCCTTATATCGTTGTGATCGTCGACGAAATGGCCGACCTGATGATGGTCGCAGGCAAGGAAATCGAAGCCTGCATCCAGCGTCTGGCGCAGATGGCGCGGGCCTCGGGCATTCACCTTATCATGGCCACGCAGCGTCCGTCGGTTGACGTGATTACCGGCACGATCAAGGCAAACTTCCCAACGCGAATTTCGTTCCAGGTGACATCGAAAGTCGATAGCCGCACGATCTTGGGCGAGATGGGTGCCGAACAACTGCTGGGGCAGGGCGATATGCTGTACATGGCGGGTGGCGCCAAGATCACCCGCTGCCACGGTCCTTTTGTGTCTGACGAGGAGGTCGAGGAAATCGTCAACCACCTGAAGCAGTTTGGCCCGCCCGATTACATGAGCGGCGTGGTCGATGGCCCGGCCGAGGAAAAGGCAGAAAACATCGATGCCGTTCTGGGTCTGAATACCGGTGGCAACACGAACGGTGAGGATGCTCTGTACGATCAGGCAGTGGCGATTGTGATCAAGGATCGCAAATGCTCGACCTCGTATATCCAGCGGAAACTTGCCATTGGCTACAACAAGGCTGCCCGGCTCGTTGAGCAGATGGAGGACGAAGGCGTTGTTTCTGCGGCAAATCATGTCGGTAAACGCGAAATCCTAGTCCCTGAACAGTAAGATATTTAATAACAAGGGCAGAAGGCCTATCTGTACGGCATGAAACAGATTGCTTTTGCCCTTGCTTTGACACTCGCCGCACCTGCCGCATGGGCGGCGGATAAGCTGCCGCTGTCGCAGATTTCGAATTACCTTAATGGATTGAAAACGGTTGAGACGACCTTCACGCAAGTGAACGACGATGGATCGCTGAGCACCGGTAAGCTGTGGATGCAGCGCCCGGGCAAGATGCGGTTCGAATACGATCCACCCAACAGTGCGGTCGTGCTTGCGCGTTCCGGCAGCGTACAGATCTTTGACCCGAAATCTAACCAACCGCCCGAGCAATACCCGCTGAAGCGGACACCCCTTTCCATAGTACTGGCGCGGAATGTGAACTTGGGGCAGGCCAATATGGTCGTGGGGCACAGTTTTGACGGCACCGCCACTGTAGTCACGGCGCAAGACCCAAAGAACCCAGAAGCAGGACGGATTGAGCTGATGTTCACAAACGACCCGGTCGAACTGCGCAAATGGGTCATTCACGACAATGCGGGGGGACAGACAACTGTTCTTCTGGGTGCTCTGACTGAAGGCGGACGCCTAGATCAGGGTTTGTTCTCGAACAGTAAAAGGGTCGGGTCAGGCAATCGCTGACCCGAGCCAAACTTTGTCAGTACCGGCAGTTTGACAACTGCGCCTGATATAGCTGCGCACGCGCGTCTACATCATTCGCAACGTTCAACAGCCAGGATTTGCTGTTGTAACTGCCGCGTGCGAAACCGGTATGGCCTTCGTGATAAGCCAGGTATTGATTGCGCGTATCGGCCGGGTGAATGCCGTTACGTTCGTAGCTTTTGTTCATATACCAGCCGATAAAGTCTGACGCGTCGCGAATCCGATCCCGCTTGGCGCGGCGTTTTCCGGTTTCACGCTGGTACTGTTCCCAAGTGCCATCCAACGCCTGACCATAGCCATAGGCACTGCTTTGACGCCCCATCGGGATCACACCCAACACATATCTGTGTGGGGTGCGCGCATCGTGGCGATAGCGGCTTTCCTGATAGATCGTGGCCATCTGAACGTGTACGGGAACACCCCATTTACGTTCCGTGTTCTTGAAAGCCCTGATATAGTCGGGTTTTTCGCGCGCAATGCTGCACGCGTCATTTAATTTGCTGGGCGGCTGTTTGGAGCCGCCCCCACAGGATGCCAGAAGCAGCACCCCGAAGAGTACGATAAGAATTCTGCTCATGTGCCTCATGCCTTTTTTTGGGCATTCTAGCGCAGATTGAGCGATTTTGAAATCACAATCGTTACAGAACGATAGCAAGGATAGCGGGCAGTGCCGCAACGGAAAGTACGGTTGACACCATCACCATCCCGGCGACGGCATCCGCGTCAGCTTCGAAGCGTTCCGCCAGAAGATAAGAGGTTACCGCGACAGGGGTGCACATCTGCAGAACCAGCACACCGAAGGCAATTGCATCCAACTCAAATACAACGGCGACCCCCCAGCCGAGGATGAAACATACCAGCAGCTTGAGAAACGACAGCCATACAGCCTGACCCAAACTGCGACTGGTCAGGCGTGCGATAGCCACTCCAACGGTCACGAGCATCATCGGAACAGCCATTTGCCCTAGCAAATCCAAAGTGTTGGTCAAAAAAAGCGGAGTTTCCCAGCCCTGCCACAAAAACAGGGCCCCCAAAAGCGTTGCCCAAACCATGGGCTGACGGATGACCTGACCAAAGGCGCCTTTGCCCGCCACAAGGTAGATGCCGTAAGTAAACGAAAACAAAGCGGTCACCGACAGAAAAATTACGGCATAGCCTAGACCGGCCTGGCCAAACGCGAAAATACACAGCGGCAGTCCCAGATTACCGGTATTCCCGAATATCAGCGGAGAAAGATACGTACGCTGTTCGAGTTTCAGAACACGAACGACGCCCCAAAACACAAATGCCAGAATAATGTTTGCGACGATCGTGGCAGCGGTGAAGCGCGTCAGATCGCCTCCCGGAATCTCGGTCTGCATCAAGGCAACGAAGATCAGGCTGGGGACAGCCAGGGTCATTGCAAAGCGGGTAACAAACTGAAGACGATACTCGAATCCAAGTTTGACCCAGACAAAACCGATCCCCGCCAACAGAAAGACCGGCGCCGCAATTTCGAACACTGTCAATATTAGGTTCACAGACTGTTTCCCTGAGTTTCACATCAATGATTGGCTTTTAGGGCCAGAAACGGGTAGTAAATGCTTTGGGGGCTGAAACAATGCTAAAGACACGTGCAAAATACGGCTTAGGCCAGGTGGTTCGTCACAAAAAACACCCTTTTCGAGGGGTGATTTTTGACGTGGATCCAGAATTTTCGAACACCGAGGAATGGTATCAGGCCATTCCCGAAGACAGTCGTCCGCGGAAAGAACAGCCGTTTTACCACCTGCTGGCTGAGAACGACCAATCCTTCTATGTTGCTTATGTTTCAGAACAAAATCTGGTTGCGGACTATTCCGGAGAGCCGGTCGAGCACCCTGATATCCCCAATATGTTCGGTCCGTTCGAAGACGGAGCATACCCCCTGCATTTCCAACTGAACTGAGGTTCTCCAACCACGCGATCGTGGTTGCGCGTTTATCAGTAGCCAAGCGCGCAACCGTCCTTGCGTGGGTCGCTGGCCCCCTCCAAAATACCATCTTCGCGGATTCGGATCGACTGCGCACCCCCAAGCGGCGTTTCCGGTCTTTCGATAGTGTGTCCGATTTCCGATAATTGTTTCGCAACCCCTTCAGGGTAGCCGCGTTCCAGTTTCAGAACCGATCCGTCGAAAAACGCACGGGGGGCGTTGATGCTCTCTTGCAGTTCAAGTCCGAAATCCCTGAGGTTTGAAACAAATCTAGCGTGGCCTGTTGGCTGGTAGGCTCCGCCCATCACGCCAAATGGCATCATAATGCGGCCATTCTCGGTCAGCATCCCTGGAATGATCGTGTGCATCGGACGCTTGCCACCGCTCAGTTCGTTCGGGTGCCCCGGCTCCAGCGTGAAGCCTGCGCCACGGTTCTGAAGCAATATGCCGTATTTTTCCGAGGCGATCCCCGACCCAAAGCTGTGGAAAATCGAATAGATCAGCGAAACCGCCATCTGGTCGCGATCTACGACGGTTATATACACGGTGTCCTTGTGAACAGCCTCGGTCAGTTGAGCCGCCGAAGGCATGGCGCGTTTCGGATCAATAAGCGCGGCAAGTTTTGCGGCTAAGTCCGGGTCAAGGAAACGCTCGGCTTTGGACACATGGTCCGGGTCCGCGATGAACCGGTTGCGCGCGTCATAGGCCAACTTGGTGGCCTCAGCCTCGATATGGACCCGTTCAGCGCCAAAGGGGTCCATGTTGGCCAGATCCAAATGTTTCAGAATATTGAGCAACAAAATTGCAGTTGCGCCTTGGCCGTTTGGCGGATGCTCAACCAGTTCGATCCCGTTATAGGCCCCTCGCATGGGCTGCGTTTCTGTAAATTGCGTGTTTTGAAAGTCGTCGGCGGAATGCACACCGCCCTGCGCTGACACGGCAGCGATCATGTCTTCGGCAATTGCGCCCGAATAAAACGCATCGCGTCCTTCGCGCGCGATGCGCCGCAACACTTCAGCCTGACCAGGTGCGCGAAAAACTTGACCGACATCAGGTGCTTGCCCATCGATCAGGTAATGGTCGCGCGCGGCACCTTGCAGCGTTGCAGCTCCAATCTTCCAGTCAAACGCAACGCGGGGCGCAACCGGAATGCCGGCTTCCGCGTAGTGAATTGCAGGGGACAGGATTGCCTCCAACCCCAAACGGCCTTCGGCCTCTGCCAGATGGCAGAACGCATCCACGGCACCCGGAATTGTAACGGAGTCCGGTCCGTTCAGTGGCACAGAGGACAGACCAAGATCGCGCAAAGGCTGTGCTTGCGAGCCGGCTGGTGACCGCCCCGAGCCGTTCAGAGCGCGGACCCGGTTCTCTCCAGCGCGGTTGAACAGAACAAAACAATCGCCACCCAGTCCGGTCATTTGCGGTTCGCAAATTCCCAAAAGGACCGCTCCGGCAATTGCAGCATCCATTGCGTTGCCGCCCCGTTCCAAAATGTCGATTGCGACTTTGGCCGCCAGCGGATGAGAGGTTGCGCACATCCCTTGTGTCGCAAAGACTTCTGACCGGCCTGGTTTGTGCAAATCCCGCATAGTTTCTTTCTCCTTGGAACAGGGGAAAGCTATTCACTGATCGGGGATTGTCCAGAAATTTCAGGGAAGAAGTTCCTCGACGCCGTTCACTGGGTGGGGGCTGTGATAATTGGCGCCGAGGGAAGCTATCTGAGCTACGAGTCACTGTATGGCGGTTGTTTGCGGCGCGACAATGTTTCGAAAATGGCGTTATTGTGACCAATTGGGCCTGATTACGCACTTTTGCCGAAGTTAAACCGCAGCGAAAGCCGATTACACCCATCTCGGCGCTCATATTGGATGTCACTGGTGAGTTGGTGAATCAGGAACCAGCCAAACCCCCCTTCCGGCAAATCTTGCGTTGTTTTCCCAGCGGCGCGGGCGTTCCGTCCGGCATTTGTAGGCCAGGCAGCGGGTGCCCGGTATCCGAGATCAAGATGTCCAGCCGATTCCGATCAAGTCGACAAGTCACCTGCACCTTAGCCGGAGCAATGCCCTTGTAAGCATGTTCCACCACATTGTTGATTGCTTCGGCCAATGCAATCTTCACATCGTCAGATTTATCAGGCGGCAAACCATGGTTTGCCAGACCGCTGCTAAGCCGCGCGATACCTGCGCTGGCTTCGGCGTCTGTTGCGGGGAAGCTTAGTTCCAGGCAGGTCTCGTTACAAATTGGCTCCACGCCCATTCACTCCTGCCTTGGTCACGCATCCGGGTCCGACAGTGCGTCGTCCAGTGTTTCAAACAGCCGGAAAACGGTGTCCATCCGGGTCAGGCGAAAGACTTTCTGGACCACGGGTTGCGGTCCGGCCAGATCCAGCCTGCGGTCTTTGCCCAGTTGCTTCATCGACGCCACAATCGCGCCCAGACCGCTGGAATCGATAAACTCAACCCCCGACAAATTCAGCACAACCCGATCTGCGCCGTTTTCGGTTTCCGCGCGCATGTCTTCCTTGAACTGAATGGCCATCGCGGCATCGATCCGGTCGGAATGCACGGTTATGACCTGTATTGGGCCGTGTGATGTGCTGGTCAGCCCCATGGCTCGGGCGCCCTCCAAACTGAAAAATGAGTCGTAGAAATACGCTAGACGCCAATTCTTACCATTCGGTATTCAAGAACCCGAAAGCAGGAGGAAAACCCGGATGAAAGATGTTGTGATTACAGGAGCCGCCAGAACGCCGATGGGTGGCTTTCAGGGCATGTACGATGGCGTTGCCGCCGCCGACCTGGGGGGGGACGCAATCCGGGCTGCGTTGCGCCAGGCCGGGGCCCAGACCGTCGATGAAGTTCTGATGGGATGTGTTTTGCCTGCGGGGCAAGGCCAAGCCCCCGCGCGGCAGGCCGGATTTTCAGCTGGTTTGGGCGAAGAAGTTCCTGCGACCACGTTAAACAAGATGTGCGGCTCGGGCATGAAAGCGGCGATGGTCGCCTTTGATCAGATCGCGCTGGGCCATGCGGATACAATGGTCGCTGGCGGCATGGAGAGTATGACAAATGCTCCTTACCTGCTGCCCAAGATGCGCGGCGGCGCCCGAATTGGCCACGGTCAGGTGGTCGACCATATGTTCCTGGACGGGCTGGAAGATGCCTATGACAAAGGTCGTCTGATGGGCACCTTTGCCGAAGACTGTGCCGAAGCGTATCAGTTCACACGCGAAGCGCAGGATGAGTACGCTCTGCAATCTTTGTCGAATGCCCTGACCGCACAGGAAAACGGGGCCTTTGATCAGGAAATTGCGCCTGTCACAGTTCGCACGCGTAAGGGCGAGATTGTCCAGGACTGTGATGAGCAACCGAAATCTGCCCGCCCTGACAAAATCCCGACCTTGAAACCCGCGTTTCGAAAGGACGGCACGGTGACGGCTGCCAACTCCTCTTCGATTTCGGATGGCGCCGCAGCGCTTGTCCTGGCCTCGGCCGAAGCAGCCGAAGCGCAAGGATTGGCGGTGCGCGCACGTATTCTGGGTCATGCAAGTCACGCGCAAGCGCCCGGGCTTTTTACCACTGCGCCGGTTCCGGCCGCACAGAAACTTTTGTCCCGCATCGGTTGGAGCAAGGATGACGTTGACTTGTGGGAGGTTAACGAAGCCTTCGCGGTTGTGCCGATGGCGTTCATGCATGAGATGGGTCTGCCGCGCGACAAAGTGAATGTGAATGGCGGGGCCTGTGCGTTGGGTCATCCTATTGGTGCCTCGGGCGCGCGCATCATGGTCACATTGCTGAACGCTTTGGAGAAGCGGGACCTCAAACGCGGCGTGGCGGCAATCTGTATTGGCGGCGGCGAAGGCACAGCGATAGCAATCGAACGCGTTTGACCCTTCATCTTTTTCCAAATACTTCGAGGGTGCGGGGGCATGGCCCCCGCGCGGCCCCTATGGATAAGAAACAATGAAAGTCGAATACGATACCCTGACCAAGACAATCGCGGCCTTGACTGAAGGCGAAACGGATCTGGTCGCTTTGATGGCCACGGTCGCGTGCGAGGTGCATCATTCCGATGACCGCTTTGACTGGACAGGGTTTTATCGGGTCGTTGACCCTGGCTTGTTGAAAATCGGCCCTTATCAAGGCGGGCACGGTTGCCTTGTCATCCCATTTGACCGGGGCGTCTGTGGTGCCGCCGCAAGGACAGGTGAGGTGCAGCTTGTGCCGGATGTCGACGCCTTCCCCGGCCATATTGCGTGCGCCTCTTCAACTCGGTCCGAGTTGGTTTTACCCGTTCGCAACGCAGCGGGTGAGGTGATCGCGGTTTTTGACATCGACAGCAATCAACCGGATGCGTTTTCGGTCGATGACGCGGAAAATCTGTCGACGATTCTGTCACAGACCTTCGCTTCAGCGTAGCAGTTTTTGGATGGGTTCAGACTCGTTCAATGGTGGCTGTGTTTTGGTTCTTCTCGGCATCTGATACAGTGTAGCTGCCGAATTTGAGTTGGAGCGGGCATGACACCAAACCAGTTCTCCACACCGCGCCTTTTGGTCAATCATTGGACGGAAGAACTTCAGGTCCCGTTGCTGCGGCAGAAACTCGAAAGCGAGCTCAGCACATTGCTGACACCCAATGTCTTGAAGTGCTTGCCGCCATCCATGCAGTTGCAGGATCGGGACATTTCGCACTGGATCGACGCCCGTTGCGTTGAAAGTGATGTTCTGGTGGTGCGGCAAAGACAAGATGATCATCTGATCGGACTTACGATTCTGGCTACTGAGTTAAGTCTCAATGCAGTCCCAAATATTCATCTCGGCTATCTGATCGCAGAAAACGCCTGGGGCAATGGCTATGCCTCAGAGCTTTTGGATGGGCTGATCGCTGCGTTGACACCGGGCCCGGTCACACGCCTTGTTGCCGGGGTAGGACGTGATAACCCGGCTTCCACCCGCGTTCTTCAAAAATCAGGCTTTGTGTTGCTTTGTGAAAATGCGCCGGCAGATACCGAGATGTATGTCTGCCAAACCGGTAAACCGACAGAGCCGTCGGCTGTTTAGTTTCCAAAGGCAGATTACCTGCGATGCAAGCCCGAGTGCGCATCGATCCGGAATGAGGGGTGCATGAAAAAAGGCTTGGATTTTTCACTAAATTGCCTCATCGTGAAAAAAGGATAAAAAATTTCACGAGATTCGGAGTGTCTGTGTGAACAACCAAGCCCCACAAAGCGCGACATTGGGTGCTGACTTGCGTGCCTTGCGCAAGGCGCGTGGGTTAACCCTGACCGAGATCGCGACACGGCTGGAGCGCTCGGTCGGTTGGCTCAGCCAGGTTGAACGGGACATGTCCGACCCTTCCATCTCGGATCTGCGACAGATCGCAGAATGCCTTGGTGTACCTATGTCGATGCTGTTTGCTCATGCGGCGGTTCCGGTTGATGAGAAGGGATATGTTGTTCGTGCGGGAACGCGCCGGCCCATGGGGTCGGGGGAAGAAGGGTTGATCGAAGAACTGCTTTCGCCTGATCTGACCGATGATTTCGAAATGGTGCATTCCACGTTCGAGCCCAATTCGAAGATGCAGACGCCCGCTAATCGCCCGACGCAGGAAGTGGGCTACATGATTTCGGGCCGGTTGGATCTGACCATCGGGTCGCGCGTATTTACCGTTGGCCCGGGTGACAGCTTTCGGATCAAACACGAAACTTACCAATGGTCCAACCCCTATGATGAGCACGCAGTGGCAATCTGGGTCATTGCCCCGCCGGTGTATTGATGAGCTTTGAAGCCTGGACCATATTCGCGCTGTTTTGGGTGGTGTTCGTGACCACGCCGGGTCCGAATGCGGTCAATTGTATCTCGAACGGGATGAGTTTGCCCTTCCCAAAGGCGATGTTGGGTGTTCTGGCAATCCTGACGCAAGCAAGCGCGTTTCTGATCATGTCGGCGCTGGGCATCACCGCACTGATCGCCGCGTCACCGACCGGGTTCTTCGCGGCCAAACTTGTGGGGGCCGCTTTCCTGATTTGGGTCGGCATCCGAGGCTGGATGAACGCTACGAAACCAGCGCCGGCCTCTGAACGACCTGCTCGGCATGTCTATTTTCACGCGCTGGCAGTGGCGACGATCAATCCTAAAAGCGTGGCCGGATACCTCGCTGCCTTTTCGCAATTCGTGCAACCTGACGTGCCGATCTGGCAGCAAATGGGGGTGATCATGCCCACCGCGCTGATCATCACTACGCTCAGCTATACCGGCTTCACCTTGTTGGGTGCGCTGATGGGCAAGGCGGCACTAGGGGCTGTGTTCAACATCTGGGTTCGCCGCGTGATGGCAACCTGTTTCATCATCTATGGCGTGTTGCTGGGGGCCAGCTCCACGCCCACAGCAAGGGGGTAGTCTAATGCATACTGGTTCCTGCCTGTGCGGCGCGGTTGCGTTTACGATCGATGGAGAGCTGTCGCCGCCCTCGGCCTGCCATTGCGGCCAGTGTCGCAAGCAGTCGGGCCATATCTGGTCCTCGACCTCGACCCATCAGGACAACCTGAGCTTTTCCGCCAGCGACACGCTGTGTTGGTTCCGTGCGTCAGATACCGCGCGGCGTGGCTTTTGCAGTGAATGTGGCTCTTTCCTGTTCTGGCAGCACAATGCCGAAGACACGATTTCGATTTCCATGGGTGCGCTCAGCGAACCTACGGGCCTGAAACTCTCAAAGCACATCTTTGTCGCTGACAAAGGTGACTACTACGACATCTCAGACGATCTGCCCCAGCGGGCACAGTAACAGAGGATCAAAACACATGAGTGACTTTCCAACCAAAGCCCGTGTTGTCATCATCGGTGGCGGCGTCGTGGGCTGCTCGTCCCTTTATCATCTGGCCAAGAAGGGCTGGACCGACTGCGTTCTGCTGGAAAAGAACGAGCTGACTGCTGGCTCGACTTGGCACGCGGCGGGCAATGTGCCGACCTTCTCGACCTCATGGGCGATCATGAACATGCAGCGCTACTCGACCGAGCTGTATTCGCGCTTGGCTGAAGAGGTCGACTACCCGATGAACTATCACGTTTCGGGTTCCATCCGTCTGGCGCATAGCAAAGAGCGGATGCAAGAGTTCGAGCGCGCCATGTCCATGGGCCGCTATCAGGGCATCCCGATGGAGATGTGGACCCCGGAACAGGCCAAGGAGCACTATCCGTTCCTCGAGACGCATGACCTTGAGGGCGTTTTGTATGATCCCACCGACGGCGATATCGACCCGGCGCAGCTGACGCAGGCACTGGCCAAAGGCGCGCGCGATTTGGGTCAGAAGATCATCCGCTTCTGTCCTGCGACCGGTGTGACGCAGCATGACGATGGCACCTGGACCGTGCATACGGACAAAGGCGACATCGCCTGTGACTACGTAGTGAACGCCGCGGGTTACTATGCACAGCGCGTGGGTGAGATGTTCAAGCCATTCGGCGGCCGAACTGTGCCTGCCATGGTGATGAGCCACCAATACCTGCTGACTGATGAAGTCCCCGAAGTTGAAGCGTGGTCGAAGGAACACGGCGGCAAGCTGCCTCTGCTGCGGGACGTCGATGTCTCCTACTATCTGCGGCAGGAGAAGAACGGCTTCAACCTCGGCCCCTACGAGCCCAACTGCAAAGGCCACTGGATGACCGAAGACGATCCGATGCCCGAGGATTTCAGCTTCCAGCTTTGGAATGACGATCTGGATCGAATCGAGGACATCGTCACCGACGCAATGGAGCGGGTGCCGCTGATGGCAACGTCGGGCGTAGGCCGGGTGATCAACGGCCCGATCCCCTACGCGCCGGATGGCCTGCCGCTGATTGGTCCGATGCCGGGTGTGAAAAACGCGTTCGAGGCGCACAGCTTTACCTTTGGCATCGCGCAGGGCGGTGGCGCGGGCAAGGTGCTGGCCGAGTGGATCGTTGATGGCGCGACCGAGTGGGACATGTGGGCCGTCGATCCGCGCCGTTACACCGATTATACCGATCAGGACTATTGCAACCAGAAAGGCATGGAAGTCTACGGCAACGAATACGCCATGCATTTCCCGCACCACGAATGGCCTGCCGCGCGTGACAAAAAGCTGTCGCCGGTACATGACAAGGTCAAAGCGCTGGGCGGCGTGATGGGTGTGTATAACGGCTGGGAACGTGCCAACTGGTTCGCGCAGCCGGGCGATGATACATCTTTGGAGGCGACGCATACCTGGGGCCGTTCCGGCCCGTGGGAGCAGCGGATCAAAGAAGAATGCGAGGCCGTACGCGACCATTGTGGCGTGCTTGATCTGCCAGGGTTCTCGCGTTTCATGGTCAAAGGCGAAGGCGCTGCCGAGGCGTTGCGCGGTCTGATCACAGGTGGATTGCCCAAAGTTGGCCGTATCAATCTGGTCTACATTTCGGATGACCGGGGCCGCATCCTGACCGAAATGTCCTGTCTGCGCCTAGGCGAAGATGAGTTCGTCATGATCACCGCCGCAACGGCACAATGGCATGACCGGGATATTCTGGTGAATGCAATGCCCGCCAGCGTATCGGTTGAGGACGTCACCACAACCCGCGACACGCTGATCGTCACCGGCCCGAAATCGCGTGAGATCCTGTCGGGTTTGACCGACGCCGATCTGTCCTCGGGCTGGCTGACCCATCAGGCCGCAACCGTGGCTGGCCAACCGGCCCACCTGATCCGCGTTTCTTTTGCTGGTGAGTTGGGGTGGGAGGTTCATGCGCTCAACGCGGATATGCCTGCGATCTACGACGCGATCCTTGATGCGGGGGCCAAGCCGTTCGGTATGTACGCCCTGAACTCGCTGCGCATCGAAAAGGGTTACCGCGCGTGGAAAGGCGACTTGTCGAGCGATTACTCGCTGCTCGAAGGGGGGCTGGAGCGGTTCGTCAAACTGGACAAACCGCAGGACTTCCCCGGCAAGGCCGCGATCCTGAGCGAGAAGCAGCAAGGCGTGAAGAAGTCGTTCGTCACCCTGACTGTTGAGGCTGGCGATTGCGACGCGCCATACATGTCCTGCATCTGGCAGGGGGACGAGATCGTCGGTGAGACGACGTCGGGCGCATGGGGGTACCGTGTCGGCAAATCCATCGCTCTGGGCATGATTAAGGCTGAGCTTGCAAACCCGGGTACCGAGCTTGAGGTCGAAATCTACGGCCAAAAGTGCCGCGCTGTGGTAGAGCAGGATCAACCGCTTTGGGATCCCGAGAACGAGCGGTTGCGCGCTTAACCCCTTGCGGAGACCGCCATGAGCAAACGATACGCCAAACTGGGGCCCGGCGAGGGCCCCAACTATGACTGGGAAAATGACCATACCTTCGTGAAGGTGTCAGGTCAGGACACAGACGGCGCATACACGCTTATGGAAGACAATCTGAAGGCCAGCTTCGCGCTTGGCCTTCATCGCCACGATACGCACGCCGAAACCTTCTATTTTTTGGAAGGTGAAGTTGACTTCTATGTCGACGGCGACTGGCATCGATGCGGGCAGGGCACCACGATGCACGTTCCGCCCGGAGTACCGCACGCGTGCCGCATTGCAGTTGATACACCTGCCAAAATGCTCATGATCTTTCAGCCGTCAGGGTTTGATGGGTTCCTTGCCGAACTCGCGAAGATGACCGAGGCAGACTTTGCCGATGAGGCCAAAATGGCGAAGGTCAACGCAAGGTACGATATCGTTCCCATGGGGCCTGTTCCCGCGCACCCGGATGATGAGGTCTGAGATGGCTATCCCCAACACCATGTCTGGCGTTTATCTGACCGGTCACGGTGGACCCGAAGTCTTGGAGTGGCGCGAAGATATTCCGGTGCCAAAGCCCGGTCCGGGCCAGGTGCTTGTTCGGGTTGCCGCGGCCGGTGTGAACAATACGGATATCAACACGCGTGTCGGCTGGTACTCGTCGGATGTGACCGGCGCTACGGATACCGTGGAGCAAGACGTCGAAGCCGGTGGGTGGGGCGGTGCCTTGCACTTCCCCCGCATTCAGGGTGGGGATCTGTGCGGCATTGTCGAGATGGTGGGCGAAGGAGTTCATTTCAGCCCGGGCCAACGCGTAACCTGCCCGATCAACCTTCCGCGCCCGCGTCCCGGACATCCTCGGGGGTTCGTTGCGCTGGGGTCAGAGATCGACGGCGCGTTTGCCCAATACTGTCTAGTAGAGGCGGATGATCTGTACGACGTCAGCACCTCGCCCTTGTCGGATGTTGAAATTGCAGCCATACCCTGCGCCTTTGGAACCGCCGAAAACCTGCTGACCCGCGCAGGCGTGACTGCAGGGCAAAAGGTCTTGATCACTGGTGCGTCAGGTGGTGTCGGTCTGGCCGCTGTACAGCTCGCGTCACTGCGCGGGGCCACTGTATGGGGCGTAACGGGCGCTGCGAAAGCCAAGGTCGTCATGTCCCAGGGGGCAAGAGCTACGTTTGACCGTAGTGAACCGCTGCCTCAAGACATCTTTGATGTGGTCATTGACGTCGTTGGTGGTCCTGCTTGGGCATCGCTGATCCTTGTCCTGAAACCCGGAGGGCACTACGCCGTGTCGGGTGCAATCGCAGGCCCAATTGTTCAGGCCGATCTGCGGGATATCTACTTGCGCGACATCACAATTCACGGGTGCACCCATCAAAGCCCTGAAGTCTTTGGACGTCTTGTCGAATTGATGAATTCGGGACGGATCAAACCGTTGATCTCTTGCACCTATCCGTTAAAGGATATCGCCCAGGCGCAAGCGGACTTCCAATCCAAGACCTTACCGGGCAAGCTGGTTCTTTTGCCTCAAGGAGCGATAGCATGACAGATATCACCCTTTTGGATGGTTCGATCGGGCAGGAACTGGTTAAGCTCAGTGGCAATGCTCCAACGGCGCTTTGGTCAACCCGTGTCATGATTGAACACCCCGAATTGGTGCGCGAAGTTCACGCCGAATATTTTCGGCGCGGGGCCACCATTGCGACCACCAACACATATGCGGTTCACCGGTCGCGACTGCGGTTTGAAAACATCGAAGATCAGCTTGAGGCCCTTGTTGATACAGCCGTCTCGCAAGCACAAGCGGCTTGCGAGGGTCGGCAAGGGCGCGTTGCCGGATCATTGGGGCCTTTGCTGGCATCGTACAGACCTGACCTGAAGCCCGACCCAATCGATGCTGGTGAGAAATTTGCGGAACTGGTTGGCCTTATGGCGGATCACGTAGATCTGTTTCTGATCGAGACGGTGTCATCAGTACTTGAAGCCGAAGGTGCGCTACGGGGTACGTCGGAATGTGGCAAGCCGGTATGGCTTTCTCTTTCAGTAAATGATGACGACGGTCGTTTCCTCAGGTCGGGAGAGCCCTTGGCGGATATTGCTCCGCTTATCAAAGAGTTTTCCCCGGATGCGCTGTTGATCAACTGTTCGCGTCCCGAAGCGATCCCGGCCGCGTTGGAGATCCTGTCCGGCATGTCTCTGCCATTTGGGGCCTATGCCAATGGGTTCACGCATATCTCGGACGGGTTCCTCGAAGATGCGCCGACAGTGGACGCATTGGAACAACGTCACGATCTTGGCCCGGACGCTTATGCAGATCACGCGATGCGTTGGATCGGTCAGGGTGCTACTATTGTTGGCGGATGCTGCGAAATCGGCCCGGATCATATCGAAACACTGGCCAACCGTTTGCGGGCGGCCGGGCACAATATCGTCTGAGCACACAGATGACAGTAGAAGCGACACAGAGAAGCCCAAAGCAGACGATCCAGCATTTCGACATACTGGTCGCGCCCGGTTTTGTGCTGCTTGAGCTAGCCTCGCTGGTGGATGTTCTGCGTGTGGCGAACCGTGTTTGTGCTTCTCCACCTTTCACATATTCGTACCGGTCGCTGCGCGGTGGCGATGTGGCCAGCAGCAGTGACGCGGTTGTTTCGACCTCAATTGTGCCGCAGCAGCCCAAGGCGGACTATCTATTTGTCATCGGCAATTCCGACCCGGATCAACCCGACCTGTCGCTTGGGCGCACTGTCTCGGATTATACGTACCGTGGTGCACAGGTTTTTCTGCTGTCTGAAGCCGCCAGCCGTTACATAGATGAAAAAGGCACCGAAGACCTGGCAACCCATTGGGAAAATGCCTCTTTCCTGCGTGAGCGCGGCGCCCGGTTTGAGGCGAAACTTCTGATTGCCACAGAGAACGGACCTGTGGTCACATGTGCGGGCATGGGTGCGACTGCGGACATCGCACTGGCTGTCATCGGGCGGCACATCTCGGGGCCGGCGAAAATGACCGTCGCGGATATCATGCTGCATGAGCAGATTCGCGACTTTTCTTCCATGCAGCCGTTTTCCGGGGCAAAAACCTCGGCCACCGGAGATGCAAAACTGGATCAGTGCATCAAACTGATGCAAGAGAACATCGAAGATCCGCTGCCCATCCAGCAGATTGTCGAGGATCTGAACCTGTCGAATCGGTCGTTGGAGCGTAAGTTCAAATCCTTTTTGGGCACCACGCCCAATGGGTTTTATCGTGAAATGCGTCTGGCAAAGGCCAACAACTTGCTTATGAACACCACGATGAGCGTGCGCGAAATCGGTATGGCTTGTGGGTTTCCAAACGGATTTTCTTCTGTTTACAAGAGCTTCTTCGGGGTTACTCCGTTTGTCATGAGGCGGGACAGGCGTCAGACCAACCAAAGATGATTTTCACGAATTTGGTGACGTTTTTGGTGCATTTCCTGTCGACCTCCTATGGCATCCTTCCGCAGACCAAACACTATCGGAGTCGTCATCATGGTTGATCTTCCCAGCAAGGCCCGCGTGGTCATAATTGGCGGCGGTGTCATCGGATGTTCTGTTGCCTATCACCTGACCAAAAAGGGCTGGAAGGATGTTGTTCTTCTGGAACGAAAACAGCTAACCAGCGGTACCACATGGCACGCGGCGGGTTTGATCGCACAACTGCGTGCCACTGCGAACATGACCAAGCTGGCGAAATACAGCCAGGAACTTTACGGATCTCTGGAAGAAGAAACCGGCGTTGCCACGGGCTTCAAACGCTGTGGATCAATCACCGTGGCTTTGACCGACGAGCGCAAGGAAGAGATTTACCGTCAGGCGGCCATGGCGCGCGCCTTTGGTGTCGAGGTCGAAGAAATCTCGAACGAACGCGTTCAGGAGCTGTATCCGCATATCAATCTCGATGGCGTCAAAGGGGCCGTTTACCTGCCGCTGGACGGCCAGGGTGATCCCGCCAATATCGCACTGGCGCTGGCCAAAGGTGCACGGCAACGCGGCGCCGTCGTGAAGGAACGGGTTAAAGTCACTGACATCGTCAAGCAGGGCCGTTCTGTCACCGGGGTGGATTGGGTCGCGGATGACGGCAGCGCTTCGGGCCATATCGAATGCGACATGGTGGTGAACTGCGCCGGGATGTGGGGCCACGAGGTAGGCCGCATGGCGGGTACCAACGTGCCGCTTCATGCGTGCGAGCATTTCTATATCGTGACCGAAAATATCGACGGTCTGACCCAACTGCCAGTGCTGCGTGTGCCTGACGAATGCGCGTATTACAAAGAAGATGCAGGTAAAATCCTGCTGGGCGCGTTCGAACCCAACGCGAAACCGTGGGCAATGGACGGCATCCCGGACACGTTCGAATTCGATCAACTCCCCGAAGACTTCGACCATTTTGAGCCGATCCTCGAAGCTGCGTGTGAGCGGATGCCGATGCTGGCCGAAGCCGGTATCCACACTTTCTTCAACGGCCCGGAATCGTTCACACCTGACGATGCCTATCATTTAGGCCTTGCGCCCGAGATGGATAATGTATGGGTCGCTGCGGGCTTCAACTCGATCGGTATTCAGTCTGCCGGTGGCGCGGGTATGGCGCTGGCTGAATGGATGGACACAGGCGAGAAACCCTTTGATCTGGGCGATGTGGACATCAGCCGGATGCAGCCGTTCCAGGGCAATAAAAAGTACCTCTTCGAACGCTCGAAAGAGACGCTGGGGCTGCTGTATGCCGACCACTTCCCCTATCGTCAAAAAGCCACTGCGCGCGGTGTGCGTCGAACGCCGTTCCACCACCACCTTTTGGAACAGGGTGCTGTCATGGGCGAGTTGGCTGGTTGGGAGCGCGCCAACTGGTTCGCGGGTGAAGGGCAAGAGCGCGCATACCAGTATAGCTGGAAGCGTCAGAACTGGTTCAAGAACTCGGCTGCTGAACACCGCGCCGTGCGCGAAAATGTCGGCATGTATGACATGTCGTCTTTCGGCAAGGTCCGCGTCGAAGGTCCCGACGCCGAAAAGTTCATGAACTATATCGGTGGTGGCGACTACTCGGTACCTAATGGCAAGATTGTCTACACGCAGTTTCTGAACCGTGCCGGCGGGATCGAAGCCGATGTGACTGTCACACGCCTGAGCGAAACCGCATATCTGGTCGTGACTCCTGCCGCGACACGTCTGGCAGATCAAACCTGGATGATGCGCCACGCGGGCGATTTCAACGTCGTGATCACCGATGTCACAGCAGGTGAGGGTGTTTTGGCCGTTATGGGGCCCAACTCGCGTGCTCTGCTCGAGAAAGTGTCGCCCAACGATTTCACCAACGCGGCCAACCCCTTCGGCACTGCGCAGGAGATTGAGATCGGAATGGGCCTGGCGCGTGCGCATCGCGTCACCTATGTGGGCGAGCTTGGATGGGAGATCTATGTTTCTGCGGACATGGCAGGCCATGTATTCGAAACCCTCCACGAGGCCGGACAGGATATGGGGCTGAAGCTGTGCGGGATGCACATGATGGACAGCGCCCGTATCGAAAAAGGCTTCCGCCATTTCGGGCACGACATCACCTGCGAGGATCATGTGGTGGATGCGGGTCTTGGCTTTGCCGTCAAGGTGGACAAGGGCAGCGACTTCATCGGTCGGGAAGCCGTGATTGCCCGCAAGGAAAGTGGCCCCAAGAACCGGTTGGTGCAGTTCAAGTTAACAGACGCCGAACCGCTGCTGTTCCACAACGAACCAATTGTCCGCGATGGCGAATATGTGGGCTATCTGAGTTCGGGCAACTATGGCCACACATTGGGCGGTGCCATTGGTCTGGGTTATGTCCCATGCGAAGGCGAAAAGGCTGCGGACGTTCTGGCATCCACTTATGAGATCGATGTCTGTGGGGTGAAGGTTAGAGCAGAAGCTTCGCTTAAGCCGATGTACGACCCAAAATCCGAGCGCGTGAAAGTCTGACAATGGCGAGGGGGCACTGCCCCCGCCGCCCTTCTCGGGCGACTCCCCCGAGGTATTTGGGGCCAGATGAATGTAGGATCCCTTGTTCATCTGGCCTAAAAATACCTCGGAGCGCGAGGCAGCGCCTCGCTGCACTAACATGAGTTTCCAAGCGACGTCTGAGATCGACCCATCACTATTCGTTATGTACGACTTCACGGTTTTCAGAGTTTTCAAGTTGACCTGAACTGCCGTAAGTGTGTCCGGTACTTACCGGAGACTTACTGTGGCAAACACGCCTCCTGCTTCTCAGAATGCAGATACCCCGAAGGGCCTTGCGCTTGCGGTTACCGCCTATGTTTTGTGGGGGTTTCTGCCGCTTTACCTGAAAGCGCTGGACCATATCGGGCCGGTTGAGGTTGTGGCCCATCGCATTATTTGGTCGGTTCCGGTGGCCGGGTTGCTGTTGGTTATTCTCGGGCGCACTAGGGACCTTAAGGCGGCTCTGACCAATCCGAAGATGTTGGGGATGGCTGCATTGACGGCAGCGCTGATCTCGGTGAACTGGGCGATTTATGTTTGGGCGATTTCGACTGGGCACGCGTTGGATGCAGCCCTGGGATACTATATCAACCCGCTTTTCAGCATCGCGCTTGGCGCGATTTTGTTGCGCGAGCCATTGACGCGGACGCAATTGGTGGCCGTAGGTCTGGCCGCTTTGGGTGTGTTGGTTTTGGTCCTGGAAGCGGGTCGACTACCTTGGGCTGCGCTTGGTCTAATGGTCAGCTGGGGATTTTACGCTTTTTTCAAACGATCTCTGCCAATTGGACCCAATCAAGGATTCTTGCTTGAGGTGCTGATCCTTTTGATCCCGGCTTTGGTCTACGTCACATTTCTGGGTGTGCAGGGTACGGGAAAATTTGGCGTGGCTCTTTCCGATACCTTGCTGTTGTCCTGCGCCGGAATCGTGACGGCCGTGCCGCTGCTGGTTTATGCAAACGGTGCCAAGCTGGTGCGGCTGTCCACGATGGGTATCCTGCAGTACATCGCGCCGACCATGATCTTTGTGACGGCAATCACTGTGTTTGGCGAAAAGATCGACACCGGTCGGATGATCGCTTTCCCGCTAATCTGGGCGGCGTTGATTGTCTATTCGATCCCGATGATCCGGCAGGCGCGGGCTCAGGCCTGACGCAACAGTTGCGCTGCGGCGTCTGCCCAAAGGGCGTAGGCGTGTGGACTGGGATGATAGCCGTCCGGGGCAGCAAGCGCCGGGTCATCCGGCAGATCGAGTTTCAGATGCCAGACATGGGGGTGAGCGGACACAACCTGCTGCAGCGCCTGATCCAGCCGGGCCGCCTGACGGCCAAGGACCCAGGCCAAAGGATGGGACAAGGCCGGGAACCTGTTCATTTGTGGAACTCCGGTTACGACAATGCGTCGCGCTCCCAGATCGTTGGACAAAGCATTGATAAGCTGCGTTTGGCGGTGCGCAAATTGTCGGGATGTAACGGCGCGGGTCACATCATTGACGCCTAAGGCCGTGACAACTGCGTCGAACTCCCCCTGCACGCTTTTCAGGCGGTCGAGTGTGTCCAGTGTTGTGTGCCCCGTGGCCGCTTTCAATTGCCACTCGACCGAATAGTGTTTGGCCAGCCGGTCAACCAGCTGCCCTGACAGAGCCTGCGCTTGGGTTCCGGCCCCAACGCCAGCAGCCGAGCTGTCGCCGCAGATGAGCAGGCGCAGGCGTGGTCCGCGACCTGATCTGCCCGTTCGCGGACCAGCCGGTTCAGGCAACATCTGAGCGTTGCGGCGCACAGAAAGACCCTGTGCCGCCAAAACCGGCAGCAGGGGAATGCGCAGGACCTGATCGGCTGCAATCAAACCGCGCATAGTCAGCTCAGGGCGTCTTTGAACTTAAGAAAGCGTGCGTCGGTCATCACGCGCGCCATCATCGCTTCTCGTAACGCACCCACTGTTTTGTAAGGGCGCATCACGACCTCGAAGGTCTGAATCAAGCCTTCGTCGTTCAGCGTGATCAGATCCACCCCGATCCCGTCAAGATCGCCGACCTTGCACTGGAATTCCAACGCCCAGTCTTTTCCTTCGCCCATGATGCGGCGATAGCGGAAGTCTGAAAACACCTGACCAACATGTCCCAGAACGGCGGTCACAGGCGCACGCCCGGTCCAGGTGCTGTAATAGGTCGGGGGCAGGAACTGAACGTCCTCGGCCAACAGCGCGTGGATCAGGGATTCATCGCCTTTGGCGACAACCTCTTGCATTCGTTCGATGGTCGGGTGCATGTCGTTTCCTCCTGTGCAGAAGGTCACTGAACTTCTGGTCACAGGCAAGGACGACGTTGCGGGAGGTCACGGGCTGCGATAGGCAGGCCCGCATGAGCGAGACCTATGACCCCCCTCAAACCCCGCTGGATATCTTGCACGAAGACGCGCAACTCATTGTGGTGAACAAACCGTCTGGCCTGCTTTCGGTGCCGGGGCGTGGTGAACATCTGGCGGATTGTCTTCTGACGCGGGTGCAGGCGGCTTTTCCCCAGGCATTGCTGGTGCATCGGCTGGACCGGGATACATCCGGTGTCATGGTTTTTGCCCAAACGCCCCATGCACAGCGCAACCTGAGTATGCAGTTCGAACAGCGTCAGACACGCAAAACCTACGTCGCTCGTGTCTGGGGGCGCTTGGAGCCAAAGACCGGCACAGTGGACCTGCCTTTGATTGTGGACTGGCCCAACCGGCCCCGACAAATGGTCTGCCATGACACCGGAAAGCCTGCGCTCACCGATTGGCGCGTTGTAAAACATGAGGGCGAAACAACGCGTGTGCGCCTGTTTCCCAAAACCGGACGGTCTCATCAGTTGCGGGTTCATATGCAGGCGCTGGGTCATCCGATTCTGGGTGACCCGTTTTATGCAACGGGTGCGGCGGCGGATTTCCCAAGGCTGATGCTGCATTCGGAAGAACTGCGCCTGAAACACCCAGAAGGCGGGGTTTCAATGAAATTTCGTGCCGGGGCCGATTTTTGAAGAATTCGCATCCCAGTTGGCGGCTAATTGCCGATCTCACTGGATTGTTGCTTGAGACCCAACACCCTGGCCGTGATATACTGGGGAAAACCAAACGCACCTGACAAACGGGTGTTTGAGCAGAAGGTGATATCATGACGATTTCCAAGTTTATTCTGGCCACGGGGCTGAGTTCGGTTCTTGTTCTGTCGGCTTGCACAGATCCAGGTACGTTGTCGGTGCAAAGCGATCCAAACCAAAATACCAAGCAAGGCGCCGTTCTGGGCGGTCTTGTCGGGGCGGGCATAGGGGCGATTGCCAACAACTCGAACCCCGGTCTGGGCGCGCTGGCAGGGGCCGCAATTGGCGCTGCTGGTGGCGGTCTGATCGGCAACCAGCTGGACAAACAGGCGGCAGAGCTGCGTCAGCAATTGGCAAATGACGGGATCACCATCGTTAATGCGGGTGACCGGCTGATTGTGACTGTTCCTAACGATATTACCTTTGACACCGACAGTTCGACCGTGCGCCCGGCGCTACGATCTGATCTGGTGAAAGTGGGTCAAAATCTGGTCAATTACCCCAATTCGAACGTGCAGATCATCGGTCACACAGACAGCGACGGTGACGCGGGTTACAATCAAGGGCTGTCTGAACGTCGCGCCAATGCGGTTGCGGATGTCCTGCAGGCTAATGGTGTCAGCTATAATCGCATCACAACAATCGGTCAGGGCGAGAACAATCCTGTGGCATCGAACCTGACACCGGAAGGCAAGGCGCAAAACAGGCGGGTTGAAATCGTTGTTGTGCCCAGCGGAAACGCGTAACGCGGATTAAACATTTTGCACGGGGTCGCCTTTGGCGGCCCCGTTTGCGCATTGACTGTGCGTCAAATGGGGTTTGGAACAGGTCCAACTCGGGCTAGTTTTCCAGAAATCACAGAAATGGAGTTCCCCTAGATGTCTCAACCCACTCTCCTTGGTCTGTCTGGATCCCTGCGTCAGGATGCGACCAACCGCAAGCTTTTGCGGGAAGCGGCCCGGTTGTTTGATCCGGCCCACTTTGTCGAAGCAGACCTGAACTTGCCCCTTTATGACGGGGATCTGGAAGAGGGTGAGGGCATACCGGCAGCGGTGCAGTCTCTGGCAGATCAAATCGCACAGGCTGACGCGGTAATTATCTCGACGCCGGAGTACAATAAGGGTCCATCTGGCGTTCTGAAGAACGCGCTGGACTGGGTCAGCCGCACTCAGGGTAACCCTTGGGCCGACAAACCGGTTGCGGTCATGTCGGCGGCAGCGGGTCGTGCAGGCGGTGAGCGGGCACAGATGATCCTGCGGTCGTTTATGGTGCCCTTTCAGCCACGCATTCTGCAGGGGCCTGAAATCCATCTGGCGAACAGTTCGAACGAGTTTGACGAGCACGGAAAACTGGCCTCTGACCGCTATGAAAAGTCACTGCACAAACTGATGCAGAAACTCCGTGCCGAGGCTGGTTTTTGAAACTGGCTCGCGTATTGGGCATGGCACGTTCGGGCTGGCTAGCCTCAAAGGGTGGTGTTGGGTATATGCGTCCATCTCGTAGAGTGCATCGATTACAATGAGGCGTCGGGTCGGAAATCTTCGGGGATTTCATCCCGGTTTTCCAGCATCAGATCAGCCATGACCTCGGCGATCTTGGGGGCCATGCCAAACCCGATCTTGAACCCGCCATTTGCGATGAACTGCCCCTGATGCAATGGATGTGCGCCCAGCATTGGCGCGCGGCTTTTACTGCGGGGGCGGACACCAGCCCAGCGTTCTATTACCTCGGCCCCGTGCAGCAGCGGCAGGGCACGCGTGGCGCGGTCAATCACGTCGTCCAGAGCGCTGTCTGTGCTGGTCGGATCGTCATACTCCCGCTCCGAGGTTGATCCGATCGCCAGTGTTCCGTCCGCGTGGGGCACAATATGTATAGCATCGGCAAAGAGCTGCGGGACCTCACCCGCGTCAAAGCGCAACAGGGCAGCTTGCCCTTTGACGCCGTTGCCAACGGTCTTGCCGTAGGCATCGTTGAGCTCTTTTAACCCGGCAAGGCCAGTTGCGTGTACAACCTGTCCTTTGTTTTCCGCATCATTGACAACGTGAACGCCCATAACCTCAAGGGCGGCAACAAGCGCGGCGCAGGCTCGCCGGGGGTGCATCCGTGCGGTCAGAGTGTCCCGGATGACAAATCCGGTGGGGCTGGGCGGGCACCACGCTCCAGCTTGCGCGGTGGTGATCACGCGCCATTCGGCCTGACCTTGCCAAAGTCTATCTGCCGTACCTTCGCGCTGCCGCGCAAGGTCAAGGCTGCGGGTATCCGAGATGGGTTGAAGGCGACCCAACCGACCATAACCGGAGGAAACGCCGCCGGTTTCTTCGACTTGCCGCCAGAAAGCTTCAGCCATGATCAGGCTTTCGAACTGAAAGGCTTTCTTGGCGTTCCAGTTTTCAGGTACATGCGGGGCCAATGCGCCGACCAGACCGCCGCTGGAGCCGGCTCCGGGGCCGAATGGATCGACAACCTGCACTTTCGCGCCGCGCCGGGCGCAGGTCCAGGCAATGGACAGGCCGAAAATGCCTGCACCGCGAACTGTAACATCGACCATTGCCAATTCCCTTTTCCTTGTTCAGTGTCGCGCCGCTTAGCTACAGGATTCCCCGATGGCAGACCAGCGTGCCAAATTGACTTGGACCGAGGATCAGATACCGGTCTCGGATCGTTTCGATGATCCCTATTATTCGCTGCAGAACGGGCTGGAAGAGACGCGACACGTGTTTTTGGCTGGCAATGATTTGCCTGCGCGCTTCACACCTGGATTTCACATTGCCGAGCTGGGTTTTGGCACGGGCCTGAATCTGCTGACCGTTTGGTCTGAGTGGGAGAAATCAGGTCAAACAGGACCCTTGCGGTTTACCAGTTTCGAAGCTTTTCCCATGGCCGCGAAAGATATGCAGCGTGCGCTTGAAGCCTTTCCCGAATTGCAAGCGTGGAGCAGCCGGTTTCTTGCGCATTGGACGGGCCGCGATTGCACGCTTGAAACCCTCGCGTTTGAGCTGATCATCGGAGATGCTCGTGAGACTTTGCCGAAATGGGCCGGAATAGCAGATGCCTGGTTTCTTGACGGGTTTTCGCCCGCCAAGAATCCGGAACTATGGGGTGCAGACCTGATGCAGGAGGTTGCAAACCACACCGTTACAGAGGGGACCGCCGCCACATATACCGCCGCAGGCTTTGTGCGCCGAGGGTTGGAGGATGCCGGGTTCGACATCACCCGCGCGCCCGGCTATGGCCGCAAGCGACATATGACGCGGGCATTCAAAGCATGACACAAAAGAACAACGTTGGCGCAGGCATCGCCTTAATGGTGGGCGCGACAATTGTCTTTGCCCTACAGGACGGAATCTCGCGCCATTTGGCCGGGACCTACAACACCTACATGGTGGTTATGATCCGCTATTGGTTCTTCGCGGCGTTTGTCATAGCGATAGCCGCGCGCTCTGCAGGCGGTTTGAGGGCCGCGACGCAAACAAATCAGTTGGGTCTGCAGATCACCCGGGGCGTGTTGTTGGCCGCAGAGATCTGCGTCGCGGTCTTCGGCTTCACTGTGCTTGGACTGATCGACAGCATGGCCATTTTCATATGTTATCCTTTGCTTGTCGCCGCACTCAGCGGGCCGGTTCTGGGCGAACAAGTCGGATGGCGGCGGTGGAGCGCGATTGGAGTGGGGTGTATCGGCGTTCTGATCATTTTGCAGCCCGGCGTTGGGGTATTTGACCCATGGGCGATCATTCCCCTGATTTCCGCCCTGATGTTTGCGATCTACGCCTTGTTGACACGTTATGCCGCGCGTCAGGACAGCACAGCCACCAGCTTTTTCTGGACCGGCGTCTCAGGCGCAGTTGCAATGACTCTGGTCGGTATGTGGTTTTGGGAGCCGATGGTCCCCGCCGACTGGGGCTGGATGGCGTTGCTGTGTGTAAGTGGTGCATCCGGGCACTGGTTGCTGATCAAGTGCTACGAGATGGCCGAGGCCAGCGCGGTGCAGCCCTTCGCCTATTTCCATCTGGTCTGGAGCGCGATTCTGGGGATCTCGGTCTTTGGCGAGATGCTGCGCCCCGAAGTTGTCGTAGGCGCAGCAATTGTTGTGGCCGCAGGGCTGTTCACCTTATGGCGCGAACGCCGCCAGAGATGATCCGATCAGCTCCTGCGAGAACGGGACCGGAAGCGCGGGCTGCCCCAATCGGGCCCGGTAAACCGGCAGGCTTTCGGTCACGCGCATCACGTAGTTGCGGGTTTCACTGAACGGAATTGTCTCGATCCAGTCGACGATATCGATCTGGCCCGCGCGGGGGTCGCCAAAACGTTCCATCCACGAGATCGGTCGCCTTGGCCCCGCGTTGTACCCGGCCGCCATCATCACTACGTTGCCGTTGAAATCAGCGGCCAGTCCAGAAAGGTAGTTGGCCCCCAGCTTGGCGTTGTACTGCCAATCCGTGGTCAATCGGCCGGTTTTGTGGCCACTGAGAATGCCCAGCTCACCTGCGACCAGCTTGGCTGTTGCAGGCATCACCTGCATCAGGCCGCGCGCTCCCGCGCCACTAATGACGACAGGATCAAACTCGCTTTCGCGTCGCGCAATCGCCAGCGTCATTTCCTTGGCCATAGGCAGGCGCATATCGGCCACCGGATGCATCGGGTAATATGCTGCGGGCAAAACAGTGCCTGTGGTCGCTGCCCGCTTGGCGATCATAACCGCCAGGTGCGGCTGTTTCAGCTCGATGACCAAGTCGCCAAGTTGATTGGCCTGTACCGGATCAAGGCTTTCAACCAGATGGGTCAGGAACCTCTCGGACAGGTTCGCCTCTCCGGCCTTCAGCAGCAGCAAGCCTGCTTCCAAAACACTGGAATCGGCAAATTCTGCCTGCCGCCAATGCGGTGCGCGGCGTGGGTTGGCCAGCTCTGTGTCAAACGGCCTTCCTATCTGTTCCGCAGCAAGCAAGCCGTAGAACGAAGTCTGGTAGTCGGCCCCTGCGGCATACGCGTCATATGCTTTGTCCGCATCCCCCAACGCAGCATAAGCCCGCCCAAGCCAATAGCCGCCGCGCCCCTTCGAGATTGGGGATCGGACCGCGTCCGAGAAGTTTTGGAAATGCCGTACAGCCGTGGCTGGGTCATTCAGCTTACGCAGCGCCAGAAACCCTGCCAGCCACTCCAGATCCGCATATCCATAGCCCATTTCAGGTGTCATGTGGTGATTGGCGGCGACGTCGTAAGCTCGTGCCAATCGTCCAGACCGCATCTCAAGCCGTGCCAGACGGCGGCGCCCTTCGGCCCATTTGTCGGGTTCGCCCAAGGCATCCGGGCCAGTCGAACGCGCCAGCATAAGGTCAATGGCACTGTCATCCAGTTCCTTCCTGTCCCGCCAGACAAACCGATCAAAGGCAAGCCCAGGCGCATCCTTTAGCGATTTCGGAACCGCCGCGACTTTGCTGTCCACACCAGGCTGGCGCTTTTGCAAGGCGATCCGCGCCTCTGCCAACTTGCGCTGATCGGCATTGACCAGCGACAGCATTTGGCCGGAACTGACCAGATGACCATCCCACAACATTCGGTCCAAACGTGCGGTGTGATGCGGTTTCAACAGCTTCGCAAAGTTTTCCAGATACGTCTTCTGCAACCCCGAACCCATCGGCATGGTCCGCCACGCGGTGACGATATCCGCTTCGGCGTCTCCGACGCGCCCCTTTGCTTTCAGAGCGATTGCATAGTTCAAAGCACCTTCAGCAGTCTGAGGGGGCATGTCAGAATAAAACTTCAATACCCTGTCAGGATCGGCGCCGGTAAAGACCGGTTCGCTTTTGCGGCGCAACCATGCAAGTCCGGGCCAGTCCGGACGGCGTTCAAGAAACACCAGCACATCGCCCGAGCTGCCGAACCCTTCGCGCAGCCAGTGCCAGACGATGATATCGCGCGATACGGACCCGCGCTGGCCAGACACACGCAGCGCGGCGTTCCAGTCGCCCTTGCGCATTTCATAAAGACCTGCGCGCAAATCACCTGCGGCATCCGCCCGCGCAAGCTGCGGTGCCGTCACTGAATACACAATCACAGCAATCAACAATGCCAGAAAGCGTGTCATCCCTTGCATTTCCCAACCAACCGAGGATAGAGCCTGTGAGGATAAACCGTGCGTCGCCGGGATCAACTCACAAAGCTGGAAACGTGAGGGACCGAGGCGCAAAAACCGCAAATTGCACCTTAAAGGAGCGTGTCATGTTCAAAGGCTCAATGCCAGCCCTCGTCACCCCGTTCAATAACGGCGAGTTGGACCTGAAGACGCTCAAACACCTTGTGGATTGGCAGATCACCGAAGGCTCGACCGGTCTGGTGCCGGTCGGAACCACGGGCGAGAGCCCCACGCTCAGCCATGATGAGCATGAAACGGTGATCGAAGAGGTTGTGAAAACAGCGGCGGGCCGCGTTCCGGTCATCGCCGGGGCCGGATCGAACAATACGGTCGAGGCTATTCGGTTCGTGCAGTTCGCCGAAAAGGTCGGCGCGGACGCAGCGCTGGTCGTCACCCCCTATTACAACAAGCCGACCCAAAACGGCCTGATCGCACATTTTCAGGCTCTGCACGAAGCTGCGAATATTCCGATCATCATCTACAACATTCCCGGACGGTCCGTTGTCGATATGACACCCTCTACAATGGGTGAGTTGTCGAAGCTGCCACGCATCGTTGGAGTCAAAGACGCCACGGGCGATCTGGCCCGTGTCAGCCAACAGCGCGCGACCTGTGGCTCAGATTTCTGCCAGCTTTCCGGTGAAGATGCGACGGCGCTTGGTTTCAATGCTCATGGCGGTGTTGGCTGCATCTCGGTCACCGCAAACGTAGCCCCCAGGCTCTGTGCCGAGTTCCAACAGGCCACACTGACCGGGGACTATGCAAAAGCGCTGGCCTATCAGGACAAGTTGATGCCGCTGCACGAAGCCATCTTTATCGAGCCGGGCCTTGTTGGCGCCAAATACGCACTCAGCAAACTTGGTCTCTGCAGCACCGAGGTCCGTTCACCTTTGACCGAGCTTGAGGACAGCACCAAGGCCGCAATTGAAGCCGCAATGGCACATGCCAGCCTGATCTAAGATGGACCCGAGATGACAAAAGGGCGGCCTCGAAGCACGAGAGCCGCCCTTTTCATTTTACGGGTCCAGACTTCATCTGGCTATAAATACCTCGGGGGAGGCGCGGCTTGCCGCGTCGGGGGCAGAGCCCCCTTTAACGTTTCCCGTAGTATAGCCCTACGACATGTTCTGCTTGCGCAAAGAACAACCAGCGTGACGTCGCCACACCCGCCAGATGCGACGCTACGGCCAGCAACGCGAAGACGTGATTGAATGGTAAAACCAGCAGCAACACCGGCAGCAAAAAGGCCAGAACAAACGAGATGATCCGCAGCTTCTCGGCATGTTTGCGACCGACTACGTGCACAAATTCCCGCAGCAGATAGTTGGTTCCGGTATGCGGTGGTTCAAAGGCGCGGACGGATCCGCGCGCGCCAAGACCAGTCGCGGTGCCCAGATCGGTTCCCGAGGATGTAAACGCCTGATCCCCTTTGCGCCAGTACAAGATCTGTACAAGCGCGGCGATCAGAAGCAGTGGAATAGCAACGCTTGTTTGACCAGCCAGCAATGCACCACCCGCCAAGCTAAAGCTAAGGAACATCACTGGGGTCAGGTTCATGTTCCAGCGCGGGATGGTTTTGAGCTGTGTGTAGATCATCGACGTGGTGAAAACAGTTGCCAGCGAGAACAGCGCACCGATCAAGCCCAAAAGGCTCCACTTCTGATCCAGAAATACCAGACCAAGCGCGTAGAGGCCCATGAAAATCAGGGCCAGAACAGCGCACCAGCCTTCGCGGCTGAGCCAACTGGTCTTCCATTGGGTAAAGGCTTTCCAAGCGCGCTCCGGGTGGCCCAGATGGAACGTTGATGCCATCAGCCCGCCGACAGCCAACGCATAGGCGATGGCAAAGAAGACAAAAGCTATCCAGCCCGAGACGGCTGGAAACCCGAGGCCCAGGAAGACCAACAGGCCAAAACCCAGTCCGGACAAAGTGGTGAAGATAATGACGGAGGGTGCAGGATGCATCAGAGTTTCTCCAGCGTCTTGTCGAGCCAGCCGAGGAAACCTTTGGGTTCTTCAGCGACCGGCGCCAACAGGGGTGCCAATATGTCGATTTGGTCTTCAACCGTATCCTTGGGGCGCGGCGGCAGGTATTTGTTAACGGGTTTGGTGCCCATTTCGGGCATCAGATCCATGCCACCCCGGTCTGCAACCAGCTTGCTGACGTCGCTGTCAGGATCGCCCAGATCGCCAAAGTGCCGAGCACCAGCGGGGCAGGTGCGTACACAAGAAGGGACACGATCCACCTCTGGCAGGTTTTCGTTATAGATTCGGTCAACGCAGAGCGTACATTTTTTCATGACGCCTTCGGCCTGATCCAGCTCGCGCGCGCCGTAAGGGCACGACCAAGCGCAGAGGCCGCAGCCGATGCAGTCGCTTTCGTTCACCAAAACGATGCCGTCTTCAACACGCTTATAGCTGGCACCAGTCGGGCAGACGGTGACGCAGGGCGCATCTTCGCAATGCAGGCACGACTTAGGGAAGTGGATCAACTGAGCGTGACCTTCCGCAGGTTGCACTTCGTACGAATGCACCCGGTTCAGGAACGTGCCCGAGGGGTTGGCGCCATAGGCGTCCTGGTCGGACAGAGGCGCGCCGTAGTTTTCGGTGTTCCAGCCTTTGCACGAGATCACGCAGGCGTGGCAGCCCACGCAGGTGTCCAGGTCAATGACCAGACCCATCTTGCGCTCGGTGGATGTGGGGAGCTGGGTCATGACTGCCTTGCCTCCGCGATTGTTGTGAGGGCGGGCTGGGGCTCAGCCCCAGACCCCGAGGTATTTTGGGCCAGATGAAAAGCGGATCGGGTCATTTTCCCACCTTCCACGCCAGGTCTTTCGGACCTTGGCCAACTGGTGATTTGATCGGTGCAAATTCCGGCTGGCTTTCTGCATCTGAAGGCGGTGCGGCCTTTTCGAGTTTGACTTTGAGGTCAAACCAAGCGGCCTGACCGGTGATCGGGTCGGAATTGGCCCAGCGCAAACCGTCGCCCTTTGCTGGCAGAAGCTCGTGGATCAGGTGGTTCAGCAGGAAACCCTTGGTGGCTTCGGGCGCGTCCTCCTGCAGGGCCCAAGCGCCTTTGCGTTTGCCGATGGCGTTCCAGGTCCAGACGGTGTTGTCGTTCAGTGCCGCCATTTCCATGACCGGGACCGTGATCTCTCCGTGCGGAGACGTCACCTTGGCCCAATCGCCGTCCTGCAGCCCGTGCTCGCGCATCAGCTTGGTCGGCACGTAGAGCGGGTTGCGCCCGTGCAATTGGCGCAGCCAGGCGTTCTGGGTGCCCCAGCTGTGATACATCGCCATCGGGCGTTGGGTCAGGGCATTGACGGTGAAGCCCTCGTTGCCAGTCTGATCGGTTTCGTACCAGATGGGCATCGGGTCCAGCGTCTCTTTTATGCGCGCGCGCAGATGATCCGGCGGTTGACGTTCGCCATGGCCTTCGGCGGCCAGCTGGAATTTGCGCATCGGTTCGGAATAAAGCTGGAACAGGTAGGGTTGCGGGCTGTCATAGATGCCCATGTCTACGGCCCAGTCCTGATAGGCAGTGTTCCACGGCTTGTAATAATCCGCACCCTGAGGGATGTGGGCCACGTAGAAGCCGCCGTTTTCGATGTAGCGGTTCAACTGGTCCGGGTTGACCTCGCCCCGACCTTCCTTGTCGCCGTTCCCGCCCCGGAACCCAGCCAGCGGGCCGATGCCCGGTTTGCGTTCGTGGTTCACGATGTAATCGGCATAGTCCGTCCACTTGGCACTGCCGTCTTCATTGGTGAAGCCGGGCAGGCCCATGCGGTTGGCCAGATCGATCAGCACCGACTGGAACCCGCGTACGTCGCGATCAGGTTCGATTACAGGCCAGCGGATCGCGTCTGCGGCGGCTTCGGCCTCGCAGATGGGGCGGTCAAGCAGTGAGATACAATCGTGGCGTTCCAGATAGGTGGTATCTGGCAGGATCAGGTCGGCATAAGCCACCATTTCCGAACTGTAGGCATCGGAGTAGATGATGCGCGGGATCACGTAATCGCCGTTCTCATCCTTGTCGGTCAACATCTCCATGACGCCCTTGGTGTTCATGGTCGAGTTCCACGACATGTTGGCCATGTACATGAAAAGCGTATCGATCTTGTAGGGATCACCTGCGTGGGCGTTCGAGATCACCATATGCATCAGCCCGTGGCTGGACATCGGGTTTTCCCATGTAAACGCCTTGTCGATCCTCGCCGGGCTGCCATCAGCCTTGAGTGCCAGATCATCAGGTCCTTGAACAAAGCCCAGATGCGGGCCGTCCAGCGGTGAGTTCGGAGTAACCTTGCAATGTGGTTTCGGGTGCGCCTCGACCGGTTTGGGGTAGGGCGGTTTGAAGCGAAAGCCGCCGGGAACCTCGACCGTGCCCAGCAGGATCTGAAGCACATGCAGCGCGCGGCAGGTTTGGAAACCGTTGGCATGGGCCGAGACGCCGCGCATCGAGTGCATGGCGACGGGCCGGCCGATCATCTTGGTGTGTTTTTCACCGCGGAAATCGGTCCATTCGTGATCCAACTCGAACGCTTCGTCGAAGGCGACGCGGGCCAGTTCACCTGCGATGGCACGGATACGCTGGGCCGGGATGCCGCACTGATCGGCGACATTCTCGGGGGCATATTCATCGCTGAGATACCGTTCGGCCATCAGGTGGAAGACCGGGCGGTGGGTGACGCCGTCTTTTTCGTAAGTGGCCGACAAGTCCGGGCGAACACCGGGCTTGTCAAAGGCAGTCAATTCACCGGTGACGCGGTCGATGACAAGCGGTTTGCCATCCTCATCCCGCAGGAACAAACCCTTGGTCGCGCCTTCGGACGCGTCGATCAGTACCGGTGCGTTGGTGTAGCGGCTGAGGTAGTCGAGGTCGATCTTGCCTGCTTTCATCAACACGTGAATCATAGACAGGATGAACAGCCCATCGGTGCCCGGTGTGATGCCGACCCAGTCATCCGCCACGGCGTTATAGCCCGAGCGGATCGGGTTGACACCGATGACCCGCGCACCTCGAGCCTTGATTTTGCCGATACCTATTTTGATCGGGTTTGAATCGTGGTCTTCCGCCACGCCAAACAACATGAACAGCTTGGTGTGGTCCCAGTCGGGTTGTCCGAATTCCCAGAACGCGCCGCCCATCGTATAGATGCCACCCGCAGCCATGTTTACGGAGCAGAAACCGCCATGCGCTGCGTAATTACATGTGCCAAAATTTTGTGCCCAGAAACTGGTGAAACTTTGGCTCTGGTCGCGGCCGGTGAAGAAGGCCAGCTTTTCAGGATTGTCCTCGCGGATCGGCTTCAACCAGCTGACGGCAAGTTCCAGCGCTTCATCCCAGCTGATTTCCTCGAACTCACCCGAGCCGCGCGGGCCAACGCGTTTCAGCGGCGCCCGCAGCCGCGACGGCGCGTTGACCTGCATGATCCCCGCAGAGCCTTTGGCGCACAGGACGCCTTTGTTGACGGGGTGATTCCGGTTGCCCTCGATATAGGCGACTTTGCCGTCTTTCATGTGCACGTTGATGCCGCAGCGGCAGGCACACATATAGCACGTGGTCTTGCGCACCTCGTCCGAAACTTTCGGAGATGTATCAAGGATCGGCTGCTGATGGGTCATTGGCGGGTCCTGTCGGTTGGGTTGGGAAGAATGTGTCAGTTTCTTCCCAATTTGAGAACACTGTTCCGAAAAACGGTGCGAATAAGTGCGTTACGTCTTTTTGGCTTGCAGGCAGGTCACAGCGATCATTTGAGTCACATCCTCGGCGGAGCATCCGCGCGAAAGATCGTTGGCCGGTTGGGCCAGCCCCTGAAGCACAGGACCAATCGCGGTGTAACCTCCCAGTCTTTGAGTGATCTTGTAGCCGATATTGCCCGCATCGAGATTGGGGAAAATCATCACGTTGGCCTGACCGGCGACGGATGATCCGGGGGATTTGCGTTCGCCGACCGAAGGAACAAAAGCGGCGTCAAACTGCAATTCTCCGTCGACGGACAGATCAGGTGCGGTCTGACGTAAAGTGTCCGTGGCTTCGATCACCTTGTCCACGTCCGGGTGTTTGGCGCTGCCTTTCGTCGAAAAACTGAGCATTGCGATTTTGGGATCGATCTGAAGAAGAGTCTTTGCCGAAGCGGCCGAGGCGATGGCGATTTTGCTCAATTCAGAAGCAGACGGATTGATGACCAGACCGCAGTCTGAATAAAGCATAGCCCGTGCGTCGGGTTGGGCATTTTCCGGAGGGTACATCAGAAAAAATGACGAAACCATTCCTGCATCGGGGGCCATTCCGATGACCTGAATTGCAGCACGGACAATATCGCCGGTGGTGTGCACTGCACCGCCAACCGTTCCGGTGGCGCGCCCGCTGCGCACCAGCATGGCGGCATAGACCGGCGCTGTTTCAACGGCAGCGCGAGCCTTGGCCAAGTCGACGCCCTTGTGTTTGCGCAATTCGTAAAATGTTTGGGTAAACTCCTCGGTCAGATCCGAGGTTGCAGGGTCATGCACCGCAACGTTCTGTGAAGGAGCAGCACCTTGGTCTTTCAGGGCTGCTTCGACTTCGGCTTGCGGGCCAACCAGAATAACATCGGCCAGATCGGCCTTTTGGGCGGCAAGCGCCCCCGCAACAACGCGGGGATCACTGCCTTCGCATAAAGAAATCACAGGACGGGTGTCCGGGGCGCGCTGACGCAACAGCTCGATTGGTGTTTGGGTCATGCGCGCTGGCTCCTGTTCTGCTTAGACGGCTTGCTCGCGCATGTCGTCGGCGTCGATACCGGCAACAGCTACAGGCTTTTTCATCGCGTCACGGCGGAAGGGCTCACCCAGTTCTTGGTTGATCAGAGCTTCGATCAGAGTGGTGATGCCGTTTTTCTGGTCTTCAATCGCCTGGTTCAGCGCATCGGTCAGCTCTTCCTGAGTGCGAGCGACAACGCCTTTCAGTCCACAGGCCTTGGCGATACCGGCATAGGAAACCTGAGTGTCCAGCTCGGTGCCGACGAAGTTGTCATCGAACCACAGGGTCGAGTTCCGCTTTTCCGCACCCCACTGGTAGTTGCGGAAAACGATCTGAGTCACGGCGGGCCATTCCGAACGGCCAATGGCGGTCAGTTCGTTCACGGCGATACCGAATGCACCGTCACCAGCAAAGCCGACAACAGGAACGTCTGGCTGGCCGATTTTCGCGCCAACGATGGCAGGCAGACCGTAGCCACAGGGGCCGAACAGGCCAGGGGCCAGGTACTTGCGGCCTTCTTCGAAGGACGGGTAGGCGTTGCCGATGGCGCAGTTGTTGCCGATGTCGGACGAGATGATCGCCTCTTTCGGCAGCGCGGCCTGGATTGCGCGCCATGCCATGCGGGGGCTCATCCAGTCAGGCTTGGCAGCACGTGCACGCTCGTTCCAGGTGGTGCCCGGATCGTCGTCTTCGTGGGTCATCGAGGTCAGTTCCTGTGCCCATGCGGATTTCTTCTGGGCGATACGGTCCTTACGCTCTTGACGGCCTTCGTCACCTGCAGTTTCGCTCAGGCGAGACAGGATGCCGGTGGCCACTTTGGCTGCGTCACCGATGATGCCGACGCTGACGTCTTTGGTGAGGCCGATACGGTCAGGGTTGATGTCGACCTGAATGATCTTCGCGTCTGCCGGCCAATAGTTGATGCCGTAGCCGGGCAGGGTCGAGAACGGGTTCAGACGCGTTCCCAGAGCCAGAACAACGTCTGCTTCCGAGATCAGCTCCATACCGGCTTTCGAGCCGTTATAGCCCAGCGGGCCAGCAAACAGCGGGTGGTTGCCGGGGAAGGCGTCGTTGTGCTGGTAGCCAACGCAGACCGGGGCGTCCAGACGCTCGGCCAGGGCTTTCGAAGCTTCGATGCCACCTTCGGCCAGAACAACACCGGCACCGTTCAGGATGACCGGGTTCTTGGCGTTCGAAAGCATTTCTGCAGCTGCCGCAACCGCATCTTCACCGCCTGCGGGACGTTCGAATTCCACGATCTTGGGCAGCTCGATGTCTACAACCTGGGTCCACATGTCGCGCGGGATGTTCAGCTGCGCCGGTGCGCTGGCGCGCTTGGCGTTCATGATCACGCGGTTCAGAACTTCGGCAACGCGCGAGGGGTCACGCACTTCTTCCTGGTAAGCAACACAGTCTGCGAACATGCGCATCTGCTCCATCTCCTGGAAGCCGCCTTGACCGATGGTCTTGTTGGCTGCCTGCGGAGTGACCAGCAGAACCGGAGTGTGGTTCCAGTAGGCGGTCTTAACAGCGGTGACAAAGTTGGTGATGCCAGGGCCGTTCTGCGCGATCATCATCGACATTTTGCCAGTGGCGCGGGTGTAGCCGTCTGCCATCATGCCGCCTGAACCTTCGTGGGCGCAATCCCAGAAGTTGATTCCAGCTTTCGGGAACAGATCCGAAATCGGCATCATTGCCGAGCCAATGATACCGAACGCATGTTCGATCCCGTGCATCTGCAGAACCTTAACAAAGGCTTCTTCGGTCGTCATCTTCATGTGAGTGCTCTCCAAACAAGTGGGTGAAACCGGGCAGATTGCCCGGGGTTTGATAAGGTTTTGGCGTATGGCCGCGACTGGCGTTAGGGCCAAAACGAAAGCCAGATTAGGTCCAGATGCCGCTTAGGCAGTCCGAATGGCGTCTGCGATCAGTTTGACGCCCGGCGCGATGCGCTCGGTCGAGATCGAGGAGTAACCGAGGCGGTAGAAGTTCTGAGGTCTGTTCCGCCCGGAGAAAAATGGCGCGCCTGGTTCAATATGAACACCTTGGGATTGCAGCTTTAATGCAAGTTGGGTCGTGTCTACTTGTTCGGGTGCTGACATCCACATTGAGGACCCGCCAATCACGCCACGTCCGGCCACGGTCAGCCCGCTTTCTTCTATGGCTGAGTTCATTGCCGTACGCCGCTCTTGCAAAGCTTTGGACATGCGCCGGATCTGCGCGTCGTAGTGACCCAGTGATAGAAAATATGCTGCTGTACGCTGTATGTGACCAGGCGGGTGACGCAGGACCAATGACCGAAGTGCACGTGCTTCACGGATAAAAGGTTCAGAGCCGACCATATATCCAAGTCGCAAACCGGGGAACAGCGACTTGGAAAAACTGCCGACATAAATCACGCGCCCATCCCGATCCATGGATTTGAGTGCTGGGGACGGCGCACCTCGAAAAGCCATTTCAAACTCGTAGTCATCTTCGACAACCATCGCATCCAGTTCGTGGGCTCGATCCAGCAGTTGGTTGCGGCGCTCGATTGGCATTGTCGCGGTGGTCGGGCTTTGATGGCTGGGAGTCGTAAAGATGACATCGGCGTCGTCAGGGATCGCCTCAGGCGGAAGCCCGTTTTGATCGACACTCAAGGGCGTAACCGCGCAGTCCCAATGGTTCAGTAGGCTCCGGAGCGCGTAGTAGCAGGGGTCTTCAATCACGGCGGAACGATTGTGAGTCAGCAAGATTCGCGACGCCAGCCAGAGCGCGTTCTGCGCGCCCAACGTGATCAGTATTTCTTCGGGGCGGGCGGTAATGCCGCGCCTGGGAAGGGTGTGGCGGGCGATGAACTCGACCAGAAGAGGGTCATCCTGATCCACGTAATCACCGGTCAGTGAATCGAAGTCCTTGTGTCCCAACGCGCGCACGGCGCACAAGCGCCAGTTGGCGTGATCAAACAAAGTCCGGTCAGCCTGTCCGTAAATGAACGGATAGCGGTACTCGCGCCAGTCGCTGGGTTTTGGCAGTACGTTGCGGTCCAGAAAACGACGCGCCAGTGCTTTGTCCCAGTCAACGGATTCTGTGCCGCGCTGGACAGGAGAGTATTTGGGTGGGACAGGAGCGTTATGCGAAACGTAGTATCCAGATCGTCCCTTAGCAGTCAGGTAGTCATTCGCCAGCAACTCTGTATAGGCCAGCGTTACCGTGATTCGACTGACGCCAAGGTGGGCGGCCAGTTTACGCGAGGAGGGTAGCTTTTCTCCTACGTGAAAGCGTCCTGACAAGATGCCCTCGGCAATCATCTGCTGGATCTGAGCCTGCAGCGTGCCCTGACCGTTGAGCTCAAGAAAGAATGTATCAACCGAAATCCCCATGCTTGCTTATAGGGTGGACTTAAGGGGTGTGCAATCTGGACTTACATGGGCGCGACGTATTTTCCGGGCCTGGGTTGACTAGAGGATTTATTTAAACTAAAAAACCAGAAATCTAGTTTAATGGAGGTGCCGCATGTGGGAAGCAGCAGCTGCCGGATTTTCCGCCATGGGCTCGGAGGCCCGGCTGAAGGTCCTCAAGACCCTGGTACGGGCTGGCGAGGCCGGTTTGACGGTTGGTGAAATACAGAGCAGGACGGGTATCGCCCCGTCGACCTTGGCCCATCACCTGCGGTTTCTTGCGGCCGGTGGTGTGGTTGAACAGGAAAAGATCGGGCGTACCACGATCAACCGGGCCAGTTACGATGAATTGAGAAACCTTGCGCAGTTCATTCTAAGCGAATGTTGCGCCGACGCGGTTGGAGAGGCTGCGAACGATGGCTGAATTAACACAAAACCCCAAAGTGACTGCCAAGGGCGTGATTGAACTGATCAAGACGCCGTGGGCATTGATCGTTGCAATTCTTGCGGCTGTGGCGGTCCTGGATCCAGGTAATCTGCGCGAAGTCATAACGTTTGCCGCCAAGGCTTTGGCGCATACAGGGCAATACATCCTGTTTGCCGTGTTGCTCTTGTCATACCTGAAGGCGACCGGTGCGGAAGTGATGGTGGCGCGCGCCTTTGAGGGGCGCGAGACCCGGATGATCTTTCTGGCTGCACTGTTTGGTGGGCTGGCGCCCTTCTGTTCTTGTGAGGTCATTCCATTTATCGCGGGTCTTCTGGCCCTTGGGGCGCCGTTGTCAGCGGTTATGGCGTTCTGGCTCAGCTCGCCCTTGATCGACCCGCCGACGCTTTTGATTGCCGCTGGTGCATTGGGATGGCCCTTTGCCATTGGCAAAGCCGTCGCGGCCGTTGCTTTGGGCCTGTTTGGTGGGTTCGCGGTGCGGCTGCTGATGCGCCAGGGTGCATTTGCCCAGCCTCTGCGCGAATACAAACCGGTTGGATGCTGCGGATGCGGTCCAAAACTGGATGACAAGCCAGTCTGGAAATTCTGGCAGGAGCCTGAGCGACGCGTTCGGTTCCGCTCGGAATTCGTGCACAACGGCTTGTTCCTGTTAAAATGGCTGGCTCTGGCCTACGTGCTCGAAGCCCTGTTGGTCAACTACGTACCTGCCGACCTCATCGCTGGCGCGGTTGGTGGGGAAGGTGTGCTGCCCATCGTTGTCGCCGCTTTGGTGGGAATGCCGGCCTATCTGAACTCGTACGTCGCACCGCCACTGCTGGCCGGTTTGATGGAGCAAGGAATGACAGCAGGGGCAGCGATGTCGTTTATGGTTGCTGGTGCCGTCAGCTCGATCCCGGCGATGGCCGCTGTGTGGTCGCTGGTCAAACCCCGCGTGTTTGCGACCTACCTGAGTCTTGGTGTGGGTGGTGCGATTTTCGCAGGTATCATCTTTCAGATGGTATAAATACAAAAGCCGCCCGACGTGAGGGCCGGGCGGCTTTATTACACGGGTTCAACCCATCAGTTGTCTTCGCACAGGTGTGGCAGTTTGAACCTATACCGGGCCTCGCCACTTTCGACATATACGCGTTTCTCGATACAAGCCGTTGTGCCCACGGTTTGGGAAATTTGCCCTTCGGTCGACGTGATTGAAGTAGCAGATCCATCCGGCAACCGAACCGAGGCGATGACTCCGTTTTTAAGATCTCCGTTCACGGCAGTCGCAGTCAAAACCGGTACTGTCAGGAAGGCTTCGTGCTCGTGTTCACCTTCGTCACCCAGCAGAAACAGGAACGTGACAATAGCGATCATGACAACGCCGCCAGCCAAACCAAGACCCCAGGTTTTGAGGAAGGCATAAATCGAGACGGCGCGATGCGGGCCAAAAACAGCGGAAAAAACGTTAAGCATGGCTAGTCCGTAAAAAAGCCCCAGCCGTACCGGCCAGGGCTGATTTTGGATTATGGGCGAAGATCATCTTCGTCTTCGTCATCCGCCCCACCTTTGGGAAGGTTGAAGAAGCTGTCGGCATCGATGACCGGCTCTTCGTCTTTTTCTTCTGCTGGCTCGTCGGACAGCGAGAAGGTTTCGAGCCCTTCAATGGCTGTCGGAATCTTCGGCGCGGCATCCATTTCCAGAGACTGTTCGGTCGAGACCAGTTTGCGACGCTCATCATCGCTCATCACACCGCCTTCGGCTGCTTTCTTGGCGGCTGCTTTCTGAACGGCTGTGTCCAGCTCAGATTGTTTGCAAAGGCCCAGAGCAACCGGGTCGATAGGCTGCATGTTGGTGATGTTCCAGTGGGTACGCTCGCGGATCGACTGGATTGTCGGTTTGGTGGTGCCCACCAACTTGGCAATCTGGCCATCGCTGAGTTCGGGGTGGAACTTGACCAGCCACAGGATCGAGTTCGGACGGTCCTGACGCTTGGACAACGGGGTGTAACGCGGACCACGGCGCTTTTCTTCGCCAGCGGCCGAAGGATTGAACTTGAGCTTCAGCTTGTGAAGCGGGTTGTTCTGCGCCGCGTCGATCTCGTCCTGCGTCAGCTGGTTGTTGGCGATCGGGTCAAAGCCCTTAACGCCAGCAGCGACATCACCATCGGCGATGCCCTGCACTTCCAACTCGTGCATTCCTACGAAATCCGCGATCTGCTTGAAGCTGATCGTGGTGTTGTCCACCAGCCATACGGCGGTTGCCTTGGCCATAAGCGGTTTTGCCATCAGCCCGTCTCCTATACATACATCTGTCCCGTCGCCGGAATGCGGCGGCCCCGGGGATTTGGGGCAGGTTTCCGTTGTCGGGGAACTTGGGGTCTATATAGTCCCGCATGTGCAAGAAGGGAAGAGGCGAATGCGCTGGTTCGTATTGTGGGTCTTCAGCGCGGTTGCCGCGCTGGCCGAAGGCGAAAAGGCCGGAGAGTTCGATTACTATGTTCTGTCGCTCAGCTGGTCGCCCAACTGGTGCGCCCGCGAAGGTGATGCGCGTGGGTCTGATCAGTGCGATGCGCGTCATGATCATGGCTGGATTCTGCATGGCCTTTGGCCGCAATTTCACCAAGGCTGGCCGTCGTATTGCAGAACGCCGGAAGCACCGCCAACCCGACGTATGACACGCGAAATGGAAGATATTCAGGGCAGTGCGGGCCTAGCCTGGCACCAGTGGAAGAAACACGGCACCTGTTCCGGGCTGTCGGCAGCCGATTATTTCGCGCTGTCCCGGAGTACCTATGATGCGGTTGAGCGCCCGGAGGTCTTCCGCAAGCTGGACGCATCCGTGAAGTTACCCGCCGAAGTGGTCGAAGAAGCGTTTCTGAAGGCCAATCCCGAACTAGAGCGCGACATGATCACGGTCACGTGCAAGCAAGGCTATATCGAAGAGGTCCGCCTGTGCCTGTCGCGCGACCTTGATCCCGTGCCTTGTGGCCGTGACGTGATCCGCGACTGCACCGCAAAGGACGCTCTGTTCGATCCGATTCGTTAAAGCTTTTTGTTCTGACAATCGCGGGCATAGTCCAGTGCTTTGGCGGTGCCTTTGAGATCGATGGCCATGACGACCTCACCAGCCGGATTGTAGACGGTCATTGTCTTGTTTTGGGCGATTGCGTTGACGAAGCTTCTGTCGGTGAAAAACACGGTTGCGCCCGGCACGTCGCGCTCGTTGAACCCGATGGCCGTGGCATCATAGCTTTTGCCGTCCAGATCAAAGCGGATCGGATAGCTCTCACCCTGTTTAATGTCGCCCCACGCCTTGTTGTAGACTGCGAAATACCCGCGATTGCCCAATGCGTCGTAGCCCAACCTGACCACCGAGAGATCCTGATACACCGTCTGGATCAGACAGCCATTGCCAAGTGCTGGGTCCATCATGATGTTCCAGCCTTCGACGAAGCCCTTGTCGACAAGTTCCTGCGACACGGCGGTGGTTGCAGTGAAGGTGGCGAAGGTGAGGGCGAGAAGGCGGGTCATAACGTATTCCAATCAAAGGGATCAAGTCTGAGGCATTCTACTACGCGTGCACGGAAGGCAAAGGCCCTTTTGCTTTTTAGCGACCTTTTTGACTCCGGGTCTTGATCCATGCGCAAGGGTGAACCCTGCTATGAAGGCTTGGCCAGCAACTTGAAACCCGGACGCTGACCCATAGTTTTATGCCGAAACAGATTCAGGAGCGTTCCATGTCTCAATTTCCAAGAACCTTTTCACATATCGGATTGTCGGTTCCAAATGTGGATGAGGCTGTAAAATTCTACTCCGAGGTCCTAGGGTTTTACGTCATCATGACGCCCACGGATGTGGTCGAGGATGACTCGGATATTGGCGTCATGTGCACGGATGTTTTTGGTCCGGATTGGAAAAAACTACGTATCGCACATCTGGCGACTGCGGATCGCATCGGGATTGAGCTTTTTGAGTTTGACGGGAATTACGCGCCCGAAAACAACATCGATTTCCGCAGAAATGGAACGTTTCACTTTTGCATTCAGGACCCTGACATCGAAGGTCTGGTCGAAAAGATTGTGCAAGCCGGTGGAAAACAGCGGATGCCGATCCGGCACTATTATCCCGGAGAAAAGCCATACCGCATGGTCTATGTTGAAGACCCATTTGGTATCGTATTCGAACTCTACAGCCACTCGTATGAGCTGACCTACTCGTCTGGTGCTTACACCTGAAGCCTGCGAGCATGCTTTGATAAGCGTTAGGGCGACAATGCAGTTGTCGCGCTGGTCCAACACGACCCGCTATATTTCCTTTCGCGCCCTGAGTGCCGCGGTGATTGTCCCGTCATCCAGATAATCCAGCTCTCCGCCAATCGGCACGCCCTGAGCCAGTGAGGTCAGGCGGACCTGCCCCTCCAACTGATCGGCGATGTAGTGGGCTGTGGTTTGGCCATCGACGGTGGCGTTGAGCGCAAGGATAACCTCTGTGATCCCTTCGGCCAGAACCCGATCCTTCAGGCGCGGGATGCGCAATTCGTCCGGGCCAACTCCGTCCAGCGCCGACAGCGTGCCGCCCAGAACGTGATAGCGGCCCTTGAACACGCCAGCGCGTTCCATCGCCCAGAGGTCGGCCACGTCTACGACGACGCACAGCTCTCCGGTTGCGCGGTCCTCGCTGTTGCAGATGTCACAGATATCGGTGGTGCCCACATTGCCGCAATTCAGGCATTCCCGAGCGGTGATTGCGACCTGCTGCATCGCGTCTGAAAGGGGCGTCAGCAGCAGGGCGCGTTTTCGAATCAGGTGCAACACCGCGCGGCGGGCCGAGCGGGGGCCAAGGCCGGGCAGTTTGGCCATCAGGTCGATCAGATTGTCGATGTCGCTGTTCGAACTCACGGTCTGTCCTGCGTATCGCCGGAGGGAAGCTCCGGCGAATCCAATTGTGAAATGATGAAAATCAGAACGGCAGCTTGATGTCTGCGGGCAGGCCCATGCTTTCGGTCAGCTTGGCCATTTCAGCCTGAGAGCGCTCGGCAGCTTTGGTCTGCGCGTCCTTGATGGCAGCCAAAATCAGGTCTTCGACCACTTCCTTGTCGTCACCGTTGAATATCGACGGGTCGATGTCCAGACCTTTGAGCTCGCCTTTGGCGGTCGCCGTCGCCTTGACCAGACCAGCCCCGGATTCACCGACAACCATCATGTTGTTCAGCTCTTCCTGCATTTCGGTCATCTTTGTTTGCAAGTCCTGCGCGGATTTCATCATCTTGGCCATGTCGCCCAGACCGCCAAGCCCGCCGAGTCCTTTCAGCATAGGTATTCTCCTGTGTCTCTGTTTGGTCTCTAGATACGGCCCGTCGAAGCGCGGCACAAGGGTTGTCCCGCCGGTCGGAGAGGTCTTTCAAACCACGCGGACGTCGTGCAAGCCGTCTGTCTCGGTAACCGAGCAGCAGATCGATTTCAGGGTTCTTGGATGGTCGTAGTCCCAGGGACGACCGCGATGCATTGTTGCGCGCTCGTCCCAGATCAATACATCGCCGACGGACCAATGGTGCGAATAGACGTATTCGGGCTGCGTGCAAAACGCGATGGCTTCGTCCAGTAGGGACTGACTTTGTTCATGCCCCATGCCTTCGATGGCAAAGGCGTGCGAGGCGATGAACAGGGCTTCTTCTCCGGTTACCGGGTTCGGCCAAATCGCGCGCCATGGGCGATCTGGCCATCGCGTCATTTTTGGCAGCGCAGCGAGGTCGGCTGAAATTTTTGAACGGGAATGCGACAACCGGTGCCAGATGATGGCGTCCCTAAGAACGGATTTCAGACGATCTGGCATATGCGCCCAAGCGGCGCGGGTCGATGCGATCTCGGTTTCGCCGCCGGATGGCGGGACGACTTTTGCCGTCAGAATATTGATCAGCGCCGGCGTCGGCAGGAACGTGCTGTCTGTGTGCCACAACATGTTGGCCTGCAAATCCAACAGACGCAGATCGTCTTTCGCACGCAGCCCATCCTTGGTTTTGTTTGTCAGTTCGGGAAGCTGAAACTCAACATCGCGACCCGCTGCCATGGCTTCACGGTTTTCCAATGGCCCAAAAAGTTCGGCAAGGCGAATGTGGTCCGCATCAGATATCGATTGGGCCGGAAACAAAAGCACAGAGCGGGTTTCGAATGCGCGCCGGATTTCCGGAAAGTAACGCTGTTTGGTAACGTCGCGCAAATCTAGGTCGTGAACGACCAATCCGAAACGTGGGTGCAGTGGTGATGTTCGCATGAAATCCCTCCCTGGCATCATGGAAGGGTGTACCTGTTTGAAGGGTCGATCTGCTTCGTTTGCGACACGGGATCGAGCGCTTTCGGGTCAGTCTTCTTCGAACGGGTCCCACTCATCTTCAACTTCAGGAAGCGCTTCGGTCTCGACCTGGGCGGCGCGTTGTTCCGGCGTCTCGATCTTTGTGATCTTTGCCTTGGGGAATTGCGCCAGCACCGCCTGAACCAGAGGATGCTTTTCAGCTTCGGCCTTCAAGGCCAGCTCGGCCTCATCTCGCACTTCGGCAATTGTCGGCGTATCCCCGTTCGAGACGATCGAGACAGCCCACCGGTTTCCGGTCCAGCGTTGCAGGGCAGAGCCCAGCCGGGGCGCAAGGTCTGTCGGTGCATTCGTGGCTGGGGTGAACTCGATCCGACCGGGCTGATAAGACACAAGTCGCACGCCGTTTTCCACTTCAACCAGAAGCTTCACGTCGCGGTTGGCGCGGATCAGTTCGACCACGTGCTCAAAGGTCGGGTACCGGGCCAGGGCCGTCTGAGCATCCTGTGCCAATGCGGCAACCGGCGCGCCGCTTGAACCACGTGGGGCCGAGGCGTATGTGGATGCGGGGGTGGCGCTGGCCTGCGCGGGTGTTGCACCCTGCCGAGACATCAAGGTGCCGCCGCTAGGTCCACCTGCCGGAGGCGGCGGGGCGTCCTGCAGCCGTTTGACCAGTTCTTCAGGGCTGGGCAGATCAGCAACATGGGTCAGGCGGATAACGGCCATCTCAGCGGCCATCATGGCATTGGGCGCGGCCGAGACTTCTTCGAGCGCTTTCAGCAACATCTGCCACATCCGGGTCAGAACGCGCATCGGCAGGGCCTCTGCCATGTGTTGGCCACGGCTCCGTTCGTCCGGAGAAACGGTTGGGTCTTCGGCGGCGTCTGGCGTGATCTTCACGACGGACACCCAATGTGTGATCTCAGCCAGATCGCGCAAGACAGCCAATGGGTCAGCACCTTCTGCGTATTGGCCGCTGAGTTCTGTCAGTGCGCCTGCGGCGTCGCCCCGCAGGATCATGTCCATGAGGTCCAGAACGCGGCCACGGTCCGCAAGGCCCAGCATTGCGCGAACCTGTTCGGCAGTGGTTTCACCCGCCCCGTGCGATATCGCCTGGTCCAGCAGCGAGGTTGCATCCCTTGCAGACCCTTCCGCGGAGCGCGTGATCAGCGCCAGCGCATCTTCTGCGATCTCAGCGCCTTCCGCTGACGCGATCTTTTGCAGAAGGCCGATCATATCCTCGGGTTCGATCCGGCGCAGGTCAAAGCGCTGGCAGCGGGACAGAACTGTGACCGGCACCTTGCGGATTTCAGTGGTTGCAAAGATGAACTTCACATGCTCGGGCGGTTCCTCAAGCGTCTTGAGCAGCGCGTTGAAAGCGCTGGTCGAAAGCATGTGGACCTCATCGATGATGTATATCTTGTAACGCGCGCTGGCGGCGCGATAGCGGACACTGTCGATAATCTCGCGAATATCGTTCACGCCAGTTCGGCTGGCGGCGTCCATCTCCATCACATCGACGTGGCGGCCTTCCATGATCGCCACGCAGTGTTCGCATTGGCCGCAAGGTTCGGTCGTCGGGCCGCCATTACCGTCGGGCCCGATACAGTTCATACCCTTGGCGATGATCCGTGCGGTGGTGGTTTTTCCGGTGCCGCGAATGCCGGTCATGATGAAAGCCTGCGCAATCCGGTCCGCTTCGAACGCGTTTTTCAGGGTGCGCACCATGGCATCCTGACCCACCAGATCGGCAAAGGTTTCCGGGCGATATTTGCGGGCGAGAACCTGATAGGCGGGGCTGGGCGTGTCGGTCATGTTTTCTCGGTCGGATTCGGTGCTTCGGCTCAGCGTAGTGGTCGCTGCCTTCCGCGTCCACTGCGAGGCGCGATGATTTTTGATTTAGATTCTGACCGGATTCGCACTAAGCTGGTCCAACAAAATTTATGGTGCATTTTCGTTAAGAGTTCTTGGTGGAGGACACTGGTTTATGTCGCAACTGGTTATCTATGCCCTGCAAGTCGCGGGGGGTACACTTGCCCTGACATCGATGCCCGGACGGGGCGGGGATTATGAAAGGGATCTGGATACGATTGCCGCATGGAAGCCGGGGCTGGTTGTTTCAATGACAACGGACGTCGAGATGCTCCAAAACGGGGCGCAGGAATTCGGCAGCGATATCCAAAGCCGCGCCAGCCGGTGGGTGCATCTGCCGATCGAAGACTTTGGCGCCCCTACGCCTGCAGTTGAAGAGGCGTGGCCCTCGATCAGCGCGGCCGCCCGGCATGCTTTGACGGGTGGAGGGCGGGTACTGGTGCATTGTCGGGGCGGCTGCGGCAGGTCGGGAATGGTTGTTCTGCGGCTGATGGTCGAATGCGGCGAACAGCCAGACAAAGCCCTGGAGCGTTTGCGGGCGCTGCGTCCTTGTGCCGTGGAAACAGACGCCCAATTGGCCTGGGCAGCACAGAATTTTCAGGCTCAAGTCGTATAGTCTTAGGCCGAAATCTGTTCAGGCGCGTGCACGGGTTTGCGAGGCCGCAGCTTTGCAACCTCGATCATCGCGCAGGGTGGGTCTGTAATGATGCCGGATGGCAAGGCGCTGAACGTGTTTCCAAAGATCAGATCGGCGTAAGCGTTCAGGTCCTGCGGCTCTGCTTCAGGCTGTGTATCGCAAAAGATGCGAATTCTGTCTGATTGCGCTCGGAAAGTTGCGTGGCATCCTTGCGTGCAATGTGACAATTCACTGCCACCTTCAAACTCGAACCCGTCGCTTGTGGCGGCTGTGGCCTGCTTCATCGCCTCGGAAATTGAGCGTGCCAGCCGCGCCAGGGCAGGGCAGGTTTTGCCCGTCCGCTGACACACCGTTGCACTGTATTCATGCGTCTTCGTCTTCCAGATCATCCTGCGCCCTCCGCGCGTGGTGGGCAGGAGAGTTGGGTCAGGTGGGACGGCAACGTGCTGTCAGGACCTGCCCGGACACCCCGCCCGAGTTTCGGTTTCAGTTCCGATGGCAGGTCTCCTGACTTGCGGGTCATGGCTTTGCCGACCTTCCCAGCCCTAGGGGCCAGTGGTGTTTTGGCATCGCTCACCGCTTACAGTTGCGGGGGCAGTCGCGGATTTGGTTTGCGCCCGGATGACCAGACTGAACCGCACCGTGTTCCCTTTTCATCCCGACCCCTTGTGGGGGACAGGAACCATCACACAATCGCTAGCGTCTGATCCGGTTCCGAGTCAAGCTGATCTTTTACCCCGACGTGTGGTCATGCTGGATGGGGGGAACGTTCCTCTTTAGTGTTTAAAATATTGAAGCCAAGCAATTCAGTTTTTCAGTGCAGGGTCAGGGATCATGTTGGACGCAGAGCAGACGGTGTTGGCTGAAGATTTCCTTTTCCCATCCGGGTCCACGACCCTTGCAGCACGGTTGTACCGACCGCTGTCAGAGCCTGAAACCGTGGTTGTGCTGAATAGTGCAACGGGTGTGCCGCGCGACTATTATCGCCACTTCGCACAGTGGCTAGCGGCCGAGCGGGGTATGGCGTGTCTGACCTATGACTACCGGGATTTCGGGCATTCTCTGACCGGCCGTATGAAGGATGCGCGTGCAACAATGGCGGATTGGGCTTTGATCGACATGCCAGCGGCGCGGGCGGAAATGCGCAGGCGTTATCCTGATGCGCAGCAATGGACCATTGGTCATTCCGTTGGTGCGATGCTGGGGCCTGTTCAGCCCGACATCGACCAAATCGATCGGATGATTTGCGTGTGTTCGGGGCTCGTAACCCTCAGTGATCACCCATGGCCTTACCGTGGATTGGCCGGTGTTTTCTGGTATGGACACGCACCGGTACTGGTCAAAGCACTTGGCTATCTGCCGGGAAATGCGATCGGGTTTGGTGCGGACTTGCCGGGCTCGGTCTACTGGCAATGGCGCGAATGGTGCACGGCTCCTTTGAATTATGTACCTGAAATCGGACAAAACCTTCCTGAGGCGCGTTGGGACGGCTCCGGTAGACCCGTGGATTTGTTCACTTTCGAGGACGACCAGATGGTCCCGCCCGAAGCTGTCTGGCGGCTTGCCGACCTTTATGGCGCCGAGGCTAAGCGGCACCTGCTTAGGTCTGATGACTTCGGATTGTCAGAGATTGGCCATATCGGAGCTTTTGCTCGGCGTAATGCGGCAGTTTGGCCGAGCCTGATCGCGTGATCAGGCTCGACTTTTGAATTACCGAGTATTTTTCGCTTAACGCCCTTTATGCAGTTTTCGATCCTTCATGACACCCCGCACCATCTTACCGAACGCTTTGTCCCGTGCCCGGGATTGGGCGACGGTTTCCGAGTTGCGCTGATCTTCGCGCCGAAGCTTTCGCCATCGATCCAAGCGGGCAGGGTCAAGCACGCCTTGTTTGATCGCCCGCTGTACAGCACAGCCTGGTTCGGATTCGTGCTGACAATCTGAAAAACGGCAGTTCAGGCCAAGTACGGCGAGGTCCGAGAACACCTCGTCGATACCGTCCTGAGCTTCAAGCAGACGCAATGCGCGCATTCCAGGCGTATCAATCAGCCAGCCGCCGTTGCGCATCCGGTGTAACGCGCGCGCCGTGGTTGTGTGCCGACCGCGAGCGTCGTTCTCGCGAATACCTGACGTCGCCAAATCCTGATCGGTCAAGCCGTTGGACAATGTCGTCTTGCCAACGCCTGACGACCCAACCAGTGCTCCGGTCTGGCCTTTGGGGCACCAGGATAAGACCTTTTCCAATTCCGTTAGGTCTAGCGCGTTGATCGCCAGAACTGTCAGAAACGGGTCCAGAGCCTGCACCTGTTCCGAGAAACGATTGGGGTCATCCGATTGGTCAGCCTTTGTCAGGACAACAACCGGGTAACATCCTGCCTGATGTGCAAGTGCCAGATAACGCTCTAGCCGGGGCAGGTTGAAATCAGCGTTGCACGAACTGACGATGAACAGCACATCGACATTGGCAGCGATCAGTTGCGTCGCAGCGCCTGTACCGGCGGCGCGCCGGTGCAACAGGCTGCGCCGGTCGAGTAGATGTTGCACGCGATTGTCGTCGTCCGTGAGAACCCAGTCTCCGACGGCATAGCTGCCGGTCGATTGATCAAGGGTCAGCAATGGAGATTCGCCCTGCGGATTCAGCCCGATCAGGCGGTCCCTATGAACGGAAGCGATGCGAAAAGGCGTGCACGAAGGATGAGCCGCGTGTTGCGCGGCAAAGTGAGAGGACCATCCAAGGTCCGAAAGTGAAGAATTCATTGGTCTGCCTGTTGTCAGAAACAGCAATCCCAACGGATGGCGATCGCGCATCCCCGGGTCATGTGTTCAGGCAGTCAGCAAGTAGTGTGAGATCAGAACCGCGCTGCCCGAAGGGTTTTTGTTACAATCATAAAGCCCTCCTGTGGCTAAGGTTCATGAAGTGAGAGGTTGGACATCGACCCAAGCGGGGCTCGTTGTGGCTGCTTCCTTCCGGACCTGACCAGGTTGGCGAGGCGCTCGCCCGCGCCAACCTCTCGAGTCTGGATATAGGGAAGGTGTGGGCAAAAGACAACCCGTCAGAATGTCAGGCGAATACGTTCGAACCCATTGGAATCTGATTCCAGCAGTCTGGCTTTGAACGGGCGCAATTCGTTAATGTGTTTTAACGCACCCGGACCGGTTCGAAGCACGGATTGTGTACCTGTTTGGGGTGCCAGCACAAAAGGATAAGGTTGCTGCGCGATTGGATCAGGCGGAAGGCGATCGGACAGGTAATCCCGCACCAAATCCTTGATGTCCAGCGACGGCAGATTGATGCGTTGGGCCGTGGAAGCGGCGGGGAAATGCCCACCACCGCTGACGCGGTAATTGTTGCTGGCCAGCACTAATCTCTGTTCAGGAAGAACCGGCTGGCCTGCGTATTTCAGGTCGCGAATCCGTCTGTTAGCAGGATCGATCATGCGCCCCTCGGCGTTGAAGCGCGCTGGTTGCGACGGATCAATTTTATAGGTCAGGCCAAAGATGACGTCGAAATTGTACCCGGCGCGTTTGGGGTTGATCAGATCCGTTTCGACATCACAGGCAAGCTGGTTGAACATGCTTGCCGACATTTCAAGCCAGTCCAGCACATCTGCGCCGCTGATCTGGATGGCACGCAATTCGTTGGGAAACGGATACAGATCCGCAACATGGCGCAGGCATATTTCTCCTGCCGGAACATCCGTAAAGTGCCTGGGGCCTGCGCGGCCGCCGCTTTTACCGGGAGCCACGACTGACAAAAGCGGTAATTCGCCCGGGGCGGATCCATGCAGGAAAGGACGCAGAGCTGCAGCCTGTGCCGCGGCAACCAGGGCCAGCCCGCGATCTGGTGCGCAGAAGCTGAAATAGCTGTGCATGGTGTCAGCCACGTGCGCCACAGGTTTGGCCACTGCGCGACGGGTTTGACGATGGGCATTGGCAACAAGGCGCACCAAGTCATCGTCTTCATCGACCTCAGCGCCATTTTCACAGACAGGGTGCAGTTCAACGTGGCAATCCGTAACGCTGAACCCGGCATCTGGCCGAGGTGTAACAACCAGATCGATTACGCCAAGATACGACCCCGCGGAACCGGCCATGACAACCGGTGTTTCATGTATCAACCCTTTTTCCTGATCGAGATACGAGGCGTCGCCGTGGCCGCCGCCTGGAAAGGTCAAGTGAGTGTGCCCGGCGACAATTGCGTCGATTCCATCTATAGCTGCCAGGGGGATGACGGCGTTTTCCATGCCTTCAGAAGCATCCGCCGGACCCAGGCCTGAATGGGCCAACATCACTATCAGATCACACCCTTGATTGCGCAGAAGCCCAGTCAGGTCGCGCGCGGTTGAGAAGATACCGCTGGCTGTTACCTCTCCGTTCAGGTGATGTTCTTCCCAGCGGACGGTCTGGGGGGGAAGACCAGAAATAAGGCCGATGCGAATGGGTGTCTCGGTGCCGTTCACAGATACGGTTCGGTCCAGGATTGCATGGCTATGCCAGATCTGATTGCCGCCCGAGCGAAGCAAGTTGCTGCACAAAACCGGGCATGGCGCTTGTGCGAGGATGTCGTCCAAGGTTGGCAGCCCAAAGCCAAAATCATGGTTTCCAAGGCCGATGGCGTCGTAACCAAGCGCCGCGAACGCCTGCATCATCGGATGCGGTGTGTCGTTACGAACAGCCCATTCGCCCAGAGGTGTACCCTGAATAGAATCTCCGTTGTCCACCAAAAGGACCAACGCGTCATGGGCTTGTTGACGGGCGTTTCGGATCAGGCTGGCGGTGCGCGTTAACCCAAGCGTCGGGTCCTGGGTGTCTGTGTAATAGTCAAAACCTGTCAGGTGCATATGCAGGTCAGTCGTTGCCAGAATGCGAACACGCCCGTAGTTTTTCGCGGGGCGTACCTGCTTCAATGGGTTTTGCTTCACTTCGGATAGTCTGCTTTTGAAAAGGGTTATTGATTAAATAGCACAGAGCGTAACTTAAATGATTTTTCCGAGGCCGTCATGCGGCTTTTCGACGGCGGCGATGTGTAGCGCAAAGGATTGAATTGCCATTGCAACGCAGGCTGTGACATGGCAGCCCTGTGCCCCGAACCAAAAGGAAACCCAATGAAACACGCAGAGCAGGTGACGTTTGGCGGCTCGGGCCTGGATCGGGCGGCCCATATTCGCGGGAGCGCTGAACTTCTGGAAGAAGCGACAAACAACCCGGCCACGCAATGCATGATGGTGTGGCGCGGCAAAGTTCTGGTGGAAGGTGATGGGTTGGATCAGCTTGTTTTGCTGCCGATGACGCATCCGTTGGTCAGTGACGGCCCCGAAGGCATAGTTGAGGCCCCGGTCTTTTTGGGTTTGACCGCCGAAGATGCGCCTTTGTTTGCCGTGGATATCTCTGCCTGGACGGCAGAAGGTCTGGACCTGACCGGACTAGGGGAGTTCGTAGACAAATCTGAGCAGCAGCATCCGGATTTGCCGTATGGGTGTGTGTTTGCCGAGTTGCGCCGGATCATGACGCGATTGTCGGCGCGGGATGCGGAACTGGCCGCGACGGCTAAGGCAGTGATCGGCTGGCACGAAACGCATCGGTTTTGTGCGCGTTGCGGTGCAGCCAGTGAGATGTCGCAAGGCGGTTGGCAACGCAGTTGTCCATCATGTGGCGGGCAACACTTCCCACGTACCGACCCTGTTGTGATCATGTTGATCACATATGGGGAGAATGTGCTGATGGGGCGGTCTCCGGGTTGGCCCGAGGGGATGTTTTCGTTGCTGGCCGGCTTTGTCGAGCCCGGAGAAACCTTGGAAGCTGCCGTACGCCGCGAGGTAATGGAAGAGGCGGGCGTGCCGGTCGGGGAAGTATCCTATCTGTCCAGCCAGCCCTGGCCATTCCCGGCTTCGTTGATGTTCGGCTGCGCGGGTGAGGCACTATCGTGTGACATCGCTATTGATCCCGTCGAGATCGAAGAGGCGATGTGGGTGAGCAAATCCGAGATGATGCAGGCCTTTGCCGGGGACCATCCAACTCTGTTGCCCGCTCGCAAAGGTGCAATCGCACATTTTCTTCTTGAGAACTGGCTTGCGGATACGCTGGACTGACGAAATATTGGCGCGGCCATAAACATCGAAGGGTATCATGCAGTTTTCAGCCCGTGAGGATATCGAAGCCCCAATCAACGCGGTATTCGACATGGTGTCGGATTTCGAGCGGTTCGAACGCATGGCCATGCGCCGGGGGATCGACGTAAGGCGCTCAGATGCCGAGGCGATCTTTGCTGCGGGAACTGAATGGCAGACAGAGTTCAAGCTGCGCGGCAAGTTGCGCCAGATGTCGGTGATCATGGCGGGCTACGACCGGCCTTCGCAAATGCGTTTCGAGGCCAACAGCAAGGGCATGACCGGCCTGACAAGTGTGGATTTTCTGGCCCTGTCACCGCGCAGAACGCGCCTGAGCCTCGAGATGTCACTGGTGGCCAAAACCTTGCCTGCACGCCTGTTGTTGCAATCTGTAAAGTTGGGCCAATCCCGGTTTCGCAAACAGCTGCAATCCCGGCTGAGTGAATTTGCACGCGAGTTGGAGCAGCGCCATCTGCATGGCGCATAACAAAACGCTGTTGCGCTGTTACATTGTGCGATTGAGCAAAAGAGGCAGGTTGTCGAGTTGAACGGCCACAAGCGCTAGCGTGATGATCGCTTGCAAGGAGGCTGGGCGCAGCAACCTGCGCCAATCCAAATTTGCCCAATCGAAGGAATTGTTACCTATCCGCGCGGTTGCGCGGCTGGGTAAACGCCCAGTATTTCAACGTTGGTCGTGAAATGCTCTAACTCGTCCATGGCCAGTTGCACATTCCGGTCGTCGGGATGCCCGACGATATCTGCATAGAACTGTGTCGCGGTGAAGGATCCGTCGACCATATAGCTTTCCAGCTTGGTCATGTTGATCCCGTTGGTAGCAAAGCCGCCCATCGCCTTGTAAAGCGCCGCCGGGATATTGCGGACCTGAAACACAAAGCTGGTGATCATGCCATGTTCGCCGCGACGTGTCAGATCGAACTGGCGGGACATCACAAGGAAACGGGTCGTGTTGTCGTCACTGTCCTCGATGTGGCGGGCCAGCACATTCAGGTTGTAGATCTCACCAGCCAATTCGCTGGCCAGCGCTGCAGAGTGGAGGTCGCCCACCTCAGCCACTTCGCGTGCCGCGCGGGCGTTGTCGGGGCTGACACGCCCGCGAATGTCGTGCTTTTTCAGGAACCCCGCGCATTGCGGCAGCAGCACCAGATGAGAATGTGCCTCGGTGATATCTTCCAGTTTTGCGCCGGGGACGCCCAACAAGTTGATATGTACCCGCACAAATGCCTCGCCGATGATATGCAAGCCGCTATGAGGCAACAGCCGGTGAATATCGGCGACCCGTCCGTAGGTTGTGTTTTCGACCGGAAGCATCGCCAGATCGGCCGCGCCAGAACGAACCGATTCGATCACATCTTCGAAAGTACGGCAGGGCAGGGCCTCCATATCGGGCCGCGCGTTGCGGCACGCCTCGTGACTATAGGCGCCCGGTTCACCTTGAAATGCGATGCGATTGGTCATTTGGTCGATTCCATGCAACAAGTTCGCGATTTGGTCGTTTCGTCGCGGTGTCTATACCTTGCCTCTCGTAAGGGGAAGCCTTAGACAGCAGCCCAGACAGCTGAAATGGACTCGCGATCAATGTTCGACACGATGACAGTTACCAAGGCCGCTGCAGGCCTGTTCGGCACTTTCCTGGTGCTGCTTCTGGCCAAATGGGGGGCGGATGTCCTCTATTCTTCCGGTGGCCATGGCCACGCTGAGGCCGCCTACATTATCGAAACCGAAAGCTCGGGCGAAAGCGCCGACGGTGAAGAAGTGGTCTTCGAAGACCTGCTGGCCGCCGCTGACGTTGAGAAAGGTGCCAAGGTTTTCCGCAAGTGCACCGCGTGCCACAAGCTGGAAGACGGCGCAAACGGAACGGGCCCATACCTGTACGCTGTTGTGGACCGCCCTGTTGCATCGGCCAAGGGCTTTACAGGTTACTCGGCCAGCATGCAGGCCCACGGCGGCAACTGGACGCCTGAGGCGCTGGATGCCTTCCTGGAACGCCCAAGCGCCTACATCTCGGGCACATCGATGAGCTTTGCGGGTCTGAAAAAGCCGCAGGATCGCGCAGACGTGATTGCCTATCTGCAGACAATCGGCAACTGATTGCCAGTCAGATCAAAGCTTTCCAAAGCCGCTGCCCCATGCAGCGGCTTTTTTTGTCTGAAGGAAACTTCACAAAGCGCTCACGCATTCTAAACTTGAATCTGTCAGCGTTGGCACTTTAGCTAGCGGTTACGACATTGATGATGACAATGACCCAAAGGACGAGCCACATGATATCCCTGATGCCCGCTGCACGTGATCTTAAGATACGGCCTTGGGCTGGCATATTGGGGCTGTGCACGGCTTTGATCACTCCGCAAATCGTGCAGGCTTTGGACGATGGTGTTACCAGCAGTCATGGCTACTCATATTTTGGCAATCTGGATTATCCCGCTGATTACGCTCACCTGAACTATGTGAACCCGGATGCTCCTAAAGGTGGTGAGCTTTCTTTGGCTGCCTCGGGCACGTTCGATTCTCTCAATCCCTATTCCCGCAAGGGGCGCGCTGGCGCTTTGACGACGCTGCAATATGATCGCTTGTTTGAAAGTGCGGATGACAGTGTCGGGCAATATTACGGAGTATTGGCAGAAAGTCTGGAGTATGACGAAGGGCGGAACTACGTCATCTTTCACCTGCGGCCCGAAGCAACCTTTTGGGATGGAACGCCGGTAACGGCGGAAGATGTCGTCTATAGCCACCGCCTGTTCATCGAACAGGGTCTGCCCTCTTACGCGCAGGCCGTGGGTCGCATGGTGACGGGGGCCGAAGCGCTGGATGAACATACGGTTAAGTTCTCGTTTAACCCCGAAGTTACCCGCCGTAGCCTGATCGAAACAGTAGGCTCGACCCCCGTATTTTCAAAAGCGTGGTTCGAAGCGGATGAGTCCAGGCGCCTGGATGAGCCTCGCCTGGAAGTAGCGGTTGGATCAGGTCCGTATAAGCTTGACAGCTACGACATCAATCGTCGGATCGTTTACAAGCGCCGTGATGATTATTGGGGCAAGGATCTGCCGTTCAATGTTGGTCGGAACAATTTCGACACAATCCGCGTCGAATACTTTGCTGATCAGACCGCGGCGTTCGAAGGTTTCAAAGCCGGTGAGTACACGCTGCGTATCGAAAGCGACCCCAAGCTTTGGGCGACGGGGTATGATTTCCCGAAGCTGAGCGAAGGCGAGGTGGTTCGCGATGAGATCGTGGATGGTAGTCCGCCGACCCCATCGGGTTTTGTTTTCAATCTGGGAAAACCGCAGTTTGCTGACAAGGACGTCCGCAAAGCCCTTGCCTTAGCCTTTAACTTCGAATGGGCAAACGAGTCTTTGCTGTTCGGGCTGAATGCGCCACGCAATTCCTTCATTCAAGGCACCCCGCTTGAGGCAAAAGGTCTGCCTGAAGGTGATGAGATGGCGTTTTTGCAAGCTTTGGGTGACGTTGTGCCCGGAGACTTTCTGACAGAGCCTGCGGTCTTGGCCCACGAGTCAAATCCTGCGCGTCTGAACGATCGGAGAAATCTTCGTAAAGCAGCGAAAATACTGGACCAGGCCGGTTGGCCTGTTGGCGATGGCAATGTGCGGCGCAATGCCGAAGGACAGACATTGAAGGTGAATATCCCCTATCCTTCAAACCTGCCGACTTCAACAGCAACCATGATCGAAACCTATGTTCAGAACTTGCAGTCTATTGGTGTCGACGCTTCGGCTGAAAAGGTTGACCCGGCGCAGTACACCCTTCGCAGCCGCGAGAGGGACTACGATATGGTCTATTCCACACGTTACGGTTCATTCCTGTCCACAGGCGGCGGGTTAAGCCAGATGTATGGATCGGAAGAAGCTGCATTCAGCCTCTTTAACCCCGCCGGATTGGCTAGCCCCCTAGTTGACGCAATCATTGAAGCGTCTTTTGAAACCGACAATCAGGCAGATCAGGACACGGCACTTACTGCGCTTGATCGCGCCTTGCGTTATGAGTTCTTCGTGGTCCCTGTGGGATTCATCGCTGACTACTGGACGGCATATTACGATATGTACGAATACCCCGAAAACCTGCCGCCCTATTCGTTGGGTCATCTGGATTTGTGGTGGATCAATCCGGAAAAAGAGGCTGCGTTGAAAGCGAAAGGCGCACTGCGATAACATGGGCGCCTATATTCTAAGACGCTTGTTGCTGATCATTCCAACCCTTTTGGGCATCATGATCGTCAACTTCACGCTGGTACAATTCGTGCCGGGTGGACCGGTCGAGCAGATCATCGCGCAGATCGAAGGTCAGGGGGACGTATTTGCCGGATTTGCGGGTGGAGGCGATGCTGGCGCAGGTTCTGAACCCGCAGGTGGTGTTTTCGATGATAAATATGTCGGCGCACGCGGCCTGCCGCCCGAGTTCATTGCTGAGTTGGAAAAAGAATTCGGTTTCGACAAACCGCCTTTGGAGCGGTTCCTGATTATGATGGGCAACTATCTGACGCTGGACTTCGGCGAGAGTTATTTCCGTTCGATCAGTGTGATTGATCTGGTGCTTGAAAAGATGCCGGTTTCAATCTCATTGGGTCTGTGGTCGACCCTGATTGCTTATCTGGTTTCTATTCCGCTGGGCATCCGCAAGGCGATCAAAGATGGATCACAGTTCGATACCTGGACCAGCGGGGCGATCATTGTGGCTTATGCGATCCCGGGCTTTCTGTTTGCGATCCTCCTTCTAGTGCTGTTCGCGGGTGGGTCGTACTGGCAGATCTTCCCGCTGCGCGGATTGACCTCGGACAATTGGGAGAGCCTCAGCCTGTTCGGCAAGATTGCGGACTACTTCTGGCATATTGCGCTGCCGACCATTGCGCTCACGATCTCGGCTTTTGCGACACTGACATTGCTGACCAAGAACTCGTTTCTGGATGAAATCAAGAAACAATATGTCATGACGGCCCGCGCAAAGGGACTGAGCGAGCGAAAGGTGCTGTATGGTCATGTTTTCCGCAACGCGATGCTGATCGTGATCGCGGGCTTTCCTGCGGTGTTCATCGGCGTGTTCTTTGGTGGGTCGATCATCATCGAGACGATTTTCTCGCTGGACGGTCTGGGCCGTCTGGGATTCGAGGCAGCCGTGGCGCGCGATTACCCGGTGATTTTCGGCACCCTCTTCATCTTCGGCCTGATGGGGCTGGTCGTTGGTATCATTAGCGATCTTATGTATGTGCTGGTCGATCCGCGCATCGACTTTGAAAAGCGGGAGGGGTAAATGGCGCTCTCCCCTCTGAACCAGCGTCGCTGGAACAACTTCTGTCGCAACCGGCGCGCGTTCTGGTCGCTCATCATATTCTCGGTTCTGTTTGGCCTTTCCCTATGCGCCGAGTTTATCGCAAATGACAAACCCATCGTCGTGAAGTACCGGGGTGAGTTCTATACGCCGATCTTCAACTTCTATGCGGAAACGGAATTTGGTGGCGATTTCCAGACGGAAGCCATTTATCGCGATCCCGAAGTTCAATGCCTGATCGATAGCGGCGGACTGGAAGAGTGTTTCGACGATCCCGAAGGCATCATAGAACAAATCGACGCCGGGACTTTCCAGGCGGAAGGGTTCGAGCGTGGCTGGGCGCTTTGGCCGCTGATCCCATACTCCTTCAACACTTCGGTAGACCGACCTGGGGCTGCGCCTTTGCCGCCCAACGGTCAGAATCTGTTGGGCACGGATGACACCAAACGCGATGTGCTGGCACGCGTGATATACGGGTTCCGGTTGTCGATCCTGTTCACACTGCTTGTGACCGGTGCCGCCAGCCTGATCGGTATTTTCGCTGGTGCAATTCAAGGATTCTTCGGCGGTTGGTTGGATCTGATCTTTCAACGGATCATCGAGATCTGGTCAGCGACGCCTTCGTTATATGTGATCATCATCATGTTCGCTGTTCTGGGCCGAAGTTTCTGGCTGCTGGTAGCGTTGATGATCCTGTTCAGTTGGACCGGTTTGGTCGGCGTCGTACGCGCGGAGTTTCTACGCGCGCGGAACCTTGAATATGTGCGCGCGGCGCGGGCGCTGGGCGTCGGCAATATGACCATCATGTTCCGCCATATGCTGCCCAATGCAATGGTGGCCACCTTGACTTTCATGCCCTTCATTGTCACCGGAACCATCGGCGGTCTCGCCTCGCTGGATTATCTGGGCTTTGGCTTGCCATCTTCTGCCCCGTCTTTGGGAGAGCTGACCTTGCAGGCAAAACAAAACCTGCAAGCCCCGTGGCTGGCTTTCACAGCCTTTTTCACCTTTGCCATCATGCTGTCGCTGCTGGTCTTCATTTTCGAAGGCGTGCGGGATGCGTTTGATCCTAGAAAGACCTTCTCATGAGCTTGCTGGATGTGAACAACCTCAAGGTCTCGTTCCGGCAGGACGGTCAGGTCAGCGCTGCTGTCAAAGGCGTTTCCTTCACAGTAGATCGGGGTGAAACCGTTGCATTGGTGGGCGAATCCGGCTCAGGCAAATCCGTAACGGCTTTGTCGACAGTGTCACTGCTGGGTGACAGTGCACTGGTCGAAGGATCGGTGACCTATGATGGGCAAGAGATGATCGGTGCGTCCGAGCAGCATCTTATGGATGTACGCGGCAATGACATAAGCTTCATCTTTCAGGAGCCAATGACCTCGCTGAACCCGCTGCACACGATTCAAAAGCAAATGGCGGAATCGCTGGCGCTGCATCAGGGGGTAACCGGTGACGCGGCGCGGGGGCGGATTTTGGAGCTACTGACCAAGGTTGGTATCCGCGACCCCGAGGACAGGTTGGACAGCTACCCCCACCAGTTGTCTGGTGGACAAAGACAGCGGGTGATGATCGCAATGGCGCTGGCCAACAAGCCGGACATTTTGATTGCCGATGAACCGACAACGGCGTTGGATGTGACCATTCAGGCGCAGATACTCGAGTTGTTGGCCGAATTGCAGAAATCCGAGAATATGGGGATGCTGTTCATCACCCATGATCTGGGTATCGTACGCCGGATTGCCGACCGCGTTTGTGTGATGAAGGATGGTGAGATTGTCGAAACCGGTGTCACGCAGGACATCTTTGACAACCCACAGCATCCCTATACCCGGAAACTTTTGGCCGCGGAACCTTCGGGTCAGCCCGAACCGGTTGCCTCAGACGCGGAAGAGGTCGCGCGCACCGATCACCTGAAGGTCTGGTTCCAAATCCAGCGCGGATTTCTGAAGCGTACTGTTGGCTATGTGAAGGCGGTGAATGACGCCACGCTGAGTGTACGCGCGGGTGAGACTTTGGGAATCGTCGGCGAAAGCGGTTCGGGCAAGACTACGCTGGCGCTGGCGATCATGCGCCTCATTGCGTCCGAAGGCGGCATCACCTTCCGCGATCAGGATGTGCGAAGATGGTCTACCCGCGAATTACGCAGATTGCGCAAAGATATGCAGATCGTGTTTCAAGACCCGTTCGGCAGCCTTAGCCCACGCATGACCTGTCAGCAGATCATCGCGGAAGGTCTTGCCATTCACAACATTGACCCTCACCGCGCCCCGCGTGAGCTGGTCGCCGAGGTGATGACCGAAGTGGGGCTGGATCCTGCGGCGATGGACCGGTATCCGCACGAGTTCTCAGGCGGACAGCGCCAGCGTATCGCCATTGCGCGCGCGATGGTTTTGCGGCCCAAACTGCTGGTGTTGGACGAACCGACCAGCGCGCTGGACATGACGGTGCAGGTTCAGATCGTTGATCTGCTGCGCGATCTGCAGAAGAAATACGGGTTGGCCTATCTGTTCATCAGCCACGACCTGAAAGTCGTACGGGCGATGTCGCACAACGTGATCGTCATGCGAAATGGGGATGTGGTGGAAATGGGTGCGGCCGAGGCATTGTTCGAAAACGCCCAGACCGACTATACCCGCGAGCTGATTGCAGCGGCGGGCTGAGATCAGCCCGCCTTCCTCTGGCCATTACGCGCTTGCCTTTTCTTTGGTCGCAGCTTTCGGTACTGGCCCGCGCAGTTCTTCGTAGTGATCAAAGGTTAGCTTGACCCACCCGGTTCCGCGCGTGGCACTGGCAAGGGTGCGATGCAGTTCATCCTCGGTCACGGCGGGGATCTGGGCGTTGAAGATCTCCCATCCCGACGCGTTTGGGTTGCCTTCAAATCCCAGAACCTGCCCTTGCAGCGAACTGATCGTTGGCACGAGATCGCCCACAAAGTCCGATGGCAGGTGAATCTCGGCGTTCAGCATCGGTTGCAAAACCACTGGCTTGGCCTGAGGTAGCGCTTCACGCACCGCGTTCTTTCCTGCGGTTCGGAACGCATAATCCGAACTGTCCACGTTATGGTGTTTACCGTCGCTCAGCGTGACTTTGACGTCGACCACGGGGAAACCCTCGGGGCCTTGCTCCAGCGCGTCCTTGGCACCGTGTTCCACGGACGGGATATAGTTCCTGGGCACAGCACCGCCTTTAACCACCTCTTCGAACTGGAACCCCGACCCGCGAGGCAGGGGTGCGACCGAGATCACCACATCCGCAAACTGTCCGGCGCCGCCGGATTGTTTGCGATGACGGTGCCGATGTTCGATGGGCGCGCGGATGGTTTCGCGATAGGCGGTTTCGACCTGATCCGCTTCAATCTCGATCCCAAAATCCTCGGCCAGCTTCGCGGTCACACGGCGCATGTGTTGCGGGCCTTGCGATCCAAGGATCGAATGGCCGCTCAGTTCATCCTGTTGCAGGTGCAGACCGGGGTCGATTTCGGCCAGACGGCTTAGGGCGTTGGACAGGCGCACATCGTCCCGCTCATGCGCGGGTGAGACGATTTGACGATGCGCGACCGGGTGCGAGGCCGCCCATTCCGGCAGTTCAGTCGCAGAATTGCTGTCGTAGATATAGCCGGGGTTGAGGTGGTCGGATTTGACCGCCAGACCAATCTGCCCGGCTTCCAGCGTTGCGATTTGGGTCTTGGCATCAAGCGTTGTCAGATTGCCAACGGTCTCACCGCCCAAAGCTTCATGCGCTTTGACGCCATCCCCAAGCCCGCGCAAAACAACGATCTTTCCGATGTGCTTTTTGACATCTGCAAAACCGGCAATGGCTCGGGCACTGTCGGCGGCTTCGTCCCGCCCGGCGGCGATATCAAATTCAGGCGCTTCGTGCCGCAGCGCCTTCATCAACCGCGTTAGCCCGTTACCATGGCTCGCGGCACCTAGGCATGCTGGAATCAACTGGTGGTTTTGCAAGACTTGCGCGGCCAGGTCATAAACCTCGTCGCTGGGGGGCTGCTTGTCTTCGATCAGCTGCTCCAACAGATGGTCGTCAAAATCAGACAGAGTTTCCAGTAACTCGGTGCGCGCTTCCTGCTCTCGGTCTTCCACGGATTGAGGCAACTCGATCAGGGCCGAGGGTTGGCCCTCTTGATACTTCCAGGCCCGTTCAGAAATCAGATCAACCGCGCCGATGATCGTGTCTCCTTCGCGGATTGGCACCTGACGCAGGGCGATATGATGGGTGCAGTACGTTTGCAGTGCTGCGATGATGTCGCGGATGCGCCCATTGGGATTATCCATGCGGTTGATGAATAGAAAGCAGGGGATGCCCGCTTCTTCCACCAGTCGAAGGTAAGGGGCGCACAGAACGGCAGCATTGGGATCGGGGGGCACAACCACGACCGCCGCGTCCGAGATGGCCATTGCAGGCCCGACATAGGCCAGCGCATCGCCGCCGCCATCTACGTCGATCGAACACCAAGGCTCGTCCAGGTAAGAAAAACCGTGCAAATGCACGGTTCCGGAAACATCGAATGTTGTGGGGCGCCCGTCGAGGCGGCTGATGGCCTCGACCAGGGTAGTTTTGCCCGATTGGCTGGGCCCGAGGACGGTGAAAACGCGCATTAGTGTTGTCCCTCTTTCAGGTTGCAGAATGGCTGCACGAAAGGGGCGTCCGCCGCTTTTTCGTCGGCAAGGACCGTCTGTATTTGCCCGCCTCAGGGCGCAGAATGGATGGCCAGTCTGCCCCTTGAGTGTGGAGAAAAGCGCAGGCGCGCGTCAAGCCCCCGTTGTGCCCAGTGGCCTGCGGGCCCGGCGAGGCCCGCAGAAGAAGAGATCAGATCGCCGAGCTGTGGCCTGCCTTGCTCAGGTCATAGGCGTCAAAGCTGCGGGCGATCATCCGGGTCAGGGCGCGTGCCTCGGGCGGGATGAAAAGCCCGTCTTCGGTGATCCGCAACAGCCCGTCGAATGCGGCATTGGCGGAATGATACATGTCATTCAACGCGGCGGCCGAGATGTCGTGGTCGCGCAGGATTTCGGCACTGTTGATCTTAAAATCGCACATCAGCGCCTCGATCAGGCGCGCGCGCAAAATGTCCTGACCCTTGAACAGGTGCCCGCGGGCGGTCGAAAACTGCCCGTCGCGAACCGCTTTGGCATGGGCCGAGGTGGCCGAGGCGTTCTGCGCATAGCCTTGCGGAAAGCGCGAGATCGAACTGGCCCCGACGCCAATCAGAACATCGGCCTGATCGTCGGTATACCCTTGGAAGTTACGCTTTAGACGTCCCGCGTGCAGGGCACGGGTCAGACCGTCATCTTGTATGGCGAAATGGTCGATGCCAATTTCGGCATAGTTGTCCCACAGGAACAGACGGCGGGCGGTATCGAACAGCTCGAGCCGTTGTTCCGGCGTGGGAAGCGCGTCGGACGGGATCATCTGTTGGCGCTTCGCCATCCAAGGCACATGTGCGTAGCCATACAAAGCCACGCGATCCGGGCTGAGCGACAGCAGCTTCTGCACGCTTTCGGTCATCCGGGCCTTTGTCTGATGCGGCAGGCCAAAAAGGATATCTGCGTTCAAACTGGTAATGCCACGTTCGCGGATCATGTCGATGGCGTCGCGGGTGGTGTCGTAGCTTTGGATGCGACCGATGGTTTTCTGAATTTCGTCGTCGAAATCCTGCACCCCGATCGACGCACGGTTCATACCTGCCTCTGCCAGCGCATCCAGACGGTCTTCATCAATTTCGTTCGGATCAATCTCGACCGAAAATTCGGCATCAGGCCCCATGGGCACAATACCCAGGATATATTGCGCCAATTCGCGCATCAGCTGCGCGTTCAGCAAGGTTGGCGTACCGCCACCCCAGTGCAGGCGCGATAGCACCACGCCTTTGGGCAGGCGTGCTGCAAGCAGGTCTAACTCGGCCTTCAGAACGTCCACATAGGCGATCACAGGGTTGTCGGTTTGGGTTCCCTGTGTCCGGCAAGCACAGAACCAGCACAGTCTACGACAGAATGGAACGTGGATGTACAGGGAAATGGCACTGCCGGGTTTGATCCCCGAAATCCAGTCACCAAACAAGTCTGCTCCCACATCATTGCTAAAGTGGGGGGCGGTGGGGTAGCTTGTGTAACGCGGTACTTTCGCGTCAAAAAGTCCAAGCTTTGCCAATTGTGGTTTCACTATCATGGCGATACCCTTAGGCGACAGATGACTTGGTTACTTTGATGGAGATCAAGTGGGGACCCGCATGACAATAAAAGCACAGTTTGATCATTCCAATTGCGAAGACTGCCCGATTCGGCATCGCGCAGTTTGTGCTCGTTGCGATGCGGATGAGCTGGAAGAGCTTGAAAGTATTAAATATTACCGCAGTTTCGAGGCGGGCCAGACCATCATATGGTCGGGCGATCAGATGAATTTTGTGGGCTCGGTCGTGGCCGGGATCGCTTCGTTGACGCAGACCATGGAAGATGGTCGGACCCAGATGGTGGGTTTGCTGTTGCCAAGTGATTTTGTCGGCCGCCCCGGGCGCGAAGTTGCGCCTTACGATGTGCAGGCGACCACAGATGTCGTCATGTGCTGTTTCCGCAAGAAACCGTTCGAAGAGTTGATGGCAACTACACCACATATCGCCCATCGCCTGTTGCAGATGACGCTGGACGAACTTGATGCTGCCCGCGAATGGATGCTGGTGCTTGGGCGCAAGACCGCGCGCGAAAAAATCGCCAGCCTGTTGTCGATCATTGCGCGCCGGGATGCGTCGATTAGCCAGAAGGGTCTGGCAGGGCCGATTGTGTTTGACCTGCCTCTGACCCGAGAGGCCATGGCAGACTATCTGGGCCTGACCCTTGAAACCGTGAGTCGCCAGATTTCGGCCTTGAAAAAGGAAGGCGTGATCACACTGGAAGGCAAGCGCCATGTGACCATTCCGGATATGGGCCGTCTCATGGAAGAAGCTGGCGACGACTCGGATGGTGGCTTTTTGGTCTGATCCTTGTGCGCGATGGGATAGGATAAACGCCGTGACCTTGGATCGCGGCGTTTAACAACTCAGGAGCATCGCATGGTTTTTAGCAGCGTCTTGGCAATGATTTTTATCGGCGCAATCGCCGGATGGCTTTCGGGAAAGATCATGGAGGGCCGCGGATTCGGTTTGCTGGGGAACATCATCGTCGGAATTGTCGGCGCGTTTCTGGCAGGCATGATTTTCCCCGCGCTAGGCTTTTCTGTGGGCGGAGGGTTCTTTTCCTCGGTCTTTTTCGCGACCGTGGGGGCCGTGATCCTGTTGTTTGTGATCGGCCTTATCCGAAAGGCATGACAAAAGCCGCCGACTTGGGCGGCTTTCGAACTTTTTGGCAGAGTTCAGTGTGCCAGGAAAACGGGAACTGAAGATTGTTCCAGCATGTTGCGGGTTGCACCGCCAAGTATTGCTTCGCGGAAGCGCGAGTGACCGTAGGCACCCATTACGATCAAGTCAGATTCCGTGTCCGACGCATGACGGTTCAGAATATCTGACACGCGCGTCATGGTCTTGCTCAGCACATCGATCTCACACTTGACCCCGTGTCGGGCCAGCATCTGAGACAGCATTCCGCCCGGATCCGACCGGTCAGGGCCGTGGCGCGGAGGATCAATGACAACGATGCGGGCCAGTTCCGCCTGTTTCAGGAAGGGCAGAGCGCGCCGGACGGCGCACATCGCCTCAACGCTTTCATTCCAGGCGATCATTACATTGCGTGGCACTTTCATTGGCGGAGTGTCGTCCGGAACCACCAGAACCGGGCAATGGCCTTCAAACATTGCGGACTCGATGATGGGTTCAGCTTCGGCCCCGCGATCTTTTCCATAGGGGTGCGGTAAAACCACAAGATCCGAAAACCGGGCCCGATGCGCGACATGGCGTCCGATGTCAGCGATCTGCGCCACACCATGTTCAGCAGACCAGCGAACGCCGGATTTACCCAAATAGTCTTGGGCAAATGCCAGCACCTCCTGCGCCTCGGTGTTGGCTCGGCTGAGCGTCTCCTGAACGATCAGGGCGTTCGCTCCGGCATAGTAATAGCCGGTCTGGCTGCGATCGACACCAAGGCACAGCGCCTCGGCATGGGCATCCTGCGACTCTGCCAGCGCTATAACCTGAGCCAATGCAGGCTCAGCCGTTTGCGTTTCGGTCATGACAGTGAGAATAGATTTGTACGCCATTTCGACCTCTTAGTTCGGGCATATGGTCTCATGTGACCGGTTGGCCCCTTTCATCCTTTATGCGTGTCACAGAAAACGCGGAACTGTCTTGATACAGATCAAAGCAATAGCGGCTGTCGTGCTTCAGAACGGCAGCCAGTCAAATAGGTTTCGCGTGTCAAAAGAATCAAAACCGCGCGAAGCACGGCAAAGGGACGCAATATGTCGAATTACATCAAGCTGATCGTGCTTGGTCTGGTCGTGGTGTTTGCCGCCATCGGATCAAATTATGCACGCGATTTGGCGTATCAGGTGCATGCGATTCTGGTGATGCTTATCGCCGGTGGATTGTTCATCTGGACGCTTCGAAACACAGAAGAGCCAGATATTCTTGTCGATCGCTCGGGCGAATACATGGATGACGTGATCCGCTACGGCGTGATCGCAACGGCCTTTTGGGGTGTGGTAGGGTTCCTGGCTGGAACCTTTATTGCGTTCCAACTGGCGTTTCCGGTGCTCAACTTCGAATGGGCCCAAGGGTATCTGAACTTTGGACGTTTGCGTCCGCTGCACACCTCGGCGGTGATTTTTGCATTTGGCGGTAACGCGCTGATCGCAACGTCGTTCTACGTGGTGCAGCGCACCAGCGCCGCGCGTCTGTGGGGTGGAAACCTCGCATGGTTCGTGTTCTGGGGCTATCAACTGTTCATCGTGCTGGCCGCGACCGGTTACATTCTGGGCGGTACTCAGTCGAAAGAATATGCCGAACCTGAATGGTATGTGGACCTGTGGCTGACCGTTGTTTGGGTCGCTTACCTTGCTGTCTATCTGGGCACGATCATCAAGCGGAAAGAACCCCACATCTATGTGGCAAACTGGTTCTATCTGGCGTTCATCGTGACCGTTGCGATGCTGCACCTGGTCAACAACATGACCATTCCGGTCAGCATCTGGGGTTCGAAGTCGGTCATCGTCTGGTCGGGTGTTCAAGACGCCATGATCCAGTGGTGGTATGGCCACAACGCTGTGGGCTTCTTCCTGACCGCGGGCTTCCTGGGCATGATGTACTACTTCATTCCGAAACAGGCCGAGCGTCCGGTCTTCTCGTACAAGCTGTCGATCATCCACTTCTGGGCACTGATCTTCCTGTACATCTGGGCTGGTCCGCACCACCTGCACTATACCGCGCTGCCCGACTGGGCCTCGACGCTGGGCATGGTGTTCTCGGTGATCCTGTGGATGCCGTCCTGGGGTGGTATGATCAATGGCCTGATGACCCTGTCGGGTGCATGGGACAAGCTGCGCACCGACCCGGTGATCCGGATGATGGTGATCTCGGTCGGCTTCTACGGCATGTCCACCTTTGAAGGCCCGATGATGTCGATCCGCGCAGTAAACTCGCTGAGCCACTACACCGACTGGACCATTGGTCACGTGCACTCGGGCGCGCTGGGTTGGAACGGCATGATCACCTTTGGTGCGCTGTACTTCCTGGTACCTGTCCTGTGGAAGCGCGAGCGTCTGTACTCGCTGCAGATGGTCAGCTGGCACTTCTGGCTCGCCACCATCGGCATCGTGCTCTACGCCGCTTCGATGTGGGTCACCGGTATCATGGAAGGCCTGATGTGGCGTGAAGTGGATGCCAACGGCTTCTTGGTGAACTCGTTCGCCGACACCGTGGCCGCCAAATTTCCGATGTATGTGGTGCGTGCGCTGGGCGGTGTCCTGTTCGTCGCTGGCTCGGTCATCATGTGCTACAACCTGTGGATGACTGTACGTAAAGCGCCGGCCAAAGAGGCCAGCCTGACCGTCGCAGTCCCGGCTGAATAAGGAGGGCCGGAGCAATGGCAATTCTCGACAAACACAAGATCCTCGAGACCAACGCGACCCTCCTGCTGATCTTCAGCTTCCTGGTCGTAACCATCGGTGGCATCGTTCAGATCACCCCGCTGTTCTACCTTGAGAACACCATCGAAAAGGTGGAGGGCATGCGCCCTTACACCCCACTCGAAATGGCGGGTCGTGAGATCTATCTGCGTGAAGGCTGCTATGTCTGCCACAGCCAGATGATCCGCCCGATGCGGGATGAGGTTGAGCGCTATGGCCACTACTCGCTGGCGGCTGAGTCGATGTATGACCACCCGTTCCAGTGGGGGTCCAAGCGTACCGGACCTGATCTGGCGCGTGTTGGTGGCCGTTACTCGGACGACTGGCATGTGCGCCATCTGCGCGATGCACAATCGGTGGTGCCGGAATCGGTGATGCCCAAGTATGGCTTCCTCGAAACCCGCAAGATCGACGGCGAGTATATCGGTGACATCATGGCTGCCAACGCTTTGGTGGGAACGCCCTATACCGAAGACATGCTGGAGAACGCCGTGGCCGATTTCCGCGCGCAGGCCGATCCGGACAGCGACTATGACGGGTTGCTGGAACGCTATGGCGATAAAGTCAACGTGCGCAACTTCGACGGCCAGTCCGATCTGACCGAAGCCGACGCGCTGATCGCTTACCTGCAAATGCTGGGCACGCTGGTCGATTTCTCGACCTTCACCCCGGACGCAAGCCGCTAAGGAGGGTGTGATGGAAGAATATACACTCCTACGGCAGTTCGCGGATAGCTGGATGCTGCTTGTGTTGTTCGTCTTCTTTATCGGCATCATCATCTGGGTATTCCGCCCCGGTGCCAGCAAAGAATACAACGACACCGCCAACATCCCGTTCCGGCATCAAGACAAACCCGCCACATCCAAGGAGGCGCGGCAATGAGCAAGACACCTGAAAAACAGCCGGGTGATCCGAATACAACCGGTCATTCCTGGGATGGGATCGAGGAATTCGACAACCCGATGCCGCGCTGGTGGCTATGGACCTTCTATGCGACCATTTTCTGGGGTCTGATCTATACGATCATGTATCCGGCATGGCCGCTGGTTCAATCTGCAACAGCAGGGGTTCTGGGATGGTCCTCGCGTGAGCTGGTTCAGCAGGAGCTGGTTTCGTTCGAAGAGGCAAACGCCCCTTGGAATGCCAAGCTGGTAGAGACATCGCTCGAGGATATCTCGAAGGACCCCGAGTTGCAGCAATACGCTGTGAACTCTGGCGGGGCCGTATTCCGCACCTGGTGCGCACAGTGCCACGGTTCCGGTGCTCAAGGCGCGCCCGGCTTCCCCAACCTGTTGGACGATGCATGGCTGTGGGGCGGTTCGCTTGAAGATATCGAGTACACCGTTGCCTATGGTATCCGGAACGAAGAAAGCGACGATGCGCGCTATTCTGAAATGCCGGCCTTTGGTGAGATTCTCGAAAGCGAAGAGATCACCCAGGTTGTCCAATACGTTATGTCTCTGACCAATGCGCAGACCGACGACGCGGCGGCGCAAGCGGGCAAAGTTGTCTTCGATGACAACTGTGCTGCCTGCCACGGCGAAAACGGCCAGGGCGACGTATTCCAGGGTGCTCCGAACCTGACGGACGCAATCTGGCTTTACGGCGGCAGTGAAGAAGCTCTGACTGAAACGGTCACATACAGCCGCTTTGGCGTGATGCCCCCGTGGGAAAATCGTCTGACCGACGCGCAGATCCGCGCTGTCACGGCCTATGTCCACCAGTTGGGTGGTGGTCAGTAAGTTTAAAGGAACACTTTCGGGCGGTTCGCTGCCCGAAAGTTGTGGCACCGGCTGTTCCATCTGTTCGCGCGTTTCCTGAACAGCCGGTGCCTTATTTTCCAACAAACCACCTTACAGACCTACAGCCCGCTTTCGTGGGGCTATTGGGGGCGTTCTTACGGCCCGAGTCTCAGGCTGCGACAATTGGTCGGCCTGAAGCGCGTGGTTTATAAGCGTCGTGATCGGTATCGCGACAATAGCCGGTTTTCTGTTAGAATACGTGAATAATTGGTTAAAAAAACGTCTACTCCGACATCTCAGAGGTCGGTTCATCTTCAAAAGATGTGTGTTCGATGCGCGTTTTGACCCATGTCAAAGTTCGCTTGCCCGTGATCTGGAACAAGACGCCTTCAGAAGACCCATTAGTGGAGCCAGCCAGTGAGCGATTCCGATCCTGCCCCCAGCCTTTACGCAGCCAGAGAGCCGATCTTTCCAAGACGTGTCTCAGGACCGTTTCGGAACCTGAAATGGATCATTCTTATAGTGACACTGGGCATCTACTACGTGACCCCGTGGATCAGGTGGGATCGCGGCCCCAGCCTGCCGGATCAGGCGGTACTGTTGGATCTGGCGAACCGACGGTTTTATTTTTTCTGGATCGAAATCTGGCCACATGAATTCTACTTTGTCGCCGGTCTGCTGATCATGGCCGGCCTTGGCCTGTTTCTGTTCACTTCGGCCCTTGGGCGCGTCTGGTGTGGCTATGCCTGCCCGCAAACAGTCTGGACCGACCTTTTCATACTGGTCGAGCGTTGGATCGAAGGGGATCGAAATGCTCGTCTGCGCCTGCACCGCCAAGAAAAGCTGGATTTCCGCAAGGCTCGCCTACGGATCACCAAATGGATCGTTTGGTTCTTGATTGGCTTGGCGACGGGCGGGGCCTGGGTATTCTATTTTGCAGACGCCCCGACGCTTTTGATGGATCTGGTCACTGGCAACGCGCATCCGGTCGCGTACACAACGATGCTGATCCTGACGGGCACTACCTTTTTCTTTGGCGGTTTCGCCCGCGAACAGATCTGCATCTACGCTTGCCCATGGCCCCGCATTCAAGCGGCAATGATGGACGAAGACACACTGGTTGTCGGTTACCGCGAATGGCGGGGCGAGCCACGCGGCAAGGGTAAACGGACTGCAGATTCCGAATTGGGGGATTGCATCGACTGTATGGCCTGCGTGAATGTCTGCCCTGTTGGGATCGACATTCGCGATGGACAGCAGCTTGAATGCATCACCTGCGCCCTGTGTATTGATGCCTGTGACGACATGATGGCCAAGATCGGTAAGCCGCGTGGGCTGATCGATTACATGGCCCTCAGCGATGAAACGAGAGAGCGGTCCGGCCAGCCGCCCAAAAGCGTGTGGAAGCATATCTTCCGGGCCCGCACGATCATGTACACGTCCCTGTGGTCGCTGGTTGGCTTTGCCCTGCTCTTTGCGCTGTTCATTCGCTCGGATATCGATTTGACTGTTGCGCCGGTCCGCAACCCGACATTTGTAACCCTGTCTGATGGAACGATCCGCAACACTTATGATGTGCGGCTACGTAACAAACATGGCGAAGATCGTCTGTTCACCCTGTCTCTGACCGGAGATCCGGCTATGCGGCTGGAAATCGAAGGCACGAACCTGCACACTGTGAATGTGCCGGCAGATACAGCACAATTGACTCGTGTATATATTATCTCGTCCCGCGACACGGGCCCAGCCGGAGCGGATTCAACGCCGGTCCGCATCTGGGTTGAAGATCTGAGCAGCGGTGAGCGGGCCTATAAGGACACCACGTTTAACGGACGGGGGAATTGATCATGGCGGAACGGAAATTCACCGGAAAACACGCTTTGGCGGTGTTTGTGGGCGCCTTTGGCGTGATCATCGCCGTGAACCTTGTTCTGGCCTACAGCGCGGTCAAAACCTTTCCGGGGCTTGAGGTCAAGAATTCATACGTGGCCAGTCAGGAGTTCAACGAACGTTTGAAACAGCAACAAGCGCTGGGGTGGACCGTACGGGCTGAAACCAAGGGCGGGTTGCTGATCCTGCACATCACCGATGAAAGTGGTGCGCCGGTTCAGGTCAGCGAGTTGCAGGCTGTTGTGGGCCGCGCGACTCATGTCCGCGAGGATTTCGTGCCGGATTTCACCTTTGACGGAACGGCCTACGCCACGCCGGCCACGTTGGGCGAGGGCAACTGGAACATTCGTCTGGTGGCGCGGGACAGTGATGGCGCGGAATTTTCGCAGCGCGTTCCGCTGTATGTGAAGGGGTAAGCGATGACGGCGCAGCTTTCTTCCGGCACCGCAGCCTGCCCGGGCTGCCTTGCAGCCCCGGCGGAACCCGCCCGGTCGATTCCGGAGGATGTGCAGATAGCCCTGTCTTTGCCGGGTATTCACTGCTCGGCCTGTATTGCGACCGTCGAAAGGGAACTGAACGCGCATCCCGGTGTTGAAAATGCACGGGTGAACCTAACCCTGAAACGCGCGATGATCAAAGCAACGCCTGAAACACGTGCTGTCGATCTGATCCCAGTGCTTGAGAAAGCCGGTTTTGAAGCGCACGAGCTTGATCCGGGCGCCTTGTCGGCCACTCAGACGGACAAGGCAGGGCGTGACTTACTGATGCGCCTGGCGGTGGCCGGGTTTGCTTCCATGAACGTCATGCTGTTGTCGGTTTCGGTCTGGTCCGGGGCCACTGACGCCACGCGGGACATGTTCCACTGGATTTCTGCCGCGATTGCTCTGCCTGCCATCGCGTTTTCAGCCCAGCCCTTCTTTGCCAATGCGTGGAGCGCCTTGCGGGTGCGCCGCCTGAACATGGATGTGCCAATTGTGTTGGCGATCTTGTTGGCGCTGGTCACATCGCTTTGGGAAACCGCGTTGAGTGGCGAACATGCCTATTTCGATGCGGCCCTGACCCTGACCTTCTTCCTGCTGGCCGGTCGTTATCTGGATTACCGCACCCGTGCCGCAGCCCGATCCGCGGCCGAAGAACTGACCGCGCTTGAGGTGCCGCGCGCGATCCGTTTGGTGGATGGCGTAGAAAATGAAATTGCAGTTGCTGATCTGAAAGTAGGCGATTTGATCCTTGTGCGCCCCGGCGGTCGGATGCCAGTGGACGGTGAGATTGTGTCGGGCCAGTCCGAACTCGACCGCTCGCTACTGACCGGAGAAACGGTGCCTGTATTTGCCGAAATCGGCCAGTTGGTCAGTGCAGGTGAGGTCAACCTGACTGGTCCTTTGACATTGCGCGCAACTGCGGTGGGCGAGGATACGTCGCTGCACCGCATGGCGGATCTGGTGGCCATCGCTGAATCCGGTCGGTCGCGTTATACTTCTTTGGCCGACAAGGCGGCCAAGCTTTATGCGCCGGGCGTTCACATCCTATCAGCGCTCAGCTTTCTGGGCTGGTACATTTATTCCGGCGATATCCGCACGGCGTTGAATATCGCGGCGGCGGTTCTGATTATCACCTGCCCATGTGCTCTGGGTCTGGCCGTTCCAGCGGTGACAACGGCGGCGTCTGGCCGGTTGTTCCGCAAAGGTATGTTGATCAAACATGCAACCGCGTTGGAGCGTTTGTCCGAGGCTGACACGGTGGTGTTCGACAAAACAGGCACTCTGACATCCGGTTCGCCGGAACTGGTCAACTTAGGGGATCATTCCCGCGCGAAGGTCGAAGTTGCCCTGGCGCTGGCCGAGGCGTCGGCACACCCATTGTCTGTGGCTTTGGCGAAAGCCGCGCGTGAGGCCGGGATCAAGCCTGCCAACGTGCGGGGCGTCGTTGAGGTTCCGGGTTACGGCACCGAAGGTGAATACCGTGGTCAACGCGTGCGTTTGGGCCGGGCCGCTTGGGTCGGCGCAGAGCAGGGCAGTGAAACCTCAGCCTGGCTGGCTATTGGCGATCATGCGCCTTTGGCCTTCCGGTTCTCGGATGCGTTGCGCCCGGGTGCGGCCGAGGCGGTCGACGCGTTGCGTGCCGCTGGCAAGCATGTGGTCCTGATGTCCGGCGACTCGCAGGGGGCCGTGCGCGCGTTGGCTGAAAAACTGGGGATCACAGATTGGATTGCCGAAGCTTTGCCGCAGGACAAGGCGCATCGCATTCAGGACCTCAGCGATAAGGGTCACCATGTCCTGATGGTGGGCGACGGTCTAAATGACACGGCGGCCTTGGCGGCGGCGCATGTTTCGATCTCACCGGCGTCAGCGTTGGATGCCGCACGGGTGGCGTCGGACATTGTGTTGTTGGGCAATGACCTTTCCCCCATCGCGGATGCTTGCGACACGGCGGTCAAAGCGACAAAACGCATTCGCGAAAACTTCCGCATCGCGACTGTCTACAACGTGATAGCCGTTCCATTGGCAGTGATTGGGCTTGCAACTCCATTGATCGCGGCGCTTGCGATGTCGACCTCGTCCATCACCGTGTCGCTCAATGCCCTGCGGTTGAGGTGAACCGGATGGAAGTTCTTGCCTACCTGATCCCGATTTCACTGTTGCTGGGCGGCGTTGGCCTGGTGGCTTTTGTCTACACTGTCCGGTCGAACCAGTATGAAGATCCTGAGGGTGACGCGCGCCGGATCCTGAGCGATGAATGGGACGATAAACCCAAACCCTGACCGCTCAGGGCAGAGTTGATCCAACTGCCCTTGAAATTGCCGCAATGCCCGGTTATGTCCGGGCCATCCGCTAGCAGAGAGAACACGCCAAATGGCCACCACCAACCCGATTCAGTTCATTCAGCAAGTCCGTGCCGAAGTGTCCAAGGTCGTCTGGCCGACCCGGCGCGAGGTGCTGTTGACCACGGTTATGGTTTTCATCATGGCGGCGCTTACGGCGGTCTTCTTTGCTTTGGTCGATCTGGGTATCCGGGGTGGCCTTCAGCTGATTCTGGGCGCGTTCAGCTAAGCGTGGAAACGCGGCTGCCCCCTTGCACAGCGGGCAATGTCAGAGTAGTTGACGCAGGACTATTCGGAATGGGCGTGTGGCGATTCGGGCTGCGCGCCGCTTTTTATTCCGGATAACGTGACAAGATTTTAATGACGGGTGTATCCGGCAAATCCGATACCCCGAAGACAGACAAGGACGACAGGTTCATGGCGAAACGGTGGTACTCGGTCAGCGTTCTTTCGAATTTCGAAAAGAAGATCGCAGAACAGATCCGCACGTCGGTGGCTGAACAGGGCCTTGAAGACGACATCGACGAAGTACTGGTGCCCACCGAAGAGGTGATCGAAGTGCGCCGCGGCAAGAAGGTCACGACCGAACGCCGCTTTATGCCCGGCTACGTTCTGGTGCATATGGAAATGTCAGATCAGGGCTATCACCTGATCAACTCGATCAACCGCGTGACCGGTTTCTTGGGCCCGCAAGGCCGCCCGATGCCGATGCGTGACGCCGAGGTGAACCAGATCCTCAACCGCGTTCAGGAAGGTGAAGAAGCGCCCAAGCTGATGATCACCTTCGAGGTCGGCGAGAAGGTCAAAGTCAACGACGGACCGTTCGAGGATTTCGACGGCATGGTCGAAGGTGTGGACGACGAAAACCAGAAACTGAAGGTCTCGGTTTCGATCTTTGGTCGCGAAACCCCGGTCGAGCTGGACTTTACGCAGGTTACGAAGCAGGGCTAATCGCTCTTCGCTTATTTTCGACGCCGCGCTGCCACGGGCAGCGCGGCGTTTTTTTTTGACGATCGTTTATCAATCAACACCAAACAGCGATCCAGCCACACGGCCAGCCGTTTTTACGGCCGGCCCGGAATAAGCTCTTGTTCTTGAAGCACTGTCAGAATGTCGAGGATTGTCGAAGGGCTGACGTCCACTGAGCCTTCAAGGAGAACGCCAAGACCACCTTCTCCGATCTCGCGCGGGCCGCCTTTGTCGTAGGTTGGGTCAAGTGACGCAAGCTCTGCCGGCAGTTCCGGGCACAGCGGAGTGTCGTTCAGTGCAAGATCCACTGCAGCCAACATCAACTCCTTCACCGAGTCTAATGTGTCGTCTTCCAGCAGTTGCTCTCGCTGTTCTTCGGGGGCCGTAAGGGTAAGATCAATAAGCTTGAAATAGGCGCAGTTGTCCCGCACTTCGACAGTTGCTTCGGTGGATAGGCTTGCCAGTATCGCTCTTTTTTCTTCACCGCGTTCAAAGTTGCGTTCACCGGTGCGGCTGCATTCAAAAATCGTGATGGTCACGTCCCCATCCAGATCTATTACTTGGTCTTCGGCCTTAAAGCTCAAATCATCAAGTCTGACTTGCAGACCACAATTGTCGACGATCGCATTGTCAGCCAACCGCTCGGGCACAACCTTTTGAACTTCGCGCAGGTCGAGAAGGGCACCGACCCCGATCCGAGTGGGCGCAGCGGCGGTGAGGTTCAGATCAAGAGTATACGGCAGTTCGGTATCGCGAACCGGTAGTGTCGCGTCGATGACAAAGTTTACCTGCTGCGCGTCAGGGGCGCGAGGGCCCAGAACTGCTGCGATAAGGGCTGGAAGAATTAACCAAAGTCTCATTCAGCAAACTCCAACACACCAAGTTCTTTCAGCCCTGCAAGGACTTTCACTATCGTCTCGGCGCTTACATCGGCCGAACCGACAACAGCAGCGCCCAATCCTCCTGGCGCGATTTCGCGCGTTCCGCCGGATTCGTAATTCGGATCAAGTACAGAGAATTCTTCAGGTAATGGCGGACAAACCGGATTGGCCGCCAAAAACTCGCCGCCCTTTTCAAGGACAGCTTCATTTATTCGGTTGGTCAGCCCAAAAAGGTCGGTAACAGCTCCGATGAACCCACGCGGTCTGAGGTCAGCGCTTTCGATACTGAACGTAAGGCATTGGCCTTTAACCTCTGCCTTGGCGACAGCAGTTGCATCAACCGTGGCCCCGAAATACCGAAAGCCGGGTTCTTCATTTCGTTTGCACCGCGTAAACTGGGCGCGGGCTGAGCCTTCTACTTTAACGGTTTCACCTATTGCAGTGACATCTCGGATCTCGAGGTAAATCTGGCGTTTACAGCTTTCTTCCAAGGGGCCAGTCAGTATCTGAGGTGCCTTTTCCTGCAATCCACGCAAATCCATGAACGCTCGCAATCGCAGGCGGGTTGGGCTGGATTCCTCTAGACCGCCGTAGACGGTGAAGGGAACGGGAATATCGCGCAAAGGAACTTCCTTGGTCAGCTTGACTTGAAAGCGACCGGCATAGGTGGCGGGGTCAATTCCTGCCGTGTTGCGTGAAGCAGTGTTTTGGGGTGCTTCGGATTGGGCAGTTGTCTCGGACACTGCACCCTGATCCTGGGCGTTGCTGCCGCATCCGGGCACAATTGCGAAAAGAACACAAATCAGTAGCCCTTTGTTTAGTCGAGATGATGCCAACTCAGACCGCCCCTTCTATATCCAACCTGCCCTAAGATAACCGTCGGGGGTTCATAAGCAACTTATGTCTTTGAGAAATCTGTTTTACTTCTTACGCGGTTGTTGGTGTTCGGGAATGGTCAGGGCGCAAAACGGTTGTGTTGCGGTAATTCTGTAGTTGGTTTCCGACGTCTCGGGGCGACGCATACTGATCAGATGAGGATCAGATCAAACTGCGCATTAGTCAGATCAACAAGGTCCGCAAACATGCAAAAAACGCCGCGAAGCATCAGGCACCGCGACGTTGTTTGATGACGAATTACGTTTCATTCTTCTCGCTCTACTGCGCCTGAACCATAGCTGCGCGCAGCAGTTGTGGGCGGTCGGTCTGTGACGGTAGGAAAACAGCTTGCGATCCGGCATCCAGTGCCGAAAGGCTCGCATCGTACCACTGCATCGCCAGATCACGACGTTCTGGCACACCGAAGCCTTCGCGCAGGTGGTGGCCAATAAGCTCTCCGTAGGCGGGCTCACCCATTGCAACCAGCATCAGCGCAGACCCGACTGCGGTGTCCATATTGTCCTGACGGTAGCCGATCGCGAGGCAGACCTTGCTTGTTGCCGCAAGATCTTCGGGGCTAAGGCCGGAATCCAGCGCAAGCTTGCGCATCTGAGTTTCTGCATCAGTTTTTGAGTTTAGAGACAAGGCGACCACTTGCGGTGCCAACATATCGCCATACGAGTCGCACTGGGCCGTTACCTGATCCGGCGTCAGCCCTTGGATGTCCTGCATAAGCTCCTCGCCGCGGGCCATGGCATAGCTTCGGGCGAGGCAGAACTGCTCGCTGAGTGCAAAATCAGGATCAGACATGTTCGACAAAGTTGTATAACCGCCATTGGTCGATGTTTGAAGCATCACCCCGCTACAGCGATTGGCTAGCGATGGACCTCCGGTTCCTCCGGAAAACAGGCTTGGCAGACTGGCAGATTTTGTCTCCGCGGTCTCGGTCTCCTGAGGGGTCGCGACTGGCGTGGTCGGTGCCGGTGCCTGAGGGGCTGCAGCCACGGCTGATCCGCTATGGAGTTTTTGGCGATAAGCCATAAGCAGCGGTTGGCCCGAAAGTTGCATAGTGGCTTGTCCGCCGCTTGTCGCCCAGTAATAGGCTTGCATCAGGAAATCATATTGATAGGGCTGGAAGTCATGGCCATTTACAGGATAGCCCATTGAAGCCTGGTAGCGTTCGATCGCCGATCGGGTGCCACGGCCGACCTGACCATCGACACGCCCGGCATTGTAGCCAAAATAGTTGAGCGCTGTTTGGGTTTGCGCACCTTGCGTGGTCGACGGAATGCCCGGTCGGTATGTCCGGGTGGATGACCGCGCTTTCTTTTTCTGCTGGTCCTTGCCTATCGCATATCCCACGACCCCGCCGACAACGGCTCCGCCGAGGAAATCGCCAGCGTCTGCTTGTGCTGTCTGAGGCGCGGTCGCAGCGAAAGAGACCGCGATGACAAGTGTTGCTGCTAATCGGAAAATCATAATTAACCTCCACCAAAAATAACTATTTTCACTAAGTATAACACAGCTGGGATCCGCACGGGTGTCCAAGCCCACGACCGTCTGAAGCTTGGGTAGTTTGCCCGCTGGTTTGCAGGTTGTGCGGCAGTGCTTTTTTCACTGCAGTTAAAGGCATTAACACTTTATTGCATTGTTGGGTGCTTAACGCCTGGCATCTCATTGAGGCGATCGGAGCGGACTTGTATCGGACGCTCGGCAAAGCCCAAGCCTTGCTTTGGACGCGAGGGTATTGATTCTATGATTTCCAATTGGAATCCAGACCACTTGCCAAGCTTCACATTCCCCTGTACACGCCGCCTCTATCGTCTTCGGGCGAGATTCTCTCGTGGGAGGTTTCTGGGATCGCGATCCCCGACCGGACCACGCAACATAATCTGGGTGGGACGCGTCCTGCCTAAGTTGAAAGGAAAACCAAATGGCCAAGAAGCTTGCTGGTACAATGAAGCTGCAGGTTCCTGCAGGTCAGGCGAACCCGTCGCCGCCAGTTGGTCCGGCGCTGGGTCAGCGCGGCATCAACATCATGGAATTCTGCAAGGCGTTCAACGCCAAGACAGCAGACATGGAGCCCGGCGCTCCTTGCCCGACCGTGATCACCTACTATCAGGACAAGTCCTTCACCATGGACATCAAGACGCCGCCCGCGTCTTACTACCTGAAAAAAGCAGCTGGTCTGAAGCCGGTCGGCAAGCGTAACCGCCCCCGTGGCGCGGAAAACCCAGGTCGTGAGACCGTGGCTACCGTGACCAGCAAGCAGGTTCGCGAAATCGCCGAAGCCAAAATGAAAGATCTGAACGCCAACGACGTCGAAGGCGCAATGCAGATCATCCTGGGCTCGGCCCGCTCTATGGGCATCGAGGTGAAGTAAGATGGCAAAACTCGGTAAACGTACCCGCGCTGCGCGCGAAGCTGTCGCCGGCAAGGAAAACCTGTCGGTTGAAGAAGCTGTTGCTCTGGTCAAGGGCAACGCAACCTCGAAATTCGACGAGACCATCGAAATCGCGATGAACCTGGGCGTTGACACCCGTCACGCAGACCAGATGGTTCGCGGCGTTGTTGGCCTGCCGAACGGCACTGGTAAAGCGATGCGCGTTGCTGTTTTTGCTCGCGGCCCGAAGGCTGACGAAGCGAAAGAAGCTGGCGCAGATATCGTTGGCGCAGAGGACCTGATGGAAACCATTCAGGGCGGCACCATCGAATTTGATCGCTGCATTGCCACCCCGGACATGATGCCGATCGTTGGTCGTCTGGGTAAGGTTCTGGGGCCCCGTAACCTGATGCCGAACCCCAAAGTTGGCACCGTGACCATGGATGTGAAAGCAGCCGTGGAAGCAGCCAAGGGCGGTGAAGTTCAGTTCAAGGCGGAAAAAGGCGGTGTTGTGCACGCTGGCGTTGGCAAAGCGTCGTTTGACGAAGCCAAGCTGGTCGAAAACGTTCGCGCCTTTGTCTCGGCTGTTGCCAAGGCCAAGCCGTCGGGCGCCAAAGGCACCTACATGAAGAAAATCGCGCTGAGTTCGACCATGGGCCCAGGCGTGACGCTGGATGTTGCGGAAGCTTCGGGCGAATAAGCGCTTGGAAACGTAAGAATTGTGGACCCCGGTGGATTATTCCGCCGGGGTTTCTTTGTTTTGCAGGTCGTGCTTTCAAATTTGTGAAGAACAGTCTCTTTCAAATCGGTTCAATGATTTGATAGCGTCCCGCAGGTAAGCTTGCCGTGACAGTCTTGAGGCAGGGTCAATTGGCGCGCGTCAAACACTTGGTTGGAAGTTAATATGGTCGAACGAGTATTCTTTGCGCAGGACAACGAAAGTCTGGTCGTAACCTCAAGCAGTAACGGGTCGATTGTCGGAGACGGCATCATAAACAACTCTGACACACCGAATGGCACGGTTTTTGTGTACTCGTCGGGTATGGGCGCAACCATCACCCTGGATGACACGCTTGACGTTGATGTCTTCAACGATGATGACACGGCAAACCACACGATCATTGATGGCGGCGGCATTGTTGCAAACGGGCAGGGCGTTGAATCTGAATCCGTGATTACAGTGCGGGCTCTGGATGCAGGGGGAAGCCCAACCGGACCTGAGATCGACATATACGTATTCTCTCAAGGTGGCGTGACGCAGGATGTATGGGGATATGCATCTTCAGCCCCGTTGCAGGATGGTGTCTCTTACGTAAAGGTCGGCGGGTCCAACTTAGGGGCATCAGATTACGCCGATTATATCACCTGCTTTGGAGAAGGCACTTTGATCCGAACGGAGGCTGGCGATTTGCCAGTCGAAGATCTGCGGGTCGGCACTAAGGTCTGGACCCGCGATGCCGGGTTCCAAGAGGTTCTTTGGGTTGGCCATACCGAGGTGGCCGCCAAAGGTGCGTGTGCCCCGGTTGTGATCCAGGCTGGTGCGATTGGAAACTCCGGCACGTTGGTTGTGTCACAGCAACACCGGGTTTTGATTGATGTGCCCGCGGCGGAAATGCTGTTTGGTCAGGCCGAGGTTTTGGTCGCGGCCAAGCACCTGTGCGGCATGCCCGGTGTATCGATCCGCGAATCCGGGACAGTGAGATACACGCATTTCATGTTTGATCGTCATCACATCATGCAATCGAACGGCGCTCTGACCGAGAGCTTTTTCCTGACCAAAAATTCGGTCAGCACGCTGTCATCCTCGCAACGCAGTGAAATCCTGTCTCTGTTCCCGGCGCTGCAGAACGCGGATGCAGGGTTTGATCGCACTGCGGCCATGACCATCGGGTCAGGCGCGGCGTCAGTGTTGCGTGCTTACATATAATCCCTGCATCGGTTGGGTCAGATGCGAGGGCGCTTGAAATCGGGGCGAACCCTCAATTTACCCCTTGGAAACCCCGCCCTTCTGCCCTAAGTAGACCTGCGGAATAAAGCGTGCGATTCGTCGTGCGCTTTCTTTCGTTTCGTCCAAGACGGTGGGTGGGTCCATTTGGTCCCTTAATTCCCTGCCTGAGACGGGTAAGACCAAAGAATTCTGAGGGTCCCACCCTCGGGCGCATTTTGGCCAATCCCGTAACAACGGACCTGAACGCCGGAGCGAAGGCTGCGGCAAATATGAGCCGGGGTGAGGTATCGCCCCTAACTTGGAGAGAACTGTGGATAGAGCCCAGAAAGAGAAAGTGGTCGAGGAACTCGGCCAAATCTTCGAAAGCTCTGGCGTCGTAGTGGTTGCTCACTACGCCGGTCTGACAGTTGCCGAGATGCAGGACCTTCGCGCACGTGCTCGTGACGCGGGTGGCTCTGTGCGTGTTGCCAAGAACAGGCTCGCCAAAATCGCCCTTGAGGGTAAGCCGTGTGAAAGCATGGCCGACCTGCTGACAGGGATGACCGTTCTGACCTATTCCGAGGACCCCGTGGCAGCAGCCAAGGTGGCCGAGGACTTCGCCAAGGATAACAAGAATTTTGAGATCCTCGGCGGTGCAATGGGTGAGAACGCTCTGGACCGCAAAGGCGTCGAAACAGTTTCGAAAATGCCGTCTCGCGAGGAGCTTATTGCTTCGATCGTGGGCTGCATTGGCGCACCTGCTTCGAACATCGCCGGCGCGATTGGCGCACCTGCAAGCAACATCGCAAGCATCCTTTCCACCATCGAAGAGAAGGCGGAAGCTGCGTAAGCGGTTGGCACTGAATGATCTGCGTAGGGTGAATACCCTGACGTTGGAACACACACTGTAAACGGAAAGAGCTGATAAAATGGCTGATCTGAAAGCACTCGCAGAAAGCATCGTGGGTCTGACCCTGCTGGAAGCACAAGAACTGAAAACCATCCTCAAAGACGAATATGGCATCGAGCCCGCAGCAGGCGGCGCAGTTGTCATGGCAGCAGGCGGCGACGCCGGCGGCGCAGCTGAGGAAGAAAAAACCGAATTCGACGTCGTTCTGAAGAACGCCGGCGCATCGAAAATCAACGTCATCAAAGAAGTTCGCGGCATCACCGGCCTGGGCCTGAAAGAAGCCAAGGAACTGGTCGAAGCCGGCGGCAAGATCAAAGAAGGCGTGGACAAAGCAGAAGCAGAAGACGTCAAAGCCAAGCTGGAAGCAGCTGGCGCCGAAGTCGAGCTGGCCTAAGCTTAGTCTCAGGTGCGTCGCTGATGCGCCGAAAAATTTGGCTGGGTCCGGAGAAATCCGGGTCCAGCCGAACCTGTCTTAGAAAGGGCCTCAACGCATGGGGTGTTTTCTAAGACACGGTTTTCGGATCGGGAGGCCGCCTTCGGGACGGTGGCCATGAATTGATCCGGACGTGTTGTCTCGATTGTGCAAGATGCCGGGGCCCGACGGTGTCTTTGCCCGCTGAGAACATCGAAAGGTGACATCTGACATGGCTCAAACGTTCCTTGGCCAGAAACGTCTTCGTAAATACTACGGCAAAATCCGCGAAGTGCTGGAGATGCCGAACCTTATTGAGGTACAGAAATCTTCTTATGATCTTTTCCTACGCTCCGGCGATGCAGAGCAGCCAACAGACGGCGAAGGCATCAAAGGTGTGTTCCAGTCGGTTTTCCCGATCAAGGATTTCAACGAAACCTCCGTTCTGGAGTTCGTGAAATACGATCTGGAAAAACCCAAATACGACGTCGAAGAATGTATGCAGCGTGACATGACTTACAGCGCGCCGCTGAAGGTCACTCTGCGTCTGATCGTGTTTGATGTCGACGAAGACACCGGCGCGAAGTCGGTAAAAGACATCAAGGAACAGGATGTCTTCATGGGCGACATGCCTTTGATGACGCCGAACGGCACCTTTGTCGTGAACGGGACCGAGCGTGTGATCGTATCCCAGATGCACCGCTCGCCCGGTGTGTTCTTTGACCACGACAAGGGCAAGACCCATTCCTCGGGCAAGTTGCTGTTTGCCTGCCGCATCATCCCGTATCGCGGCAGCTGGCTGGACTTTGAATTCGACGCCAAGGACATCGTGTTCGCCCGTATCGACCGCCGCCGCAAACTGCCTGTGACAACCCTGCTTTATGCACTGGGTTTGGATCAGGAAGCGATCATGGACGCGTATTACAACACCGTGTCCTACAAGCTGGACAAGAAGAAAGGGTGGATCACGCCGTTCTTCCCCGAGCGTGTGCGTGGGACCCGTCCGACCTATGATCTGGTTGACGCCAAATCCGGTGAAGTGATTGCCGAAGCAGGTAAGAAAGTCACTCCGCGCGCGGTCAAAAAACTGATCGACGAAGGCACCGTAACCGACCTTCTGGTTCCGTTCGATCACATCGTTGGCAAATTTGTCGCGAAGGACATCATCAACGAAGAAAACGGCGCGATCTATGTCGAAGCCGGTGATGAACTGACCCTGGAATACGACAAAGACGGTGACCTGATTGGCGGTACTGCCAAAGAACTGATCGATGCGGGCATCACCGACATCCCGGTTCTGGATATCGACAACGTCAATGTTGGTCCGTACATGCGCAATACCATGGCTCAGGACAAGAACATGAGCCGCGAAACCGCGCTGATGGATATCTACCGCGTCATGCGTCCGGGCGAACCGCCCACCGTTGAAGCTGCGTCGGCCCTGTTCGACACCCTGTTCTTCGACAGCGAGCGTTATGACCTGTCCGCCGTTGGCCGCGTGAAGATGAACATGCGTTTGGCACTGGATGCGCCGGACACCCTGCGCACCCTACGCCGTGAAGATATCGTGGCCTGCATCAAGGCGCTGGTTGAACTGCGTGACGGCAAAGGCGACGTGGACGATATTGACCACCTCGGCAACCGTCGTGTGCGTTCGGTTGGCGAACTGATGGAAAACCAGTACCGCGTTGGCCTGCTGCGTATGGAGCGCGCGATCAAAGAGCGTATGTCGTCGGTTGAAATCGACACTGTCATGCCTCAGGACCTGATCAACGCGAAACCTGCTGCGGCTGCTGTCCGCGAATTCTTCGGCTCGTCGCAGCTGTCGCAGTTCATGGACCAGACCAACCCGCTGTCGGAAGTTACGCACAAACGCCGTCTCTCGGCGCTTGGGCCCGGTGGTCTGACGCGTGAGCGTGCGGGCTTTGAGGTGCGCGACGTGCACCCGACCCACTATGGCCGGATGTGCCCGATTGAAACGCCGGAAGGTCCGAACATCGGTCTGATCAACTCGCTGGCCACCTTTGCTCGCGTGAACAAATATGGCTTCATCGAAACACCGTATCGCGTTGTCAAAGACGCCGAGGTGACCGATGAGGTTCACTACATGTCCGCGACCGAGGAGATGCGTCACACCGTGGCGCAGGCGAACGCGACGCTGGATGCCGATGGCAAGTTCATCAACGATCTGGTGTCGACCCGCCAGGCCGGTGACTACACCCTTGCCCCGCGCGAGAATGTAGACCTGATCGACGTGTCGCCGAAACAGCTGGTCTCGGTCGCTGCATCGCTGATCCCGTTCCTTGAAAATGACGACGCCAACCGCGCTCTGATGGGCTCGAACATGCAACGTCAGGCGGTTCCGCTGCTGCGGGCCGAAGCACCGCTGGTCGGTACCGGTATCGAGGAAAAGGTTGCGATCGACTCGGGTGCTGCGATTCAGGCGAAACGCGCCGGTATCATCGACCAGGTCGATGCCCAGCGTATCGTTATCCGCGCCACCGAAGATCTGGAACTGGGTGACGCTGGCGTTGACATTTACCGTCTGCGCAAGTTCCAGCGTTCGAACCAGAACACCTGCATCAACCAGCGTCCGCTGATCAAGGTGGGTGACACCGTCCAGAAGGGCGAGGTCATTGCCGACGGTCCGTCGACCGACATGGGTGAACTGGCGCTTGGTAAGAACGTGGTCGTCGCGTTCATGCCTTGGAACGGTTACAACTACGAAGACTCGATCCTGATCAGCGAACGTATCGCGCGTGATGACGTCTTTACCTCGGTCCATATCGAGGAATTCGAAGTCGCCGCCCGTGACACTAAGCTGGGTCCGGAAGAGATCACCCGCGACATCCCGAACGTCGGTGAAGAAGCGCTGCGCAACCTCGACGAGGCGGGCATCGTTTACATCGGCGCGGATGTTGAGCCGGGCGATATTCTGGTCGGCAAGATCACTCCGAAGGGCGAAAGCCCGATGACCCCGGAAGAAAAGCTGCTGCGCGCCATCTTCGGTGAAAAAGCATCTGACGTGCGCGACACCTCGCTGCGCGTGAAGCCGGGCGATTACGGTACAGTCGTCGAAGTCCGTGTCTTCAACCGTCACGGCGTCGAAAAAGACGAGCGTGCGCTGCAGATCGAGCGTGAGGAAGTCGAACGTCTGGCCCGTGACCGGGACGACGAGTTGGCGATCCTGGACCGCAACATCTATGCGCGTCTGCAGGGCTTGATCCTAGGTAAAACCGCTGTCAAAGGGCCGAAAGGCGTCAAGGCAGGGTCGGTGATCACCGAGGAGCTGCTGGAAACTCTGACTCGTGGTCAGTGGTGGCAGCTGGCGCTGGAAGGCGAGCAGGACGCGCAGATCGTCGAAGCTCTGAACGAGCAGTACGAAGTGCAAAAGCGTGCTTTGGACGCCCGTTTCGAAGACAAGGTCGAAAAAGTCCGTCGTGGCGACGACCTGCCGCCGGGTGTGATGAAGATGGTCAAAGTCTTCATCGCCGTGAAGCGTAAGCTGCAGCCAGGCGACAAGATGGCCGGTCGTCACGGGAACAAAGGTGTGATCTCCAAGGTTGTTCCGATGGAAGACATGCCGTTCCTGGCCGATGGTACCCCGGTTGACTTCTGTCTTAACCCACTTGGCGTACCTTCGCGTATGAACGTTGGTCAGATCCTTGAAACCCACATGGGTTGGGCTGCACGCGGCCTGGGTCTGAACATTGATGAGGCTCTGGGTGAATATCGCCGCTCCGGCGATCTGACCCCGGTGCGCGAAGCGATGAAGCTGGCCTATGGCGAAGATGTCTACGAAGAAGGCATCACCGGTCTGGACGAGGATGGCCTGATCGAGGCAGCGGGCAACGTGACCCGCGGTGTTCCGATCGCAACCCCGGTCTTCGACGGCGCCAAAGAGGCTGACGTCAACGATGCGCTGGTGCGTGCGGGCTTCTCGGAAAGCGGTCAGTCGGTTCTGTTCGACGGTCGTACCGGTGAGCAATTCGCGCGTCCGGTCACCGTGGGCATCAAGTACCTGCTGAAACTGCACCACCTTGTGGACGACAAAATCCACGCGCGTTCGACCGGGCCGTACAGCCTGGTGACCCAGCAGCCGCTGGGTGGTAAGGCGCAGTTCGGTGGTCAGCGCTTTGGTGAGATGGAAGTCTGGGCTCTGGAAGCTTACGGCGCCGCCTACACCCTGCAGGAGATGCTCACCGTGAAATCGGATGACGTCGCCGGCCGGACCAAGGTCTATGAGTCGATCGTCAAGGGCGAGGATAACTTTGAAGCGGGCGTACCGGAATCGTTCAACGTTCTGGTGAAAGAAGTCCGTGGCCTCGGCCTGAATATGGAACTCCTGGATGCGGAGGTTGAGGAGTAAGGGCGCTGCCCTTTCTCCCGTCCCCCCTTCCGCAAGATTTGAGGTAACAAATGAACCAGGAAATCACCAACAACCCGTTCAACCCGCTGACGCCCCCGAAGGTCTTTGACGAGATCAAGGTCTCGCTGGCGTCGCCCGAGCGGATCCTGTCTTGGTCCTATGGCGAGATCAAGAAACCCGAAACCATCAACTACCGGACGTTCAAGCCTGAACGTGACGGCCTGTTCTGCGCGCGTATCTTTGGCCCGATCAAAGACTACGAATGTCTGTGCGGCAAATATAAGCGGATGAAGTATCGCGGCGTTGTCTGCGAAAAATGCGGTGTGGAAGTCACCCTGCAGAAAGTCCGCCGCGAGCGTATGGGCCACATCGAACTGGCCGCGCCCGTCGCACATATCTGGTTCCTGAAATCGCTGCCGTCCCGCATCGGTCTGATGCTGGACATGACGCTGCGCGATCTGGAACGCGTTCTGTACTTTGAGAACTATGTCGTCATCGAGCCTGGTCTGACTGACCTGACCTACGGCCAGATGCTGACCGAAGAAGAGTACATGGATGCGCAGGATGCCTATGGCATGGACGCGTTCACCGCGAATATCGGTGCCGAAGCCATCCGCGAGATGCTGGCCCAGATCGATCTGGAAGCCGAAGCCGAGCAGCTACGCGCCGATCTGGCCGAAGCCACCGGCGAGCTGAAGCCCAAGAAGATCATCAAGCGTCTGAAGGTTGTTGAATCCTTCCTCGAGTCGGGCAACCGGCCCGAATGGATGGTTATGACTGTGATCCCGGTCATTCCGCCGGAATTGCGTCCGCTGGTTCCGCTGGATGGTGGCCGTTTCGCGACTTCGGACCTGAACGATCTGTATCGCCGCGTCATCAACCGGAACAACCGTCTGAAGCGTCTGATCGAACTGCGCGCGCCTGACATCATCGTCCGCAACGAAAAGCGGATGCTGCAGGAATCCGTGGATGCTCTGTTCGACAACGGCCGTCGTGGCCGCGTGATCACTGGCGCCAACAAGCGCCCGCTGAAATCGCTGTCGGACATGCTGAAAGGCAAGCAGGGCCGCTTCCGTCAGAACCTTCTGGGTAAGCGCGTCGACTTCTCGGGCCGTTCGGTCATTGTGACCGGTCCGGAGCTTAAGCTGCACCAGTGTGGTCTGCCCAAGAAGATGGCGCTGGAACTGTTCAAGCCGTTCATCTACTCGCGCCTTGAAGCCAAGGGTCTGTCTTCGACCGTGAAACAGGCGAAGAAACTGGTCGAGAAAGAGCGTCCCGAAGTGTGGGATATTCTCGACGAGGTGATCCGCGAACACCCTGTCATGCTGAACCGTGCGCCGACGCTGCACCGTCTTGGCATTCAGGCGTTCGAGCCGGTCCTGATCGAAGGTAAAGCGATCCAGCTGCACCCGCTGGTCTGTTCGGCCTTTAACGCCGACTTCGACGGTGACCAGATGGCCGTTCACGTGCCGCTGAGCCTTGAGGCGCAGCTGGAAGCCCGTGTTCTGATGATGTCGACGAACAACGTTCTGTCGCCTGCAAACGGCGCACCGATCATCGTTCCATCGCAGGATATGATCCTGGGTCTCTACTATGTGACCCTGGAGCGCGAAGGCATGCCGGGCGAAGGCAAGGTCTTTGGTTCGATCGAAGAAGTTCAGCATGCGCTGGACGCGGGTGAGGTGCATCTGCACTCAAAAATCACCGCGCGGATCACGCAGATCGACGACGAAGGCAACGAAGTTCAAAAGCGCTATGAAACCACTCCGGGCCGTCTGCGTCTGGGTGCTCTGCTGCCGATGAACAACAAAGCGCCGTTCGAACTGGTCAACCGCCTGCTGCGGAAGAAAGAAGTGCAGCAGGTGATCGACACCGTCTACCGTTACTGCGGTCAGAAAGAGTCGGTTATCTTCTGTGACCAGATCATGTCGATGGGCTTCAAAGAAGCGTTCAAGGCGGGCATCTCGTTCGGTAAGGACGACATGGTCATCCCAGGCGACAAGTGGGGCATCGTTGATGACACCCGCGGTCAGGTGAAGGATTTCGAACAGCAGTACATGGATGGCCTGATCACTCAGGGCGAAAAGTACAACAAGGTTGTCGATGCCTGGTCGAAGTGTAACGATCGCGTCACCGACGCGATGATGAGCACGATCTCGTCATCGGATCGGGCAGAGGACGGGTCCGAGCAGGAACCGAACTCGGTCTACATGATGGCCCACTCGGGTGCGCGTGGCTCGGTCACTCAGATGAAACAGCTGGGCGGTATGCGCGGCCTGATGGCCAAGCCGAACGGTGACATCATCGAGACGCCGATCATCTCGAACTTTAAAGAAGGCCTGACCGTTCTCGAGTACTTCAACTCGACCCACGGTGCCCGTAAGGGTCTGTCGGATACCGCTCTGAAGACAGCGAACTCGGGTTACCTGACCCGTCGTCTGGTGGACGTGGCGCAAGACTGTATCGTTCGTGAGATCGATTGTGGCACCGAGCGTGCGATCACAGCCGAAGCCGCTGTGAACGACGGTGAGGTTGTCGCCTCGCTGGCCGAACGTGTGCTGGGCCGTGTCGCTGCTGACGATGTTCTGCGTCCGGGCACCGATGAGGTGATCGTGGCTGCAGGTCAGCTGATCGACGAACGTATGGCCGACACCATCGACGAAGCCGGTGTTGCCTCAATGCGCATCCGCTCACCTCTGACTTGTGAGTCCGAGGAAGGCGTCTGTGCAACCTGCTACGGTCGTGACTTGGCCCGCGGTACCATGGTGAACACAGGTGAAGCTGTCGGCATCATCGCCGCTCAGTCGATCGGTGAACCCGGTACGCAGCTGACCATGCGGACTTTCCACATCGGTGGTGTTGCGCAAGGTGGTCAGCAGTCGTTCCAGGAAGCCAACCAAGAAGGTGTTGTCGCGTTCGAGAACCCGCAGATCCTGGTCAATGCCGCAGGCGAAAGCCTGGTCATGGGCCGGAACATGAAGCTGGTGATCAACGACGAGCATGGCGAAGAGCGTGCCAGCTTCAAGTTGGGCTACGGCTCCAAGCTGTTCGTCAAAGACGGCACCAAAGTGGCCCGTGGCGACAAGCTGTTCGAATGGGATCCCTACACCCTGCCGATCATCGCCGAGAAAGCCGGTACCGCGAAATACGTTGACCTTGTTTCGGGCCTTGCTGTCCGCGACGAGACTGACGAAGCAACCGGCATGACCCAGAAGATCGTGATCGACTGGCGCGCGGCCCCCAAAGGCAGCGACCTCAAGCCCGAGATCATTCTGGTCGGTGAAGATGGCGAGCCGGTCCGCAACGACGCGGGCAACCCGGTTCACTATCCGATGTCGGTGGATGCGATCCTGTCGGTCGAAGATGGCCAGCAAATCGAAGCCGGTGACGTTGTCGCGCGTATCCCGCGTGAAGGTGCCAAGACCAAGGACATCACCGGTGGTTTGCCGCGTGTGGCCGAACTGTTCGAAGCCCGTCGTCCGAAAGATCACGCGATCATCGCAGAAGCCGATGGTTACGTGCGCTTTGGCCGCGACTACAAGAACAAGCGCCGTATCAGCATCGAACCGGCGGACGAGTCCATGGAGACCATCGAGTACATGGTACCCAAGGGCAAGCACATCCCGGTCGCCGAAGGGGACTTCATCCAGAAGGGTGAATACCTGATGGACGGTAACCCGGCTCCGCATGACATCCTGTCCATCATGGGTGTCGAAGCGCTGGCGGATTACATGATCGACGAGGTGCAGGACGTGTATCGTCTGCAGGGCGTGAAGATCAACGACAAGCACATCGAGGTCATCGTGCGCCAGATGCTGCAGAAGTGGGAGATCCTGGATTCAGGCGACACCACCCTGCTAAAAGGCGAGCATGTCGACAAGCAGGAGTTCGACGCGGCCAACGAGAAGACCCTCTCGCGCGGTGGTCGTCCGGCACAGGGCGAACCGATCCTGTTGGGGATCACCAAAGCCTCGCTGCAGACGCGTTCGTTCATCTCGGCGGCGTCGTTCCAGGAAACCACCCGTGTGCTGACCGAAGCTTCGGTTCAGGGCAAGAAGGACAAGCTGGTTGGCCTGAAAGAGAACGTCATCGTTGGTCGTCTGATCCCCGCCGGTACCGGTGGGGCCACTCAGGCCGTCCGCCACATCGCGCAGTCGCGTGACAACGTGGTCATCGAAGCCCGCCGGGAAGAGGCCGAAGCCGCCGCTGCTCTGGCCGCGCCGACTTTCGACGACGACATGGTTGGTGATGAGCTGGACGTTCTGGTGGAAACCCCGGAAAGCCGCGAGTAAGCTCACAGTATAAATTTGAAAAAGGCCCTGCAAAACGCGGGGCCTTTTTTCTTGGATAAGTGTCAACGTTGGCCCACGGCAATTGAAAGCAATTGCTAAGGCATTAGCGGTATATCTGTAGGCTCTGGCGCGGCCCCTGCGGCGGTGAGCATGGCATGTATTTGCCCCCGGTGATGGGCTTGGTGATTAAAGAACTGAACAACACAGACGGCCTTAGGCATTTCGATTTTGGATAAGCTGCCAGGTGGGTACCACCTGACAAAACCATTGAGATATTCACAGGTTGTGCCAGAAGCCCATCCTTGGATTTCCGTATCGCGCTGCGTGCGTAAGTCTTTGAATTCAGACCAATCTGAAGGGCTGGTCAGTGAATGGGTGATTGTTTCCTGTGGGCGTTCGTTTCCTTTGATGCGCTCAAGCATAAGGGCATCGGCCCAATAGAGGTGGTTCATAGTTGCAGCGATGGATTTGAAGAACGCGCCTCGATCCTTCCAGCGCTGAGCTTCGGTCAAGCCGTCCGATGCAGTGATGAGCGAGATATTTTGCCATCTATTGTAGCGCGCCATAAGTCGGCAATAAGCGGCTGAAATCATCTTTCATGGCCTCAGAGTTATTGTGGAAGTATTGGGAAAATTGAGCGCTTTACATTGGAACAAGGCAAATTGCGCTGGGGCCCGCACACGCTATCACGTCGTTGGGTGACTATGAAATTACAGATGTCACCGGCTTTGCGTGAGCTTTTTCTCAATCAAGCCTGTCAATGCGCTGCATAACCAAGTCCTGTTTTCGGTTCGCGCTTGTTAACACGAAAGCAGATTGCGTTGTGGCAAGACAGCACGACAATTTGATCCAACACTGCCTTCAAGCACGGTGCTTCGTTCTTGCGGACCCACAATCTCTAGCTTAGCTCCGACCAGAGATATTATTTTGATTTTGAATTGGCTCATGGGCACAGAACACAACTCTTTCGAAGATCGCGTTGCGCGGATCAGGCAGCGCTCAGACGAGAATGCAAGAAACGCACCCCGGCCCAGAGCCGAGAGCTTCTGGCGACGCCTGGCCTATCCAGGTGCATTTGTCGGGGCGTTTTTGCTGGGGATCTTTGCCGTTTTTCTGACCCGCTACATTCAGTATCAATCCGTCGGCATACCAGTTCAACGACAGGTTGATACGCAGGATTTCGTCAGCCTCGGTCTTGCGGGTGGGGCCTGCATCATGGTGACGCTTTTTCTGAAAGGTAAGCTTCGAGAATTTGCAGGTGCGCTAACGGTTGGCGCGTTGCTGACGACATTCACCTTTCACAACCTGGTTTGGAACTACCCGGTATTTTTTGAGCAAACCTACGGAAAAGACTGGGTGGATTTTGTCAAAGACACGACGGAACCTTCGAGCTTGAACGTCTTCGGAATTATTTTGCCTTTAGGCTGACATCTGGATGGTGGCGGCAAGCGATATTGACATCCAAGGTTATACCCTGGCCAATACAGGCGTTTGCCAGCCCGGAGCCCAATCCTTATGACCCCGAACACCAAAGGTGCCTTGCTAATGATGGGCAGCATGGCGGCATTTACCCTGAACGATACGCTGGTGAAGGTCGCGTTACAGGAATTGCCGCTTTTCCAGTTGGTTGCACTAAGGGGTGCTTTGGCCGTTATGCTGGTTTATCTGCTGGCGCGGTCTCTGGGGGCGCTGCACCTGAATTTTTCGCGGCACGACAAGTGGCTGGTCGCCCTGCGTAGCTTGACCGAACTGGCTGCCACTTTCTTTTTTTTGACAGCGTTGAAGAATATGCCGCTTGCCAACGTGACGGCCATTTTGCAGGCGCTGCCACTGACTGTCACGCTGGGCGCGGCGTTGGTTTTCTCAGAGCAGGTCGGCTGGCGGCGTACCTTGGCGATTGTTGTGGGGTTCATTGGTATGGTGTTGATCGTACGGCCGGGCCCGGACGGGTTCAGCGTGTATTCTGTCTATGCCCTGATCGCAGTGGCGTTGATTACGGTTCGGGATCTTGTTACCCGACGCATGTCCGCCGATGTGCCGTCGATGGTTGTGACCCTGGCAACCTCGGGCTCAATCGCAGTTGTCGCGGCGATTGCTTCGGTTTTTGAAGGATGGGCGCCGGTCTCGGCTGCAGCAGGGTCTCTGGTCGCCGTCGCTGCCGTCTTTGTGCTGATGGGATATCTTTTAAGCGTCATGGTCATGCGTCAGGGGGATGTTGGATTTGTTGCCCCGTTTCGGTATTCCAGCCTGCTCTGGGCGTTGGGGCTGGGGTGGGTCGTTTTTGATGAATGGCCAGATGCGGTGACGATGCTAGGTGCAGCGCTGATCGTAGGCGCAGGGTTGTTCACACTCTTCCGCGAGCGGGTTCGTCAAGGTGCAGCGTGAACCTGCCTGACATAGGTCTGGTCAATGGCAAAGCGGGATAGGAATTCGGCTTTTTGTGGTGGTGAAAGCGGACTTAGGTCGGCATTCGTGCTTCTTGTGCGGGGAGAGTCATTGAATCGGTTCAAGCCACGCACCCACATCGGGCCATCGGGGCGGGTGACCACAGGCATAGCCCGGTTCATCCTGTTGTGGGCAAAATTCATGATTGATTTCCGGTTGCCGCCCTGCACAAACATGCCAAGCCCGGCTGTCATCAGCGGGCGATGCACGCGAATGGCCTGAATCCCTTGGGCATTTGCGCGGGCCAGATACCCGAAGTTGAAATCAATCGCCACCATAGTGCGGCTCTGCAAGAGCGCTGCGCAATCAACTGCCGTTCCCCGCAGTCTTTCGACAAAGTCCACGGCCACTGCATCATCATCGTCGTGACGAAACTGCAGGCAAGGCGCGTCGAGATTTTGACGTGCCGCATTCAGAACCTCTTGCATGACCTTCCTGTGCCGGCCCGGAGGTCTGGCGACAATTTCTACCTGTTTCAGGTCAGCGGTCAGGTCGTTCAGGCGATCGAAGGCGGGTTTGGGCAGGCATTCACCAATGACGATCCGCAGATGAAAGTCTTGGTCGGTTTGCTGTCGCAGACCGGGCAGGGCGATGGTTTCAAACAAACGGAACCGCTCTTCCAACCGATCGTGGTGATACAGGAACTGCCGCCGTTCTTCGACAGAGGCATGCATGGTCTGAAACCCACCAATGGCGGGATAGGAAAAGCGGCAAAGACCGAGGACCTGCATCTGCTCAAGTCCCGACAGGGGTAGTTTCGACCTCTTCAGGGTCGATAGAGAAACGTGTACGCAAATCCATTGCCTGTTCCCCAGTGACGGGCAACAAATCACGCGTATCCTTCCGGGCGTGGTCCGAGTCGTTGAACCCGTGCAGCATCCGCACCCACATTGGTGCGTCCGGGTAGCTGACGACTGGCATGAACCGCGCCAGTCTGTTGTGCAGTCGGTCAAAGATTGTCCGTTTACTTCCGCCCCGAACATACATACCCAAGCCGACCCCCAGCAGTGATCGATAGACCTGCGCGACGTGCAACTCATTTTTGTCACGCCGGGCGACGTAACCGAGGTTGTAGTCTATCGCGACCGACTCGCTCTGCTGTACCAGTCCTGCATTTTCGCGAATTGCAGAGCGTAGCTTTTCTATGAAATCGACCGAGACCGCGTCATCGTCGTCATGCCGAAACTGAAGGCAGGGTTTATGCGGGTCTGTTCGGGCGGTGTTCAGAACCTCCCGCATCACTCGCTTATGATCTGCGGCTTCCTTTTCGATGATGCGGATCTGTTTGATCCCAGCGGTCAGATCTCGTAGCCGTTGCGCATAGGGTGGCGGCAGGCATGTTCCCGTAAGCACCAGCAGCTCAAACGCCTCATCGGTTTGGGAGCGAAAGCCGGGCAGAGTGATGGTTTCAAACAGGCGAAAGCGTTCCTCCATCCTGTCGGTGTCATACAGAAACCGTCTTTGATCTTCGATTGAGTCTTGGCTGAGCCGAAAGCCGCCAATCGAAGGATAGGAAAAGCGGCACAGGCCAATCACTTGCATCTGTTGTCCATCACCTGGTATTCCGCACGACTATGCCCCCGCCGTGAAACGGCTGCAACGGGGTGGTAGCGTCTTATGTTGAAGCCTCCGACGCCCTAATCCCTGCCCGCCCGAGGCTGCCGGTATAGTGCTGTTGACACTTGGGTCGACTCCGCCTATTACGCGCTTCATCTCGGTACCGGGGGCCGCCCCAAAACCGATTTCAGTAATGAACTGGTCAAGACCCGGACAATTTTGCAGTTCGCGTCCTCTGATAACCAACCGCGACGTTCACCTCGGAATGGGAACGCTCGCGGATTTTGCGCTTGTGGACGCATGAGTGCAACGAATTTAGCCGCACGCAGCCCGCGTGCATGTCATGTGTGTTGCAAAACGGGGAAGAAACCGGAATGCCAACTATTCAACAGCTGATCCGCAAACCGCGGCAGCCTAAAGTAAAACGCTCGAAGTCCATGCACCTGGAGCAGTGCCCGCAGAAGCGCGGCGTCTGCACCCGCGTGTACACCACCACACCGAAAAAGCCGAACTCGGCTATGCGTAAGGTTGCCAAAGTGCGCCTGACCAACGGGTTCGAGGTCATCTCGTACATCCCCGGTGAAAGCCACAACCTGCAGGAACACTCGGTTGTTCTGATCCGTGGCGGCCGTGTGAAAGACCTTCCCGGTGTGCGTTACCACATCCTGCGCGGTGTTCTGGATACTCAGGGCGTCAAAGACCGTAAGCAACGTCGTTCGAAATACGGCGCGAAGCGTCCCAAGTAAGAAGGAGAGGCTGATATGTCACGTCGTCACGCCGCCGAAAAACGCGAAGTCCTGCCTGACGCCAAGTTTGGCGACAAGGTACTGACCAAATTCATGAACAACCTGATGATCGACGGCAAGAAGTCGGTCGCAGAGCGCATCGTTTACAACGCGTTTGACCGCGTTGAGAACAAGGTAAAGCGCGCTCCTGTCGAAGTGTTCCACGAAGCGCTCGACAACATCAAACCATCGGTCGAGGTTCGCTCGCGCCGGGTTGGTGGTGCAACCTATCAGGTTCCGGTCGAAGTGCGCCCCGAGCGCCGCGAAGCGCTGGCCATCCGCTGGCTGATCACTGCTGCGCGCGGCCGCAACGAAAACACCATGGAAGAACGCCTCGCCGGTGAACTGCTGGACGCTGTACAGTCCCGCGGTACTGCCGTGAAGAAGCGCGAAGACACCCACAAGATGGCCGAGGCAAACAAAGCCTTCAGCCACTACCGTTGGTAATTCAGAGGCTTATCAAAAATGGCACGCGAATATCCGCTCGAACTGTACCGTAACTTCGGTATCATGGCGCACATCGACGCAGGTAAGACCACCTGCTCGGAGCGTATCCTGTATTACACTGGTAAATCCCACAACATCGGTGAGGTGCACGATGGTGCAGCCACCATGGACTGGATGGAGCAGGAGCAGGAACGCGGCATCACCATCACCTCGGCTGCGACCACCACCTTCTGGGAACGCACCGAAGACGGTCAGACCGCCGATACCCCCAAGCACCGCCTGAACATCATCGACACCCCCGGCCACGTTGACTTCACCATCGAAGTTGAACGCTCGCTGGCGGTTCTCGACGGTGCCGTCTGCGTTCTGGACGCAAACGCCGGTGTTGAGCCCCAGACCGAAACCGTGTGGCGTCAGGCTGACCGCTACAAGGTTCCGCGTATGGTTTTCGTCAACAAAATGGACAAGATCGGCGCAGACTTCTTTAACTGCGTTCGCATGATCGAAGACCGCACCGGCGCACGCGCTGTTCCGGTTGGTATCCCGATCGGCGCCGAGTCCGAGCTTGAAGGTCTGATCGACCTGGTCACCATGGAAGAATGGCTGTGGCAGGGCGAAGATCTGGGCGCTAGCTGGATCAAAGCTCCGATCCGCGACAGCCTGAAAGACATGGCTGACGAATGGCGCAGCAAGATGATCGAAGCGGCCGTCGAAATGGACGACGACGCGATGATGGAATACCTGGAAGGCAATGAGCCCGACGTTCCGACCCTGCGCGCCCTGCTGCGCAAAGGCACCTTGGACATCGCGTTTGTTCCGGTTCTGGGTGGTTCTGCGTTCAAGAACAAAGGTGTTCAGCCGCTGCTCAACGCTGTGATCGACTATCTGCCCAGCCCGCTGGACGTTGTTGATTACATGGGCTTTAAGCCCGGCGACGAGGAAGAAGTTCGTGACATCGCACGTCGTGCCGATGACGCAATGGCGTTCTCGGGTCTTGCGTTCAAAATCATGAACGACCCCTTTGTTGGCTCGTTGACCTTTACCCGGATCTACTCGGGCACCATGAACAAGGGTGACTCGATCCTGAACTCGACCAAAGGTAAGAAAGAGCGCATCGGTCGTATGATGATGATGCACTCGAACAACCGGGAAGAGATCGAAGAAGCGTTTGCAGGCGACATCATCGCGCTGGCGGGTCTGAAAGACACCACCACCGGTGACACACTGTGTGATGCGAAGGATCCGGTGGTTCTGGAAACCATGACCTTCCCCGATCCAGTGATCGAGATCGCGGTTGAGCCCAAAACCAAGGGCGACCAGGAAAAGATGTCCCAGGGTCTGGCCCGTCTGGCCGCTGAAGACCCGTCTTTCCGCGTGGAAACCGACCTAGAATCGGGTCAAACCATCATGAAAGGCATGGGCGAACTTCACCTGGACATTCTGGTTGACCGTCTGAAGCGCGAGTTCAAGGTTGAAGCGAACATCGGTGCACCGCAGGTGGCCTATCGTGAAACCATCTCGATGCCGGTCGAGCACACCTACACCCACAAGAAACAGTCGGGTGGTTCGGGTCAGTTCGGTGAAGTTAAGCTGGAAATCCAGCCGACTGAGCCGGGCGAAGGGTACTCGTTCGAAAGCCGCATCGTTGGTGGTGCTGTTCCGAAGGAATACATCCCAGGTGTTGAAAAAGGCATCAACTCGGTCATGGACAGCGGCCCGCTGGCTGGTTTCCCTGTGATCGACTTCAAGGTTGCCTTGCTGGACGGTAAGTTCCACGACGTTGACTCGAGCGTTCTGGCGTTCGAAATCGCGGCCCGTATGTGTATGCGTGAAGGTATGCGCAAAGCAGGCGCGAAACTGCTGGAACCGATCATGAAGGTCGAAGTGATCACCCCGGAAGAATACACCGGCGGTATCATCGGCGACCTGACCTCGCGTCGTGGCCAGGTGTCTGGTCAAGAACCGCGCGGCAACGCAATCGCGATCGACGCGTTCGTTCCGCTGGCGAACATGTTCGGCTACATCAACACTCTGCGTTCGATGTCGTCGGGCCGTGCCCAGTTCACCATGCAGTTCGACCACTACGATCCGGTTCCGCAGAACATCTCGGACGAGATTCAGGCGAAATACGCATAAGCGAAGATTTGAGGGAGCTCCGGTGCGGGGCTCCCTTCATTACCGAAAAAGGAGGCCATCATGGCAAAGGAAAAGTTTGAGCGTACAAAACCGCACGTCAACATCGGCACGATTGGCCACGTTGACCATGGTAAAACGACGCTGACCGCAGCAATCACCAAGTATTTTGGTGACTTCAAAGCGTATGACCAGATTGACGGTGCGCCGGAAGAAAAAGCGCGCGGCATCACCATCTCGACCGCCCACGTGGAATACGAGACCGACAACCGCCACTATGCGCACGTTGACTGCCCCGGCCACGCCGACTACGTCAAGAACATGATCACCGGTGCTGCCCAGATGGACGGCGCGATCCTGGTTGTGAACGCAGCTGACGGCCCGATGCCGCAGACCCGCGAGCACATCCTGCTGGGTCGCCAGGTTGGCATCCCGAAGATGGTCGTGTTCATGAACAAAGTTGACCAGGTTGACGACGAAGAGCTGCTGGAACTGGTGGAAATGGAAATCCGCGAGCTGCTGTCTTCGTATGAATACCCCGGCGACGATATTCCGATCATCGCAGGTTCGGCTCTGGCCGCGATGGAAGGCAACAACCCGGAAATCGGCGAAGAGAAGATCAAGGAACTGATGGCGGCTGTTGATGACTACATCGACACCCCCGAGCGCGCTGTTGACCAGCCGTTCCTGATGCCGATCGAAGACGTGTTCTCGATCTCGGGCCGTGGTACCGTTGTGACCGGCCGTGTTGAGCGTGGCGTGATCAACGTTGGCGACGAAATCGAAATCGTCGGTATCCGCGACACTTCGAAAACCACCTGCACCGGTGTTGAGATGTTCCGCAAGCTGCTGGACCGCGGTGAAGCAGGCGACAACATCGGCGCCCTGCTGCGTGGTGTTGACCGTGACGGCGTTGAGCGTGGCCAGGTTCTGTGTAAGCCGGGTTCGGTTACACCGCACACCAAGTTCGAAGCCGAAGCCTACATCCTGACCAAGGAAGAAGGCGGTCGTCACACTCCGTTCTTTGCGAACTACCGTCCTCAGTTCTACTTCCGTACAACTGACGTGACCGGCACCGTGACCCTGGCTGAAGGCACTGAGATGGTCATGCCCGGCGACAACGTGTCGTTCGGCGTTGAGCTGATCGCCCCGATCGCGATGGAGCAGGGCCTGCGCTTCGCGATCCGCGAAGGCGGCCGCACCGTCGGCGCCGGCGTTGTGTCGAAAATCATCGAGTAATCACGGTAGGCCGGGCTTCAGCCCGGCACATCGGTGAGACTAAGAAGGCCGCTCCCTAAGGGGCGGCCTTTTTTGTGGCGAGCCCTTTGCTGAGAAAGTCATCGCCGAATATTAGGCGTTAGCGCATAGTACTCAATAATACGACCGGGTTCAGCAATTCCGTAGAAGGACTGAACAGTTGATTTCGTCTTACAAAATAGATGTAATTTCATAATCTATTACTTTTCACGATTTTTGTGGGGGATTTCCCATGCCTTTGTCAAAAAATGAAATGCAGGAACTAAGACATCCTACTGAGACTCCACGTTTTTACATAACCTTGTTTGTTTTGATTCCGTTTGGTTTCATAACGGCGCTGCTAACAGTCGCAACTTTTGGAACCATTCTTTTGCTTGTACCGATCATCCTTTTCTCGCTGTGGTTCAGCCTCAGGTTGGCTATCGCGCATTGGATGAACAATTTTGTCCAGGTTTCAGCGGCGTCTTTCCCTGAAGCCAACGATGCGATCAAAGAAGCGAAGGAGCTTTTTGGTTACAACCGAACGGTCGAGGCATATGTCCATGAGGATGGATCTTACAACGCATCAATCCTGTCGCTTCTCAACACCAAGATATTGCTTCTGAATTCCGAGCTTTTGAAGAACGAAAACACAAAGGACGAACTGCGATTCATTGTCGGGCGATTTGTGGGCGCATTGGCAGCTAAACACTTTCGGTTTGGCTGGCTGCAGTTCTTCATTAACAGTGTGGAGAAGCTATTGATCTTCAATATTTTGCTTTTCCGCTACGAACGCGCAACCAAACTATCAGGCGACAGAATGGGATTGCGCATGATTGATGGCAACACCCGGGTTGCTGTGAGGTCCATGATGAAAATGGCTGTAGGCTCCGAGATTGCTGACCGTGTCAACATTCGCGCGTATGTCGCTCAGGGAAGAAAATACAATGGGAGTTTCTTTGGCTGGTTGGCTCGCGCTTTTTCGTCTTTCCCACACCACTGCACACGTGTGTCGGAGCTTATCGTCTTCGCGAAACAAAAATACCCGAGCAGCGTTTCCGCTTCCCGTGGCCGGGCCCGCAAACGCCGTGTCAGCGGCGCAGGAATGGCTACGTAGCGACTGACTTTGTGACCCCGGGGACCATCCGGCGCAGGCCCGGTCAGCCGCCGCCAGACATACCGGCCACAAACTGCTGGATCAGGACAGCGCATCCTCAGCCGCAGCGCGAACGGCGCGGATGTTGTCTCCGTAGACCTGTGGGGTGGAAACCGATCCGCCCTTGAATACCGCCGACCCGGCGACCAGCACGTCCGCCCCTGCTGCTGCAACCAGCGGGGCGGTCTTTGGGTCGACGCCTCCGTCGATCTCGATATGCACTGGGCGGTCGCCGATCATCTGGCGCAGTTTGCGCACCTTACCGGTCATGTCGATGAATTTCTGACCACCGAAGCCCGGGTTTACGGTCATCACACAGACCAGATCGGTAAGGTCCAGCAGATGCTCGACCGCCTCGGCAGGGGTGCCAGGGTTCAGCGCGACACCGGCTTTCATTCCAGCGGCGCGGATCGCTTGTAAGGTGCGATGTGTATGTGGACCAGCCTCGACATGTGCAGTCAGAATGTCCGCTCCGGCATCGGCATACGCCTGGATGTAAGGATCAACCGGGGTGATCATCAGGTGCACATCCATCACGGTTTTCACGTGCGGGCGAAAGGCTTTAACCGCAGGTGGGCCAAAGGTCAGGTTCGGAACGAAATGGCCATCCATGACATCCACATGAACCCAATCTGCGCCTTGTGCCTCGATGGCCTGAATCTCTGCTCCGAAATTGGCGAAATCGGCGGACAGGATCGACGGAGCGATCTTGATGGTGCGGTCAAAGCTCATGATGGCCTCGTATCAGAAAAAGAGTCGCCGAAGCGTATACCTGCGGGGCAGGGGGATGGATAGCCCCTGCGACGGCTGGTCCGTTACAAAACTTTCACCACGCTGACACATATCCGTTGAATGGCATCTGTAGCTGACCGCCAACATCATTTGGGGGTGGCACGTGCTGCATATCAAGAAACTGACCAAACGCTTTGGCGACAACATTGCTGTGGACGCTGCGACGCTGGATGTGGACAAGCCTTGCATGATCGGGATCATCGGACGGTCTGGTGCAGGTAAGTCGACCCTGCTGCGGATGGTTAACCGGCTGACGGATTCCAGCGACGGTCAGATCCTGTTCGAAGGTCGTGACGTGACCCAACTGAAGGGGCGCGAAAAGCGGGCCTGGCAAGCTGACTGCGCCATGATCTTTCAGCAGTTCAACCTGGTGCCGCGCATGGATGTTGTCTCGAACGTCTTGCATGGCACGCTGAACCGCCATTCGACCCTGGCCACCATGTTCAACCTGTTCCCAATGGAAGACATCCATCGCGCAATTGATATTCTGGATCGTCTGGGAATCGCCGAACACGCGCCCAAACGCGCCGAAGCTTTGTCTGGTGGGCAGCAACAGCGCGTCGCTATCGCACGCGCCCTGATGCAGGACCCCAAGATCATTTTGGCGGACGAGCCCATCGCCTCGCTGGACCCAATGAACGCTCAGGTTGTGATGCAGGCTCTGCGGCGTATCCACGAAGAGGATGGCCGCACCGTCATCGCCAACCTGCACACGCTGGATACCGCACGCCGTTATTGTGATCGCGTGGTCGGAATGCGTGATGGACGCATCGTCTTTGACGGGCTGCCCGAACAACTGACGACCGGTGTTGCCCGCGAAATCTATGGTGCCGATGCCAGCTTCTCGGAAGAGGCGACATCGACCGAGATCGAAACTCTGGACGCCACCCAGAAGGCCCTGATGGAAGCGGAAGCGACCATCTGAGCCACCATCCCCCTTTCATCGCCCGGCCCGATGAAAGGCCGGGGCAATCAAACTGGAGAGAGACAGATGAAAAAACTGATTGCTGCCTTTGTGGCTACCACTGCGCTTGCCGCCCCGGCCATGGCACAGGACATCAGCGAATTCCGCATAGGCATTCTGGGTGGTGAGAACGCTCAGGATCGTCTGAACAACAACGAATGCCTGCGTGAATACACCGAAGAAACGCTGGGTGTTGAGACCAAGCTGTTTGCGCCTGCCGATTATAACGGTGTGATCCAGGGTCTGCTGGGCGGCACCATTGACATGGCATGGTTGGGCGCGTCGGGTTACGCCAAAACTTATCTGAGCGATCCCGAAGCGGTTGAGCCGGTTTTGGTTAAGGTGAACGTCGACGGCGGTTACGGGTATTACTCGGTTGGGTTTGCCCGCAAGGACAGCGGCATTACCTCGCTGGACGACATGAAAGGCAAGATCTTTGGTTTTGGCGATCCGAATTCGACTTCGGGCTACCTGATCCCGTCCATCGAAATCCCGCAGGCCACCGGCGCCACCATGGACTCAGGCGACTACTTTGGTGAAGTGAAGTTCACCGGCGGTCACGAGCAGACCATCGTCGCGGTCAACAATGGTGACGTTGATGGAGGCGTGACCTGGGCCGATGGTCTTGGCAACTGGGAAGACGGATACAACTCGGGCGCGCTGCGTCGTGCAGTTGATGCCGGTCTGGTCGACATGAACGACATGGTTGAAATCTGGAAATCCAAGCCGATCCCCGAAGGTCCGGTTGTTCTGCGTACAGCGCTGCCTGCGGATGTAAAAGAAAAGATGACAGCCCTGATGGCTGGCCTGCACGAGAAAGACCGTGATTGCTTCTACGGCGTTGCCGCAGGTGAGGCGAAAGCGTTCGAGCCGATCACACATGATGCCTACGAAGTCATCATCGAAGCACGCAAGCTGAACTCCAACTAAGCCTGAATACCCAATGATCGGGGTCCGGCGAAAATCCGGGCCCCGTTTTTCCACCCAGGAGCATTCCATGACAGACCTGACCGCTGGGTCCCCGACCGTCGACCAGATCCGCGATGACTATACGGCGATGACGCGCCGCAAACGGGTCTATGGTGGTATCCTCCTGATCCTGTTCGTTGCCGTTATGGCCTCGGGCTTTCGTGTTGCTGACGACCGCAACGCTGGCAGTTTCCGCGATGGCTGGACGCGTATTTTCGACTACCCCGCTGAGGTTTTGGCCGAGGCGTGGGAAAAAATCGGCGCGCTGCCGGAAAACCTGGCCAAGTTTTTCCCCGCGCTGATCGAAACACTGAATATCGCGGCCGCTTCGACCTTGATCGGTGCGATTGCAGGTACGTTTCTGGCCCTGATGTCGACGCGCGGCATGGCACTTTGGCCCGCCTTGATCCCTTTGTTTCGCCGAATTGCAGATGTGTGCCGCGCCGTCCCCGAGATTGTGATCGCACTAGTTCTGATTTTCATTTTGGGCGGTGGTCCGGTTCCGGCGATGATTGCGATTGCCATTCACACAGCAGGTGCACTGGGCAAGCTGTTTTCCGAGGTCAACGAAAACGCCTCGCTCAAGCCGGTTGAGGGCCTGCAGTCGGTGGGTGCGAACTGGTCGCAACGCATGTATCTGGGCGTGATCCCACAGGTCGGTCCCAACTATGTCAGCTATGCACTGCTGCGGTTCGAAATCAATATTCGCGCCTCGGCCATCCTGGGTTTTGTTGGCGCTGGCGGTCTGGGTTATGAGCTGCGCAACGCCATGTCCTGGGGACAGGGGCGGTACGATGAGGCCGCGGCCATTTTCCTTCTGCTTTTTGTAACAATCGTCGTCGTGGACCAGCTGTCAGGTGTTCTGCGCGACCGTCTGACTCATGGGTCGGAAAAAGGAGCCTCGGTATGAGCACCTTCGCAACCAATCTGACCGTCGATGAGCTCAAAGCCCAAGCAGACCGTCTGTTCAGTCGCAAAAGGCTGGTGAATTTCGGGCTGCCCGCGCTGGTGCTTGTCTATTTGGTCTACGTCTTCTTTGCGTTTGATGTTCCGGGCCTCGCGGCGCGAGCAAATTGGGAAAACGGCAAGACGCTTGTGTCTGACAGCTATAGCTACAAGACGCATATCGAGCGTGACAATCGAACTGGCGAGGTTTCGGCCGCGATCGAGGGCGAGCGCAAGGGCGCGTACCCCGAAGGTCAGGCCCCGGATTGGGTGACGCTGGGCGAGACAACCGTGATCGATCTGGAAGACGGCCACGTGGTGCGATTCGGGCCGGAAACGGTTGAATATGACATCCCCGGTTATGGAACCGTTCGGGCAACACCCAGCCGCTCGGCTGGTGTACAGGCCGAGTTGCCTGCGGGTGACGTGCCAGAGTGGATCAATGTCTCCAAGAACCGCTTGGCAATCAAGACGGATGCGGGCCGTCTGACCGTCACACGCAATCGGTCGGAAGTGTTTCGCTATTTCACCGGGTGGGAGCTGTTCTGGTTCACGCTCGACAGCCCCTATTATGGCAAGTCGGTCCCCGAACTGGTCGGACGCGCTGCGTCGGGTGAGGCGGGTGCAATTTTTAATGACTTCTGGACCAACAAGATGTGGCGGCATCAGGATGTGGCCTGGGCGATATTCGAGACGATCCTGATGGCGTTTCTGGGCACGCTGGGCGCGGCCATGGTCGCGTTGCCACTGGCCTTCCTTGCGACGCGCAATTTCAATCCGATGAAATCCATCCGCTTTGCAACGCGTCGCGTGTTCGACTTTGTGCGCGGTGTGGATGCCTTGATCTGGACCGTGGTGCTGGCCCGCGCCTTTGGTCCCGGACCTTTGACAGGCGCGCTGGCCATACTGGTGACCGACACCGGGACCTTTGGCAAGATCTTCTCGGAAGCGTTGGAGAATGTGGACCAGAAGCAGATAGAGGGCGTTCAGTCCACAGGAGCAAATGCGCCGCAGAGATACCGATTTGGGGTCATTCCGCAAGTCACGCCCGTTTTGTTGAGCCAGCTATTGTATTTTCTGGAATCCAACACCCGCAGCGCGACGGTGATTGGCGCAATCACAGGCGGCGGTATTGGCCTTCTACTGACGCAGGCAATCATCACGCAAAAGGATTGGGAAGAGGTCGCCTACTACATCATCCTGATCATCCTGATGGTCATGTTGATGGACTGGTTCTCGGGTTGGTTGCGCAAACGGTTGATCCAGGGCGAAGCGGGTAAAAAACGCAAGCCGCGTGATGCTGCACGCAAGACATTCCTGTTGCCCTGAACAAAGATGGGGACATTCAATGGCACGACTGCGCGCTGATCAGCCGTATATTCATAATGATTGTCAGATCACCAACAGCAGCTTTGGCGCATATGTCGAGATTGGTGCTGGCAGCCGAGTGGCGAACTCGGTTTGGGGCGATTATTCCTATTGCGACCGGACCTGCGATATTGCCAATGCCGAAATTGGAAAGTTCGCAAATATAGCAAGCTTTACTCGTATCGGGGCGACAGATCATCCGATGGACAAGGCCTCGCTGCATCATTTTCACTATCGTTCCGCCGACTATTGGGACGATGCCGAAGATGATGCGGATTGGTTCGCTCATCGCGCCAGTCGCACCGCCCGGATCGGGCATGACACCTGGATCGGACACGCTGCGATTATCAAGCCCGAGGTCACGATCGGCAATGGTGCCGTGGTTGCCTCGGGTGCAGTGGTTACCAAAGACGTACCGCCCTACACGATTGTTGCGGGTGTGACGGCGCAGATGTTGCGCAGAAGGTTCCCCGAGATCGTGGCCGATCGCATGGAACAGCTTGCATGGTGGGATTGGGACAACCCGAAACTTCGTGCGGCTTTGCCCGACTTTCGCACGCTAAGTGCCGAGGCGTTTCTGGAAAAATACGCGTAACCCTGTTCCTGCAGATCCAAAAACCGAAAACCCCCTGTGGGGGTCTAGTCTTCGTTCAGGGTCAGTGTGACCCGCTCACCCGCGAAAACGGTTCGCCCATATTCAACGGGCTGGCCATCTGGGTCCGCGTTCACGCCAACCGAGAACAGAACCGGGGCCCCTTCGGACAGCTGGAGCTGTAAGGCTTGTGTCGCCGTTGCCCCGCGCGCTGTCAAACGGGTCGAGATGCGTGTGTAATCCGCGATGCCGCTAGCTTGCAGAGCTTTTGTGACCGATTGCGTTTCGGTCAGTGTCTGCAACAGGTTGGGAAAACGCGCGGCTGGAAAAACGCTTTGAAACACGGCCACAGGCTGTCCGGCCGCCAATGACAGGCCGTCATAGACATGCACCGGATCGCCTTTGTCCAAACCCAAGGCTTCCGCTTCGGCTTCATCTGCTGCGCGTGTGGTCAGCGCGAGGATTTTCTTGCCCGGCATCTTACCGCTGGCCGAGATGTTTTTGTGGTATCGCACCCTTTTGCCGATTGGATAATCCGTGGGGCGCGCCGCTACAAACACCCCTGCGCCGCGCCTGGCGTGGACCAGACCTTGTTCCGACATGTCTGCCAACGCGCGCCGCACAGTGTGGCGATTGACGCCATAAGTGGCGGCCAATTGTGCTTCGGTCGGCAGGCGATCTCCGGTTTGATAGCGCCCTTCGGCGATGTCCGAGGTCAGGCGCAGGGCGATGCTTTTCCAGATCGGCGTTTTGCTCATGTCATCAAATCTTCACACCATCACGGATTGCGACTCGGATACCTAAAGGGTAATATTTGTCTAGTTGTATAGTTCATGTAGACAACCCGGCCAAGAGGCTTTGATGACAAATCAGACAGAAATCGCGACGCAGGCGCGGAAGGAATGGATGGGTCTGCTGGCCCGCGCGCCGGACGATGCTTTGATGACGCTATGGGATGGCATTCAGGACCGCCCAAGCTTTGACTGGCTGCGCAGCCCCGAAGTGGGCGGCGTCATGGTGAGAGGTCGCACCGGAGCTACCGGAGCGCCGTTCAATCTGGGTGAAATGACCGTCACGCGCTGTTCGGTCGTGCTGCATGATGGCACGGTTGGTCACGGATATGTGCAGGGCAGATCCAAGCCTAAAGCCGAAGTCGCAGCGTTGATTGATGCTATGATGCAGACACCGGCGGCGGATGATCTGCAGGCCCGATTGCTCGACCCATTGCAGCAACAAATGCAAGCGGCCAAGACGACACGCGCCGCCAAGGCAGCTGCCACCAAGGTCGAGTTTTTCACGCTGGTCCGGGGGGAAGACTGATGGCCGCGCAAACACAGTTTTCCGGGGGCTTTCAAAACGCACCTGTCCAGGCCGCCCACGCGTTTCGTGCGGCCATGACCGTCATGGCGCGCCCGGGTGAAATCCGCACCCTCATGGGCACTGAACCCCCTGCGCCTTTGTCCATGGCAGCAGGCACGCTCTTGCTGACGCTGTGCGATCCCGAAACAAAGGTCTATTTGGCGGGTGATGCTGACACCGATGCGGTGTGCAAATGGCTGACCTTCCACACGGGCGCGCCGATTGTGTCTGCGGGCAACGCTGATTTCGCCGTTGGTACGTGGGGCGCACTAGGTCCCTTGAACGCCTATCGTATTGGCACGCCGGAATACCCGGAACGGTCTGCGACCCTGATTGTAGAATGCGACCAGCTTGAGCAAAGCGGTGCCATTCTGAGCGGCCCTGGGATCAAGGACACCGCGCGGTTGTCTCTGCCGGATGTTCCAGCGCTTCAATACAATGCGATGCTGTATCCGCTGGGGTGCGATTTCTTCTTTACCTGCGGTGACAAGATCGCGGCCCTGCCGCGCAGCACGCAGATCAGGACAGAGGGCTAAGCGATGTATGTAGCTGTCAAAGGGGGCGAAAAAGCCATCGAGAACGCCCATACGTGGCTGGCCGAAGAACGCCGGGGCGCGACTGATGTGGCGGAACTGAGCCTTGCGCAGATCCGCGAACAACTGAGCCTTGCCGTGAACCGGGTGATGGCCGAGGGGTCATTATTCGACCCCAACCTTGCAGCGCTGGCGATCAAACAGGCGCGTGGCGATCTGATCGAAGCGATCTTTCTGGTCCGTGCTTACCGTACGACTCTGCCGCGCTTTGGCTATTCCAACCCGGTCGAGACCTCTGAGATGGCGTGTGACCGTCGGATCTCGGCCACGTTCAAGGATGCGCCGGGGGGGCAGGTTCTGGGGCCAACTTTCGACTACACGCACCGTTTGCTGGATTTCAAGCTGGCTGCTGATGGTGAAGCCCCTAAGGCACCCGAAGGCACGGCACGTCAGGAGCCGACGCCCCATATCACCGAGTTCCTGAAAGGTGAGGACATCATTCAGGATGAACCCGCCAGCGATGACACCCCGGGCGACCTGACCCGCGAGCCGATGGAGTTTCCGTCAAACCGACCGCTGCGCTTGCAATCACTGACCCGTGGGGACGAGGGCTTTGTACTGGGCATGGCCTATTCCACCCAGCGCGGCTACGCCCGCAACCATGCGTTTGTCGGAGAGCTTCGGATCGGCAAGGTCGCGGTGGAAATGGAGATCCCCGAGCTGGGTTTCGCCATTGATATCGGTGAGGTTGAACTAACCGAATGTGAGACGGTCAACCAGTTCACGGGCTCGAAGACAGAACCACCACAGTTCACACGTGGCTATGGTCTTGTCTTTGGTCAGTCCGAACGAAAATCCATCGCGATGGCTTTGGTCGATCGCGCGCTGCGTTGGGAAGAACTGGGCGAAGACAATCTGGGTGCACCCGCGCAGGACGAAGAATTTGTCCTGAGCCATGCGGATAACATTCAGGCCACTGGCTTTCTCGAGCATATCAAACTGCCGCATTACGTCGACTTCCAGTCTGAGCTGGAGCTGGTCCGCAAACTGCGTCGCGAGGCTGAAGAACGCATTACGCCAAAGGAGGCCGCAGAATGAAGGCCGTCGTTTTTGATATCGGGAATGTGCTGATCCGATGGGATCCGCATCTGGCATGGTTGCACGAGATGGGCAGCCGCGAGGCCGTGGCAGAGTTCCTGACCCGCATCGATTTTCAGGATCGCAATCTGAGGGCGGATGGCGGCGAGAACTTCGCCGATCTGGCGTCAGAACTGGATGACGTCGAAGACCAACGGCGCCTGAGTGTGTATGTTGAGCGCTATGCCATGACCGTTCCGCAAAAGATCGAAGGAACCTGGCAGCTGCTCTATCGATTGAAAGAACAGGGCACGCAGGTTCACGCGATTACAAACTGGTCGGCGGAAACATGGCCGGTTGGTGTTGGCGCGCATCCCGAGTTGGGCGACGTCTTCGGCGTGACGGTAGTCTCTGGTCAGGAAAAGCTTTTGAAGCCGCAACCCGAGATTTTTCATCGCTTGTGTGAGCGGGCCGGGCTTGCGCCTGAAAACTGCATTTTCATCGACGACGGGCTGCACAACGTCGACGGCGCGCGCGCCGTTGGCATGGATGGCATCCACTTTACGACGCCTCAAGCGCTGGAAAGCGCGTTGACTGAAAGAGGTTTCCTATGAGCGAGTATAATTTCGCCTACCTGGACGAACAAACCAAACGGATGATCCGTCGGGCGATCCTGAAGGGTCTGGCTGTGCCTGGGTATCAGGTGCCGTTCGCCAGCCGCGAGATGCCGATGCCGTATGGCTGGGGGACGGGTGGCGTTCAGGTCTCGGCCGCGACGCTGACGCCCGAGGATACGTTCAAGGTGATCGACCAAGGCGCAGACGACACCACCAACGCAGTGTCGATCCGCAAGTTCTTTGAGAACACCGCTGGCGTCTCCACCACGGAAGAGACGGAAAAAGCCACTGTCATCCAGACCCGCCACCGCATCCCCGAAGCGAAGCTGCGTGAAGACCAGATCATCGTCTATCAGGTGCCGATCCCGGAACCTCTGCGCTTTTTGGAGCCGCGCGAGACCGAGACGCGCAAAATGCACAGCCTTGAAGAATACGGGCTGATGCATGTCAAATTGTATGAGGACATCAGCCAGCACGGTGCGATCTCAACCGCTTATGCCTATCCGGTCAAAGTATCCGGGCGGTATGTGATGGATCCGTCTCCGATCCCGAAATTCGACAACCCAAAGCTCGAGATGGACGCGATCCAATTGTTTGGTGCAGGGCGGGAACAGCGTATCTATGCAGTGCCTCCGCATACCAAGGTCGTGAGCCTCGATTTCGAGGATTACCCGTTTGAGGCCACCAAAGCCAACCATCTCTGCGATCTGTGCGGGGCCGAGGACAGCTATCTGGACGAGGTCATCATGGATGATGCAGGGAACCGGATGTTTGTCTGTTCCGACACCGATTATTGTCGGTCGCGCCGCGAAACAGGCCACGTGGGCCGACTGGCTGAGGAGAACGCAGCATGACCCCCCTGTTGCAAGTCAAGGGCATCGAAAAACGCTATGGCGCGCGGATCGGATGCACAGATGTGAACTTCGATCTCTACCCCGGAGAAGTGATGGGGATCGTCGGCGAAAGTGGGTCCGGCAAATCGACCTTGCTCAACTGTCTGGCCGGGCACCTGGAACCGGACGCTGGGCAGGTGATCTTTGATACCCGCGTGGACGGACCGGTAGACACAGTCACCATGTCCGAACCGGAACGCCGAATGCTCGGCCGCACTGACTGGGCCTTTGTGCATCAACACGCACGCGACGGGCTGCGGATGTCTGTCAGCGCGGGCGGCAATATTGGTGAGCGGCTGATGGCCGTCGGTGATCGGCACTATGGCGATATTCGGGACAAGGCTATCGACTGGCTTGGCCGCGTCGAGATTGAAGCAGCCCGTGTGGACGATCGCCCCAGCGCGTTTTCTGGCGGGATGCAGCAGCGTCTGCAGATCGCGCGCAATCTGGTGACGGGCCCTCGGCTGGTGTTCATGGATGAACCGACCGGTGGTCTGGACGTATCCGTTCAGGCGCGCTTGCTGGATTTGTTGCGTGGTCTGGTGCGTGAGATGGGGCTGAGCGCCATCATCGTGACGCATGATTTGGCCGTGGTGCGTCTGTTGGCGGACCGGCTGATGGTGATGAAAAGCGGTCATGTGGTCGAAGCTGGGTTGACCGACCAGGTGCTGGACGACCCTCAGCACGCCTATACGCAGCTGCTTGTGTCCAGCGTCCTTCAGGTTTGAGTGTTTGGGAAAAGATGAAGCGATGATTGAACTGATCGATGTAAGCAAAAGCTTTACCCTGCATAATCAGGGCAGTGCTGTGATCCCGGTGATGCAAGGTGCGTCGCTGAAGGTTGAGCCGGGGGAATGTGTTGCTCTGACGGGGGCGTCCGGTACTGGCAAGTCCACGCTGATGCGAGTGATCTATGGCAACTATCTGGCGGCCTCTGGTCAGGTGTTGGTTGGTGGGCTGGACGTGGCAAAGGCCGAACCACGACAGATCCTGTCTCTGCGTCGCGATACGTTGGGTTATGTCAGCCAGTTTCTGCGGGTTGTGCCTCGGGTGCCGACGCTGGAAGTTGTGGCAGAGCCGCTGCTGGCCGTAGGTGCGGACAAGCAAATTGCGCTGGACAAGGCGGCCGGGTTGCTGAAACGTCTGAACATCCCCGAGCGTTTGTGGACCCTGAGCCCCACGACCTTTTCTGGCGGTGAACAGCAGCGGGTGAACATTGCGCGCGGCTTTGCACATGAGTATCCCGCGATGCTTTTGGATGAGCCGACGGCGAGCCTGGATGCGCAGAACCGGGAAACCGTGTTGTCTCTGATTGAAGAGGCAAAGCATCGTGGTGCGGCGATTGTTGGGATTTTCCACGACATTGAAGCGCGTAAGCGGGTTTGTGACCGCGAGGTCAATGTTTCGGATTTTACACCGGGGCTGGCTGCATGACGCTTGCTCCGGTCATAGCGGTTGTCGGCCCCTCGGGTGTCGGTAAAGACAGCGTCATGCAAGCGTTGGTGGCCCAAGCATCGGGCATCCAACGCCTGAGGCGCGTGATTACCCGTCCTGAAGGGGAAGAGGGCGAGGATTTCGACCGGGTTTCCGTCGCGACGTTTCAGCAGATGGAACGGGCCGGGGCTTTTGCGTTGAGCTGGCCTGCGCATGGCTTGTTTTACGGTGTTCCGACCGAGATCACACGACAGCGAAACGAGGCAGATGCTGTTCTGGTCAACCTATCAAGAAAGGTATTGGTTCAGGCGCAGGAGGTTTTCGGCGATCTGATCGCGATTTCCCTGACTGCCGAAGCTGATGTTCTGGCACAGCGCTTGTCCGCAAGGGGGCGGGAAAGCGCGACGGAACAGGCGCGGCGGTTGGGTCGTGCCAAAGCGCCTTTACCCGACGGATTGAACCGCGTCATCGAAGTCGACAACTCCGGCGCACTGGAAGACACCGTCGCCGAGATCCTCGCGCAACTTCAACCGGAAAGCGCGTAGCGATGGATCAGGTGAAACCGCCCATCCTCAGCCTCGCCCATCAGGGCCAGATCGGTGATCTGGAAAGGCTGCGGCAGCAACGGGGCCAAATGGGTTTGCAGCGCCTCTTGGGTGGCCCGAAGGGTCGGTTTATCCAGCTTGCCGCTCAGCGTGATGTGAAAGCGAAACGCGTCCAGCACATAAGGATAGCCCCATTGAACCAGATTGGCGTCCTGCTCTGGGGTCAAACCGGCGGCGCGGCGGCGGGCCAGTTCAACCTCGGATGGGGGTGCCCGAAAACCGTCCAATGTCTGAACGCACGTGGCGGCCAGGGTGTTCAACGCTTGCGTATCACCCATCGGGCGCAGGGCCAGAAACCGGCCAAGCCGGGCGATCTCGAGGCCATCCAGCATGACAGTGGGCTGGTTGGAAGCGAGCGATCCACAAGCTGCATGCAAGGCGTCGAAGGTTTGGCCTTCGCTCAGTCGGAAGGGGGGTTTCATCGTCGCGTGCAGCCCGTATTTGCGCGGTACGTTCGTGACGGCGGCAACGTCGATCTCTCCGACCATCGGGTGTGCCACCAACGTGCCGGTTTCCATGTCCCAACCCAGCCAGCTGGTTGCGAATTTCGTCCACTCCGCCGCTGCGGGTGGCGCAAAATAAATCGCGTATCGCGTGAATGTCACATTGGCCTCCTATTGCGTGGCCTTCCACTACCTCAAACTGTGTGAAGTTCAGATGACAGAAGACTTGATCCTTGCCAATGCCACGCTTGTGTTGCCGAATGAAACCGTAACCGGCAGCGTTCGGATTGTGGGCGAGACCATAGCCGAGATCGACACTGGAAACGCGGTTCCGTCTGGAGCCATCGACTGCGAAGGCGACTTTGTCAGCCCTGGTCTGGTCGAGTTGCACACAGATAACCTGGAGCGTCACATTCAACCCCGACCCAAGGTAGACTGGCCTCATGCCGCTGCGATCCTTGCGCATGACGCGGAATTGGCCAGCACCGGGATCACGACCGTGTTTGACGCGATGCGGGTCGGATCGATCCCGTCAGGAGCAGCGCGTTATGGAAAGTATGCACGTGGCCTGTCGCAGGAATTGTGGGATTTGCGGGAACAGGATGCGCTGAAGATCAGTCATTTCCTGCATTTGCGGGCCGAGGTGTGTTCCGAGACGTTGGTCGAAGAGCTGGATGAGTTCGGGCCAGAGGACCGGGTTGGTCTTGTGTCCATCATGGATCACACACCCGGACAGCGGCAGTTCCGCGACATGACCAAGCTTGAGGCGTATATGAAGGGCAAACATGCGATGGACGATGATACATTCCTGCAGCATGTGGCCCAGCTAAAGGGCCTTCGCGACCGTAATGGCGATGTGCATGAGGTTGAGACCGTCAAGGCCGCGCGCCGTTTTGGAGCCGTTCTGGCGAGCCATGACGATACGACGGAAGATCAGGTGAAAGTCTCGGCAGGTCACGGTATCCGACTGGCTGAGTTTCCGACCACGGTCGAGGCAGCGCGTGCCTGTCACGATCACGATATCAAGGTCATGATGGGCGCGCCGAATATCATTCGCGGCGGCTCACATTCGGGCAACGTCGCAGCCCGCGAGTTGGCCGAACTTGGGCATTTGGACATCATGTCGTCGGACTATGTGCCGTCGGCCCTGTTGTTGTCGGCGGCCATGCTGGGCGAGATGTGGGATGATATGGCGCGCGGTATGAAAACGGTCACTCTGGCCCCTGCGCTGGCCGCGGGGCTAGAAGATCGGGGGGAGTTGCGCGCCAATGCGCGAGCCGATGTCATCCGTTTTCGGATGCGGGCCGGAGTACCGGCCCTGAGCTCGGTCTGGGCGCGCGGTCGGCGTGTGGCGTGATCAGGCGGTATAGAACAGGTAACGGTCCGGGGCGATCGTCTCGGGCCCTTTGATCTGGTTGAAGCCGACGAGGGGCTGCCCCGAGATCAGCAAACCGCCGGGCTGCATGACTTGCGCAATCAATGGGCTGAGCCGCGCGGCTTCTTCCACATCTTCATGCTTGATCCCGCGTCCGAAATCGTAGTGTGCCAGTGCGACCCTGTGCCCGTTCTCTGCCAGTTTCTTCAGCATCGGCTCGGCCTCGCCTTGCAGGAAATCTTCGGCTGGAGGGGTGCTGTCCGGGTGGCATTGCAGGACCCGGTCCATCACCCAGATCCGGCGCTCTGGCAGGATTTCACGCAGGTGGTCATAGGTCCGGCCATTTCCCAAACCCATATCCAGCACATCGCCTGGCTGGCCGCTGATGCGCTGGGCTGCCCAGTTCAAACCGTCGCGTTGAGCCGTCAGTCGGCGCAGCATGGAATCCAGTCGGCTCATGGTTGTGTCCTTATTCGTTCCTGGGTGCGACCCACACCGTGGCCGGGCCGTTCAACAATTTGCGCAGCAGGGCCTCGGTAAAGGTCCAGATGTCCTGATCATGGACCAGATGGTGGGTCAATATGCCAAATGGTTCAGCGTTGTCAGCACGTCCTTCGCGCCGGTCGCGCAACAGATCAACTGTCTGCTTGATCAGGACGTCCGGGTTGATCAGACTGCGTGTGCCGCGCCAGTCAATTGGGTCAAGATGGGTGTTGATTTGTTCCAGCCCCGGTGCGGGAAAAGGTGTTTTGCGCGGCGTCGCAGTGGACAGGACACGAAAGCCCAGACCGGGAAGTTGCGCGACCATCTCGGGCGCGATGCGGTTCCACGGGGGAACAAATATGGGTCGCATTTCGACACCAAATATCGCGTCAAGACGGGCTATTCCTGCTTTTGCATCATCAACCATTTGGTCCAGCGGTCGATGCAGTTGAAACTCAGCCTTCTTCTCTCCCTCTGGTGCGTGGTTCGCATGTGCCCAGCCGTGAACCACAGGGATCAAAGAGGGTCGGTCCGCAATATATTCGGCCAACGCCGGGGTTGCGCCGTTGGGAATCACGGCCAGATGCACGGGCACATCCAATTGCGAAGACAGATCAGTCAACCGGTCGAGCTGCGGCGTCGGAGCGATGGCGTCATCGTCACGCCACCAGAGCGGAAACGACAAACCCGAAACCCGCCAGAGGTCCAGCTCGGTGTCCAGAGGGCGCCAGTCGGGGGTCATGCGCGCTGCTCCAGCAGGCGCTTGGCGATGCGCACGCTTTGGGCGGCGCCGTCAAAGCCGAAATCTTGTTTTGCGCGGGGTCCATCAGCAATGATGCGTTCGACCGCTTGCGCAAGTGTGGTCCCGCTCAGAGACTGACTTTCCAGCACTTCGATTGCAGATAATCCCGACAAGCTCTGCCCGCGCAGACCTTGTTCAACCTCTTTGCCATCATCGAAGGGGATAAATACCGCTGGTGTACCGCTTTGCAGAATATCCATAGCGGTGTTGTAGCCGCACATGCTGACCGACGCTGCCGCAAGCGGCAGCATCTGACGAAAATCGGGCCGCACAGGTTCAAGGATGACCGAGGTGCCTTTGGCCTGTTCCGACAGTTCGGCAATCCGCGCCTTTGCATCCGTCCCGCCGACCAACAGGCGCCAACGCGTGTTGGGCATCTGGCGGGCTGCCTCGATGGCCGCACAAAAGATCGGCTGTCCTACGGACCCGCCGCCTGCGCTGACCAAAATTTCATCTTCACCCACCAAATCCGGGTGGGGTTGGGGCAACGTAGGTGCGACAAAACCGGTATAGTGTAACCGGCCCGCCAGTTGATCTGACACTGGCCAGCTGACGGATAAGGGCGTTACGCTTTCGGTCGAATGAACCAGTACGCCGTCATAGTAACGCTTTACGATCTCGTCCGCGCGTTCCGCTTTTGCTGGTTTCGAGGGCGGGGCCAGAATATCTCGGATCGACCCCAGAATAACCGGACGTACCGGCAGCTTAGTTGCCGTTTCCAACGCTGCGCCGAATTCGGCGGCCAGCGATCGACGGCCAAAGGGATAAAGCTCTGTGATCAGCACCTGCGGCTGGAACGTCTTTAAGGCCTGAACCAGAGCCGTCGTCCGCGCCGCATGATAGGCGGCGTCAGCCTCTTCGCCGGTTTCGGTCAGCAAGCGGGTGAAATTGGTGCCGTCCGACCTTAAAGGGGGCAGCCCAAACAACGTCATCCCACGGCTATCCAGCTGCGGTGCAGGCATTCCACCCGTCACCACCATGACCTCGTGACCGTCATTCCGAAATGCACGACCAAGGGTCAAAGCGCGGCTGAGATGCCCTGTTCCCAGCAGGTGGGTGACAATGATCATCACCTTCATGGCAAAGTCTCGCGTTTTGGCAGGCGTATGGGATCGGGGTCAGCGGTCATGGTGTTCATATCGACGATATACAGCCGATTGCGTTTGATCTTGAAGGGGGCAGGTCCTTCGAAATTCCAACCCCAAGCTTGGGCCAGAATGACCCGCATGATGCCGATATGGCAGACAGCCACCGCATCGTTTTGCAGAGCGGACAGCCAGGGGCGCAACCGGTCACGAACGTCAGCCGGACTTTCACCGTTTGGCGGGCGGAAATCCCAACCCCAATCTTCGATATGCTTGTAACCGCTTGTTGTGTCAGCGATCAGATCAACGCCGCGCTGACCCTCCCAATCGCCCCAGTTCATCTCGGTCAGCGCGTCTGACGTTTGCGGGCCGCGACCCGAGACGATTTGGGCGGTCTCATTGGCCCGTTGCAGCGGGCTGGACCAGATGTCAGCCTGTGCCCATTCGTGTGGCAGGCAGTAGCCTGACAGTTCTGAGCGCGCGTCATCGTCCAGGGGAATGTCGCTGCGGCCCTGTATCTGACCAGCGCGGTTCCAATGTGTGTGCCCGTGGCGAAGCAGCGCAAGCCTGGTCATGTCAAATCCTTCAGTAACGGGCGGAGAGTTGCCCAAAGGCGGGCAGTGGCTTGTGGCATAAGATGACGGTCAGCCACATACTCGCGAGCAGCCGCGCCGAGGGAGCGGCGCAGCGATGCGTCCTCCAGCAGAGTTTGCAGACGGTCTGCAAAGCCTTGCGACCCGGTGTCGACCGAAGGGTAAGTCGCAGGGGCCAGCACATCTCGAACACCCGGTCGATCTTGTGCGAGCACCGGTACGCCCGCAGCCTGCGCCTCCAAGTAAATCATCCCGTAAGCTTCGTTCACACCGGGCCAAACCAGCACAGAGGCGTGTTCATAGGCCGCTTGCAGCGCATCGCGGTTGAGCTGACCCAGAAAACTGACCTTTTCTCCAAAGGTCTCCATCAAAGCCTCGACTTCGGGTCGAGCGGGTCCATCGCCAGCGATGTTCAGGTGCCAGTCACCCGCCAGATGCGAAAGCGCCTCGGCTAAGATCTGGTAAGAGGCCAGCTTGTCCCCGTGGCGCATCATGCCAACGGTCAGCATCGGACCTTCCCCGCTGGTTGCAGCGGGAAGTTGGGATTGCGGCAGAAATGGCGGCAGCTCGACCAAAGCCTGATCGCCAAATCGATCCCGTTCCAATGTGATCAGGTCGTTGGCGGTGTGATAAAATATGACATCGGCGGCGTCGCCGGCCCGATGTGCAGCGGCGGCAAACTCAGCCCAGGGTCCGGTCAACCGGCTGGATGCGCGGGTACTTTCCAACTGTACATAAGGGATGCCGCGCGCCTTGCAGACCTGCGGACCCAACAAATCGGGGGCTTTGTAGTAATTGTGATATGTCACCCACAGAGCCGTGTCCGAGGGCAGGTCGGTGACTAACCTCTGTGCTTCCTTGTCTGCCGCACGCTGCAAGGCATGTTGCAGGTCCACATCACCGCGCTTGTCGTAAATCCTGAGGTCTGAAACCAGATCAACCGTGTCGCCTTCGGCAGCAAGGGCCTTGATCAGGTTCCGCGCCATTTCGCGGTCGCCCGAAGGGGTTGGGCTGTTGGGGGATTTCATCGGTGCATAAAATGCGACCCGTGCCATCACGCGGTTTCCATGCACATGGCGTTTAGTCGCTTCGAGAGCTGGACGATGCCCGGGTCCATCCGAAACTCGGCTATAAGGCGATCATAAGCCGCAAGCGCCATTTGGGCTGCTTGTTGCGGATTGTTGGCCAGTGATTCAATGGCTGCTGCCAGCGCGCTCGGGTCGTCGCTGGACAGGATGCCGTGCGTTCCGGTTTCGATGAATTCCGGGATTGCCGAGACCGGGGTCGAAAGGATCGGCAAACGCTGAGATGCAGCCTCCATCAAAACATTCGGCAGCCCGTCACGGTCGCCATCTGCCGCAATGCGGCTGGGGAGCACAAACAGGTCTGCCTTTCGCATCGCCTCGATCACTTCGGGCTGATCACAGGCGCCTTTCCAGGTGATGTGATCCGCGATACCAGCCACGCGGGCCTGAGCCCGCAAGGCATCGCCCAAACCGCCACCGCCGATATGGGTCCAGTGCCAGTCCAGAGTTTCCGGCAGTAAGGCAAAAGCAGCGATCAGCCGATCGAACCCCTTTTTCTCAACCAGTCGCCCGACAGAGATCATATGGAAGGGACCGTTTGCGGAGCGCAAAGTGCGCGTCGGCGGGTCTGGAAACCGTGACAGGTCAAGACCATGATAGATCAGGTCCATACGATTTGGATCGTCTGCCAGGCCCCGCAAATGCTCGGCCCCAATGGCTGTGCAGGTGGCACCGAATGTGGCGCCATGGGTCGCAGCCTGCAGCTTTTCACGCTTTTCCCATTCCGGTGAGGTCCAGATGTCTTTAGCGTGGGCAGAGAAACTCCATGGCAGTCCACGCATAATGGCCGCATATCGGGCAACCGAGGACGGCGTGTGCATGAAATGCGCATAAAGCCCCAGAACTTCCGGGGGTAGTTCGGCGGCCAGAACACAGGCTTGCCCAAAGCGCCGGATGCGATTTGGTGTTGGGTCGCGACGCAAGTCCTGCCGCCAGATCCGGTAAGCCTCGGCATAGCCGGGCAGGGTTTGCGCAATCGCCCGCGCTGCCCACACACGCTGTGGTTCCTGATAAAGGTATTCAGGCAAATAGTGGACTTGTCCGGCGAAGCGGTCGTGCAAGGGATGGCGTTTGGTATCTGTCGGGTGCCGCAACGACCAGATGTCGAACTGGTGACCCGCGTCCTGCAAGGCGACAAGTTCCTGCGCAATAAACGTTTCGGACAGTCGCGGCCAGCCTTTGACCACAACTGCCAAATTAGGGGAATCTGAAGTCATCCGGTGGCTCGTTCCTGTTCCCAGGCCAGCAGATCGTCGATGCGATCGGTGACGTAATCCAACCCGTCCAACAAACCGGTCTGGATGGCCTGCGATGGCAAGGATTGTTTGGGCAGGTTTTGGATCGCGGCGATCATCGCCTCGGGGGTCAGGCCGTCACGGTGTTCGTCCAGCATTTTGACCAAGCCCAGCTCTTCCGCGCGAGAGGCGCGAATCCACTGCTCCAGCCGGGGCGTGGTACGTGGGACGATGACGGCGCGTTTGTCGAAGGACAGAACCTCGCAAAAGGTGTTGTAGCCGCCCATGCAAACAACGCCTTCAGCCCCTACAAACAGCGTTTCGATCTGGGATTCGAACCCAACTGCGGTTACTCGACCGTTCAGTGCCGCAACGCGCGCTTCGAAATCCTCGCGCAATTCGCCGGACAGGAAGGGGCCGTATACCAGAACAGCGCGCGGCGACAAATTTGGGTCTTTCTCGTAAGCGGATAGAACAAGGTTCACCATCGCCTTGCCATCGCCGCCACCACCGGGGGTGATCAGGATATAAGGCTGTTCGGGTGACTCGCCTACAGGGCCAAGATCCCGACGCAGGTATCCCGTCCAATGAATGCGGGATTGTGCGGCAGGGCTCAGCGGTAAGCCCTGGGTGGGGTCATAGATCGACTTTAACCCATAGACCCAGATTTCGTGATAGAACCGTTCGGTCGCTTCAACGGCCTCTTTGCGGGCCCATTCGGCGGCCAACACTTCGGGCTCGTCCAGAACGTCACGCAGCCCAAGCACCAGTTTCGTGCCGCAGTTTCGTTCCAGATAGTTCAACGTCGGCAATAGTTCGCCCCGGAACCCGGTTGGTTCCTTATCGACGATCAGCACATCGGGGTCGAATTGCTGAACCGCCGTCTGTATCAGGCCCGATCGCAGCTCAGTCACTTCGTCGATACCCATTCCAATCGTGCGTGCGGCGTAGGATCCATCGGCGCGTTTGGTCACACCGGGCAGACGCACGTGATCGACGCGGCGCGGAAACGTAAAACGACCCGCCACCGGAGATCCGGTCAGGATAAGCGCTGACGCACTTGGGTCGGCTTGGGTGATCGCAGCAGCCAAAGCCCGCGACCGGCGCAAATGGCCCAGTCCAAACGTGTCGTGGCTGTAAAACAGGATACGCGGCGCGCGGTCCGGTTTTGAGTTGGTGGTGCCAAGGCTCATAGAATTGCCCGTCTTCTTGATCTCGATGCGAAATCCGCGCGTTCGCAAGCGTTATCGTATATTTTTTTGTTGTGCTTGCCAAAGGCAGAAATGCGACCCCGCAAATGTTCCAAGCATTGCGATTTGGCAACATCATATTGAAGAATTAGAGACATATCGCACCAAAGCTTGGAAAGGATCGCAAAAGGACCAAAGAAATCACCAACATATGGGACGCCCGCAACCTTTGCTAACGTCATATTCAATTTCCACTGGATTGGAAACAGGCGCAAATCGCTTGTGCGCCGAGAACACGCCAGAACATGTTCTTGAAACGGGGGCGTGCGAGTGTTTGAACTGCCCGCGACGCTTCTTTATTCTGCACTGCATCGGAAAAACTGGAAACAAGACCCTATGAAACATACCTTTCTGGCCGCGCTCGTATGGGCTTTGTGGTCTTTCGTTCTGGCATTTCCGGTCAGCGTCTCGGCGCAATCATCCTTGATTCCAGGTTACGGTGCCGGAACGGGCAGCACGTCCGAGCCCGCACCTGAAAGCGATCTTGCCGCTGCGATACGCGCCGCCAGCGAGGCGGGCGCAAGTGTGATTGTCATCGACAGCACCGGCCAGGTCGTAACTACAGCAGGCGACGCCGAGGCAAGCCCCACCCAAAACGGCGGTGGGTCGAACAACCCTATGAGCGACGGATCGCAACTGATGAAGGCGCAGGAGCGGTTCTCGAAGTTCCGTGAGTCCATGCAATCACGGCTCGAGGCGCTGCCTTATTCGGTGTTCGAAGTGCAGTATATTCTGCGTCAGACCAGCCCTGACGGGCGTATCCAGACTTATGTCGAGGTCTTGGGCTGGAACATCCTCTTCCTGCTGTTGGGGCGTTGGCTGTCGATCGAGATTTACGGCAAACGCTTTGCTCGGCGTTGGGTTGTGGCCCGGGTCAAAGATGACCCTGTTGGATACCGCGAAAAGATGCCGTTCCTTGTCTTCCGCTTTTTGATGGGGATTGGTGGCACGATCTTTGCCATGCTTATGGCGCTGATTGTTGGGTATCTGTTCTTCGGCGAGGCCGAGGACATCTCGATCCAGTTTACGGTTACAGCCATTTTCACCGCGTTCTTCTTGGCGCGTACTGTATCCGATCTGTGGCGGATGGTTCTGTCTCCCTATCTGAGCCAATACCGCCTGCCGCCGTTTTCCGACAAGAACGCGCGCAGGCTGTACATCTGGGCGTCGGCTTTGGCGACCTACGACATCTCGGTTGTTTTGTTTGCAACATGGGTCGCGGATTTTGGCCTGAATTATAACGTTTATGCTATGGTTTATGGCGGGCTCACGATGCTTGGTGCGTTGGGCAATGTTCTGATGATCTTGTTCAATGCCCGGGCCATTTCGAATGCGATCCGGGGAGGGCGCGCATCAGATCAGGTATCGTTTCTCTTGCGTTTCGTGTCCTTTGGCTGGGCGCCTGCTCTTATCGTTTATGTCGTGTTCAGTTGGTTCCGTTTGGCCGTTGATTTGGCGCTCGAGAATCCGACGCCACTTCCGCTGATTGCAAGCAGTTACCTGATCTTCATGTCCGTCGTCATCGCCTATGGCGCGATGAACTATCTGCTGGAACGGTACTTTGATCGAACCCGCAAGATCGACGAAATAAACGAAGAAGCCGCGGCTGGCGAAGACGACATCGTGCCGTTGGAAACACCTGAGGCCGAGCAAAGAAAGCAATACCTTCTCACCTACGAAGATCTGGCCCGTCGGGTGGCCGGAATTCTGGCCTTTGTGATCGGAGCTTATGCGCTAGTGGTCATCTGGTACCCGGACGCGGACTGGAGCCAGGACCTGCCAGTCGAACGTGCGCTGGATGTGATGGTCATCATCTTCATTGGCTATATCCTGTTCCACTTCTTCCGCATCTGGATAGACAGCAAGATTGCCGAAGAGGTCGATGACGGCACAGAAGCGGAGCTGGGCGATGAAGGCGGCGAGGGTGGGCAAAGCCGTCTGGCAACATTGCTGCCCCTGTTCCGGGGTGCAATTCTGGCTGTCGTCGTCGTCACGATTGTTCTGATTGTTCTGATGGAGTTGGGCATCAATGTCAGCCCGCTGTTTGCTGGCGCTGGTGTAGTAGGTTTGGCAGTTGGTTTTGGGTCGCAAACACTTGTGCGTGATATCTTTTCGGGCGCCTTTTTCCTGTTGGATGATGCGTTCCGCAAAGGCGAATATATCGACATCGGGGATGTAAAGGGCACGGTCGAGAAGATCTCGGTCCGGTCCATGCAACTGCGTCATCACCTAGGTGCGCTGAACACCATTCCCTTTGGTGAGATCAAGGTGCTGACCAACTATTCGCGCGATTGGGTTATCATGAAACTGCCCTTGCGCGTGACCTATGACACAGATGTCGAGAAAGTGCGCAAGCTGATCAAGAAACTAGGCCAACAGCTGTTGACCGATCCTGTGATTGGCGACAATTTCATCCAGCCGCTGAAATCTCAGGGTGTGATCGAGATGCAGGATTCCGCGATGATCATCCGGGTTAAGTTCATGACCAAACCGGGTGACCAGTGGCTGGTACGAAAGAAGGTTTATCAGGAAATTCGCGAACTCTTTGCGCGTGAGGGTATCAAGTTTGCCCACCGCGAGGTCACGGTGAGGCTGGCGGATGGAAAAGAAGCCGAGGATCTGACCCCGAAACAGCGTGAGGCTGTAACTGGTGCAGTTCAGGCCGCAATTGACGAAGAATACCTGGACGATATCGGCCCCGGAGGCGACGACCGCTAGGGCGTGCTCCCGCCATTTTGAGGGACATCTCTGACGAGATCCCGTCAATATGTTGGGCCCAGCCGCGCGTTCCGCGCGGCGGTTGGGTCAATTGGCGTTCAAGGGCCAAATGGGCTGTGATGTTCCCAATTTCGATGCAGGCAAATCCCAGTGCATTGATGCCTCGCCGACTTTAAGCGCAGGTTTGAGCCGATGACCGGGCCCCCAGCCAGATGCTTCGGTTTCCGTGTTGTAGTCTTTGGGTGTCGGATTGATCGGTGCTGCTTCGGTATCGTCCTTGCCAAGGACAGCCAGAAGTTCAGCTGTGCGGGCAAGGGACAGGTGGGCGTGCATGATGGAACTGCCCGATGCGGCCTCTGACAGGGCGGACAGAACAGCGGCCGCCATCAAATACCCTGTTGCGTGATCAAGGGCCTGAACCGGCAGGGGGGTAGGTTTGTCCGCCTGCGCCCAGCCCATTCCGGTATGGGCGATGCCCGCGCTCATCTGCACAAGGCTGTCAAAACCGCGCCGGGTGGACCATGGCCCCTGCCAGCCATAGGCATCCAGAGTGACCTCGATCCGGTTCGGAGCCAATTCGTCACGTTTGGCGCGCGTCAGGCCCAAAACATCCAATGCGCCCGGTCGATACCCGTGCACAAACACATCCGCTTGTGACAGCAGCTCTTGCAGCCGCTTCATGCCATCGTTTGTTTTCAGGTCCAGATAGGCGCAGTGCTTTCCCAGTGAGATGTCAGGGATCACCCCCGGTTCATCCCAATCAGGCGGGTCGATGCGCAGAACCTCGGCGCCGAAACCGGCCAGCGTGCGGGTCGAGACCGGACCGGCCAGAACACGTGTCAGGTCAAGCACGCGTAATCCCGCCAGGGGCCGTTTGGCGGTCGCGTGCGGCCTGTCGCGCAGCTTGACATAACGCGGCCCCTGCCAACCGATCAGCGGATCGCGTGACACGGCGCGGCCTTGCGGATGTTCCAGCCACTCGGCTCGACTGCGCATCGCAGCGGCAACGCCGCCTTCCGCCACGACGGCAGTTTCCAGATCCGCTATGGACCATGACTTAACGGCAGTTGCCACGGCCTCGCGATCAGGCGGAGTACCAAGAACCTTCAGCGCAGCCGCTCGGTGGCGAGTTAAGTTGGTGTGCAACCTGATCCAGCCGTCCGAGGCTTTATAGTCGCCTGCGACCGCATCCCACAGGCTTGGCATGTCCCAACCGTCTGGTTTGAAAGAATAGCCGAACCAAAGGGACGCCAGCCGGTGATCGACCGTGATCTCAGGTTTAACGGAGAGCAGGTTGAGCGCTTGCATCAACCGGGCCATTTCGTGACCTACCGCCGCAAAGCTGGCTGTGGCCAATTCAGAAACGGCAAAAGCGCTGGGCAGCGCGCCTTCACCCGTTTTGCGATAGCTGTCCGCAGCAGGAAGGGTGGCCAGAAGGCTCATTGCTGATAGGGGTCCAGGCTGTCGCGCAGCCCATCACCGAGGAAGTTGAACGCCAGCACGACCACGATGATCGGTAGCATCGGGATGGCCGTCCACGGGTAGATTTCGATCGAGGCGAGGTTCTGTGCATCATTCAGCATGACACCCCAACTGACCGCAGGTGCCCGCAGACCCAACCCAAGGAAACTAAGCGCTGTTTCCCCCAGGATCATGGCCGGTATCGACAAGGTGGCTGATGCGATCAGGTGCGACATGAAGTTGGGTAGCAGGTGTTTGCGGATCACCCGGCCCGAGCTCGCGCCCATCATTTCAGCCGCGCGCACATATTCTTCCTCACGCAGTGACAGGAACTTGGCCCTAACTGAACGCGCAAGGCCAGGCCAGTCGAGTATGCCCAGGATAATCGAAATGATGAAGAAAACCGCCACAGGGCTCCAGTTCGATGGTACGGCGGCGGACAGCGCCAGCCAGAGTGGCAGTTCCGGCAACGAGCGCAGAATTTCGATGACTCGGTTGATCGTCCAGTCGATGCGCCCGCCGAAATAGCCCGCCATCGAGCCGAACAAGATGCCCAGAAAGAACGACACAGAGATACCGATCAGGCCCACCGTCAACGAAAGCTGAGCGCCATAAAGGATACGACTGAAGATGTCGCGCCCCAGTCGGTCAGATCCCCACAGGAACAGGGTGGCGCCTTCGGGGGCGCAGAACAGATGAGTGTCGGACGGTATGAACCCGGCCAAACGGTACTCTGACCCTTCGCAAAAGAACCTGATGGGACGAGGGTCGTCTGTGTCGGGCACAAATTTCCACTGGAATGTCTCAAGATCCGCTTCGGCGACGATCGGATACACATGGGGCCCGATGAACTCACCCTCATGGAACCAATTTACAGATTGCGGCGGGGCATAGAGGTGTTCGCCATTTCGCTCGTTCGGCCCATAGGGTGCGATAAACCCGGCAAAGGGCAACATCAGATAACAAAACAGCAAGAAAATGCCAGAGATCAGGCCAAGCTTGTGAGTGCGGAACTTGCGCCAGACCAGCACCCAATTTGGCGCGTCCAGATCGGCGCGTTCGAGCTGCTGAACAGACGCTTGCGGATCAAATGGCGCGTCATCGACAAAGCGGTCATCGGGACGATCAGTCATGCTTCGCGCCCCTCATAACGGATGCGCGGATCCAGCATCACCAGCAGAATATCCGAGATCATCGTTCCGATCAGCGTGAGCAAAGCGACGAACATCAGGATGAAGGCCGACAGAAACTGATCCTGCGTTTTCAAAGCCGTCAGCAGGGTCGGGCCAATTGTTTGCAGGCCCAGAACGACGGAAACCAGAACTGAGCCTGATACCATTGACGGAAGCAGGTTGCCGATATCGGCCACGAAAGGGTTAAAGGCCACACGCAGTGGGTATTTGGTCAGCATCCGCGACGGGGCCATACCTTTGGCAATCGCAGTTTCGACATAAGGCTTGCCAAGCTCATCCAGCATATTTGCCCGCAGGCGCTGCATCATGGCCGAGGCCCCAGAGGTGCCGATCACGAAGGTTGGCACGATCAAATGAATGAGGATGGATTTCAGCTTGTCCCAACTCATCGGCTCGCCTTCGAACTTGGGATCCATAAGGCCACCAATGGGCAGGTTGAAATACTGGTGTCCGTAGTAGAACAAGATCAGAGCCAAAAGGAAGTTCGGTGTGGCCAGGCCCAAATATCCAACAAAAGCCGAGGTATAGTCGATCCACGTTCGCGACCGCGCCGCGGCGATAACACCAAGGGGCAAAGCTACGGCATAGACAAACAAGATCGCAGCCAGATTGACGACCACAGTCAACCAAAGCGTATCGCCAACAATTTCTGATACGGGACGGTCAAATTCAAAAGACCAGCCATAGTTTCCTTGAATTAGACCGGAAAACCCGTGCGGTCCGGGCCAGAACCCCATCCAGATCAGGTATTGCTCCCAGATGGGACGATCCAAAGCGTATTCCGTGCGCAGAAACTCGGCCTTGGCGACACCGGCAGATTGCCCCGAGGCCTGAAGCTCGGCGATCTGGTTGCTCAGGTAATCACCGGGCGGCAGGTTGATGATTGTGAAAATCAGGACCGAAACTACCAACAAAGTCAGCAGCATCGTAAAGAACCGATAGACCGCATAGCGCAGCATGACCATTTTGCTGCTCCTGCTCAGTCAGCGAAAAAGAACTCATCCGGGCGATGGATGCCGAAATGCGCGCCTGGTTCCCATGCCCACATAGCCTGTTCCGGTACGTTGCGCAGACGATTCGAGACAACCACCGGCTGCGGCGCGCCGTTCAGGATGCCAATTGCATACAGTTGGTCCGCATGAATTTTCAGCATTTCTGTCCAGGCTGCCGTGCGTTCTTCATCGCTTGTGGCGATTTCCCAATCATGGGCCAGTTCCATCAGACGTTCGGCTTCGGGCATGTCAGGGGCTTCTCCAACTTCACCCTTTGTCTGGTAATATTGACCCCATTTGGGCCAAGCGAGGAACACTTGATCAGTGGGTGCCAGATAAGCTGGTGAAGTGTGAGCCTGCGGGATTCCGTCATCCCATCCAAACCAAACTGAAGCCATCGAGTTGCCCGCAAACACCCGGTTGCGCAGAATGTCGCGGTCCAGTGGACGCATCACCAGTTTGACCCCGATCTCGCGCCAGTTGTCGGTGACGATTTGCAGGGCATTCTCGACCTCTTGCCGTTCACCTGCGGTTTCGATGATCAACTCCATCGGGCGGCCATCGGGCAGCAAACGGATGCCGTTTTTATCGCGCTGCGTCAGACCGGCTTCGTCCAGCAGGGCATTGGCCTGATCAATATCGTATTGCGCCCAGGCCTCGGCGTTCTCTTCATTGTAGAACGGCGAAGCGGGCAGCACTGACATCGCTGCGGGGCGCGCCAGTTTGAAATACAGAGCCTGATTGATGGTCTTGCGGTCGATACTCAGCGACAAGGCACGTCGCACACGAACGTCGCGCAACACGTCGCGCCAGACGTCATCCGCAAAGTTAAGGTTCGGATAGATCGCAACCTGGGACGCTACGCCGGTTTTCCACAGCAGCGTTTTGTAGCCGCCTTGGGCCTCACCTTTTTTAAGGATCGACGCGTCCCGGAAGGCCAATCCGCGACCTTGCAGATCGCTTTCACCTGCGTTGGTCTTGGCGGCGACAAGGCCGGGGGCAACAATCTCCATCTCAACCACGTCGATATAGGGCAACTGTACCCCGTTGCTGTCGATACGGTGGTAGTAGGGGTTGCGCACAAAGTTATGCCTGATCTTCTTGCCCGAGCTTGCGTTTAGCCAAGGTTGCAAAGTCGGCAGTTCGTGGTTGTCGAACTTGTAAAGGTTGTCCAGCTTGTTGTGCAACGCGGCCCAGCTTTTGACCCTTGCATCTTCAACAAGAAAGGCCAGCTCCTCGGGATCGGCGTATTTTTCGTGATACTGTTTGAGGAAGGCGGACGGACGGTAAATAAATGGCGGTCGCGCATTGGCAAGCGTTTGCAGGAAGTCCGGGTTTGGATCCTCCCATTCGAAGATCACCGTGGTTTCATCAGGAAATGTAACCGTTGGTGATTTGCCTTCGACGATCAGAAACTCAAGCGGACCTGAAGGGCTGAGCAGTTCGTTATTGGCAACCTCTTCCCACCAATAGCGGAAATCTTCCGAGGTGAAGGGCGAGCCGTCTGACCATTTGTGCCCTTCCCGCAGTTTCAGCGTGAACTTGCGATTGTCTTCGTTCTCGAACGAGGCCAGCAGATCGGGCACAATTTCATAGTCCTGGTTAAACCCAACAAGGCGGGCATAGCCGTAGACGACCATTTGGCGGATATCTTTCGACCGTGTCACCATCGTACGCAGCGTACCGCCTTGGGTTCCGAATTCGCGGCCTTTGGCGGTCAGATCAACAACCAGCGGTTCCTTGGGAAGACGTTCTTCGATCGGCGGAAGGTTGCCTGCTTCTACTTCAGCGCTCCAGAAGGCGCTTTCCTGAGGAGTAGGAAAGGTTTCTGCCGTGGCGGGCAGCATCCCCGTCAGGGCCAGCATTGCGGCCAGGATCAGGGGGCGAGTGGTCTTAAACATGGCAACGTACCTTATGGCCCGGTTCCAATTCCACCAATGAAGGTATCACGGTGTCCGAGAAACGGAAGGCTTCTTCCCAACTGTCCGGTGCGCCGGCGCCCAATGAAACCATTTGCAGGTCAATTGGACGGTTGATGTCGGGTTCGGGTTGAGCGGCAATCAGCGCCTTGGTGTAAGGGTGACGCGGATTGTAGAATAGCGTTTCGGGCGGTGCCTGTTCGACAATCAGGCCGCGCCGCATAACGGCAACTTCGTCGGCAATCCGGGCGACAACGGCCAGATCGTGCGAGATAAACAGATAGGACAGGTTCAGGCTGTCCTGAAGGTTCTCCAGCAAGGTCAGGATTTGTTCCTGAACCGAGACATCCAGAGCCGATGTGGGTTCGTCACAGACAATCAGTTGCGGGTCCAACATCATGGCACGGGCCACAGAAAGGCGCTGCCGCTGCCCGCCGGAGAAAGCGTGGGGATAGCGTTTCAGCATGTCTTCTGTCAAACCGACACGTTGCAGCATCTCGGCTGCTTTGTCGCGCTGTTCCGCTGCGGTGCCGATCTTGTGGATTTCCAACGGTTCGGTCATCGCGTCCTGAATGCGCATACGCGGACTGAGCGAGCTATAGGGGTCCTGAAAGACCATTTGTGCCTTTCGCTGAAACGCCGTGCGCTGGGCGCGCGTCATGCTGTGCACCGTGATTGGGTCGACGTCAGGTGCAGTGCGGAACAGAACTTCGCCACCAGGGTCGGGCAATTCGGCACCCAATGCGATCCGGGCTGCTGTCGTCTTTCCCGATCCGCTTTCGCCAACAATGGCCAGCGTTTTGCCGCGTGCAAGGTTCAGGTCGACGCCGCGACAGGCATAGATTGCGGTGTCGGCTTGCCACCCCTTGCTGGACCGCATGGTGTAGGTCTTGGACACGTCCTTCATCTGAAGAATCAGATCTTCGTCTGGCATCGGAATACCTACGGCATCCTGATCCGGAATTTCCGGCGCGGCATCGAACAACTGTTTCGTATAAGGATGAGCCGGAGCGGTCAGGATTGGCGCGGCCGGGCCCGACTCCATGATGCGACCCTTGTGCATGACCACGACCTGTTCGGCCATATTGGCGACGACACCCAGGTCATGGGTGACAAGGATCAACGCCATGCCGGTCTCGCGCTGCAATTCCTTGATCAGCCCCAGCACCTGCGCCTGTGTGGTCACATCCAGCGCAGTGGTTGGTTCGTCCGCTATCAGCAGTTCGGGCTTGGATACCATCGCCATTGCGATCATAGCGCGCTGACGCATCCCGCCGGACAATTCAAACGGGTACGAGTCATAAGCGCGCTGGGGGTCGGGGAAACCCACGCGATCAAACTGCCTCAGAACTTCTTTGCGGGCCTCGGCTTCTGAAAGACCACGATGCAGCCACAAGACTTCGCTGACTTGATTGCCGATCTTGTGCAGGGGCGACAGTGAACGCATAGGTTCTTGAAAGATCATCGAAACCCGGTTGCCGCGTATGTTGCGCATCTCGCGCTCCGAGACCGATGTAAGCTCGCACGTACCTTTGGAATCGTTCAGCGTAATTGTGCCGCTGCGGATCTGTGCAGAGCGGGGTAGAATACGCAAAGCGGCCCGACATGTGATTGTTTTGCCCGATCCGGATTCACCCACTAGTGCAAGCGTCTGACCGGCCTCGACGTCGAAGTTCACATCCGTGACCACGGAATTGCCCGTACCAAAGCCAATGCTCAGGTTTCTGACGGACAACAACGCGTTCATGCGGGTTTTCTACCCGTTTGACCAAAAGGTGACATCGGTTAATTCAACTCCCCGTGATTTTTTGCTTAGTGTCGCGCGGTTCCGCCCGACTAGTCAAACCCGTTCTTGGGCTGAAATGTCGCGGAATTGTGAAACTTTGGGCTTCATCGCTACACAAAGTCTTGAGAATTTGTCATCTAGGGCCGCATCGGGCGCATCTATGCTTCCGAATAGTATCAAGGAGATATGTGCTGGTGTCCGAGAATCAAAGCCGCCTGGATCTGTTCATCGACCGCATGGTGTCGCAACGCGCGTGTCTGGATTTTGCGATTGCGCATACGGCGGGCATGAAAGGCCCGGTTTTCGAGTTGGGTTTGGGCAATGGCCGTACCTATCACCATCTTGTGCAGCATATGGATGACCGCCCGGTTTATGTGTTCGAACGCGCGGTGGCTTCTCACCCAGACTCAACCCCACCCGAGGATCGGGTGATTCTGGGGGATGTGCGCGATACGTTGCCTGCATCCGTTGACCGGTTTGGCGCAACAGCGAGCCTTATCCACGCAGACTTGGGCGGGCATAACCGTGAGAAGAACGATAAATTTGCTCGGTTCGTCTCGCCGCTGATTGAACCTTTGCTGGCGCAGGGCGGTCTGATGGTGTCCAGTGATCGCATGTATTTCGACGGGCTGACAGAAATGCCGCTGCCCGAAGGTGCCGTTGAAGGGCGCTGTTTCATTTACCGCCGTTGATCTGAAAGGGGCACCAGCATGATTTTCTACGACTGCTCAACAGCCCCCAACCCCAGGCGAGCCCGCATGTTCATTGCGGAAAAAGGGCTTGAGATCGAGACCCGAGAAGTCTCGATCGCCGAAGGCGCGCAACTGAGCGATAAATTCCGCGCCGTCAATCCGCGCGCCACCGTGCCTGTCCTGGTAACCGATGATGGTACAGTTCTCACCGAGAACATGGGTATTGCCGCTTATCTTGAGGCACGTTTTCCCGAACCGCCTTTGATGGGTCGGACCCCCGATGAAAAAGGTCTGGTTCTGATGTGGAATGCGATCGCCGAACAGCAGGGTGGTTTGCCCATCGCCGAAACGCTGCGCAACAGTCATCCGGCTTTTCGAGACCGCGCTATTCCTGGTCCGTCCAACTATGCCCAAATCCCGGAACTGGCGCAGCGCGGAAAAGACCGTGTGATTCAGTTTTTTGATCTGCTCGAGGCGCGGTTGACCGAAAGCGCATTCATCGCGGGTGACGACTTCACTCTAGCTGACATCTCGACCTTTGTTTTTGTCGATTTCGCGCGTGTGATTAAAACGCGAATCCCTGAAGGCAATACTGCGACGATCGCATGGTTTGAAAGCATCCAGTCGCGTCCTAGCGCCAAGCTTTAGCGACCACCGTTCCAAGGCGCCCATCCCTGCTGGCCTGCACTGTACAGAAATGTCTAGACAGAAATGAACAGTGCCACTAGCGTTTTCCCAGATTTTGTTTTGGGGAGGTTCAGATGAAATCTCAGTATCGCGTTGTTGTCATTGGGGGCGGGGTCGTCGGGGCCTCGGTTCTGTATCATCTGGCCAAGTTTGGCTGGTCGGATGTCGTGATGCTTGAACGGCGGCGGCTTGCGTCGGGCTCTTCGTGGCACGCGGCTGGCGGTATCCACGCGTTGAATGCCGACCCGAATATGGCGTCACTGCAGGCGTATACCATCGACCTGCTCAGTGAAATCGAAAAGGAATCGGGTCAGAATATCGGTTTGCACATGACCGGCGGTCTGACTCTTGCCGGAACGCCCGAACGGTGGGAGTGGTTGCAGGCCAACTACCGAATTTTCCAGTCCATCGGGATTGACGATTGCGAGTTGCTGACCCCGCAAGAGGCCCAGAAACGTTGTCCGATCATGTCCACCGAGGGCGTGCTGGGTGCTATGTGGGCGGATCGTGAAGGGTATATCGACACAACCGGAACAGTGCAGGCTTATGCAACAGCGGCCCGAAAACGCGGTGCTGAGTATTACGAAGAAACCAAAGTCGAGGAACTGATTCAAAGCGATGAAGGTTGGAAGGTTGTGACCGACAAGGGCACGATTACTTGCGAACATGTGGTCAATGCGGCGGGCCTGTGGGCCAAGCAGGTCGGGCGCATGGCTGGCGTCGAATTGCCGGTATCACCGCTTAAGCACCACTATCTGATCACTGACACAGTGCCCGAAGTCGCAGCCGCCGATTTTGAGATGCCGATGACCGTGGACCTGGAAGGATTCACCTATATGCGGCAGGACCAAAAGGGCGTTCTGGTCGGCATTTATGAAGTAGATCACGAGCATTGGGCCATGGACGGCGCGCCGTGGAACTATGGCGAAGAGCTGTTTCAGGAACAGCTTGACCGGATCGAGAACGAATTGACGCTGGGCTTTGAACGTTATCCTTCGATTCAGAATGTCGGCATCAAGACATGGGTGAACGGCGCATTTACCTTTTCGCCCGACGGTAACCCTTTGGTCGGTCCGGTGCCGGGCAAACGTGGCTATTGGTCTGCCTGTGCGGTGATGGCGGGCTTCCTTCAAGGTGGAGGCGTGGGTAAGACCTTGGCCGAATGGATGATCCATGGCGAGCCCGAGGCTGATGCCTGGTCAATGGATGTGGCCCGCTACGGCGACTATGCGCAGAACAAGCGCTATATCCGCGAGACCACGGGTCAGTTCTATTCCCGCCGTTTTGTGATGACCTATCCAAACGAACAACTGCCTGCAGGCCGTCCGCTGAAGATGGCTCCTGCGCATGACGCGATGACCGAGGCTGGCTGCAAATGGGGCGTCAGCTGGGATCTGGAGGTGCCGCTGTATTTCGCACCAAAGGGTTTCGAGGAAACACCAACGCTTAAGCGGTCCAATGCACATGACATCGTGACTGAAGAATGCAAGGCCATCCGTGAAGGCGTGGGCCTGATGGATATCTCGGGCTTTTCTCGGTTTGAAGTGACCGGTCCGAATGCCGAAGCGTGGCTCGACAGGGTGATGGCCTCGAAACTGCCTGCCCCGGGGCGCGCGAAACTGGCCCCGATGCTGGGCAAGGATGGGCGGCTTAAGGGCGATTTGACCGTTTTGAACTGGGGCGACGGCACCTGGTGGATCATGGGCAGCTACTATCTGCGTGCCTGGCACAAGCGCTGGTTTGACGATCATATGATTGACGGTGTCGAACTGCGTGATCTGGGTGAGGAATATTGCGGCTTTGCCGTGGTTGGGCCGAAATCGCAGGCTGTGGTCGAAAAGCTGGCGGAGCAGGATATCTCGGGCTTGAAATTCATGGGCTGCGGCGATTTCGACATCGGCCTTGTTCGTGCTCGCGTGGCGCGCATGTCCGTGACCGGCGAAAAGGGGTACGAGATCAACTGCCGCTATGGCGACCACATCAAACTGCGCCGTATCTTGTTGGAGGCCGGTGCCGAAGAAGGCCTTCGCGAGGTTGGTTTCAACGCCATGGGGTCGACCCGGTTGGAAAAGAGCTTTGGCATTTGGTCAGCGGAGTTCACGCAAGCCTATACACCCGGCATGACTGGCATGGATCGCTGGATCGATTGGGAAAAAGAGTTTGTCGGCAAAGAGGCCGCGCTTGCCGAACGCAATGGCAATGGTCCGGCACAGGTACAGGCGACGTTGGAAATCGATGCTGTGGACGCGGATGCCAGCGGGTACGAGCCGATCTGGGCCAATGGTGAACGCGTTGGTTTCGTAACCTCGGGTGGCTATGGGCATTACACCGGCAAATCGCTAGCGATGGCGCTGATTGACCGCGACAAAGCTGAACCGGGTACTGAACTGTCCGTCCATGTGGTTGGCGTGGAACGGTCGGCACGCGTGGTTGCGCCGTCGCCTTATGACCCGCAAGGCAAAGCGATGCGAGGCTGATCATGACCGCTCAGGACCGAGGACGCAGGCGGCGCGGGCGGGGGGCCGAAGCCGCCCCGCAACCCAGTCGCGATGTGAACTATCGCCAGCTCAAGAACCCTTTCCCGCAAATGGAGGTGTTTCCGGCGGATCAGATCGCCGACATGCATGAGACTGCGTTGCGTACGTTGGAAGAATTGGGCGTAAAATGTCTGCTACCCGAGGCGCGCAAGCTTTTCAAACAAGGTGGTGCGCGCGTGGACGAAGACAGTGAAATGGTCTTCATCGGGCGCGAGATGGTTGGGGCCGCTGTGGCCTCGGCCCCCAAATCTATTGATTGCCGAGCCGGAGCGCGGCGGCGGGATTTCACGCTTGAACTGGGCACTTTGGTCTTTCAACCCGGTGCCGGGGCTCCGAATGCGACCGACCTTGAACGTGGACGTCGCCCCGCGACAGGGCAGGATTATCTGGAGTTTCTGAAGCTCACGCACCATTTCGATGTATTCCAGATGATCTCGCCTCAGGTCGAGCCGCAGGACGTACCAACCCATTTGCGCCACTATTTTACCACGCAAGCGCAGATGGAGCTTACAGACAAGTTCCCGTTCTTTTTCTCGCGCGGCACGCCGCAGGTGATGGATTGCTTTGAGATGCTGTCCACGGCCCGTGGCCTTTCGAGTGATGAATTCCAGGGCAATGCGCATTGTTACACGATCATCAACACCAATAGCCCGCGCACTTTGGATATTCCGATGGCGCAAGGTCTGATCGACTTCGCGCGGCATGGTCAGATGTCGATCATCACGCCGTTTACCCTGATGGGCGCGATGGCTCCGATTACTGTGGCCGGGGCGATCACCTTGTCCCATGCCGAAGCGCTTGCCGCTTTGACCCTGACCCAGCTTGCCAAGCCCGGTGCTCCGGTCTGTTATGGAACGTTTACAAGCAACGTGGATATGAAATCTGGTGCCCCTGCATTCGGGACGCCTTCGCATTTCCAGGCGTCTCTGGCTGCGGGTCAATTGGCGCGGCACCTGGGGTTGCCTTGGCGGTCGGCAGCAGGATCAGCGTCAAACATCAACGATGTGCAGGCCGCGAACGAGAACCAGTTTGGCCTTTGGGGCTGCCTGATGGCCGGGGCAACCGTGATCATCCATTCCGCAGGTTGGCTGGAGGGTGGCCTGACCGTATCCTTCGAAAAACTGGTCTGCGATGCCGAGGTCCTGAACATGGTGGCCGAACTTTGCGCGGGTGCACAGGCAGGCGCGGCAGAGATCGGATATGATACGGCCTTGCGTGAGGTCGAACCCAGTGGACATTTCTTTGCCTCAAGCCAGACGATGGAGCGGTACAATACCGAGTTCTATCAACCGCATCTTCATGACTATGCCAACTTTGGCACCTGGACCGAACGTGGGGCGGTTGATGCGAATAATCGGGCTACTGACGTTTGGAAAGGCATCCTGAGCGACTTCAAAGCACCAAGTACTGACAGTGACCGCTTGGGTGCCATGCACGACTTTATTGCGCGTCGGACTGCCGAGGGCGGCGCGCCGCCGGAGAGTTGAATGAATACAAAACCTGTCCTTCACCGCGATGATCCCAAGGCTGAACCCTTGATCGGCAACGTCAAGGTCACGCGTGACGATTGGTTGAATGTGGCAATGGACGTGCTGATTTCGGACGGGATAGATCAAATTAAGGTTCTGAATCTTGCTGAGCGGATGGCTGTATCGCGCTCATCCTTTTATTGGTACTTCAAATCTCGGCAAGAACTGATGGATGCGCTGCTTGCCCGCTGGCAAGCCACCAATACGGCAGCATTGATCAAGCAGGCGGAGGCCCCGGCTGAGACAATCACAGCAGCTGTCTGCAACGTGCATCGTTGTGTGGTAAACAGCGAGTTGTTCGACACTGCGCTGGACTTTGCCGTACGTGACTGGGCGCGTAAATCCGGCAAGGTGCGGCGTGCGCTGGACCAATCCGACGCGCGTCGCCTTGCGGCACTGCACGCAATGTTTGCCCGCTACGGCTATTCCGAGATCGAGGCCGAAACTCGAGCGCGGGTACTGTATTACATGCAGATTGGCTATGACCTGGCACAAATGAACGAACCAATTGAGATGCGGATCTCGCTATTGGCGCACTACCTCTACACGTTTACCGGCGTTGAGCCAAAGCCAGAAGAAGTTGAAGAATTCAGCGCATATACAATGCGTTATTGGAAAGGAGACTTGAAATGAGTCAACCAGACGCAATCATCATTGGCACGGGTGTGATCGGCGCGGCCATTGCGTTCGAGATGTCGAAGGCGGGGTGGAAAACCCTGTCTTTAGACCGCAATTCTCAGGTTGGTCACGGCTCAACCGCCGGGTCTTGTGCAATAATCCGAATGCATTATTCGACCTTTGACGGAACGGCCTTTGCCTGGGAAGGCTACCATTACTGGCGCGACTGGGCCGACTATTTGGGTCTGCCCGAAGATGCCAATCTGGCCCAGTTCCGGGAAACCGGTTGTCTGGTCATGAAGACCGAGGCGAACGGTATGTTGGAAAAGCACATGCGCAATTCGTCGGATTTGGACTGCCCCTTCGAGGAATGGTCGGCTGAGAAAGTGGTGGAGCGCCTGCCGGTTTATTCGCTGGACAGTTTTGCCCCGGCGCGCCGTATGGATGATCCCGAGTTTGGCCAGTCCAACGGGCGGAAGATGACCGGGGGTGTATATTGGCCGCAAGCGGGGTATGTCACCGACCCGGCCTTGTCTGCGCAGAACCTGATGGATGCCGCGAAGCAGCATGGGGCCGAGATGCGCACCGGCGCTGAAGTTGCTGAAATCCTGACCGAGGGCGGGCGCGTTTCCGGCGTCAAACTGGCCTCGGGCGAGGAAATCCACGCCAAGGTCGTCGTCAACGTTGCGGGGCCGGGTTCGGCGATCATCAACGAGATGGCCGGTGTTCTGGACGACATGACCATCAAAACCCGACCCTTGCGGCAAGAGGTGGTACATGTTCCGGCACCAGAAGGGTTCGACTTTGAAAATGACGGAACCATCGTCTCGGACAGCGACATCGCCTGTTATTGTCGCCCGGAACATGGAAACCATATCCTTGTCGGATCAGAAGACCCGGAATGTGATCCGCATCAGTGGTGCGAGGACGATGTGAACTATAACCGTGAGTTCACTGACCAATGGACCACGCAGGCGATGCGCTATGCGCAACGTGTCCCCAGTCTTGGCATCCCGTCGAAAACGCGGGGCGTTGTTGACCTGTATGATGCGTCCACCGACTGGATTCCGATCTATGACAAATCCAGCCTGCCGGGGTTCTACATGGCCTGCGGTTCCAGCGGGAACCAATACAAAAACGCGCCGATTGCGGGTAAGATGATGACGGCTCTGATCTCGTATTGCGAGGGTGGTGCCGACCATGACGCAGAACCGTTGCAGTTCGAACTGCCCTATATCAAGCGGAGCATCGATGTCGGCTTTTATTCGCGCAAACGTCCGATCAACGAAGAAAGTAGTTTCTCGGTGCTGGGCTAGTCACGGCCTGTAAACGATCTACGTCTTGCGGGGCTGGCAAAGAGGGTGGCCCCGCTATGACCGACCGACAAACCAAAGTTCTGATTCTGGGCAGTGCTCCTTCGGCCTTAGAAGCGAGGGCTTGGTCGCGCCAGCCCTTCACGCATATTGTCGCCATCAACAACGCGTGGCGCATTCGAGAGGACTGGGACTACTTAATCCATCCCGAAGATTTTCCGACTGACAGATGTCCGAAGGACGTTACCAAAGCGCAAAGCATCGTCACTGCGCAAGACTATGTGCCCAAGCAGAACGAATATGGCGGGTTCGTCTACGCGGGCGGCACGATGGCTTTTACAGCCGGGTATTGGGCGCTGGCGGCTCTGAATCCGGATGTATTGGCGTTTTTTGGATGCGACATGATGTATTCGGGTTCTGGCAAGACCCATTTTTACGGAACCGGGGCCGCGGACCCGTTGCGGGACGATGTGACTCTGCGATCGCTCGAAGCTAAATCTGCGCGTCTGGCTCTTTTTGCAGCCAAACAGGGGTGCAGAGCAGTTCGGTTGTCCAACGGGCCCAGCCGATTGGTCTTTTCCTCAACCAGCCGGTCTAATCTGTCCGCGTCACCACTTATTGACACATTAGGAATGGGTCCAGCACGCCAAATAGAACACGATCTGGGCTATTACGTCGACTCAGGTCGGTATTGGGAGGTCGAAGAAAGATTCGATCCCGAAAAGATCGACGCATTGGATCGAATGTGGCTTCGGGCGTACAGAATGGGTGCGTTGAAAGAGGCGGCGTAACCTATTCAGGCTGCTGCAAAGCTAACCCACGCCCAGACCATCGCCACATATGTCAGGTTGTGCATCAACTGATCCAACCCGGCCGCGCGCCAAAAGGCGGCTTGCGAAGGTTCCAGCTGGTTTTTGTCAGAATAGCTGGCTTTGACGAAATCGATGTTGAAGTGGATTATCCATTCAAGCGCTGCGACAATCAGAATAAACGCCAAAGGTGCGCCAAAAACCAAGAACACAATAATAGAGCCTGCAACATGTACTGCTGCATGCTGTGCACGTCCCCAATGAAAATACTCACCGCGTCCAGAGAGCATTTTCGGTGTCTGGAGGTAAAAGTCAGCGAACATGTGCTTTACAAGCAATAAGCAAAGCATAACGAACACTGCGCCAAAACTGGCAGCCAAAAGAACCCTCCCGATCTCGTCCTGCTGACCACTCTAGGCAATTAGATGGGCATACGTAAATGAACTAGTTCACATAAGCTTAAGAATTCGCACAATCGGGAAAAAAATTGCCAATTATGTCTGGATGGCATTAGAGTCATGCTGTTGAATTTGCGTGGATAACATCTGAACCGCGTCGTCGGTCAGCAGCAGGGGCAGGTTCCATAGAACGCACGATTTTCCGCTTTATCTGGAAGTACTCCAAACGCGACCAGCTGATCTTGTTGGCTGTGACAGCGACATTGTTCCCGCTGCTTTACCTGACGTTGGAACTGCCTAAGCGCATTATCAATGATGCGATTGGTGCACCCAACCCAGAAGTAACCATCTGGGGCTATACGATGTCGCAGACGAATTTTCTGGTTATTCTATGCTTTGCGTTTTTAGCGGCCGTATTGGGGCATGGCCTGATGAAAATGCGCATCAACACCATGAAAGGTGTGCTGAGCGAGCGGATGCTGCGGCGCTTTCGGTATCAGTTGATCAGCCGTGCGTTGCGATTTCCACAACCCTATTTCGAACGCGTCAGCCAGGGCGAGATGGTGTCGATGATCACCGCCGAAAGCGAGCCGATGGGCGGGTTGATGGGGGATGCGATCAGCCAGCCTGTATTGCAGGCGGGTCAGATGATCACGATCCTTGCCTTTTTGTTCCTGCAAAGCTTTTGGTTCGGCTTGGCCGCGGTGGCACTGATTCCGGTACAAGCCTGGCTGATCCCCAAACTGCAACGCCAAATCAACCTGCTGAACAAAAAGCGTATTCAAGAAGTGCGGGTGCTTGCGGCCCAAATCGGTGAAAACGCTGCAGGGGCTTCGACGCTGCGCGCCAATGGTGGCTGGCGTTATCGCCGGGCGATGATCTCTGATCAGTTGGGGCGGTTGTTCGGCATCCGGTTCGAGATCTACCAGAAGAAGTTTTTTATGAAATTCATAAACAACTTCATCTCTCAATTGACGCCATTCATGTTCTATCTGATCGGCGGTCTGCTGGTGCTGCAAGGCTCGGTCTCGCTGGGGGCGCTGGTTGCAGCGCTTGCGGCCTACAAAGATCTGAGCTCACCTTGGAAAGAGCTTTTGACCTACTACAACCAGACACAGGACATGTCTTTGCGTTGGGACGTGGTGATTGACCGCTTTGCGCCCAGCGGAATGCAGGACGAAGCCTTGTTTGAGGGCGAAGCTGACGCACGCCCCAATCTGAACGATGATATTGTGCTGGATCATGTTTCGGTTCGGGACATGGACGGCAATCAGGTGTTGGACGATCTGAACCTCAGCTTTCCGGGCGGCAAGACGATCGGCATTTCCGCCCCCAGCGAGGAAGACCGCCGTGCCATCGCCGAACTTTTGACGCGTGAAATCTTGCCCAGTGGTGGCAAGGTGCGTATCGGGGATGTGAACCTGGCCGAACTGCATCAGGGCGTTGTGGCCTCACGTATAGGTTATGCTACGTCCCGCCCTGTGATGTTTCAGGGCACTTTGGGCGACAACGTAATGATGCCTATGCGGTTCAGACCGTTGTCAGAGAGCGCAGATGACCCCGATTTTCGCGAAACCCTGCGGGCAGGAAACAGTTCCGACCCGTTCAAGGTGGATTGGCTTGATCCGTCTTTGGCAGGGCTTCCGGACGCGGCGGCCTTGCGCGATTGGTGGTTGCAGCTGATCGACGGGATGGGGTCTGGTGCGGCCCTGTTCCAGCGTGGTGCAGAACAAAGCTTTAACGCCGCTGAGCATTGCGAACTGGCTCAGAAACTGGTCGAGTTGCGTCCAATTGTGCGCAAAGCCGTTCAGGACGCGGGTCTGGAACAACAGGCGTTGATCTTCGACCGCAATCTGTACAACCCCGCCCTGCCTGTTGCCGAGAATCTTCTGTTTGCCACGCCCTGCGTTCCGGTGACACACGCTTTGCTGGTAGAACAGACGGTCTTTCTGGGCCAGCTGCGAGAGTTGGGGCTGGATGAAACGCTGATCGCATTGACCCGCGACGTGATCGAGATGTTGCGCCAGATTTTTGGTTTGGACGGTACGGATCACCCGTTGTTCCGCAAGCTCGGGTTGGATGCAAAGACCTATGAGGCTGCGGTCGAACTGGTTGAGCAGACCCGCAAAGAAGGCTCGGCCGGGTTGGACGATGCACAGTTGGCAAATATGCTGGCTGTGCCGTTTGTTATTTCGGCGGAACAGATCGGCCCAGCTTTCACCGATGAGCTGAAGGACCGGATTCTCGAACTTCGACACAGCCACTCTGAGAAGCTGATGGAACGTCTGAAGGATGTTTTTGTTCCGCTGGACCCGGAGGTATACGCACCCGGTCTGACAGTCATGGAAAACGCGCTTTTTGGTAAAGTCAGTCAGATTGGCGGGGCCCGTTCCGATGAGGCGCGCAAGCTGATTGTCGATGTGTTGGCCGAAAACGGTGCGCGGCCATTGGTGACGGAACTGATTTATGACGTGCCGGTGGCCTTGGGTGGTCAGAACCTGCCCGCGGTGTTTGCAGAGCCACTTGCGTTTACGCGCGCAACGATCAAGAAACCGGACGTCCTGATCTTGGAAAACGCCTTGGCCAGTTACGACATGAAAACGCAGGTGGCCGTCTACAAAAAGCTGCGTGAGTTGCTGCCGGAGACTACTGTCATCTACTTGAACGATCAGTTTGAAAACCCCGATGTATTCGACATGTTCGTTGAAATCAGGCAAGGTCGTGTGGTCTCGGACGGAGGGCCGGTAGACGTGGAGGAAGACAGCGCAGCATCGGCAGATCTGGCGCGGAAATTGCGTGCTCTGGAACAGACCCCGTTGTTCTCTGGTCTGGACCGACGTCAGTTGCGCCTGTTGGCCTTTGGTGCTCGCTGGTTTGACGCCGAGCCCGGGCAAGTGGTTTTCCTAAAAGACGACCAGCCAACCGATGGTGCCTATGTTGTGCTTGAGGGTGAGGCCGGATTGTACCTGCCGCAGGATCAAGGGCCGGATCAGTTGATCACCACCGTTGGACCGGGCGCTTTGGTCGGAGAGCTGGGCCTGATCCGCAAAGAGCCGCGCGCGTTGAGTATGGTGGCAGAAACTCAGCTGTCTTGTCTGCGGATTGGCGAAGAGGAATTCCTTGCCGTCGTCGAGAATGACGCTGCAACCGCCTTCAAGCTGCTTCAGGTGATTGCAGGCTACGTTTCAAGCTAGGGGATCAGGTGTCTTCTGCGCAGAACAGTTTGTAGAGCAGGCCGATCACTTGTTCCGTGTTCCCATCACGCAAGGAATAGTAGACCGTCTTGCCCTCTCTGCGGGTTGAGACAAGCCCTTCTTCACGCAGGCGGGCCAGCATCTGGCTAACAGCGGCTTGACGCAGCTCAAGCAGATTCTCAAGCTGACCCACGGATTTCTCTCCGTCCCCAAGGTGGCACAGGATCATCAGCCGTCCCTCATGGGCCAGTGTTTTAAGGTAGGCAGCCGCGCGGGCGGCATTGTCTTTCATGTCCGGCAGAGTGTCCGTGCTGCGCGCCTGAGGATCGGTTTCTTTGAGTTCCACGTTGTGACCGTTGTTCCGCTTTTTATCGGAACAATATGCCCTAAACACACTGGTGTTGTCACCCCTCGGTTGCCGGTGCGCCGCCTTGAAAAGCGTTGCCGTTGGCGTAATCGCAGGGGTCCTCCTGCATTTGCAAGTGCAGGTCGCGGCCCTCATAGGGATGCGCGCGGGCCAGGGCTTCGTCAACGTCGATCCCAAGGCCAGGCGCTGTTGGCGCGGTTACGAACCCGTCCTCGACCCGAACAGACCCTTTGATCAGTTGGTCATGGAACGGTGTTTCGATGCTTTCCAGCAACAGCAAATTAGGGATCGACGCAGCCAGATGGATATTAGCCGCCCATTCCACCGGCCCTGCATAGAGATGCGGTGCCATCTGAGCGTTGAAGACCTCAGCCATTGCGGCAACTTTCTTCATCTCCCAGATCCCGCCCGCGCGTCCCAACGCCGGTTGCAGGATTTCCGCGGCCCCGGCGCGCAAAACGGCACCGAATTCGGCCTTGGTTGTCATGCGTTCTCCGGTGGCGACGGGTATGCGGACATTGCGGGCGACGCGAGCCATGTCTTCGATCATGTCCGGCGGCGTGGGTTCTTCGAACCAAAGCGGATGATAAGGTTCCAACGCTTGCCCCAGCCGAATGGCCCCGGCGGTGTTGAATTGACCATGCGTGCCGAATAGCAGATCGGCCTTGTCGCCCACGGCTTCGCGGATCGCCTTGCAGAAAGCGACCGACATGGAAATGTCGCTCATGGCGGGCATGTGGCCTCCCCGGATCGTATAAGGGCCTGCCGGGTCGAATTTGACGGCAGTATAGCCACGCTGCACCATTGCAGCAGCCGTTTCGCCGGCCTGTTCAGGAGAAGTCCAGAAATCAGTCAGATTATGCTGGGGCAGGGGATAAAGATACGTATAGGCACGGATTCGGGCGTTCATTTTTCCACCCAGCAAAGCATAGACGGGGCGGTCGCGATCCTTGCCCAGAATATCCCAGCAGGCGATCTCCAACCCTGAAAACGCGCCCATTACGGTCAGGTCTGGTCGCTGGGTGAAGCCGCTGGAATATGCACGGCGGAACATCAGCTCGATGTTTTCGGGGTTTTCACCCTGCATATGCCGTTCGAACACGTCCTGAATGACATGGCGCATCGCCTCTGGCCCGACGGAGGAGGCATAGCATTCGCCCCAGCCGGTGATGCCAGTATCGGTCGTCACCTTAACCAATACCCAATATCGCCCACCCCAACCCGGCGCCGGTGGGGCGGTGACGATAATGTCGAGATCCTGCAGTTTCATCCCAAATCCTCTCGGTGGGTCAGGTCCTGTCGAACAGGATCACATTGCGCTTGGCTGATCCGGTTTTGGTGTCGGCGATGGCTTCGTTGATCTGATCAAGGGACCAACGACCCGAGATCAACTCGTCCAGCTTCAGCCGCCCTTGTTCGTACAGATCCACCATCCACGGAATATCGCGCTGGATCACCACGTCGCCCATCTTCGACCCAACAACGCCCTGACCCAGAGCCGCCAGAACGACGGGCTCATAACTGGCCATGTCACCCGAATGCGGCATTCCGATCATGATCGCCTTGCCACCACGTCCAAGATAGCGCGGTGCCTGATCATAGGCGGGAATCGCACCAACCGTGATCAGAACCGCATCCGCACCACGCCCGCCTAACGCCTTGTAAGCGGCCTTCCACGGCTGGTCCAAACTGGCCAACACGCCGTGGGTTGCGCCGAATTCCTTGGCGATCTCAAGCTTTTCTTCGGTCGTATCCACGGCCACGATTCGCCGCGCGCCTGCAATCCGCGCGCCCTGAATGGCGTTCAGACCAACGCCGCCTGCGCCGATCACCACGACATCCCGACCGGGGCGCAAATCAGCTGCGTTCACAGCAGCTCCAACCCCGGTGATGACCCCGCATGAGAGCAGGCTGGCCAGATCCTTGGGCAGAGTTTCTGGAATTTTGACGATCTGACGGTGGCTCACCACAACCTTTTCGGCAAAGGCACCACAGGCCATGGCCTGTTCGAGTGGACCGCCATCACCGGTCTTCAACGGACCTTTGACCGTATCGTATGGTGTTCCGCAGATTGTCGGTTTTCCGCCCGCACAGCTGGGGCACGTTCCACAGGCACGGATCAGCGTTACAACCACAGGGTCGCCGATTTTGAAATCCCCGGCGGCTTCACCAACGGCGCTGATAACGCCTGCGGCTTCGTGGCCATAAACGGCTGGCAGGAACCCACCCCATGCCCCTTCGGCGTAGGATATGTCCGAATGGCAGATGGCCACGGCGTCTAGTGTTACCTCGACTTCGCCCGTGCCGGGGGGCGCAAGTTGAACTTCTTCGATCACCAAGGGTTCGCCAAAAGCTCGGCAGACTGCGGCTTTGATTGTTTGCATGTTGTCACTCTCTCCCGTTGGGTTCACGGTGGCGCGGGAAATGACGTCTCGCAAGGCGGAAACCGCCATTTGGATGTCGTTGTTACGCAACGACAGGGCGGGACCGGCGAAACAACAAGAAACCTGCCAGCATTAGTACCAGCGCTAATAGAAACGGTGCGCCGGGCAGGTAGAGTGGCGTGTCGGGCCGGATGAACTGCGCGAAAATCGAAGTCATAAGCAAAGGCGAGATCACCATCGACAGCGCGTGCAGCGCCGTCAGAACGCCCTGCAATTCGCCTTGCTGCGAATCGGGCGTGGCCTTGGACATCATGGCCTGAAGAGCAGGTGTGATGACCGCCCCGATGGCAGTTATTGGAATGAGAAGCAGCGCGATGAGGCCGTTGGTGAGGAAGGCCAGAAATGCGAAGCTAATGATCTCAAAACCCATTCCGTAGATGATTGTGCCCCTCTCGCCCAGAAACCGGATGGCAGGCCGGATCAATCCGCCCTGCACAATGGCCATGCCTATACCGTAGACACCCAGGGACAGGCCAATCATCTGTGGCGACCATCCGAATCGCTCGGTCGTGAAATAGGACCAGATAGCGGGGTAGACGTAGATGGATACTGAATACAGGAAATACACCCAAAGCAGCGGCCGGATACCGGGCAAAGAAGCGATGGCGTTCAGCGAATTGAGAGGGTTTGCGCGTTTCAGGCTGAAGGCGCGTCGGGTCTTGTCGGTTACGGTCTCGGGCATCACGAAGAAACCGATGCAAAAGGTCAACGCCGCCAAACCGGCAGCGGCCCAAAACGGCGCGCGCGTGCCGTATTCACTGAGCAATCCGCCAATGACGGGCCCAAGGACGAAGCCCATGCCAAAAGCGGCACCCAGCAGGCCAAAGTTTGCAGCCTTATCCTTGGGCTCGGACACATCCGCCATAAACGCCGCAGCGGTGGCATGCGTGGCAGCAGTTATACCGCCTACGATCCGACCGATCAGCAACAGCCAAATGCTGCCCGCAACAGCCATCACGACATAGTCCAGCGCCATAACAAACAGGGACACCAGAAGGACGGTTCTGCGTCCGTACGCGTCTGACAGGTTTCCAAGTATGGGCCCAAAGATAAACTGCATCGCGGCAAAGGCTGTGCTCAGCACGCCGCCCCAGATCGCTGCATTGGCGAGCGAGCCGCCCTGAACCTCGACGATCAGTTCCGGCATGATCGGCATCACCAGACCGATGCCCATGGCGTCGATCATGACAATGCTGAGGATGAAGAAAAACGGCAGACGCATAGGACCCGGCAAGTGATCTGTTCAACGCACCCTAAGCACAGATGATAACCGAGAAAAGCGAGAGTTGATTGCGGGTCGAATTGCCGTTGCGACAGGTCAGGGCAGTTTGTCTGCCAGTTCTGACAGGATTTGCGCAAGCTCGCGCGGGTGCGAGAAGAACGGGGAATGCGAACTGTCGATGGTGCGGCGCATATCTTCGGGGATAAGGGCGCTCATAGTTGCTTGGTATTCGGGTGGTATAGTGTGATCGTCCGTGGTGCGGATATACGCCTTGGGCACATTGTCGAAATTCGCACCGGTCGGAAGGGGCGTTTCTTGTGGACGAATGGCCTGAGGGCAAAGGCGCGCATAGGCGTAAGGCAGGATGTCGTCGGGGCAATCATGGTAGAACAGCTGGGGAATAGCCTCGGCAGATACAGTGTATGACAGCCCGTCGGTGGATTTTTCGACCGCATGGGCGATGGTCTGCCTTGGGCCAAGCCTGCGCATATCTGCCATGGTCAGGCCGTCTTTGGGCACATAGGCGCACAGATAGATCAGCGCGCGCATGGCATCGGGTTGCGCTTCGGCGGCGGCGCTGATCGGGTAGCCGCCCCAGGAATGGCCAACGAGGATTGTATCTGATGTGCTGGCATGCAGCACGGCGTCGCGGCAACTGTCCAGCGTGACCTCGGCTACGGGCGTGGGGTCCGCACCATGGCTGGGCATGTCGATGGCTTTGGCAGAATGCCCCAGAGTTTCAAGCGCGGGTATCAGGTCGCGCCAGCACCATGCACCGTGGCAAGAGCCGTGGACCAACAGGAAAGACGCCATTGCCGTTCTCCTTCAGATATGTCCGATTTCGGTCAGAAAATCAGTCAGGATCTCTGCATATTCCGCTGGCTTTTCAACGCAGGGCAAATGCCCTGCCCGGCGGATCAGCCGGAACCGGGATCCCGGGATCAGATCGACGGTCTCTCGCACCAGATCGGGGGGCGTCGATCCGTCTTCGCTGCCTGCAATGCCCAAGGTCGGGAGGCGCAGCCCACTCGTTGGGGTATAGAAATCGGTGCCTGCAATGGCCGAGCAGCAGCCCAGATACCCTTCAGCCGGTTGGCCCACCATCATGTCGCGCCAAGGCAGGTGGTTTTGTGCGGCGCGGAAATCACGCGAAAACCAACGTTCCATCGTTGCGTCGGCCAATGCTTCGATCCCGTCCTTGCGCACGGCCTTGATCCGATCCTGCCAGACCGAAGGGGTGGCAATTTTGGCGGCAGTGTTTGATAGAACCAGACCACGAATCTGGTCCATGCGTTTGACGGCAAGCCCTTGTGCAATCATCCCGCCAATGGACAGACCAACGAAGACGCAATCGCGGACCTGCAGGTGATCCAGCAATGCCTCTGCATCGCGTATCAATGCGCCCATCGAATACGGCGCAGGCGGCACCGAGGACCGCCCGTGACCACGTTTGTCGTATCGGATGATGCGCAGCTCTGCTGGCAGATGTGGCAGTACAGCGTCCCACAAGTGCAGGTTGGTTCCTAGGGAATTGGCAAAGACTAACGGCGCACCGTCTGTTGGGCCGTCGATGCGGTAATTCAATTTCACGTCGCCCAGATCAGCGATCTTCATGACTGGCTTCCTTGTCGCCATGAACTTTTGGGGTGCAACATGCACATCTTGTGCAGCCCTGTCAGGTCAGGAATTCCAACGCCCTGGAAAATACTGCCGGATCGACATTGCCGCCAGATGCAACAACGATCACGTCATCGCCTTCGATCTGGTCGCCTCGGAACAGGGCCGAGGCCAGAGCCACCGCGCCGCCGGGTTCCAGAACGATCTTGAGGCGCAGAAAGGCCAGGGCCATGGCGCGCAAAGCTTCTTCTTCGGTGACGGATAGGCCCGGACCGCACAGGCGGTTGAGAATCGGAAACGTGATGTCTCCGGGTTGTGGCGTCAGAATGGCGTCGCAGATGTTACCCGAAGCTGCGTTGTTTTTTTCAATCCGTCCTGAGGCCAGCGAGCGTTTGACGTCATCGAACCCCTCTGGCTCACAAGGGCGCGCGCGCAGGTTCGGCGCATGTTTCTCTAGGGCCAGGGCGATGCCCGAGGTCAGGCCGCCCCCGCCGCAACAGACCAGTACGTCTGCCTGAGTGATACCTAAATCCGCGGCCTGACCGGCGATTTCAAGGCCGGTGGTGCCTTGGCCTGCGATAACCAGCGGTTCGTCATAAGGTCGGATCAGGGTCAGTCCGCGCTCCGCCGCGATGGCTTCGCCAATTTCTTCTCGCTTTTCATTCGCACGGTCATAAAGAACAACTTCGGCCCCAAGCGCGCGGGTGTTTTCGATCTTCAACTGTGGGGCGTCCGACGGCATAACGATAACCGAAGAAATGCCGTGCTTTGATGCCGCCATTGCAACGCCTTGTGCGTGGTTGCCCGAGGAATACGCAATCACACCGCGCTGGCGTTCGGCCTCTTTCAGTGCCGAAATGGCCGACCAAGCCCCGCGAAACTTGAAGCTGCCGGTATGTTGCAAACATTCTGGTTTGACCAAAACCCGACGACCGGCAAGCTTGTCGAGAAAGGGCGAAGACAGGATCGGTGTTTTTCGGATGTGTCCGTTTAGCCGTTCTGCTGCGGCCTCGATCATCTCAATTGTGCTCATGCGGCGCTCTTCAATACCTTTTGTATGAGATCCAAGGATTGGGGTTCGTTCAGAAACGGAACATGCCCACGATCAGGAACTTCGGTTGAGATTAGGCCCGGATGGCGGTCGTGCATTTCGGCAACTGTGTCGGCACTCAGAACGTCGGAATTTGCCCCCCGTATTACACCTGTCGGAATCTCGCGCAGGGCTTCAAAGAACATCCACAGATCAGGTGTGGCGCCGCTTGCAGCCTGTTCGATCAGCGCCTTGCGTAGTGCGGGATCGTAGCGTAGCGCCAACCCATCGTCGCGTTTTTCGTACTGAATTTCGGCCTGCATGCGCCAGGTTTCCAGGGAAACGCCGGGGAATTGAGGTTCCATTACCTTTTGCAGAGTCAAAGCGGCCTCATCATAGGTTTGCGCAGTCGGCTGTGCCCCCACATAGGCCATGATCTTGGCGATACCAGACGTTTCAACGACAGGTCCAACATCATTCAGGATCACCCCGGCTAGCCGCTCGGGATGGCTTGCGGCCAGGGCCATGGCGATCAGACCGCCCCGCGAGGTGCCCAGAACAAAAGTCTTCTCGATCCCCAGTACATCCAGCAGTTCGATCGCGTCATGCGATTCACGAAAGATGTTGTAGTTCATGAAGTCGGGATCATAGTCCGAACGACCACGCCCCCTGTAATCCATTGCGATCATGCGCAAGTCAGCCGCATGGGGCGCAAAAAACGAAAAGTCGCGGCTATTTCGGGTCAGGCCAGCCAAACACAAAAGCGGCGTGCCCGTGCCGGTGTCTTCGAAATAGATGCGCATGCCGTCAGTGGTTGTGAAGTCTGACATCAAAGCCCCGCCAGTTTTGGGATCGAAGTCAAATCGGACAGCACATGCGCAGGTGTCCACGGCAGGCGGTCCATCGGTTCGCCAGCCCGATTGACCCAGGCGGTGACAAAGCCGTACCCGCTGGCGCCGGCGGCGTCCCAACCGTTTGAACTGACGAACAACACCTCATCAGGCGCGCAGTTGAACCGTTCCGGTACCAGATCGTAGACCCGGGCATGAGGTTTGAAAACACCAACGCTTTCTACCGACAGAACATCGTCCAGCACATCGCCGATTCCGGCAGATTGCACCGCGCCATTCAGCATTGGCGGCGATCCGTTTGACAGGATTGCCGTTTGCATCCCGCCCTCCTTGAGGGCCTTCAACATGTCGGGCACTTCGGGATAGGCCTGTAACTCCCAATACAAATCAAGCAGGCGTTGGCGCAGCCTTGGGTCGCCTTGCATGTCAGTGGCGTCTAACGCCCAATCCAACCCGTCCTGTGTCACGTCCCAGAAATCGGCATGTGCATTGGCTACGGCGCGCAGCCATGTGTACTGCAATTGCTTGAGACGCCAATGACCCGCAACCGTGGGCCATTTGTCTTTGAGGGCCTCAAATCCCGGTTCGTCCGCAGCTTGGCGGGCTGCTGCTGCAACGTCAAAAAGTGTTCCGTAAGCGTCGAAGACACAGGTGGTGATCGGCATATGATCCTCCTCTGATCGCGCGCAGGTTGGCACAACAATGAGGGGGGTGAAAGAGCCAAGGGTTTACAAGATCGTATCAGGCCCTAGGGTTGGCCGCTCAATCCTGTAAAACGGCCGGAGGCCACGATGACCGAAATCAAAAAAGGCGACACGGTTCGCATCCACTACACCGGGACGCTGCTGGACGGCCAAACCTTTGACAGCTCAGAGGGGCGCGATCCGTTGGAGTTTGTGGTCGGATCTGGCCAGATAATTCCCGGCTTGGACAGCGCCATGCCCGGCCTGTCCTTAGGGGACAAAAAACGGGTCGAGATTGCTTGCGTGGATGCCTATGGCCCCATTAATCCGGCGATGCGTCAGGAAATTCCGCGCGAAGGCATTCCCGATGACATCCCGCTTGAGCCCGGAACGCAGTTGCAAATGCAGGCTCCGGATGGCCAGGCCGTGCCGGTGACAGTGGTGGGCGCAGACGAGGCGACCGTGACGTTGGACGCTAACCATCCATTGGCGGGTCAGGATCTGGTTTTTGAAATTGAGGTCGTCTCGATCAACTGATGTTCAGTTCGGGCTGGTTTTCCGGCCCGGGATTTACCCGATCAACGTTTCGATCGCCGTACGGACTTGCGGTTGAGTAAAGAAGATAAACGCCAACAGCATACATGTCAGCGTCAACAAAAGGACTCGGGCCCTTTGGCTGAGGAAACCGGGCTTTCTTCGACCGGCTGTTGTGCGCGCATTGTTCGCAATGATTTGATCTAGCTTGCTCATATCAGTTTCCTGCCGCCCAAAGATGGTGAAAACTTGGCGGCGGCAGGGAAAGATATAGTCACATAAAGTCAGGCTGCGGCATGCCCAGAACGTGGAAGCCACCATCAACGCGGATAATCTCGCCCGAGGTGCAGGACCCTGCATCCGAAGTCAGGTAGACAGCGGTTCCACCCACAGCCTCAAGCGTTGCATTTGCCCGCATCGGAGCGTTTTGGTCGCAGAACTTGTAGGTCTTGCGCGCGCCGCCGATGGCCGCACCGGCGAGGGTTTTCATCGGCCCAGGTGAAATCGCGTTCACGCGAATGCCGTCTGGCCCAAGGTCATTGGCCAGATAGCGGGTTGCTGATTCCAGAGCCGCCTTGGCTACACCCATGACGTTGTAATTCGGAACAACACGGTTTGATCCCTGATAGGTCAGGGTCAAAAGTGAACCGCCATTGTCCTTCATCAGCGGGTAGGCGCGCCGCGCCACTTCGATGAAGGAATAGGCCGACACATCCATTGAGTGTTTGAAATTTGCCCGCGTGGTGTTCAGGAAACGGCCCGTCAGTTCGGATTTGTCCGAATAGGCGATGGCGTGGACGACAAAGTCGATGGTTGGCCAGCGCTGGGCCAGTTCATCAAATGCGCGGTCCAGCGATTCGTCATCGGTAACATCCGCATCGACCATAAAATCGCTGCCGAGGCTTTGGGCTAAGGGCTCCAGCCGCTTGCCGAACGCTTCGCCCTGGTAGGTGAATGCCAGTTCGGCACCAGCCTCGTGCATGGCTTTGGCAATGCCCCACGCGATTGAGCGGTCATTGGCCACGCCCATGATCAGGCCGCGTTTACCTTTTAGAAGATCCGACATCACTTTCACCCATTATACTTTGACAGAATCATGGACCCGTTGGTGCCGCCAAAGCCGAAGCTGTTGGTCATGACACTGTCCAATCCTGCGTTTTCAACCACTTCGGTCGCAATTTCACCGGGCAGGATGCCCTCGGCAAGCGTGTCGACGTTGATCGACGGCGTTATGAAATCATTGTCCAGCATCAGCAGGCAGAAGATCGCTTCAAGAGCGCCTGCTGCACCTTGGGCGTGCCCGGTCATCGACTTGGTCGACGAAATCGGTGGCACGTTGCCTTCGCCAAAGATACGGCGCACGGCCTCAACCTCACCCACATCACCAACTGGGGTCGAGGTGCCATGGGCGTTGATGTAGTCCACTTTGCGGCCCTCGGGAAGGGTGCCCAGAGCCAGTCGCATGGCGCGTTCGCCGCCTTCGCCGGACGGAGCCACCATGTCATGGCCATCCGAAGTGGCCGCGTATCCGGTGACTTCGGCATAGATCTTTGCGCCGCGTGCCAGTGCATGCTCCAGCTCTTCCAGAACAACGATGCCGCCGCCGCCGGAAATCACGAAACCGTCGCGGTTTTCGTCAAACGCGCGCGAGGCTTTCTCGGGCGTGTCATTGTATTTCGAGGACATTGCGCCCATGGCGTCGAACAGGCAGGAGAGCGTCCAGTCCAGTTCCTCGCCGCCGCCTGCAAACATCACGTCTTGTTTGCCAAGCATGATTTGTTCTGCAGCGTTGCCGATGCAATGCAGCGAGGTCGAGCAGGCGGATGTGATCGAGTAGTTGATACCCTTGATCTTGAACGCCGTTGCCAAGTTTGCTGATATTGTCGAGCACATGCATTTCGGCACGGCAAACGGCCCGATCCTCTTGGTCGCGCCGTTTTTCAGAACCGTCTGATGTGCCGTCAGCATGGCGCTGGTGGATGGCCCGCCAGAGCCCGCCACCAGACCGGTGCGTGGGTTCACCACCTGATCTTCACCCAGGCCGGAATCAGCAATCGCCTGGCTCATGGCGATATGGGCATAGGCCGCGCCGGGGCCCATAAAGCGCAGGGTGCGTTTGTCTACATGCTCGGCCACGTCGATTTTGAGCGTCCCGGCGATCTGGCTGCGAAAACCATGTTCGACCATCTGCTCGTTGGCCTCGATCCCGGATTTGCCTGATTTAAGCGAGGCCAGAACCTCTTCGGCATTGTTCCCGATGGAGGAGACAACCCCCAGACCGGTGACGACGACGCGACGCATAAGCGTACTCCTGTATTTCGTTTTCTGTGACGTGTCCGAGAGCTGGGGTCAGCTTTCCGACAGTGCAACCTTCATGTCTTTAACCTGATAAATCACTTCGCCATCGGCTTCGACCCGGCCATCCGCCACACCCATGGTCAGACGGCGGGTCTGAACGGCTTTGGTGAAGTCGACGTAATATGTCAGCATTTTGCGGTCGGGGCGGACCATTCCGGTCAATTTAACTTCGCCTACGCCCAGCGCATACCCACGTCCTTGCCAGCCGCGCCACCCCAGATTGAAACCGGTGAGCTGCCACAGGCCGTCCAGACCCAGACAGCCCGGCATGATCGGGTTGCCGGGGAAGTGACAGTCAAAGAACCAAAGATCCGGCGTAATATCAAACTCGGCCACCACATGGCCTTTGCCATGCGCGCCACCATCGCCCGAGATGTCGGTGATCCGATCCATCATCAGCATCGGCGGGGCGGGTAATTGTGCGTTGCCGGGGCCGAATAATTCGCCGCGGGCGCATTTCAGCAGATCATCTTTGTCAAAACTGCTAGGGAACTGGGCCATTCTGCCGCCTTTCCTGCCGAGGGTCTGTCTTTATATCTGGCCTCGTCTATCACCCGTTTGCAAGGTCCTGCAAGAGTGGTGCGCCACATCATATTGTGCGTATACCCATCTTTGCGAATGAATTTCATTTGAAATTCCCAACTATGCGCCCCTATATATAAAAGCAGCAACTATGGGTATCGGACAGATGACACCTCAGAGCCAGGAAATAGCAACGGGTTGGCTGGTGAATGCCGGCTTGCGGCCGACGCGTCAGCGTGTGGCGCTTGCTGAGCTTTTGGTGGGCGATGGCCGTCATCGCCATGTGACTGCAGAAAGCCTGTTTGAATCCGCTAAAGCAAACGGTGATGCCGTTTCCCTTGCAACGGTCTACAACACCCTTCGTGCCTTTTGCGATGCAGGTGTTCTGCAGGAAATTACCGTGGATGGATCGAAAAGCTATTTCGACACCAATACCTACGATCACCCCCATTTTTTTTGGGAAGACGAGGCCCGTCTGAGTGATGCGCCCTCGGATCAGCTGGTGATTCATCGCTTGCCCGAGGCGCCCGAAGGGGTCGAGATCGCGTCAGTCGACGTAGTGATCCGACTGCGCAAGAAATAGGGCTTCAATCCTGCTTCAAACGATTTGTTAGAACGTGTTCGGCCTGATCAATAACCGGGTCGGCGGGTCCTGTGCCGTGGCGCGCCAATACAACAGACTCTGCGGCATCCGGGTCGGTGATTGGAATACCGATTAGATGCCGGTTGTCATAGCTGACAGGACTAGGCGGGCTGGCATAGCTGATTCCGATTCCTTCTCCATGAGCAGCAAGGCTGCGCTGAATTTCAAGTGACGCTGCACGGTGCGCGACTGTTGGGCGCAGACCTTTGCGACGAAACAGGCCGAGGATATGTTGCGCCGAAAGCCCTTCGGTTGACAGGATCAAGGGGTGGGTCGCGACGTCTGCCAGGGTAACACCATTCGTTGATGCCAACGGATAGTCCGGGGACATCAAAGCTTTTGGTCTGCTGTCAAATAGTTTTGCACGGGCGAACCCGGCATCCATGGTCAGATCATATGTGACCGAAATGTCGATCTGTCCGGCGATCATGCCATTCAACAACCCTTGGAAGGACGCGGCGACATAGCTGATCGCGAGATTTGGAAAAGCAACGCGCAATTGATGCAGGGCTGGGGCCAGCAAAAACGGGGCGAGATCCGTGAAACACCCCAACCGCAATTGAGTCATCCCCGGTGTGGGGGTTTCAGACGTTTCGATTCGGGCTGCGTCATTCAACAATGCCTCGGCCTGTTCGATAAACCTGCGCCCCTGTGGGGTCAGAGCCATGGCTGCACCCCGGCGGCGGGAGAACAGCGGATGGCCAATATGTTCTTCAACACGTGTCAGCGCAGTAGACAGGGCGGGTTGCGACACATTCAGGTGCTGCGCCGCCGCCGAGAGGCTGCCATGGCGCCCGATAGCGCAGACGTATTCGTATTGGCGAAGTGAAATATATAACATGAAGTTATTTATAACTTCGAAAGATATGATTTGAACAGAATGCATGTTCGGATCAAAACCGGGACATAGCCAAAGGAGACCCGGATGCCTCACCCACTTGTTTCTCAAGCGATGATCGATACCTATCAGCAAGATGGCGTTGTCCTGATCAAGGGATTGTTCGCTGATTATGTCGATCAACTGCGCGACGGCGTGGCGGCAAATATGGCTGAGCCCGGCCCTTATGCGTCTGAAAACAAGAAGTCCGGCGAAACAGGGCGTTTCTTTGATGATTATTGCAATTGGACCCGGATTCCCCAGTTCCGTGAGGTCATCGAAAAGTCGCCCGCCGCCGAGGTCGCAGCTGATCTGATGCAATCGCAAAGCGTTCAGATGTTCCACGATCACGTGCTGGTCAAAGAGCCAGGCACATCGATGGCCACCCCCTGGCATCAGGACGGGCCGTATTACTTCGTCGAAGGTCAGCAAACCATCAGCTTCTGGTCTCCACTGGACACGGTGCGGCAGGCAACGCTGCGCTGTGTCGCCGGATCGCATCAATGGGAGAAAGAAGTTCTACCGACCCGTTGGGTGTCAGAGGAGGGGTTCTTCCCGGATGAAGGCCAGTACATTCCCGTCCCGGACCCAGATGCCGAAGGCATGAGGGTTGTTGAATTCGAAATGGAGCCTGGTGATGCCGTGGCGTTCAACTATCGCACGTTGCACGGCGCGCGAGGCAACCAGTCGGACAGCCGTCGCCGTGCATTCTCGCTGCGCCTAGTCGGGGATGACGCGCGTTACGTTGAACGCCCGGGCCGGACCTCGCCCCCGTTCCCCGGTCACGACATGACGCCGGGTCAGCGCCTGCGCGAGGATTGGTTCCCTATGCTGTTGCAACGCTGAAGAGCCTCAGAACCACTGACCTGATTCGATCAAACCCAAATCCAGGAGCTGGCGGGACTGCCATTTAAACGGCACCGAGTTTCGCCAGCGAAAACTGGGAATATCGAATGTGGAGTCTGCATTTTTCTTCAAGGCTTTTGCCGCCCGAAAAGAGCATATGGCCGCAGTCATGTTGTGATGCCAGGGGCAGGAATAGGTGTTGTATTCCGGTTCATTGAACGTGTGGTCAGGCTGTAGCACCAAACCTTTTTTCGATTTGAACAGGGCAATCCGATCGATACGGCGGCGCTCGTATGGAATGTACTCTTCAAAGCGCCAGCGCAAACCGCCCGAGATATCCACCTGGCGATCCAACGGTTGGCCGCTTGGGTCGTGGCGGGTATGGGCATAATAGCCCGTGCTGTCGAACAGTGCCTGATCGGGAGCGACTCCGTTGGGAAAAGCGCTCAGATCATCAGCATAAAGGTCGATGACATAGCTGAGCATGGCATGGCGCCGTTCTTCGCTGTGAAAGACCAGCATTTCGCCGACGCTACGTGTTTCGCAGAAGGGAAAGAATAAGTATTCGGCGTTGTAACAGTAATACATCCAAAGGCCGGGCGCGGCCTGTATAATCCTGTTTATGGTGTCAAACACCACGGTACGGGGCGTGCATTTCAGCGTGATCCGATGCACGTGATCGGCCAGTTCCGGGTCGAGAGCGAGGTTCTGAGGCATAAACACAAGCACTGACTTGAACCCCAACCTCAGGTGATGCCGCACGGTGCTGTCCAGCTCGACTTCGTCTTCGGCAAAAATCAATGCGATGGGCCCTATGGCCAATGCAGTCTGACCCGATTTCAGAAAATGGTCCGGGGATTCGTACTTCATCGCGTGTTTTCGGTTTTGCCTTGCTGGAAAGTCCCGCCAAATTCGGGTAATTGCGCCCGCATTGCAAGCGGCGTTCGAAGCATATAGATGACGCCGGTCCCGCGAATGCAAAGGCCCGATCCATGTCTGAACCGAAGAAGCTGTTTATCAAGACCTATGGCTGTCAGATGAATGTCTATGACAGCGAACGCATGTCCGAGGCTTTGGGCGGGCAGGGCTATGTTGAAACCAAAACGCCCGATGATGCGGACATGATCCTGCTGAATACCTGCCACATTCGCGAAAAGGCCGCGGAAAAGGTGTATTCCGAACTGGGTCGGTTCAAGGGTCTGAAGGCCGAGAAGCCGGATCTGAAAATCGGCGTTGCGGGTTGTGTCGCGCAGGCCGAGGGTGAAGAGATCTTGCGCCGCCAGCCTCTGGTCGATCTGGTCGTTGGCCCGCAAAGCTATCATCGCTTGCCAGAGATGGAGGCCAAGACACGCGCCGGCGAAAAGGCGCTGGATACGGATTTTCCCGAAGAGGACAAGTTCGAGAAGCTAAAGAACCGCCCCAAGGCCAAGCGAGGCCCGACGGCGTTTCTGACTGTTCAGGAAGGCTGTGACAAGTTCTGCGCCTTCTGCGTCGTGCCCTATACACGTGGTGCTGAGGTCAGCCGCCCGGCTGATCGCATTATTCGCGAAGCGCATGATCTGGTCGAGCGCGGCGTGCGCGAGATCACTCTGCTGGGGCAGAATGTGAATGCCTATCACGGCGCGGGCCCGAACGGGGACATGACTTTGGCCGGTCTGATCTGGGAGTTGAACAAGGTCGACGGGTTAGAGAGGATTCGCTTTACTACCTCACACCCCAACGACATGGCGGATGATCTGATCGAGGCACATGGCACCTGCGACAAGCTGATGCCTTACCTGCACTTGCCGGTGCAGTCGGGCTCGGACCGCATTCTCAAGCGGATGAATCGCAGCCATACAGCCGAAAGCTATCTGCGTCTGATCGAAAGAATTCGCGCGGCGCGCCCGGATATTGTGATGTCCGGCGACTTTATCGTCGGTTTCCCCGAAGAGACGGAAGAGGACTTCCAGGCGACTATGGATTTGGTCGAAGCGGTCAAATACGGCTACGCATATTCGTTCAAATACTCGACCCGCCCCGGAACGCCAGCGGCCGAACGGTCGCAAGTGGACCCCGCGGCGGCGGATGAACGGTTGCAAAGGCTTCAAGCACTGATCACTCGGCATCAGCGGGAAATTCAGGATGCCATGGTGGGCCGTACTGTGCGTGTTCTGTTCGAAAAGCCGGGCCGCCTGCCCGGACAGATGGTCGGAAAATCCGAGTATCTTCATTCGGTTCACGTAAAAGGTCCCGAGATCGCGATTGGAGATTTGAAAGAAGTTCGGATCACCAAGTCGGGTGCAAATTCACTGGCAGGTGAGTTGCTGTAGATCGTCAAATATCCACCAACCAGCCACCATAATTGGTGTTTGTTTCCAAAATTTACCCTTGATTTATCGCTGGGAACTATGTTCGGAGAAGGGCCAAGTTTTTCCGGGCGTGAAGTTTTGCGTGCAAAAAACGGTTTTAGGCCAATCTTGCGGCCGGAGTTATGGAGGCACGAGTGACGACCCTTACGAACTTCAGGATTTCAAAACTTGGCAGAACATTGCCTGCGGCATCGGTTGCCACTCTTCTTGCCAGTGCGACAATAGCAGGTGATCTGAAGGAAACTGTGACGGAACCCGAAGTGATCAGCCCGTCCAGATTCGGCAGCGACGTCAGCGCATTCTATCTGGGTTTGGCCGGTGGGTATGGCGCGGGTGGCGATGATCGTTTCGGCCTCAGGACACCCGCCGGATTGTTCGATATCGGCGAACAGGATTTGTCCGGCTCTTACGGAGAGATTCGTGGAGGCTGGCGCGGCATCCTGCCCGCCAGAGGTGGCCGTGATTACGTATATGGCTTTGAAATCGGGTATCAGCTCGGATCCTTCGATGACAGTGTCGGTGCCCGGATTGGAGGTTTCGATGTTCAGGGTGGGACCGAGGTGTCAGATGTGCTGGCGATCCGGTTTAGAAATGGTCTGACCAACCGCAGCGGACGAATCCTGTACTTTGTCAGCATCGGCTATTTGTGGGGTGACGTTGACACGACCAACAGCATCACATCAGGCAGTTCGACGCAGAATTTCGCGGTTACTGATCGGCGGAACGGATACTCGGCCAGCATCGGGGCCGAACATAAACTGAGCGACAGCTGGTCGATTACCGGTGAATACGAATACGTCCAATTCGACTCGAAAACCATTGCGTTCAGCTCGGGGTTTTCCACTAAGTCGACACCTAAATATGGCGGCCTGAGATTTGGGCTGAACTACACCTTTTGATGTAGACCCGAACGGCATATTTCGGCTGTTTTGTCATCCAAGCACTAATTTTTGAAACTGTGGCTTGCGCCCACCGAGTTTTGTTGTCTACGCTCAGGGTGAACAGCCAAGACAGGAGAACGGATTGGCCATCGGTGCCCTGACCCCACCGCAAGATGAAATGCCCCAGCGCGAGGCGTTTGTAGAATTTCCCGACAACCGATTGTTGATTGACCTGTGTGGTGAATATGACCGCAATCTGACGGATATTGAAAGCAAGCTTTCCGTCCAGATTGTACGTCGTGGCAATCAGCTTGTTGTCATGGGGGATGAAGATGCTCAGAAACACGCCGTGGAGGTTCTGCAGTCGCTCTATACTCGCCTGGAAGGTGGGCGCGAGGTAGAGGCTGCGGATGTAGATCGCGAGCTCCGCATGGGGGCCTCGGAACAAGGCACTGGCTCCCGCGACGGCGATCAGCTTGAAATGTTCAAGGGCGGATCGGTCGAGATCAAGACCCGCAAGAAACTGGTTGAACCGCGCACGGATGCCCAAAAGGCCTATGTTCAGTCGCTCTTCCAGAACGAGTTGGCCTTTGGCATTGGTCCTGCGGGAACGGGGAAAACGTATCTGGCGGTGGCTGTGGGTGTTTCGATGTTCATCGGCGGCCACGTGGATCGAATCATCCTGAGCCGCCCAGCGGTCGAAGCGGGTGAAAAGCTGGGCTACTTGCCCGGTGACATGAAGGACAAGGTCGATCCGTATATGCAGCCGCTCTATGATGCGCTGAACGACTTCTTGCCGGGCAAGCAACTGGCCAAGCTGATTGAGGAAAAACGAATCGAAATCGCTCCGCTGGCATTCATGCGCGGTCGAACGCTGGCGAACGCCTTTGTGGTTCTGGACGAGGCGCAGAATGCGACGACCATGCAGATGAAGATGTTCCTGACCCGTTTGGGTGAGGGTAGTCGTATGGTGATTACCGGCGACAGGTCGCAAGTTGATCTGCCGCGCGGGGTGCAGTCAGGCTTGGCGGATGCTGAAAGGTTGTTGAAAACGATACCAAATATCAGCTTCAACTACTTCACCTCAAAAGACGTCGTTCGTCACCCGCTTGTCGCCGCCATCATCGAAGCGTATGAGGCCGATGCGGGCCGCGATACCAGTTGAGTGCAAGGCCCTTTGCAAGGGCTGATGTGCGGTAAGATGAAGCTGGAACTCACTGTCGAAGACAATCGGTGGCAAGGTCTTGAGGCTTTGTCGCATAAGGCGATTTCTGCTGTTTTGACGTTTGTCGAGCTGGACTCTGAGGTCTGTGAAGTTAGCGTTCTGGGCTGCGACGATGCGCGGATCGCAGACCTGAATACAGAGTTTCGCGGCAAGCCAAGTGCCACCAATGTTCTGAGTTGGCCAGCCGAGGATCTGGCCCCGGAAGAGCCGGGTCAGGAGCCGGTTTCACCGGAGCCGGACTTTACAGGTGAAATCCCCTTAGGTGATATCGCGATTTCTTTCGACACCTGCGCGCGTGAGGCGGCGGAGGCTGGGAAGGCGATGGACGATCACGTGATCCATTTGCTTGTTCACGGAACGTTGCATTTACTGGGGTATGATCACATTCGTGATCCTGATGCCACCCTGATGGAAGGGATTGAGGTCGAGATACTTGGCAAATTAGGTATCGATGACCCATATAAGGTATGAAGGGGTCAGATGACCCGATCAGTTGGAACAGGATAATGGGCGAGACAGACGGCAGTTCTAGGGCGGCGCACAGCGCGCAACCACAGGACAGCAGCAATGCGACCGAAGAGAAAAGCGGTTTCTTTTCAAGGATCATAGATGCGTTTTCGGGTGATGAGTCCCAACCGCAACCGGTGTTGAACGGGCAGGATGCAACGGTACCCCAATCCCGAGGGATGATTAACCTGCGTCGGATGCGCGTGGAAGATGTCGCCATTCCTACGGCAGAAATCATTTCCGTCCCTTCGACGATCTCCAAGGACGAGCTGGCGGATGTCTTTCGCGAAAGCGGGCTTTCCAGAATCCCGGTCTATGAAGGTACCCTGGATACGCCGCTGGGGTTCGTCCACCTCAAAGACTTTGCCTTGACTCATGGGTTCAATGGCGGAGGTAGCAACTTTGATCTCGTTTCGATGCTGCGCACGCTGCTTTTCGTGCCGCCTTCAATGCCGATCGGCGTCCTGCTGACCAAAATGCAGACGGAGCGACGCCATATGGCGTTGGTGATCGATGAGTACGGTGGCGTTGATGGCCTGTTGACCATCGAGGACCTGATCGAGCAGGTCGTAGGTGAAATCGCAGACGAACATGATGCAGATGAAGATCAGCTTTGGGTGCAAGAGAAGCCCGGTTGTTATGTCGTTCAGGCCCGTGTCCCTCTTGAGGATTTCGAGGCCGAGATTGGCCGCTCGTTGACCAGCCATGAAGACGTGGATGAAGAAGAAATCGATACTCTGGGCGGCTTGGTGTTCATGCTGTCGGGCCGTGTGCCCGCACGGGGAGAGGTTGTGATCCACCCTGAAGGACCGGAATTTGAAGTCATCGACGCCGATCCGCGACGTATAAAAAGGCTTCGCGTCATGCTGCCGGATATCGCTGCATGACCCCCACGCGGGGCTGGCCTTTCCCGCTGAGGTTACTGGCCGTCGCCATGCTGGGCGGAGTGGCGGGGTTTGGTTTGGCGCCTTATGGCTATTGGGCACTTACTATCCTGTCTCTGATCCTGATCGTACCGATTTTTCTGGCTAGTGAAACCCGCGCGCGGGCTGGCTGGATAGGTTGGGTCTTTGCGACGGGCTATTTCGCGCATGCGCTTAGTTGGATCATCGAGCCGTTTCAGGTGGACGCGGAACGCCACGCCTGGATGGCACCGTTTGCGCTGTTGTTTATGGCAGGGGGCCTCGCCCTGTTCTGGGCCGTTTCTTTTTGGATGTCTCGCCGCCCGGGCGCGTCACCTTTTCACCAAAGCTTGCTCTTGATCGTTACCCTGTCCTTGGCTGAACTGGCCCGAGGCTACGTGCTAACCGGTTTCCCTTGGGCAGGGGTTTCGCAGGTCTGGATCGATACACCAGTAGCGCAATTGTTGTCTTTGTTCGGGCCGTTTGGGTTAAACGCCCTGACGTTCGCCGCGACCTTCCCAATCGGTTCGGCAATGATGCACCCCAGACCTTTTCGAGGGCTGGTGCAGTCACTGGTATTTACAGCCGGATTGGCCGTCGTCGCGTTAAGCTATGCCGCGATACGGCCAACGGTTCACGACGGACCGCACGTCGTTCGGGTGGTGCAACCAAATGCGCCTCAGCATCAAAAATGGGATCCGGCATACGCCCCTTTGTTCTTTTCAAGGCAGATTGAGTACACCGCCGCCCGACCAGAGCCTGATCTGATCGTTTGGCCTGAAACTGCTGTGCCCGCTTGGCTTGGCAGTGCACAACCGTTTTTAGCCGCGATTGCAGATGCCGCGCAGGGAACCCCGGTTGTACTGGGCATACAGCGCGGAGACGGGCCGAGGATTTTCAACTCGATGATCCAACTTGATGCCAACGGGCAGCAGGCAGGGCTTTATGACAAACACCATCTGGCCCCTTTCGGAGAATATGTTCCTTTCGGCGACCTGTTGGGGCGTTTTGGCATTCACGGAATGGCAGCAACGACAGGCCATGGATTCAGCGCGGGCCCTGGCCCCGAATTGATGGATATGGGAGAGCTGGGGAATGCTCTGCCGCTGATCTGCTACGAAGCCGTTTTTCCACAAGATGTAAACGGTGCATCGGGGCGGGCGGATTTCCTTTTGCAGATCACCAATGATGCCTGGTTCGGAACCCGATCTGGCCCGTATCAGCATATGGTTCAAGCTCGGATGAGGGCGATCGAACAGGGCCTGCCGATGATCCGTTCAGCGAATACTGGTATATCGGCCATGATCGACCCTCTGGGCCGTGTCACGGCCTCTTTGTCTTTGGGCGAGGCCGGATATCTCGATGCCGTCCTTCCATTGCCGCAACAGTCGACTATTTATTCGCGGACAGGAGACAGTGCCGTTCTTGTGATCCTTTTGTTTCTTGGCGCCATCATCCTATTCAGTGCTCGCTTGCGCGAGAACTATTAGAGATTGACCGCACCTGCACGTGGGCGTATGCGTCTTTGACCTGTCACAACGGCTTCCTGGCGTGGCAGAGAAACCCTAATGGAGCACATTTATGTCCCGACAGAACTATACTTTTACTTCGGAGTCCGTTTCCGAAGGGCACCCTGACAAGGTCTGTGACCGCATTTCGGATGCCGTCCTTGACGCATTTCTGAATGAAGAACCCGAAGCACGTGTGGCCTGCGAGACCTTTGCCACGACCAACCGTGTCGTTATTGGCGGCGAAGTCGGCCTGTCGGATAAAGACAAGCTGCACGACTACATGGGTCGTATTGAAGAGATTGCCCGCGATTGTATCAAAGACATTGGCTATGAGCAGGACAAGTTTCACCACGAAACCGTCGAGGTAACAAACCTGCTGCACGAACAATCCGCTCACATTGCACAAGGTGTTGATGCTGCGGATAACAAAGACGAAGGTGCAGGCGACCAGGGCATCATGTTTGGTTACGCCACAACCGAAACCCCCGCGCTTATGCCCGCACCGATCCAGTACTCGCACGCTATCCTGCGTCGTCTGGCCGAAGTGCGCAAAAGCGGTGCCGAACCTGCGCTGGGCCCCGATGCCAAGTCACAATTGTCCGTCATCTATAATTATGGCAAGCCGGTCGGCGTAAGCTCGGTCGTTTTGTCGACGCAGCATCTGGATGAAGCGCTGACATCCGATGACATCCGCGAAATCGTTGAACCCTATATTCGCGAAACTCTGCCCGAAGGCTGGTTGTCTGCTGATACTGAATGGCATGTGAATCCGACGGGCAAATTCGTGATTGGTGGCCCGGATGGCGACGCAGGTTTGACCGGTCGCAAGATCATTGTTGACACATATGGTGGCGCGGCCCCGCATGGCGGCGGCGCGTTCTCGGGCAAAGACCCGACCAAGGTGGACCGTTCCGCTGCTTATGCCGCACGTTACCTGGCTAAGAACGTTGTCGCTGCTGGCATGGCAGAGCGTTGCACGATCCAGCTGAGCTATGCGATTGGCGTTTCCAAGCCGCTGTCGATTTATGCTGACACGTATGGAACAGGTCACGTTTCAGATGAAGTTATCGAAAAGGCCGTTGGGCAGGTCATGGATCTGACACCGCGCGGCATTCGTGAGCATCTGCAAATGAACAAGCCGATCTATCAGCGCACTGCAGCTTACGGCCATTTTGGGCGTGAACCTGATGCAGATGGCGGCTTTAGCTGGGAACGCACTGATCTGGTTGACGCGCTGAAAGCCGCAGTCTGATCCAAACAGAAAGAAAGCGCGCCTGTCGGGCGCGCTTTTTTGTTGCGGGCACGTCGCGCACTTGCAACGCCAAGGCCCGCGCAGTATGGCCACCGCCATGAGCACCGAGACCCCACAACGCCCGCGCAGAAATTTCTATGGCCGCTTCAAGGGTAAGACCCTGAAGCCCAGCCAAAAGACTTATCTGAATGAAGACTTGGCCGCGCTGTCGCCAGGTGCCGTGGATTGGGAAACCAACCCCGAACGCAACCCATTGGACTTGGATGGGCTGTTCGGAGGCAAGCCTGTTTGGCTTGAAATTGGCTTTGGCGGCGGTGAACATCTGGTGCATCAGGCGCAAAGCAACCCGGATATCGGCATCATCGGGGCAGAACCTTATATCAACGGTGTTGCGATGCTGCTGGGTAAAATCCGGCAAGCGGGGGTCGAGAACCTGGCTGTACATCCCGGCGATGCGCGCGATCTGTTCGATGTGTTGCCCGAAGCCAGCATCTCGCGCGCCTTCCTGCTCTATCCGGACCCTTGGCCAAAGACCCGCCATCATCGCCGCCGTTTTGTGACGCCTGAACATCTGGAGCCATTGGCAAAGGTGTTGAAGCCGGGTGCGATCTTTCGCGTTGCCACCGACATTCCCGACTATGTGCGCCAAACGCTGGAAGAAGTTCCACGCGCGGAATTCGAATGGCTGGCGGAACGCCCAGCGGATTGGCGTCAGCCCTGGAATGACTGGATTTCAACCCGATACGAACAAAAAGCCCTGCGGGAAGGGCGGGTGCCACATTACCTGACCTTCCGTCGGATTGAACCCTGATCAGTTTCAAATTTCTGTAATCCTGAACACTATGTTAGTCTGTGTGCGGAGCACGCATTTCAGCATTGTTTTTTCCAGGATTGCCATGTCTGACATACGGATCACGAACTGCCACACGCACCTGTTTCACGCGCGCCATGTGCCCGAGGATTACCCTTATCCGGCGCTCAGGCCATTCAAGAAGATGCCTTGGCTGATCAAAGCCCTGGCATTTGGTGCCCGTGTGGTTGGTCAGCATACAGCCGCCGAGAAACTGGACAGGCTCTATCGCTTTCAGCAGGAAACGGACGCGGGCAGCCAGCGAGATATTCTGGACAACCTGAGGCGACACTATCCGAGCGATACCCGCTTTGTCGTCCTGCCAATGGAGATGTCAGCCTTTGGCTTTGGGACGCCAGAGGTTTCCTTGAGCGCGCAACATGACGAGTTGGCGAAGCTGTCTGGCGACCCCGAGGTCGGCCGATCAGTGATACCCTTTGCAACGATTGACCCGCGGGCGGACCCACAGGCCACAGAACTCTGGCGGGCCATCGATGGTTTGAAGTTTCGCGGCCTAAAACTCTATCCGCGTCTTGGATTCGCACCGGACGATCCGGTTCTAATGCAGCATGTTTACCCACGGTTAGAAGAGTTGAACCTGCCGGTCATGTCGCATTGCTCACGCGGCGGCGTTCAGGGGCGCTATCTTTCGAACTATTGGGCCGACCGCTATACCGAGCCAGAGGCGTTTATTCCCGTAATGCGTGCTCATCCCAAGCTACGGATTTGCCTGGCGCATTTTGGCGGGCAGCGGGACTGGGACGCCTATGTCAATCCAGATCGCAAGAACCCGCTGGACGACGCCTTCAACAGGAACTGGCAAGTGGCGATCCGGCAGATGATCGGCAGCGGAAATTACCCGGGCCTCTGGACGGATATCTCTTACACATTGTTCCAGTTCGAGGATTACGCCCCCTTCTTGCGCATTTTTCTAACCGGCGAGGATGAAGAAGGTGAGCGCCTCAGGTCGCGTGTCCTGTTTGGATCAGATTACTACATGACCCGGCAAGAAGCGCTGTCAGAAAAGGCGGTCTGTTTCCGGCTGCGCAACATCTTGGGCGAGGAGATTTTCCGGCAGATCGCCGAAGAAAACCCAGCGAAATGGCTGGGTGAAGCCTGAGAGACCGCTTTGCGCTCATTGCCGCTGGACCAAGCCGCTCCAATTCGCTAATCCGCCTTGAACTGATAGCGCAAAAGGAGCCCCCATGTCCGGACACGGCACGCCCATCCCGATGACTTCGCATCCCTGCGGCCCGCTGACCGGCACGGCCGAGGTGCCGGGTGACAAGTCGATCTCGCACCGGTCGCTGATCCTTGGCGCGATGGCTGTGGGTGAGACCAGGATCTCGGGCCTGCTGGAGGGCGAAGACGTTTTGGACACGGCCAAGGCGATGCGGGCCTTTGGGGCTGAGGTTACGGATCACGGTGGCGGGGAATGGACCGTGCATGGCGTGGGCGTTGGCGGATTTGCCGAACCGGATCAGGTGATCGATTGCGGCAACTCAGGCACCGGCGTGCGACTGATCATGGGCGCTATGGCAACCTCTCCGATCACGGCGACCTTTACGGGCGATGCCAGCCTGAACAAACGCCCAATGGCGCGGGTGACTGACCCTCTGGCCCTGTTTGGTGCGCAATCGGTTGGTCGGTCCGGGGGGCGTCTGCCAATGACCATCGTGGGCGCGGCAGACCCCGTGCCGGTTCGCTACGAAGTGCCCGTACCCTCGGCCCAGGTCAAATCTGCTGTGTTGCTGGCGGGATTGAATGCCCCCGGCAAAACCGTTGTGATCGAGAAAGAAGCGACCCGCGACCATTCTGAGCGTATGCTGGCTGGCTTCGGCGCTGAGATCACGGTTGAAGATACCGATGAAGGTCGTGTCATTACCCTGACAGGACGTCCTGAATTGAAGCCGCAGGTTATCGCCGTGCCGCGTGATCCGTCCAGCGCGGCCTTCCCAGTGTGCGCTGCGCTGATCACACCCGGCTCGGATGTGCTGGTGCCCGGCATTGGCCTGAACCCGACCCGCGCTGGTTTGTTCACCACATTGCGTGAGATGGGTGCAGACCTGACTTACGAGAATGAGCGCGAGGAGGGTGGCGAGCCTGTTGCCGATCTGCGTGCAAAATATTCGCCGAACATGAAGGGGATCACCGTGCCGCCGGAACGCGCGGCTTCGATGATCGATGAATACCCGGTTCTTTCCGTGGTTGCGGCCAACGCAACCGGCACCACGATGATGGGCGGTGTAAAAGAGCTGCGCGTCAAGGAAAGCGACCGCATCGACGCCATGGCGCGTGGCCTGCGCGCAAACGGTGTGACGGTCAATGAGGGTGACGATTGGTGGTCGGTCGAAGGGCTGGGTATCGGCAACGTTCCCGGGGCCGGCACCTGCGAAAGCTTTCTGGATCACCGCATTGCCATGTCTTTCATGGTGATGGGCATGGGCGCGCAGAAGCCAGTTAGCGTGGACGATGGCGGCCCGATTGCAACGTCTTTCCCGATTTTTGAACCGTTGATGGCATCGCTGGGTGCTAAGGTCGAACGCTCGTGAGCTTCACAGTCGCGATTGACGGGCCTGCGGCAGCGGGCAAGGGCACAATCTCAAAGGCCGTTGCAGCGCATTTTGGGTTTGCCCATCTGGACACAGGGCTGCTCTATCGTGCGGTGGGTCGACGCGTTTTGAAGGGTGTCGATCCTGTCGACGCGGCAAAGGCTTTGACCGCCGAAGAATTGTCGCAAGGCGATCTGCGCACTGCCGAAATCGCACAAGCCGCGTCCAAAGTGGCAGTCATTCCCGAGGTCCGCGCCGCGTTGGTGGATTTTCAACGCGCCTTTGCCCGTAGGGCTGGGGGGGCTGTTTTGGATGGGCGTGATATCGGGACGGTGATTTGTCCTAATGCCGAGGTGAAGTTGTTTGTGACGGCCAGCGCCGAAGTGCGTGCCGAACGCCGGTATCTTGAGCTCAGCGCCAAGGGTGCTGACGTGACGCGCGGACGGGTTCTGGCAGATGTCAAAGAACGCGACGCGCGCGATGCTGAGCGCAGCACTGCTCCGATGAAACCTGCGGAAGATGCGGTTCACTTGGACACAACCGAACTGAGCATCGACGCGGCATTGGCAAAAGCGCTTGAGGTCATCAACGCTAAACTGCCTGCGGCGCGTTAACACCGCAGGCAAAGGGGACAGAGCTTACAGCTCGCCCACGGCAACGCTTTTGATGTTTGCCCACTGATCGTCAGCAGTTTTTGCCGTATTGACAACGTCTTTCAGAAAGGCTGCGCGGGTTTCAGCATTCAGGAAAAGGTACAGTTTGCCGTCTGCCACCAGGTACTGATCCGGATCGCCGTCAAATTTCTTACCAACTGATACGCCGAACGAGCAGAAGCCGCCATGCTGCGGCAAGAAAGCCGCCGGGTTCGCCTCAAACGCTTCCCGGTTAGCTGCGGTCGTGAAGTAGTAAGAAGCACCGTCATAAGTTGCTGAGTGGGTTGCGAAGCCTTCCACGGGATTGCCGTCATTGACCAGTGCAACCAGATCAACGCCGTGCGCGGCCAGCGGCGCACCTGCGGCCGAGATGCCGTTGGAGACGTTGATCTCGTCAGCGGCAAAGGCCGGTGTGGATAGGGCGACAGCAGCCGCAAGAACGGGCAGGATGAGCGATTTCATAGTGGTTTTCCTTTTGATTTCAGTTTCGGACCGACCGGTGTGTCGACCGATGAAAAACAGTTAAGGTTAAGCTTCTGAACGTGTAATCTCAGAAAGAACGCGTTATTTTGCAGATCGTACAATTGACAGAATTATTGGGCTTCGCAGATCACTAAGCTTTGTTTGGCCAGTTTGAGCTTCACTACTTATTGTCAAAGCATGTCTGCAGGAGTGACCTCATGTTTCGCATAGCCATCTTTCTGATTTTCGCCGCCGGAAGCCTTGCTGCGCAGGAGGTCGCGCCCGAAGCCTCGCCTGATGGCCTAAATGCCGAGCCTCCAATGACATACGAGCGGCTGGGTAATATCCTTTTTGCACTGGACCCCGAAGCACAGCCCCATGGGCCTGGATTTCAGATGACAGTGGCCGGTGTTCAGGTTTTGGTCATCACTGACATCAATGCAGATCGGATGCGAGCCATGGTTGCGGTCGGCAATGCCGCAGATCTGTCCGAAGAAGACTTGATCCGGGTGATGCAGGCCAATTTCGACAGCACTCTGGACGCGCGTTATGCGATTGCAAATGGCATATTGTGGGCTGCGTTTATCCACCCTTTGTCGTTGCTGGAAAAGGATCAGCTAATCTCGGGGTTGGCGCAGACGGTGAATATCGCGAAGACGTATGGCACGCTTTATTCCGGCGGGGCTGCGGAATTTGGTGGGGGTGACAGTACGGATCTGCAACGTGCCCTGATCGAAGAGCTTTTGAAGAAGGGTGAAGAAATCTAACCGGCGCCTGAACCCAGCGCATGTCCTTATCTTAATCCGCTTCATTCGTACCGCTCTGCTGCGTTATTTGCGCGGCCAGGAAAGATTCCACATGCCACAGATCGCGTCGTGCCCGCCAAGAAAAGTCGCTTACCCGCAGATACGGTTCAAGCCGGTCGCATATGCGTGCGCAATATGCCGCGATAAGCCCTAGATGGACGCTGGAAAGCTGTTATAGTTTCCCTCAAGCAAAAAAGGGAAAGCTGCCAAATAACCCCAAAAAAGGGGGAAGCAGCTGCAAAATCCCCCGAGCCAACAGGGACAAAACCACATGAATAATCGTCTGAACCAAATCACCATCGTGGGCGGCGGCACGGCGGGATGGATGACCGCGCTGATCCTGGACATGGTGTTTTCCCGAACGTCGTCGCAAAAAGATCGCCCACGGATCTGCCTGATTGAAAGCCCCAATATATCGACCGTCGGGGTGGGCGAGGCCACGGTGCCCCGCATGCCGGTTACGCTGCGCCAGGCAGGCATTACAGAGCGGGATTTTTTCCGCGAAACCAACGCATCCTTCAAACTGGGCGTGAAGTTCTGTAATTGGAATAAGGACCGCAAGGGTAATCGTATCGACTATGTGAATCCCTTTGCACACGGCCAGATGTTGGAAGGTTTGGATGCTGCCGAGTATTTCCTGCGGTTCGGCAATGGGGATCGGGACTTTACCCAGTCAATCTCGCCGCATGACGATCTGGGTCGGCTGTGCAAGGGCGCACGACAGTTGGGCCAGCCTGAGTTTGAGCAGCGGTTTGGTTACGCTTACCATCTGGATGCAGTGAAATTTGCCGGGATGCTGACCAAGGTCTGCACAGATCGAGGTGTTGAACATATCCGGGATGAGGTGCAATCAGTTGAACTGGATGAACAGGGCAATGTCAGCCATCTGACGCTCGAGCGTAGGGGTCGCCATGACATCGAGATGGTTATTGACTGCACCGGTTTCCGCGGATTGATCATCAACAAGGCGCTGGGCGAGCCGTTTTTGGATTACTCGGATTACCTGCCCAATGATCGCGCCATGGCGTTGCAGATCGAGCATCCGAATCCGAAAAAGATCGAGAGCCTGACACGATCCACCGCACTTGGCGCGGGCTGGACATGGCGGGTGCCGCTCTACAACCGTGTGGGCACGGGGTATGTGTTCTCATCGGCGCATCGAACCGATGATCAGGCGGCGGATGAGTACCTCGAATGGCTTGGGGACAGCGGCAAGGGTTTGACGCCGCGTGTCATTCCGATGCGCGTTGGACGTGTGCGCAATGCCTGGGTCAAGAACTGTGTCGCTATTGGTCTGTCTGGCGGCTTCATCGAACCGCTGGAAAGTACCGCGATCCACATGATTGATCATGCGGTGCGCTGGTTCGCCGAGCATTTGCCAACGCGCGCCATCGAGCCATCGCTGCGGGCAAGATACAATCGGCAGATGGACAAGATGTACAACGAGGTGCTGGAGTTTATCTGCCTGCACTACCGTTTGGGCAATCGCACGGACGATCCCTATTGGATCGATGCGCGGACACAGATGAAGGTGCCGGACCGGTTGGCCGAGAATTTGGAGCTATGGCAGCACCGCCTGCCAATGGATCACGATGTGGAATTCGCCACGCTTTTTGACCACCGCGTGTATCAGACGGTTCTGTTGGGCAAGCAGGTCTATGATACGGGGTATGGGCCAGGCATCCGGGATCGAGTGCGACCATTGAAGAAGGTGATCTGGTATCAGGGTATGCAGCGCGCGAAGGAAGATCTTGCTCAGATCATCAGATCAATGCCTGACCACAAAACGCTGCTGCGCGATATCCGCGGCGAGCTGGAGCGCCCTGCCTTTGGCAAGGCGAAGGTAGCGCAACCGACTGTTGCGATGCCCGGCACCACGCCAGCGCCTGTTAGGATTCAGAACATGCCGAACTTTGCAGAAATCCAAAGCGGTGCAAAAGATCTGCAGTTGTTCTAGAGGCCCTGTGAGCTCGGGGCAGAACCCACTTTTGCAAAAATGAAGGTTGGGGTGAACGCCCCTGCCTCAGGCTCGTCTTGGGTGGGCGAAAAAGCAGCCTAGTAGGCACTTGCGCAGCCTATTATCGTTATGTAATTACATAATGGATGCGAAGGATATGTGCATTGCAAAGACAGTCAGATCACGGCTGCAAATTCCGCCGAAATCTGCGGAGCGGCCTCAAACGTCGGCAAAGAGAAACTGCACCGATGCAGGTTTATGACTCGCTGCCGCCGGGCTTGCGGCAATGGTTGGCTGCTGCCAGTTTGCCGTGGAGCCCGGTGTCCGCTCAGAAAATATGGAACCGGGCCGGAGGTGCACGCGATCCGTCTGCCGCGTTGATGCGCTTGGATGAGATAGAACAGGCGATGTTGCAGCGCGATGCCGGGGTTTGGAGCGCCAAACGCTAAACAGCCCTCTGAAAAGACCTGCCGAACCTTGAAAACATGGGCTTTACCCTTGCACATGTCGAGGAATCCGCCTATACGCGCGCTGTCGATACAAGGGCGGTCAACGTCCGGATGACGTTTCTGAGCAGGGCCGGGTTACCTCGGCCCTTTGTGTTTGTTTGCTCAGGGGCGCACCGGGTCACGCCAGACGGCATCATGAAACAAGACCGGCGGAGACAACCGCTCGGCCAGCAAAAACGTACTGTAAAGGAAAACAACGCCACATGGCTAACGCATCCATGGAGGAATTCGAAGCCCTCCTTAACGAAAGCTTCGAAATGGACACACCCGAAGAGGGTTCTGTTGTCAAAGGCAAGGTTCTGGCGATCGAAGCCGGCCAGGCCATCATCGACGTAGGCTACAAAATGGAAGGCCGCGTTGATCTGAAAGAATTCGCAAATCCCGGCGAAGCCCCTGAAATCGCTGTTGGTGACGAGGTCGAAGTCTACCTGCGCGCCGCAGAAAACGCCCGTGGCGAAGCCGTCATCTCGCGCGAGATGGCCCGCCGTGAAGAGGCATGGGACCGTCTGGAAAAAGCATATGCCGACGACCAGCGCGTCGAAGGTGCGATCTTTGGCCGCGTCAAAGGTGGCTTCACTGTCGATCTGGGTGGCGCAGTTGCGTTCCTGCCCGGTTCGCAGGTTGACGTTCGCCCTGTGCGCGATGCTGGCCCGCTGATGGGTCTGAAGCAGCCGTTCCAGATTCTGAAAATGGACCGCCGCCGTGGCAACATCGTTGTTTCGCGCCGCGCAATCCTGGAAGAATCGCGTGCCGAACAGCGCGCCGAAGTCATCGGCAACCTGTCCGAAGGTCAGACCGTCGAGGGTGTTGTCAAGAACATCACCGAATACGGTGCATTCGTTGACCTGGGCGGCGTTGACGGCCTGCTGCACGTCACCGACATGGCATGGCGTCGTGTGAACCACCCGTCCGAGATCCTGACGATCGGCGAAACCATCAAGGTTCAGGTCATCAAGATCAACAAAGAAACCCACCGCATCAGCCTGGGCATGAAGCAGTTGCAGGAAGATCCGTGGGATCTGGTTGCTGCGAAATACCCGCTGGGCTCTGTTCATCAGGGTCGCGTCACCAACATCACCGACTACGGAGCGTTCGTCGAGCTGGAAGCCGGTGTCGAAGGTCTGGTGCACGTCTCCGAGATGTCCTGGACCAAGAAAAACGTCCACCCCGGCAAGATCGTTTCGACCAGCCAGGAAGTCGACGTCATGGTTCTGGAAATCGACGGCGCCAAGCGTCGCGTGTCTCTGGGCCTGAAGCAGACTCAGCGCAACCCATGGGAAGTGTTTGCAGAAACTCACCCCGAGGGCACCGAGGTCGAAGGCGAAGTCAAGAACATCACCGAATTCGGTCTGTTCATTGGCCTCGAAGGCGACATCGACGGCATGGTTCACCTGTCGGATCTGTCCTGGGACGAGCGTGGCGAGGATGCGATCCAGAACTACCGCAAAGGCGACGTCGTTCAGGCGGTTGTCTCGGAAGTGGATGTCGAGAAAGAGCGTATTTCGCTGTCGATCAAAGCCCTGGGCGGTGACAAGTTCGCCGAAGCCGTGGGCGGCGTGAAACGTGGCTCGGTTATCACTGTCGAAGTGACCGCAATCGAAGATGGCGGCATCGAGGTCGAGTACGAAGGCATGAAGTCGTTCATCCGTCGTTCCGACCTGTCGCGTGACCGTGCCGAACAGCGCCCCGAGCGTTTCTCGGTCGGTGACAAGGTCGACGTCCGCGTCACCAACGTTGACAGCAAGACCCGCCGTCTGGGCCTGTCGATCAAGGCACGCGAGATCGCCGAAGAGAAAGAGGCCGTGGAACAGTACGGTTCTTCCGATTCGGGCGCGTCGCTGGGCGATATCCTGGGTGCAGCGCTGAAGTCGGGCGACTAATTCCGGGACACATCCCAAACAAGCTTTTCGGCCTCGCGCTTCAGCGCGGGGCCGTTTTTGTTGCGAATCAATGTGTTCCAATCGGTCGTGTTAATTTCGGTAATGTTTGCGCTTTAAGTGCGGAAAAACCCCTGTCCGGCAAAAAATCGCGTGAGAATATGGCAAAATAAAGCCTCAGCGCGCAGAGTATGCGTTCCCCCAAACCGGATTTTTTCCTATACTGTCAAATCAGTAGACCTGACACACCGGCTGCCTGGGAGGGTATCACGCATGATCCGTTCAGAATTGATTCAGAAAATCGCTGACGAAAACCCACATCTCTATCAGCGTGATGTTGAGCGGATTGTGAATACCGTGTTCGAAGAAGTCACCGACGCCATGGCCCGCGGCGATCGTGTTGAACTGCGTGGTTTCGGCGCGTTTTCGGTCAAAAAGCGCGATGCGCGTGTGGGGCGTAACCCACGCACAGGAGAGACGGTGCAGGTCGAGGAAAAATGTGTACCGTTTTTCAAAACTGGTAAGTTGCTTAGGGACCGATTGAACGGTAAAGCCTGACCGTATGATGCGCTACATTCGATATGCTTTTCTTGGGACGCTTGGGATCATCCTGATTTCGGTGTCTCTGGCCAATGTTGAGTCGGTTGAACTCAAGCTGATGCCGGATCCGCTGGCTGAGTTGTTGGGATTCAATCTGACCGCTTCGCTTCCGTTGTTCCTGGTGGTTCTGGGTGGTGTTGTGGCCGGTCTGATCATTGGCTTCATTTGGGAATGGATGCGTGAACACAAGCATCGCCGTGACGCGACCGCGAAGAAAAGCGAAGTGCGCAAGCTCGAGCGAGAGGTCAATAAGCTCAAGAAAAAGCAAAACGAGGGCAAAGATGACGTTCTGGCCCTTCTGGATGAGGCAAGCTGAGCCCAATTCCCATGCCCGATGTTAGGTTCAAAATCTGCGGCTTGACCGCATCTGATCACGTGCGTGCAGCCGTTGAGGTCGGGGCAGGCTATGTCGGTTTTGTTTTCTTTCCGAAGTCACCTCGCCATCTGGACGTTGCGCAGGCTGCGGAACTGGCCAAAATGGTTCCGCCCGGCGTCGCCAAGGTGGCATTGGTGGTAAACGCCACTGACGAAGAGCTGGTCAGCATCGTGTCTGCGGTTCCGCTGGATATGCTGCAGTTACACGGTAAAGAGAGTCCTGAACGGGTTTCTGAGGTCCGGGACCGGTTCGGTTTGCCTGTGATGAAGGCGATAGGTGTTGCCGAGGCCGAGGATCTGGACGCAATAGATCTGTATTCCGAAGTGGCCGATCAATTGTTGATCGACGCAAAGCCGCCTCGGGGCGCGGAACTGCCAGGAGGCAACGGGCTGGCGTTTGACTGGCGCTTGCTGGCCGGTCGGAAATACTGGCGGCGTCCTTGGATGCTGGCCGGTGGTCTGACGCCGCAGAACGTTGCTGAAGCTGCCAGGATGACCGGCGCGCGGCAGGTCGATGTCTCTTCGGGCGTGGAAAGCGCGCCGGGTGTAAAGGACGCAACCCTGATCGGCGAATTTGCAGCCGCTTTGCAGTGATCTGATCCTTTAGTTGCCGCGTATCCCCGTTTGGGGAGGAAGACAGTATGTTGGCGGCAATAGGTGGTGTTTCCCTGAGACACTGGTACAACGCGCCCGAATTTTTCTGGCGCGCGGGTCAGGCGTACAGGCAAGCAAAAGGCGACCCGTTGTGTCTGCACGCAGCTGTGTTCCGGCAGGATGGGCTCTATTTTTCGCTGAGCGTTTGGCACGATATCGAGGCGATGCTGACGTTTGCACAATCGGGTCCTCATCGACGTGTCATGCTGGCAGCCGATCGGCTGGCGGATGTGAACCGGTTCTACCACTTTCCGTGCATAGGCGTGCCCTCTGCGGAACAGGCAATTCAGGTCTGGCGACAAAACATACGGGTTGCGGAATGATGCGTTTTGCCCATGGCAAATCTTGTCGCCACAACCTATGAACAACGGGTACGACGAGTGGAGACACCCATGGCCAACGATCTTTTCAATTCCTTCATGTCCGGCCCTGACGAGCAAGGCCGCTTTGGCATCTTCGGCGGGCGATTTGTCAGCGAAACGCTGATGCCGCTGATCCTGTCGCTGGAAGAGGAATACAACAAAGCCAAGGATGACCCCACCTTCTGGGCCGAGATGGATGATCTTTGGGCGAATTACGTTGGTCGCCCTTCGCCGCTGTATTTTGCGGAACGCCTGACTGAGCATCTGGGTGGCGCAAAGATCTACCTGAAGCGTGACGAGCTGAACCATACCGGCGCGCACAAGATTAACAACGTGTTGGGCCAGATCATTCTGGCGCGGCGCATGGGCAAAACCCGGATCATAGCTGAAACTGGGGCAGGGCAGCACGGCGTGGCAACTGCAACCGTTTGCGCCAAGTTTGGTCTGAAATGCATCGTGTACATGGGTGCGCATGACGTTCAGCGTCAGGCCCCGAACGTATTCCGCATGCGTCTGCTGGGGGCCGAGGTGATTCCAGTAACCTCTGGTCGTGGTACGCTGAAAGATGCGATGAACGACGCTCTGCGTGATTGGGTGACCAATGTGCGCGACACGTTCTACTGCATTGGTACCGTGGCCGGTCCGCATCCCTATCCGGCGATGGTCCGCGATTTTCAGTCGATCATCGGAAAAGAAGCGAAAGAGCAGATGATGAAGGCCGAAGGCCGTCTGCCCGATACGATCATCGCTGCCATCGGTGGTGGGTCGAATGCGATGGGTCTGTTCTACCCCTTCCTCGACGACAAAGAGGTGAACATCATCGGTGTTGAAGCTGGTGGCAAAGGTGTGAACGAGAAGATGGAGCATTGCGCTTCGCTGACCGGAGGCCGTCCGGGCGTGCTGCACGGTAACCGCACCTATCTGCTGCAGGATGATGATGGTCAGATACTTGAGGGCTATTCGATTTCAGCTGGTCTGGATTATCCGGGAATCGGGCCCGAGCATTCCTGGTTGAATGACATTGGCCGCGCCAATTATGTCTCGATCACCGACAAAGAGGCGCTTGAGGCGTTCCAACTGTGTTGTGCGACTGAAGGCATCATCCCCGCGCTGGAGCCCAGCCACGCGCTGGCCCATGTGATGAAGATTGCGCCCGATCTGCCCAAGGATCACCTGATCTGCATGAACATGTGCGGGCGGGGCGACAAGGACGTTCAGACCGTGGCAAAATATCTGAACTTCGACATGTCAGACACCGAAGGCCGCACTGCTGACTAAAGTAAAGCCGCAGATGTTGCCACGGTTTTTCATTTCCGGGCAGCTGCACTGTGGAACTCTTCTTTTGATTGAGTCGTCTAAAGCCAGGAAGCGCGTGGTTCTCAGCTAGTAGTTGGCATGAACACGCGTGTTTCCTGATCGGACAAAGACTGACGCAATCCCTTCAACTGTTGCAATTTTGCTAGTTTTTGGCGGGTTCGATTGTACTTTTGTAGCCGCTTCTGTGTACGTTGCTACGCGGTGGTTTTAAGCCCAAATCACTCAATTATGGCCATTTGTATTGCGTGGCGCTTGTGTACTGCAAAACAAGCAAAACACATTCGCTGCACTAAGTGTTCAGTCGAGCGACTTCAAATTCTATACAACTTATAAGAATTGTTTTAACGTTTTGATAATCGGCTTATGGGGCCGGTTTTTTGGGGATGTCTCTACTTGTTGGAACAAGAGGTGACACGCTTGGGTTGCTGTTTTGACTCAAGCCACTCTTTGTTTGGCGCCCAAGGAATGCTGTAGGAGGTAAAATGGTAAGGTCTTCTATGTTGAGGTTTTTGAGCCTCGTGCTTCTGGTTTCGATGCTTATCCTCACAAACGCCAAGGAAAGCCATGCACTTGGCGGACCTTCATTTCCTGCTCAGATCATTACGACCCCAAATGGTGGGCAGATTTTCCTAAGCAATCTCCAAGGTACTGAAACCGCCTTCATATCCTTGGGTGGCTCGGCAGAAGTTCCCGGAGGATCTTTCTATTTCAATTTCGGTACCATCCCGGCAAGCGCGATTACACCAGGTGGTTTGGCGACTTTGGGGTACCTCAACGCAACCAACATCAACCAAAACGGCGCGGACTCGACTTACGCAATTGATGGGTATCTTGGCGTGGTTTTCACAGCTCAGGAAACCGTTGGTGGACCGCTGTACCGCTATGAGATCGCGCTGTCGGGTGTCACGACCACTCAGGTTATCAACACACGGACGCTTGTGGACACAACCCAACCGACGGCCACAATCGGTGCACTGACAGCCACCGGAAACGGTACGTTTCAAGCGTCGATCACTCTTAGCGATCCCAGCACCGATTTCTCGGTGGGCGATCTGGCTTTGACCAACGCTACAGCGACATTGTCCGGGTCGGGCAGCAACTATACGGCGACACTTACAGCACAAGCAAACGGGCTTGTTGAGTTGTCCATTCCTGCCGGGGTCTTCACGGACGCGGCCGGAAACGCAAATCTGGCTTCTAACGTCGTCAACGTGATCTACGACGCGAACGCGCCAAAGGTCACTATTAGCGGCCTTCCGCCAAATTTCACTGACTTAAACCCAATCACCGTCACCTTTACGTTTTCTGAAGAGGTCACAAATTTCAGTACCGCCGGTATTTCAGTGACAAACGGGACGATTGGTGCGGTTTCAGGGGGGCCGCAAACTTACATGGCAACCGTAACGCCATCTGGGTCGGGCAACCTTTCTCTTGTCGTACTGGCAGGTGCCGCCGTGGATTTAGCGGGTAACCCAAGTGTTGCTTCGGACCAAGTTACGGTTGTCAACGAAATAGTTGCCGATACAAGGCGACTGATACAGGCGTTTCAGAATGCGCGGGCCACCAGCCTTGCAACTAACCAGCCGGGATTGACCCGGTTCTTGCAGCGGTCGGGTTCTGGCGTGTTGGACACGTCGGTGACGCGAGGTTCGGGTTATCTGAATTTTGCCTCAGATCCATCCAACCCGGTCTGGTTCAATTTGACCGGCAACTGGAGCTCTCAGGACGATTTCGACAGCTCCTATGCGCTGGCTGTTTTGGGGGCACATCGTCAGATCAACGCGAACCTTCTGATCGGGGCAATGCTGCAACTCGACTATGCAGAAACGGATAACGGACCGGCCAGCGTGGACGGTACAGGGTGGCTGATTGGCCCTTACGTGGTCGCCAAGTTGCCCAGCCAGCCGGTGTTTTTTGAAGGGCGCGCTCTGTATGGACAGGCTGACAACGACATCTCTCCGCTTGGGACCTATACTGACAGTTTCGACAGCGAGCGTTGGTTGGTGCAATCACGTGTGACCGGCGAAATCAAACGCGGTGCGCTGACGCTGATGCCACTGCTGGACGTCAGCTATGCCAGCGATGATCAAGAAAGCTACACCGACAGTCTGGGGAATCTGATACCGCAGCAGGACTTCAGTCTAACCACGGCGCGGTTGGGTATGGATTTCAAACACCCCGTTCAGGTTTCGCGCGGTGACTTTATGCTGACGGGTGGCCTGTCAGGCATATGGAGCACGACTTCGGGCACGGGCACTGTCCCCGGCGTAACGCCGATTGGCGACACGGCGCGTGCGCGTGCGGATCTGGGCTTTGACTACCTCTTGGAAAACAACAGCTTGCTTGCGGCCAATGTGTTCTATGACGGCATTGGTGAAAGCGGGTTCGAAAACTACAGCCTCAGCCTGATCTGGCAAATGTCCTTCTGAACCAACTTAGGTGCGCCGCAGAGAATCGTTACTCTTCGGCTATGTGCTGTTGCAGAACATCCAATGGCACAATCTCTAACGCGCGCTGATGTGTGGCCTCCAGATGGACCTGCGGCGCACATCCTTCGTCGTGCGCTTGCATAAAGCGGCTGGCACACAGGCACCAGCTGTCACCGGGTTTGAGGCCCGGAAAGTCGAATTCGGGCCGTGCCGTGCTCAGATCATTGCCGACATATTTTGAGAATGCCAGAAACTCGGCTGTCATCACTGCACAGACGGTGTGGCTGCCCTGATCTTCGGGGCAGGTGTTGCACCCGCCGTCGCGGAAAAAGCCGGTTAAGGGGTTTCTTGAGCAGGGGGCGAGGACACCACCCAGCACATTGATACTGTCTTGCTTTTGCATGAGGCTACCTTACAGGCTTTCTGCGATCTTGCGGAACATTTCGATGTTCTGATCATTAACGCCGGGTTCACGGAACAGTCGGTCTGCACCGGTTGAGACAATCAAGACGCCGCGGGGCTGATTGAAATAGACATACTGACCGTAAACGCCACGTGCCAGAAACTCACCCTCATGTGCGCCGCGGGGTATCCACCATTGATAGCCATACCCGATCTTGCCCTGTGCTGTGGGGGCGCTGGGTTGCGTGGCCTCAAATATCCATTCGGCGGGGACCATTTGTAGCCCATTCACTTTACCGTCCTGCAGGATCATTTGCCCGAACCGTGCAAAGTCACGCGTGGTGAAGTTCAGGCCGCCCAAAACAAAAGCAACACCAGTACCGTCAGTAACGTAATACCCGCCGTGTTCCAGGCCCAAAGGCTGAATGACTTTTTCAGTCAACAACTCTGCCACGCTCCGGTCAGTCGCGCCGCGTATCACCATGCCCAACACATGCGTATCGATCGAGACGTATTGCCAGGTTTCGCCCGGTGTCGCAAAGCTGTCTTTCAAAGATGCCGCAAAATCGTCCAGTTCACCGCCCAAGGCGATCACGCGGCCCATGCGGTTGATGTCAGAGTTTGGGTCCAGGTAATCCTCGTCAAACGTGACCCCGCTGGCCATGTTCAGAACATTGCGGATTGTCGCGGCGTCATAGGCGCTGCCCTTGAGTTTTGGCGCGTATTTCACCACCGGATCGTCCAGCGACTTGATTGCGCCCTCATCCAGCAGAATCCCAAACAGCGCTGACAAATAGCTTTTGGCCACCGACCACGAAATTCGACGATCATCCGGGCCTGTTCCCAGATAGTACTCCTCGAACCGGATACTTCCGCCCTGCATCACCAACAACGAGGTTACAGAGCGCTCTTCGATCCAGGCGTCAGCGCCGTCCGGCAGATCGAACCCATCCCCATAAGGCAACTCCCAAGTAGGGGCGTCGCCACGAGGCAGGTCAACGGTTAAAAAAGCCTCGTCCATATGCGAAAAATTATGAACGATCTTTTCTGCTGAAAACAGAGAGTTCACAGCCATCAGGCGCTGCAATTCTTCACGTTTCCACAGCCCAACGACAACACTGGCCAGAGCCAGCGCCAAAACGATGCGCAGCACCCATTTCAAGATGGATCTCATCGCATAGCCTCCCTTATTCTTGGGTATTGGATCGCGGACGCCTTCATTCTGCAATGGCTACGTAACGGAACGTTTTGGATCTGCTATTTGAATTTGTCCAACAGCTTCTGCATGGCAGAGCGGTCATCAACCACTGGTTCGGTTGGTGTATCAGGCTTTGTTTGGGATTTCGGAGTCGAGGTCTTTGAAGATCGCGGCGGAGCAGTGCGCAGCGCGACTGCGTTCATGAATTTGCCTCCATCTCCGTTTGCCAAATATGCAGCGCCGTCTGAAACCCCGCGTAGAACATCATCCAGCCAGTCGGCATCCGCCTTGGCGAAATCACCCAGAACATAGGGTGAGACCATCTCTTTCCGCCCTGGATGCCCGATCCCCAACCGAACGCGGTCATAGGCCGGGCTGATATGATCATGGATCGAGCGCAGGCCATTATGCCCGGCATGGCCGCCACCCGCCTTCACACGGACTTTGCCAGGGGCGAGGTCCAGCTCGTCGTGAAAGATGGTCACATCGGTCGAATCCAGTTTGTAGAACCGCATCGCTTCTCCCACCGACTGACCCGACCGGTTCATGAAGGTCTGCGGTTTGATCAGCAGAACTTTTTCATCGCCCAAACGCCCCTCAGCGATTTCGGCCTGGAATTTGGATTTCCATGGGCCAAAGCCGTGATCCTCGGCGATCCGCTCCACGGCCATGAAGCCAATATTGTGCCGGTTGCGGGCGTATTTCGACCCTGGGTTCCCCAATCCGACAAACAGTTTCATAGTCTCATCCTTGTGCGATGCAGGTGGTTGATGGCACGGAATGCCACCTGTTTCCAGCCCGAGCGGCAAAAGAAAACGGGACCCAACAGGGCCCCGTTTCCAAATCCGAACTCTTGAAGTTCGAGCTTATTCTTCTGCAGCGTCCTGACCGACGACTTCAACCTCGTCAGCTGCCACTTCTTCACCTTCTTCGTCGTCGCTTGTGGACAGACCTGTGGGTGCCGAGATGTTGGCAATCACGAAATCACGGTCGATGGTCGGCTTGGTGCCTGCGGGCAGGTCAACCGACGAAATGGTGACAACGTCGTTGATGTTCAGACCGGTCACATCAACGGTGATCTTCTCAGGGATATCACCCGCGGTGCAGACCAGTTCGACTTCAGGGCGGACAACAGTCAGAACGCCGCCTTTCTTGATGCCGGGCGCTTCGTCTTCGTTGATGAACTCAACGGGGATGAACAGCGCGATTTTGGTGGTCCGGCGCAGACGCATCAAGTCCAGGTGGGTCGGCAGATCTTTGACGATATCACGCTGGACATCGCGGCAGATGACGCGGACATCTTCGTGGCCGTCAACCTTCAGGTTCCACAGTGTCGACTTGAAGCGGCCCGCTTTCAGGCGCTTGAACAACTCGTTGAACGGGATCTGAATAGGAAGCGGCTCTTTATCGCCACCAAAAACAATGCCCGGAACCATGCCGTCGCGGCGTGCCTGACGAGCGGCGCCCTTGCCTGTCCCCGTCCGTTCCAGAGCTACGAGATCAGGAATCTCTCCAGCCATGATAATTCTCCAATGTTAGGGCGGGCATCCTCCAAGGCTGTATGCCCGCGTGAAGCCGCGTCCTTAGCTTGATTCAATTGGTTTGGAAAGGGGGTTTTAGTCCGTTTTTTGTTTTGCGAGGCTCTGCCTCGCGCTCCGAGGTATTTTTAGCCAGATGAATACAGGATCCCTACTTCATCTGGCGGAAAATACCTCGGGGGAGGCGCCCTTAGGGCGACGGGGGCAGAGCCCCCAATGTCCAGCCGGTTCAGCCTTGCCAACGGCCTCCGAAGTCTTCGGGGACAAGCAGGTTGTGACGCCCCAGCCCTTCGATAGTTTTTTCACCGCAGAGCGCCATTGTCGTGTCCAATTCCTTCCGGATAACCTCAAGCGCGGTGGTCACGCCATTCTGACCCATTGCGCCAAGGCCATAGACAAAAGCACGGCCGATATAGGTACCTTTGGCCCCAAGCGCCAAAGCCTTAAGCACGTCCTGACCAGATCGGATACCACTGTCGAGATGAACCTCGATATCACTGCCAACGGCGTCCATGATCTCGGGCAGGACGCGGATCGAGCTGAGTGCGCCGTCAAGCTGACGACCGCCGTGGTTTGATACGACTATGGCGTCTGCGCCCAGCTTGGCCGCCATTTTTGCATCCTCTGCGTCCAGGATACCTTTCAGGATTACTTTGCCGCCCCATTGTTCCATCAGTTTTTCGACCTTGGCCCAATCCAGGCTGGGATCGAACTGTTCTGCGGTCCAGGCACCAAGGGAAGACGCATCCGATATCCCGTCGACATGGCCGACGATATTGCCGAACTCACGCCTTTGGGCACCCAGCATTTCTATTCCCCAAGCCCATTTTGTCATTAGGTTTGCAATGGTTTTGGCAGTCAGCTTCGGCGGGGCGGAAAGGCCGTTTTTCAGATCCTTATGACGTTGGCCCAGAATCTGCAGATCCAGAGTGATCACCAGCGCTGAACATTTGGCGTCTTTGGCGCGCTGGATCAGTCGGCTGACGTAATCCGTGTCCTTCATCGTATAAAGCTGAAACCAGAATGGCTTGATGGTGTGTTCAGCCACGTCTTCGATCGAGTTGATTGACATGGTCGAAAGCGTGAAGGGTACGCCAAATTCCTCGGCCGCTTTTGCGGCCTTCATTTCTCCGTCCGCGTGTTGCATTCCTGTCAACCCGACCGGAGCCAGCGCGACCGGCATCGAGACATCCTCGCCAATCATATGTGAGGCCGTCGAGCGCCCGGACATATCGACCGCAACCCGCTGGCGCAGGCGGATCTGTTCAAAATCGCTGCTGTTTTCGCGGAACGTTTGTTCTGTCCAACTGCCACTTTCAGCGTAATCATAGAACATCCGGGGTACACGGCGTTCGTATATACGCCTGAGGTCTTCGATATTGGTTATTACGGGCATGCGGCGGACCTCCGGGCTGTCTGGTTATTTTTTCTTACCAATCCAGCGCGCCGCCTGCAACGGATTGACCCTGTGCCTAGGTGTCAAAAACCCGCCGCACAAGGCACTGCGACGGTTTTTTTTGAGCTTTGAGATGTATCGCTGAGATCAGACGCTGTGTGCCCCATCCGACAGGGATTTTACGAAATCCAAGACTTCAGCGACCGGCTTGCCCGCGGCGATCTGGCTGACAATGGCGGATCCGACCACAGCACCGTCGGACACTGATGCAATATTGCGGGACTTCTCGGGCGTGTTGATGCCAAAGCCTACGATCACGGGCAAATCTGTTGCGGCCTTTATGCGGGCGACCTCTGGGCCGACATCCGTCGCCTGCGCCTCGGCCGCTCCGGTGATCCCGGTGATCGAAACGTAATATACGAAGCCCGATGTGTTCTGCAGAACGCGTGGCAGACGTTTGTCATCTGTGGTGGGGGTTGCCAGACGGATGAAATTCAAACCTGCTGCCTGTGCAGGCAGGCACAGTTCTTCATCTTCCTCGGGGGGAAGGTCGACAACGATCAGACCGTCGATTCCGGCTTCTTTGGCATCCGCCAGAAATGCGTCAACGCCCCGGCTGTAAATCGGGTTGTAATACCCCATCAGCACTATTGGTGTTGTATCGTCGGTTTCCCGGAACGCACGTGCCAAATCCAAGGTGCGCTGCAAGGTCATGCCACCATCCAGCGCGCGTTGCCCCGCGGCTTGAATCGTGGGGCCATCGGCCATCGGGTCGGTGAAGGGCAAACCCAGTTCGATGATGTCCACTCCAGCACCCGGCAGGCCTTTGACCACTTCAAGCGAGGTGTCATAGTTGGGGTCTCCTGCCATGACATAAGCAACAAAAGCCTTTTTACCTTCGGCTTTCAGGGCGGCGAACTTGGCGTCGATACGGGTCATCGGATGTCCTTGCAGTCGGGTTTCGACCCGTGTGCAGAAACTTTGACCGAAAATCAATCCCGCCAGGGCAGGAATAGATCAGAAGCCCAGATGATAGCGCAGTAGCACCGCGTTTACGCCAGGGTTATCGTCGTTTGTGCTGGCGTTGGATTTATGTGTGATCGCAAACGACACGCTGTTTCCGTTGTCCAGTGCATAGCCAAGGCCAAGGAGACTGCGGATCTGAAAGTCACCCCCCAAGTCGTTCAGATCAATACTTGGGTTAAAATACCCTGGCATAACGCTGCCTTCGACAAACCAGCGTTCGTTCAGCGCATACAGTCCGACCACCCCCAGGCCGATGTGAAAATCGCCATTCTCATGAAGAGACAATGCTGTTCCCCAACCTACGCTGAACCGGGTCGCCTGATGAAACGGCTTATGGTGGTATTCAAGGGAGAAAAGCGCTTGGTCCTCGGATGCATTGTCAGAGAAGTCTGCATGTCCAGCGGCAAATATGACTTGTTGGGCTTGGGCTGTCGCATATGCGGATACTGTCAACGCGGTCGCAAGTAAGAGCTGTTTCATTTTATTCTGCCAGTGAATTCTCGACGTTCAATGCTAGTTGGTTATCGAAGGGGCATTTTTTCATTTCAGCCTAGAACACGTTTTTGGAACGTTTTTGTGATGTGACGATTTGGACTCAGCCGTGGCAAGCCCAGCAATGGCTTGCGCATTGAGGCTGACCTGCATAGAAGCTGCGTTCGTATTCTATGCAGGAGGCCGTGATGGGCTTTAAAATGGGAATCGTGGGTTTGCCGAATGTAGGCAAGTCGACCCTGTTCAACGCGTTGACCAAAACCGCAGCCGCGCAGGCGGCGAACTTCCCGTTTTGCACCATCGAGCCCAACGTGGGCGACGTGGCTGTGCCGGACGATCGACTGTACAAGCTGGCCGCGATAGCGTCGTCCAAGCAGATCATCCCAACGCGGATGACGTTCGTGGATATTGCCGGCCTAGTCAAAGGCGCCTCAAAGGGTGAGGGTCTGGGTAACCAGTTTCTGGCCAACATCCGCGAGACTGACGCCATTGCGCATGTGCTGCGTTGTTTCGAAGACGGCGACGTGACCCACGTGGATGGCCGTGTCGATCCGGTGGCCGATGCTGATACGATTGAGACCGAGCTTATGCTGGCCGATCTGGAAAGCATCGAAAAGCGTCGCGCGAACCTGGTGCGCAAGCTCAAGGGCAACGACAAAGAGGCGCAGCAGCAGGATCGCCTGTTGGCCGAGGCGCAAGCTATGCTGGAAAACGGTAAGCCGGCGCGGTTGGTCGAAGTGAGCGACGAAGACGCAAAGGCATGGAAGATGCTGCAACTGCTGACCACCAAACCGGTGCTTTATGTCTGCAACGTGTCCGAAGAAGAAGCTGCTGAGGGCAACGAGTATTCAGCGAAAGTGGCCGAGATGGCTGCGGCGCAGGGCAATTCCCACGTCATTATCAGCGCTAAGATCGAAGAAGAGATCAGCCTGCTGGAAGAAGACGAAGCCCAGATGTTCCTGGAAGAGATGGGTCTGGAAGAACCCGGCCTCGACCGTCTGATCCGCGCTGGTTACGACCTGCTGAAGCTGGAAACCTATTTCACCGTCGGCCCGAAAGAGGCCCGCGCCTGGACGATCCGCACCGGCACCGCCGCGCCACAGGCCGCTGGCGTGATCCACGGTGACTTCGAGAAAGGCTTCATCCGCGCCGAGACAATTGCCTATGACGACTATATCGCCGCCAATGGCGAGCAGGGCGCGAAAGAGGCGGGCAAGATGCGGGCAGAGGGTAAGGGCTACATCGTCAAGGACGGCGATGTGATGCATTTCTTGTTTAATACTTAAGGTCGCTTGTTAAACGCGTATTTCAGGGCGTTTCGTTTAGACTGCAGTGGGTGATCAGCCACCTGCCGTCCGGCTGTTTGTATAACACGTTGAGCAATGTCCCATGATCGGCTTCGCCTTCGCTGAAACGCGCAAGGCACCAGCCAATATGGCCGTTGATATCGGCTTGTACGACCTCGATAGCTTTGGACTTGGCATCCTCTTCTATCCACGCGGCATGCGCCGCTTCGATCGCCTTCCGACCCTTTACCGCAGGCCCATACGGTGAGAAGAGTTCTGCATTGTCTGTGAAATAGGTCGCGCATCCCGCTGGGTCATTGGATCGATAACATTCGACATAGCCATCAAACAGTTTCTGAAATTCTAGGATCACATTCATTTTGTGCGCTTCGCTTCTCTCGTCGGTTTTGCTGAGTCTGCTTGTCCCCGCCGTGCCATCACATGGTCAATGATGAAGCTGAGTACTTCGATGTCTTTTTGGTTGTATGTACGATACCGGAAACGCACCGTACCCCTGTCAGGCTTTGAATGTGAAGGCGTGATCGCCTCGACCGTTACGCGCACGCAGATAGTATCCCCCGAGAAAACCGGTGCGAGCCAGCGCACTTCGTCCATGCCGTGGCCGCCAAGATTTGTACCGTTAAGCACACCAGTGTCGCGAAATAGCCGGAAGGTAAGCGCTATGGTTTGAAAGCCGCTTGCGATAAGGCCGCCAAAAATGGACTCTGTCGCAGCGATCTTGTCTATGTGGAATGGTTGCGGATCGTGCACGAGGGCAAAATCCACGATCGCGCCCTCTGTAAGAGTTACGCCTCCGGTCTCGAAGGAGTCTCCAAGCATCAGATCATCGAGATATTTGCCCTTAATCATCCCAATACTCGCATCCACCGCGTCTTTCATAGTATCGCTGACAGGTTCAAAAAGAAACTCTCCGAAGTTCGTGGATGAAGCGCATTTCTATGCAGGTAAAAACGCGTTAGTCTGCCGTTTGCTCTCAAGTTGGACCGACTAGAAATGATCGAAATCCGCGACCTGCAATTGCTCAGCGCTTTGGCGCGTCATCGCCATTTTGCCAAAGCGGCCGAGGAATGCGGGATTTCGCAGCCCGCGTTCTCGATGCGTATCCGCAATCTCGAGGATCGGCTTGGCCTATCCATAGTCCGCCGCGCAAACCGGTTTCAGGGTCTCACGGAAGAGGGCGAGATGATTGTCCAACGGGCGCGACGTATCCTCGATGACACCAAGGCGCTGGAGCAGCAAGTGCTGGCAGCCAAGGGTGAGATCACAGGGACGTTGATATTGGGCGTGATCCCCACAGCAATCGCGTTCACCGGTCGCCTGATCAAACGTCTGCGTATGGCCCATCCCCGGATCGTGACCCGGATTGAAACCATGTCCGCCACCGCGATTCAGCACCGACTGGACGAAGGCAGCCTGGATGCAGGGATAACTTATGGCGACAGCATCGGTACGGACCTGCGGCAAGTGCAGCCACTGTACGAGGAAACCTATGTCCTGTTGGTGCCATCCCACATGACCGAGGAAACTGGCCCGATTCCCTGGGCTCAGGTCGCCGATTTTCCGTTGAGCCTGCTTGAGCCGCAGATGCAGAATCGTCGTATCCTGGACCGGATTTTTGCGGAACAGGGCCTGCATCCTGACGTCGTAGCCGAAACCAGCGGCTTCACCGCTTCAATGGTCATGGCGAGAGAGGGGCTGGCGGCCACTGTCGTGCCTCGGGTCCTTGTGCGCGCGCTGGGCGACTTGAAAGGGACCCGTGTGTTGCCGCTGGTCGATCCCATTGTCAGCAAACCCATTTGCCTGGCCACCCTCAGTCGCGACCCAGAACTGCCAACGGTCGGCGCGTTGCGTAGCGTGGTGACGTCTTTACGGTGATAAACCGTCGTTATCGTGCGATTGCCAAATGCGATTTGACGATATGCTGATCTGATGAGACACGGAGCCTCAATCGGAGGGCATCATGGCACCATTAGATATCAAGCCATCAGGCGCACCCAAGGGCGTCTGGAAGTCAGGTAAAGGCAAGGGGCGGCACACGCCCAAAGGCCGTCAATTCACGGATGAGGCGCAGGCCGAGATTCATCGCCTGTTGGGCCATCGCCCGCGCCGCCGCGATTTGCTGATTGAATTCCTGCATTTGATCCAGGACGCGCACGGTCATATCAGTGCCGACCACATTGCAGCTTTGGCAGTTGAGATGCGCATCGGTCAGGCGGAAATCTATGAAACCGCCACCTTCTATGCCCATTTCGATGTGGTGAAAGAAGATGAAACACCTCCGCCCGCGCTGACGATCCGGGTCTGTGATTCCCTGTCTTGCGAAATGGCCGGTGCCCAGCAGTTGCAGAAAGCGTTGGAAAACGGGTTGGACGCCTCTGAGGTTCGCGTTGTCCGCGCGCCGTGTATGGGCCGCTGCGATACAGCTCCGGTGTTGGAGATCGGTCACAACCATATCGATCATGCGACCCCTGAAAAGGTACAGGTCGCGATTGCCGCGGAAGATACCCATACCCATCTGCCCGATTATGAAGCCTTCGCCGCCTACGAAGCCAATGGCGGTTACGCCAAGCTGAAGGAGCTGCGCGACGGCGGTGATTGGGAAAAGGTGCAAGAAGACGTGCTGTCCTCGGGCCTGCGCGGTCTGGGTGGCGCGGGCTTCCCGTCTGGTAAGAAATGGGGCTTTGTTCGCATGAACGAAGGTCCACGCTATCTGGCCGTGAACGGGGATGAAGGCGAACCCGGCACGTTCAAGGACCGTTACTATCTGGAACGCACGCCGCATGTCTTCCTTGAGGGCATGTTGATCGCCGCCTGGGCGGTCGAGGCCGAGACCTGCTTTATCTATATGCGTGACGAATACCCTGCGGTGCTGGAAATCCTACGCCGTGAGATCGCCGCGTTGGAACAGGCGGGTATCGTCGAAGAAGGTTACATCGACCTTCGCCGGGGTGCTGGCGCTTATATCTGCGGCGAAGAATCTGCGATGATCGAGTCGATCGAAGGCAAAAAGGGCCTGCCCCGTCACCGTCCTCCGTTCGTGGCGCAGGTTGGTGTCTTTAACCGCCCGACCTTGGTGCACAATGTCGAAACATTGTATTGGGTCACCAAAGTGTGCCGAGAGGGGCCGGAATGCCTCAACAGCACCGAAAAGAACGGTCGCAAGGGCCTGCGCAGCTATTCGGTCTCGGGTCGGGTGGCTAAGCCGGGCGTTTACCTGCTGCCCGCAGGTTCGACCATTCTGGATGTGATTGATGCCGCCGGCGGCATGGCCGAAGGCCATGTGTTCAAGGCGTATCAACCGGGCGGGCCGTCGTCAGGTCTTCTCCCCTCCAGCATCGATGACGTCCCGCTCGACTTTGACACTCTGCAACCGCTGGGCACCTTCATCGGCTCCGCTGCGGTTGTGGTTTTGTCAGATCAGGACACCGCCCGCGACGCTGCGCTGAACATGCTGCGGTTCTTCGAAGATGAAAGTTGCGGTCAGTGCACGCCCTGCCGTGCGGGTTGCGAAAAGGCGGTTAAGCTGATGCAGGCCGACAAATGGGACACCGAACTGTTGGAAGATCTGTGCCAGGTCATGGGAGATGCCTCGATCTGCGGTCTGGGGCAGGCGGCCCCGAATCCGATCCGCCTAGTCATGAAACATTTCGCTGACGAAATCTGAGGGAGACAGAGCCATGCTTGACGCAAGTCCAACCAAGACCGTCACCTTCAACCTGAACGGCGAAGATGTCACTGTGCCCGAAGGCTGGACCATCTGGGAAGCCGCCAAAGGGCAAGGTTTCACAATTCCGCACCTGTGCCACAAGCCTCAGCCGGGCTACAAACCCGACGGCAACTGCCGCGCTTGTATGGTTGAGGTCGAAGGCGAGCGCACGTTGGTCGCCTCGTGCATCCGTCCTGCGGCGGACGGCATGGTTGTGAAAACCGACAGCGCGCGTGCCGAGAAGTCCCGCGCCATGGTCATGGAACTGCTGGTCGCGGACCAGCCAAAGGAAGCGCACGACACCTCAAGCCATTTCTGGGATATCGCCAAGCTGAACGATGTCAGCGACAGCCGTTTCCCGGCGAAAGAGGCCGAGAAAATCCCGCTGCTGGATGACAGCCACGTCGCGATGCGCGTTAATCTGGATGCCTGCATCAACTGCAACCTCTGCGTCCGCGCTTGCCGCGACGTGCAGGTGAATGACGTGATCGGCATGGCCGGTCGCGGCCACACTGCGCAGGTGGTGTTTGACCAGAACGACCCAATGGGCGCATCAACTTGCGTGGCCTGTGGTGAATGTGTTCAGGCTTGCCCGACCGGTGCGCTGATGCCCGCCACCGTGCTGGACGACCAGCAACTGGGCGATAGCAAAGACTACGACAGCGAAACCGAAAGCGTCTGCCCGTTCTGCGGTGTGGGCTGCAAGGTCTCGCTGAAGGTTAAAGACGGTAAGGTCAAATATGTCGAGGGCATCAACGGCCCCGCAAACGAAGGCCGTTTGTGTGTCAAAGGCCGCTTTGGCTTTGACTACATCCACCACCCGCACCGCCTGACCAAGCCGTTGATCCGGCGCGAAGACGCCCCTGAAAAGGGCCTGAACGTCGATCCATCAGACCTGTCGACCCATTTCCGCGAAGCGACCTGGGAAGAGGCGATGGATTTGGCCGCCACCAAGCTAAAAGCCTTGCGCGACGAAGATCCGCGCAGCGTTGCGGGCTTTGGTTCGGCCAAGTGCACCAACGAAGAAGCCTATCTGTTCCAGAAGTTCATCCGTCAGGGATTCAAGCACAACAACGTCGACCACTGCACCCGTCTGTGCCACGCGTCGTCCGTTGCGGCTCTGATCGAGAACGTCGGCTCGGGTGCTGTGACCGCGACCTTCAACGAGATCGAAAACGCGGATGTGGCGATCATCATCGGGGCCAACCCGATTGAAAACCATCCTGTTGCAGCGACCTATTTCAAGCAATTCACCAAGCGCGGTGGCAAGCTGATTGTGATGGATCCGCGCGGTGTCGGCATGCGCAAATTCGCTGACGAAATGCTGCAATTCCGCCCGGGTGCTGATGTCTCGATGCTCAATGCGATCATGAACGTGATTGTCGAAGAGGAACTCTACGACAGCCAGTACATCCACCGCTGGACCGAGAACTGGGAGGCCGAGAAAGAACATCTGCGCCAGTTCACGCCCGAGGCGATGGCACCGATCTGTGGCATCGAACCAGATCAGTTGCGCCGCGTGGCCCGCACATTTGCGCAGGCCAAGGCCGGTCTGATCTTCTGGGGCATGGGCGTCAGCCAGCATATCCACGGCACCGACAACTCGCGCTGCCTGATCAGCTTGGCGCTTATGACCGGCAACGTGGGCAAGCCCGGCGCGGGTCTGCACCCGCTGCGTGGCCAGAACAACGTTCAAGGCGCATCTGATGCGGGTCTGATCCCGATGTTCCTGCCGGACTACAAGACCGTCACGGATGACAACATCCGGGCTCAGTTCACCGATGTCTGGGGCTCGGATGATTTCTCGAACGAGAAGGGCCTGACCGTTACCGAGATCATTGATCAGATCTATGCGCGCAACATCAAGGGTATGTATATTCTGGGCGAAAACCCGGCCATGTCCGACCCGGATGTAAACCACGCCCGTGATGCGTTGGCCAAGCTGGATCTGATGATCGTGCAGGACATCTTCCTGACCGAGACGGCGAACTATGCCGACATCATCCTGCCGGCCTCGGCGCTCTATGAAAAGAACGGGACGGTGTCGAACACCAACCGCCAGGTACAGCGTGTACGCCCGGCCGTGGCACCTCCGGGTGAGGCGCGCGAGGATTGGGCGATCACTGTCGAGTTGGCGCAGCGTATCGGTCTGAACTGGGATTACACAGATGTGTCTCAGGTCTTCAACGAAATGAAGCTGACCATGCAGTCACTGGACAACATCACGTGGGAGCGTCTGGAAACCGAGACGATCACCTACCCGTCGCTCAGCGAAACCGATCCGGGCCAGTCCATCGTGTTTGGCGACGGTTTCCCACGGGCTGATGGCAAGGCCAGGTTCACCCCGGCCAGTATCATCCCACCGGATGAAGCTCCGGATGAAGAGTATCCGATGATAGCCACAACGGGTCGCCAGTTGGAGCATTGGCATACGGGTTCTATGACCCGCCGCGCCACTGTTCTGGATGCGGTAGAGCCGGAAGCGAACTGTTCGATGAATCCGCGTACGCTCAAGCTGATGGGGATCGAACCGGGTGAAATGATCCGTCTGACGACCCGTCGCGGTTCCATCGAGATCATGGTGCGTGCCGACCGGGCGATCGCCGAGGATATGGTGTTCATCCCGTTTGCCTATGTCGAGGCGGCTGCGAACATGCTGACCAATTCGGCCATCGACCCCTATGGCAAGATCCCCGAGTTCAAGTTCTCGGCGATCAAGGTCGAAAAGATCGAAGACGCCATCGCAGCGGAATAACCTCTGCGCCAATCATTCTTTCGAAAAGGCGGTCTTAGCGGGCCGCCTTTTTCGCGTCTTGACAGCAGCTTACGCGCGGCCAACCCTGTGGCTGTTCTTCTGATGGAGTTGCATATGCCTCGCCGTTTCGTCGATTTGTCCGTTCCGCTGGAAACCGGCATTGTATCGGACCCGCCGATCATGCTGCCCGAGATCGAATACCTGACCCATGACCAGACCGCCGAGCAGGTCATGGCCTTTTTCCCCGGCCTTGCGAAAGAAGACCTGCCAGGTGGCGAGGGTTGGGCGCTGGAACGTTTGCAAATCGCGACGCACAACGGCACCCATCTGGACGCGCCCTACCACCACCATTCCACAATGAACAAAGGCGAGAGGGCGATCACCATTGATGAGGTGCCGCTGGAATGGTGCATGAACCCCGGTGTCAAACTGGATTTCCGTCATTTCGAGGATGGCTATGTGGTTACCGCAGCGGATGTCGAGGCCGAACTGAAGCGGATCGGTCATACTCTGAACTCGTTGGATATCGTGGTGGTCAATACGTCCGCAGGGACACAGTATGGCCAACCTGACTATCTGATGAAAGGCTGCGGTATGGGACGTGAGGCGACCTTGTACCTGACAGAACGCGGGGTGCGGGTGACCGGAACAGATGCCTGGAGTTGGGACGCACCCTTCCCGCTGACCGCGCAGGAATATGCAGATACCAAAGACCCCTCGATCATCTGGGAAGGGCACCGCGCCTCGATGGAGATTGGGTATTGCCACATGGGAAAGCTGACCAATTTGGAAACGCTTCCGCCGACAGGGTTTGAAATTTCCTGTTTCCCTTTCAAGATCAAAGGTGCCTCGGCAGGGTTCATCCGCGCCGTTGCGATCTTTGAAGATCCGGACGAGTGAGGACTGTTCAGCCATGTCACAAGATACACAGCCGTTAGGTGGTCATGATGGCCCGTACGATGCGCCTGTTGAAATTCACGAGTTTGCGCTGCAACCAGACTGGATCGATTACAACGGGCATATGAATGTCGGCTACTATGGCGTCGCGTTCGACATGGCCTTCGAACGGCTGCTTGTCGATCAATTGGGTCTTGGCGAGCCCCAGGTCCAGGCGTTGGGGCAGGGGCCGTACGTCCTGCAATCCCACATGCAGTTCCTGCGTGAGGTGACCGACGACATGACGATCTATTTCCAGTTTCGATTGTTGGATGCAGATCACAAACGTGGGCACTATTTCGGTCAGATGATCTCGGCCCCCGACCAGACTGTATGTGCCACGCAAGAAGTGCTGTTCATGAATGTCAGCCACAGAACGGGTCGCTCTGAACCCTATCCGGATTGGGCGGTCACTCGGTTGGCACGGATGGTGTCGGATCACGCGTCTTTGCCACCCGCGCCCCAGATTGGGCAGCCGATTGGTATTCGCCGAAAATGACGCCTTAGTAATCGCGTTCGAAAAACACCCCGATGCCGGTTTCGCCGCGGCCATCAACTGTGCCTTTGACGGTAAAGTTGTCAGTCACATCCAAGTTCAGGTTCACTTCGGTGTCACCTTCGGTGTTGACGGTAAAGTCGGTATACAGGTTCTCACCCAGATAGGCGCCAGCCCCCAACCGGCCAGCACCACTTTCCGATGCGCCGACATCAATTGTATCCACGCCGGTGGATTCACGCAGACTCTTGGTTGCGTCGCCACCCGCGCCGCTGAGTTGTGCCAGCGACGCTGCCATCTGTGCGATCAGGAATGGCGATATTTCTGAGAACCGATTTCCAAACAGCAGCATTGCCAACGCCTCTTCAGCCGGGCGTTCGGGGTCAGAGAACACATCCACTTCTGGTGAATCCAACGGTCCCGCAATCTCAATTGTTGCGGTGCCATCAGAGGTGCTGGCCGAGGATTCGAACTCGATGTAAGGCGTCAAGTCGCCCTGCAGCGTGACGATGCCTTTGGTCAGGGCCAGCCTACGGCCCAGAATGTCGAAATTGCCTCGGATCAATTCGATCTGACCCGATGGAACGACAGCAGCGGTGGTGCCACCGATGAAAATCCGTCCGCCCAGCTCTGCGTTCACGCCCCGCCCACGAACAAACACGGCTTTGGGGGCCAGCAGGCTGATGTCCAGCGCAATTCTGGAATTGCTTTGGCTAGCTTCTTCTGTGACAACCAGCCCCGCGCGTTCACGCGTAACAAAAGCAGAGCGGCTTTCGTTGATATGCTTTATCTCGGGGATTGGGGCTGCGCCGACCGCGCCTGAGGCGGCTGCAAGATTGATGTTTGTTTCGTCGAACGTGATTTGCCCGGCCAGTGAACTGTTTCCGGCCAAGGCCCCGGTCATTGCGATCTGGCCGTTCAAGGTGGTTTCGTAAAGCAACTGATCCGTTAGCACGAGACTGTTCAACGCGGTGGTGATCTGAGCGTTAAACGGTGGCGCGAGGTCAACAGGGCCGCTGACGGTAAAACCACCACCAGCCCGCACACCACCGCTGAGGTTGATGGTTGCACGGCTTTGCGCAAGATCGATCTGACCGCTGATACCGGTGATTGTCTGGCCAGCACCGGGAATGGCAAGTGATGTGCCAGATGTGGTGATCGACCCGCTGAGAGAAGCCAAAGACGGTGCGCCATTCAAGGCCAGGTCGAAACGTGCCGACCCATCGATCTTGTTGGGCGTTATAAAGATATTTGCAATCCCAAGATTGACACCGCCCTGCGCGGTCAGATCCGCCTGGGTGCTGGTTTCATCAAAGGTTCCGGCTACGGTACTGGTGATGTCAGCCGGCCCTTCGGCTTTGACATCGATGGTCCAAAGCCCATTGTCCCGCTTTGCGTTGCCCGAAGCTGCGATGGTGCCCGGGAATTCAGGCACAAACCTTTCGATACGGTTGAACTTTGCGTCGAAATCCAGGTCCGCTGCGCCATTCGTGTCAACCGAACCCGCGACCTTGGCGTAAGAGCTGTCAGGCCCCTGCAAATTGGCTGTGCCCTCGAAACCCGTACTTGTGGGCGCGACATTTCCATCCAGTTTCAATGGGCCTGTAACGGTTTCAGACAGTCGGCCCAGATCGTCCAGGGCGGCTGTAAAGCTTAACCCTCCGGCGTCGCGGTCCAGTTTGCCAGACGCCTCTGCCGACAGGGCAGTTCCCTTCAATCGGAAGCTGCGGATATCAAGCCCTGCATCGCCATTCTGCGCATCCACGGTCAAGGTTGTGCGCCCTTGGATCAGTTTGTCTACAGTGTCGATTCCGGTTTTGATATCATTCGCATCAAGATTGCCTTTCACGTCAAAGCTCTTGTTGCCTACAGCACCTTTGCCCGAAAGTTCGGTTTTGATCGATCCGGCCAGATCGCGTTTGGCTAGGCCCGAGAACAAAGACAGGTTCGGGACATTCAGGCTGGCTTGTCCATCCACAGCCAGCGCATTTGTCGGATCGTCGATTGTGGCTGCCGCTTGAGCCGTTAGGGCGGTTCCGTTAACCTTGGCGTCCCGGATCACGATTTGATCCTGGCTAAGCGCGCCATCAAAGGTAATCTCGGTCCGACCAACAAGCAGCGGGTCGATCTCGGACATACCAGTTTTGATGTCTCGGCTTGTTACGCTGGCGGTACCGTCGAATTCCAGCGTCTGAACTGCGCCTTTACCGCTCAGCTGTGCCTGTATGGCACCGGCGAGCTTACGATTCGCAAGGCCGGAGAAGATGGAAAGATCCTGGGCATTAACCGTGGCCTGCCCGTCGATGGTCAGGTTGCCGCCGGGGGTCGTCACTGCGCCATCAGCTTGCGCGCGCAGTGTGTCGCCGATCAGGGTGAAGTCCCGGATCGTAATCCCATCTGCACTGCGCTTAGCGTCCATGGTGATTTTGGTGTCGCCGCGAATGACCGGATCGATGTCATCGCGCCCTGTGGACAGGTCATTACCTTCGACCTCGAGCTTGCCATCAAAGCTGCCCTCCAGAGGAGAGCCTTTCCCGACAAGCCGGGCAGATGCTTGGCCACTAAGATCCATCTGCGCCAGATCCGAAAACCGTGACAAGTCCGTCGCCTGCAACGTGGCTGTGCCATCTACGGCCAGACCGGTGGACAGGCCGCTGATCACCGCGTCCAGCCCCAGTTCATAATCAGAACCAACCAGCTCCACGCCAGACAGGTTTACCGTTTGATCACTGCCATAGGCGAACACACCATCCAGCGTGATGCGCTCGCCCACGGCTGCGTTCAGCGCATCGTCAGCCAGGTCGATCCCGTCCAGAGCAGCCTGAAGATCGCCATCCAGTTGCAGGGCCGTCCCTTGTTCCAGCGTCCCCTGTGCCGAGATTTGCGCACGTTGCAAATCGATCTGTGGCGTCTTTATTCCGTTGGCCGTAAGGCTCAGGTCCCAAAGATTGCCGTTTTTCTCATCAAACAACGCTGAAATCTGTGCCGCCTCAATAGATGTTTCGCCGCCCGAAACCGGCAAAACCACGCTTTGCCCTTCCGGCGGCGTGATCCGCCCCTGCAAAGCGGCCAATTGCAGTTGGCCACCAGCAGCGAGTTGCAGTTCACCTTCGAGGTTCAGCGCTTGCGATGTCAGCTCAAGGTCGCTGATGTTCAGCGCGCCATCCGGCTCGGTTCGACCGTCCACGAACAACTGTGTTTTGGTGCCGAAAAACGTATCCATGTTGTCGGCGACAAAGGGTGTTAGATCACCGCCCAGATCGGCAGTAAAGGCAATGCCTTCATCTGCGCTCGCCGCAGCGTTCGGGGCTGAACGTAGTCGAACCTGCCCGGTCACACGCGGCTGGCCATCGCTGCTGAGACCAATATCGGCGGTGAAGTCGCTTACTGGCCCAGACCCTTTTGCGGTCAACCCAATGGGTGGGCTGTCTGGGATATTGAGAGCCGTCGAAATCAGGCCGCCTGCCGCCTCGGTCACTTGTAGGTCAAGGTCGATCTGGCTGTCGGCGTTCTGAAATCCTGCGCTTAGCTTGATTTCGTCCCCGGCGCGGTCCAGGCGCGTGATATCAAGATTGGTGTCCAGCGTGCCATCCGCCAACGACAGGTTACCATTCATTGCCAACTCTGCCGCAACGCCGATCAGCGGCTCGCCCAGAGACAGTTCGCTGATGCTGATTTCACCGATTTCAATGGCGACGGGAAGTTCGGGCAGTTGAAAGGCTTGCGTTTCGGCTGCTGGGGGCGGCGTATCTTTGGTGGTTGTGCCCGGGGTGCGGGCGATGTCAATTTCCTGTGCAGTCAGGGCGTTGACGGAAAACCGGCCACGGATCAATGCCAGTCGGTTCCAGTCCAGCACGGCATCCTTAATGGTCAGCCAGACCCCCTCGTCATCGGCAACAGTGATCTCGTCGATTGTAGCCCGCGAACTCAGCGCGCCTTGCAGACCCGAGACCGTCACGTTTTGATCGTCTCCTGACAGCGTGTCCTGCAGGAACCTTTCGATCATGCTGCCGCCTTCATCCTCCTGCGCCAGTCCGGCGACAGGTGCAAACGTCAGCGTTCCGATCAGCAGAGTATATGAAAGGTGCCGTTTCAAAATGCCTGTCCGATCCCGATGTAAAACTGCAGGCCGTCCCCGGTGGGGCCACTCACCGGATAGGCGAGATCAAGTCGTAAAGGTCCAAATCCGCCCAGATCATATCTTACGCCGATACCGGCGCCGGCGTGATCTTCTGCACCGCTGCCAATGAACGAGGACGTATCGACAACACCGTAGTCATAAAACCCGACCAGTGACAGGCTATCAGTGATCTTGCCGCGGATTTCGCCAGACAAACCGATAAACGACTTGCCGCCTGCGATGCCGGTTCCGACTGGAATGCCAAGGCTTTCGAAGGGTTGCCCGCGAACAGTGCCCGCGCCGCCCGAGAAGAACAGAAAATCGGGCGTTACGCCATCTGCAGGCGGGCCGATAACTGAGCCCAATTGCGCGCGCCCGGCCAGAACGATCCGACCGCCGGTCCCCAGGCTTGTATAAGCCCGGCCATCAAAGAACAGGCGGATACCGGTGTCCGTTCCGGAAATTCCGACAAAGGGCATGACTTGCGAATCCAAATAAAACCCCCGCGTGGCGCTGACTTTGCTGTCGCGTTGGTCCCATTCAGATCGGAAGGGCAGGATGAAATACCTGAACTTGCGACCGCTGCCATAGGCGTCATCGGCGTTTGAAAGTTGAAATCCGGCGGACGCCTCGGCATACAAATTGTCGGAAAAGGTGCGGCGTGCACCATAGGCCAAGGACGCAACCGATACGTTGTAGTTTTCCGTGTTGCGCCGTTCCAGCAATGCGCTCCAGAACGTGTTGTCGTCCGGCCCGAGGCGATCCGGTTGATCCAGGCGCAACCCGATCCGGCCATCGATATCCTCGGCCCCGCCGATATTGCGTATCGCCGCTTCAAATCGCAAACGCTCGGCACGTTTGAACATGTTGCGATGGGTCCAGGTCGCAGTGACGTCAACGCCATCGCGCGAGGCCAGTTCGACCCCGAAGGTCAACCGTCGCTTGGGCAGGTCCTCGAACGTGGCATCGAAGTCCAACGTTCCATCCGGGTTTGGTGTCTCGCGCTCTTGCAGCGAGACGACGTTGAACGTGCCGGTGCGGCGCAGACGCGTTCCGACCTTTTGGATCTTTTCAGGCGAATAAACCTCGCCACTTGGGAAACCAGCGATCTTTTCGATGGATGTGTGGCGCACATCTGTGTCGCCCTTGATAAACATCTTGCCAAATGTCAGCCTGCGCCCAGGTTCCAGCGTGACTTGAGCGTCCAGCTGCGCCTGTGAATGACGCGCGATGACGGTTTGCCCAGCGACCCCGGCCTTTGCATGGCCTGCATCCCGCCATCCTTGCACACCGGCCGAGGTGGCCTGCTGAATTGCACCGGTTGTGGCCAGTTTGCCGGTGGCAAACTCTTCCGGCAGAACGGTTTCAGGGGCCAGTGGCTGCACTGTGGCAGTGCCAAATTTAAAGCTGGGTCCAGTCTCAACCGTAATTGCTGCTCGGTCGATTTTAGCAGGCACGGTCAACGAACTTATCTCGGCGGCTTCCTGACCGTCTAATTTGATGCTGACGACAGGGCTGAAATACCCCTCATCATAGAGAATCTGCACAATTGTGCGGTAATCCGACAGCGCGGCGGAAAGGATTTCAAGCGGGGTGTCCAGGCCGCGCTCTTCTGCCGTGGTGACGGATGACGTCTCTTTCAGGCGATCCACCAGCTCCTTGGACGCACCTGGTGCAGTCAGAGAGGTTTCCAATGCCAGTGACACGTTTGGAGCCAACGCCAAAACAGCGACACCCAGCCAGCGCCTCAGACGGCCTTGCGGCTTGCTCCCTTGCATGAATTGCCCCAAATGTCCCAGTTCCAAATATCATACACCGTGTTTGCCACGGACCTTTGCATTCAGGTTAGAGCATCTGAGCGCGATCTGGGAAAGAGATTATCAGCCAGATGCGAAATTTTGGGGCAAATTGCGTTTCTGCTACAGTCCTGCGTTGCGCACCCACCGGATGATGGCCTGGCGGTCTTCTGGTTCCATGTAGGTTACGTTTGCCGGGGGCATCGCGTGGGTTACGCCCGCCTGCAAATAGATTTGCTTTGCATTTCTGGCGATGTCGGCCTCGGTTTCCAAAAGCACACCCTTCGGGGCCCAAAGAATGCCCTCCCACACCGGCTCGCGCGCGTGACACATCGAGCAGCGCCCAAGAACAATGTCATGGGCGTCTTCGAACCCGTCCGCATCAGCAAATTTCTGTTCATATGGTGTTAGTGGCTGTGCCTCTGCCTCTTCCAGCGGCTGGTACATCGGGGCTGTCGACAGCCACATGATGGCAATGAACAGCAGCGCCGTGGCCAACCAGGTCCAGGTGGGATTGCCGGCGCGTGCATGGCGGGTGTTGAAATAGTGCCGGATGGTGACGCCCATCAGGAACACAAGCGCGGCGATGATCCAGTTGTATTCCGTCGCGAACGCCAGCGGGTAGTGGTTCGACAGCATCAGGAACAGGACGGGCAAAGTCAGGTAGTTGTTGTGCGTCGAGCGCAGCTTGGCGATCTTGCCGTATTTCGGATCCGGTGTGCGCCCGTTTTTCAGATCATCCACCACAATGCGTTGATTGGGCATGATGATGAAGAACACGTTTGCCGTCATGATCGTGGCGGTGAACGCGCCCAGATGCAGCATCATCGCACGCCCGGTGAAGATCTGGTTGTAGCCCCAACCCATCGCGACCAGCAGCGCGAACAGCAAAACCATCAGCAAAGTAGGGCGTTCCCCAAGCCCGGACTTGCACAGAAAATCATAGACCAGCCATCCAACGGTCAGCGAGGCTGCCGAGATCAGAATGCCTTGCCAAAGGGCCAGATCGGCCTTTTCCGCATCGATCAGATACAGCTCTCCTCCGACCCAGTAGACGATCATCAGCAGCGCTGCACCGCTGAGCCAGGTTGAATAGCTTTCCCATTTGAACCAGGTCAGGTGATCGGGCATCCGTTCAGGGGCAACCAGGTACTTTTGGATATGGTAGAAGCCGCCGCCATGCACCTGCCATTCCTCGCCATCCGCCGGACCCGGAATATTGCGGTTCAGCCCCAGGTCCAACGCGATGAAATAAAATGAGGATCCGATCCAGGCCATGGCGGTGATCACGTGCAACCAGCGCACGGCAAACGCCATCCAGTCCCAGAACACGGCAAAGTCGTACATTTCAGAGGTCTCCGATTGGTTGCCACCACACTAGGCAAACAGGCTTTTCTTCGGTATTCCCGTATATTGTCAAACTGTATCAAAAAAAACGAAAAGATGTCCTATCTCGATAACATCCGCACCTTTGTCAGGGTCTACGATCTGGGCAGCATGTCCGCCGCGGGGCGAGACCTGCGAATTTCTCCGGCTGTGACTTCAGCGCGGATTTCTCAGCTTGAGGATCACTTAGGCGTACGCCTTTTTCAGCGTACGACCCGCAATCTGTCTCCGACCGAGCAAGGCAAAGCGTTTTATCCCGGAGCTGTCGCGGTTCTGGACGCGGTGGATGATGCCGAGGCTAAGGTGACCCATCTGACCGAAGCCCCACGTGGATCATTGTTTGCGGCGGCGCCGCTGGGGGTGGGTCGCCGTCTGCTGGCACCGCATGTTCCTGATTTTCTGGCTGCGTACCCAGAAGTAGACGTGCGCTTGCGCCTGACGGACCGGTCTGTCGACCTGACAACCGAAGGGCTGGATCTGGCGTTCTTTATCGGCCAACCCGAAGACAGCACCCTACGCATCCGTAAGATCGCAGATTGTCAGCGCGTGCTTTGTGCCGCCCCCGACTATGTATCGCGACGCGGAATGCCATCAACCGGTGCTGATCTGGTCGCCGACAAACACGAATGCCTGAACCTGCGCTTTCCGGGAGCGGCCGAGTTTCAATGGATGCTTGAAACCCCCGAGGGACCGAAACGTTTTGCGGTGTCGGGTCGGTTTGAATGCGATGATGGAGACGTGCTGACAGATTGGGCTTTGTCAGGGCAAGGGATTGCAATGAAACCCGTTTTTGAAGTCGCCGAACACCTCAGATCGGGACGCCTGGTCCCGGTTGCAACGGAAACGCCGCCGGTTTCTGTGCAAATGGCCTGTCTTTACACGCACCGGCGACATCAAGATCCGAAGGCTCGCTTGTTCATGGACTTCATGATCGAACGGATCGGAAAAATCGTTCGAAGCGCCGAGCTCCCAGCTTAAGACCTCAGCTCTCGATCAGCTCCCGCGATAGGTCGAATAGCCGTAGGGCGAAAGCAGAAGCGGGACATGGTAATGCGCCTCTGCATCGGACATGCCGAACCGGATGGGTACCTGATCCAGAAACAAGGGATCGTCTCCGTCCTGACCTGTTGCACGCAGGTAATCGCCTGCAAAGAAAATCAGTTCGTAAGTGCCTGTTTTAAATGCGTCCTGCGGCAATATTGGGCTGTCGGTACGGCCATCCGCGTTGGTTTCCATCTCAACCAGTTTGCGATGAGAGTTGCCGGACACGCGGTAAAGCGCGATTTTCAGCCCCACGGCAGGGCAGCCACGTGCGGTATCCAAAACATGGGTTGTCAAATAGCCTGCCACCGGTCTCTCCTATCATGTGCCTTTTGATTTTTGACAGTCTGGCGCAAAGTTCGAAACAGTTGAAATGCCGAAAGAACCGGAAACAGCGTTCGGATTGATTTGATAATCAAAGGCTGTGTTCTGGGGTAAGTCTGTTGGAAACAGAAATAGAAATGGACCATACCATGCAGCCGCCGCGTTACCCCCGGGACATGATCGGATACGGAGCACACCCTCCGCAGGCGAAGTGGCCGGGCGGGGCCAAGTTGGCCGTTCAGATTGTGCTGAACTATGAAGAGGGTGGCGAAAACTGCGTGCTGCACGGCGATGACGCGTCCGAGGCGTTTTTGTCCGAGATCGTGGGAGCCGCGCAGTGGCCGGGTCAGCGGCACTGGAATATGGAGTCGATCTATGAATACGGCGCCCGCGCCGGGTTCTGGCGTTTGCATCGGCTGATGAAGGATCTTCCGATCACGGTGTATGGCGTGGCGACTTCTCTGGCGCGGTCGCCCGATCAGGTGGCGGCGATGAAATCCGCTGGTTGGGAAATTGCCAGCCACGGTCTCAAGTGGGTCGAACACAAAGATATGACCCCGGACGAAGAACGCGCACAAATAGCCGAGGCCATACGTTTGCACACAGAAGTTGTCGGTGAACGTCCGCGCGGGTGGTACACGGGGCGCTGTTCTGAAAACACGGTGCGTCTGGTCGCGGAAGAGGGCGGGTTTGCCTATGTCGCCGACACCTATGCGGACGATCTTCCTTATTGGTTGCAGACAGGTGGGCGGGATCAGTTGATCGTGCCATACACACTGGATTGCAACGACATGCGTTTTGCCACCCCGCAGGGGTTCAATTCGGGTGATCAGTTCTTCGCGTACCTGAAAGACAGTTTTGATGCACTGTACGCTGAGGGTGAGGCGGGCGTTCCCAAGATGCTCTCGATCGGTTTGCATTGCCGCCTGATTGGCCGACCGGGGCGTGTGATGGCGCTGAAACGGTTCTTGGACTATGCACGGGGATTTGCCGATGTCTGGTTCGCAACGCGATTGCAAATCGCGCAACATTGGGCAACCTCCCATCCGCCGGTGCATCGCGTGCGTCCGTCACAGATGGACCGCACCGCGTTTGTCGAGGCATTTGGCGGTATTTTTGAGCATTCGGCCTGGATTGCTGACCGCGCCTTTGATCTGGAGCTGGGCCCGGCACATGACACCGCAGGCGGGTTGCACAACGCGCTGACGCGCATGTTCCGTTCGGCTTCAGAAGACGAGCGTTTGGGCGTTCTGACCGCGCATCCGGATCTGGCGGGCAAGCTGGCGCAGGCCAAGCGGCTGACACAGGAAAGCACGTCTGAACAGGCGTCAGCGGGTTTGGACGCACTGACCGATGCCGAGCGTGAGGCGTTTACCGATCTGAACCAGCGCTACACGCAGGCATTCGGGTTCCCTTTCATAATTGCGGTACGGGACCATAACAAAGCGTCGATCCTCGAAGCCTTTCAGCGACGCATTGAACAGGATCGCACAACGGAATTTGCCGAAGCCTGCCGTCAGGTTGAACGGATCGCCGAGTTTCGTCTGAGGGATGTGTTGCCCGCATGACCCGGCAGATCGTGACAGAAATAATCTCGGCAGACGCATTTGCCCCTTTTGGCGATTTGATCGAGGCGTCTGGACCGCCCGACAAGATCATCAACCAAGGGCAATGCGGGCGGTTTCACGACCGCGCGCGGTTGGATTTTTCTGATGGTCGGGCTGGGCTGAGCCTGTTCAACGCCAACCCCCGTTCATTGCCCTACACGCTTGAGATGGTCGAGCGCCATCCGGATGGCAGTCAGGCTTTCATTCCCATGACGCATCAGCCTTTTCTGGTGGTCGTCGCGGCAGACAATGCCGGGGAACCGGGCGTTCCGCGCGCGTTCATAACCAAGCCGGGCCAGATGGTGAATTACCACCGCGGTACATGGCATGGCGTTCTGACACCTCTACATGGCCCGGGTCTATTTGCGGTGGTGGACAGGATCGGCACCGGATCAAATCTGGAAGAACACTGGTTCGACACACCCTATGAGGTGGTGCCGAAACCCAACGAAGCCGCGGGATAAGCGGCAATACCCCCGTGAACTCTGACTGAGAGGACAGTGCCCATGGCCGAAACTTCAATTGGAACACCCGAACAGCTTCGGGATCCGAATTTCACACCCGCGCTGCACAAGGCGATTCCACTGGGTATTCAGCACGTTCTGGCGATGTTCGTCTCAAACGTGACACCTGCAATCATTGTCGCTGGCGCAGCTGGGTTTGGGTTTGGTTCGAACTCGCCTGATTTCCCAGAGCTTTTGTACTTGATCCAGATGTCGATGCTATTTGCCGGCGTGGCAACGTTGTTGCAGACGGTCACTGTGGGTCCGGTTGGGGCAGCGTTGCCGATTGTTCAGGGAACAAGTTTCGCCTTTCTGCCGATCATGATCCCTCTTGTGGCGGGCAAAGGGGTCGACGGGTTGGCAGCTTTGTTCGGGGGCGTGATCATCGGCGGTGTGTTCCATGCCTGTCTGGGGGCTGTCATCGGGAAGATACGCTTCGCTCTGCCGCCGCTGGTGACCGGTCTTGTGGTCACAATGATCGGTCTGGCGTTGGTCAAGGTTGGCATCCAGTACGCTGCTGGAGGGGTTCCGGCGATCGGCACACCAGAATACGGGTCAATGCTGAACTGGTCAGCGGCGATGGTCGTTGTTGTTGTAACGCTTGCGTTGAAATTCTTCGCCAGGGGTATGCTTTCAGTTTCAGCAGTCCTGATTGGTCTGGCGGTTGGATACCTTTACGCATTGATGGTCGGAATGGTGACCTTTGAAGCGATTGGTGCAAGCTGGGGTCGCGCTTCGGCGTTTGCTCTGCCTGTTCCGTTTAAATACGGGTTTGAATTCTCATTTGCAGCTGTGATCGGTTTCTGCCTCATGGCTTTTGTGTCTGCCATCGAAACTGTTGGCGATGTTTCGGGCGTGACCAAAGGTGGTGCAGGTCGAGAAGCGACAGATGAAGAAATCTCGGGTGCTACTTACGCCGATGGTTTCGGTTCAGCGCTGGCCGGTGTATTCGGCGGATTGCCCAACACGTCGTTCAGCCAAAATGTCGGTCTGATCGCGATGACCGGCGTGATGAGCCGCCATGTCGTGACCATTGGTGCCTTGTTCCTGATCCTGTGCGGGTTGGTTCCCAAGGTCGGTGCAATCATCCGGACCATTCCAATTGAGGTGTTGGGCGGGGGCGTCATCGTCATGTTCGGGATGGTTGTGGCTGCGGGTATTTCGATGCTGTCTGACGTCGACTGGAACCGTCGCAATATGGTGATTTTTGCAATCTCGCTTTCCATCGGATTCGGGTTGCAGCTTGAACCCGATGCAGTTCAGCACTTGCCGGACACGCTGGGTATCCTGATGAAAAGTGGGTTGTTGCCTGCGGCGGTTATTGCCATCGTACTCAATCTCGTTCTGCCGGAAGAGCTTACGGACGAGGCCACAGAAGAAGTATCTGGTGGGATGTCCGGGCACGGTTCCGGTAGTTTGTCGGGGCACAAATAACCAAGCCGACGCCGGATCGCACACGCAATTGCGGGGCGCGGTCCGGCTATTGGGCAGCCATAAGGCGGGCCACGTCCAGCATGCGCGTCGAGAAACCCCATTCATTGTCGTACCAGCCAAAGACCCTCACCTGGTTTTCACCGACCATTCGGGTTTCAGTGCCGGCGATGACTAGAGATTCCGAGCGTGCGCGAAGGTCGGACGAGACCAGCGGCATGTCTGTCCAGCCAAGGACCGGGGATGCAGCAACGGCCTCTTTCAGCGCCTCTTCAAAGGCATCCGCGCTCAGGCCCCGTTCCAGTGTCACTATTAGGTCCACGGCAGACACACTTGCTGTAGGAACGCGGACAGCCGCCCCAGAGATGCGCCCGGCCAGATGCGGCAGAACGACGTCTATCAAGTGCATGGCGCTCGATGTGGTGGGCACCATCGATAGGGCACCTGCACGTGAGCGGGCGAGGTCGCCGCGCGGGGCGTCTACCATGGGCTGACTATTGGTGTAGCAGTGGATTGTCGTCATGTGCCCTGCCGCAACACCGCCGATATCGTCGATGACCTTGACCAGCGGCACCAACCCATTGGTAGTGCAGGACGCGTTTGAAACGATCCGGGCGCTTCCCAATTGCTCCTCGTTGGCTCCGAGAACAATGGTGACATCGGCAGCGGGCGAAGGACCCGAGATCAGGACTTTGCCAGCCCCTGCGGTCAGACCACGGCGCGCAACGTCAGAGCTGCGGGCAATGCCTGTACAATCCAGCATCACATCCACGCCCGATAGATCAACGCGAGTCAGATCGGCACTGTGCGTCATTGGGATCGTCCGCCTATCCACAATCAGCGCGGCATCCCCTTGGGACACATCGCCCGGGTAGGGGCCGAACGTGCTGTCGTATTTGAACAGGTAGGCGCAGGTTTCCAGCGGTGCGATGTCATTGATCAGCACCAGCTCGATATCTGACCCCTCCGGCAGGGCCAGAACCTGCCGCAGGATCGTACGGCCGATACGGCCGAATCCGTTAATCGCGAGTTTCATGCGCAAGCTATGGCAGGGTGGTCGGACGACCTCAATGCCCTAACTGACGTTCTGTCAGTTGCAGCTGACCTGGGAAAAGAACTGGCCCGAGATGTTCTGATACATGCTGGCCACGATCGGTTTGCACCCGGTTGCCTGCTGAATGGCGGCGATGGCCTGAAGCGTGCGCAAACGTGGCGGGGGGCCAAACGGGTTGAGGTTGTTGTTGTCACGCGTGGCGCGGTACACAACCGGCGCGTCAGAGACCTGTGTCACCGCCCAGGTGCGGCTCATGACGAACACGGACTTGGTCTCTTCCTTGGCGGAAAGGGGCGAGGTGAAAAGGGTCGCAGATGCGGCGAATGCGGCGATGGCCAGCAGGGCAGGGCGCAGTTTCATGGAACAATCTCCAATGCTTAAAATCAGAATTTGCTTGGATTTCAGCAAATTCCGGCGCGCGTGTGAAGCCCCGAAGCCACAAATTCACGGCACACCTTTGCGAGCCACCTGTTTACCTTAGGGCAAAGACAACGGCATGTGCCGATTGACGTCCTTATACAGCAGATACCGGAATCGCCCCGGACCACCTGCATAACAGGCTTGCGGGCAGAAGGCGCGCAACCACATGTAATCGCCCGCTTCAACCTCGACCCAGTCCTGATTGAGGCGATAGACGGCTTTGCCTTCCAGCACATAGAGCCCGTGCTCCATCACATGGGTCTCGGCAAACGGGATGACCCCGCCGGGTTCGAAATTGACGATGTTCACATGCATGTCATGGCGCAGGTCCTGAGGGTCGGCAAACCGCGTGGTCGACCAGCGGCCCTGTGTTCCCGGCATTTCGACCGGTGTCACGTCTCGCTCGTTGGTTATGATCGGATCGGGCAAAGGCAGCCCGGGCACCGACTGATAGGCTTTGCGGACCCAATGGAACCGGGCGACTGCGTCACCCGTGTTGTGCAATGCCCAGTCGCTTCCCGGTGGAATATAGGCATACCCCCCTGTTTCCAATACATGTTTTTCGGCATTCAGGGTTAAGGTGACAGCCCCCTCGACCACAAAGAGAACGGCCTGGGCCTGTGCTTCGGTTTCAGGCTGGTCGCTGCCACCGCCGGGTTGTACCTCCATGATGTATTGCGAGAACGTTTCGGCGAAACCACTGAGCGGACGCGACAGAACCCACAGGCGCGTGCCTTCCCAGAAAGGCAGGGAGCTGGTGACGATGTCGCGCATCGTGCCTTTGGGAATGACCGCATAAGCGTCCGTGAACATGGCGCGGTCGGTCAACAGTTGGTCCTGACCGGGATGGCCCCCGGTTGGGGCAAAATAGGTTGGGTTGGTCATCATGAGCCTCTGGGTCGTTTGTACGGCACTATGGGCGCAAAGACCGTGCGCAGATAGGTCCACCGGCGCGATAGGTTTGTTCGGGATAATTTGAAGGTCGACGTCAGGGGCTTGGCCCTGCAGCGGCAGCGGTATATCCTTGGACACAAATGATTTCAGTTCTGTGAGGCCGCTATGAAAGCCCAGTTTTTGCCCGCAATCGTCGCTTGTGGTGTTCTTTTGATGACCAGTTTGGCAGACGCCAAGCCCCTATCGCGAATCATTGCAGAGATGGGCTTGTCGCCTGCGGATTTCGAAGTGGTCAACGTAACCGCGAACACATTGCTGACCAGTGGTACGCCATCCGTGGGTCAGGAACGGGCCTGGAAAAATGACGACACCGGATCAAAAGGCACGATCCGGGTGCAAAATGTGCAGGGGAACTGCGTCAGCCTTCAACACATAATTCAGCCGGAAGGTGGGGATCAGAGCCGCGAGATCAGAACCCGCCGGTGCAATGACGGCAATGGCAACTGGATTCTCACGCCCTGATCTGCGGTACGGGCCTCAATAGCCCTGAGCTCGATCCACCTCATGCAGCAAGGGCGCGCCAGAGTTGAGCCGTTGAAAGTTCTCGGCGACGTCTGAAAGCGCGTCGCCCAGATGCCACCCCGAGACATGCGGTGTGATCGTCACGCCGGGATGGGCCCATAACGGGCTGCCCTGCGGCAGAGGTTCCACTGATGTAACGTCCAGCACGGCATGAGCCGGTGTGCCTTTGTCCAGCGCTTCGATCAGGGCGGCTTCGTCAATCAGATCCCCGCGCCCGGCGTTCAGCAACTGGCTACTGGGTTTCATCGACTCCAGCGTTTTTGCGTCGAACAAACCAACGGTTTGTGGTGTCGAAGGCAAAATAGCACACACATGATCGCATTGACCCAAAAGCTCGGGCAGGGTGTCTTGTCCATGCAGACAGGTCACACCTTCTATGGATTTTGGTGTGCGGCTCCAACCCATGACCTGAAATCCGATGGCCCGCAGCATCAAGGCGGTGCGGGCACCGATATGGCCCAGACCCAGAACACCTACGACTGTGTCGGGTGTAAAGATCGGCTCTCGCGGCGACCATTCCGACCGGGCTTGGGCGGCCTCATGGAACGCCATATGCCGTTGGCGGCGCAGGATGTAAGCCACAAACCACTCGGCGATACCCTGTGCCGGTGCATCTGGCTTTAGACGCGCGATGCGGACATGGGCTGGAAGGTCGGGATGGCTTACAATGGTTTCCACGCCCGCCCCCAACTTCTGAACAAGCCTCAGGTTCGGCAAGCGTGTGGGATGGTCGCTTTGCATATTGACCAAGGCCAACATCGTGATGTCTTCGGGGTTTCCAAGCGTTTCAGGGGTGCGGATATCCGCATCGGGTGCAGCAGCCTGCAATTTGGCGGCAATTTCACTGTCGCCTATCCAATCGGACAACCCGGTTTCGATCAACAACGCCATGCGCAGCTCCTGCTTTGATTTTGAAGTGGTGACGTCCCGTCACTGCGGTGGACAGGCTTGGGGCAGTTAAGCCATCCTTGCCGCGAAAGTATAGCCCTGTCTCGATGTCCCAGGAGGATGCGCCCGTGAACATGTCATTTACCCTGCGCGAGGAAAATCGCGTTCTTCTGCAACGTGTTGCCGATATGATTCGGGATGAGGTCATGCCGTTGGAAGAAGAGTATCACGCCGAAATCAACAAGGGCGACCGCTGGCAGTACACACAGCGCCAAGCCGAAATTCTTGAAGGGCTAAAGGCCAAGGCCAAGGCGGCGGGGCTGTGGAATTTCTGGCTGACCGACAGTGACAAGGGATTTGGGCTGACCACCGTCGAATACGCCTATTTCGCCGAGGAGATGGGCAAGACCCCCCTGGGGGCCGAAGTGTTCAACTGCTCGGCCCCGGATACTGGAAATATGGAAGTTTTCGAACGCTACGGGTCTGAGAAGATGAAGGAGCAATGGCTGAAGCCTTTGCTCGAAGGTGAGATCCGGTCTGCCTATTTAATGACCGAGCCTGACGTGGCCTCGTCTGACGCGACCAATGTGTCGATGTCTTGTGTGCGGGACGGGGATGACTATGTCCTCAATGGTGAAAAATGGTGGTCCTCAGGCGCAGGCGATCCACGGTGTAAGGTCTATATCGTGATGGTCAAAACCGGCGGCGACGAACAGCCCAAGTACAAGCGGCAGTCGATGATCGTGGTGCCTGCAGACGCTCCAGGGATCGAGGTTTTGCGCCCCATGCAGGTTTACGGACACGATGATGCACCACACGGCCACATGCATATCCGTTTCACCAACGTACGCGTTCCGGCTGAAAACATTCTGCTGGGCGAAGGGCGCGGGTTCGAGATTGCGCAAGGTCGCCTTGGGCCGGGCCGCATCCACCACTGTATGCGCGCCATCGGACAGGCCGAAAGCGCGCTGGAGCAGATGTGCAAACGGTCGCTGCAACGCGAGGCGTTTGGCAAGAAACTGGCGCAGCTTGGGGCCAATTACGACATCATTGCCGAATGCCGGATGGAGATCGAGATGGCCCGGCTGCTGTGCCTGAAAGCCGCTTGGTACATGGATCAGGGCGACGCGCGGGCAGCTGCGCCGTGGATCAGCCAGATCAAGGTCATCGCACCTCGGGTTGCTCTAAAGGTGATTGACGAAGCGGTACAGATGTTCGGTGCGCAGGGCATCAGCCAAGACACACCGCTTGCGATGGCCTGGACCCATGTGCGGACCCTGCGATTGGCCGATGGGCCAGATGCGGTGCATCGCCGTCAGGTGGCGCGGGCCGAGCTAAAGAAATACACGCAGGAAAAGATCTGAGGGGGCCTATGGCAGCAGCGCTCGATTTCGCCGACAAGACCTATTTTCATCAACGAGAAGACGGGGCGTTTGTCGGCAACGATCCCGCACGTGGTCCATGGTCTGCCGATCACTGCCATGCAGGGCCAGTGAGTGGTTTGATCGTGCGTGCGGCGGAAACCGAAGTCGGTCCGGAAAAGATGCTGACCCGTCTGACTGTCGACCTGCTGCGCCCTCTGCCGTTGGCCGGTTTGCGGGTTGCAGCGGAAACCACGCGCCACACAAAGACACTGGCCACCACGCGGGTTACGGTACACGACCTGAACGACACGCTCTGTGCTACGGCCTCGACCATGCACCTGGTGCGTCGTGATCTTGGACCGGTTGCCAATGTGAAAACCACCGCGCCCCGGATCGAGGATACAGTCGACGGCCCGTTTCCAATTGGTGAGATTCGTCACGACCTGCCCGGTTTTGCCCATTACAGCGACATTCGGTATCCGACAGGCGGCAAGCAGGGGGCCGGGCCCAAAACGGTGTGGATGCGGACCCCGCTTCTTTTACAGGGTGAAGTGCAATCGCCCATTCAGGCCCTTTGTCCGCTGGCCGATTGCGGCAACGGCATTTCGTGGAACGCGCCGACGTCGGAAATGGGTTTCATGAACACGGACCTGACCGTAAATATTCACCGCGAGCCAATTTCCGATTGGTTGGCCACAAACTCGGTCTCGCATTGGCAGCCGTCGGGCATCGGGATGTCACAATCGGTGCTTTATGACACGCAAGGTCCCGTTGGCACGGCGTTGCAGACGCTGGTGCTGTTTCCGCCGGGATGACACTCGGCCGGTTTTTGCAGTTTGATGGCAAAAGCCGTTGCCGCGGTGGACAGCCGGACCTATCTTGCGTTCATGCGATGGTTGTTCACAGTTATATCCTGCTGCTTGCCGATCCCGGCCATGGCCCACCCACATGTCTTTATCGACACCGGGCTTGAATTCATCGTGGATGAAAGTGGTCAACTGACCCATATCCGCGTGACATGGGCCTATGATGAGCTGTTTTCCCTGCTGCAACTGGAAGATATGCGGCTGGATCAGGATGGCGACGGTGTGTTGACCGAAAGCGAAGAAAAGTTTCTGGCCGGGTTCGATGCGCAATGGATCGAGGGATATAATGGCGATCTGGTTGTGACTGCGGGCGGAATGCCGGTCACCCTGTCCGGCCCGCTTTCACCAAGTGCCACAACCGAGGATGGCCGCATCGTTACCACCCATCTGCGTGCGGTCGAAGGGGAGGCAGTTCCCGCCAGCGCTTTGTCGGCGAAGGCGTTCGACGAAACTTATTACACGGCCTACGAAGTGACACGCCCGGTTGTCGTGTCAGGCCCCGTTGCCTGCAAGATAGAGCGTTTCGACCCGGATATCGATGGCCAGTTGGCTCAGATGCAGGCATTTCTGCTGACGCTGGATGCAGATTACGATCTTGAGGAAAACGATATTCCCCTGGTCGGAGAAAACTTTGCCACCGAGATTCGCGTTTCATGTCCCGCTACCTGATTGTTCCGGTCGCGCTTGCGTGTGGGTTGCTTCTTTGGTTTTGGGGAAGCGGCGGGTTTGACTCCCTTGCGGCTTGGGCCGCGGGTGAGCAACGCGAATTTCAGAACCAGATCGCCCGCTCGCTGCGTGCCGCACGCGCCGAACAGCCCCAGGCCGTCGCCACGCTGCTGACTGTATGTTTCGCCTATGGCTTTTTTCATGCCATCGGCCCCGGTCACGGTAAGGTTCTGATCGGCGGGTACGGGCTGGGTCGACGCGTGGCTTTCTGGCGGCTGTCAGCGATAAGCGTGCTTTCCAGTCTAGGGCAAGCCGTGACAGCCATAGTTCTGGTCTATGCCGGGGTATTGGTTTTTCAGATGTCCCGCCAAAGCCTTGTGGGCGCGACCGAGCAGGTCATGGCCCCAATCAGTTATGGCGCGATTGCTTTGATCGGGCTGTGGCTGGTGTTCCGTGCTTTGCGCAGTTTCGCGCGGCGGCAAAAAAGCCAGGCAACGCATGATCATGACCATGCTCACGACCACCAACATAGTCATGACCATCACCACGACCACGATCATGCACATCACCATGATGACGGTGTCTGCTCGGATTGTGGCCATCGGCATGGACCAACGGCGGAAGAGGTCGCAAATGTGGGCACTCTGCGCGAGGCTATGATCCTGATCGCCGGTATTGCCGCGCGGCCCTGTACGGGTGCTTTGTTCGTGCTGATCCTGACCTGGCAGATGGGCATTGCAATGGTAGGTGTCGCCGGGGCTTTTGCTATGGCGCTGGGCACGGCCACAGTAACCACGCTGGTCGGTTGGACTTCCTTCGGTTTGCGTGGAGGGCTGCTGGCCTCTGCCTCGGCCACACGCTTTGCTTCGGTTCTGGCCCCGACCATCGAACTGGTCGCTGGTCTTGTCATTGCAGTGATTGCCGGCGGTTTGCTTATGCGCGCGATTTAGTCGAACACGGACTCCGGGTAGCCAACACGCGCCAGATACAGCCCCTGCGGTGGGCAGACCGGTCCGCACGCTGCGCGGTTTTCAGCTTTCAATGCGTCGCGCACGTCCTCGGGTGTCCAAGCACCGGCGCCGACACGTTCCAAGGTGCCCACGAAACTGCGTACCTGGTTGTGCAGGAAAGATCGGGCGCGCACGTGGAAATGGATCTCGGGGCCGGAAAAGCCCGGAACCTGCTCGACCCGCAATTCATCCAGGGTTTTTACAGGGCTCGCAGCCTGACAGATCGAGGATCGGAACGTGGTGAAATCATGCCGTCCCAGCAGCATGTTTGCCCCGTCCTGCATCGCATCGACATCCAACTGATGATTGATCTGCCAGACCTGCCCCCGGTCATGCGTTGCCGGGGCGCGGCGCATCAGGATGCGGAACAGGTATTGCCGTTCAACCGCTGAAAAGCGCGCATGCCAATCCTCATCGACCCGAGCGGCCTTCACAATCGCCACAGGCTGCGGTTTGAGGTGATAGTTCAATGCCTCGGACAGGCGAAACGGGTCCCAATCCTTGGCCATATCGCAATGGGCAACCTGACCAAGCGCGTGAACCCCGGCATCGGTGCGACCTGCGGCAGCGATTGTGTGCGCGCCCGGCTGAATACGCGACAGAGCCTCTTCAATGGCCCCCTGAACGGACGGCTGATCCTTTTGCCGCTGCCATCCGGCAAACGGTTCCCCTTGGTATTCAACTTTCAACGCGTATCTGGGCATGCGTCGCTGGTACAGCGCAGCGCGGGAACGGGCAAGGGGGCGAAAGCGCTGGTATGTGCCGCACCCTCTACCTATCTTGGGTAAAACGAAAATTGCGGGGCGACAGTTTGGTCATCTCATCACTGGCAGACAGTCTTGTGCGTGGCGTCGAAACCATCGGCGACAGCGTGTCCGAGACGTTTTTCGAGCCGGTCATCCGTCTGGGTGTCACCGGGCTGGCGCGATCGGGTAAGACGGTTTTCATCACCTCGCTGGTGGCCAACCTGCTGGATCGGGGCCGCATGACCGGCCTGACCGCGCAGCAAGAAGGGCGGATCAACGCCGCTTATCTGCAACCACAGCCGGACGATACGGTGCCCCGGTTCGACTATGAAACCCACCTGTCTGCTCTGACGGGCCCCACGCCACATTGGCCCGACAGCACCCGCGCTGTGTCCGAATTGCGTTTGTCGTTCAAAGCGCGCCCCGCAGGGTTGCTTGCCGGGTTGCAGGGGCCACGAACAGTGCATCTGGACATCGTGGATTATCCCGGTGAATGGCTGCTGGATCTGGCCCTTTTGGACAAATCCTACGAAGATTGGTCGCAGGAAACACTGACGCGCATCGAGACACGTGCCGAGGCCGCCGAGTACCTCGCGCAGGTAAAGGCCACAGACCCGTCCGGCGCGCATGACGAGCTGACCGCGCAGGCTCTGGCGACGGCGTTCACGGCTTATCTCAATCAGGCGCGTGAAGCTGGTTTTTATGACTGCACCCCGGGGCGTTTCTTGTTGCCGGGTGATCTGGCGGGCTCACCGGTGCTGACCTTTGCGCCTTTGGTTCTGTCCGGACCATCACGCCGTAAAACTCTTCAGAGTGAGATGGAGCGGCGATTTGAGGCTTATAAGTATCAAGTGGTGAAACCCTTTTTTCGCGACCACTTTTCGCGCATCGACCGGCAGGTGGTTTTGGTCGACGCGCTGGGCGCGATCCACAAAGGCCCGCAGGCGGTTGAGGATATGCGCCGCGCGATGGCCGATATCCTGTCGGCTTTTCGTCCGGGCAGGAATGCGTGGCTTAGTCAGTTGCTGTTGGGCAAGCGGGTCGAACGCATCCTGTTTGCGGCGACTAAAGCCGACCACTTGCACCACACGCAGCATCCCCGAATGACGGCGATCATCGAAGCGTTGACACGCGAGGCACGAGACCGCGCGAATTTCGCGGGGGCGCAGACGGCAGCTCTGTCTTTGGCTTCGCTGCGCGCTACGACCGAAGAAATGCGCAGGCACAACGGGGTGGAGTTGCCATGCGTGAGGGGCACCTTGTTGGACAGCGGGAAACAGGCTGCGTTCTATCCCGGCGAATTGCCTGAAGACCCAGCGCATCTTTTGGGTCCGGCGCGAAATGGGGCGGACAGTTGGTTGGATGAGGATTATGGGTTCATGGCATTTGCCCCTGCGCATCTGACCCTGAAACCCGGCGATGGGCCGCCGCATATCCGTCTGGATCGCGCAGCCCAGTTCCTGATCGGAGACAGGTTGTGACCGTTATCTTGCGTCCTGCACGTACCACAGATGCCGGTGCCATCGGGACAATCCTGCACGGTTTCACTTTGGAAAATGACTGGATGCCAAATCTGCACAGTTGCGCTGAAACCATCGCCTTTTGTGGTAAAATGATCGATCAGGATTGGGTAACTGTTGCGGAAAGTGACGTGGGCGTGGTCGGATTTCTGGCGCTGAACGAAACGGAGATCAACTCACTCTACCTGCACATGCAGGCGCGCGGGCAAGGGATCGGGCGGCAACTGCTGGATCACGCGAAATCCCGTCAAACCCGGCTTAGCTTGTATGCGTTTCAGGCCAACACAGGCGCGTGTAAATTTTATCAGCGCAACGGCTTTGCCGAAGCAGCGCGCAGCAATGGCGCGGATAATGACGAAAATCTGCCGGACATTAAATTTGTCTGGCGCAGCAAAGGTATGACCCATGGCTAAGGGCCCGGTTCTGATCGATCTTGAAGCGGATGAGCCTGCTGCTGATGTTGCGCAGGCCCCTCCGGTGCCAGACGTCGCGCAACCTCAGGGGCAGGCGATGCAGAGCGCTGCAAGGCTTGCCGCCCGAAAACCATCCGCCTTGGCGCGTTGGTTTTGGGGGCTGGCTTTGGCTGTTGTTGGCGCGGCAATCTCTGTTGCAGCTTGGGATTTTGCGACTTCACTGGTGGCGCGGACGCCAGTTCTGGGGTGGGTCGTAGTTGGCTTGCTGGCGGCATTGGTGCTGGTTGGATTGATCATTGCGATCCGCGAATTGGCAGCTTTGGGGCGATTGTCGCGGGTCGACGGAATGCGCCGCGCGGCGGATACGGCTTTGGCGGATGCCGATCTGGCACAGGCCCGTGTTGTTACCAATCGTCTGATCACCTTTTATAAAGGCCGGGAAGAGACCCGCTGGGGCCGCGACCGACTGGCAGAGCGTATGGGGGATCAATTTGATGCCTCGGCTTTGCTGAGCCTTGCCGAAGATGAACTGCTGGCTCCGCTGGACGAAGCTGCCAGCCGCGAGGTTGAGGCCGCAGCCCGGCAAGTTGCAACTGTGACCGCCTTAGTCCCATTGGCTTTGGCAGATGTTGTGACCGCACTGGCCGCGTCACTTCGGATGATCCGTCGGGTCGCGGAAATCTATGGCGGTCGGGCCGGTACTCTTGGCAGTTGGCGCCTGACCCGTGCCGTTTTTGTACATCTGGTCGCCACAGGGGCTGTGGCCGTCGGCGACGATCTTCTGGAGCCTGTTCTGGGCGGGTCCGTTCTCAGCAAACTGTCCCGCCGGTTTGGAGAGGGCCTGGTGAACGGGGCGCTGAGCGCGCGTGTGGGCGTCGCCGCGATGGAGGTTTGCCGCCCGCTGCCATTCTCTGAACGGCACAAACCGTCAACGCGCGGTATCATCAAACGCGCTCTGCAAGGCCTGTTTTCCAAGGGTTGATCCAAAGCAAAGCGTCAGTGCCCGCCCTTCGCCACACTAGGAGTGTCGGAGGAGCCAGCCATGACGGATCACGGTCACAGCCCACAGGAAATCGCCGAGCGGATCAATGCACCACCAGGTCGAGGTGTGTTGCGCGATGTTGTTTATGGCGGCATCGACGGATCCGTCACCACCTTTGCGATCGTCGCAGGCGTCGCGGGGGCAGGGCTTTCCCCGTTTGTTATCGTCGCGCTGGGTTTGGCGAATGTGCTGGCTGACGGGTTTTCCATGGCTGCGGGCAATTATTCGGGCACCAAGGCTGAACTTGACAACATTCGACGCATCCGCGCGGTCGAGGAACGCCACATAGCTTTGTACCCGGATGGCGAGCGGGAGGAAGTGCGCGAAATCCTTGCCCAAAAGGGGCTGTCGGGCGACGTTTTGAACGAAGCTACGGCAGAGATTACATCGAGTCATGAAAATTGGATCAACCTGATGATCGAGGGTGAATATGGATTGGGCAGTGTTGACCCGCACCCGATGAAGGCAGCTTTGGCCACGTTTTTTGCGTTTCTTGTGGCCGGGATGATCCCCTTGCTGCCTTTCCTTGCCTCGATTCCGAACGCATTTGTGATGTCTGCCTGGATGACCATGGGGGTCTTTTTCGCAATCGGCGCGCTCAAAAGCCGATGGTCGCTGGCCCCTTGGTGGCGATCGGGAATGGAGACGCTGTTGATCGGCGGGCTGGCCGCATTGATCGCTTATCTGGTCGGGTCTCTGTTCCATCCATAGTTGTCGCAGCAGGGGTGTTGCTGCCGCCGGGCGCTCTCCGGCAGCGTAGACTTGTCTGAAACGGGTGTATGGGTCAGCCAAGCCGCGGCTTTCCTGACTGTTATTGCTCGCCTTCTCAAGATAGCCTAGCCACAAGACAAAGATCGGAGACCGCGTTGGAATCGCTACTTGTTCTTGTTGGGCTGATTGTTCTGGCAATCCCGGTGACTCTGGTTGTGCTGGTGGTCGGGCAGACCCGATTGCGTCGTCGCGTAGCAGATTTGGAGGCGCAGATTTCAACCCTGTCTTCAGCTGATACGGTGGTTTCTGAGGGGCCGTTAGAAAAGGTGCCTGATCCACAGTCGGAAGCTGAACAGGAACCCCGCAGGCCCGCCCCATGGGCCGCGCCCAAAAGGCCAGCAGAAGAAACTTTGGTTGGAACGGCGGATGTGACTTCATCGGCCATCGTATTCACTCATGACCGGTTTACAGCGTTCGGCGATTGGCTGCGCGAGAACTGGTTTTATGCGGTCTCAGCCGTATCGCTGGCTTTGGCCGGGATATTTCTTGTGCAATACGGCGTCGAAAACGGATTGCTGCCTCCTGCTGCCAGGGTTCTGGCTGCACTTGGGTTCGGTTCGATTCTGATCACTGCGGGTGAAGCCTTGCGTCGGAAATTCGGCGATGATGAGGACGCGACCACCGCCTATTTACCATCGGTCTTTTCTGGGGCAGGGCTTGTTACCCTTTTCGGGGCCATTCTGGCGGCGCGTCAGCTGTACGACCTGATCGGTGCCGAGGCGGCGCTGGCGGGGATGGTCGCGGTCGCCGTGATCGGCCTTGTTCTGGGGTGGTTCCATGGCCCGCTGTTGGCCGCGGTTGGCCTGATCGGCGCATTTTTGGCCCCATTTCTGGTTGGCGGAGCGTCCGAGGATCCCTCGTGGCTTTATGCCTATTTCCTGCTGGTTGCCGTTTTGGGGCTTGGCATCGACACAGTCCGGCGCTGGGCTTGGGTGTCCGTTCTGACCGTGTTTGGAGCCTATTCGGCGAACCTTCTGCTGGTAGCAGGCGCGCCAAACACGGAACCGGGTTATCTGGTCGCCACATTGATACTGGCGCTTTTGGTGATCGCCATTCCTGCGCGGCGCGTCTGGCCGGATCATTCAGGGCCCATGATCTCGCAGATGATCCGCTATCCAAAGGCGCGCCCATGGCCGGATTTTCCGACCCGATTGGCCGCCGGGGCCATTGCAGTAAGTTCGGCGATTTTGGCCTGGCATTGGGCCGACACGGAAACTGAGTTCTGGCTTGGTGTTACTTTACTGTCCGCACTTGTGCTGGCCCTGCTTCTTTGGGCTAAGGATGCACCTGCGCTTCAGGACCTGACCGTCCTGCCGGCCGTCGGGCTTGTGTTTAACGTCCTGATGCACGGGCTTGACCAAGGCGCAGCTTTTCTCGGCTTTGCAGCCACCTATGCGGAAACGGCTGAGGCCGACTATCCGATGGTCGTCACGGTGCTGGTCGCCTTGGGGGCTTTGATCTCAATCCTAATGGCGTGGCGGTCTGCGAAAGCAACCCAGTTTCGCGCCATCTGGGCCGGAGGGGCAGCTCTGTTTGCCCCGGTAATGGCTATCGGGCTGGAGGTCGGCTGGCATCCGGTTTCTGTTATCGGGGCCTACCCCTGGGCCTTGCACGCGGTTGCGCTGGCCGTCTTGATGGTGGTGATTGCGGAACGTTTTGCACGGGTCGATGGAGAGGATCGGATGCGTGCTGCGTTGGCCACTTTGTCTGCTCTGTCTTGCCTCGTCTTTGCCTGCGTCATAGTCCTCAGTGCGGCGGCGCTGACGGTGGCGCTTGTTGCAAGCGTGGTTGTGGCGGCGGCTTTGGACCGCAAGTTCACCTTGCCGCCAATGAGCTGGTTTATCTGGGCCGGTGTTTTTGCCGTCACCGTTCGACTGGTGCTTGATCCAGGATTGTATTGGGCAAATTCGGCTCCGGTGCTCGAGATGACATTGGTTTACGGCTCGGCCACGGTGGGGTTTGTGGCGGGTTGGTGGGTGCAGCGCCCCTTGCAGCGCCCAGTGGCGTCATTGCTGCTGGAAAGCGCAGCGTGGGCGACAGGTGGCATTCTGCTGTCCCTGTTGCTGCTGCGCTGGCTTGAAGGGTTTGGCGAAGGCGGCGCCGACAACAGCCATTGGGGTCTGGGACTGCTGGCGGTCATCTGGCTGCTGCTGGCTTTTGCTCAGGTTCAGAGATTTGAGCTGGGCGGTAAGCTGAACTATGCGCGTTACGTGTTGGCGGTTTTTTTTGCCGCGCATGGTCTGTTCTATCTCATGCTTGCCGTGTCCGAGCAAAACCCGCTTTTGAATCCAAATGCTGATCCGGTGCTCGGTCTGCCGGTTTTCAACACGCTTGCCATTGCGTATCTGCTGCCCGCGCTGGTTATCGCCGGGTCCGCTTGGCGGATCAAAGATATGCCCAACCAGATCACGATGACAAGCTATGTCGTGGCAGGGGGGCTTGCGGCCATGTGGTTGGGTTTGACAATCCGCCACGTCTGGCAGGGCTCTGCGGGCATGTTTGAAGGAAACGGCGTCACACAGCCCGAGCTTTACACTTATACTCTGGTTCTGCTGCTGATCGGAGCTGCGCTGTTCTATCAATCTCTGGCCCGCGGATCGGACCTGATGCGGAAGGCGGGCCTCGTTGTGATCGGGTTGGCTGTTGCCAAGGTCTTTCTGATCGACATCGCAGGGCTAGGCGGGTTGATCCGGGTCTTCTCACTGCTTGCGCTTGGCCTTGCGCTGGCTGGTCTGGCATGGCTGAACCGCTGGGCCAAACTGCGCCATTCGCCGCATGAGGCAGAACCTCTGGACCATTAGGCGCGGGCGTCTTATAAGCCCGCTATGCATGACCGCTTGGCCATCATTATTCGAATTATATCCCCGGCGCTCTGACCCTCTGAGACGCCGGGCAAAGGTGTTTGAGAACTCGCACCGACCGCTTCGATCCTAGTACGACCAGATCATCCAAAGGACGCCCCCAATGTGCGCCGACACGATCCAGACACCTGATTACAAAGACACGCTGAACCTGCCCAAAACCGAATTCCCCATGCGCGCTGGCCTGCCCAAGCGCGAACCCGCATGGCTGGAACGGTGGGAGACCATCGGCGTCTATGACCGCCTGCGCGAGAAACAAGGCCGCACGCCCTTTACCCTGCACGATGGCCCCCCCTATGCGAACGGCCACCTGCATATCGGCCACGCGCTGAACAAGACCATCAAGGACATGATCGTACGCAGCCATCAGATGATGGGTTTCGACGCGTGTTACGTGCCCGGCTGGGACTGCCACGGCCTGCCGATCGAATGGAAGATCGAAGAACAATACCGCAAGAAGGGCAAGAACAAGGACGAGGTGAACATCGTCGACTTCCGGCAGGAATGCCGCAAGTTTGCCGAGGGCTGGATCGATATCCAGCGCGAAGAGTTCAAGCGCCTGGGCATCACCGGTAACTGGCCTGATCCCTACATCACCATGGACTATCACGCCGAGGCCGTGATCGCGGATGAGTTCATGAAGTTCCTGATGAACGGTACGCTTTATCAGGGCTCGAAGCCCGTAATGTGGTCGCCGATCGAAAAAACCGCTCTGGCCGAGGCCGAGGTCGAGTATCACGACAAGGAAAGCTTCACCATCTGGGTGAAGTTCAAGGTTGTGAATGCGGGTGATTTGGATGACGCGTTTGTCGTAATCTGGACAACGACCCCATGGACCATGCCGTCGAACAAGGCAGTCGTGTACGGCAAAGACATCTCTTACGGCCTGTACGAAGTCACCGGCGCGCCAGAGGAATGCTGGGCCAAGGTAGGCGACAAGTTCCTGCTGGCCGACAACCTGGCCGCTGACGTTCTGGGTCGCGCGCGTCTGAACGACGACCAGTGGACCCGCGTTCATGACGTGACCGCGGATGAGCTGGAAGGCGTTCAACTGACCCACCCGCTGGCCGGGGCCGAAGGCGGCAATGGCGAATGGGACGACATCCGCGATTTTCGCGCTGCTGAGTTCGTGACCGACACCGAAGGGACCGGCTTTGTTCACTGTGCACCATCGCACGGGATGGAAGAATTCGAGCTGTATCGTGACTTGGGGATGCTCGAGCAGGTAATCACTTATAACGTGATGGACGACGGTAGCTTCCGCGCTGATCTGCCGTTCTTTGGCGGCAAATACATCCTGTCCCGTAAGGGCGGCGAGGGCGACGCGAACAAAGCCGTCATCGACAAGCTGGCCGAAGTTGGCGGGCTGCTGGCGCGTGGCAAGATCAAGCACAGCTATCCTCATTCATGGCGCTCGAAAGCTCCCATCATCTACCGTAACACACCGCAGTGGTTTGCCTCGGTTGACCGTAAGCTGGACGATGGCATGGGCGAGATGGGTGATACCATCCGTGAACGGGCCCTGCGGTCCATCGACGAGCTGGTGAAATGGACGCCGCAAACCGGCCGTAACCGCCTCTATTCGATGATCGAAGCGCGCCCGGACTGGGTTCTGTCCCGTCAGCGCGCCTGGGGCGTGCCGCTGACCTGCTTTACCAAGAAAGGTGCTCTGCCCACCGACGTGGATTATCTGCTGCGCAACGCGGACCTGAACGCGCGCATCAAGGCTGCGTTCGAGAAAGACGGCGCAGATGTCTGGTACACCGACGGCTTCAAAGAAAAGATCCTCGACGGCATCGCCAACCCGGACGACTACGATCAGGTTTTCGACGTGCTGGACGTGTGGTTCGACTCGGGCTCGACCCACGCATTTGTTCTGCGCGATCGTGAGGATGGCACCGAGGACGGTATCGCCGATGTCTACATGGAAGGCACTGACCAGCACCGCGGTTGGTTCCATTCGTCCATGCTGCAGGCTTGCGGCACCAAGGGTCGCGCGCCGTACCGCAACGTGGTGACCCACGGCTTCACGCTGGATGCCAAGGGCAACAAGATGTCCAAATCGCTGGGCAACACGATTGTGCCTGAAGAGGTCGTCAAGCAATACGGTGCCGATATCCTGCGTCTGTGGGTGGCGCAGACCGACTATACCGCCGACCAGCGGATCGGGCCTGAGATCCTGAAAGGCACTGCCGACAGCTATCGTCGCCTGCGCAATACCATGCGGTTCATGCTGGGCTCGTTGTCCGACTTCACCGAAGCGGATCGGGTCGAGCCCGAGGATATGCCGCGTCTGGAACGCTGGGTCCTCAGCCGTCTGGCCGAACTGGATGAACAAGTGCGCAAGGGCTACGCGTCCTTCGACTTTCAGGGTGTGTTCAGCGCCGTCTTTACGTTTGCCACAGTTGATCTGTCGTCTTTCTACTTCGACGTCCGCAAGGATGCGCTGTACTGCGATGGCGACAGCCTGCGCCGTCGTGCGTCGCGCACTGTTCTGGACATTCTGTTCCACCGCCTGACAACCTGGTTGGCTCCGGTTCTGGTGTTCACTATGGAAGAGGTGTGGCTGGAACGCTTCCCGGGCGATGATAGCTCGGTCCATCTGGTGGATTTCCCGGACACACCCGCCGACTGGCGTCACGCCGAGTTGGAAGAGGCCGTGGCCAAAGTGCGCCGCGTTCGCCGCGCGGTGACCGCTGCGCTGGAAGTTCAGCGCCAGGACAAGGTCATCGGATCGAGCCTCGAAGCCGCGCCGATCGTGCATGTCGAAGATCAGGAGACCCGTGACCTGCTGGCAACCTTTGACGTGGATGATCTGTGCATCACTTCCGGATTGGCGGTTTCGGGTGATCCTGCCCCTGCCGAGGCGTTCCGCGTGCCTGAAATCGAAGGCGTTGCGGTGGTCTTTGAAAAAGCCGAGGGCGCGAAATGTCAGCGGTGCTGGAAAATCCTGCCCGACGTGGGCCGCCACACGCATCCGGGTGTATGCAGCCGCTGTAACGACGCGCTTGGTTAACACTTACCCCCAGCCCATCGGCTGGGGGTTTTTCTTTCCCTGCTTGCAACAGCTTTGGTGATCTGAAACGCTGCGCCTATGCCGATGATTGCCGTGGAAACCCAATTTGGATGTCTGGGTGTCGAAGAAACAGACGGAGCCCTCACGCGCCTGGTCTGGGATGGCCGGGATGTGGGAGAACCGACGGATCTGTTGCGTGAAGCCGCCGCGCAATTGAAAGCGTATGACGCCGGGGAATTGGACCGGTTTGACCTTCCTTACCGCATCGCAGGGTCTGACTTCCAACGACAAGTCTGCGATCTGATGTATGCGATTCCTCTCGGCGAAACGCGTACTTACGGAGATATCGCAAAAGAGCTTGGGCAGCCTGCGCAACCTGTAGGGCAGGCTTGCGGTGCAAACCCCATTCCGGTGATCATTCCCTGCCACAGAGTTCTTTCAGCAAATGGTCTGGGTGGCTTTTCCGGCGCGGGCGGGGTCGAGACCAAAGTGGCCCTGTTGCGCCATGAGCGCGCAGCCGGGCTTTTGATCTGATCCGTGAAATTCGGTTGCAATCCGTCAACGGCGGGCACACCATATACGTGTTGTTGAATTTGAAGGACCGCATTGCATGACCACGGATCAAGATCGCGCCGCCCGAAAGAAGGCCATTATTGACAGGTTGATGTCACTTGAAGCGCAAGAGCTTGCAACGGCGCAGGCGCATTACGATGCGTATTTGAAGGACGCTCAACTGGATGATCGGGAAGGTCACGACAAGGATGACCTTGCCGCCTCACGCGAAAACGCTGACTTGGCGGCTGCGTTTGACGCCCCTGTGCACGCACATCACGCCAAGATCGACGTGATTGAAAACACCGACTTCGGTCTGACGGACACAGTTCAGCCCGGCGCAGTGATCAAGTTCAACAATCGCAGATTTGTCGTGTGCGTTTCGACCACCCGGTTCGAGGTGGATGGAAAGACCTATATGGGCATTTCAACACAAAGCCCGATTTACTTGGCCATGGTGGGCCTGCAAGAGGGTGATGTCTTTACCCATAACGGCACCGAGTTCGAGGTGCAGGACGTCATGTAGCTCGACTGTCGGCAGCGCTGCGTCAGGCGTGGCGCTGCGGTATGATTTGTTGCGCGATGCCTGCAAAGGTCAGATACAGGCTGGTGATCACCAGACCCCAATGCGCCCAGCTTTCAGGGTGAAAATCGACCCAGGCCGCCCAACCGGCAAAGAACGTCCACGCCAGAGCCATGGGCAGGGTCAGGCCGCGCCAACGCTCGGTGCGTACGGGATGGACAAACTTGAGCGGCAGGAACATCGCAAGCGACAGCAGTGTCACCAACAGCAGAATAATCCAGAAATTCGGTTCGAGCGCGAAGATCACGATAACGAACATGTTCCAGCATCCGGGAAAACCGGAAAAGGAGTTGTCCTTGGTCTTCATCCGGGTGTCCGCGAAATACATCGCGCTGGCAAAGGTTATGACGATTATCGCAAACCATCCGGTCCAGCCGTCCATCAGCCCGGACTTGAACAGGGCAAAGGCCGGGATGAACACATAGGTCAGGTAGTCAATGATCAGATCCAGCAGCACGCCGTCAAATTCGGGCGCGTTCTTTTTGACGTGGTAATGACGCGCCAGAGGACCGTCGATGCCGTCCACAATGAATGAGACAACCAGCCAAAGATACATAAGGCTCCATTTCTCTTCGACGGCAGCCAGCATGGCGAGCATGGCAAAAACGGCGCCAGTTGCAGTGAAGAGATGGACGGAAAGAGCTTTGAATCTGAGTGTCATGCACGCGTCATGACTGATGCACGCCTGAGATGCAAACCAAAAGCCACGCGGTTTTGATGCATGTGTGTGTCAGGCTTTGGGGTGCGCGCGGTTGTAGACTTCCATCAATCGCGCTGTGTCTACGGCAGTATAGGCTTGTGTGGTTGAAAGCGACGCGTGTCCCAAAAGTTCTTGAATGGCGCGCAAGTCGCCTCCCGCCGAAAGAAGGTGCGTGGCAAAGCTGTGTCGCATGGCGTGGGGTGTTGCGGTCGCAGGCAGGCCCAGTTGCATCCGGGCTTTCGCCATGACGCCCTGTATCGCACGTGGATTCAACGCCCCGCCGCGGACGCCGCGAAACAAGGGTGTGTCAGGGGCCTGCGGGTGAGGGCACAGCTGCATGTACCGGTCGACGGCTTCCTGAGCAGCGGGCAAAACGGGAACGACCCTCTCTTTGTCGCCCTTTCCGATGATACGCAAGCTTGCAGGTAAAGGTGCGTCAGCACCGGTCAATGACAACGCCTCGGATATGCGCAGCCCGCACCCGTAAAGCAACGTCACCACTGCCACGTCCCGCGCGGCGACCCAATCTGAAGTGGATTGCACCTCGACCGTGTCGATCATGGCGCGGGCAGCGTCTTCGGCCAGAGGGCGGGGCAGTTTCTTGGTGAACTTTGGTGCGCGTGTGGACAAGACAGCAGTGGGTTCAAAGCCTTCACGTTCGGCCAGCCAGCGGTAAAAGCTTTTGACGGCCGAGAGTTTGCGAGCGAGTGATCGTGCACCAACATCACCGCTGCGTTGATCTGCCATCCAGGCGCGCATGTCCGATACGGTGATCCGTTCCAGTGCTTTCAATCCTTGCCGTTTGGCATGGTGCAGCGTCATGAACGACAGGAACTCGGTCACATCGCCACGATAGGCGGTTTGCGTATTCTCGGACCGTCCCGCCAGCGCACCCAAGCCGTCCAGCCAATGCTGCAGCGCATCGCGGCAGGCGGGTGAAATCAGGCTCACGACAGCCAGTGGCGCATCGAGCGTTCGAACACGCCGGCGAAAAAGCTTAAAAGGTCGGTGCCGAGCTGTGGTGTGAAATGCCGAGGGTCACGCGCACCCATGACAATCATTCCCGGCAGGCGGCCGGGGCCGAGGTTAAGCTTCAGGCAGGCTTCGGAGCGCAATTGATCTGCAAGCGCGCCAAAAATGCGGCGGTTGGGGTGATGGACCTCGCGCAGAGTGACGTCGCGGGCGGGACCGCCGCGATCAATGGTCAGGTACTGGTCGATGAAGCCGGGTTCGGCAATTGTCAGAACGCCGCCCAGCTTGTCGACGGCTGGATCGTCCTGAACCACTGTTGTTTCCAGAACCAAAGTGATGTGATCAACACGCAAAATATCTGCCACGTCCGCACCAAGCGCGCGTAGGAAATCTTCGAATTCAACGGGCTCCAACAGGCGCAGAATCGCACGATGCACTTGATTGGTGCCTGCCAGGTTCTCATAAGCCGCCGCAATGACAGACCGGTGGGTGTCTTCCAGCCGGTCCAGCCGCGCTTCGAGCCGTTGCATGGCGATGCCGCGCAGATCGATCACATTGTCGCCGCGTGCGCGTTCATTGGCGCTGACCAGCGCCTGCATCAGGTCCTTGTCATCCAGCACGACGTCAGGCTCAGCCAGAATCGCCGCGCGGAGGTTATCCTCGAGTTTGGGGTTGCTGCTCATGTCCCGTCCGGTCTTTTTTTGTTGAGCGGCTTATAACATACCAGACCGGTTTTGCCTTGGGAAAAATGCACGCAAAGGTGGATTTCCTTGAGTGCTGTGACGATGAGGCTCTCGCCCCTCATGCTTGATCACAAATCAGGCATAGGGCCGTTGGGTCGGGCGCGGTGCCTGAAAGCACCGCGCAGTTATTCTAAAGATCAGAGGATTTTTTGACCGGTCTTGGCCCAATCGGCCAAGAAGGTTTCCAGGCCTTTGTCGGTCAGAGGATGATCGGCCAGCTTCTTGATCACGGCTGGTGGAGCAGTGATGACATCGGCACCAATGCGGGCGCTGTCGGTCACATGGTTCACGGTGCGGATCGAGGCGGCAAGGATCTCAGTCTCGAACCCGTAATTGTCATAGACCTGACGGATGTCGGCAATCAGATCCATGCCGTCGAGGTTGATGTCGTCGAGACGACCAATGAAAGGCGAGATGAAAGTCGCACCTGCTTTGGCAGCAAGAATGGCCTGATTGGTCGAGAAACAGAGCGTCACGTTGACCATCTGACCTTCGTCGCTGAGCGTTTTGCAGGTTTTCAGGCCAGCCCATGTCAGCGGCACTTTCACTGCGATGTTCGGAGCGATTTTGGCCAGCTTGCGGCCTTCGGCGATCATGTCATCGGCTTCGGTGGCGACAACTTCGGCCGAAACCGGCCCGTCGACCAAATCACAGATCTCTTTGGTTACTTCCAGAATGTCGCGACCCGACTTTAGGATCAGCGAAGGGTTGGTGGTCACACCGTCCACCATGCCCAGATCGTTCAGTTCGGCGATGGCGTCGATCTCGGCGGTGTCTACGAAGAATTTCATGAGGGCAGTCCTTTGATGGGTTGGCCTTGGTCGCGGATGGCTTTACCTCAAAGTGAGCCATGCTGGAACCCCCTGCTAAGGATATGCTGTGAGCGCTAACGGATTTTTCGACCAAGGAGAGCTGATTGCGGTGCTGACAACGCAGCCGCTGGACCGGACGTTGGATTACAAAGCGCCTGAAGGCGGGTGCTTTCTGGGTGCGTTTGTCGAAGTGCCTTTGGGGCCACGCAAGGTTCTGGGTGTGGTCTGGGGCCCGGGACAGGGCGGGTTTGATCTGAACAAGGCGCGGTCTGTGATCCGGGTACTCGAAGTCGCGCCGATGCGTGAAGAAATGCGGGCTTTTCTAGGTAAGGTGGCCGACTACACGCTGACGCCGATGCCTGCCATGCTGAGGCTGGCGACGCGTGCGCCGGGGTTGGGCGACCCGCCGTCAATGCGCAAGGTCTATCGTCTTGGCAGTGGCGAACCGGACCGGATGACCGATGCGCGATCCCGTGTGATGGAGGTTTTGCGCGACTATGGTGGTCTCGCCTTCACCTTGAAAGAGCTTGCCGAGCAGGCAGGTGTAACCTCCTCTGTTGTCAAAGGGTTGGTTAAACAAGGCGCCGTCCGGGAGGAGGACAGTCCGCGTGATCTGCCGTACCCGCATCTTGATCCGAACCTGCCCGGGAAAGATCTGACCGAAGATCAGGCGGCGGCTGTGACCCGATTGCAAGCCGGGCAGCGGACGGGGGGTTATGGCACGACATTGCTGAAAGGCGTTACAGGTTCGGGCAAGACCGAAGTGTATCTGGAGGCAGTGGCCGAAGCCCTGCGCATGGGACGACAGGCTTTGGTCTTGCTGCCGGAAATTGCGCTGACCGCTGAATTCCTGACCCGTGTCGAGGCGCGGTTTGGTGCACGACCTGCCGAGTGGCACTCGGGCGCGACCATGACGGAACGCCGACGGGTCTGGAGAATGGTCGGGCAGGGGAATGCGCAGTTGGTTGTGGGCGCGCGATCTGCATTGTTTTTACCGTTCCGCGATTTGGGGCTGGTGGTGGTCGATGAGGAACACGATACCTCTTACAAGCAGGAAGACGGCGTGCACTACAGCGCGCGGGATATGGCAGTTCTGCGTGCGGCCATTTGTGGTGCGCGGGTGATTCTGGCCAGCGCCACGCCCTCGTTGGAAAGCTGGGCCAATGCCGAAGCAGGCAAATACGAGCGGGCGGATCTGACCTCGCGCTTTGGCGCGGCGGTCCTGCCCGAAATGAAGCCCATCGACATGCGGGTCGAACAGATGCAGCCCGGGACATGGATTTCTCCGTCCCTGCGACAGGCGGTGCAGCAGCGGATCGAGAAGGGTGAACAATCGCTGCTGTTCATCAACCGACGTGGTTATGCTCCCGTGACCCTGTGCCGGGCCTGCGGAGAACAGATCGCCTGCGATCATTGTGACGCGCGAATGGTTGAGCACCGGTTCCTGAAACGCCTTATGTGCCACCAATGCGGTGAGACCAAACCCATGCCAGATGCCTGCCCGTCCTGCGGGGTAGAAGGCAAGCTGGCCCCGGTTGGGCCGGGGATCGAGCGGCTGGCAGAAGAGGCCGAGGCGACCTTTCCTGACGCCAAGATTGCGATGCTGAGTTCCGACCTTTTCGGTTCAGCACGCGCACTGAAGGCCAAGATCGAAGAGATCGCCGAGGGCGATGCCGATATCATCATCGGCACTCAGTTGGTTGCCAAGGGACATAACTTTCCCAAACTCACATTGGTTGGTGTGATTGATGCGGACTTGTCACTGCACGGTGCCGATTTGCGCGCGGCGGAACGGACGTTTCAATTGATGCGGCAGGTTGCCGGGCGTGCTGGCAGGGCGGATAAGCCGGGGCAGGCGTTGTTGCAGACGTTCCAACCAGAACATCCAGTGATACGTGCCATCCTGTCTGGCGACGAAGAAGGGTTCTGGAAAGCGGAAGCCGCAGGGCGGCAGGCGGCGGGGGTTCCCCCTTATGGGCGCATGGCCGGTATCGTGCTGTCGGGGCCAGAGGTCGGCCCTGTCTTCGATATCGGAAACGCGATGGCGCGCAATGATGCCCCTGTGCGCGATGTGGGGGGGCAAGTTTTTGGCCCTGCACCAGCGCCGATTGCACGTATTCGCGGACGGCACCGTGTGCGCCTGCTGGTCAAAGCCCCAAAAGGTGCCCCCATTCAGGACGCGATTGCTCGCTGGATCGCGCCTTTGCGTCTGAAAGGGGACATCCGTCTGACTGTCGATATCGACCCGCAGAGCTTTTACTGACTTCTGCATCAGCGCAGGTCGGCTGTGCGCGAACGGCTTACCTCTCGCCAAAGCGCCAAAATGGGCGTAGAGGACCAATATGCTGAAACCCATGCCCCTTAACGAGGCGCAGAGCCTTCCGTTCTGGCGTCGTCCTGTCACGCTCTTGTTTGTGATGGCCATGACCATGCCCATCGCGTTCAATGCGTGGAGCGCGCTGCTGAACAATTTCGTCATTGAGGTGGCGAATTTTGATGGGGCCGATATTGGCCTGCTGCATACGGTACGTGAAATTCCGGGCTTTCTTGCGATTGGCGTGATCGCCGTCATCATTTTCATCCGCGAGCAGGTTCTGGCGATGATTTCGCTGATGATGCTTGGGGTGGCAACGGCTGTAACTGCCTGGTTCCCCAGCTTGGGTGGGTTGTTGTTTGTGACCCTGTTCAGCTCGATCGGGTTTCACTACTATGAAACGGTAAATCAGTCGCTGCAGCTGCAATGGCTGCCCAAGGATCGCGCGCCGCAAATTCTGGGATGGCTGGTTGCGATGGGGTCGGCAGCGACGGCGGTGGTCTATGGGTTGATCGTTCTGACCTGGGAGCGCTTTGATCTTTCCTATAACTTCGTTTTCATGGCCGCAGGCGGCGTGACGGTCTTGTTGGCCCTGTTCAGCCTGATCGCCTATCCTCAGTTTGACGCCCCAACACCGCAGACCAAAAAGCTGATCCTGCGTCGCCGGTACTGGCTCTACTATGCGCTGCAATTCATGGCCGGCGCACGGCGGCAGATCTTTATTGTGTTTGCCGGGTTCATGATGGTCGAAAAGTTCGGTTTCAAAGTGCATGAACTGACCAGCCTTTACCTGATCAACCTGATGATCAACATGATGGCCGCGCCTTTGCTGGGCAAAGCTGTGGCAAAGTTTGGCGAGCGGCGCACCCTGATCTTCGAATATGCCGGACTGGCCATCGTGTTTGCGGCTTATGGCGGTATCTACTGGTTTGGCTGGGGTGTGTTGCTGGCTGCGATCCTATATGTGATCGACCATGTGCTATTCGCACTGGCGCTGGCGCTGAAAACCTATTTTCAGAAAATCGCGGACCCAGCGGACATTGCACCGACAGCGGCCGTGGCTTTCACGATCAACCATATCGCCGCTGTGTTCTTGCCTGCATTGCTGGGGCTTTTGTGGGTGGTTTCGCCGGGCGCAGTGTTTGGTTTGGCGGCGGCTATGGCAATTGTTTCACTTCTGTTGTCGCTGTTGATCCCGCGCCATCCCGAACCGGGCAATGAGACAATCCTGACCAAATACGCTCCGGCGCCTGCGGAATAGGCCGGACGGATTGACCTTGGCGGCACGGCGTCCTAGGCGCTGTGCCAACTGAGACAGGAGGCCCAGATGCCCACATTCACCGCGCTGACTACGCTGACAGGTAAGAAGGCCGCCGAAGGTCTGGGCGAAGCCATGGAGCGTTTGGAGCCGGAACCCACCGGTGTTGGTGTGTTCGAGGTTGAGGACGGTTCGGGCCTGTGGGAAGTGGGCGGCTATTTCACCGAAGCCCCGGACGAGACTGCACTGGCGGTACTGGCAGCGGCGTTTGAAGCGAAGCCGTTTGTCGTCTCGGAATTGCCTGAAACAGATTGGGTCGCACATGTGCGTCGCGAGCTTGCACCAGTCGAAGCCGGTCGGTTTTTCGTCTACGGCAGCCATGATGCCGACAAGCTGCCCGAAGGCCGCATTCCGTTGCTTATCGAAGCTGCAATGGCCTTTGGCACTGGGCATCACGGCACAACATTGGGTTGCTTGAAAGCGCTGGATCGCTTGTTGGACGAAGGATTTGCTGCGTCAAAAGTGGCCGATATTGGCTGCGGTACGGCCGTTTTGGCCATGGCTGCCGCTCGGGTCTGGGATGGCGAAATCATTGCCAGCGATATCGACGAAGTCGCCGTTGACGTGGCCGAGGCGAACCTGAAGGCAAACGGTATGTCCGATGCGGTGAAATGCGTGGAAGCCGCTGGCTTCGATCATCCTGACCTAAAGGCACACGCCCCGTATGATCTGATCTTTGCCAATATTCTGAAGGGTCCGCTGGTGGCGTTATCGCCTGAAATCTCCGCGAATCTGCGCCCAGGAGGGTATGCGATCCTGTCGGGAATCCTTAACGAACAGGCCGATGATGTGGTTTCAGTTTATTCACAAAACGCGTTCAATCTTGCTCATAGAGGTGAGATTGGTGAATGGACGACCCTAATCTTAACCAAACAGGGCGCGAATTAGGCCATTTGCAGGAGTTTTGTGGAATTTTGCCACGCTTTTGTCGCAATCTCTAATTACCGTTTTCTGATCAAAGTCGAGGGGGGCGGTTTTTTGGAGGCTGCCATGACGGGTAAACAACTGGAGTTCACTCAGCGCGTTAATCGCCTGAACAAGAAGCATCAGAAGATGAGCCGGGGCTATCGCGCAACGATGCGCAAAGATGGCCTGGTTGTCATGAGACCGCAACGAATCAGTTCGGCCGTGCCGGTAAGGGTCCTGCTGTTCACGCTTGTCGCGTTCTTTGTGTTCAAGGCGTTCCTTCTGTCACACCTTGGCCCCTCCGGATACCAATATAGAATAGACAGCTTGAACGAAGGCACCAAGGTCGAACAGGCAGGGGCATGGGTGATGCAAATTGATCCTGTGTCGCAGGCGCTGTCTCAGCAAATGAACAAGATTCTCTTCTGATCTCGAAACATGAAAAAAATAAACACCGCGTGCCGTAATGCGCGCGGTGTTTGTCTTTGCCCCACTCGAGGGAGGAGATTGGGGCGCGTGAGTGGTTGCCGGAGTTACCGACGGCCCTCGGCGATGGCGTCAATGTCGCCACGGCACAGGCCGATGTCTTCCAGTTCGCGGTCGCTCAGAATGATCAGCGCGTTGCGGGTTACGCGGGCGTCATTCCATTCGATTGCGGCGTTCACGGCCGATACGAAAAATACGCCGATACGGCCAACGAGGCCGAACGAGCCAGTGGTGGCGATGCGGGTAGTGTCCAGTGCAGCCATATCCTGTTTCCTTCTGGTTTGTGTTCACTTTTCAATCTTGCGATCTGAGCGGCATCTAGTGCTGCCAATTCGCGTGCACAAGTTCAGTTTTTGCATGTGTCCTATGCATTTTTTGCAATGCTCTGAAATGCTGAAACCCCCTTAATTTATTGGTAAATTTGCGTTAACAAAGGTGCCGTTTTCAGACCTTTTTCGGGTCGTAAATCTGCCTCTGGGTCGCGGCTGAGATATAGGTGTCGTTTTCAGACTTTGGGCCAATTCGCTTGGAAAATGTTCACGCTTCGTGCTAGGCGTTGAAAAAAGATCACAAAACCCGAGCAGGCCGAGGCACAACATGCGAATTCTAGGCATTGATCCGGGGCTTAGGACCCTGGGATGGGGCGTCATCGAATCAAATGGCAGCCGTCTGAGCCATGTAGCCAATGGGTTATGCAAATCAGATGGGGACGATCTGGGTGAGCGCCTGTTGTCGCTGCACAACCAGATTGTCGAAGTGATTGCCGATCACCGCCCGGATCAGGCCGCCATCGAACAGACATTTGTGAACAAGGATGGGGCAGGGACGCTTAAGCTGGGTCAGGCGCGGGGCGTTGCGTTGCTGACATTGGCGCAGGCTGGATTGCCGGTGGGCGAATATGCTCCCAATCGGGTCAAGAAGACGGTGGTTGGCGTGGGCCATGCCGAGAAAGAGCAGGTCATCCACATGGTCAAGTTGCAACTGCCGGGATGTTTGCCAAAAGGAGCTGACGCTGCAGATGCGCTGGCGATTGCCATCTGCCACGCCTATTACGGAAAGACACAACAGGAGCGTGTGAAAGAGGTGCGGGCATGATTGGCAAACTGACAGGGCGGCTGGACTATCGCGCAGCAGATCACGTTCTGATCGATGTGCGAGGCGTTGGCTATATCGTCTATTGTTCCGACCGGACTTTGGCGGCGTTGCCGGGCGTCGGCGAGGCAGTCTCGATCTATACCGACATGGTCGTGCGCGAAGATCTGATGCAGCTTTACGGGTTTCTCTCGTTGGTCGAGAAGGAATGGCATCGCCTTTTGTGTTCGGTTCAGGGCGTTGGCGCAAAAGTGTCTTTGGCCATCCTCAGCGCCTTAGGGCCGGATGGCGTGAGCCGCGCTATTGCATTGGGCGATTGGGGCGCCGTCAAAGCGGCCAAAGGCGTAGGGCCGAAAACGGCGCAGCGGATTGTGCTGGACCTCAAGGATAAAGCGCCGGGGGTCATGGCCATGGGCGGGACGGTCGCCGAGGCGCTGGATGGGCCCGCGCTTGAGGTAGTGGAACTGGCCGAACCCGCGCCCGCTCCAAAACGGTCATCGAAACCGCCATCGGGGGCTGCTGCGGCATCCGCCGGTGCATTGTCGGCACTGGCCAATCTTGGATATGGACCGTCTGACGCGGCAGCAGCCGTGGCCGAGGCGGCGGCAAGCCAACCTGAAGCGGGCGAGGCTGATCTGATCCGCGCCGCGCTCAGATTGTTGGCTCCGAAAGGGTAGTTAAATGGTAGATGCTGATCCCACCCTGCGCCCGGATCCTCTGCCCGAGGACAACGATCGTGCATTGCGTCCGCAAGGGCTGAACGAGTTCATCGGTCAGGCCGAGGCGCGGGCCAACCTGCGTATATTTATTCAATCCGCCAAGCAACGGGGCGAGGCGATGGATCATACCTTGTTCCATGGCCCGCCGGGATTGGGGAAAACAACCCTGGCACAAATCATGGCGCGTGAGTTGGGTGTCAACTTTCGTATGACCTCCGGCCCGGTTCTGGCCAAAGCTGGCGATCTGGCGGCGATCCTGACCAATCTGGAAGCGCGCGATGTTCTGTTCATCGATGAAATCCACCGTTTGAATCCGGCGGTGGAAGAGGTGCTGTATCCCGCGATGGAAGATTTTGAGCTGGATCTGGTGATCGGCGAAGGGCCTGCGGCCAGAACCGTGCGGATCGAATTGCAGCCGTTCACGCTGGTGGGGGCCACGACCCGAATGGGTTTGCTGACAACCCCTTTGCGCGACCGTTTCGGTATCCCGACGCGATTGCAGTTCTACACAGTCGATGAATTGCACGAGATCGTTACGCGCAACGCGCGAAAGCTGGGGGCTCCGGCAGATGATGACGGCGCGCGCGAGATTGCGCGCAGGTCACGTGGCACCCCTCGGATTGCGGGGCGGTTGCTGCGGCGGGTTGTGGATTTTGCCATCGTTGAAGGCGACGGTCGGATAACACGCGAACTGGCGGACGGAGCCTTAACGCGGCTGGGTGTGGACCACCTGGGGCTTGATGGGGCGGACCGCCGGTATCTAAAACTGATCGCCGAAAACTATGGGGGCGGCCCGGTCGGTATTGAAACAATGTCGGCAGCCTTGTCAGAAAGCCGCGACTCGCTGGAAGAAGTGATCGAACCCTTCTTGTTGCAGCAAGGTTTGATTCAACGAACCCCGCGTGGACGGATGTTGGCGCAGAAGGCGTGGACTCATTTGGGCATGACTGCGCCGAAGCGGCAGAGCGATCTGTTTGGTTGAAGCGGTGCGATCAGGGTTTTGTGCCTCCGGCGGCCGTATTTGAAACAAGAAGAAGGACTGGGTGTGACACCAGAAGAAATTGAGGCGCTGTTTACACGCGAAAGCGGTGAGTTCCTGTTTGCGCGTTGGGGACGTCCCATCGTGCCAATCGTGTTTGGTGTCGAAGACGAGACGCTGGTGACCGTCAAGGGCGCGTTCGAAGCCGTTGTAACTTTGGCTGGGCATAAGATGGCCGAGACCGATCCCGAGCTTGGTGCCAATTGCATGGTCTTCTTTTTTCGCGACTGGCAAGAACTGCTGGAAGTGCCTGATCTTGATCGGCTGGTCCCGGACCTTGGGCCTTTGGTGGAACGCCTGGTGGCTGCGGATGCCAATCAGTATCGAATATTCCGGTTCGAAGAAGATGGCGCAATCCGTGCGGCGTTTGTGTTCCTGCGTATGGACAAGGAATTGTCCAAGGTTCCGGCGGAAACGCTTGCCCTTAGCCAGGTGGTGCAGACCGTCTTGCTTTGGTCCGATACTGCGTTTCGCACGCAATCACCGCTGGCTGTCGCCGGTGAGGCAACGATCCTGCGCCCTGACATTGCTGCATTGATCCGGGCCGCCTATGATCCGGTCCTGCCTGGGGCGGCGCAGGATGCGTCTCATGCACTCAGGCTGTTTGCCCGGCTGGAGCTGCCACAATGAAACACGTGTACCCGGTTCGCGTTTACTATGAAGACACCGACATGGGCGGTGTTGTCTATCACGCGAATTATCTGCGGTACATTGAGCGTGCCCGCTCGGACTGGGTGCGCAATCTGGGCAATGATCAGAATGCCATGCGGGACGAGGGCATTGTTTGGGTCGTGCGGCGCGTTGAGGCCGATTACCTTTCGCCTGCCAAGTTTGATGACGAGTTGATCGTTGAAACCGAAGTGACTGAGATTTCCGGCGTGCGCCTGACGATGGCGCAGTTGGTTCGGCGGGGGGAAACCGAGATTTTTCGCGCTTCAGTTACGGCTGTGTGCATCAACAAGGAAGGCAAGCCGATCCGCCTTCCGGCAGAGATTCGCGCATTGATGTAACAATTTGCGGGCCAAGGGTGGTTCTATTGGCTTTTCAACCCCAATTGCGTTAGCGTTTGGCAAAACAAGGCCAAACAAACGGCCGTCAGGCAAAAACAAAGAGCAGGTTCATGGAAGCTGAAACGCTGGCGCTGGCGCAGGAGATCGATTTCTCCATGTGGGGGCTGTATGCCCGCGCGACCTTTATCGTCAAATTGGTGATGTTGATGCTGATCGGTGCATCGATCTGGTCCTGGGGCATTATCATCCAAAAGCTGATCAACTATCGGGCCGCACGTCGTGAGGCGCAGGTGTTTGATGAAAGCTTTTGGTCGGGCAACCCTTTGGATGAGCTGTTTGAGCAGATCGGAGCGCAACCGGACGGCAGTTCTGAAAAGATCTTTGCCGCAGGCATGATCGAATGGCGAAGGTCGCACCGAAATGATGGTGGGCTGATCGCCGGTGCAACTGCGCGGATCGACCGATCGATGGATGTTGCCATCGCAAAAGAGGCAGAGACCTTGCAGAAAGGGTTGCCCATTTTGGCCACGGTGGGATCAACCGCGCCGTTTATTGGCCTGTTCGGTACCGTATGGGGCATCATGAATGCCTTTATCGAGATTGCCGAGCAGCAGAACACCAATCTGGCCGTTGTCGCCCCCGGTATCGCCGAAGCGCTGTTGGCGACGGGCCTGGGTTTGTTGGCCGCGATCCCTGCGGTTATTTTCTATAACAAGCTTAGCGCGGATAGTGACCGGATTGTTGGTGGCTACGAAGCTTTTGCCGATGAGTTCGCCACCATTCTGTCGCGTCAGTTGGACAGCTGACCATGGGCGCGGCGGTTCAGCAATCTTCGGTTGGTAACGGGCGCAGACGCGGACGGCGTCGCGGGCGCGCTCAACCCATGGCCGAGATCAACGTGACGCCGTTTGTGGACGTGATGCTGGTGTTGCTGATCATATTCATGGTCGCGGCACCGCTGCTGACCGTGGGTGTTCCTGTCGATCTGCCTAAGACCGCGGCAAGCGCTTTGCCCGGTGACAACGAGGAACCATTGACCGTGACGCTCACCGCAGATGGGCGCGTGCAAATCCAGACGACTGATGTCTTGCGCGAAGAGTTGATTGGCAAGCTGCGCGCGATTGCGGCAGAGCGGAGCAGTGACCGTGTGTTCCTGCGCGCTGATGGTGCGATTCCATATGCACAGGTGATGCAGGTCATGGGCGCGCTGAATGCGGGCGGGTTTTCTAACGTTGGCCTTGTAACCGATACGGGCGGGCCAACGCTGGATGAAGGTGGAGAGTGAGGTCGCACGGTGGATACCGGCACCAAGATTTCGGCGATTGCGCATGTCAGCCTGATTGGCGTCGCACTTTTTGGCGGCACCTTTCGGTCCGAGCCGTTGCCGATGGCTGTCCAGGATGTTTCCGTGATCACCGCTGAACAATTCGCGGCTATGACCGCGCAGCGCGACGCGCCCGACGTCTCCGAAGTGCCTGCCGCTTTGCAACAACCGCCCGACCCTGAGCAGGCGGAAACCAGCCCGCCGGAACCGGTGGTTGAGCAACAGCCGCGCCCCGAACCCGTGGCGCCTGCTGAACCCGACCCTGAACCCGCGCCCGTTATCGTTGAAGCCCCGCCCGAGCCCGAGCTTCCGGAGGAGCCGCCTTCATTGGCCGAGCCTGAGGTTGAAACCGTTGCACAGCCCGTGCAGCCCGAACCAGAAGCGCAGCCGCGCCCCGCCGATCGCGTTGCGCCCGAGGCGATTGCGCCGCCACCGCCCGAGGCAACGCCGGATGAGTTTGAAACGCCTCCGGTGTCCTTGGATGAGGGCGCTGAGGTGCAGCAGGAACAGCAAGATCAAACCGCCCCGGAAGAGGCCGCGCCAGAGATTGTGACCGAGGCGGAAGAAACCAAGGAACCCCTGCTCAGTTCACCCCGCCCGCGCACACGCCCCAATCGGCCCAGCCCGCCGCCGGAACCGGAAGTTGCTGAAACGCCCGAGACGACCCCGGAACCCGAAACGCAGACAGACGAGACTGCGATAAACGATGCCTTGGCTGAAGCTCTGGGTGCTGGCACCGAGCCCTCGGGCCCGCCGCTCACCAGCGGTGAGAAAGATGCAATGCGACTGGCTGTATCCAGGTGTTGGAACGTAGGTTCACTGTCTACGGATGCGCTGAAAACGGTGGTCGTGGTTGCGTTTTCGCTGAACCGTGATGGTACAGTTGTAGGCGGCAGTATTCGGATGCTGGACAGCTCTGGCGGGTCTGCCGGTGCCGCCAATCAGGCATACCAGGCCGCGCGACGCGCGATTTTGCGCTGTGGAGCCAAAGGATATGACTTGCCTGCTGACAAATACGCTCAGTGGCAGGATGTTGAGATTACATTCAATCCCGAGAGGATGCGGATCAAATGATGAAACTTCTGACCAGCCTCTTTGTCGGCCTGACATTGATGTCCGCGCCGGTTTACGCACAAAACGGCCCCCTGCGGCTGGAATTGGACCAAGGCATAATCGAGCCCTTGCCCTTTGCGGTTCCCAATTTCGTGCCCGATGGCCCTTCGGCCGCGCAATATGCGCAGGATATTTCGCGCGTGGTGGCAGCGGATCTGACCGGAACAGGTCTGTTTCGCGAAATCTCGTCGGATGCGTTCATCAGTCGGGTTAGCAGTTTTGAAGCGCCGGTTCAGTTCGCTGACTGGAAAGCGATTAATGCTGATGCGTTGGTTACTGGGGCAGTCAATGTTTCGGGGAAACGATTGACGGTCCGGTTCCGTGTCTGGGATGTGTTCTCGGGTCAGGAACTGGGCACCGGCCTGCAACTGGCAGGTACAACCGAGGGCTGGCGCCGCATGGCGCACAAGGTTGCCGATCAGGTCTATAGCCGGATCACAGGTGAAGGAGGGTATTTCGACAGCCGCGTGGCCTTTGTGTCGGAAAGCGGACCCAAGGATCAACGCCTCAAGCGGTTGGCGATCATGGATTACGACGGCGCAAATGTACAATACCTGACCGACAGTTCCGCCATCGTTTTGGCGCCGCGCTTTTCGCCCACGGGCGACCGGTTGCTGTATACCAGCTACGAAAGCGGCAGCCCGCGCATCTATGTTCTGGATGTGGGGCGCGTGAAACGGCAAGAACTCAAGACTCAGGACGGCACCATGAGCTTCTCGCCCCGTTTCTCGCCCGATGGTCGGTCCATTGTGTATTCGCTGATTCAGGGCGGTAACACGGATTTGTGGAAGATGGATCTGGCCTCGGGTCAAAGTACACGCCTGACCAACACGCCCGCGATTGAAACAGCGCCCAGCTATTCTCCGGATGGCAGCCGCATCGTTTTTGAAAGCGACCGGTCGGGCACACCGCAGCTTTATGTGATGCCTGCAAATGGGGGTGAGGCAACGCGGATCAGCTTTGGCGCGGGGCGTTATGGCACCCCGGTTTGGTCGCCGCGCGGCGATTTAATCGCCTTTACCAAGCAAAACAAAGGCCGGTTCCACATTGGCGTCATGCGCACGGACGGGTCGGAAGAACGGTTGCTGACTGCTTCGTTCCTGGATGAAGGTCCCACCTGGTCGCCCAATGGACGCGTTATCATGTTCACCCGCGAAACGCAGGGGGCAAGCGGTCGGGCCTCGCTATATTCAGTGGATATATCGGGCCGAAATCTGCGCCCGGTGCGCACTCCGGATGGTGGCAGCGACCCGTCATGGGGCCCGTTGCAGAATTGATCGCAGCAAAGTTCACAACGAATCGCGCCTGTGGTAGACAGGCGGCAATAAACAAAACACGAGGCACTTGAAATGAACGTATTGAGCAAAGTTCTGGCGCTGGGCGCGCTGAGTGTGATTGCCGCCTGTTCAAATAACGACCCTTCCGCTTTGGGGGGCGGTGGCGCAGGTGGCACTGGCGCTATCGTGCCGGGTTCGCCAAGCGACCCACGTTCGCCGGCGTATTTCCAGCAAACAGTTGGCGACCGTGTCCTTTTCGCTGTTGATCAGTCGACCCTTACACCGCAGGCACAAACCGTTCTGCAGGGGCAGGCAGAGTGGTTGTTGGCTAACCCCGATTTTGTCGCCACGATAGAAGGTCACGCGGATGAACAGGGTACGCGGGAGTACAACCTTGGTTTGGGCGCAAAGCGCGCAAATGCCGCGCGCGAGTATCTGATTTCCCGCGGGGTGGCGGGTAACCGTCTTAAAACAGTCAGCTACGGCAAGGAACGCCCGATCGAGATTTGCAGCACCGAGGACTGCTACGCCAAGAACCGCCGTGCGGTGACGGTGCTGACAGGGTCAACTCTGGGGTAAGATGATGCGTATTGCAGGATGGGTTTTGGCGGCCGTCGTGGCGACGGCGGGTGTGGCGAAGGCACAGGATCAGCAGACCCTGGCGGATATTCGTCAGGAGCTGACGGTGCTGCATGTCGAGATACAGCGCCTGAAGCGCGAGTTTTCCACCACAGGATCGCCTGCGCCCAACCTGTCCGGCAGTTCGGTGCTTGAGCGTGTTGACGCGATCGAGGCTGAGTTGCAGCGCCTGACGCGCCAGACCGAGCAATTGAACCAACGGGTCCAGAACATAGTCACCGATGGCACGAACCGCATTGGCGATCTGGAGTTTCGGTTGGTCGAACTTGAAGGCGGAGACCTGTCGGCGCTTGAGGAAACCTCGACATTGGGCGGTGATACGGCGTCTGACACGGGCCCCGTAAGCGTTGCAACGCCACCAGCAACGGATCAAACCGAGCTTGCCGTGGGCGAACGCGCGGATTTCGATACGGCGTCGCAAGCTTTGGTCGATGGTGATTTCCAAACGGCCGCCACCATGTTCGCGCAGTTCGAGGCAAACTATCCCGGCAGCCCACTGGCCCCTGAAGCGAACCTGAAACGGGGTCACGCCCTTGAGGGACTGGGTGACACTCGCGAAGCGGCTCGCGCCTTTTTGGCCAGCTTCACCGGCGATTCCGAAGGTGCCTTTGCCCCCGAAGCCCTGTACGAGCTGGGCGCAGCGCTGGGCCGATTGGGACAAACCGATCAGGCTTGCATCACACTGAATGAGGTCGGGGTGCGATTCCCCTCTGCGCCTGCGCTGGCAAACGCCACGCAAGAGATGACTGCGCTGGGGTGTTCTTGAGCACTCAGCCAAACAGCCTGATTTCCGATCTTCGCAAAAGGTTGCCGGACAATCTGCCCCGCAAGCTGGGGGTTGCTGTATCAGGTGGCGGAGATTCCGTCGCCCTGATGCATCTGTTGCACACTGTCGCCCAAACAGAAGCGATCACACTCTATGCTGTCACAGTCGACCACGGGTTGCGCCCCGAGGCGGCGCAGGAGGCCGAGGCCGTTGCCCGTCAGGCTGCGACCCTGGGCTTGCAGCACGACACTCTGCGATGGTCGGGCTGGGACGGTGTGGGCAACCTGCAAGATCAAGCGCGTCAGGCGCGATACAACCTGATGACCAATTGGGCAAAGGACAATGGTATTGGTGCAATCGCTTTGGGGCATACCGCAGACGATCAGGCCGAAACTTTGCTCATGCGACTGGGGCGGTCCTCTGGCGTCACAGGCCTGTCAGGTATGTCGCCCATGCGGCAACGGGATGGGGTGACGTTGTTGCGACCAATGCTGGGTATCACCCGAGACAGGCTGCGCACTTACCTAACAGAAATCGAGGCGAGTTGGGTCGAGGACCCATCGAATCAGGACGCGCAATTTGACCGGATCAAGGCTCGTGAAGCTCTTCACGGTCTTGAACCCTTGGGAATCGATGCACTGTCTTTGTCACGCGTAGCAAATAATCTGGCGCAGGCGCATGAGGCTTTGGGTGTTTTTGCGCAGGAATCCGCGCGGAAAGTGACACGGGTCGATCAAAGCGATGTGAGGGTGGACCGGGCTGGGTTTGCTGCACTGCCGAAAGAGATTCAAAGGCGTGTTCTGCTGGGAATTCTCGAATGGATTGCCGGGCAGGGCTATCCCCCGCGTCAGGCGACTGTAGAGCAGGCAATGGATGCTATTGCCTGCGGTCAAGCCGGGTCAATTGCCGGGTGTCTGCTGGTGCCGAAAGGCGCGAGTGTTTGGATTTGCAGGGAATTTAAGTCCGTAGAGGGCCAAATTGCCGCATCTGGCACCGCCTGGGACAGCAAATGGGTGCTGACCGGCCCAGAAACGGAAGGCGCGGAAATTCGAGCGCTGGGCGAAAAAGGGCTGCACCAGGTCGTAAATTGGCAAAACACAGGGCGTCCCAGGCTTGCTTTGACTGCAACCCCTGCGGTTTGGGCGGGCGAAACGGTTGTTGCGGCTCCGCTTGCGGGATTTGCCAATGGATGGCGTGCGGAACCGGTCTCGGATTGGCCTGCATTTCACGCATCTTTTTTATCGCATTGAACATAGGACAATCCTCTCTATTTTAAGAGACAACTTGGCAGTTCCTCACCTGCCGAAACTTTTGGGAGATTTTCCTTGGGCAACGCTCGCAATATCGCGTTTTGGGTCGTTCTGTTCCTGCTTATTCTGGCACTGTTCAATCTGTTCAGTGGACCGGGTGGAACGCTTCAGAGCAATGAGAGAACATATTCCGACTTTGTCGGTGCCGTCCAAAGCGGTGAAGTCAAAAACGTGACGCTGGATGGAGAGCAGATTCGCTATACCACTGAAAACGGCGCGACCTATGTCACGATCAAACCAGGCGACGCCGAGGTCACCAAGCTGCTGATCGATGAGAACATCCCGGTTCAAGCGGTCAAGCAACAGCAGTCTGGGTTCCAGTCCTTCCTGATCACGCTGCTGCCTTTCTTGCTGCTGATCGGCGTATGGGTTTACTTCATGAACCGCATGCAGGGCGGCGGCAAAGGCGGTGCGATGGGCTTTGGCAAGTCCAAGGCCAAGATGCTGACCGAAAAGCATGGCCGTGTGACCTTCGATGATGTTGCTGGCATTGATGAGGCTAAGGAAGAGCTGGAAGAGATCGTGGAATTCCTGCGCAACCCGCAGAAGTTTTCGCGGCTTGGTGGAAAAATTCCAAAAGGCGCGCTTTTGGTTGGCCCTCCGGGTACCGGTAAAACACTGCTGGCCCGTGCGATTGCAGGTGAGGCAGGTGTACCGTTCTTCACCATTTCCGGTTCGGACTTCGTTGAGATGTTCGTGGGTGTTGGTGCATCCCGCGTGCGCGACATGTTCGAACAGGCCAAGAAGAACGCGCCGTGCATCGTGTTTATCGACGAGATCGATGCCGTGGGCCGTCACCGTGGTGCCGGCTACGGTGGTGGTAATGATGAACGCGAACAGACGCTCAACCAGCTGCTGGTTGAGATGGACGGGTTCGAGGCCAACGAAGGCGTGATCATACTGGCGGCGACGAACCGTAAGGATGTTCTGGACCCTGCGCTGCTGCGTCCGGGCCGGTTTGACCGCAACGTGACAGTTGGCAACCCCGACATCAAAGGCCGCGAGAAGATTCTGGGCGTGCACGCCCGCAAGACACCTTTGGGCCCCGATGTCGATCTGCGCATCATCGCGCGTGGTACTCCGGGTTTCTCGGGCGCTGATCTGGCGAACCTTGTGAACGAGGCTGCGCTGATGGCAGCGCGTGTGGGTCGTCGCTTTGTCACCATGGAAGATTTTGAGAACGCCAAGGACAAGGTGATGATGGGGGCCGAGCGCCGGTCGATGGTGCTGACTCAGGATCAGAAAGAAAAGACCGCTTATCACGAATCGGGCCACGCCGTCGTTGGCATGACCCTGCCGCTGTGTGATCCGGTCTATAAGGCGACGATCATCCCGCGTGGCGGTGCGCTTGGCATGGTTGTCAGCCTGCCCGAAATGGATCAGCTGAACTATCACCGGGACGAGTGTGAGCAGAAGCTGGCGATGACCATGGCGGGCAAAGCGGCCGAAGTGATCAAATACGGTGAAGACCACGTCTCGAACGGCCCCGCCGGTGACATCATGCAGGCCAGCCAGTTGGCCCGCGCCATGGTGATGCGCTGGGGTATGTCCGATAAAGTCGGCAATATCGATTATGCCGAGGCGCATGAGGGATATTCAGGCAACACTGCTGGTTTCTCAGTGTCGGCGCATACCAAAGAGCTGATCGAGGAAGAGGTAAAGCGCCTGATCCAGCAAGGCTATGAGCGCGCTCACAAGATTCTGACCGACAAGAACGAAGAATGGGAGCGTTTGGCCCAAGGCCTGCTGGAATACGAGACCCTGACCGGGGACGAGATCAAGCGTGTCATGAATGGTGAATCGCCGACCGAAGGCGATGACGAAGGGGACAGCCCGGATCAGGGCAGCGCACCCAGCGTTACGGCCATTCCCAAGACGAAGGCCAAGAAATCCCCTCCTGAGGGTGGGATGGAGCCAGAACCTACCGCATAAATCACAAAGACCCGGGCGAACGCTCGGGTCTTTTCTCTTTTCATCTGACGTTTGCTGGGCAATATGCCTTTCGAACTCCAGCGGAAAAGGGATGCCATTATGCCGTTTTTGCGTGAAACTGAATATGTAGGCGAAGTGGTTTGGTTGGGCCATGTTCCTGCTGGGAAGTCGCTTCGTGCGACAGCCGTGCAAGAGTTGGACCTGGCATTTGATGGTGTGGCTGGGGAACGGCACGAAGGGCTCAATCGGGCATCCTGTGTGCGGGTCAAGAACCTCTATCCCACAGGGACAGAAATCCGCAATGTACGTCAGTTGTCGGTTCTGTCAGTGGAAGAGCTTGACCAGATCGCGCAGGGTATGGGTTTGGAGGCGCTAGACCCCGCATATCTTGGCGCATCAATTGTCCTGAAAGGCATTCCCGATTTCTCGCACATTCCGCCATCATCACGCTTGCAGGCCGCGTTAGGTGCAACAATCACCGTCGACATGGAAAACGCTCCCTGCGTGTTACCGGGGCGCGAGGTCGAGGCGGATCAGCCCGGGTATGGTGCCGCGTTCAAACCGGCAGCGGTGGGGCGTCGCGGCATAACCGGATGGGTCGAACGCCCGGGGCGTATTCAGCTTGGGGATCATCTGACGTTGTTTGTTCCGGACCAGCCCGCCTGGGCTCCTTAAACGCGTCAGGTTTCCGATTAGAAACCGATGAAATGACCTTACGACGCTTCGCGACACCAGAATGTCGGAATCCATGGCTATTGAGATTGTACACAAGGGTATGGAATGCGCAGCGCCGACGTATCGCGTCGGTATTGCACGGCATTCAATTAGGGACCCCGGCCAATGAGCTACAAATCCGATATCGAAATCGCTCGTGAAGCGAACAAAAAGCCGATTCAGGAAATCGGTGCCAAGATCGGCATCGACTCAGCGGATCTGCTGCCTTACGGCCATGACAAAGCTAAAGTCAGTCAGGACTTCATCAACTCGGTTCAGGACCGCGAAGACGGCAAGCTGATTTTGGTGACCGCGATTAACCCGACCCCGGCAGGCGAAGGCAAGACCACCACCACCGTTGGTCTGGGTGACGGCCTGAACCGCATCGGCAAGAATGCGATGATCTGTATCCGCGAAGCCTCGCTGGGCCCGAACTTCGGCATGAAGGGCGGTGCTGCAGGTGGCGGTTACGCGCAGGTTGTTCCGATGGAAGAGATGAACCTGCACTTCACCGGCGACTTCCACGCCATCACCTCGGCGCACTCGCTGCTGTCGGCGATGATCGACAACCACATTTACTGGGGCAATGAAGCCGAAATCGACACGCGCCGTGTTGCATGGCGTCGTGTGGTCGACATGAACGACCGTGCCCTGCGTCAGATCACCGCCAGCTTGGGAGGTGTTTCGAACGGCTTCCCGCGCGAAGCAGGCTTTGACATCACCGTGGCATCCGAAGTCATGGCGATCCTGTGCCTGGCCAACGATCTGAAAGACCTTGAAAAGCGTCTGGGCGACATCATCGTTGCTTACCGCCGCGATAAAACCCCGGTTTATTGCCGCGACATCAAGGCCGAAGGCGCAATGACCGTTCTGCTGAAGGACGCCATGCAGCCGAACCTGGTGCAAACGCTGGAAAACAACCCGGCCTTTGTTCACGGTGGCCCGTTCGCGAACATCGCGCACGGCTGTAACTCGGTCATCGCGACCAAGACCGCGCTGAAAGTCGCTGACTATGTTGTGACCGAGGCTGGCTTTGGTGCGGACCTTGGCGCCGAAAAGTTCATGAACATCAAATGCCGTAAAGCGGGCATCGCCCCGTCGGCTGTTGTTCTGGTTGCCACTGTACGCGCGATGAAGATGAACGGTGGCGTGGCCAAGGCTGATCTGGGTGCTGAAAACGTTGACGCTGTTAAGTCGGGCTGCGCCAACCTGGGCCGCCACATCGAGAACGTGAAATCGTTCGGTGTGCCGGTTGTTGTCGCCATCAACCACTTCGTCACCGACACCGATGCCGAAGTCGAGGCCGTCAAGAACTACTGCGCCGATCACGGTGTCGAAGCAGTTCTGTCGCGTCACTGGGAACTGGGCTCGGAAGGCTCGGCTCCGCTGGCCGAGAAAGTGGTCGAAATCGTTGAAGGTGGCACCGCAAACTTCGCGCCGATCTACCCCGACGAAATGCCGCTGTTCGAAAAGATCGAAACCATCGCCAAGCGCATCTACCGCGCTGACGAGGTTCTGGCCGACAACAAGATCCGCAACCAACTGCGCGAGTGGGAAGACGCGGGCTATGGCAACCTGCCGGTCTGCATGGCGAAAACTCAGTACTCGTTCTCGACCGATCCGACCCTGCGCGGCGCGCCCACCGGCCACTCGGTTCCGGTGCGTGAGGTTCGCCTGTCCGCAGGTGCCGGTTTTATCGTAGTTGTCTGCGGTGAGATCATGACCATGCCTGGTCTGCCCCGCAAACCGGCTGCAGAAACCATCTGCCTTAACGACGCAGGTGAGATCGAGGGCTTGTTCTAAGCCGTTTTTTGAACCATCTCGTGGTCCGGGGATTTCCCCGGGCCATGAGGAGACCGCGATGCCCACTCTGACACCGCCGCAAGACTGTGACACTATGCAGGAATTGCGGGTTCAGATCGACAGGCTGGACCGCCAACTGATCGAAATGCTGGTGAACCGTGCCAGTTACATCGACCGTGCGTCCCAGCTGAAACCCGGCGAGGGGCTGCCCGCCCGAATCCCGGATCGTGTTGAAGAGGTGGTGCAGCGCGTGCGCAAGAGTTCCGATGAACTGGGTATGGACCCTGAGCTTGCTGAAGAACTCTGGCGTATTTTGATAGATTGGTCGATTGCCCGCGAAGAGCGTGTGCTCGGCTCTGACTGACTGACCGGGCGCATCTTGCGCCCGATCCGTTTTTTGAAAGAAGGGATCAAAGGATGGTAGCGCAGGTTATCGACGGTAAGGCATTCGCGGCAAAAGTGCGCGCGCAAGTGGCCGATCAGGTTGCCAAGCTGAAAGAAGAAAACGGCATCACCCCCGGCCTTGCCGTGGTTCTGGTAGGCGAAGACCCCGCCAGCCAGGTTTATGTCCGCTCGAAGGGCAAGCAGACCGTCGAGGTCGGCATGAACTCGTATGAACACAAGCTGGACGTCGACACCTCGGAAGAGGACCTGCTGACTCTGATCGATAAGCTGAACAACGATCCCGCCGTCCATGGCATTCTGGTTCAGCTGCCTCTGCCAAAGCACTTGAACGAAGATCTTGTGATCAACTCGATTGATCCTGCCAAGGATGTCGATGGTTTTCACATCTCGAACGTGGGCCTGCTGGGCACCGGGCAGAAATCGATGGTGCCCTGCACGCCGCTTGGGTGCCTGATGATGCTGCGCGACTATCACGGCTCGCTGTCGGGCATGGATGCGGTTGTGATTGGCCGTTCAAACATCGTTGGCAAACCTATGGCACAGCTGTTGCTGGGCGACAGCTGCACCGTAACGATTGCGCATTCGCGCACCAAAGACCTGCCTGACGTCGTGCGTCGCGCAGACATTGTTGTCGCCGCTGTTGGCCGTCCTGAGATGGTGCCGGGCGACTGGATCAAGGAAGGTGCCACCGTGATCGACGTAGGCATCAACCGGATCGAGCGTGACGGCAAGAACAAGCTGGTTGGCGACGTAGACTACGCCAGCGCGGCTGAACGTGCGGGCGCAATCACTCCGGTTCCGGGCGGCGTAGGCCCGATGACTATCGCGTGTTTGCTGGCCAACACGCTGACCGCCTGCTGCCGGTCCAACGGATTGCCAGAACCGGAAGGTCTGACAGCCTAAACCAACTTGGGTCGGGCCGCTACAGACGGCCCGTCGCCTAACCTGACTGCGTGACACGCCAGGACTAAACCCAAGACAACATGAGCGACGTACTCATGAGTGGGTTTCCCAGCTTGAATTATCTTGATAAGCCTGTATTTCCAGTTGTTTACAGGTTTATTTTCCCTTGTGCCTATCGCGCTCGGGCTATGCACGCACAAAAGCAGTATGTCGTCTAAGTTAAATTCAATTCGAAAAGCTTGCACCCCGCAAAGAGTGTCAGCGGGCGTCGTTTTTCTTCCTGTGCTTGCCTATGCGTTCCCACCATTTCTGGTTGCCGAACTCAGCTTTGGTTTGCGCCTTCTGTTTTGGGTCGGCGTCATGGTCTTGGCACTTTCAGTGACCGGTTTAGTGCGAAAGCTGATGCTCAACAGCCCATTGCTTTTGAACATTCCAGCCCGGGATCTAGCTTACGCCGGTCTGATCCTGTCCTTTTTCACACCGTCGCTTTGGTTGCTGGCGTGGATTTTGTTCACTATCGGTGGTCATATGGCACCAGGTGCGCAAACAGTTGCTGTTTATGGGGTGTTGTTGGTGGCAGGGCTGGTTTTTGTGCAACGCAACGACTTGCAAGCTGCAGTGGCGTTGTCGCCAGACATTGAAAAGCCGCGTCTTGCCAAACGCTTACCTGCTGGTTTCAATGGTCAGATTTATCGCCTGACCGTAAGGGATCACAATGTGGATGTTGTGACTTCGGAAGGAGTTTTCACGCTCCGGTCGCGTTTCACGGACGCCATTGCCGAGATGGAACCGGTTCCCGGCCATTGCTCGCATCGCTCGCATTGGGTGACGGATGCTTCTATCGCCGGTGTTGAAAAGACAAATGGCAAAACGTTCTTAAAGCTGGTCAACGGCGATCTGGTGCCAGTCAGCCGAAAGTACAAACCGATGTTGGAACAGGACGGTTTGATCTGACGTTAGCGCGGCATCGGCATCATCTGCGGGTGCGGGCCGGTTAGAATAGCCATGGCGCTTTGATCCATGAGGTCTGCCAGAACTTGATCCGAACTGCGCAGCCCGCCTGTGAAGGTACCGTAAGCCGGCAGGATCAGGCGTTTTTGATCCAATAGAAAAGCGGGTCGCGAAATGTGCCGCCCCCTTACCCTGATCCGCGCTTTTGGGTGGTAATGGCCGGAAACTTCTCCTTGTGCTTGATCCTCTGCAATATGGCGAAAGACAAGCGGGCCAATGCGCCATTCGAACAGGTGAGTTCCGCCCAGCTCAATTGGGCCGGGATCATGGTTTCCTTCGATCCATATCCATTTGCGCCCAGCTTGCAATGCTGCGATCCGTAGTCTTTCGGCTGAAGGCAGCGCTTGGGCGGCTTCAAGGTCGTCAAAGCTGTCACCCAAGCATAGAACAGTTTCCGCGTTGGTGCGCTCCAAATCATCCGCCAATCGATCCAGTGTTTCGCGGGTGTCGTAAGGGGGCAATGCAAGCCCGTTGCGCCGCGCCAATCGTTCGGATTTGCCCAAATGCAGGTCCGAGACACACAGCATTTGCTGCTCTGGCCACCACAGCGCACCCGAAGACAGAGCGCCGAGGCGCTGACTTGCAAAGAAAAACTCGCACACGTTCATGATACGTTCTTGGCGTGTTTCGTTGCCTGACGCAAGAGGATCAAAGCTGATCTAGCCCGGCTGATTGCAATAAACGCTCGCTTTCTTCCGCCAGCAGGCGTTCCTCTGCAGCGCCTTTCACGGGAACTTTTCCGACCTCAAGGAAAAGTGGGGCTGACAGTGGCGATATGCGATCCAGCCGCAGCAGATCCATTCGGTCGCCTATTCGCTCCAGCATGGCTTCAATCCGGCCAAAATCGACCAACCCGCGCATTGCTTTTTCACGGGTGATCTGCATCAACAGGTGATCCGGGTCGTATTTCCACAGAGTGTCATAGAGAATGTCCGACGAAAACGTTGCCTGCCGCCCGCTTTTGCGTTGGCCAACCGTGTTGCGTTCGATCAGGCCCGCTATGGTGGCAGAGGCGCGAAAGGTGCGTTTCATCACGGCATTGCCAGCGAGCCAAGTGTCCAACCCGTCGCGCAACGCGTCGCGTTGAAACAGTGGGGTAGGATCTGTAACTGCATCCAGCCCCCAGATCAGCGTGGCGTAATCCGTTGCAACAAAGCCCATCGGGGCCAGGCCAGTATCTTCCATCCGTTTCGTCAGCAGCAGACCCAGTGTTTGCTGCGCGTTACGACCGGCGAATCCGTAAACACATAGATTTTCCCGACCGTCGCTTGGAAAGCTTTCGATCAGCAAGCGGTCGCGCTGAGGCAGGCGCGAGATCTGCCGCTGCAAGGCCAGCCATTCCGCGGTATGAGAGGGCAGTTGCGGCCAATCTTCTTGGGCAAACATGCGCAGAATGCGGTCGCTGAGCTGGGTGGAGGTTGCAAATTTCGTACCCGAGAAGGTCGCGATCTTGGGTTTGCGATCAGCACGACGGCTGACCTCGACCACCATTTCGCGCAGGCCCTCATACCGCACAATTTGTCCACCTATCAAAAAAGTGTCGCCAGGCGTCAGAGAGGCGGCAAAGGCTTCCTCAACCTCTCCCAACGGCTTGCCGCCCCGGCTGCGCTTTAGACGGACCTTGAGCGTGTCAGTGTCCTGAATTGTGCCCAAATTCATGCGAATGCGCGACGCTGCGCGGGGATCACGCAGCTGCCATTTCCCGTCAGCACGTTGTTGCAGCCGTTGCCAGCGATCATATGCCTTCAAGGCGTAACCACCGGTGGCGCAGAAATCGAGACAGGCGTCAAACTCGGCACGGTTCAGGTGCGCGTAAGGCCCCGCAGCCGTCATTTCCTTGTACAGATCACCAGCCTCAAACGGTCCGGCGCAGGCGGCAATCAGAATATGCTGGCACAAGACATCGCGGGGGCCAGGGCCGCGGGGTTCGCCATCCAGATCATGGGCTTTTACCGCCTCCAGCGCAGCGACGCATTCGACCACTTCAAACCGGTTGGCAGGCACCAGCAGCGCCTTTGAGGGCGCGTTATAACGGTGATTGGCCCTCCCGATCCGTTGAACAAGACGTTTGACATTCTTGGGTGCACCGATCTGGATCACCAGATCCACATCGCCCCAGTCGATGCCCAGATCCAAAGAACCAGTGCAAACGATGGCGCGCAGATCCCCCCGGACCATCGCAGCCTCAACCCTCTCGCGTTGTTGCCGGTCAAGGCTGCCGTGATGAATGCCGATGGGCAGGCCGTCTTCATTGGCCAGCCACAGGTTGTGAAAGAAGATTTCGGCCTGAGCGCGCGTGTTATGAAAGATCAGTGTGGTTTTATGCTGCCGGATTTGATCCAGCACCGCCGGAATCGCATAGGCTGCGCCACCACCGGACCAGGGCGGCATCTCGGTTGTTTCCAGCATTTGGATATCCGGGTCCGGCCCCGGATCTGCCTGCACGATCTGGCAGGGGTCTGGGTGGCGGGCCAGAAAGCGGGCTATTGCTGCGGGGTCTTCAACGGTGGCTGACAAGCCGACGCGACGCAGAGCAGGGTAGAGGCGTTGCAGTCGTGCCAGCGCCAGCATCAGCTGATCACCCCGCGTGCTTTCTGCCAGCGCGTGGATTTCATCGACGATGATCCGTTGCACACCATCGAACATACGTGGCGCATCTTCGTAAGAGGTCAGCAGTGCCAGGCTTTCGGGTGTGGTTAGCAGGATATGGGGCGGATCGGCGCGTTGACGTTTCTTTTGTGTGGCCGATGTGTCGCCGGTGCGATCTTCGATCCGTATGGGCAGGTTGATCTCGTCCACCGGGGTGCGCAGGTTACGTTTGATATCGGCCGCCAGTGCCTTGAGCGGTGAAACATAGATCGTGTGCAAACCGGTATGGGCACCGTCGGCCAGCTCGGCCAGTGTTGGCAGAAAGCCGGCCATGGTCTTGCCACCACCAGTGGGCGCGATCAGCAAGGTTGCGGGGTCTTGCGCCCGGTCGAACATCTCATGCTGATGCGGGTGGATGGACCAGCCTTTGGTGGAAAACCACGTACCGATCCGAGCGGGAATCTGCGTCATGAACACAGATTACCCGCGCGGCAGAGGAATTGGCACAGCGTTATTTGACGATTTTCTCGTCTTTTACGAACATGTTGGCCCAGGCGCGGTCGATCAGATCGGGGCTCATCTGATAGGGGATGCCCTCAAACTCGCAGATCGAGATCATCTGATCGATCAGGAAGATCGGCTGATAATTGGCGTAGATGTTGTTGATGGTCGGGTATTTAACCTTCAGCAGATGCACCAGTGCCGCCTCATCCAGTGGCATGCCGCGTTTGCGGGCCACCATGGCAAAGATTTTCAGGAAGTTTTCCTGGTTCGGACCGTCGATTTTGATTTTGAAGAAGATCCGGCGCAGGGCCGCTTGGTCGAAGATCTCATTCGGGTGGAAGTTGGTCGAGAAGATGACCAACGTGTCAAACGGCACTTCGAATTTCTCACCCGATTGCAGGCCCAGGATATCCTTGTTCTCTTCCAACGGAACAATCCAACGGTTGACCAGCGCCTGCGGCGGTTCGGCCTGACGGCCAAGGTCGTCCACGATAAAGATGCCGCCAGTCGATTTCAACTGCAATGGGGCCTGATAGGTCCGCGCGGTCGGGTTGTAGACCAGATCCAGCATGCTCAGTGACAGTTCACCACCGGTCACAACCGTAGGTCGTTCACATTGGACATAGCGCGAATCAAACCGTTTGCGGCGACGCAGGCTGTTGGGGTCGTCAGGCTCTTGCTCGATCGCAGTGTGTACGATCGGGTCATAGACGGTGATCACCTGACCGGCATATTCGATGGCGTAAGGCACATAGACATTGTCCCCAAGCGCGTCGCGGATACCGTTCGAAATTGAGGATTTACCGTTGCCCGGAGGGCCATACATCAGGATTGAACGACCAGCGCTGACCGCGGGGCCCAGATGATCCAGCAGGCTGTCGGGCAGCACCAGATGGCCCATTGCGCCAACCAGTTGTTCTCGTGTGACCTGAATGTTGCGGATTGACTGGCGTTTAACCTGCTCGCGGTAAACGTCGAGCGGCACGGGCATGGCACCGAAGTATTCTGACTGGCTCAGCGCGTCCAAGGCGCGGGCCTTGCCTGCATCGGTCAGCTGATACCCCATCTCGTTGCCGCTGTTAGCATTCAGGGTCCCGGTCGCCTCCAGCAGTTTCTGATCGCGTGCGATGTCCACCAGTTCTTGCGTTACCGAACCGGGCAGACAAATGGCCGCTGCGATTTCGGAAACGGTGCTGGCATTTTTGCGGAAGACGGTTTTCAGCAGAATATCCCGCATCATCACCAGCGGAAGTTTCATTTCGCCCAGGCCTTTTGGGGCAGGGGGGGCCATAACTGCGGAAGTCTGCATATTCATGCGCGTTGCTCGTTTGTCAAAGTGTCACGCCAAATACCCGAATGAGGGCGGTTTGGAGGAAAAATGACCCAGCTTTGTGGCGGGACAAAGGCAATGACAAGGCGTGCTGATGATAGTTTACGATCCGAGAACAGTACCCAAAATCAAGTACATGGCTAGGGAACCAGCCAGAGCAAGGCCCATTGGAAACTGTTTGCCGCGATCCCAGCTTTCCCAATGCGGCGCAATGGCCCGCAGCGGTGTATGTTTAGCAAGCCGGTGTGTCACAACAGCGGCCAGAATACAGGCCATAAGGATCAGCATCATCACCCTGAGATCACCCAACCAGATAAAAGCAGATGCCGCAGCCATGAACTTGGCGTCGCCCGCACCCATGACCCCTGCAGCGTTCAGGATGATACCCAGAAGCAAGATCACCACGATATGGAGCAGTTGCCATGCATAAATCGGCAACGACACCGACAAAGGACCCAGATTGCCGCTTAGCCAGTCTGTCGACCAGGGTGGTATTGCGATCAGGCCGATTACAACAAAGACCAGCGTCAGCGCGTAAACGGCATGGTTCTTGATCCGCATGTCACGCATATCGGTGAAGGCGACATAAAAACAGATCGGCAGCACAAACGGCAGAAACCAGGCCGCAGCGGCTGCTGGAATGTGCATGTATCAGGCCCCTTCAAGCGCACGAAGCGAGCGGACCGCTTCGTCGAAATGCTGTGGATGGGTAGCGATTGCTTCGCGGAACAGGTTCTTTGCGGTTGTGACGTCGCCTTGTTTAACAGCTGAAATTGCCATTGTGTTCAGCAGCCGCGCCCGCTCGATCTGGGTCATCGGAACGACTGGTAGGCTATAGTTGCCCTGTGCCGAACGGGCCAATACCAGATTGTTCTTGGCGGTGAACAATGAGCTATCCTGACGGATGGCGTCAGTGAACAGGCGCTCAGCTTCGGCATATTCACCGCGGGTCAGTTTCGAATATCCCCAGTTGTTCATGACGCTGCCGGGCCGGGTGGTCAGGCCGACTGCGGTTTCATAAAAGTGGTCAGCACGCTTCCATTCTTTGCGCGAATCCGCGACCACTGCTTCAAGTCGATACCGCTTGAAGGTCTCAAAGGTTGGGGGAACTGTATCCAGAACTGATTTGGCCTTTGTCCAGTCGCCGCTCCTGACCAATGCATCCGCGTACTCGACCCTGTCCGCGGCGTTCGTGCCCTTCATTGTCGTCACGCGCTTCCACGCGGCTGCGGCTTCAGTCGTGCGCTTGGCACGTCCCAGAGAAATGGCCAATCCGCGTTGAAGGTCGATCCGGTCGGGATTTTTTAGCGCGGCACCCTGAAAATAGGTAACAGCTTCGTTTGGGTCAGCCGCGTTCAGAAGCACATCGTTCAAGTTTGTTTCGTCAATCACGTTCACTTCTTGAAACGTGCGTTCGACTTTTTCCTCTTCGGTTTCCTTTGCACAGGCCGAAAGGATCAGACCGCTGATAATGACAGTCGGAATCAAGAATTGCTGGCGCATTTTTGCGTCCTTTACTGCTCTTGCCTCAATTACTGGATCTTGCGGAGCGTAAATTGCCCGTCGCCACGCTGTTCCAGTGTGTATTCTTGTTCTTGAGTAGTAGTATTAACAGGATTTTCCATTTTTGCGAGTGCTAAGCGCAGATTGTCGCGGATTGCGTCACTTTCGCCATTGTCCAATGCAAACGCTCGCTGAAACACCTGTGCGGCCTCGGGATATTCCTGTTTTTCCATCAGAAGGACACCAAGATTGTTCCAGGCGACGGGCCAGTCGGGCTCGTTCTCAACAGCGCGGCGCAAAAGTGTCTCAGCCTGGCCCACCCTTCTTAAGCCAAGATTGGCTGTTCCCAGTGACGTCAGCACCTGTGTGGTCATACCTTGATCCAGCGCGGCGCGGGAAAACGACTCTAATGCCAGCTCGTATTCGCCAGCGGCCATCAATCTGTTTCCGACCGTTATGTTGTCTTCAGCCTCACCTTTGGGATCAAACCCCGGCGCGTCCAAACCGTTTGACGACGACTCTTCCGTGCAGGAAGCCACCACAGCGCAAACTGTGGTGGCCCAAAGTATTCGGCGAAACCCGAAAGGGAAGCACCTGTTTTCAGCTTTCATAGGGTTCTATCCGCCCGCGCGTCCAAAACTCGAAATGACCCTTACCGACGGACCGATCAGAATGATCAGCAATGGCGGCACTGTCAGCGCCATTGTGACAAGAGTCATCTTTGTCGGCAACTTGTTCGCGGCCTCTTCGGCGCGCATGACGCGTTTGTCGCGCATCTCACCGGCATACACCCGCAGAGCTTCGGCAATGGATGTACCAAATGACGCCGATTGGATCATCACGGTCACGAATGAATTCACATCCTGCACACCGCACCGCGTACCGAAGTCGCGCAGAACCGTATCTTTGTCCTTACCGGCCTTCATTTCGTAGGCGACGATTTCAAATTCTTGCGCGATGTCAGGGTAGGAGGCACTCATTTCGCTGGCCACACGGACGATTGCCTGATCCAGGGATTGCCCGGCTTCGACGCATACTAGCATCAGGTCAAGCGTGTCGGGAAATCCTGCGGTAATGGCTTCTTTTCGCTCTTCCACTCGACGTGAGATCCAGTATTTGGGGGCGAAGTAGCCGATCGCGCCCGGAACAAAAACCCGGATGATCATCTGCTGACCGGTGAATTCCTGTCCACCGGAAAAGACGGTGATCAACAGGACACCGACGAGAATCCCAAGAATACCCAGCGAAAACTGAGCGAAATGGAAGAACCGAACCGAGTCTTTCGACCGATACCCGGCCTGCCGCAGTTTCAGTTCGACCGCCGAATATTCTTCTTCGTTCTTAGGCTCAAGGAACGTTGCAAATTTCTCAAGCTGCTCGTTACGGCTTGAGTTGCGAAGCCGTTCTTTTTTGTCTTTTGTTTGCTTTTTAGGGGCTGAGTTTGATCTTTGCAGTTTTTTCAGCGGGTCTTCGGGCTGATTCATCATCAGCGAGACGGCCACAAGAATCATTATCAGACCCAGAATGCCGACAACGATAAGCGGTCCGAATTCACCCAGGTGTTGTGTCAAAAGGTCATTGATGCTGGTCAGAAATTCCATGATGCGCCCTCAGACCTTAATGTTGGTGATGATCTTCATGACGATCAGGTTCAGTGTCAGCATGATGGCGACAACGAAACAGGCGGGGATGAACCAGGGATGGTCCAACACCTCGTCATAATAGCCTGGGTCTTTAACCAGGATGAAAACCAGACAGGCAATCGGAAAGCCAGACAGGAACTTTCCTGACCACTGCGCTTCGGCGGTGATGGCTTTTACCCGGCGGAACAGGCGGAATCGGGCCCGGATGACCTGAGCCAGACCGGCCAGAATTTCAGCGAGGTTACCACCGGATTGCTGTTGGATACCCACAGCGACGGCCAAAAAACGCAAGTCCTGCATGTCCAGCCGCTCGGCCATATCTTTCAAGGCCTCACCGACATCGCGGCCATAGGCACATTCATCCGCAATGACGCCAAATTCAGTGCCCAGCGGATCCTGAACTTCGTTTGAAACCACCTGAATGGTCGACACGAACGGGTTACCCACACGCAGCGAACGCACCATCAATTCAACCGCGTCGGGCAGTTGTTCCTCAATCATACCCATGCGTTTCTTGGCCTTGTGATTGACCCATGCGTAAACGCCTCCGATGCCAATCGCGATAGAGATTACGGCGCGCAGTGCGGTATCTGTGGCAGTGCCAATGCTGAGCCCGACAAACGCCACGCCGGACACCAAAGCCATGATCATGATCAACTGACGCGGGGAAAACGCAATCGCCGCCTTCTGAGCCTTGTCAGCAAGCAGTGAATACAGAGGGATGCTCTGCGATTTCATATGCTGCTGCATTTCCTTGCGCAGCTGCTCAAGCACCTGTTCGCGCCCGGCACCCTTTTCCAGCATGTCCAGACGGCGGTTAACCCGGCTGTTCAGGCTGATGGATTTGCCGAAGGCGACAAGATAGATGCCCTCGACCAGGGCAAGAACCCCCACAAAGATGGCGACATAGATAATCGCCTCCATAGGCACATTCATGCGTGTTTCTCCTACATCGTGGTTGGGTCGTAGATCGACGCTGGTAGATCAAAGCCCCACAGACGGAAGCGTTCCGAATAGTGGCTGCGCACGCCGGTTGCGGTGAAATGACCGATGATCTTGTTGTCGGGTGTTAGTCCAACGCGTTGAAAACGAAAAATTTCCTGCATCGAGATCACATCGCCTTCCATCCCTGTGATCTCGGTGATCGAGGTCATCCGGCGTGAACCGTCCTGTAAGCGGCTGGCCTGCACAATCAGGTTCACAGCAGATGAGATCTGGCTGCGGACCGCCTTGATCGGCATCTCGATCCCTGCCATGGCAATCATGTTCTCTAGTCGCGAAATACCGTCACGCGCCGAGTTGGCGTGGATCGTGGTCATCGACCCATCGTGGCCGGTGTTCATGGCCTGCAACATGTCGATCACTTCGGCGCCTCGCGTCTCACCCACGATGATGCGATCAGGCCGCATACGCAGGGCGTTTTTCAAACAGTCGCGCGGGCTGACTTCGCCTTTGCCTTCCACGTTGGGCGGGCGGCTTTCCATTCGTCCCACATGGGTCTGCTGCAACTGAAGTTCCGCCGTATCCTCGATGGTCAGGATGCGCTCGGCATCGTCGATAAAACTGGACAGTGCGTTCAAAGTGGTTGTTTTACCGGAACCGGTACCGCCCGAAACGATTATGTTCAGGCGCGTTGATACCGCCGCCTGCAGGTAGGCAGCCATTTCTTCCGTGAAAGCGCCGAAATTGACCAGATCGTCAATGCCCAGCTTGTCCTTTTTGAATTTACGGATCGAGACCAGCGATCCATCCACCGCAATTGGCGGGACCATGGCGTTGAAACGCGAGCCGTCGGCCAGACGGGCGTCAACATAAGGGTTTGATTCATCAACACGACGACCCACAGCGGACACGATCTTGTCGATGATCCGCATCAGGTGTTTTTCATCCTTGAACGTGATGTCGCTGAGTTCCAGCTTACCCGCGCGTTCAACAAAAATCTGTTGCGGGCCGTTGACCAGAATATCGTTGACCGTGTCGTCTTGTAGCAGGGTCTCAAGCGGGCCGAGACCTGTCACCTCATCATACAGTTCTTTGTTCAGTTGAGACCGGTCTTCGCGGTTCAGAACGATGTTCTTGGTTTCCAGAACCTCGCTGGCAATTGCGCTGATTTCTGCGCGCAATTCGGCTTCGCCCGCGTTTTCCAAAGCCGCAAGGTTCAGGTTTTCCAACAATTCCTTGTGCAGCTCGATCTTGATTTCGCCCAGTCGTTCCTTTCGCTTGCGATCACGATCGGATCCAACGACCTCGCCGGGCTTCTTTTTTTGGGGTTTGCGTGCAACCGCTGTCGTTGTGGCAGCGGCCTGTGCAACGGGCGCTGCCGGTTCGGTGGCTTGTGCCGGCGCTTTTACCGGCTGTGCAGCGGACGGTTTCTTATATCTTGAAAACACGGCAGGTACCCCTTTGCAAAGATGTTACGCAGCTTCTTCGGCGCTGCCGCTACCAAGGCTGTGAAGCGATTTTGCCAGTTTCGCGATTTCCCGGCGCAACGGGTTCTTGGCGGCCGAATTCGCCAGTGGCAGACCGTGGTCACCGCTCTGCATGACCGGCTTGCCCCCATCGGGCAATTGCAGGTCGATCGAGATCCCAAGGCTTTCACCCATACGCTTTACTCGGCTCTTTCCGTTGAGATCGGTAAACTTGGGCGCTCGGTTTAGAGCAAAACGCAGTTTATTGAAGGGCAACTCCTCTGCCTGCAAGGCGCGCTTCAGGCGCAGTGCATTCTGCGCAGAGCGCATGTCCAATTCGATCATCGCGAAATACACATGCGCCGCTTGCAAGACCGTTTCGGACCACAGAACCAGCGTCTTGGGCATGTCGACGATCACATAATCGAAATGTGTGCGGGCCATGTCGATAACGCGCTGAATATCATCTGGTGTAATCAGATCCAGCGGCACCATATCCGATGGTGCCGTCAAAACCTGAAGCTTTTCTTCATAAGTTTGAAGCGCTTGTGAGAAAACCTCGTTATCCATCGATTCGGTATCTGACAACATTTCAAAAACCGTTTCGCGCCGCGGCAGGTCCAGATAGGTGGAAACCGTACCGTATTGAAGATCCAGATCGATCAGGCAGACCGAAGGGGTATCTTTTTCCGACGCACAGGCCAGCTCCCAAGCCAGGTTGACGGCCATTGTGGTCGCACCCACACCGCCAGCCAGCCCCTGCACAACGAACAATGCCCCTTCCTTTGCCTCGCCGCTTGTCAAAGGAACGGCGGCGGCTTGAGCCACTGCGACAGGATCGGGCTGCTTCATGCGCTCGATCGCTTCTTGCAGTTCGCCTTCCGGAAGAGGGTAGGGGACGAATTCGTCTGCGCCTTTGCGCAATAGCTGATGCAGTGAGGCCGGTGTGACGTCTTCAGCGATCAGGACAACTTTGATTTTCTTTTCTTTGGCCTGGGTGATGATCTCACCCATCAAAGAAAGGTTGTCTTCGTCCTCTCCATCAATTGCCAACGCCACAAATTCAAGAGATTCAGCTTCTGGCTGGCTGAAAAAGGCCAGCGCCTCGGCAAAGCCCAGATCTCCCCAGCGTTCACCCAGAATGGCCTCCATGTCTTCGATCAAAAGATCGAAATTTTGGACATCCCGGCTGATGGTGCAGGCCAAAATTGCTGTATTGTCATCTTGCGGCGTCGCGCTGGTCATAAACACTATCCTCGTCGTGAGGGCTCAGCATGTCATATGAACGAAATCCGCCAGATTGATGTGCTGTCGCCCCAATACGGTCAAATTTGGCCGCAGGTCACCCTATTGTTCACAATGTTGCTTTGAAGTTGGGCAAGAATTGGGCGCAAAAGAACCAATTGTAGGGAAATGGGCGACGATGCCGCCCATTTCGGATGTATTATCCATCATCGCCATCTGACGCGGTCACTTCTTGGACCGTGCTCTTGAATGACGCACTTTCCACATATTCCCGGTAGATCACATTTGCGTATTTGCCGTCCAGAAGCTGCCGGTTGCCGTCAACAAAGCCTGAAACCTCGGTCACAGTCCGGCGGTTCCGGCGGTCGCGCTGCTGTGTGGCAATCAAAGGCTGCGATTTGCCAAAGGACACAACTGCTTCAAGTCGCGAACGCGAGATTCCTTGGCGCTCAAGGAAGGCCACAACCGACTGGGCACGGCGCAAGCCGAGGCTTTTGTTGTAGCTGGTCGAACCCACAGCGTCGGTATGGCCGTATACCCGGAAGCGCGCTTCAGGGAACTGTTTGATCCAGTCTGCTTGCTGCAACAGGATTCGCTGTGCCGACGCGTCCAACTGTGAACTGTTAAAGGCAAAGTTCACCTGGCTTGGTACATCCGCCGCAAAGCGTTGGCCGAGGATCTGAGCGTAAGTCAGTTCACCGTTTTGTACCTGAATGTTGTTCAACGTTGCGTTGCCGAAAGTTCCAGCATCGATCTCGTATCCGGCCTCGCGCGTACATGCGGCAACTGCGACCGTAAGACCCAATGTGATGATCCACTTTTGCATTGGTCCTATCCTCCTGATCAATCTAGGACGTAGCCGTACGAGCTGCCGAAATCTTGTTTGGCAACTTCGGATGCTCCACCGGAACCGGCACGCTGAGTGCGTGCGACCTGCCCATTCACGAACAGATCAAATTCGCTGGGCGGCTTGACCCGGTCGGTTGGAAGGGCCAGCGCTTCGCCGCGCGTTGGCGAGACCAGGTGCGCAGTAATGATAACAACGAGTTCGCTTTGCTCACGCTGGTAGTTGGCGCTGCGGAACAGGGCCCCAAGAACCGGAACGTCGCCCAGCCATGGAACTTGGTTGCTCAGGTCTGCAAAATCATCCTGGATCAATCCCGCTATAGCAAAGCTTTCGCCGTCACGCAGTTCAATCGTCGTAGTTGCCCGGCGCGTGATGAAGCTGGGAACGGGGTCACCGTTAAGCGTGAAGTCAGAGCTTTGATCAATGCTTGAAACCGCTGTTGCCATTTCAAGGTTGATCAGGTCTCCATCTACGACGCGAGGGATGAAATCGATCTCGACACCGAACGCTTTGTATTCAATGGTTATGACGCCTTCATCCTGTGGTACTGGAATCGGAACTTCGCCACCGGCCAAAAATGTTGCTTGCTGACCAGATAAGGCTGACAAGTTCGGTTCAGCCAAGCTGCGGGCCAGCCCCTTGCTTTCAAGCGCCTCCAGCAACAAGCGAACCTGAGTTGAACCGGCACCAAACCCGAAAAGGATCGCGCCTGTGTTTGTTTGAATCGCAGGTATGTTGTTGTTGAGGGCATTATTAAGTGAAAGCTGGTTGTTGAGAGTGTTGAAACCACCTGTCACATCACTGCCGCCGAAACCCAGTGAAGCGGTCAAGCTCTTGGCAACGGACCGATTCATCTCGGCAAAGCGCACTTTCAACATCACCTGCTGAACGCCACCAACTGACATGAGGTTCGAGACGCGATCAGGCGCATAGCGTTCGGCTAACTCCAGTGCACGCGACAGTTTGGCCGAGCTGGAAACCGTACCGGACAGCACGATGCCATCATTGGCGGTGCGAACTTCAATGGGTTCTTCAGGCAGAATCTGACGCAGACGCTCCTTGAACTCCGAAACATCGGGTGAAACGCGTACGCGGACGTTGGCTAACAGGTTGCCGGCCCCGTCAAACAGGGTCAGTGTCGTTAAGCCCGGAGCCTTACCCAGAACATAAATGGTCCGGTCCGACAACGACGAGATGTCCGCAATGCCTGCGTTGGCAATGCTGAGTTCAGCAAACGGTTGCTCGCTTTCAACGACGATTGCGCGGTTCATAGGGACATCCAGTGTTTCCACCGTACCCTTTTTCACCACGCGCAAAGTTTCAGCCCAGGCGGCGTCGCCAACCGGACTAATAACAAGCGACAACCCCAGCAGGGTTGCGCTGATCCAGGAACGTATTGTCATGTGACCTGCCTCTCCGATCACGCCTCGTTTTTTGGGTCTTATGCCCTATACCAAAGCAGACTGCGCGAATTCCAAATTTATTGCAATAATCAATGGTTTCCGGAATGTTCCTTATGTGGAGAATTGGCAACAACCACAAAAAAAGAGCCGCACCCTAGGCGCGGCTCTGATCTTGTAAGGTTCTGAATTAGCGTCAATTTGTGCAAGGGATAGGCACGTTGACAATCTCGCCGCCGCGTCTGATGCGGGTCGTGCAAACTTCTTCTACTTTCTGTTCCGGTTCCGGTGCTGCAGCTTGAATGCCAAGCAGCTTGCGCTGGTCAACTTCAATCGTAGATGCGACAGATTCATCTGCTACACCAACCAGTGCCAGTGACAGTCGGCCGGAATTTTGAGCTTGTGCCAGAGCGGCGACCTGTTGCGGAGTTACCGCAACTGTGACGGTCCGTGCGATCGTTGTGTTGGTGACGTCGGACCCCGCTGTTTGGTCAACGGCGATCAATTGTACATTGGTTTCGATCAGGCGGGTAATGCCCCCGTTGCCAGTGCCTTCAAGAGTGCCGCTGGAGCCTGTCCAGTAGATGTCCACATTATCACCAGGGCGCAAAAAGCCTGAAACGCCCGACGCAACATCAACACTGATTGCAAAGGCGCGCATCCCTTTTTCAAGACGCGAGGTCAGGCCAGCTTTTTCACCAGGCTCGGTAATCTTGACGCCCATGATCGCTTCGTCTTTTTCCATCGTTCTCAGAACAAAACGTTCTGTAGGACCGTTTTCAGGGAACAGAGCTGTGAGTTCAGTGAAGGTGCCTTCCGGAATCGCGTTTTCCGGCCAGTCCACAGCGCGGATGTCTTCCTGCGTTAGACGCTCGCCGTACTTAAGTGCGCGATTCGACACATATACTGTTACCGTAGGAATTACCTCGACCTGTGCGTTGGCCAGAGCCTCTTCTGCGGCAAGCCTTTGACGGGCCAGCTCGTTTTGGTAAGCCGAGATATAGTTGCGCGCCATATAGACTGCGCCTCCGGCCAGAGCTACGCCGACAATTAGGACAAGTCCGAATACCGCTCGCATGCGAGTACCTCTTTATTTAGTTTGGTCGAATACTAAGCTGCCGCAAGGGCGCTTTGAAACAGCCTAATCCTTAAATGCAAATTGTGTCGAAATGTGGGACAAATATGTCTGATTGTCAGTTTCTCTGCCAAAATCCACACAATTCTGCACATGATCTATCGAGCTTCGCCCGACATTTGGGTTTGACGCAAAAAACGCCACATCCCAATGGACGTCGCGTTTTTTAATTTGGGGAATTGCTTTGCTCAGGCCGCCAAAAGCACCAAGCTGCGTGATTTAACCGCCGCCACCCGCGGTACCCTCGGTGACGATCCCGCCAGGAGCGCTGTTTGAGCCGGTGCTGACTACGGCAGCATTCATGGCTTCGTTTGCATTTCCGCCTAAGCTGTCAACACTGGAACTGATGACGAGGTATGTCGCACCGGACAGGCCAATGACAACAGCCGTCAGCACTACCCAGTCGACTGTCACCGCGCCCGCTTCTTCCGATTTGAAGCGTTTTAGGAACTTGACCATGTTCTCTACTCCAATTGATTTTAACCATATTGCTGGCAGCTTTTATTCAAAAGATTGCGCGGTAATGGCGGAAATTGGGCAATAATAGGCTTTTTAGGATTGAACTTGGACAAACGCTGTTTTCGCGCGAGATTAAAGGCGCTTTGGGAACAAAGCCAGGTTGCGCGTGGTGTCGGGTGTTTCCAAGTTCTAATCCAAGACGTTGCCTGCTTAGTCTTGATGTGAGCATTAAGTTAGTTTGCAGGTCGCCCTGGACAAAAAAGGCCGCGCCAGACTGGCGCGGCCTCGAAAATTCTCTATGTCAACAACTTAGTTGCTTGTGCCTTCGGTGGTGATACCGCCCGAAGTGGTGTTGCTGCCGGTGCTCAGTGCCGCGCCGTTCAGCGCTTCGTTCACGCCGGTTGCCAGGCCAGTGGCGCCGGTTTCGATCTGCTGGTAAGCAACTGCGGCCAGGCCGATGACTGCTGCGGTCAGAACAACCCAGTCAACTGTTACTGCGCCGTCTTCGTCTTTGCGGAAGTTCTTGATGAACTTGATCATGTTACGTCCCTCCTAAAGGATCTAAATAAGTCTAATGAACCTCGGCGTCTTCCAGAGCTTCCTCTCTCAGTCCGCTCCCGTCCGTCTCGGTATGCATCTATGTTTGCCTGTGGTGCGTGGCAGGAATTGGGCCAAACGCAGATTTTTTTTCGTGCAGCTTAACTTTTTAGTTAGAAAATGCATAAGAGACTGAAATAAAACGATTAAAAAAACGCAATGGTCAGATCATACCTGTTTGGACGGTGCAAAATTGCGTCAAATGAGGCGAAATTGCCCCATTTCGCTTTGTTTTTCTGGCTTTGCGCGAAGATTCGAGGTTCAAATCGCCTAAAAAGAAAACATGAGGCAGGCAAATGAATCTCCGGACCGCACTCCAATGCGCCGGTGTACTCGCGTTTCTAGTTTCGAGTGTCACATATGCAGACGCAACCGAAGTAGAACCGCGCGGCGTGTACAAACGGATCAAAGCACCCCAGCCGGGTGAACGCCCCCGCGTGACCGTACAAATCACTGCGGAGGAACATGCAACACAACCTTCTGCGCCCAGCACAGGGGCCGACCTATCGGTGCCAGATGTCATTGCGCGCACAGAAATTGCCCAGCCGATTCCTCCAGAGGCACAAAACAAGCGTAATCCCAAAGGGTCTTATAAAGCTTTCTGGGACAGGATCTCGCCCGAGATAGGTCAGGGTGGTGCAGGACGTTTAGATGCCGCCATCTCGGCCCTTGCAGCCACGAGTGTGCGGTCTCCCCGACTTCAAACCCTGCAGAACATTGCTCAGCAGCAGGGTAAAGAGATTCTGCGCTCGACTGTCGGTACCAATGTCTCACCGGCGCTGGTCTTGGCAGTGATCTCGGTCGAGTCCGCCGGGCGGGTGGATGCGATCAGCTCTGCCGGAGCGCAGGGGCTCATGCAACTCATGCCCGCCACGGCGGCACGCTTCGGGGTGAAAGACAGCCTTCAGCCAGCACAGAACATCGCCGGAGGGGTGAAATACCTCAACTGGCTGATGGAAGAGTTCGGGAACGATCCGATTCTGGTATTGGCCGGATACAACGCAGGTGAAGGTGCAGTGCGTAAACACAGCGGTGTGCCACCCTATACGGAAACCCGGGACTATGTGCCCAAAGTTCTGGCTGCATTCCAGATCGCAAAGGCCTTGTGTGCCACCCCGCCTGATCTGATTTCTGACGGCTGCGTGTTCCAGACCTCAAACTAAATAAGGCCCGCCTCGATTCGGCGGGCCTTTGTTCTTTTAAGAAACAAGTGTCGCTTGTGTTGCTGCGCGCATCTCGTCTTCGCTGACACCATCGGCCAGTTCGACGATCTTCAGGCCGCCTTCGACCACATCCAATACACCGAGATTGGTGATGATGCGATCGACCACGCCTTTACCTGTCAGGGGTAGGGTGCATTCTTTCAGAACCTTGCTGTCGCCGTGCTTGTTGGTGTGATCCATCACAACGATGACACGGCCGACACCCGCGACCAGATCCATTGCTCCACCCATGCCTTTCACCAGCTTGCCTGGAATCATCCAGTTTGCCAGGTCGCCTTTCTCATCCACTTCCATGGCGCCCAGAATCGCCGCAGCGATTTTGCCGCCGCGGATCATGGCAAAAGAAGTGGCGCTGTCGAAATAGGCCGTGCGGGACAGTTCCGTGATCGTCTGCTTGCCTGCATTGATCAGGTCTGGGTCTTCCTCGCCTTCAAAAGGAAACGGCCCCATGCCCAGCATGCCGTTTTCCGATTGCAGGGTGATGTCCTTGTCGCCAACATAGTTCGCCACCAGCGTCGGAATGCCGATGCCGAGGTTCACATACATGCCGTCTTCCAGCTCCTCTGCCGCGCGCGCGGCCATCTGATTGCGGTCCCAGGGCATTATGCTTCCTCCTTCTTGCGGGTGGTGTGTTGTTCGATGCGCTTTTCGTGCTCGCCCTGAATGATGCGATGCACATAGATGCCGGGCAGGTGAATCGAATCCGGGTCAAGTGAGCCGCGCGGAACGATCTCTTCTACTTCGGCTACGCAAATTTTGCCGCAGGTCGCCGCAGGCACATTGAAATTACGGGCGGTCTTGCGGAACACGAGGTTTCCGGTGTCATCCGCCTTCCACGCCTTAACGATGGCCAGATCGGCGAAGATCCCTTCTTCTAGGATGTAGGTCTCGCCATTGAAGTTCTTATGTTCCTTGCCATCGGCGATCACCGTGCCCACGCCTGTCTTGGTATAAAAGCCGGGAATACCGGCACCACCTGCGCGCATCCGCTCGGCCAGGGTTCCCTGCGGATTGAATTCCAGTTCCAATTCACCGCTCAGATACTGGCGCATGAATTCAGCATTTTCGCCGACATACGAGCTGATCATCTTTTTGACCTGCTTCGTTTGCAGCAAAATGCCGATTCCAAAATCGTCCACACCGGCATTGTTCGATGCAAAGCTCAGGTCTTTGACGCCAGACTCTTTAATAGCTTCGAGCAATAGTTCCGGAATGCCGCACAGGCCAAAGCCGCCCGCGGCAATCAGCATACCATCTGTCAGCACCCCATCGAGCGCTTCAGAGGCATTGGCATAGATTTTTTTCATGGAAAACTCCCCCAATGACATGGTGATGGGCAGGTTGTGCCGCCACGTCATGGGGAAGTCAATGAAACCAAGGGTGTGTTGGTATTTCTACCTATTCCGCCGCCTTCTTGGTTGCCTTCTTGGCTGCGGCCTTCTTCTTTGGGGCCGCCTTTTTCTTGGTGCCTTTCTTGGCGGCGCGTTCATTCACCAGTTCGATGGCCATTTCCTGCGTCACGTCTTCTGGCTTGATGTCCTTGGGAATGGTCGCATTGACCTTTTCCCATTTGACATATGGCCCATAGCGACCATCCAGAACTTGCATGGCGCCGCCGTCAGGATGTTCGCCCAACTCCTTCAACGGTTTCGCAGCCGCGCGGCGCCCGCGCCCTGGATTGGCGCGTTTTTCAGCCAGCAACTCGACCGCGCGGTTCATGCCGATTTCGAACACATCGTTGGGGTCTTTGAGATTGGCGTAAACCGGCTTTGCGTCTTCCGGCAGTTGGTGCATCAGGTAGGGGCCAAACCGCCCGAAATTCGAGCTGATCATGCCACCCTCAGGGTGTTCGCCGATCTGACGTGGCAGAGAGAGCAGCGTCAGAGCTTTCTCAAGGTCCATGTCATCTTTGCTCCACCCGCGCGGCAAAGAGGCGCGCGGTGGCTTCTTGTTCTCGGGCGTGGGTTCGCCGCGCTGAACGTAAGGACCGAAACGACCGGACTTCAGCCAGATCTCATCACCCGCATCTTCGCCCAACAAGCGTTCATCCCCTTCGGCACCTTCACCTGCGATGGGACGCGTATAGGTGCATTCGGGGTAGTTGCCGCAACCGACGAAACCGCCCGTGCGCGAGGTTTTCAGGTGCAATTGCCCAGTGCCGCACTTCGGGCATATCCGCGGATCCGATCCATCCTCACGCGGCGGGTACAGCTGCGGCGCGAGCGCTTCGTCCAGCTTGTCCAGTACTTCGGAAATTCGCAGTTCGGACGTCTCGCCAATTGCGGCCGAGAAATCGTGCCAGAACTTGCCCAGCAGGTCCTTATAATCGCGGTCCCCTGCGCTGACGTCGTCCAGTTCTTCTTCCAGATTGGCTGTGAATTCATAACCCACATATTGACGGAAGAAGTTCAGCAGAAAGATCGTGACGATCCGGCCCTTTTCTTCGGGGATCAGTCGGTTTTTGTCTTTGCGCACATATTCCCGATCCTGAATCGTGGTCACGATCGAGGCGTAAGTCGAGGGGCGACCGATGCCAAGTTCTTCCATGCGCTTGACCAGTGTGGCTTCGGTATAGCGGGGCGGAGGCTGCGTGTGGTGCTGCTGCGCCAGAACGGATTCGTTTTCGGACAGGATTGCGGCTTTTTCCTCGGCCTTCGCGAACTGACCTTTCAGTGAGGTTTTGGCAAAACGCGCCGGATCGCCCTGCATGATCTGCGGCAAGCGCTTTTCGTCGTCGTCGGCTACATCGTCGCGACCTTCTTCATAAACACGCATGAACCCGTCAAACATGACTACCTGACCAGTGGCGCGCAAGCCGACCTGACCGTCATCGCTGCCGATCTCTACGGTGGTCCGCTCCAGTCGGGCGGCGGCCATCTGACAAGCTATGGTGCGTTTCCAGATCAGGTCATAAAGCTTGCGCTGATCCTCATCGGTGACTTTCAGGGCCTTGGCATCGCGTGACATATCCGTTGGGCGGATACATTCGTGCGCTTCCTGTGCGTTCTTGGCCTTGTTCTTGTACATGCGCGGGCTGTCCGGCACATATTCGGCGCCATAGCGCTCCGCGATTGTATCGCGGGTGGCGGCCACGGCCTCGGGGGCCATATCGATACCGTCGGTCCGCATGTAGGTAATGTAGCCAGCCTCATATAGCCGCTGCGCCACCTGCATCGCGTGGCGCGCACCCATGCCGAACTTGCGGCTGGCCTCTTGCTGCAAGGTTGATGTCATGAACGGCGCGCTGGGGTTGCGTGCTGCCGGTTTCGCCTCGACCGAGGTGACGCTGAGCGCCCGACTTGTGATAGCCTGAACCGCCAGCTCCGCCTGTGTGGCGTTGGCCAGATCGTGCTTGTCCAGTTTCTTGCCGGCCAGAGTAACCAGCCGCGCCTCATAGGTCTGGCCGCGCGGTGTTTCGAAAAGCGCCTTAACCGACCAGTATTCGACCGGCTTGAACGCTTCGATCTCCATCTCGCGTTCGACGATCAGGCGCAGACAGACGGATTGCACGCGACCGGCGGACTTTGCACCGGGCAGCTTGCGCCAAAGGACGGGAGAAAGGTTGAAGCCCACCAGATAGTCCAGCGCACGGCGGGCCAGATAGGCCTCGACCAGCGGCATGTCGACCTGACGCGGGTTCTGCATCGCCTGGGTGACGGCTTCTTTGGTGATGGCGTTGAACGTTACGCGGCTGACCGGCGTATCTTTCTTGATCGAACGGCGCTTGGTCAGAGCTTCTTGCAAGTGCCAGCTGATCGCCTCGCCCTCACGATCAGGGTCAGTGGCGAGGATCAGTGCGTTATCTTCTTTCAGGGCATCGGCGATGGCTTTGACATGTTTGCGGCTGTCATTGCCAACTTCCCATTTCATGGAAAACTCATGCTCGGGATCGACCGACCCATCCTTTGGTGGAAGGTCCCGAACATGGCCGTAAGAGGCCAAAACTGTGTAGTCGGGGCCGAGATATTTATTGATTGTTTTTGCTTTGGCCGGAGATTCTACAACAACTACAGGCATTTAAGGGGAAACCTCGCTCGACGAATTTGGCGCCTTCTATGGTGGTGCAAAATGTGTGGGGCAAGCGGGAATTGTCAATGCGTTCCTTTTGCAGGTCGAAAAACGCCTTAATTTCAGGTCATTATTCAAGGTGCCGTGTCTCTGGAAGGGCCGACACCATGTTTCATGGAAGTGGTTCGATCAGCCTGCCAGGGACAATAGACCCCCGGGCTGGCGCTGGATTCGTCCATCCAGTTCCAGATCGACCAATGCGGGGCCAAGCTCGCCAGCCGATGCCGCGATGTCTCGCAGCAACTGGTCTTCCGCGATGGGTGAGGGGCCAAGTCGTTCAAGGATTTGAATGTGTAAGTCTTGGGCAGGGTGTGCGACCGGGGTAGGTGGCTGCTGGGGGCGGTGTGAAGGCAGGTTGTCCTTGTGGGGCAAGGCTTCAACCACGTCCTCCGCGGACCGGACCAAGATAGCCCCATCCCGAATCAACAGATTGCACCCGGCGGCCCGCGCATCGAAGGGGTGGCCGGGTACGGCCAGAACCTCGCGCCCCTGATCCAAGGCATCGCGTGCCGTGATCAGGCTGCCAGACTTTGCTGCGGCTTCGACCACGACAACAGCTTGCGCAAGGCCAGAGATGATCCTATTTCGGCGGGGAAAGTGCCGAGCCTGCGGTGTCACGCCCATCGGCTGTTCCGACACGCGCAACCCGTTGGAAGCGATGTCATGAGCCAGCTCTGTATTCTCGACTGGATAGACGACATCCACGCCGCCGGCCATGACGGCAATGGTGCCGGATGTAAGGGTCGCTATATGTGCCGCCGTATCAATGCCGCGCGCCAGGCCTGAGACAATCACATAGCCTTTGCTGCCCAAGTCAGTCGCCAAACCCCGGGCCATTCGAGCACCGAGCGAAGAACAATTCCGTGCACCAACCATTGCAACCGCAGGTTTTTGCAAGAGAGACACGTCACCGATTGCCCAAAGCATAGGGGGCGCATCATTCAGATCACTCAGAGCTGCTGGGAAATCGGCGGACCCAAGGCACAAAAGCCGCGCTTTTGCGGCTTTTGCGGCCTTGAGCTCCGCCTCAATCACGCCGGGGGGGCAGATTTCATACCCTTCTATTCCGGCAGCGCGTGCCATTTCCGGCAACGCGGCCAGCGCGTTCTGCGCCGAGCCATGTTCCCGCAGAAGCCGACGAAACGTCGCCGGACCGACCTTGCGAGAACGCAAAAGGCGAAGCCACGAAAACCGGTCCTCTTCCGTGGTGGGTGGGAGTGGGGGGTGATTGGAAGAAAGCTGCTCTTCGGTCATCCGTTGCTCCGCCTTGTTGCAAAACTGGTTTACAGGCGGGCGGGTTAACAGCTTGTAAATCGTGGAAAACTAGATGTGTTTTTGTTCGAACTTGTTCTATCCAACAGAAGCATGCTTATGAAATAAAAGGAAAAATAAAAATCGGCCTTTTTGATGCAAAGGGATTTTCAACTGTTTGGGCGCTTTACGCATGGGCGCAAGGTTAACCATGCGCCCGTGTAACTTGGTCTTTTGCGACTCAGGTTGCCGACCCCCCAACTGTCAGTCCATCCATCAGAACGGTGGGTTGTCCGACGCCCACCGGCACCCATTGCCCGTCCTTGCCGCAGGTGCCCATACCGGGATCCAGCGCCATGTCGTTGCCAAGCCCCCGGATCCGTTTCAAAGCGGATGGCCCATCGCCAATCAGCGTCGCGCCTTTGACCGGGGCGCCGATTTTTCCGTTTTCAACGCGATAGGCTTCGGTGCAGGAGAAGACGAACTTGCCATTGGTGATGTCCACCTGACCGCCGCCGAATCCCACGGCCCAGATGCCGTCTTTGATATCTGCGACCAAGGCCGCTGGGTCGGACTCGCCACCCAGCATGATTGTATTGGTCATGCGCGGCATCGGCTTGTGCGCATAGCTTTGCCGCCGCCCGTTGCCTGTGGGCGCAACGCCCATCAGACGCGCGTTCTGACGGTCTTGCATATATCCGGTGAGGATGCCGTCTTCTATCAGCACCGTACGTGAGCTGGGCGTGCCCTCATCGTCTACAGTGATCGAGCCGCGCCGGTCAGCGATCGTGCCATCATCGACCACGGTTACGCCTTTTGAAGCGACCTGTTGCCCCATCAGACCGGCGAAGGCAGAACTTCCTTTGCGGTTGAAATCCCCTTCCAACCCGTGGCCGATGGCCTCGTGGAGCAAAATCCCGGGCCAGCCGGGGCCAAGCGCCACCTCCATCACACCCGCGGGAGCCGGGATCGCGTCCAGATTGACCAGCGCAATGCGCAAGGCTTCGCGGGCCTTGGCCTGCCAGTCTGCCGGATCAATCAATCCGCTCAGGCCCACGCGACCGCCGCCACCCGCCGAACCGCTTTCGCGGCGTCCATTTTGTTCCACGATCACTGAAACATTCACGCGTGTCATCGGGCGAACATCGCGCACCATCACTCCATCAGGTCGCAGTATTTCGACCTCCTGAGTGGCGGCCGAGATCATTGCGCTGACCTGAACAACGCGTGAATCCAGATCGCGGGCAAATGCATCAATCTCGCGCAGGGTTTCGATCTTGACAGGAAACGCGGCAGAATCGATGGGATCTTCGTCGGTATAAAGACGTGTGTTGGTGGATCGAGGTGCTTCGGCAAGGGTTCCGCCGCCATCCCCAACGGCCAGCCGCGCGGTCTCGGCTGCCCGTTTCAGCGCGGGAATGGAAACATCAGTAGAATGTGCATAACCAGCGACTTCCCCTTGAACCGCGCGCAGGCCAAATCCTTCGGAAGCGTCGTAAGATGCGGTGCGCAGCCGACCGTCATCAAACACCAGTGACTCGGATTTTCGACGTTCGACAAACAGTTCTCCGTCCTCGGCCCCAGCGGTCGCCGATTGCAATACAGACAGCGCTTCGTCATGCGCAAGAGCGCTTTCAAAGGGGCGAAATGGGGCGTCGGACATGAGTTGTGACCTTTCGGGTTTGATCCAGATCAAAAATAGCGTCTGTTTGACGCAAGCATTTTGCTTTATCTACCCGACGGAATATGGTTTTTAACGCGGCCAAAGACAACGGGAGAGGTGCGACCGATTCACACCTTTTCGCCAGGGACGCAAAGATCAAACGATCAGGACAGAAAATGAAGAATGCTTTGATGCTTTCAGGGTTTATGACAGCCCTCTCCAGCCTTCCCGCCATGGCTCAGGAGCTAGAGATTATTGGCAAGCCGGTCGACGGCGGTATGGGCTTCCAGCCTGCGGCCACAAGCTTGGCCGATGGAATTCAGCGGCTGGACACAATGATTCTGGTGATCATCACCGTGATCTGTCTGTTTGTTGCGGCCCTGCTGCTTTACTGCATCGTGCGTTACAACCAGCGCGCAAACCCGACACCGGCTCGGTTCTCGCACTATACCCCGGTCGAGATTGCCTGGACCCTCGGTCCGATCCTGATTCTGGTCTTCATTGGTGCGTTCTCGCTGCCGGTTCTGTTCAAGCAACAGGAAATTCCAGAAGGTGACATCACCATCAAAGTCGTCGGCAACCAGTGGTACTGGACTTACGAATATGTTGATCACGATTTTGCCTTCGACAGCTATCTTCTGGGCCACCCGGCAACTCTGGATGAAGGTGCGCGCCCAGCAGATGCGGACGTGACCCCGTTTGTTCTGGATGACGCCATGCGTGCCAAGCTGGCCGATGCCGGGTACAGCGATGACGAATGGCTGTTGGCCACCGACACCGCGGTTGTCGTACCTGTCGGCAAGGTCATCGTGATGCAGGTTACCGCCTCTGACGTGATCCATTCCTGGACCATTCCGTCCTTTGGCGTGAAGCAGGACGGTGTGCCCGGACGTCTGGCCGAACTGTGGTTCGAAGCCGAGAAAGAGGGCGTCTACTTCGGTCAGTGTTCTGAACTTTGCGGCAAAGACCACGCTTATATGCCGATCACTGTCAAAGTGGTCAGCCAGGAAGCCTACGACGAATGGCTGCAGGGCGCGATCGATGAATATGCGGGTCTGCCGCAAAACTATCAGGTTGCCTCGAACTAATCGAAGCGACATGGGCGGGGTAGACCCAGCCTAAGACATGACGCAGGCTGCGCGCGTGATCGCGCAGCTTTCGCCCAAAGGGACCGGAAATGACCGACGCAAGTATCAATGCCAGCACTGCGACCGCTCAGGCGGACGAGGCCAGCTTTGGCGATTACTTCGCCCTGCTGAAGCCTCGCGTGATGTCTCTGGTTGTTTTCACGGCGCTGGTGGGTTTGCTGGCGGCACCTGTTTCCGTGCATCCGTTTGTGGGTTTTTGCGCCATTCTGTTCATTGCCATTGGAGGCGGTGCCTCTGGCGCTTTGAACATGTGGTGGGACGCGGATATCGACCGCGTTATGAAACGCACCAAGGGTCGTCCGATCCCTTCCGGCAAAGTGGAAGAGGGTGAGGCGCTGGCGCTTGGGCTAGCGCTTTCGGGCCTTTCGGTGATCATGCTGGGTCTCGCAACCAACTGGTTTGCAGGCGCGTTTTTGGGCTTCACCATTTTCTTCTACGTTGTCGTTTACACGATGTGGCTGAAGCGTTCGACGCCGCAGAACATCGTGATCGGTGGCGCCGCAGGCGCTTTCCCGCCCGTCATTGGTTGGGTTGCGGCAACCGGATCGATGTCAGTTGAACCTTGGCTGATGTTCGCCCTGACCTTCATGTGGACGCCACCGCATTTCTGGGCGCTGGCTCTGTTCATGCGCTCAGATTACGACGACGCGGGTGTCCCGATGCTGACCGTGACGCATGGTCGCCGTGCGACGCGGGTGCATATTCTGGTTTACACGGCTCTGCTGGCCATTTTGGCATTGGGAACCGCATTCTCTGGTATCGGTGGCCCAGTTTACCTGACCGTTGCTTTGGTGTTGAACGCGCTGTTCCTACACGGAGCATGGCGGATTTCACGCCGGACCGAGGAGGACTCGGAAGCCGACAATTTCAAGGTCGAGCGCAGCTTTTTCAAGCTTTCGCTGCTCTACCTCTTCCTGCATTTCGGCGCCATTCTGGTTGAGGCGTTGCTGAAACCCTATGGGTTGGGAGGCTGGTCATGAGCCTTCGAAAGAACCACGAGCTGCACCAACGGCGATTCAGCCGCAATCTGGGGGTTGGCCTGACACTGGCCGCCTTTATCGTGATCATTTTTGGGCTGACGGTCGTAAAGGTGTCGGGCACGGATTTCGGTATGGCAACACAGGAGGTTCAGAACTGATGGCATTGACTGGTCCCCAGAAAACGGTTGTTCAGACTGTGGGTGTGGTTGTTCTGATGGGCAGCTTGGCCTGGGCGGCTGTGCCATTTTATGATTGGTTCTGTCGGGTGACGGGGTTTGGCGGCACCACGGGTGTAGCCGAAGCAGCGCCCGAAGACATTCTGGACCGCACCATCACCGTTCGGTTCGACGCGTCCAAGGCCAAAGGCATGGCGTGGGAGTTCAAGCCGATTGAACGCGAGATGGAAGTGCGCATCGGCGAGACCGGTCTGGCATTCTACGAAGCATATAACCCAACCGACCGGCCCATCGCGGGGCAGGCCTCGTACAACGTTGCCCCATATTCGGCCGGTGGGTATTTTCAGAAAATCGCCTGTTTCTGCTTTGAAGAGCAGGTGCTGCAACCCGGCGAACGGGTTGAAATGCCAGTAACTTTCTTCGTCGACCCGGAACTGGTCGAGGATCTTGAAGCAAAGTATGTTCATACGATCACTCTGTCGTATACATTCTACGAAATCGACCTGCCCGAGGGCTATGCCGCCCTTGAAACGCAGGCAGAAACAAACACGAACTAACGCCTGTAGGTGAGGGACGCTGATGGCACACGCTAAAAACCACGATTATCACATTCTGGCCCCGTCGATCTGGCCTCTGATCGGAGCCGTCGGTGGCTTTGTGATGCTGCTCGGAGCCGTCCTTTGGATGCATGGCATTACGCCGTGGATGTTCTGGGCTGGCTTGGTCGCGGTGCTGTACACCATGTTCGCCTGGTGGTCTGAAGTGGTTGCTGAAAGCCGTCAGGGCGATCACACACCTGTCGTCCGCATCGGCCTGCGCTATGGTTTCATCCTGTTTGTGATGTCCGAGGTGATGTTCTTCTTCGCCTGGTTCTGGTCGTTCTTCAAGCATCGCATGTACCCGATGTATGACTATGCGGGCACCGAATACATTCAGCCAGACATCCACGCGGTTGACCCTTTCCACCTGCCGCTGATCAACACTCTGGTCCTGCTGCTGTCGGGCTGCGCGATCACATGGGCCCACCATGCGCTGGTGCATGACAATGACCGCAAGGCGCTTATAAACGGTCTGGCCATCGGTATCGTTCTGGGCGTGCTGTTCACCTTCCTGCAGGGTTATGAATATTACGAGCTGCTGGCCCATGAAGGCTGGGAGTTCGGTGGTGATCAGTTCTATTCGAACTTCTTCATGGCAACCGGTTTCCACGGCGCGCACGTGATCATCGGCACCATCTTCCTGACTGTCTGTCTGATACGGGCGCTTAAGGGTGACTTTACACCCGAGAAGCACGTCGGGTTTGAAGCCGCGGCCTGGTACTGGCACTTCGTTGACGTAGTCTGGCTGTTCCTGTTCTTTGCCGTCTACATCTGGGGCCAAGCTCCGCTGATGTAAAACCGGTCAAATGAGCCGATTGCGAAAGCCGCCCCTGGGGGCGGCTTTTTGCTTTTCCCGGTGCAAGATTGCACCCAATACAATTGTGTGGTTGCGTTTTCGACCGCTCCGCCCTTAACAAGACGCCGGTTCCTGCAACGAGGTTTGATCCTGCCATGCGCCGCATTCTGTTTCTGCTGATCTTCGGCCTTGCCGGTTTGGGTGTGCTGCTGTCGCTGGGCATTTGGCAGGTGCAGCGTCTGTCATGGAAACAAGAGGTGTTGGCCGAGATTGAAAGCCGTATCTCGGCGGATCCTGTGGACTTACCAGCGCAGGTGTCAGAAGACGCTGACAAATACCTGCCAGTCACCATTTCGGGCGATATGGAGCCCGGGGAAATCCACGTTCTGGTTTCCGTAAAGCAGGTTGGCGCAGGGTACCGCATCATTCAGTCTTTCACCGCCGGGGACCGCACAATATTGGTGGATCGGGGCTTTGTTCCAACAACTGCCAAAGACGCAAAGCGATTGACTGGCCCGATGAAGATCACCGGTAATTTGCACTGGCCGGACGAGATCGACAGCTATACGCCCGAAGCCGATATTGACGCCAATATCTGGTTTGCTCGCGACGTGCCGAACTTGGCCGCAGCTTTGGGTGCCGAACCTGTGCTTCTGATCGCCCGGTCGGAAACGGACCCAAACATTACGCCTTTGCCGGTAGATACGGCGGGCATTCCCAACGATCACCTACAATATGCAATCACCTGGTTTGGTCTGGCTCTGGTCTGGGCCGCAATGACCGGGTACTTCCTATGGCGCAGCCGTGCCAATTCTGAGAGTGACACGATATGAAATACATCTCGACCCGTGGGCAGGCGCCCGAACTGACTTTTGAAGAGGCGATGCTGACGGGTTTGGCCCGCGACGGTGGCTTGTACTTGCCCGCCGAGATCCCGGTGATGTCGCAAGACGAGATCGCGGCGCTGGCGGGCTTGCCCTATGAAGAGATCGCTTTTCGCGTGATGTGGCCCTATGTCAGCGGCTCCTTTACCGAGGAAGAGTTCAAGGCGATCATCGCCCGCGCTTATGAGGGTTTCGGCCACGACGCCCGCGCGCCTCTGAAGCAACTCAACGAAAACCATTTTCTGCTAGAGCTGTTCCACGGCCCGACACTGGCCTTCAAGGATTTTGCCATGCAGTTGATTGGCCAACTTTTCCAGGTGGCTCTGAAACGCCGTGGCGACCGTGTAACCATCGTGGGTGCGACCAGCGGTGATACGGGTTCTGCCGCTATCGAAGCTTTCCGGGGGCTGGATGCGGTAGACGTGTTTATCCTGTTTCCGCATGGCCGTGTATCCGAGGTGCAGCGCCGTCAGATGACAACGCCTGCGGACAGCAATGTTCACGCTCTGGCCGTCGACGGAGACTTCGACGATTGCCAGGCCGCGCTGAAGGATATGTTCAACGATTTTGATTTCCGCGATGGGGTGAAACTGGCGGGTGTGAACTCGATCAACTTTGCCCGCGTTCTGGCGCAGATTGTCTATTATTTCTCTGCCGCCGTCAGTCTCGGCGCGCCGCATCGCAAGGTCAGCTTCACCGTGCCGACCGGGAACTTTGGAGATATTTTCGCGGGTTATCTGGCCAAACGTATGGGCCTGCCCATCGACCGTTTGGTGGTGGCAACCAACCAGAATGACATTCTGCATCGTTGTCTGTCGGGCGAGGGATATTTCAAGGGCGAAACCATCCCCTCGATCAGCCCGTCGATGGATATTCAGGTCAGCTCGAACTTTGAGCGGGCTCTGTATTACGCCTATGGCGAGGACGGTAGCGCTGTGGCGCAGCTGATGGATGAGCTCAAGAATGGTGGCTTCAACGTCAGCCAGGGCGCGATGGAGGCACTGCGCGAGAGTTTCGATTCGGGTCGCATGTCCGAAGACGAGACGCTGGAAACGATCAAGCATACGCTGGCGCATAGTGCGGAGCTGGTTTGCCCCCACACCGCTATTGGGGTCAAGGTTGGGGAAGACCACCGCGCCGCCGATACACCTATGATCACTTTGGCAACGGCGCATCCCGCCAAGTTCCCGGCGGCGGTCGAGAAGGCAAGCGGCGAACATCCGCCTCTTCCATCCCGCATGTCTGATCTGTATGAACGTTCGGAACGGGTGACCCGCATTGCAAACGAACTGGGTACCCTTGAGGATCATATCAGAAGGCATATCGCTGAGTGACAGTCAGACAAGACCAACTGAAGAACGGCTTTCGTATCGTCAGTGAACATATGCCGGGGCTGCAATCAGCGGCCATCGGCATCTGGGTGACCGCCGGTGGGCGGCATGAGCGGATCGAACAAAACGGCATCGCGCATTTCCTTGAACATATGGCGTTCAAGGGAACCGAGCGTCGTTCTGCGCTGCAAATCGCTGAAGCGATCGAGGATGTGGGCGGCTATATCAACGCCTATACTTCGCGCGAGGTGACGGCCTACTACGCGCGTGTTCTCAAAGACGACGTCGCGCTGGCCATGGATGTGATCGGCGACATCGTTCTGAACCCGGTTTTCGATCCGCGTGAGATCGAGGTCGAGCGTGGGGTGATCCTGCAAGAAATCGGTCAGGCCTATGACACGCCGGACGACGTGATCTTTGACTGGCTGCAAGAGCAGAGCTATCACGACCAACCCCTGGGCCGCACTATTCTGGGGCCAACTGAAAAGGTCAGTGCGTTTTCACGCGAGGATCTGTCGGGCTTTGTAGCCGAGCATTATGGCCCCGAGCAGATGATCCTGTCGGCTGCCGGTGCCGTGGATCACGATGCGCTGATGAAAATGGCCGAAGAGATGTTTGGCCATCTGCAACCGCGCAAGGGCCTGATCCCGGACGCTGCACGGTTCACCGGGGGTGAGGCACGGCAAGAGAAAGAGTTGGAGCAGGCGCACTTTGCCCTGGCGCTGGAAAGCCCCGGGTACCGCGACGATGCGATTTATACGGCGCAGATTTATTCGACGGCTTTGGGCGGCGGCATGTCCTCGCGTTTGTTCCAGGAGGTGAGAGAAACGCGCGGGCTGTGCTACACAATCTTTGCTCAGACCGGTGCTTACGCTGATACTGGTACAACCACGATTTATGCGGGAACCTCGGCGGATCAGGTTGGTGAGTTGGCGACAATCACCATTGATGAGATGAAGCGCGCGGCCGAGGACATGAGCGCGGAAGAGGTTGCCCGCGCCCGTGCTCAGATGAAGGCCGGGATGCTGATGGGATTGGAAAGCCCTTCAAACCGGGCCGAACGTCTGGCGCGGCTGGTGCAGATCTGGGGCAGGGTGCCTTCGCTAGAGGATACCGTTGCCAAGATTGATGCGGTCGGCACCGAAGATGTGAAAGCATTTGCAGAAACCATGGCTGTACAGGCTCCGGCAGCTCTGGCGCTTTATGGGCCTGTGGCTGGCGCGCCGAGCTTGACCGAACTGCAGGAGAGGCGGGCGGCGTGATGCTGTTGGGCAGACGCAAGCTGAAACTCGAAACCGCGCGGCTCAGCATGCGCCCGCCTGTACATTCCGATTTCAATACCTGGTGCGCATTGCGGCGGGCTTCAAAGGATTACCTGACACCGTGGGAGCCGGTCTGGGCAGCGGATCACCTGAGCCGCAAGTCTTTTACCAATCGGGTCTATTGGGCGCAGCGCTCGGTCGCCAGTGGGACTGCGATACCTCTGTTCCTTTTTCGTCGCGAAGACGACGCGCTGGTTGGGGCCATCACGCTGGACAACATTCGGCGTGGTCCCGCGCAGGCCGGAACCTTAGGATACTGGACCGGTCAAGCTTTTGCCCGCCAAGGTTACATGCGCGAGGCAATTGGTGCCATGGTCCATCACGCCTTTACTCGGCTGGACCTGAGCCGGATCGAAGCCGCTTGTTTGCCTGAAAACCGGGCATCGCGCGGGTTGCTGGAAAGCTCTGGCTTCAAATACGAAGGTGTGGCGCAGTCCTATCTGCAGATCAACGGACGATGGCGAACGCATGTTTTGTATGCAAGCCTGCGGTCCGACAGGCGCGGAAAGACCGACGCGGGTTAGGGGGCTCTGCCCCCGTCGCGGCAGGCCGCGCCTCCCCCGAGGTATTTGGCGCCAGATGAACAAGGGGCATGACTTGGGCGTGTTCTGCGCTAAAGTTAAGTTATGCGCTGGTTGGTTGCGGCATTGATGGTGATTTCTGGTGGAGCTGCAGCGCAAGAGCGGCGGCCAAGCCATTGCATCGCCATTGCTGATGCCGCGCCGGGGATTGAGTACCTTCACAAAGCTGCGTGGCAAGATCCGGTGCCGGAATTTTCTGTGCGGATCAGCTATATCGCGCACGCGTCGTTTCTGATCCAGACGCGGGGCGGGTTGAATGCAGTCACCGATTTCACCGGTTTTATCGGCAGTGCGGATTTGATCCCTGATGTGGTGACGATGAACCATGCCCACAGCACGCATTGGACGGCCCATCCCGATCCGGCGATCCCACATGTTCTGCCGGGATGGGGTGAGTTTGGTCAGGGCATTGAGCATCATCTTGATCTGGGTGAGATGCTGGTGCGGAATGTCTCGACCGATATTCGTTCGGCTTATGGCGGTGTCGAAGAACGGGGCAATTCGATCTTCGTGTTCGAGGTTGAAGGGCTATGTATCGGTCATCTGGGGCATTTGCATCATGTGCCGTCAGACGAGCAGTTCGCCGCGTTGGGGCGGCTGGATGTTGTAATGGCTGCGGTTGATGGCGGGACGACAATGCCCTTGCCAGACATGATCTCGGTTCTGAAGCGACTGAAAAGTTCTGTCATCATTCCGATGCACTGGTTTTCTGGATTCTCGCTTGACCGGTTCCTTGTTGATATTCGGGATACTTTTCCGGTTGAACGCAACGGTGTTTCGGAAATCACTGTCTCGCTTCGCGATCTTCCCGACCGACCTACGGTGATTGTTCTGGAGCCGCAATATCTGATTGATTTGGAATAGGGCTTGCCGCAGCCGCGTCGCTTGGGCATTGAAAACGTATGAATTTAAACCCCGCCGATGCCCGATTTGCCGCGCTGATCCAATCGACAATACGCGACGATGTCCTGCGCCCCGTTGAAGAACGGTATTTGGAAGAACCGCGCGGGCGGTTTTCCGGGCAGATCGGGGTGTTGGCTGTTCCCGACAGCGCCGAAGAGGTTTCCGCACTGGTGCGGTTGGCTTCGGAGGAGCGGGTGCCGGTTGTACCCTATGGCGGTGGCACAGGATTGGTAGGCGGGCAGGTGATGTCAGATGGCCCACTCCCTTTGCTGGTCTCTTTGGAGCGAATGACAGCCATTCGGTCTGTTTTCCCGACCGAGAACATCCTGATCGCCGAAGCCGGGGCCATTTTGCAAGACGTTCAGACAGCGGCCGAGAATGCGGATCGGCTGTTTCCGCTGTCATTGGCGGCGCAGGGGTCGTGTCGGATCGGGGGCAACCTTTCGACCAATGCCGGGGGCGTTAATGTCTTGCGCTATGGCAACGCACGTGACCTGTGTCTGGGGCTTGAGGCGGTGTTGCCCAATGGCGAGATATGGCATGGGCTGAGCCGGTTGCGAAAGGACAACACGGGCTACGATCTGCGGGACCTTTTGATCGGGGCCGAAGGCTCGCTGGGGATCATCACGGCAGCGTCCCTTAAGCTGTTTCCAAAACCTGCTGCGCAGGGCACGGCGATGTTTCAGGTGGCTTCGCCCGAGGCGGCCATCGACCTGCTGGCGCTGGCCCGAGATCAGGTGGGCGAGACTGTCAGTACGTTTGAGCTGATCCATCGGCAAGGACTCGATTTCCTGACCGATGTCCTTCCGGATGTTCGCCAACCTTTCAACACAGCGACAGAGTGGAGCGTGTTGATTGAATTGGGACTTGCAAAGGGGCAATCATCGTCAGCCGCGTTGGAGGAGATTTACATCCGCGCTGAAGAGCGCGGTCTGGTTCAAGATGGGGTGATTGCGCAAAGCGAAGCGCAGCGCGCTGATCTGTGGGCGGTTCGCGAACACATTCCCGAGGCCAACCGCCTGATCGGATCTGTTTCGAGCCATGACATCTCGATACCGATTTCCAGGATTCCAGACTTTATTCGCAAAGGTGGGCAGGTGATTGCTGGCCTCGGACCGTTTCGGATCAATTGTTTCGGACACCTTGGCGATGGCAATCTGCATTACAACGTGTTCCCGCCCAAAGGGCAAAGCCGATCAGAGTTTGACACGGAAAGGGGCGCGATCAAGCAGGCTGTACATGATCTGGTTGACGCTTTTGACGGCTCGGTCAGTGCTGAACATGGGGTGGGGCGTTTGAAAACGGACGATCTTGAACGCTATGGCGACCCGGTAAAGCTGGGTGCCATGAGGGCCATCAAGGCAGCTTTGGACCCACAGGGGATCATGAACCCGGGCGCGGTCCTCAAAGGGTGAACACGGCCCATGATACGGGCCGTGTCTTTAAACGGTGTTACGACGCAGGCAGGATCACTTTGTCGATCACGTGGATCACACCGTTCTTGGTTTCGATGTCAGCCTGAACAACGTTGGCATCATTCACCATCACACCCGAGTCCAGATCGATTGTGATATCACCGCCCTGAACGGTTGCGGCAGTCATATCATCGGTCAGATCACCGGACATCACTTTGCCCGGTACGACGTGGTAAGTCAGGATAGCAACAAGCTGGTCCTTATTTTCCGGCTTGAGCAGGTCTGCGACTGTGCCTTCTGGCAAAGCCGCAAACGCGTCGTCTGTTGGGGCAAATACGGTGAATGGCCCTTCGCCTTTCAGCGTGTCAACTAGTTCGGCCGCTTGCACGGCGGCTACGAGAGTTTCAAAGCTGCCAGCGGCAACAGCGGTATCAACAATGTCTTTGCCATGGCCGTCGGCCAAAGCGGTAGTGCTGAACAGGATCGTGGCGACACCAGCGGCGGCGAATTTGCGGAACATATGAGGGTCTCCCTTGGTAAGAATGCTCGAAACAGCATCAACCGAGGTACGCGGCATCCTCACAGCAAGATCACTTGTTTTGCGCCGAATTGTGGGTTGAAGGAACCGAAAGCCGCGCTAAGCCAGCGTGGCTTTCATAGTCCAATCACGCTTTTGTGAAGATTTCTGTGTCAGAGCCCCTCAAATTCGCACAGTATGTGCACGTCCATTCCCATCTCTTCCAGAACTTTACGACCTCCGAGATCGGGCAAGTCGATGATGAACGCGCATGAGACGATCTCGCCCCCAAGCCGTTCGATCAGCTTGATGCCCGCCGCCGCTGTGCCGCCTGTGGCCAGCAGATCATCGACAACCAGAATCTTTTCGCCGGGTTGGATGGCGTCGTCGTGGATCTCAACAATCGCTTCACCATACTCCAATTTGTAGTCCTGGCTGATTGTGGTGTCGGGCAGCTTACCTTTTTTGCGGATCGGCACAAAGCCAACGCTTAGCTGATGCGCAATCGCACCGCCCAGGATAAAGCCCCGCGCTTCCAGCCCCACCACCTTGTCTATCCGCTCACCGGCATAGGGGTGCAACATCTGGTCAATCGCCATCCGAAACCCGCGGGGGTCGGCAAACAAGGTTGTCACATCGCGAAACATGATCCCTTCGTGGGGAAAATCGACAATTGTTCGGATGTAATCTTTGACAGATTTGTTTCTGGACATGGGCCAACCCTTTTAGCGTCAAAACACACCAAGGTGTTTGGCCCATCAAACAGCCCCGCGCAAGGTTCTAATCCGGCGCAACTTTCATGAGCGAGGGGTCATGATGGCCCTAGGCAAGCTTTTGTAGCGATAGAGCGCAGCGGGTAACCAGGACAGGTGCGGTTTGCGCCAATTGCGTTGATCTCGCAATAGAAATGCCTGAGCAGTATGAAGGTTCATTGCCATATTCCTTTTATTGTTGTTAAGTGCCCGATAACGACAATCACTATGCTATGTATATACAATGCATCGCCGAAAATTGCAAGGTCTGCTGGGGGGCAACGCGCGTGGCAAAGAAAGACGGCAAGGGATCAAACAAGAAAAACAGTCAGTTGGTCCTGCGTCTGGATAAAGACGAACGGGACGCTTTTGTCGAACTGTGTAAAGAGCTGGATACCTCAGCCGCGCGAGAAATTCGCCGGTTTATCCGTGGCTTTATGAAAGAACACGCAGAGGATTAGAATGACCTCAGGCCGGGCGGCGTAGAACTGCCGTGGCGACTCCCATCCCTACCAAGGTCAGCCCGCCAAACCGTGTCATTGCTGTTATGACACTCGCACGGCCAATCAGGCGCCGCAGTCGGTCGGCCAACAGCGCGTAAGCTAATGCGTTCAGCCAGGCCAGCCCCACGAATGTCACGATCAGGATGGCGAATTGCGGACCCAGCGGTTCGGTCGGGCGCAGAAACTGCGGAACAAAAGCGATGAAGAAGGCAATGGATTTCGGGTTTAGCGCGGTCACGGCCGCAGCGTGCCCAAACACATTGCGCGCAGTCACGTCGCGCGCGGTATCAATTGTGCCTAACCCTCCGGCAGGTGCACTGCGCAACAGTTTGATCCCGAGCCACACCAGATAGGCGGCCCCAACCCATTTGAGTACCGAAAACAAGGTCGCCGAGGCCAGCACCAATGCGCCCAACCCCAGCAATGAGGCTGTCATGGCCACCAGATCACCCACAGCGACCCCGGTCGCCGAAGCAACCGCGACGCTGCGCCCCTTGGACAGGGCATAGCTAAGCACCAGCAAAACGGTCGGGCCGGGGATAAGCAGTAAAGCGGTGGAGGCGGCAACAAAGGCCAGCCAAAGATCAAATTGCATCGCAGAAGTCCTGATTTGACGGTCTGAGATTGAGAGAATCAGCTTCAGGAATCAAGTCGCATATGCACGACGTATCAGCAGCATGCCTTTCGCGCTTGGCTGTGAAACACAAAAATACTCAAATGCTTACTCGGGTTTTATTAGTTTCGCGACAAAACATTCAATTTGTGTTATGGTTGCGCCGCATTTTTTTGTTTCGATTTTAAAATAGGAGGTTCGTCATGAAACTTATCGTTTCCGTTTTTCTGTTGGGCATATTGCTGATCCCGACTGTCGCCTCTGCGTGCCCGGACGGCTACTTTAATTGCGGCGGAGACCTGTGCTGCCCCAATCCTCAGAACTAGTTCAGAGGATATGACATGCCTAAATTCAATTTGCGGTACGCCGCCGTCGTCGTTGTTGGTTTAGCTGCGTTTGGTGCTGGTAAAGCACTCCTGTTCAACGCCAACGAATCGGATTTGCGGTATCAGAAGTTCAGCGTATCCGAAGGTCAGTTGAACGGTCCGGTGCTGGGTGGTGCCTTTGCGTATAACCACATTTCGGAAGAATTCGAACCACAGATGATTTGTGAACTTGTTGTCGGTGGCAACCAAGTTGGGCCGCATCCGGTTTCGATCCACAGTTCAAGTCTGATTGCCCTAGGTTGGAACGGTGCATGGGATTCCATCACGGAATATGTCGGCGACAAGATTGGTGAAGCCATGCAGATCTCTGGTGCTGACGCCAAATGGCAATTCCAGAAACAATTCTGGAAGGCAAAGAACGGTACATCATTCGATGAGTCCTGCCGTTCAAAGGTCGAGGAATTAGCCAGGGATCCGAACTTTTCGGTATTCTTGGTCGAAACACTGTTCTTCGATCAGGAGGCCCTTGACGACATGGAAATGGTGCAATTGTCGCAAACGTCGATAATCTTCAGCGGATGCGAACCAGAATGCCAAGCGCCGGTGCCGGTCAAATCAGTACTCAATCCCGGTTGGTTGACGCGGTCCAAGGACGAATGGGGTATCGTGCGTATCCATTAGTCGCAAGCATTCCCTTGATTGCCTCAAACTGGGACTAAACGACCGCCCTGTGATTTCATCTAGCTTGGCTACCAACGCCAGTTGGCGCTGATCCGGCTTGGATAGTATCGCTATTCCGTTGCCTGATCGCTGCCATGCAGGCCAGACGCGTGCTTGATCCCAGTTGGCGAGTAGGCCATTGACCATTTCGAGGCTCAATCCAGTTGTCCGAGGACAGAATGCATCCCTGTCCAGTAAGCAATCCCATTCTTTTGACGCCGGGCGTATTCGTTCCCGGCTAATTGATGCGTTCTGCGGAGGAAGCTTCCGATTCAACGCCAGCTAGGTTCGCCTTAAAGCCAAGATTAAGTCTCCTCCATCTTCCTTGAATTGCAAACGCCCTCTACCAGTCTATGGTGCGAACAAGTCTAAATGAGGCTGTGATGGAACATAGCGAATACGCAACTCCCGGTAAGGTTCCCAGGACGGGTCTGATGACCAGCCGATGGAAAATCGCGGGCATTGTATCCATTGTTCTGATCACAACGCTCTACGCCGCTGTGGTCGGGTACATGTATCTGAACCAGCGCGCGCTGCTGTTCAAACCTTCGGGAGTACTTCCCGAGCCTGCCTCTGTCGGATTGGTCGATATCGATGTCATGACGAAGTCCATGGAGGATGGGACAGAACTGACCGTCTGGGCAGCGCCCGCGGCCACTCAAGGTGCACCGACCGTATTGTTCCTTCACGGCCAAAGCGGCAATTTGGGTGACCGCGCGGACAGGTTGCGTGAGATACTGAACAGCGGGTATGGGCTGCTGGCACCCAGTTATCGCGGATACCCCGGCAGCACAGGCACACCTTCCCAAGCGACCTTGGTTTCGGACGGATTGGAGCTGTTTGACCAACTTTACGACGCCGGAGAGGCGGTTGTTTTGCACGGCCAAAGCCTCGGTACGGCGGTCGCGGCGCAAGTGGCGGCACAACGACCCGAAGCCACGATGTTGGTGCTGGAAGCGCCCTTCACTGCAACCGTAGATGTGGCGGCGGAACGCTATCCGTGGCTGCCGGTATCGGCCCTGATGCACGACCAGTTTGCCACCCGCGACATCATCGGGACAATCGAGGTGCCGACGTTGATCTTCCACGGCACAGGTGATCAAACCGTTCCAGTGCATCACGGCGCGCGCCTTGCCAAGATGGGCGGCGAGAGGGTCGAGTTTTTCTTGATTCCCGGCGGAACCCACAACGAGTTGTGGTCATACGGCCTGTGGCAGACCGTTCAAGACCGCCTGCCACAGTACTGATTTCAGAGAATTCGCCCGGCGACCGCGTCCAGCTTGGCCAAAAGCGCCGGGTCGCGCTTTTCAGGGGCAGTCAGGATTGCGTATTCCAAGGCCCTATCACAGCCATGCGGGCAAGGTTCACGTTCAGCCCCCAGCAACGCGGGCAGACCCTTGACCAGAGCGCGACCCTTGTCGGCATTGCCTGTCAGAGTGGCAATGATGGTCGCAACGTCCACCTCTCCGTGGTCGGGATGCCAGCTGTCATAATCCGTGACCATCGCGATCGAGGCATAGCAAAGCTCGGCCTCGCGGGCGAGTTTGGCTTCGGGCATATTGGTCATGCCGATCACGTCGCAGCCCCATTGCTCACGATACATTTTCGATTCAGCAAGGCTCGAGAACTGCGGTCCTTCCATCGCCAAATAAGTGCCGCCGCGATGGATGGTGATGCCAGCGGCCTTGCCGGCGGTTTCGCAGGCATCCGACAGGCGCGGGCAGGTGGGATGGGCCACGCTTACATGGGCGACGCACCCCGAGCCGAAAAAGCTTTTCTCACGTGCAAAAGTCCGGTCGATGAACTGATCGACAATCACGAAGTCGCCGGGTGCCATGTGCTCGCGGAACGATCCGCAGGCTGAAACCGAGATCACGTCCGTCACGCCCAGCCGCTTCAACGCGTCGATATTGGCGCGATAGGGCACATCGGTCGGCGAATGCACGTGGCCGCGGCCATGACGCGGCAGAAAAGCCATTTCGACACCGCCCAGCGATCCGGTCAGGATTTGGTCTGACGGCGTTCCCCATGGGGTCTCAACCGCGACCCATTCGGCGTTTTCCAGCCCATCAATTTCATAGATGCCTGATCCGCCAATGACGGCAATCTTGGTTTGGGTCACTGTCCTGCTCCACGTCTTGCAATGCTATTGGATTTGTGCGGGCTTGCGCACAGTTTGACAAGAGGCCTAGTCCTGTTTTGGCAACAGGTTACGTTGTTGAGACTGCGCGGTGAAGTCAGCCCAAGCTGCGTCGAACATGTCCAGTGGCCACGTCAGATTCTGCGATTGTCCGTGCCTGTCGCGGAAAACAAAGCGATACGCATCCCCGGTTTGCATAGCATCCAGCAGGTCTTGTGCGCGTTGGTCTGCAAAGGTACAGCCAAGCCCCGTCAGGCATCCCGGACGCCGCGTGCGCCATATCGTTTCGTTATCTTTGTCGATGCGAAACCCTGACGGGTTGAAAAAGGTGCCGGGCTCCATCCCGAACTCAACTTTGAATCCTTCGGGTTCAGGCGTGATGAACACGAACTGTGCCGCAAACTTCGGCCGAAATGAGAAAACTTCTGCCCGCCGGATGTAGCACCGCTGTTTCAACGCACCATTTTCTTCGCGCTCGTCGCAGATTGAATTCCAGATCCCGAAAATCTCATGATGTGTCACGCGCCAGTTTCCGGCCGTGTCGTTGCCTTGCAAGTCCTGCGCAAGGGCGGGAAGGGCAGAGAAGAAAAAGAGTATGATCCAGCGCATGATCTCAGATTTGGTTGCTGGACCACAGTCCCGCAAATCACGTTGCTGCGAGGATGAGGTATGCGCCAAGAACATGGCTGCATCCCACTTGGTGCAGTAGCTTAAAACCCTCGTGTCCGCTACAACGTCGCCTTCGCGCGAACATAAAACCCTATAGGACTGACCAATGCCCCGAGCCTTGCTGGCAAGTTTTGCCAACCGCGTCGCCATGCCCGATCTGCGCTGGGTGCCTGATGAGGGGCTGACCTTCTCTCGCCTGCGGATCGAACTCTTGTCCGGCCTGACCGTGGCCCTTGCGCTGGTGCCCGAGGCTGTGGCTTTTGCCTTTGTGGCGGGCGTGCACCCTCTGGTTGGTCTGTATGCGGCGTTCCTGGTGGGCCTGATCACGGCACTGATCGGCGGACGGCCCGGTATGATCTCGGGCGCGACCGGCGCACTGGCGGTTGTCATGGTCGCGCTGGTGGCCGAGCACGGGGTCGAATATCTGTTTGCGACCGTAGTTCTTATGGGGATTCTCCAAGTCATTGCCGGGGCAATGCATTGGGGGCGTTTTATCCGTTTGGTGCCGCATCCGGTGATGCTGGGCTTTGTGAACGGCCTGGCCATCGTGATCTTTTTGGCTCAGATGGGTCAATTCAAAGTGCCCGGCACTATGGAAAACACCGGCCATGGCATGAGCGGCGGCGAGTGGCTGTCGGGGATGCAGCTATATACCATGCTGGGTCTTGTGGCGCTGACGATGGCTGTGATCTGGGTGATGCCGCGTGTCACACGCATCATTCCGGCACCGCTGGCCGGTATTCTGGTGGTCGCTGCACTGGTAATAGGTCTGGGTCTGGATGTACCGCGCGTTGGCGATCTGGCCTCGATTGAGGGCGGTCTGCCTGCGTTCCACATCCCGATGGTGCCTTTGAACTGGGAAACGTTTGAGATCATCCTGCCCTATGCCGTCATTCTCGCGGCCATTGGCCTGATTGAGTCCCTGCTGACCTTGAACCTGGTGGGCGAGATCACGGGCAAGCGCGGCGGGGCCTCGCAAGAATGTATCGCTCAGGGCGCGTCCAATATCGTGACAGGATTCTTCGGTGGCATGGGCGGTTGCGCAATGATCGGTCAGTCGATGATCAATGTGAAATCCGGTGGACGCACCCGTATTGCAGGTATTGCAGCTGCGGTTTTCCTGTTGATCTTCATCCTGTTCGCCTCGCCCCTGATCGAGCAAATCCCACTTGCCGCGCTGGTCGGTGTGATGTTCATGGTGGTGATCGGCACCTTTGCGTGGAACTCGTTCAAGATCATGCGCAAGGTGCCGCTGATGGACGCATTCGTGATTGTTCTGGTGACAGTAGTGACGGTGATGGAGGACCTTGCAGTTGCCGTTGTGGTCGGTGTCATCGTTTCGGCCCTGGCCTATGCCTGGAATAACGCCAAACGTATTCACGCCGTTACCCGGGACTCGGAAACTGAAAAAGGCGCGAAAGTCTATGAAATCCAGGGGCCGCTGTTCTTTGGATCTTCTGATGGTTTTATCGAACTGTTCGACGTACCGAACGACCCGGAAACCGTGATTGTTGATTTCGCCGAAAGCCGTGTTGTGGATCAGTCAGCCCTGCAGGCCATCGAAAACATCGCTGCGAAATACGAGGCGGCAGGTAAACGGGTCATGCTGCGTCATCTGAGCCGCGATTGTCACAAGCTGCTGAACAAAGCTGGCCACCTGATGATCGACAGTGATGACGATCCGGATTACGAGCTGGCGGTCGACTACTCTGTCCGTACCGGCATTTTGGGTGGACACTAGGCCTTTTGCGAGGCTCTGCCTCGCGCTCCGAGGTATTTTTGGCCAGATGAAGCAGGGGATCCATTTTTCATCTGGCGTCAAATACCTCGGGGGAGTCGCCCGGAACGGGCGGCGGGGGCAGCGCCCCCGGATCACGTCAATCGTCTGGGCGATTGAGTGAGAACAACTCTGACACGACCGAGTAATCCCGGTACCCAAGGCGTGCCAATGGTTGAAACGACGTCACATCAAACTTGCCGTTTCGGATGTGATCGTCGTGCAGGTGCACTCCGATTACTTCGCCAAATACAACTCGATTGGCTTCACCGGGTAGAGTGACGATCTGGGTGAGCTTGCATTCCAGTGCAGCAGGAGCCCCTGCAATCCGGGAACACGGAATGGTTTCGCATTCGATGGGTGACAACCCGGCATGTTCAAACTCATCAACGTCTTTCGGCAGTCCGGCCGAACTGGCGTTCATCGCATCCCGATGCGCATGAGCCACCACGTTTACACAGAAAACGCCGGTCGCTTCGATATTGGCGATGCTGTCCTTGCCTCCGTTCTGATCGTGCTTGGTGCCGGTTGTGGCAAACATCACTTGCGGTGGCGTGTAGGCGACGCCATTGAAAAAGGAATAAGGTGCCAGATTGTTGATCCCATTTGCATCCCGGGTTGAAATCCAGCCGATTGGACGCGGTGTGATAATGGCGTTGAACGGGTTGTGCGGCAGGCCGTGGCCGTCTTTGGGGCGATAGAACATCTGATCTCCAAGCGTTTGCCCAAGGCGTAGCGAAGTGCTAGGGCGATTTCCAGCAAGGAAAAGAGGGCAGGGTGCAGCAATTCGGGATCAGGCCGGAAGAGCCAGACGATTGGTGGGAGGTTGAGGCCCTTTATGACCTGTGCTTTGCGCCGGGTCGTGAGGCTTTGTCGTCTTATCGGTTGCGCGATGATGTGCCGCCGGTTGCGGGGCTGTCTTTGGTCGCGCGGGATGGTCAGGGTATTTTGGCCGGTGCAATCCGGTTCTGGCCCGTTCATGTCGGCGACCACGATGCCTTACTGCTAGGGCCGGTTGCCGTACACCCTACTCATCAGGGCGAGGGGCTGGGCGGGTATCTGATCCACGCAGGTGTTGACGCAGGGCGCACGCGCGGGTGGCAGCGGGTCATGCTGGTGGGCGATGAACCTTACTACAAACGGTTCGGATTCGCGCGTTTGAGTGGGGTCGAGATGCCGCCACCCACCAACCCTGACAGGGTTTTGGGATTGGAATTGAGACCCGGCGTATGGTCCGGGGTGCAGGGTGCAGTGACCCGTTGGAGCCGCTGACCTATTGAATCGGCGCCGCGCAACGCCGATGTTGATAGGCAGGAGGGCGTAGATGCAGAACGTGGTTCTTGTCGAAAACGTGGATGCCGAGGCCGAACTGGATCGTCTGGCGGATCACTACCGATCTGCCGGTGGTGCTGGTGTGAAACTCTTGAACAAGCTGGGCGGGTCAGCCGAGTCTTTGCTTGAGCAGTTGCCGGAACCGGTGCGGCATGGCTTGACCGGAGCAACCGAGCAGGCTTTATGGCTCGCGATGCACGCTGCACAGGGTTCGCGGCGCGCTGTCCCTGATCAGCAGCCCTGGGTGAACACAGCCGTGACCACGGCCATGGGTGCGGCTGGCGGGATGGGTGGTGTCTCGACAGCTTTGATGGAACTGCCCGCAACAACCGCCTTGCTGCTGCGCGCCATTCAAGGGGCTGCAGCCCGCGAAGGGTTCGATCCCGCTGCGGAGAATGTGAAATTCGATTGCGTGCGGGTTTTAGCCGCTTCTGGTCCTTTGTCGCATGACGATGGGGCGGATCTTGGCTTTTTTTCGGTGCGCCTGACCCTGACAGGACCGGCTATACAGCGCCTGATCGCTGCTGTTGCGCCGCGCTTTTCGATTGTTCTGGGGCAAAAGCTGGCGGCTCAGTCGGTTCCTGTACTTGGGGCTTTGGCGGGCGGCGGGACGAATTATGTTTACACGCGTTATTATCAGCAGATCGCGCGCGTGCATTTCGGTTTGCGGCGGCTGGCAATCGATGCCGATATTCCGCATGATGATCTGGTGCGGCAACTCGCGGCCCGCATGTAGATCACACTTCAGCAGACGCACCTGGCTTGGCGAAATCCACATCATGTGGTATACTTGTGGCAGCCTTCCACAAAATGAGTGTACTCGGATCTCATGTGCGAAGGGACATGGTACTGGCTGAAGGGGCCATCAAGCGATGAAGCCACGGCTGCTGCGTGTTGAGCATCTCAAATCTGCGGAACAATCCGTTTTGCAGCAAGCTGCAGCGCTGTGTTACCGGATCAAGGGGAATCGCCCCGAGGTCTTGCTAATCACGACACGCAGGGCGCAACGTTGGATTATTCCCAAAGGCTGGCTTATCCCCGGCTTGTCACGGGCTGACACGGCACTGCAGGAAGCGTGGGAAGAAGCAGGTGTAGCCGGTCAGAGTTTTGGGGAGCAGGTGGGGCAGTTTCTGCACCACAAGCACCGGCTGAATCGCCCGCCTGTACCGATTCTAGTGGATGTATTCCCGGTTCTTGTGCGGTCCGTTTCGCAGGATTTCCCGGAACAGGGGATGCGAAAACGCAAGTGGTATCCGCTCAAAAAGGCGGCTTTGAAGGTTCATTCTCCGGGCCTTGCCGAACTGTTACGAGACTTTAAGCCTTGCACACATTAAGATCGGGCCAGAGAGGCTTGATATTGTCATTCGGGTCGGTATCTATTCGCCAATCGATTTTTTGGACTGAACATGATTCAATACGCGTTGAAATGCATTGAAGGCCACACGTTCGACAGTTGGTTCCAATCCGCCGAAGCCTACGACAAATTGGCTGCGGCAGGGATGGTTACCTGCGCGGTATGCGGGTGCGTGCACGTCGAAAAGGCGATCATGACACCGCGTGTCCGTCCGGCTCGAAACGCGAAACCCAAGCTTCAAGTGCCGCCTGCTGCGGATGAAAAGATCGACGTGGCCACACCTTCGCCCGAGATTGAGAAGGTTTTGTCCGAGATGCGGCGCCATGTCGAAGAGAACTCGGACTACGTGGGCAAGGACTTTGCCAGTGAAGCCCGCAAAATTCATCTGGGTGAGGCTCCGGACCGTGCAATCTATGGCGAGGCCAAGCCAGATGAGGCAAAGTCGCTGATAGAAGACGGCGTGCCTGTGGCGCCATTGCCCTTTGTACCCAGCAGAAAGACAAACTGAAACATGCACATCGTGATTACCGGTGCCAATCGCGGAATCGGCCTGGCGTTGTCCACGCGCTATAGTGACAGGGGCGACACCGTTACAGGAACCTCTCGCGATGGCAGCGCACAGCTGCGCCTTGATGTAACCGATCCCGCGCAACACGCTGCATTCGCAGAGCAATTGAGGAACCAACCCGTTGATCTTCTGATCTGTAACGCGGGCGTATATTTGGACAAAGGTCACACGATCAACGACTACCCGGCCGACATGTGGGCGCAGAGCTTTGCAACCAACGTTACTGGGGTATTCCTGACGGTTCAGGCTTTGTTGCCCAATCTACAAGCGTCGCGCGGAAAGGTGGCCATCCTATCTTCGCAAATGGCCTCGCATACCCGCGCACCGGGTGGCAGCTATATCTATCGCGCGTCCAAGGCGGCGGTGTTGAATTTGGGGCGCAATCTGGCGACCGACCTCAAAGACGACGGTATCGCCGTTGGAATCTATCATCCAGGTTGGGTCCAGACGGACATGGGCGGAGACGCAGCAGAAATCGACGTGGAACAGGCCGTATCGGGCCTGATCGAGCGGTTCGATGATTTGTCACTGGCCACCACAGGGTGCTTCGAAACCTATGATGGGCAGCCACACGCTTACTGAGAGCTCAGCGCAGCCTTGGGGATTTCGTAGACTTCGCCAGGATCAATATAGATCACCAACAGATCGCCGCGCGTTTCATAGGACATTTTTGAGGTCGAGCTGCTGGATTCAGGCACACCATCTTTGAAATAGATGTTACGCACCTGCCCGCCGCCTAGGCCGACTGCAAGTGTGATGTTGCCGTCGTCGTGGCGGCGCAACTCTGCATGGCAGCTTTGCAGAGGATCACCGGCGTTTGCGGCGCAAGGTACCGTGCCCAGTGCGTTTTGACCGTCGGTTCCAGCGACACTTGCGACCTGAGCCAAGGCTGGCGACGAAATTAGGGCGACGGCAAGGGCTAGGCGAAACATGAAGAACCTCTTGATATGGTTGTTGCCCGTAGGCTGACATTGCGTCTGCACAATGTAAAGCGGCCCTGCGCCGCAGGCTGGTGCCTTTTGCGCCCTTGCTCTTGGTGTGCCCCTCGCATATGAGGCACGGAACCTACAATCCAAGGCGCGGAGACTTTTGCCCCCATGCCCTTACTCGTAATGAAATTCGGCGGCACATCTGTCGCCAATCTGGACCGTATCCGCCGTGCCGCCAAGCGCATCGGCGTCGAAGTTGCCAAGGGTTATGACGTGATTGTCATCGTCTCGGCCATGTCGGGAAAAACCAACGAGCTTGTGGGCTGGGTGAATGAGACATCGCCGCTGTTTGACGCGCGTGAATACGATGCCGTTGTGTCTTCGGGTGAAAACGTCACTGCTGGGCTCATGGCTCTGACTTTGCAGGAAATGGACATCCCTGCGCGCAGCTGGCAGGGCTGGCAGGTGCCGCTGCTGACCACCAGCGCCCACAGCCAGGCCCGGATCGAGGAAATCCCGACCGAAAACCTGAACCAGAAATTCGGCGAAGGTATGAAAGTAGCGGTTGTCGCGGGTTTCCAGGGTCTCAGCCCCGAGGGCCGTATCACCACGTTGGGTCGTGGCGGCTCGGACACCACGGCCGTGGCTTTTGCAGCAGCGTTCGGTGCGGAGCGTTGTGACATCTACACAGATGTGGATGGCGTCTATACCACCGATCCGCGCATCTGCGAAAAGGCGCGCAAGCTGGACCGCATATCGTTCGAAGAGATGCTCGAACTCGCCTCGCTGGGTGCGAAAGTGCTGCAAACCCGCTCGGTCGAGCTGGCGATGCGCTATAAGGTGAAACTGCGCGTTCTTTCAAGTTTCGAAGAACAATCCGACGAGGCCGGTACTTTGGTCTGCGACGAGGAGGATATCATGGAATCCAATGTTGTGGCCGGTGTGGCCTATTCCCGTGACGAAGCCAAGATGACCGTCGTATCGGTGGCCGACCGCCCCGGTATCGCCTCGATCATCTTTACCGCGCTCAGTGATGAGGGTGTGAACGTCGACATGATCGTTCAGAACATCTCGGACGAGGGGCGCACGGACATGACGTTCTCATGCCCGACCGACCAGGTGGCCCGCGCAGAAAAAGCGCTGATGGCAATTAAGGAAGCTGGCGAGTTGAACTATGCCGAGCTGGTGGCGGACAATGACGTCTGCAAGGTTTCGGTTGTGGGAATCGGTATGCGCTCGCAGTCGGGTGTTGCGGCCAAAATGTTCAAGGTGCTCTCGGATGAGGGGATCAACATCAAGGTCATTACAACCTCTGAGATCAAAATTTCCGTTCTGGTCGACAGGAAATACATGGAACTTGCTGTTCAGGCGCTGCATGATGCCTTTGAACTGGACAAGGCGGCCTGAGCTTTTCAGCCAAGGGTTTCGCCTGACACACTAAACTGGGTGGGCCATGGCGGACGGCACCGAAACAGAATCCCGCAAGCTGCTGCGGCGGTTGCGCGAAGAGATGGCGAGCGAAGCCGCCGGTCAGGAACGTCTTGACCGGATCACTCACCTGATTGCCGACAGCATCAGGGCCGAAGTTTGCTCGATCTACCTGTTCCGCGATGATGAGACGCTGGAGCTTTGTGCAACCGAAGGTCTTTCTCCTGAATCGGTCCACAAGACGCGGATGCGTATGGGCGAGGGCCTGGTGGGGCGCGTTGCCAAATTCAGTAAGGTGGTCAATACAGCGGATGCGCCATCCGAAAAAGGGTTCCGTTATATGCCGGAAACCGGCGAGGAACGGTATTCGTCGTTTCTTGGGGTTCCGGTACAGCGCCTTGGGGAAAAGCTGGGTGTTTTGGTGGTTCAGTCGCGTGAAGCACGCGAATTTTCCGCTGACGAAGTCTATGCCTTGGAAGTGGTTGCTATGGTTTTGGCCGAAATGGCCGAGCTTGGTGCTTTTGTGGGCGAGGGCGCGGCACTGTCACCGCTTCACCAGCAATCGGTTCTACTGCGTGGTGGTCCCGCGCAGGAAGGGTCCGCTGAAGGACATGTCTGGCTTCATGAGCCCCGCGTGGTCGTCACGAACCCAATAGCAGAAGACCCACACAAAGAACGCGAGCGTCTGATCGGGGCGGTAGATGAGTTGCGCGTCGGGGTCGACAAGATGCTCGAGATTTCTCGGGACGGTGACACCGAGCAGCTTAAAGTGCTTGAAGCCTATCGCATGTTTGCCAATTCCAAAGGCTGGATGCGGCGGATGGAAGAGGACATTGCCCTTGGCCTCAGCGCCGAAGCTGCGGTCGAAAAGGAACAATCGCAGGCACGCGCGCGTATGGGGCAGGTCACGGACCCCTATCTGCGCGAACGGCTGGCGGACCTGGACGATCTCAGCAATCGCTTGCTGCGGATCCTGACCGGTCAGGGCAAGACCGACAGTGCCGATCTGCCGCCGGATCCGATTCTGATCGCGCGCAATATCGGCCCGGGTGATCTGCTGGAATATGGGCGCGCGCTGAAGGGGATTGTGCTCGAAGAGGGCTCGGTTGGCAGCCACGCCACCATAGTGGCGCGGGCGCTGGCGATCCCGCTTGTGGTGCATGTGGGTCGGATTACGACCGAAGCGTTGAACGGTGATCATATACTGGTCGATGGTGATCAGGGCGTGGTGCATTTGCGTCCCGAAGATACCGTGGTCAGCGCCTTTCGCGACAAGATCGCCATGCAGGCCAAGGCGCAGGAACGCTATGCGTCGATCCGAGAAACTCCCTGTGTCACACGGGATGGTGCACGCATCAATCTGGTGATGAATGCGGGTCTGATGGCTGATCTGCCGTCGTTGGGCACATCAGGTGCCGAGGGCGTCGGCCTGTTCCGCACCGAGCTGCAATTCCTGATCCGTAACAAGATGCCCAAGCGGTCCGAGCTTGTCACACAATATCAACGTGTTCTGGATGCGGCAGGGGACAAGCGGGTTGTGTTCCGCACCTTGGATATCGGGTCAGACAAGGTTCTGCCCTATATGAAGCATGTTGCTGAACCGAACCCTGCGCTGGGCTGGCGCGCTATTCGGGTGGGGCTGGATAAACGCGGGGTCATGCGGATGCAGTTGCAAGCGCTTCTGCGGGCTGCGAATGGACGACCGCTGACGATCATGTTTCCATTTGTCGCGCAGGCGGACGAGTTCCGCGAAGCCCGGTGGGAGGTGAACAAAACCATCGATCGCGAAAAACGGCTGGGTCATATCCTGCCTGAAACGCTTGAGGTTGGCGCGATGCTGGAAACCCCGTCGCTGGCCTTTGCCCCCCAGAAGTTCTTTGACGAGGTGGACTTTATCTCGATCGGCGGCAACGACCTAAAGCAGTTCTTCTTTGCTGCCGACCGTGAAAATGAACTGGTCCGGCGCCGTTACGACACGCTAAATGTCAGCTTCCTGAGTTTGATGGAGCGGATTGTTGAGCGCTGCGATATCTCGGACACTCCGCTCAGTTTCTGCGGTGAAGATGCCGGGCGCCCCGTCGAAGCGCTGTGCTTGGCGGCGATGGGCATTCGGACATTGTCGATGCGCCCTGCTTCGATTGGCCCGGTCAAAAGCCTGTTGCTGCGCTGTGATCTGTCAGAGGTACGTAAAATCATCGCCGATGCCCGGCATCGAGGTGAGCAAAGCGTACGCCCGGCTGTGATGGAATGGCTGCGCAATCAAGGATAACGCGCAAAACGCGCGGGTTTTCGGAAACTCTGCTTGATTTTTGCGTGGGGTCTTTCTAATACGCGGGCAATGTTAGCGATAACAGTCGCGGTATTGTGCAGTTTTGTACCATGCTGGGTTGGTATCGACACACTCAGAAGGAGCCCATGATGGTTTCACGTGTAATTCCGGTAGAACCATTCGACCTGGTTCTGTTCGGGGCAACCGGCGATCTGGCGCAACGCAAGATACTGCCGGGCCTGTGCCATCGTTTCGCGATTGGACAGATGCCCGAAGGCGCGCGGATCATCGGTACGGCACGATCAGAAATCGACAGCGATGGGTTCCGTGATCAGGTCCGCAAGTCGATGCAGCAATTTGCACCAGACTTTTCTCCTGAGACGCTGGACCAGTTTCTGGCACATGTCGAATACGTGCCCGTGGATGCTTTGGGTGAAGCCGGGTGGTCCGGTCTCAAAAAGTTGCTGCGCGACGAGGTTGTCCGGGCTTTTTATCTGTCAGTGGGTCCAAGCCTGTTCGCTGGGATCGCGCAGCGTTTGCATGACACCGGCTTGGCCACGCCTGACAGCCGCATCGTCGTTGAAAAGCCGTTTGGTCATGATCTCGCCTCGGCCAAGGCACTTAACGAAGGTTTGCGCGCCTGTTTTGAAGAGCATCAAATTTATCGGATCGACCATTATCTGGGTAAGGAAACCGTGCAGAACCTGATGGCGCTTCGTTTTGCGAATTCGCTGTTCGAGCCGCTTTGGAATTCCACCCATATCGATCACGTACAAATCACCGTGGCCGAGACCGTGGGTGTTGAAGGGCGCGGGGCCTATTACGATCAATCCGGTGCAATGCGGGACATGATCCAGAACCATCTGGTTCAATTGCTTTGTCTGACGGCGATGGAGCCGCCTTCGAAATATGCGCCCAACGCCGTACGTGATGAAAAGGTCAAGGTGATCGAAGCGCTGGAACCGATCGAACCCAAGGATATCGCGCGCGGCCAATACCGGGCGGACAAGGGTGAGGGCGGATATGTCGATCATGTCGGCAACCCCGCCAGCCGAACCGAAAGCTTCATTGCACTCAAGGTTCATATCGGTAACTGGCGTTGGGCGGGTGTGCCTTTCTATCTGCGCACCGGCAAACGTCTGCGCGCGCGCGAATCCGAGATCGCGGTGTTCTTCCGCGATCCGCCACATACCATTTTCCCCAATGTCGGCCCTCTGCACGGCAACGTGCTGGTGATCCGTCTGCAACCCGACGAAGGCATTACCCTGCGCACCACGATCAAGGATCCGGGGCCGGGCGGGTTCCGCCTGTCGGACGTGGCGCTGGACATGAGCTTTGCCGATGCGCTTGGGGCCGAGGCGCAAGCCCCAGATGCCTATGAGCGTCTGATCATGGATGTCATCCGAGGCGATCAAACATTGTTCATGCGCGGTGATGAGGCCGAGGCCGCCTGGGCCTGGGTCGATCCCATCATTCAGGGCTGGGAACAGCGCGGAGACCGCCCGTCCCGCTACGATCAGGGCAGTTCAGGTCCCGAAGAAGCACTGATGCTGATGCATCGCGATGGACGCCGGTGGCGTCAGATCGGAGGGTAATCATGGTAAATTCAGTTATTGCCGACGTCACAAAACGGATCATCGACCGCAGCGCCGATCTGCGCGGTCCGCATCTGGACCGAATGGAACAGGCCAAATCCAAGGGCCCGGCCCGTGCGCATCTGTCTTGCAGCGGGCAGGCCCACGCTTATGCGGGTTCGGGGGAAGACCAGCAATCGATGGCAACTGGCACGGCAGGCAATCTGGGAATTGTCACCGCCTATAACGACATGTTGTCGGCGCATCAGCCGTTTGAGCGTTATCCCGAACTGATCCGTCAGGCGATCCGCGCAGCCGGAGGCACCGCGCAGGTCGCAGGTGGAGTTCCGGCGATGTGCGATGGCGTCACGCAAGGTGAGGCCGGGATGGAACTGTCGCTGTTTTCGCGCGACGTGATCGCATTGGCGACTGGCGTAGCGCTGAGCCACAACACCTATGACGCGGCGGTGTTCCTTGGCGTTTGCGATAAGATCGTCCCCGGGCTGGTCATCGGCGCACAGGCCTTTGGCCACCTGCCTGCCGTCTTCCTGCCTGCGGGGCCGATGACCAGTGGCTTGCCGAATGACGAAAAAGCCAAGGTCCGCCAACAATTTGCCGCCGGAGAGGTCGGCCGCGAAGACCTGATGGCTGCCGAAATGGCCGCATATCACGGACCCGGCACCTGCACTTTCTACGGAACGGCCAACACCAACCAGATGCTGATGGAGTTCATGGGCCTGCATCTGCCGGGCTCTAGCTTTGTCAATCCAAACACGCCCTTGCGTGATGCCCTGACCGAGGAAGGTGCACGCCGCGCCTTGTCGCTCAGCGCGCTGGGCAACCACTACACACCGGTCTGCCAGATTCTTGATGAACGTGCCTTTGTGAACGGCATCGTGGGTCTGATGGCCACAGGGGGATCGACCAACCTGCTGATCCACCTGATCGCTATGGCGCGGGCAGGTGGTATCGTGTTGGATTGGGAAGATTTTTCCGACATCTCTGCCGTCGTGCCTTTGGTTGCGCGGGTCTATCCCAACGGTCTGGCGGATGTGAACCACTATCACGCTGCTGGGGGGCTGGGGTATACAATCGGCACATTGCTGGACGAGGGGTTGTTGCACCCCGATACGCTGACCGTCGCGGGGCAGGGCCTCCAGAACTACACCAAAGAACCCAAGCTGCTCGATGGAGACCTCGTCTGGCAGGATGGGACTGACCGCAGCCTGAACGAAAAGATTTTACGCCCGGCCAATGATCCGTTCCAACCAACCGGAGGTCTGTCGCGCCTGACGGGCAACCTGGGCACCGGTGTCATGAAAGTTTCAGCCGTTGCCCCCGAACATCAGGTGGTCGAAGCACCTGTACGTGTGTTCGATGATCAGGATGACGTCAAAGCGGCCTTCAAGGCCGGAGTGTTCACGGATGACGTCATCGTTGTCGTGCGTTTCCAAGGCCCCAAGGCGAACGGGATGCCCGAGCTGCATTCTCTGACGCCTATCCTTTCAATTCTGCAAGGTCGGGGGCAGAAGGTGGCTCTGGTCACCGACGGTCGCATGTCCGGCGCGTCCGGCAAGGTGCCCGCAGCAATCCATGTCTGCCCCGAGGCTTTGGACGGTGGAGCCATCGCCTATCTGCAAGACGGTGACATGCTGCGCGTTGATGCGGTCAAGGGCGCGTTGAAAATCCTCACTCCCGGCGTTTTGGACCGGGCACCGGCCACCGCCGATCTTTCATCCAACCATCACGGTGTCGGTCGCGACCTCTTCGGTGCGTTCCGGCAGAACGTCGGGTCTGCCGACACAGGTGCCAGCATATTCGGAGCTTAAGACATGTCTAAAACCCAACGCACCCGCGAAATCTGCGCGCTGGCGCCCATCGTTCCGGTGCTCGTCGTCGATGATGCCGCACAGGCGCGCCCTCTGGCTGAAGCTCTGGTTGCAGGTGGTCTGCCCGCGCTGGAAGTCACTCTGCGCACTCCGGCTGCACTCGACGCGATCCGGGCAATGGCTGAGGTGCCGGGGGGCGTCGTGGGCGCAGGCACGCTGGTCACGCCCGAAGACGTCCGCGCCGCCAAGGACGCAGGTGCGCAATTCGGGGTCTCTCCGGGTGCAACCGAAACACTAATCGCGGCCTGTGAGGCCGAAGGCCTGCCGCTGCTACCAGGCGCTGCCACAGCAAGCGAAGCGATGGCCTTGCTGGAAAAGGGTTATGACATGCTGAAATTCTTTCCGGCCGAGGCGTCGGGCGGCGCACCCGCGCTCAAGGCGATTGGCGCGCCTCTGCCGCAGATCAGCTTTTGCCCGACGGGTGGTGTCTCTCCGTCTAACGCGCGCGATTACCTGTCGTTGTCCAATGTGATTTGTGCCGGTGGCAGCTGGGTCGCACCGAAACATCTTGTCGAAGCAGGCGATTGGGCTGGGATCGAGGCGCTGGCAAGCGAAGCATCCAAGCTGATGGATTGACGCCGCCAGAACCCTTGCTAGGTTGGGCGTCAATTCAAACAGGTTGACCTCATGACAAACAAAGTTTCGCTTGCGCAAGGGCGCGAGTATCTGGCTATTCCTGGCCCGTCGGTCATGCCCGATGCCGTATTACAAGCCATGCACCGTCCTTCACCGAATATCTATGACGGTGAGTTGATAGAAATGATGCCCGCGCTGACCAACGACCTTAAGCGTGTTGCACGAACCCGGCATAATGTGGCGATTTACATCGCCAACGGCCATGGCACGTGGGAAGCTGTGCTTTCCAACGTGATTGCACCGGGTGAAACGGTGCTGGCTCCGGCGTCGGGCCGCTTTACCCACGGCTGGGCCGAAATGGCTGAAGGGATCGGGGCAAAGGTTGAATTGATCGACTTTGGAACGGCTTCGGCGTGGGATTTAGACAAAATCGCTGATGCGCTGCGCGCCGACCAAGACCACCAGATCAAGGCCGTGCTGGCGGTCCATGTGGATACATCCAGTTCGATCCGCAACGACATTCCCGGGCTTCGCAAACTTCTGGACGATCTTGGTCATCCGGCGTTGCTGATGGCCGATTGCATCGCGTCTCTGGGTTGTGACCGGTTCGAGATGGATGAATGGGGTGTCGATGTGACGGTCAGTGCCTGTCAAAAGGGGATGATGACCCCGGCAGGTATGGGATTTGCGTTCTTTAACGACAAAGCACAGGCGAAACGGGCTACAATGCCGCGCGTGTCGCAATATTGGGATTGGCAGCCGCGCGCGAACCCGGACCTGTTCTACCAGTATTTCAATGGTACAGCACCCACGCACCACCTCTATGGCCTGCGTGCCGCGCTGGATCTGATCCATGCAGAAGGGATCGAGCAGGTTTGGGCGCGCCACGAACACTTGGCCAAAGCAATCTGGAAAGCGTGCGAAACTTGGGCAGAAGGCGGTGCATTGCATCTTAACGTTACAGATCGCGCCCATCGCAGCCGCGCGGTCACGTCCCTGCGCCTTAGTGATGGCCGGGGCACCCCGCTGCGCGCCTTTACGGAGAACCAGTTGGGTTTGACGCTGGGCATCGGCCTGGGGATGGCGGACTATGACGGATATTTCCGTTTAGGTCACATGGGGCATGTCAACGGGCAGATGATCATGGCAATGCTGGGCGGTGTTGAAACAGCTTTGGCCGCGCTGGACATCCCCCGTGGCACTGGGGCGCTCGAGGCCGCAGCGACTGTGCTCGCTGCCTGATCAGGGCAGTGGTCAGGCGGTTTGCGCCCGAGCTGCCGCCAGAGCCTTGGGCAAAGCCTCTGCAAATGCGTCCAAATCCGCCGCCTCTCCACAACTTACTCGAATGCATCTGTTTTGAGGCGCGGCAAACGGCATGCGTACGAAAATTCCCTGTTCGACCAGTGAATCCAACACCGCTTTGGCGAAATCCCCATTGTGCCCGCAGTCGATCGCAACAAAATTGGTGGCCGACGGCAGTGGCTGCAATCCATTGTCGCGTGCAATCGCGCCGATACGCTCTCGCGCGTCCGCGATCCGGTTCTGGACATGCGGCAGCCAGTCTGCATCCTGGAGTGCGGCCAAAGCACCTGCCTGCGCTGCGCGGTTCATGCCGAAATGATTGCGCACTTTGTTGAAGGCCGAAATCAGGTCCGGCGCGCCTATGGCATATCCAACGCGCGCGCCTGCCATGCCATAAACTTTTGAGAATGTCCGCATCCGGATGACGCGGGGATCATTTGCGTCGACTGGTGCCGCCGTCCCCTCGGGTGCGCATTCCACATAAGCCTCATCCAGTACCAGCAGGCAGTCTTCCGGCAAGTCCTTCATCGCATTTACGATATCGGCACCCAAATGCCAGCTGCCCATCGGGTTGTCCGGGTTTGCCAGATAAACCAACCTGGCCTCGACTTCAGCCGCCTTGGCAAACAGCGCTGTCGGGTCTTCGTGATCGCCGGAGTAGGGCACTTTGTGAAGAACACCTCCGAATCCGGCCACATGATAGTTGAAGGTCGGGTAAGCCCCGTCCGATGTCACCACCATATCTTCCGGACCGACCAGCAGTCGGACGAGATAACCCAGAAGCCCGTCAATCCCTTCGCCCACGACGATATTTTCTGGCGTCACGCCATGGTGCTTTGCCAGGGCGTCGCGCAGGTCATGGTTTTCGGGATCGCCATACATCCAGATTTCAGATGCAGCTTGCGCCATCGCGTCGATAGCCTGTGGCGAGGGGCCAAACACACTTTCATTTGCACCCAGACGCGCACCAAACGGCGCACCGCGTTGCCGCTCTTGCGTTTCTGGGCCGACAAAGGGCACGGTGGCTGGCAGGGATTGGGCAAGCGGGGTGTATCGAGGTCCGGTCATGTGCGCAGATAACCCTAAGCCCGAAGATTGAGCAAGCGTGTGCCATCCGGCGCGCTAGCAAAGACTTTGAATAAAGGAGCGCAGATGCGCATTCTCATAGCTGTCATTCTGTTGGGCCTCGCCTATCTTTTGTTCTGGCCCGTTCCGGTAACGCCCGTCGCAGTTGAAATGCCGGAAGATGCTGGGTTTACAGGAGATTTCGCTGAAAATGCGGCGCTGGATTCCGCACAGCTAGTCCGCCTGCCTAGGGATGAGGTCGGCCCCGAAGACATCGCGGTGATGCCCGATGGATCGGTTTATACCACCAGTCGGGCGGGTACCCTCTACCGCATCGAAGAAGAAGAACCTGTAGAGGTCGACCGTCTGGGCGGGCGCCCTCTGGGTCTCAAGGCCGGGCCTGACGGCGCGCTTTATGTTGCTGACAGCTTTCGCGGCGTGATGCGCTGGACTGGGCCGGGTACCTTGGAAACGGTGGTAGGTGACATCAACGGTGCGCCAGTGATCTATGCCAACCAGTTGGATGTGGCACAGGACGGCACGATCTATTTCTCGAACTCTTCGGACCGTTTCGATCCCGAAACCATGGGTGGGACAAAACCAACCTCGGTTCTGACCATTTGGGAACAGTCCGAAACAGGCTATGTCGCCCGTCGCACGCCCGATGGCACCACCCAGAAGATCGCCGAAGGGTTCGTCTACACCAACGGTGTCGCCCTGTCCCCGGAAGAAGACTTTTTGCTGATCGCCGAAACGGGTCGGGCACGGGTGCACAAACTGTGGCTGACCGGTCCGAAGGCCGGGAAGCAGAACGTCTTGATGGATAACCTGCCCGGCTATCCAGACAACATCGAGGCGCAAGGCGATGGCACCTATTGGATGGCCTTCGCCAGCCCACGTGTACCGTCAGAGGCACTGATGCCGTATCCGTTTTTGCGTAAGATCATCTGGCGGCTGGGTCCAGCCGTCCGCCCTGCACCGATCCATCGTGGCATGATGGTGCAGTTCGATGGTGAAGGTCGTATTTTGCTCACGTTGCAGGATCCGCAGGGTCGTTTGGGAATCACGACCGGGGGTAAGATCGTGGCGGATCAGTTCTACGTCATGACGCTCGATTCCCCGTGGTTTGCGCGGATGCCCGTCAGCGATTTGCCCTGACGTCGCAGTGGTATTTGGCCGTCGGCCCGGGCATGGTTGTAACACGAAAATTTCGGGAGGTTCCCCATGTCACGCGTATCCGTCATCTACCAAGATCATGTTGCCCATGTCACCCTAACCCGGGGCGACAAGATGAATGCGTTGGATGATGCGATGATCAAGGCGCTTCTGTCCGCAGGGCAAGAAGTCGCGGCCTCTGACGCCCGCGCCGTGGTGCTATCGGGTGAAGGCAAGAGCTTTTGCGCAGGGCTCGATATGGCGAGCTTTGCCAAGATGGCGCACATGGACCCAACTGAATGGCTGATGACCCGAAGCCACGAGGACGCCAACGAGATGCAGGAGCTGGCACTGATCTGGCGACGCGTCCCGGTGCCTGTAATTTGCGCCATTCAGGGCGTGGCTTTCGGTGGTGGCCTGCAGATCGCACTGGGCGCGGATATTCGAATTGCGCATCCAGAGGCCAAACTGGCCGTGATGGAGATGAAATGGGGGATCATTCCCGACATGGGCGGTATGGTTCTGTTGCCGCGCCTGGTTCGTTCGGATGTGCTGCGACTGCTGACCTACACCGCGCGTCCCATCGGCGCGCAGCAGGCGGCGGATTGGGGGTTGGTGACGCAGCTTTCTGATGATCCGCTGACCGAAGCTTTGGCCCTTGCCGAGAATATCGCCGGTCAAAGCCCTTCGGCTATCCGCGCCGCCAAACGCCTTATCGAAGTTGCCGAGTCGCAGGCGCGTGCCGACGTTCTGATGGCAGAATCCGCCGAACAGGTCGGACTGATCGGCAAGCCCCACCAGATGGAGGTTGTGATGGCGCAGATGCAGGGCCGCAAGCCCGAGTTCAAGTAATCAGCGCATAAAGGCCCGGCGTGCGTCGCGGGCCATGTTGTAGCGCATTTCCAAATCGGCGATGTGGGCCATCGCGGCTTTTCGCTTGGCCGGGTCAGTCAGATTAGCATAGGTCTGCCGCGCTGCGTCGAGCTGCTTTTTGATGTCGAACTCTTCCGGTAAAACACCGGCTTGCGCCATGATCCTGTGACCTGCGGCGATGGCCGGATCACTCATCGCTTCAGGCGACCTGTCAGGCAGTGGTTGGCCTTCACCCTCCAGCCCCTGCAATTGGCCCTCAGCCTGAGCCTTTTTGATCTGGCGTTCGACCAGTTTTGCCAATGCTCCAAACATGGGTTTACTTTAAGCGATCTGTGATACCAGACAAACCATCTATCTGATGCGTTGCGAGATCAGGTAGGCGACCCCGCCCGCCAGCAGCCCCCAAACAGCCGCGCCCAGACCAAACGCAGTAATGCCCGAAGCTGTTATGGCAAAGGTCAGGATTGCCGCTTCGCGCTCGGCTGGAACTTCAAGCGCGGCGAAGGTGGCGTTGGCCATCACTCCGATCAAAGCGACACCGGTCAGCGTCCCCATCAGCAGTGGGTCGGCATGAGCAGCGAAACCAGTGATGGCCACGGCGAAGACACCAAACAGGCAATAGAACAGCCCCGCCATGATCGCTGACCAATAGCGCAAGGCCCGATCCGGGTGGCTGTCTTCGTTGGAGCACATGGCGGCCGTGATGGCAGCAAGGCAGGTCGCGGGTGCCCCGAATGGGGCGGACAACAGACTTGCGCCACCCACTGACGAGAACAGCTTACCCGGTTCAGACGTGTAGCCAAAACCGCGCATGACCGCGATGCCGGGGATGTTCTGCGTGGCCATCGTGACGACAAAAAGGGGCAGACCAATGCCGATGGCCGACGCGAGCGAGAAAGTGGGCATCGTCCAAACGGGGGGCGCAAGAAAGCTTTCGGGCCGCACGGAGGTGCCTTCGGCGCTGAAGACGACAACCAGTGCTGCGGCAACCACTGCGGCGGGTACTGCGAACAGTTTGTTGAAACGCCCCGCGATGAACCATGTCAGGATAACGGGAAGGGCTTGCCAGGGCAGTTCGACTGCCGCCTTAAATGGGACGATGCACAACGGCAGCAGCACACCCCCCAGCATAGCTTGGGCCAGCGTCGTCGGGATTGTGGCGGCCAAACGTCCCAGCGGTTTCCAGAGACCGGCCAATACCGTCAGTGCGCCGGCGCAGAGGAAGGCCCCGATTGCGCCCGAAAAGCCTTCTGCCGGGGTGGCGGACACTGCCAAAAGGGCAGCACCCGGAGTAGACCAGGCGACGCTGATCGGCTGCCGATAGCGTAGGCTGAGAAAGATCGCAGCCAACCCCATCGCAATCGCTGCACTCATTAAGCCCGAGGCAGCCTCGGCTTCCGAAGCTCCCATGGTTTCAAGCCCTTGCAGAATAATGGGGAAGGAACTGAAGAACCCGACCACTGAAACGACCAGCCCGGTTGAAATGGTTTGCACTGGGGGAAGGGGCTTTGCCATCGGGGCCTCGGGAGTTTTGGTGCTGAATTGCTAGCAACTGCTTGGTGTTGCGAACAAGGGGAAAGCTTTGAACGCAAACAAAAACCTCACCGCCGGTTAGGGCGGTGAGGCTGGGAATTCCGTATTTGGAACGAGAAGAAGATCAGGCGATTTCTGCCAGGCGGGCGAGCGCTTCGTTCAGTTTCGCCTCTTCCTCTTCACGGGCGGCAAGATTGGCTTTGGCTTCTTCGACAACCTCTTCCGGGGCCGAGGCCACGAATTTAGGGTTGTTCAGACGTCCGCGCAGACCGCCGAGTTCCTTGGCCAGTTTGGTTTTGGCTTTTTCCAACCGTTCTTTTTCTGCACCGATGTCGATGATGTCGGCCAGCGGCAGTCCGAAGGAGGCCCCGGGGGCGGCGATAGAGATGGTGCCCTTGGGCAGTTCGTCGGCCTTGGTCAGGCTGTCGATCCGCGCCAGGCGTTTGATAAGAGCCTCGTTTCGGTCCCACGCGGCTTGGCCGTTGGCGTCGATTTCGGTCACCAGCATCGGGACGTAGAGGCCAGCCGGTACTCGCATCTGCGCACGGGCCGAACGGGTGTTTTCGATCACCGAGATCACCCAGTTCATCTCACGATCTGCATCGGCATCCACCAGATCAGCGGTGGAATAATTCGGCCACTCAGCGTGGACAACCATCTTGGTTCGCGCGCCGGTCAGGCCCCACAGCTCTTCGGTGATGAAGGGCATGATCGGGTGCAGCAGGACCATGCACTGATCCAGAACCCATCGCATGGTGGCGCGGGTTTCGGCCTGTGCCTCGGCGTCGTCGCCTTGTAGCAGGGGTTTTGACAGCTCCACATACCAATCGCAGACTTTGCCCCAGACAAAGGCGTAAAGCCCGTTGGCCGCATCGTTGAAACGATAGCTTTCCAGCGCCGCGTCAACCTCTTCGCGCACGCGGGCGGTTTCACCGATGATCCAGCGATTCACGGCGGCTTTAGGCTTCAGATCGGCCACGTCTAGTTGAGGAACGGCGTCGGTGAAGACCTCGTTCATCTCGGCAAAGCGGACGGCATTCCACAGTTTGGTGCCGAAATTCCGATAGCCGGTGATGCGCTCGCGCGACAGTTTCAACACGCCGCCAATCGCGGCCATCGAGGCGTTGGTAAAGCGCAGCGCGTCGGCGCCGAATTCGTCCACGATCTCCAGCGGGTCGATAACGTTGCCGGTGGTCTTCGACATCTTCTTGCCCTTCTCATCGCGGACAAGCTGGTGCAGGTAGACGGTGTGGAACGGGATTTGATCGACTACGGCCAGTTGCATCATCATCATCCGGGCGACCCAGAAGAACAGGATGTCGAAGCCGGTGATCAGAACGTCCGTGGGGAAGTAGCGCTCCAGCTCATCGGTCTGTTCGGGCCAGCCCAGCGTGCCGATGGGCCAGAGGCCGGAGGAGAACCAGGTATCGAGGACGTCGGGGTCGCGCCAAACAGGGTAGACCAGCTTGGTTGGATCCTGGTCGACCGCATATTGAGCCAGGCTTTCCGCAAATTGATGGATGGCTTCCTGCTTGTCAGCGACTTCGATAACCGTCGCGTGACTCAGCGGACTGGGAATGTTTGCGTTGTCGTCGAGGAATTTCTCCGTCACAGCCTCAAGGCTTGCTGCGCACTCCATGACGTTGCCGCGGTGCAGCATGCCGCCTTCGTTCAGCAAACGGCCCAGTTCGACGAGATCAAGGTCGCCATCGTTTTCGTCGTCCTCGAAGTTCTCAGCCGAGAGATCAAGGCCATACCAAACCGGAATCTGATGCCCCCACCACAGTTGGCGTGAGATGCACCAAGGCTCGATGTTTTCCAGCCAGTGGTAATAGGTCTTCTCGCCCGATTCAGGAATGATCTTGACCGTGCCGTCCTTGACCGCATCCAGCGCGGGGCCGACGACCTTGGCGGCGTCGACGAACCACTGGTCGGTGAACATCGGCTCAATGACCACTTTCGAGCGGTCGCCGAAGGGCTGCATGATCGGTTTGCTCTCGACCAGCGGGACCAACGCCGCCGGGTCGTCATCCTCGCCCAGTTTGGTGCCCAGACGCGGGTCATCCGCGCGAGTCATCACGGCCAGGCCGTCAGCGGTGATCTCTTCCACCACCTTCGCCCGAGCCTCGAACCTATCAAGCCCTCGCAGGTGATCGGGGATCAGGTTGATCGCATCGATCTCGTTTTCGGTGAATGCTTTGCCGCGCGCGTATTCCTGCGCCTTGTCGGCCTCTTCGGCGTAAGGCGCGCCATCGGCTCGCATCGCGCCTTTGGTGTCCATCAGGCGGTACATCGGAATGCCGCCGCGCTTGGCGACCATGTTGTCGTTGAAGTCATGCGCACCGGTGATCTTTACCGCGCCCGAGCCGAAATCGGGATCGGGGTAGTCATCAGTAATGATCGGGATCTGGCGGCGATGCTCTTTCGGCCCAACCGGGATTTCGCAAAGTTTCCCGATGATTGGCGCGTAACGCTCATCCGAGGGATGGACCGCAACTGCGCCGTCGCCCAGCATGGTTTCGGGGCGGGTCGTGGCAATGGAAATATAATCCCGCTCCTCGCGGAAGATCACATTCCCATCTTCGTCTTTTTCCAGATACTCATATGTCTCGCCACCGGCCAAGGGGTATTTGAAGTGCCACATATGACCGGCGACCTCAATATTTTCGACCTCAAGGTCCGAGATTGCCGTCTCGAAATGCGGGTCCCAATTGACCAGACGCTTGCCGCGATAGATCAGACCTTTTTCGTACATATCGACGAAGACCTTGATCACGGCGTCGTGGAAGTTGGCCGAGTTCTCATGCCCGGTGCGTGGATCACCTGCAGCACCGGCCATGGTGAAGGCGTTCCGCGACCAGTCACACGATGACCCCAGACGCTTCAGCTGTTCGATGATTGTACCGCCATACTCGCCCTTCCATTCCCAGACTTTTTCCAGGAACTTCTCACGGCCCAACTCGCGCCGACCGGGCTGCTGCGTGTTGGCCAGCATCTTCTCGACCTGCATCTGCGTGGCGATGCCCGCGTGGTCCTGACCGGGTTGCCACAGCGTGTCGAACCCGCGCATCCGGTGCCAGCGGATCAGGATGTCCTGCAACGTGTTGTTGAACGCATGACCCACATGCAACGCACCCGTGACGTTGGGCGGCGGGATCATGATGGTAAAGCTCTCGTCGCGCGATTTGTTCGCGCCTGCCTTGAAGGCTCCGGCCTGTTCCCAGGCTTCATAGATGCGGGCCTCGGCCTCGGCCGCGTTGAATGTCTTTTCCATCGCCATGGGGTGCGTCCTGCGTCAACAAATTCGGGTCAGCGCCTGCAATAGCGAATGGAGGCAGGAAGGGGAAGGCCTTGCGCGCTTAGCTCATGCCAAAGCGGGCTTTGAAGTAGGCGTCCACGCGCTGATAGGCAGGTTCGTGGAAATCCAGCGTCAGCAGCGAGTGATCCCTGCCAGGATATTCCACTGTCTCCAACAGATCGCCGAAAGCCCGCTCCAACGCGTGCATCAGTTTCTTAGGTGCCAGTTTGTCTTTGGAATACCGCATCGCCAGCCCGGGCCCCTTCGCGGCCATGCCTGCCGACGCTGCGCCGATATCCTGCGTGCTCATGTGAAGATGCTTACCACCAAATATTGGCAAAGCAGGTTGACTGGCGACCCCACCAACAACGGCGTCTTCGGCCATCAAAGTCAGGGCAAAACTGCCTGTCAGGCACATACCGATGACACCTACACCGGCGCTACCTTCGCGCTGTTTGATCTCATGAGTTAGGGCACGCATCCACCCTGCGATGGGGCTTTGTTTGCCTCTGGCGAAGATGTTGAACTCTTTCCGAACGCAAAATAGACGGGCGGTGTTTTTGGCCATCTCGACCTTGCCGTAGGTGCCGAACAGATGTGGCAGGTAGACACGAAAACCGGATGCGTTCAGCTTTGCTGCCAGCGCCAAAGTCTCTGGTCCGATTCCGGGCAACTCCTGAAGGATCAGGATCGGTGGCCCCTCTCCGCCGACATAGACGTCATGTGTCACGCTCTGACCGCCAGTTAGCGGAGCGGAAAAAGGAAAAACGGTGTCGTGGGTCCAGGTCATGACCAAACCTACTCCAACATCTGGCAGGCACAAACGAATTTCCGTGAGCTCCGCTGGACATCGTCGGGGCACGGGCTAGGCTCGGCCGCAAGATCCATAAGGAGGACCGTCCATGGAAAAATTCGGCAGGAGCCAACCCGTAAAGCGGACCGAAGATCAGCGGTTCCTGACTGGGCAGGGGCGTTACATGGATGATGCCGTGCCTGAAAAAGCGCTGTTTGCTGCCTTTTTCCGCAGCCCGGTGGCCCATGGGGAAATTACAAGTTTAGATCTTGAGGATGCGCGCTCTGCCGAAGGTGTGCGACTGGTGATGACGTTGGATGATCTGGCAGCTTCGGGCATTGACACGGTGCTAAACGCCGCCGTTTTACAAAACCGCGATGGATCGAAGGCTGCGGCTCCGGAGCGGCACATGCTGGCCAAGGACCGCGTGCGCTTTGTCGGCGAGCCGGTGGCGGTTGTTATCGCGGACACGCTGACACAGGCGCAGGACGCGGTTGAGTTGATCTGGATGGACACGGAAGAGCGCCCTGCCAAGCTGGACGTGAAGGCAGGCGGTGAGATTCTGCACCCAGAAACCCCCGACAACCGGGCCTTTGATTGGGGGCTGGGTGACGAAGCCGCCACCGAGGCCGCTTTTCAGGACGCGGCTCATACCGTGTCGCTGAACGTGGAGGACAACCGAGTCATCATCAGCTCGTTGGAACCACGCGGATGTCAGGCCGATTGGTCCGATGGTCGTCTGCATTTTTCTTACGGCGGGCAGGGCGTCTGGGCGATGAAGGCGCAACTGGTTCAAAAGCTGAAGCTTGATGCTGAGGATATCCGGGTCACCACGCCGGATGTGGGCGGCGGATTCGGCATGAAAGTGATGCCATATCCTGAATATTTCTGCGTCGCTGTCGCTGCGATGAAGTTGGGCCAACCGGTGCACTGGATGTCGGACAGGTCCGAGGCGATGCTGTCCGATCACCATGGCCGCGATCTGCACTCGTTGGCTGAACTGGCCTTTGATGCTGATCACAAGATCACGGCCTACCGTGTCCACAGCAAGGTCAATCTTGGTGCCTACAACAGCCATTTCGGGCAGGCAATTCAGACAAGCCTGTTCAGCAAGGTGCTGATGGGCGTCTATGACGTGCAAACTACCTACCTGCGGGTCGAGGGGTTCTATACCAATACAACGCAGGTCGATGCGTATCGCGGTGCGGGCCGCCCCGAGGCGATCTATGTGCTGGAACGTGCGATGGACCGTGCAGCACGCGAGCTGGGGGTTGATCCGTGGGAGCTGCGGCGCAAGAACTTTATCCACCCCAACGATTTTCCTTATACCTCGGCCACTGGCGAAACCTATGATGTCGGCGATTTCGACATGATCCTCAGCCGCGCAGCCAGCCAGACCATCGGCTTTGAGGCCCGCAAAACGGCGGATGCCGAGCGCGGCCTGATCAGGGGGCAGGGCCTATGTTACTATATCGAAAGCATTTTGGGTGACCCTTCCGAGAACTCAAAGGTCGAGTTTTGCGAGGATGGTTCGGTGAACCTTTATGTAGGCACTCAGTCGAACGGACAGGGGCATGAGACGGTTTATGCCCATTTCTTGTCCGATCAGACCGGCATTCCCATGGACAAGATCTCTGTCATTCAGGGCGATACCGACAGGTTAGCTCATGGCGGCGGCACGGGTGGCTCGCGTTCGGTCACAGTGCAAAGCACGGCGACTCTGGCGACCATCGACCAGATGATCGCCGCATTCACGCCTTATCTTGCCGATAAGATGGGGGTCGAGGAAAACGATGTGAGTTTTGACCACGAGACATTCCGCGCGCCGGGGTCCAACCTGACGCCAACCCTGACCGAGGCGGCCGAGATGGCGCGCATCGACGGGCGTATGGATTTGCTACAGCATGAAGCCCGCGCCAACCTGGATGCCCGAAGCTATCCCAATGGCGCGCATGTTGCCGAAGTCGTGATCGATTCTTACACCGGGGAAACGTGGGTTGATCGCTATACGGTCGTTGATGATTTTGGTAATCTTATCAATCCGATGTTGGCCGAAGGGCAGGTTCATGGCGGGGTGGTTCAGGGCATCGGACAGGCGCTGAGCGAGCGTGTTGTGCACGATGTACACGGGCAGCTGCTCACGGCTTCGTTTATGGATTACGCCTTGCCCCGTGCCGCTGACATACCCATGATTAAGTTTACCTCGGTGCCGGTTCCGTCAACCTCAAACCCGATGGGCATGAAAGGGTGCGGCGAGGCCGGTACAGTGGGCGCGCTGGCCGCGGTGGCAAACGCGGTTCAGGATGCGCTCTGGGATCACGGGGTGCGGCAGGCGGATATGCCTTTCACACCTCAAAGAGTATGGGAATTGCTGACGCATGAATCTGTCGCGGCTGAGTAGAAAGGTTCTGGGATGGCTCGGACGGCCCCTGCGGTCCGAACATTCTGCCGAGGTTCTTCACCGCGAACCGCTCAGCCATGTCATCATCCTCGACGGTACCATGTCGACGCTCGAACCGGGGTTCGAGACCCATGCGGGGCAAACCTTGCGGCTGTGTTGCGAAATGGGCAACAAGGTTTCGGTTTTTTATGAGGCGGGCGTGCAGTGGGAAAGCTGGAAGTCCTCGCTTGATGTGATGATGGGGCGGGGTATCAACCGCCAGATCCGCCGTTCCTATGGCTATCTTGCCTCACGCTACAAACCTGGGGACCGTATCTATTTCATCGGCTATTCGCGTGGAGCTTATGGCGTGCGCAGTCTGGCCGGAGTGATCGACATGATCGGTTTGCTCAAGGCTGAACACGCGACCGAGCGCAACATCCAGCAAGCCTATCGCCACTATGAATGCAATCCCAGTGGCACCGCCGCGCGCGATTTTCGCCGCAAGTTCTGCCACGACGGGGTTGAGATCGAGATGATTGGGGTCTGGGACACCGTCAAGGCGTTGGGTTTGCGGCTGCCGCTGTTGTGGCGCTGGGCCGAAGAGCGCCACGCCTTTCACAACCATCAACTGGGCCCTTCCACCCGCCACGGCTATCACGCGATGGCGTTGGACGAGACACGCGAGGTTTTCGACCCGGTGCTTTGGAAATGCACGCCTGAGTTCAAGGGTCACGTAGAACAGGTCTGGTTCCGCGGAACTCATGGCGATGTCGGCGGGCAGTTGAACGGGTACGAAGAGGCGCGACCGCTCAGCAACATCTCTTTGATCTGGATGCTGGACAAGGCCGAGATGCACGGGCTGCCGCTGCCTGAGGGCTGGCGCGATCGCTTCCCCATTGATCCACATGCGCGTTCGGTGGGCACGTGGCGCGGTTGGGGCAAGATTTTCCTTCTGCGCAAACACCGCAAAGTAGGCCGCGACCAATCCGAGCGTCTGCACGTCTCGGTTTCACCAGACGAACTGCCCAGTTGGGTGGCGATGCCGAACCTGCCGTCACATCCTGCGCAGTAGGGATTAGTCAAAAAGCACTGTTGCAGACGAGTTGGATAGCGTTTCAAATGCTTCTGCAATGTCTCGTTCGATGTTTCGCGCTAGGGATAAGTCAGGCAGCTGAGACATTGGGAAAAACCCGACCGCGCTGGTTTCGCTTCCCGTCTTAGGGTCGTCCTGTCCTACCTCATCGCATAAAAAGAACAGCTTATAGAAATCACGCGCATCTGCCGGGTAAGGGTGTCGCGCCTTATGGCGCAAGGCGTACAGGTTTCGTGCCTGAACCCGAAGCCCTGCTTCTTCCCAGACCTCACGCTCGATGTTTTCCGCCGGAGAGCTGCCGATATCGGCAAAGCCGCCGGGCATCGACCACCGACCGTCACTACGTTCGCGCACCAGAAGGATGTGGTCATCCCGGATCACCGCGCCGCGAATGTCGATACTAGGGGTTGCATAGCCGCCCGCATGGTCTGTGATCAGCCCTTCTATCCGCGAAATCGGCACCTGACCGAGATCAGCCAGCATGGCGCGGGCCATGGCGGCGATCTCGTCGTAACGTTCCCTGTCAAAAGGGTCTTTGGTGAAATGCTGGCCGGTTTCAGACAGGGCCAGCAGGCGCTTTGCACGGGCTAGCCAGGTATCCTCCATTGCTGTCGGATCCTGGCGCATCTGTGTCACCGGCGTCGGTCGCGGCGCGCGCTCATGGGTTGGAAGGCCACGCCCACATGCGCTTCGCAATAGGGTTTGCCTGCTTCAACTGGCAGACCACAGAACCAGAAATCCTCGGTCGCGGGGTCGCCCACAGGCCATTTGCAGGTCTTCTCGGTCAGTTCCATAAGCGTCAGCTTCTTGGCCTTCTTTTCGACCTCGTTGACCTTGGCCAGCGCCTCGGGGCTGATCTCATTGGCCGACGGTTGAGGAGGCAATGGTTGACCGGCCGGGATGATCTGACGACGTGCCGGTACGGCAGGTTTCGCCTCGGCGGCAGGGGCAGGGGCCGGGCGCGCCGGTTCAGTCTTTGGTGCAGGTTTAGGCCTGGCCTCGGCCTTGGGTGCGGGGGCCGGTTTTTCCTTAGGCTCGGATTTGGCAGGGGACGCGCCCGCTGTCCTGTTGGACAGGCCTAGGCGATGCACTTTGCCGATCACCGCGTTGCGGGTCACGCCGCCCAGTTCCTTGGCAATCTGGCTGGCCGACTGGCCTTCGCCCCACATCTTCTTCAGCAGTTCTACGCGCTCGTCTGTCCAGGACATCGTTAGCCTTTCAAAAGCGGAAAGCGGCCCCGGATTCGGGCCGCCTTGGGAAATCGTCTCAGCCCCCTATTCTAAACACTGCAGCCCGAGTTACAAGCTGTCTTCGAATCAGGTTTGGGGCAAATCATGCAGAATTCCGCAGATCAGACCGCGCGCCGCTTTGGAGCCGTCAACTGGATGGGCCTTTACACGCTGGCGCAGCGTGAAACTTTGCGCTTTCTGGCGGTTTGGACCCAGACCATTCTGGCACCGCTTGTGACGGCCGGGTTGTTTCTGCTGATTTTTAATATTGCTATCGGCCCCAGCCGACCGGATGTCATGGGCGTGCCGTTTCTGGTCTTTCTGGCACCGGGGATCATGATGATGACCGTGATCCAGAATGCCTTTGCAAACACCTCGTCTTCGATGGTCATTTCCAAGGTGCAGGGCAATATCGTGGATACCCTGATGCCACCTCTGTCGCCGCTTGAGATCTTGCTTGGCTATCTGGCGGGTGGAATTGCCCGAGGCATCCTGATTGCATGCGTCGTCGCTGTTGCACTGGCCCTGGTTCTTGGCATCGTGCCACAGAACATCATTATCGCGATGATCTTCGTCGTTCTGGGCGGGGCTTTCATGGGCGCGCTTGGTTTGTTTGCCGGGATTTTTGCAAACAAATTCGACCAGATGGCGGCCATTACCAATTTCATCGTTACACCGCTGGCCTTCCTGTCGGGGACATTTTACTCGGTTCAGGCGCTGCCACCTGTGCTGAACCGTCTGACCCACTTGAACCCCGTCTTCTATCTGATCGACGGGTTGCGTTATGGCATGATCGGAGTCTCAGACAGCTCACCCTGGGTGGGTATGGTGGTTTGTACCTTTGCAACCCTTTTGATCGGAGTGATCACCTGGCACATGCTGCGCACGGGGTACAGATTGAAGGCTTGAACAGAACCCCCCGTGTAAACTGTCTTTTACCGTTCATTTTTGGCGCCTAACCGCTTCGCGCCAAACCAGAATCAACCCTCCGGTCAGAATGGTTAAAGACCCGATCAGGCTGATCCGGTCCGGGATCACATCGAATACCAAAAAGTCATAGAACGCTGCATAAACCAGCGTGGCATAGCTGATCGGCGCCACAAAAGAGGCATCCGCCCGGGCCATGCCGTTGACGAAACAGGCTTGCGCACAGGCCATCAAAGCACCGATTCCAGCCAATGCTGCCCATTGTTCCGATGTTGGCGCCTGCCACACCGCAATCACCGCGACAGAGGCAATTACCAATCCCATCGCGTTGTTCACCAGCAAAATCTGGATTGGAATTTCGCGGCCAGACAGCTTTTTGATGAAAATCAGCTCCATTCCGATCACGGCGGCCGCGGTCAAGGCTAACAAGGCAGCAGGTTGAAAGCTGGCAGGGGTCGGGCGTAACAGAATCAATGCACCTACAAGGGCGACCGCTGCGGCCAGCCAACGCCAGGGACCGACCCCCTCTTTCAGAAGCGGGATCGCCAAAACCATGGCGAAGACCGGATTCAAGAAGGAAATCGCGGTGGCATCTGCAATCGGGATATACGCGACCGATGCGAACATAAGCGTAATTCCCAACCATCCAAAGCTGGAGCGCCCGATATGCAATCCCCAATGCGGGCGTTTGAGCTGTGGACGCAATATCGCGACCGCACTGATGATCACCAGAAAAGCAAACAAAAAACGTCCATGGCTGATCTGCATAGGGTGCAGCGGCGGGCCCAACGCATCCGTCCCAAGCGCCTTTGCCAGCAGTGTTGTGCCAGCCAACAGAGCGCTGGCGGCAAAGATCAACAGGGCTGCAAGGGCGGGGTCTTGGCGTGCAGGCGTCATGTCTCAGCGGTGCGGCAGATAGGCGCGAAAGACAAGAAGGAAATCCTGTTTCGAGCACCGCGTGGCGATAATTATCGACGATTCATTTAGAGGGTTCCCAGATCGAGCTTACGCCGCTATACGACCAGCATGATCAAAACCGCACATATCCTGCGACTCCGACGCCGACGCCTGACCGCGTAACCGGCCCTTTTGATCTATTGCGTGTTCAAAATCCGCGCAAATCCCACCAAATATGTTGACGACCAAGGCTCTGGTGTATCACTCACAGGGCTCAAGCAATTCGAAAAGGATGATCCGATGATCCCGTCCGTTCTGCCGACCTATAATCGCGCGCCCCTGACATTTGTGAAGGGCGAAGGCGCCTGGCTGACCGAGGCGGATGGCCGACGTTTTCTGGACTTGGGCGCCGGGATCGCAGTCAACGCGCTGGGCCACGCCCATCCTGCGCTGGTGGCCGCTCTGACCGAACAGGCTCATGCTCTGTGGCATGTCTCGAACCTTTATAACATCCCACAGCAGCAGGCGCTGGCGGACAAGTTGGTGGAACACACCTTTGCCGACACGGTTTTCTTCACCAACTCCGGTACGGAATCTTGCGAGCTGGCTGTGAAAATGGCCCGCAAATACTTCTATGACAAAGGTCAGCCCGAGCGGGTTGAAATCATCACCTTCGACGGCTCATTTCATGGACGTTCGTCGGCAGGTATTGCCGCGGCCGGATCGGAAAAAATGACCAAAGGCTTCGGTCCGCTTTTGCCGGGATTTGTACACCTGACCTTTGGGGACCTTGATGGCGTTACCAACGCGATTACCGAGCGCACCGCCGCGGTCATGATCGAGCCGGTACAGGGGGAAGGCGGCATCCGCCCCGTGCCTGATGCTGAGTTAAAGGCGCTGCGCCAGATCTGTGACAAAAATGGCCTGCTTCTGATCCTTGACGAAGTGCAATGTGGCGTTGGCCGCACCGGCAAACTCTTCGCCCATGAATGGGCGGGCATTACTCCGGATATCATGATGGTTGCCAAGGGCATTGGCGGTGGTTTCCCTCTGGGCGCTGTACTGGCCACCGAAGACGCTGCCAGCGGAATGACCGCTGGCACCCATGGCTCGACCTATGGCGGCAACCCTTTGGGTTGCGCTGTCGGCTGCGCAGTGATTGACCAGGTCGCAACACCCGCTTTTCTGGAAGGAGTCAATCGCAAGGCGGGTCTGTTGCGGCAGAAACTCGAAGGTCTGGTCGCAGATCACCCCGACGTTTTCGAAGAGGTGCGTGGCTCAGGTCTCATGCTGGGTCTCAAATGCAAGACGTCCAATATCGATATGGTCAATGCGGGCTATGAAAACGAGGTCATTACGGTCCCCGCCGCCGACAACGTCATCCGCTTGCTGCCGCCGCTGACGCTGTCCGAGGACGACATCGCCCAAGCCCTGATCCGCCTGGCCAAGGCGGCAACACAGGTCAACTCACAACTCACCAGCGCCTGACCTTTCTTCTTGTTCCAAATACGGCGGGGGTGTGGGGGCTGGCCCCCACGCACCGCTCAGCCAAAAGCGAAACGACATGAACCACTTTCTCGATATCCATAAAACCGACGCCAACGACCTGCGGGCCATGATTGATCAGGCGGGCGCAATGAAGCGGGCCCGCCTGGGTCGCCCCAAGGCAGCACTTGATGAGGCACAACCGCTCAAAGATCGTATGGTTGCGCTGATCTTTGAAAAGCCTTCAACCCGGACGCGCGTGTCCTTTGACGTGGGTGTGCGCCAGATGGGCGGACAGACCATGGTACTTTCGGGTAAAGACATGCAGCTGGGGCATGGCGAGACAATTGCCGATACCGCGCGCGTCCTGTCCCGCTATGTCGACATGATCATGATCCGGACCTTTGATGAAACCATCCTGACTGAGATGGCGGAATATTCGGATGTACCGGTGATCAACGGCCTGACCGACCGGACTCATCCCTGCCAGATCATGGCCGACGTGCTGACGTTCGAAGAACATCGCGGCCCCATCGCAGGAAAAAAAGTGGTCTGGACCGGAGATGGGAATAACGTCTGCGCGTCGTTCCTGCACGCGGCGGGCCAGTTCGGGTTCGATCTGACATTCACAGGTCCGGCGCAATTTGATCCCGAGGAAGAGTTTATGGGCTTTGCGCGCCAGAAAGGCTCGCAAATCGTGGTGGAACGCGACCCGTTCAAAGCCGTTGAAGGAGCGGACCTGGTGGTCGCGGACACCTGGGTTTCCATGCATGATTCCCAATCGGCCAAAGAACGCCGCCACAATCTGCTGCGCCCCTATCAGGTCAACACGGAACTTATGTCACACGCCAAACCAGATGCGTTGTTTATGCACTGCCTGCCCGCGCACCGTGAGGAAGAGGCAACGTCCGAGGTGATGGATGGTCCGAACTCGGTCATTTTTGACGAGGCCGAAAACCGCCTGCACGCGCAAAAAGCTGTCATGCGTTGGTGCCTGGGCGTTTAGGCTCGTCGGCGGATATCCCAAACCTTTAGCTTGGCGAGCGTCCGTGCGCTCGCCAATAGAACCAGAACGCATAACGTGGTCTTGGTCATGGTTTCCATCGTTCCCTCGATCAGCATCGCGTGAACAACACTGCCGATAATCGTCACCATTGCTAGACCGGTATGGCTAAGCCGCCAAAGGCGAAACCGCAGGTTCAAACGTTGGCGCATGACACCCAACAGAGCCGCTGCAAAAGCTGACCACATCGCGATGACACCCCAATTCGAAAACGGGGTGGCTGAAACAAAAAGCAAGGCGTCGACTACGTCTGGCGGGCTGGTGATCCATAGACCTCCCACATGGATCAATATGGCCACGATCAGTGCCAGACCACACCGCCTGTGCCAATGGCGGCTGGACACAGGGGAAAGTCCAGGCAACCAGCGCCCGGCCAGCAGCGGTTGCAGCAGCAAAAGGCACATTCCGATAATGCCCGCAAATCCGGCGAGAATGTAGATCGGATCACGCCACGCCAGATAAGGGCTATAGGCCGCTGCGATGATCGGGATAGCAAGCGCGGCACTTAACAGCACCCAGATCAAACTGCGCCTCAACACTTCTTAAAGCGGCTGCAATACAAAATGCGCGGCTAGCGTCAAGTCATCTGCACTCGACATCACGGGGCGCAGGAAAACGGTCTCGAACTCCCCGCTGTCATAGGCCAAATGCCCGTGAGGTTGACCGAAGGCGGGCACGATCTGCGGCATCTCCAGCCGAAACTCACCCTTCGCATCCGTCAACGTCGCGCCATGGCTGTGCGGATCGCGCTCGTGCCCCTCGGTCGTGTGCGCCCAGATCTGAATGCGTTGGCCGGGCAGGGGGGCTCCATCGCCTGCACGCCGCACTGTGCCGGTCATCCAGAACCCACCGCCACCGATCTGGTTCACGATAGGTGCTCCGGGACGGTAATTGTTCGATCCGCCCCGCATCGATGGCGTTGGTGCAAGCCCGCTCGCACGTGCTGGTAACAAAAGCCCCGAGGCCCCAGTTGCCACAACAGCGGCAGCTTGGGTAATCAGTGAACGACGGGAGAGCAAAGCGTCAGCCATTGAGAAACCTCCAATCCGCGACCCTTTACGGTCCGACAACGATACTCAAGATAGCATGGTTCCGATGGATTCCGAGGTGCACCGGATCATAAAATCCTACTCTCACGGTTCTGTGAGACGGACAGGGGCAGCGGCACCGAATCTCTTTGACGTTTCGTTTTACAAGGTGCGATGTTTGTATTCACCGTGTCTGAAACGAAAGGTCGTGCCATGACACAAGTGGATAAAGTCTCAGCCGAGGACATAGCTGCCTTCCGGCGCAACGGTGCTGTTGTCCTTCGGTCAAAGTTTTCGCACGACTGGTTGTCGTTATTGCGCGAAGGCATCGACGCCGACCTTGAAAATCCGACCGACAATTTCACACGCCATACCAAGGACCCAAGCGCTCCCGGCTATTTCGAGGATTACTGGGCCTGGAACAAAATTCCCCAATTTACCGAATTCGTTCATCACTCTCCCTGTGCACCACTTGCTGCTGAACTGCTTGGGGCTCCGTCTGTCAATCTTGTCATGGACAACTGGTTCTTGCGCGAAGCGGGATCAACCTCGCGCCCACCTTTTCATCAGGATCTGTCCTACTTCGATTTTGAGGGCACAATGTGCGTGCTGTGGCTGCCGCTGGAGCAGGTGACGAAGGAAAACGGTATCGCCTTCGTCAAGGGATCACACCTCTGGAACAAGCTTTTCATGCGGGTGCGCTTTGCTGATGGGCATCCGAGTTATGAACCGACTGAAGTTGCCGGGCAAACCTATCACCCGCCACCTGATGTAAACGCGGACCCCGAAGCGTATGACCTGTTGCAATGGGATCTGGAGCTTGGGGACTGTATCTTTTTCGATATGCGAACGTTACATGGCGGGCTATCCGCGACGACCCCGTCGGAAACGGTCCGCCGTTTCACCCTTCGCATGACTGCACCAGATGGAGTCATCCGATACCGCGGCGACTGGGCCGAAGACGAGCGCGCGCAGTTCGAATCCGCGGGTTATGGCGAAGGCGATAAGATCGACGGCCCCTTTTTCCCCCGCTTATGGCCCCGCTAAGCGGGGGGGCAATGCACCCAATCTGTGCGTTTGCGCACTTTATTGGGCGGAATAAGCGTCTATCTCTTGTTTGAGCGAACGATGGATGGCTTTGCCATCTGCAACCAAGGGAGTGCTGAAATGAGTTGGAATCCGACCCATAATCCTGATTGCGTCTCGGAAAACCCGGCGCTGGACACGCTGATCATCCCGCGTGCCCGCGATCTGGGCGGGTTCGAAGTGCGCCGCGCATTGCCTTCAGTGAAACGACAATTGGTTGGCCCGTTCATCTTTTTCGATCAGATGGGTCCGGCCGAATTCATCACCGAAGGCGGTATCGACGTGCGCCCCCATCCGCATATCGGACTGGGCACAGTGACCTATCTGTATCAGGGCGAGTTCGAGCACCGCGACAGCCTTGGAACCCATCAGATGATCTATCCGGGTGAGGTCAATTGGATGGTCGCGGGGCGAGGTGTTACACATTCCGAACGCACAAGCGACGAAACGCGTGGTAAAAAGCATAGTCTTTTTGGAATCCAGACGTGGATCGCCTTGCCCGAAGCGCATGAGGATATGGCCCCTGATTTCGAACATCATAAACAGGCCGCGCTGCCGCATCTTCAGGACGCGGGTGCTAGCGCCCGGTTGATTCTGGGCTCGGCCTATGGCGAAACCAGTCCGGTGACTATGTTGTCCGAAACCTTCTATCTGGACGTGCAGCTTGAACCCGGTGCCTCGTTCCCGCTGCCCGATGATCAAGAGGATCGCGGCGTTTATGTCACTCAAGGCTCGGTCGAGATCGCAGGCGACACGTTTGACGAAGGCCGTATGATGGTTTTCCGCCCCGGCGACAAGCTGTCGGTCAAAGCGGGCCCCTTGGGTGCGCGGCTGATGCTGCTGGGCGGCGCGACGCTGAACGAGGACCGGTATATCTGGTGGAACTTCGTTTCCTCTTCGAAAGAAAAGATCGAAACCGCAACGCGTGAGTGGAAAAGCGCCGATTGGGCCAATGGTGCGTTCCATTTGCCACCGGGTGACGATCAGGAGTTTATCCCTATTTCTGAAGAGCTTGAACGTACCAAACCTCGGTTGGCACGTTGACAAGCGCCCCGAAAAGCGGCGGGGTTGTGTAACAGGTCGTTTGCGGTGATCCTTTCAGGTATTTCTGAGGGGGCATTATGAAACTCGTCATTGCAGGTGCGGGCAGCATTGGGTGTTATTGCGGAGCATTACTGGCCCGAGCGGGCCATTCCGTCACCCTGCTGGGCCGCGCCCGTGTGCTGGACCCGATCCGCCAACACGGGCTGACTGTTACGGATTTCGATGGGCTTAATTACACAGCATCAGCCAATTCCCTAGACCTCAGCCAAGATCCAGCTTGTTTGGCTCATGCAGAATTGGTCATCGTCACTGTCAAATCGGGTGCCACTGCGGATATGGCCGAACAGATCGCCGCTGAGGCACCGTCGGACGCGCCGATTCTGTCCTGGCAGAACGGGATCGAAAACGCTGCGACCTTGCGTGCTGCCTTGCCGGGGCGAGATGTCCGTGCCGGAATGGTGCCCTTTAACGTGGTGCCTAGTGGGCCTGCGACCTATCACCGGGCCACCTCGGGCGAAGTCGTCATCGAAAATGGGCCCGGAGATCTGGCCGAGCGTCTCAGCAGCCCGGATCTGCCTGTTTTGGCGAGTGATCAGATCGAGGCCGTGCAATGGGGCAAACTGTTGATCAATCTGAATAACGCGCTGAATGCACTGTCGGGTTTGACGATCGTGGATCAACTGAAAAGCCGCGACTGGCGTTTACTTGTTGCGGATCAGATGGCCGAGGCGCTTTTGGTTCTCAAGGCGGCGGGGCACCCAGTGGCATCGACCACGCCGCTTCCGGTTTGGATGACCCCGCATATCCTGCGGCTGCCGACTCCGCTGTTTACCCGCGTCGCCGCCCGGATGCTGACGATTGATCCCAGTGCCCGGACGTCTATGGCCTATGATCTGATGGCTGAACGACAAACGGAAATCGACAGTTTGCAAGGCCACATAATACGGTTGGGCCATGAAGCCGGGGTGCCGACGCCCATCTGCATACAAGTGTCCGACCTGATCAAACACGCGCCTGATCACCCGCTGACCCCGGATCAGATCAGGTTGTAAGACCCCTTAGGCGAAAGCAGTTAGCATCCAAAAGATTATGGCTGACATGGTCGCGGCAGCAGGTACGGTGATGACCCAGGCCGCTACGATGGTCATAAAATGCGAGCGCCGCACCAGTTTACGACGGCGGTACTCTTCGGGTGCCAGATTATGCCCTGTTGCACGCAGCAGGTTGGCGCGTTTACGTCGCCGTTCGGAGTCCCACTCGCGGAAAAAGCCCACACCAAAAACTGCGCCAACTGCGATATGGGTCGAGCTGACAGGCAGCCCCAGCCAACTGGCCACGATCACGGTGATCGCCGCCGAAAGGGCGACACAGAAAGCCCGCATAGGGTTCAGCTTGGTGATCTGGCTACCGACCATCCGGATCAGTTTGGGGCCAAATAAGAACAGACCAAAGGAAATCCCAAACGCGCCGATAATCATTACCCAAAGCGGAATTGAGACCTTCGACGCGAAATCCCCGAATTCTGCCGCGTGCACAATCGCGGCCAGAGGGCCAACCGCATTGGCCACGTCATTTGCGCCATGTGCGAAACTCAGGAACGTGGCCGAGATGACCAGCGGCAAGCCAAACAGAGCTTTCAGTGACCGCGTTCGGTTTTCAAGCCCTTCGGACTTGCGTCGCACCCATGGGATGGTGGCGGACCAGGCCAGCAGACCTGCGGCCAACCCGATTAGCAGCGCCATCTCAAGTTCGATTTTAACGATGCGTTTAAGCCCCTTTACGGCAAGATAAGTGGCAAAGGCCCCTGCCATCACTGCCACAAGGATGGGCACCCATTTGCGGGCCGCCGCGATCTTATCATTCTGATATTGAATCTTGGTCTGGATCAGCGCCAGAAAACCGGCGGAAATCAAACCACCCAGTACAGGCGAGATCACCCAACTGGCCGCAATTGCGCTCATCGTGCCCCAACTGACTGCACTTAGCCCCGCTGCTGCAATCCCGGCCCCCATGACGCCTCCGACAACCGAGTGCGTAGTCGACACAGGCGCGCCGACCCAAGTTGCCAGATTGACCCACATGGCCGACGAAATCAGTGCTGCCATCATCGCCCAGATGAAAACGTTGCTGTTCTGAACAGACGCAGGATCAATGATCCCTTTGGAAATGGTCGAAACCACATCACCACCTGCCAGCAACGCACCTGCGCTTTCGGCGATGGCCGCGATCAAGATGGCCCCGCCCATAGTCAGTGCGTTTGCACCAACGGCTGGACCCATGTTGTTGGCCACATCATTTGCGCCAATGTTGATCGCCATATAGGCCCCAAAAGCGGCAGCGGCGACCACGATGTAGCTGCCATCGGCCTGACCAAACAGAACGGCCGCTGTCAGTCCTGCAACGACCATGAACGCCAACGCGATTCCCGGTGCCAACAAAGGACGGGAAACGTGTATGTTGGCGTTTTCAACGCGAGAAATGCGATGCAGGTCGCTGTCCAGCGCCTGCCAGCGCGGCTTGGGGTTTGTGTCAGACATGGGCTTGATCAGTTTTTCAAAGACGGCCCGCAGCTAACGTTTCGATGCTGCAAGGACAAGCCGCATGTCATCAATTTGTTGCGAAGTTGTTACATTTGACGCAGCAGCGACTGTAGTTCAGGTTCCTGCACCTGCGTGGCGGCTTCGGCCGGTGAAAACCACTTTCGTGTCCGCTGATGGGCTTCGGGGAAGTCTTCGACCAGCTTGCGCACCACAATCCGGTATACATTGGTCAGCACCGGTTGCGTCGACCCGTCCTTGAGGATTTTGTCGTAAGTAAAGTGACCGATGGGTTTCTTGTCCACCTTGTCCGCCCGCACTCCGGCCTCTTCCCAAGCCTCCTGCAGCGCCGTTTCGGCCCCGTCCAGACCGTCAATCGGCCAGCCCTTTGGAATGATCCAGCGCCCGGTATCCCGACTGGTGATCAACAGAACCTCATTCTGCCCTTTGTGTTTTCGGGTGCACAAAGCCGCGAACTGCACCCGTCTGGGGCGCAGGAACAAAGGCCGACCAACCTCTTCCCAGATATTTCGCAGTTTTGAACCCATCCGCAGCGTATCAACCATATCCTGTCATCGGAACTGAAGGGACGTAACAGTGGAAATGTTGAATTTCAATTAAATCTTCAGATTTTCCGTATTCGTGAGCAGTTTTCGGTTCGAGTGGCTGAACACTGTTTCAGCCCCGGTCGATCTTGCCTTAGCCGCGTCTGCGCTTTGCCCTCAGCGTTGGGTCGGCTTGTGTTGGGTCTTCCGGCCACGGGTGTTTTGGATACTGGGCCCGCATATCCTTGCGCACGTCCGCGTAAGAGCCAGCCCAGAATCCGGGTAGATCGCGGGTGATCTGGATCGGACGTTGCGCAGGTGACAGAAGGGTAATTTTCAGCGGCGCGCCCCCGACAACCGGGTGACTCGAAACGCCGAACAATTCCTGCAACCGGACCGAGATTTCTGGCACCGCTGCACTGTAGTCAATCGGCACCTTGCGTCCTAGCGGTGTTTCAAACGATCCCGGTGCACGGCGGTCCAGTTCTTGCGTCTGTGCCCAATCCAAACGGGCGCGCAGGGCGGGTAACAGGTCGAAACGCTTCCAATCTTCCGCGCTTTTGACGTCTGAGAGCATCGGCAGCAGCCAATCCTCCAAGTCGGCCATCAGGCCTTCGACCGAGAAATCGGGCAGGTCGGTCCCGTCTGCGCGCACCAGTTCGACCCGGGCTGCCAGTCGACCGGCGGCCCCGTCCAGTCGCAGCCCTAGGTCGCGGACCCCGTCCAGCATGGCCCGCGCGACATCTTCATCCGGGACTTCCTTCCAGATACGATCATCCAAGGTGATCGCACCGAACCGTTCCTGTCGTCGTGACACAACCCGGCGTTCGCGTTTCGACCACGTGCAACTGTCAACCCAGGCGATTTGATCGCAAAACAAATCCCGGATCTCTTGTTCCGAGATCTGCGTGGCCATGCGTACCTTTGCTTCGCGCGGGTTGCCATCCGTATCGTTCACAACCAAGTAAGGCGCGCCCGCCAGCGTGTCACCATTGTCCAGAACAACGCCCTTGCCGCCCGACAGCACATAGCGCGGTGCTTCTCCTTTGCGCCGCTGTCCGACGCGATCAGGGTAGGCCAGGGCGACCATGGCCGCAGGGCTCAGGCGCTCGGACCCGTTCTTGGCCTGCGCCCGCAGTCTTTTGGTTTCGGCCTGGATACGGTCTATGGCGCCCATATTCACCTGCCATACGCGGTTACGCTGAAACGCACGCACGTCGCGCAACGCCTCTTGCCGTAGCGCGATATCGACCGGGGCGCCGCGCAAGGGGTCACGTTCAGCCATAAGTGCCGCCAATGGCGCAGCTTGCGAACCTGCGCTTTCCAACATGTGACCCAGCCGGGGGTGCAGAGGTAACGCGGCCAAGGCTCGCCCGTGATCAGTGATCCGCCCCTTATCGTCCAGTGCGCCAAGCATCGTCAGCAATGCCCGTGCCTCGGCCAGTGTTCCGTCGGGCGGCGGTGTCAAAAAGGCCAGATCATTGGCGTCCGCGCCCCACAACGCCAGTTCCAACGCCAGTCCGGTCAAGTCAGCTGCCTCGATCTCGGCGGGCGGGTAGGCGGCCAGCGCGCCTTCTTCACCTTTTGACCACAGCCTATAACACACGCCTTCGGCCACACGGCCCGCGCGACCCGCGCGTTGCGTCGCTTCGGCCCGCGTCACGCGTTCTGTGACCAACCTCGACATGCCCGAGCCCGGATCAAACCGTGCCCGCCGCGCTTGCCCCATATCCACGACCACGCGGATATCTGGGATGGTCAAAGAGGTTTCGGCAATCGACGTCGCCAGCACCACTTTGCGCCCGCTTTTAGCGGGGGCAATCGCTGCGCGCTGGGCGGCAAAGGGCATTGCCCCGAACAATGGATACACGGCACAGGCTTCAGATAGTCTGGCTTTCAAGGCGGCCTCGGCCCGCCGGATTTCGCCTTCACCGGGCAGGAACACCAAAAGACCACCTCCTGTGGCGCGCGTTTCACGTTCGGCCTGTACCACCAGTTCTACCAGCGCATCCAAACGACGTGCTTGTAGCCCCAAGGGGCGATCCAGCCAGCGGGTCTTGACAGGAAAGCTGCGCCCCTCGGACGTGATCAGCGGGGCGTCCATCAATTGGCCAACGGGCTCGGCATCCAAGGTGGCAGACATGGCCAGCAGGATTAGGTCATCCCGCAGCGCACCTGCCACCTCGAGGCACAGCGCAAGCCCCAGATCAGCGTTCAAAGAGCGTTCGTGGAATTCGTCGAAAATCACCGCGCTGATACCGGGCAGGTCAGGGTCTGATTGCAGCATTCGGGTCAGGATGCCTTCGGTGACGACCTCGATCCGCGTGTCCTTGGACACTTTCGCATCGCCACGTACACGGTAGCCCACGGTCTGCCCCGCGCGCTCTCCCAGAGTTTCGGTCATCCGCTCTGCCGCTGCCCGCGCAGCCAGCCTTCGGGGTTCCAGCATCACGATCTTGCCGTCGCACAGATCGGCCTCGAGCATCGCCAACGGCACCCGCGTGGTCTTGCCTGCGCCTGGCGGTGCCTGCAGCACTGCGCGTCCACGGGCACGCAAGGCATTCAGCAAGGCGGGAACGGCGTCATCTATTGGCAGGCGATTGGTCATGTGCACCTTATCCGCCATCGTGCTGGCGGCGTCCAGTTCCCGCACTTGCACAAGCTGCAGGCCATGAACGAAATGCCGCAGGATTTGTTTTGCGCGCAATTCCCGTGCTCTTCGGTCTGGACAAATACCCCCCGACCACGGCAACTATTCCTGCCTCAGGGAACGGAACAAGCATGCAGACAGACAGTTTAAGTGACAGGATATTGAACGGCGAGCGTCGTGCGCTGGCGCGTGCCATCACTCTTGTCGAAAGCAATCGTGCTGATCATCGGGCGCAAGCCAGCGAGCTTTTAACTCAGCTTGCGGGATCGGGACGTCAGGCGTTGCGGATCGGTTTGTCGGGGACGCCCGGGGTTGGCAAGTCCACCTTTATTGAAAGCTTCGGCATGATGCTGACTGGGCAAGGACTGCGCGTGGCTGTTTTGGCGGTCGATCCGAGCTCGGCACGTTCGGGTGGTTCGATTCTGGGCGACAAAACCCGGATGGAACGCCTGAGTCGGGAAAAAAATGCCTTTATCCGGCCTTCTCCCAGCCAAAGCCACCTTGGCGGCGTAGCCCGTCGTACCCGTGAGGCCATCGCCCTGTGCGAGGCGGCGGGTTATGATGTGGTGCTCATCGAAACGGTTGGTGTGGGGCAGTCGGAGACGGTTGTTTCCGAGCTGTCGGATCTGTTCCTGCTGTTGTTGGCCCCTGCGGGCGGAGACGAATTGCAGGGTGTGAAACGCGGCATAATGGAGATGGCCGACATCATCCTGATCAATAAGGCTGATGGCGACCTGAAGGCCACTGCCACACGCACCTGCGCGGACTATGCGGGCGCGTTGCGATTGCTGCGTAAACGTCCGCAAGATCCCGAAGGTTTTCCCAAGGCCATGACCGTATCAGCGGTTGAAGAACATGGGCTGGAGCAGGCGTGGGACGAAATGCAATCCTTGACCCAATGGCGTCGGGACAATGGCATTTGGGAAGCCAATCGCGCGGCGCAAGCACGGTATTGGTTCGACCAAGAGGTGCGTCATGCTCTTCTTGCGCGACTCGACACACCGCAGGCCAAGGCCGAGATGGAGCGTCTGAACGCCGAAGTCTCAGCCGGGCATTTGAACCCGGCAAAAGCGGCAGAGGAACTGCTCGGTGCGCTGACCTGATGGTCGGGTTTGGTCGGGGAGCCTACGGGCTGTGCAAAATAAAAGATTTCGCGCGGCCTGTCTTGACCCTCCCGGCGATTCCCACTACACGCATCCAACCAGTTTTCGGGCGCGACTTCGGGTTGCGCCCCTTGTGATTTGGCCAAGGGTCTGAAGCCCGGCCTCCAGAAACAAAGGAAGAAACCATGTCGCGCCGTTGCGAACTGACCGGAAAAGGCCCGATGACTGGCAACAATGTCAGCCACGCCAACAACAAAACCAAACGTCGTTTCCTGCCGAACCTGAACGACGTCACCCTGCAGTCCGAGACCCTGGGTCGCGGTGTTAAACTGCGCATCTCGGCAGCTGCGCTGCGCTCGGTAGACCACCGCGGTGGTCTGGACGCGTTCCTGGCTAAAGCCAAGGACGAAGAGCTGTCGGCAAACGCTCTGAAAGTGAAAAAGGAAATCGCCAAGGCGCAAGCCTCGGCCTAAGCCTTTATTCTCTTACGTAATTCAAGGCCCCGTACCCTTTTGGTGCGGGGCTTTTTTGCTCTGTGGCTATATGGCGGCAATTCGCATTGTTCCCGAATTCGAAATAATTTTTCTCGATTGGTGAATTTCTTCACATACAGAGATTCGAATCTGACTTAACGTTAGGTCATTCATCAGGCGGGGGCCCGAATATGTCGTTAAAAAGTTTCTACATTTTTCTTTTTCTGGCCGCTGTGCTCCGCAAGGCAATTGCAGCCTGCGCGCAGATACAGCGCAAAGTGAACCAGTCGCACACCAGCTTTACTGCAAGCGAAGTGAAACGACCTGGGGTGGACTACTGAGAACCGCTTCAAGCGCGACCCTTTAGCGCTTGAAGCGCCTTTGCACGCTGACCTATACCAAGGTCAGGATGAGACCTAAGACCGCCAGTATTCTGCCGTTTGTTTTATCCCTGCTTCTGGTGCTGACCGGGCAGGGTCTTGCCATGTCGCGCGGCATGAATAGTGCTGTTGGCCAGATGGTATTGTGCACCGGAAATGGCCCGGTCGTTGTCTACATGGATGAAAGTGGGCAACCTATTGCGCCACCGCACTATTGCCCGGATTACGCGCTGTCCCTCATGGGGGCAATTGCCGCGACCCATCCCACATTGCCCGCAGCGCCGGAACTTGCGCAACCCGCGCCATTGCGAGATGTGGGCAACCAGATCGCATTGCCGGTGCCGCGCGCTCCGGCCCGCGCGCCGCCTTCTGTTGTTTGAAACCCATCTTTTCTAAAGTTTTGAACAACAAGGAGAGGCGCGATGTCCCTCAAATCCAAACTGCTTGCAACCTTGGCCGCAGTCACGCTGGCCGTTCCCGCTCTGGCCGATGGCACCATCAAGGTGGATGACGCTTATGCCCGCTCTTCGGGCAAAACGGCCAAGGCTGGTGCCGCTTTCATGATGATCGAGAATCAGGGCGTCGCAGATGACCGCCTGATCGGCGCAACTTCGGACGCCGCGGCCCGTGTTGAGCTGCATACACACGAGGTCGACGATAACGGCGTGGCCAAGATGGTGCATGTGGAAGAAGGCTTTGTCATTCCCGCTGGCGAAACCTACATGCTGAAACGCGGCGGGGCTCATGTGATGTTCATGGGCCTGACAGCGCCTTTCGAGCAAGACGCAATGGTGCCCGTCACTCTGATTTTCGAGAATGCCGGCGAGGTCGCGATCGAGATACCCGTTGATCTGGAACGTCAAGACAAAGGTGGTCATGGCGGTCACGGATCTCACGGAGAGAGCACGGATTAAAGCGCGCCTGTCTTTGCGCCACGTTGCACCTTTTCCATGCATCAGGCCGGGCATTGCCCGGCCTGAGTGCGTTTGTTGAGGGGGGTGGCTTTTATTTATTCACGGTCTTTAGTCCGACCCGATCACCCGCTTTTCGGAACCGGGAGGCCAGCCAGAACATGACAGCAGCGATTGCAAGCGCCGAAAAGGCGATACCCCACCCAAGCGCCACCAATGCCACCGCTGGCCAGATCATCAGAACCAGCCCGACAACCAGGGCAACAAAGCCCGAAACCCGCATTGATCCGCGTTGCGGGTCTCGCTGGTGCATCTGCTGAGCGGCGGCCAGTGAACCGATCCCGATGATAAGCGCCCATGCACCCAACAGGAAAAAGGCAAGCTTGACCGTGCCTTCCGGCCAGATCAGCAGGATCAGACCGATCACTAGCGCGCCGATCGCGGCACCTCCTAAAACACCACGGCGTCCAACCCCCAAAAGAGTCAGGCCGCCATCCAGGATCAATAGTACTCCGACCAGTTGCAACAGCACGGCGATGCTGCCAGAGGGCCAGAACAGCGCAGCAATGCCAACAATCCCCGCCAACGCTCCACGCAGTAAAAAGGTCCACCAGAGATTGGATAGCTGCTCGCCCAGCAAGTCGCGCTGGGCCATGCTGCCATCCTCCAGGATTTCGCCGGTTTTGGGTTCTTGGTCGGCCATGGCTGATCCTCCAATCGTTTCGGGCGCAATCTAAGCAAAAAATATAGTGTTGTCTGCATCTTATGAGGGTCGTGCCAGCAATTGCTCAACCCAGTTAGGCACCGTCTCTGACGCCTTGCCAAGGATATATGTGTCAAACCCCGAGGCCCCAAGCGTTGGCTCCAGATTAATCTCGACGGTTTGCGCGCCTGCCGCTTGTGCCTCGTGCACAAAGGCTGCTGCTGGATAGACCTGACCCGATGTGCCAATAGCCGCAAAGAGCGACGCGCTGGCCAGATGGTCGTAAATCGCATTCATGTGGTAAGGCATTTCTCCGAACCAGACTACATCAGGACGGGCTGTTGGCCGGTTGCAGGAGGGGCAGGGTTCTGCGACCGCCATCTCGGGCGGGGCAGTCCAGCGGTGCCCACAGTTCGAACACAACGCGCCGGCCAAGGTGCCGTGCATGTGAATGACATTCCGTGCACCACCGGCTTCGTGCAGGCTGTCGACGTTCTGAGTGACAATCACCACTTCACCGGGCCAGTCGCATTGAAGCCGGGCCAGTGCTTTGTGGGCGGCATTGGGTTTCACGCCAGCCGCCTGAACGCGACGGGCATTGTAAAATCCCTGAACCAAGGCCGGATTGCGGGCAAAGCCTTCGGGCGTGGCCACATCCTCGATCCGGTGCTTGGCCCACAATCCGCCCTCATCGCGAAAGGTACCTAGCCCACTTTCAGCGGAAATTCCGGCTCCGGTCAGAATGACAATCTTTTCCATGTCCTCTCCACACGGTACAGCTTGCATATGTCACACCGTATCCTCTTTGTCTGTTTGGGCAACATCTGCCGGTCCCCTGCGGCCGAAGGCGTCTTTCGCGATCGCGCGCCGCATCACGCAACCGACAGTGCCGGAACCATGGGTTGGCACGCAGGCAACCCGCCTTACGGCCCCATGCAGGCCGCCGCAAAAGCCAGAGGATTTGACCTTAGCGACCTGCGTGCCCGACAGTTTACAGCCGCCGACTTTGATCGGTTCGATTTGATCATTGGCATGGATGCCAACAACATCGCGGATATTGAGGATCTGCGTCCTACGGGCAACGCCACGCCTGTGCGCCTGCTGACCGACTTTGCCCATGAAACCCAGTCTGATCATGTGCCTGACCCCTATTATACGCGGGATTTCGATGGTGCGCTGGATCTGATCGAAACAGCAGTAGCCGGCTTGGCCGCTCATCTGGAGCGCTAGCCGCCGATCACCTTCAACTGACCGTTCAGCCAGGGCAGTTTGTTAAGGGCCGGTTCGATGATCTGGTTTTGCATCAGCCGACGTGTCATACCTGCGACCTCCTGCGGGACCTGATCCGACCAATCGGTGCGGGCCAAAAGCGAGATCGTGCGAGAGAAATCTCCAAACGGGGCAGGGTGCGCCTCCAACCCGTCATGGAAGCGTGCCGCGCGCATGAAGCCCAGCGGCGTCGTGATTGCCCAACCCAAACCCCGCGCGACCATGGCCATCAAAGCCATGTGTGAGCCGATCTCGAACCGTTCCTCGAACTCTTTCCCGTCGCGCGCCATATGCGCTTCGATCTGGCGGCTGATCAGTTGCTCGCGCGCGTAACGCAGAAACGGCAAGCTCTCTTGCACGGCCTCGACCGCGCCCGAACCCTTTGGGGCCACCAGAATAAACGGATCGCGGACCAAAGGATACTCGATCACGCCTTCCAGCGCCTCACCGCTATGGGCGGTGATCGCCATGTGGAGGCGCTGCTCGGCCAAAGCTTCAAACAGATCGAGGCTCGACAAGGTGATCAGTTTGAATTTCGAACGGGTCAGGCTATCGGCCAGCAATGTGGCCAACCGTGGAGTCAGATCATTGTCGAAATCGTCGATCAACCCGATGGAAAGCGTGGTCAGATGACCCAACTCCATGACCGAAAGCTCGCTTTGGGCCACCTGCAATTCGGCCAGCACAGCCTCGGCCCGCGCCAGAAAGCTGCGCCCGGCCTGGGTCAGCCGCATAGGCCGCCGCCCGTGATCAACCAGATCGGTGCCTAGCGCCTTTTCCAAATTGCGCAGTTGCTGGGATACGGACGGCTGGCTGAGCCCGGTGATCTCGGCGGCCTGCGCTACCGATCCCGTCCGCGCCAAAGCCTCGAACACCTCAAGGCCCCGCAGGGTCAGCCCTTTCATCACCATCGCACATCCCTTTCGCTGCGCCTTTTCTGAGGCGCAGCGTGGATCAGGTCAAGGATTTGCGGTGCGTTAGCTGCAGATCGCCTGCGCCATCTGGCCGAAGTTTTGATACCGATCCCACAGCGCATCATCACGCGCCGTGCGCGACATTTTCAGCTCTTGCGCCTGATGGGGGTCTTCGAACCACTTCGAGACGGTCTTCTGGTCACTGCGCGTCAGTGCCTGATCTGCCACGCGCTGAATGCAGCTGCACCGATCACGTGTGGCCGCCGCCCGATCCGACGCCAGGCAGGCGCGCTTGATCTGCGCGGCCTCAACCTGCGGAGCGATGGCCGTCATCGTTGCGGCACAGAAAGCGATTAAGAGGAACTGTTTCATGCTCATGCCTCGTTTTTGCCTGCCCTGAGGGATCTTGTGCCCCTCTCAGTCTGAGCGGGAGTATGAATCAAAGTGGTTAACGGATCAATCGTACGTTGCAAAAAAGTGATTGCACGAGTCGGAAACGCCTAGCCCGCAGGGCGGGCTTCAACTCGGCATTCATCTGAAAGAGTGTAACCCGCACCCATCGCGACATAGCTTGATTGCTGGACTATTGGCTATACGGTTGTTCCAACACTCAAGTTTATGAACGCGGAAGTTTTAATGAAACTAAAAACAACAGGACTATTCTTAATCGCGACTTTGATGTTTGTGTTCGGCATGGCAGAGCAAAGCACTGCTCAAGATCGATCAGACGACCTGGATAGACCTGTCAGAGTGCTCATTTCAGGCATCTCCGGTCAACTCGCCACTGAAGTAACCGGCGGGGATTTCAATCAGAAGATCGACTTCAACTATCCTTCAAAACAACTTTCTGATTTTGACCTTATGGTAATTTTTACCGACCATTTTTTTGAGGCTCTCGATGAAGAAATCGTAAGGGCGCTCGGATTTGTCGAAAGCGACTTTCAAAGTAATGATGAAGACAATTTTCTAACCGTATTGACGGCGGAGTTTGAGGGGGATGAAACACCATTCCCAATCCTCGTGATTAACCGGCGCCACTTCTATGCTCGGGATCGAACTTGCCATGTTCCTTTGCTTAGGGACCTAATTTTGAAAGCTGATTGGCCTGGCGTTCTTGATCGAGAGCGGGACTATAAGCTGGCTTCAGATTGCGGGAATTCATCGTAGGCTCAAGCAATTGTCAAACGGCTTGCCGAGGTGAACAAGTCGAAGGACGTTGTATAGTATCGTCGGCGCACTCAATCCACCTTGACCAACCCACGATTCCTCTACATATCCCCAACCCATGACAGACCTCGCTCATATCCGCAATTTCTCCATCGTCGCGCATATCGACCATGGCAAATCCACCCTTGCTGACCGGCTCATCCAAGAGACCGGAACGGTCAAGGATCGCGACATGAAGGAACAGCTGCTCGACAGCATGGATATCGAGCGCGAGCGTGGCATCACCATCAAGGCCAACACGGTCCGCATCGACTATACGGCGGATGATGGTGAGCATTACGTTCTGAACCTGATCGACACGCCCGGTCACGTGGACTTTGCTTATGAGGTCAGCCGGTCCATGCGCGCGGTCGAAGGCTCTTTGCTGGTTGTGGACTCGACTCAAGGAGTCGAGGCGCAGACGCTCGCGAATGTCTATCAAGCCATCGACGCCGATCATGAGATCGTGCCGGTGCTCAACAAGATCGACCTGCCTGCCTCCGACTGTGACCGTGTGGCCGAACAGATCGAGGATGTGATCGGCATCGACGCGACTGATGCCATTCAGGTCAGCGCCAAGACGGGGCAGGGCATCCACGAAACGCTGGAAGCCATTGTGAAACAGCTGCCCGCACCGCAGGGCAACTTGGATGCGCCACTCAAGGCGATGCTGGTGGATTCGTGGTACGACGCTTATCTGGGCGTCATCGTTCTGGTCCGCATCATGGACGGCACGCTGAAAAAGGGGATGCGGGTCAAGTTCATGTCGAACAACACGCTGCACCATGTCGACCGCGTCGGCGTTTTCCGTCCCGAGATGGAGATGGTCGACAGCCTCGGCCCCGGTGAGATCGGTTTTCTGACCGCATCCATCAAACAGGTCCGCGACACCCGAGTGGGTGACACGATCACCAATGACCGTAACGGGACTGAGGACGCGCTGGACGGCTTCAAACCCGCGCAGCCGGTGGTGTTCTGTGGCCTGTTTCCTGTGGACTCGGCCGAATTCGAAGACCTGCGGGATGCGATCGACAAGCTGGCGCTGAACGACGCCAGCTTCAGCTTTGAAATGGAAACCTCGGCCGCGCTGGGCTTTGGCTTCCGCTGCGGCTTCCTGGGGCTTCTGCACCTTGAGGTCATCCGCGACCGCATCGAACGCGAATATGATATCGAGCTCATCACCACCGCGCCGTCGGTGATCTATCACGTCTACATGAAAGACGGTGAGATGATCGAGCTGCACAACCCCGCCGACATGCCCGACCCGTCCAAGGTCGACCATATCGAGGAACCGCGTATTAAGGCGACTATTCTGGTGCCCGACGAGTATCTGGGTGACGTACTGAAACTCTGCCAGGATCGCCGCGGCATCCAGCTGGACCTGACCTATGCCGGTAGCCGCGCCATGGTCGTCTATGACCTGCCGCTGAACGAGGTCGTCTTCGACTTCTACGACCGCCTGAAATCAGTGACCAAAGGCTATGCCTCGTTCGACTACCAGATGACCGGCTATACCGAGGACAATCTGGTCAAGATGTCGGTGCTGGTGAATGACGAACCGGTCGACGCGCTGTCGACCATGGTTCACCGCGACCGGGCCGAGATGCGGGGCCGGGCGATGTGCGAAAAGCTCAAGGACCTGATCCCGCGCCACATGTTCAAAATCCCGATCCAGGCCGCCATCGGAGGCAAAGTCATCGCCCGCGAGACCCTCTCGGCCCTGCGCAAGGACGTGACCGCGAAGTGTTACGGAGGCGACGCCACGCGGAAGCGCAAACTGCTGGACAAGCAGAAGGCGGGTAAGAAAAAGATGCGCCAGTTCGGAAAGGTGGATATCCCTCAGGAAGCGTTTATTTCCGCACTTAAAATGGATTCTTAATCCATTTTAAGTGCGAGTGCGCGAAAGCGTTTGGCGCAGCCAACTGCGTGCGGCACCCGGTGCAGTAATAGTGCTGGTGGACAGCTAAAGGCTGGCCATTTTACGGCGGGTAGGCGAAAGCGGTTGGCGCAGCCAACTGCTTGCCCACAGGGTCTCAGCGCGAGAACCGAAGAGTTGATAATCTTGTTTTGGTGAATAAACTTGTTTCGAATAGCTTTCGAGGTAGCATTTTGCAGAACGCACTTACTGGCCTGTTTTCGGGTCTTTCTCCGCGATACTATCACTATTGTAGCGCGGCGGCATTTCTTGAAATCGTCAAAAACGGTGAGATTTGGGCTTCTGACTTAGAATCGATGAACGATCCGCGCGAAGTAAAGAATGGCCTTCCTGTAGTCAAAGACTACCTAGACAGCCTTTCATTTGCTGAGGGTTCAGAAAACCAAAAGTTTTTGGAAGAAGTGCGCGCCGCTTTCGATAACTACAAAGAAAAAATCAAATTTCTAGGCGCATCATTTACTCAGCGAAAGGACGATTTGTATTCTTGGATGAACTACTCTGATGGCGGTAAAGGGTTTTCTATCGCAATAGAAGAAGACTATTTTCCTCGGCATTGGTGGCGCAGTGTAATTTACGAGCCGCAACTATTCTCAAAAAGTATTGCGCAAACTTTTGAAGAGCATATGCGCGAGTATTCCGGTTGCGATGCGAACATGAAGGAAAAAATGCCGGTCTTTTGCGCAATCGATTTGGTCTCTTTGACTGCTTCATATAAACACAAGTCTTGGGAAAATGAGCGGGAAACGCGTCTTTTAATACCGTTTGGCTCAATGGCTGGTGAACCGAGCACATTTGAGATTTTTGGTGATCCAGAACCATTTGTTCAAAACGGCGATGTTGGGTTCAGAGCCACCCGAAACAACATTCGAGCTTTCGCTGGTCTTGACTTGGTGCATGCTGATCGAGGGGGTGGTTCGAGGCCATCAATCGCAGAAGTCATCATTGGTCCTAACAATCGGTCTGATAGGGGAGTTGTAGAGATTTTGTTGAATGATTATGGCTTCGATAACGCGACGGTTAGCGGTTCTGAATGCGAATTCGTGGAATAGTAACGTAGTCGATCGGGTTTATCCGAACCGAACCCACCCGCCCGGCGGCACCGCCGGGCCACGTCATGCTGAAAGCATGCCTCTGGCATGATCCGCCCCCGTCAAACCGTAGGTTTGCCTCCGGCAAAACGGGAGGCGCGTTTGCGCCCCGGGGCTCCGCCCGTTCGCGGCTGAATTCGTCCACTGGACGAATTCCAAGACGCCCTCACCCCCTCGGGCGGCGCTGCCCGCAATTCAAATAACCGACTAACTGTGACCAACCTCACAGCCCCAACTCCGTTCTCCTGTTAATGTTGACCTAACGGCAACCCCGGCGGGAGGCCCCTATGTCCATATCCATGCTCCCACTCATTGCCCTCGGGTCGGCCGGTCTTTATTCCGTGGCCATGATCTCGATGAAGTTCTGGTGGAAGATCCCCGGTGTTGGCCTGACCCTTCTGATCGTTGCCACGCTGTTGGCCGCCGCGACGCTGGAACTTGCCGCGCTGCGCAATGAACGGTTGGGCATCATCTATACCGGTATTCTCGGGGCCGAGGTCGTGCTGATCGCCATCTCCTCATATTTCCTGTTTGGCGAGAACTTTTCTTATCGCGAGGGGGTCGGCATCGCGCTGGTCATTGTCGGGACAGCTCTGGCATGGGCCTGAAGCCCCATTCTAAGCTCCCGGTGAACCAATCATGAAGTTTCCCTTAGGTAAGTTGTAACCTGTGCGCGCCCTCCCAATCTGTTGACCAGACGAAAAGGAGAGAGCCCATGACCAGATACATGACTGCCGGAGCAGCCGCTTTGGCCACGACACTCACCCTTGGAACGGCCGCTCTGGCCGATACCACGCCCGACCTGCGCGGCACGTGGCTGGGGTCTTACACGACCGTTCAACCCAGCCACTACTACAAGGGCGATCAGCCCCGGTTCAATCAGGCCGAATGGATGCTCGACGTCCAGATGCAGGAAGACAATGTCTTCTGGGGGCCCAGCAAGTGGCGCCGTGATGGCGATACAGAATGGAATGAGTACGAGGCCACCGGCACCATAAGTCTCGATGGCTCGGGGTCTATTGGCATCGTTGAAACCTCACCGCTGGTGATCGGAGCCAATGCGCTGATCGACGCGCGGTATGAGGATGGCAAGATCTATGCGGATTTCCGTAGCCTGCGGAATGGAACGACCTACAGCACCGTTCTGGAACGTCAGGTGAACTGAAGCGGTTCCGGCCCGGTCGGACAGTAGGGGGTATGGACCGCCGCCCGATTGTCTGCGCGGCGGAGGTGTAGGTTAGCCAGCCGGGCCGGGCCGCTTCTCAGTAAAGCAACCATTGTCTCCACCAGGGGAGGTGGGCCGGGTGGCGCACATTGCCCGCGACAGGGTTCAGTTGGTTTTGGGTCAGAATGCGGTGTTCCTCGACCCATGGGCATCTGGACCTCGCGGACCTTCAGCGCGGCGTTGCGTGCGGTGACTTACGCGCCATCCGGTCCCAGTTCATGCGATAGTGTGTTTCTCTCGCGTCTGAGTGCGCGATTCGATAGTTTGAGGCGCAGAGAACTTGTCAAACCCGGTGTTTTTCGCCCGGCAGAGTGCATGTTGGCGTTCGCGCTTGCAGCATTGCGCGGAAAAAGGGCGGTTTCTACCCGTATTGGCAAATGCTCCATCAACCCTGCGCAGTGCCGCGCTTTCTCGGATTATCCACAGAAATGTCCCTGCGGATATCAACATTTTATCCCCGTCAATTTTTCATGCTGCAGTGCTATTTTCTTGTCCGAAGCCGGCCGGAATGCCAAAGTCCTGACACCGCCCAGGATCCTCGGAGCCAAAGGCGGTACGCAAAGGGCCGGAGGGTTGGAGCGATTGAGAGGGTCTTGGGATTTTCTCTGAACTTCAAAGACTTACCGTTGAGGTCAGGTGATTGCGGGCAACCCGCCCACGTCAGTTGATCATCCTCTTGGTTTACCGATGCATGCTGTGTTTCCCTATGGGTTCGCAGCAATCGCCAAAGCCCCCTGTGGGGCTGAGGCAAAAGGATCGGAACGTCCCTCGGGGCGCGCCGACCCGGTAAGGCGTCAGGCGTATCCGAAAGGGTACATGCAAAGACCGCGTCTGCGCACCTGACGCCTTTTCCTTTGCCGGATCACGGTTTCATACAGGCTACCACTCACCCCTCTTCTGAACGGGAACGGGGCTCTTTTGCGCGAACAAAAGAGCCCCGGTATTTGGCTTGTGATCAAGTCGTAGGGCCAAGCGTCCAAGCGCGGATGCTTGGTAGTGACACCGGAGCCCGTCTTTCTTGAAATGCCGATGCTTGGTGATCAGGGTCAGAAACGCTTACAGGTTTTCCTGCACGTCTGTTGCAGCGTTCTGGATGGCATCCCCGGCTTTTTCGATGTCTTTGCCAGCGCCTTTTGCAGTTTCGCAGGCGGTCAGGGCAAACAGGCTCAGGCCAATCAGAAATACACGGATCATAGTCGTCTCCTTGGTGCTCGATAAATTTTCGGTAGCAGCTTTCTACTGACCAGACCAGTAGTTAGGAGGCGTCTCTGTCGCAGAATAGCTCGTAGACAACTTCAAGAATCCGACGTGGACGATCGTCTGCCAAACGATAGTAGATTGCTTTGCCTTCCCGCCGAGGTACGACCAATCCTTCAAGGCGCAAACGCGACAACTGCTGGGATACGGCGGCTTGCCGCGCGGACAAAAGCCCTTCCAGTTCTGTGACGGACTTCTCACCAGATACCAGATGGCACAAAATCATCAGGCGTCCTTCGTGACTAATTGCCTTTAGAAAATTAGATGCAAACGCGGCGTTTTCTACCATGCGATACATGTCTTCTTGGGGCATGTCCTGGGACAACTGTGGAAGTGCCATCGTTCTAGTTCCTTGCTAACCCCGTCAATGGGTAACGTTATCATATTACGGCGCAACTACGCCGTTCACTCACCTACATGTTTCGTGCATTTTGTTCCATATGTATAAATCAAAATACCGTGATGAGTGAAAGGGGAACCCTCGCCGCTTTTCCCCGTATACTAAGGCTGTGTGGTTTAGGCGGTGGCTCAAAAGTATTCCGGATCGCGAACAACGGGTCGAGCTGTGCGGAATTGGTGTCATCCTACATTCCTTCATCGTTCTCGCTTGCCCCCCCTTGCAGCCCCCCCGAGCCAACACTAAGACTTGGGTAATACTTGTTGGGGTAGTGTCCCGATCCATAGCAAAGCAGGCAGGTTCCGAATGTTCGATCCCGTAGATACCTACATGAATACGCTCGTTCCCATGGTCGTCGAGCAGACCAGCCGGGGCGAACGCGCTTACGATATTTTCTCACGTCTGCTGAAAGAGCGGATCATCTTCATCAACGGCCCGATTCATGATGGAATGAGCCATTTGGTCGTCGCGCAGCTGTTGCACCTTGAGGCCGAGAATCCGAACAAGGAAATCTCGATCTACATCAACTCGCCTGGTGGTGTAGTGACAAGCGGTTTGTCGATTTACGATACAATGCAGTACATCAAGCCGAAATGTTCCACATTGGTGATCGGTCAGGCGGCGTCGATGGGGTCGGTTTTGTTGGCTGGCGGCGAGAAGGGAATGCGTTTCTCCTTGCCCAACAGCCGTATCATGGTTCACCAACCCAGCGGTGGCTACCAAGGCCAAGCCAGCGACATCATGATTCATGCAGCCGAGACGCAAAAGCTGAAGGATCGCCTGTATGACATTTACGTGCGTCATACCGGGCAGACCAAAAAGGCGGTTGAAAAAGCGCTTGACCGTGACAACTTCATGAGCCCGGAAGAGGCGAAAGACTGGGGCCACATCGACGAAATCGTCGAAAACCGTGCAAAAATGGACACAGATGAGGCCTGAGACCGACACTCCGCGCCTTGGGCGCGGGGTTCATTTTGAGATTGTAGCCGCCAGAGTGCTGGCCTAAGCTGCACAAACAGGCGTAAGCGCATCCCTGACGGGGTGCAGGGACGAGGCCCGAAAGGTAGATCATGGCGACGAATTCAGGCGGCGACGGTAAGAACACGCTCTACTGCAGTTTCTGCGGGAAAAGCCAGCACGAGGTGCGAAAACTGATCGCAGGCCCGACCGTATTCATCTGTGATGAATGTGTCGAGCTGTGCATGGACATCATCCGCGAAGAGACCAAGGCCAGCGGGCTGAAGTCGTCTGATGGCGTTCCAACGCCAAAGGATATTTGCGAGGTTCTCGACGATTACGTGATCGGTCAGGCCACAGCCAAGCGTGTTTTGTCGGTGGCGGTTCACAACCACTACAAACGTTTGAATCATGCTCAGAAAGCTGGCAGCGATATTGAACTGGCGAAGTCGAATATTTTGCTGATCGGTCCCACCGGTTGCGGCAAGACTCTGCTGGCTCAAACACTGGCCCGCATCCTGGATGTTCCGTTCACCATGGCTGACGCAACGACGTTGACCGAAGCTGGCTATGTGGGCGAAGATGTCGAAAACATCATCCTCAAGCTCCTTCAAGCCAGTGAGTACAACGTTGAGCGCGCGCAGCGCGGCATCGTCTATATTGACGAGGTCGACAAGATCACGCGCAAGTCCGAAAACCCATCGATCACGCGCGACGTGTCGGGCGAGGGCGTGCAGCAAGCGCTGCTGAAGCTGATGGAAGGCACCGTGGCCAGCGTTCCGCCGCAAGGAGGGCGCAAGCATCCTCAGCAGGAATTCCTGCAAGTGGATACCACCAATATCCTGTTCATCTGCGGCGGCGCGTTTGCGGGCCTGGATAAGATCATCGCGCAGCGTGGCAAAGGCTCGGCCATGGGTTTCGGAGCCGATGTGCGCGACAATGATGATCGTGGCGTTGGCGAGATTTTCAAGGATTTGGAGCCCGAGGATCTGCTTAAATTTGGTCTGATCCCAGAATTTGTTGGGCGTTTGCCAGTTCTGGCAACGCTGGAGGATCTCGACGAAGATGCTCTGGTCACTATTTTGACAAAACCCAAGAACGCTTTGGTCAAGCAGTATCAGCGCCTGTTCGAGCTGGAAGACGTCGAACTCGACTTTACCGATGACGCATTGAAAGCGATTGCCAAGAAGGCCATCGAGCGCAAAACCGGTGCACGGGGACTGCGGTCGATCCTGGAAGACATTCTGCTGGATACCATGTTCGAATTGCCCGGCATGAAGAATGTCAGCGAAGTTGTGGTGAACGAAGAGGCCGTCGCGTCCGAGTCTCAACCTTTGTTCATCTATGCGGATGCGGCTCCTGAATCAGCTTCTGCTGGGTAAGCTGCCCTGTCGCGGCTATTGTTTTTGACAATGCGGTTGGGGGCTTTGCCCCCGCCGCCGCAGTTGATTTTCTTGGAAAAAAGTCAGGCCAAATGAACGCAGGGGTCCTGCGATGGGCATGGCGGTTTGCGGATTGCCAACAACAAAGAGGGAGCGATATGGCGATCCAGCGGATCTCATCAGGCGGCGAATTTGAGGAAAAAGTTGGTTACTGCCGCGCGGTCGTTGCCGGCGGGTGGGTTCACGTGGCCGGCACAGTTGGGCAAGGTGAAGATATTGTTGCGCAGTGCCGTTCCGCGCTGGCGACCATCGAAACTGCTCTGCAAAATGCCGGGGCAAGTTTTAAAGATGTTGTGCGGGTGACATACATGTTGCCGGATCGTATAGAGTTTGAGCCGTGTTGGCCCATTCTGGCTGAAACCTTCGGCGCAAATCCTCCGGCTGCGACTATGATTGAGTGTGGGCTGATCGACCCAAAATACAGGATCGAAATTGAAGTGACCGCGTTTCTGCCGGAGTGACGCAGGCGACCCCAGTGGCACTGGACCTTGGCGAGCCTTTGGTCCATACCTTTCCTCGACCGAAATGCCGGAGGCACCCGATGGGAATCCTGAACAGTCTTTTGCGAGCCGTGACCTGGTGGAACGGGTCCACTCTGAACACGCAGATCTATACGTCGCGTAAGGGCGTCAAAGTTGGCGAAGACAATGAAGGCAATGTGTTTTATCGAACGGCGGATGACAGCAAGCGCTGGGTGATATTCAACGGCGAGGCTGAAGCCAGTCGAGTTGACCCGGAATGGCACGGCTGGTTGCACCGCACCTGGGACGAACCTCCGACGGACAAACCTTTACCGCATAAATCCTGGGAAAAACCACATCAGGAAAACCTGACGGGTACTGCGCTGGCTTATACGCCGGCCGGATCGCTGCGTCGGGCCGAACCGGTTGAGCGCAAAGATTATGAGGCCTGGAGCCCGGAATAAGCGAGGCAAAGATGTCGAGCCATAATTGGACCGAAGTTGTTGTCGGTGGCGTCGTGTTGGCCGGTGCGCTGGCATTTGGTGTTTACGCCAGCCAATCGACGGGCCTGTCGAAGGGCGCGGCCGGGTATGAACTTGGCGCGTCTTTCAGATCGTTGGAAGGGGTCGGTGTCGGGACGGATGTTCGTCTTGCAGGTGTCAAGATTGGAACCGTGACCGGCGTGACGCTGAACGCGGATACTTATCGCGCAGACACGACCTTCACCATTGCCGATGGCGTCCTGGTGCCGGATGACAGCGCCATTGTGATCTCGTCCGAGGGGCTGCTGGGCGGAAATTTCGTCGAGTTAATGCCCGGCGGGTCACCATTCTATTTCGAACCCGGAGACGAGATTGAGGATACGCAAGGCGCGGTCAGTCTGATCTCTCTGCTGGTCAAGTTTGTGGCCGGAGATGGCAGCGAATGATCCGCGCTGCTTTAATTGCCCTTCTTATGGTCGGGACCAGCGCTGTTGCTCAGCAAAAGGTCCAGTCCGGTCCGGGGGCCATGTTGCGCGGATTGGACAAAGTCAGCGGTCAGACCGTCGATGTTGAAATGCAAAGCGGTGAGACCGAAGCTGTTTTTGGCTTGGACGTTGCCCTGGGGGATTGCCGCTATCCGGTTGACAACCCGACGGGTGACGCGTTTGCCTATTTGACGATTTGGGAAACGGGGAAAGCTGATCAGTTGTTTGACGGCTGGATGATTGCAACATCCCCAGCCCTGAACGCGCTGGATCATGCGCGTTATGATGTCTGGGTGATCCGCTGTATTACACCTGCTGCGGACTGATCTATTGATGCTGTGAAATCGGCGCTGAGATTCAGAGCCTCTTCCAGTTCCTTTTTGTAAGCGCTGCGTGGAATTTCGATGGCACCCAATGAAGCCAGGTGTGCGGTTAGAAACTGCGTATCGAACAGGTGGAATCCGGTTTGTCGCAGGCGGTCCACAAGATAGGCAAGGGCGATTTTCGACGCATCCGTTCGGCGTGAGAACATGCTTTCCCCAAAGAATGCAGCCCCCAAGGTTACACCATAGACACCGCCCACAAGTGCGGCTCTGTCCCAGACTTCAAGAGAATGGGCATAACCTGTTTGGTGCAATTGGCGGTACAGATCGTGCAGCTCTGCGTTGATCCAGGTGTCGGCCCGGTCGGCACAGCCATCCACGACGCCTGAAAAGTCCTGATTGATCGTGATATCGAACCCGCAATTGCGGATGCGGCGTGAAAGACTACGCGAGACATGGAACCCGTCCAACGGAAAGACGCCGCGAAACTTTGGATCGACCCAGAACAACTCGGGATCATCGCGATGTTCGGCCATCGGGAAAATGCCGATGGAGTACCCGTGCAGCAAAAGTTCAGCGGATAGGCTCATTTTGGGTAAGAGGGAACCGGAAGGCGTGCGCCCTCCGGTTCTTGGAGGTTACTATTCCATATTCTCCGCAAGCCAGCGCTCCAGCCAGTGGATGTTGTAATCGCCGCTGTGCAGGTCGGGTTCCTGCAACAAGGCATGGAACAGAGGGACTGTGGTATCGATGCCGTCCACGATCAACTCTCCCAGCGCGCGATCCAGACGCGCCAGAGCTTCGGCCCGGTCGCGGCCCTGAACGATCAGCTTCGCGATCAGCGAGTCATAGTAGGGTGGGATCGAGTAGCCGTCATAGAGAGCTGAATCCATCCGCACGCCCAGACCGCCCGGCGCGTGATAGGCCGTAATCTTGCCCGGGCAAGGTGAAAAGTTCGGCAGCTTTTCGGCGTTTATCCGAACCTCAATGGCGTGGCCGTTGATTTCCAGATCCTCTTGCCCAAATGACATCGGTTCGCCTGCGGCCACACGGATTTGCTCGCGCACCAGATCGACGCCAAAGATGCCTTCGGTGACAGGATGTTCCACCTGAAGGCGGGTGTTCATTTCGATGAAATAGAACTCGCCGTTTTCATAGAGGAACTCGATGGTGCCCGCGCCGATATAGTTGATCTTGGCCACGGCATCTGCACAGACCTTGCCGATCCTGGCGCGTTCTTCGGGGGTGATGCAGGGGCCGGGGGCCTCTTCAAACACTTTCTGGTGCCGGCGCTGCAACGAGCAGTCGCGTTCACCCAGATGCACGGCTTTGCCCTTGCCGTCACCGAAGACCTGAATTTCGATATGACGGGGAGTGGTCAGGTATTTCTCGATATAGACCTCGTCATTGCCAAAGGCGGCCTTGCCCTCAGCGCGCGCGGTCATAAAGGCGCTTTCCATCTCATCGGCGTTCATCGCGACCTTCATGCCACGACCGCCGCCACCAGCGGTAGCCTTGATGATGACGGGATAGCCGAATTCCTCTCCGATACGCTTGGCATCTTCCAGCGTGGGAACGCCACCGTCCGAGCCGGGCACGCAGGGCACACCCAGCGCCTTCATCGTGTCCTTGGCGGTGATCTTGTCGCCCATCACGCGGATATGTTCCGCGGTGGGGCCGATAAAGGTAATGCCGTGATCTTCGACGATCTGCACGAACTCGGCATTCTCTGACAGGAAGCCATAGCCCGGGTGGATCGCTTGCGCACCTGTAATCTCACAAGCCGAGATGATCGCCGGTACGGACAGATAGCTTTGCGGTGAAGGAGGGGGGCCAATGCAGACCGATTCGTCTGCCATGCGCACGTGCATCGCGTCGCTGTCAGCGGTGGAATGGACGGCGACCGTCTTAATCCCCATCTCGCGGGCGGCGCGGATGACGCGCAGGGCGATCTCGCCTCGGTTGGCAATCAGGATCTTGTCGAACATGGGCCCGCCTTACTCGATGATGACCAGAGGGGTGCCGAATTCCACTGCGTCGCCATCGCCAACCAGAATGCGTTTAATCGAGCCCGATTTGGGGGCGTGGATGTGGTTCATGGTTTTCATCGCTTCGACGATCAGCAGTGTGTCGCCTTCAGAAACAGAAGCACCGACGCTAATGAATGCAGGCGCGCCGGGTTCGGGCTGCATATAGACCGTTCCAACCATAGGCGAGGTGACAGCGCCAGGGTGATTGGCCGGGTCTTCTTGCGCTGCGGGGGTTTCGGTTGCGACAGGGGCAGCCGAAGGGGCGACGGCTGGTGCGGGGGCCGCGGCGGGTACTGCGACCTGAACCGGAGCGGCTGCGGCCTGTGTCATGCGGCTGACGCGCACGTTGAGGCTGTCTTCCTCGCCATATTCGCGTTTGACCTGCAGTTCCGTCAGGTCGTTTTCGCGCAGCAATTCAGCCAGAGCCTTGATGAATGCCACATCCGCTTCGTGTTTGGTATCTGTCATGAGTGTCCTCGACGGTTCCCCTTTGGCCCGTCTGTTTTTGCGGGCTCTAATCAAATTACGCAGCGTTATAGGCCAAGCAGCCGTGCATGAAAAGCGCCGACTCGCACCATTGCGAGCTGGTTTGCCGCTTAAATTAAGGGGCCGAATGGGTCACAATGGCATTCCCGACAGCTTTGCGACCAACTCAGAAAGTTTTCGAGCGCCGAACTTTTCAAGCAAGCGGGCACGATAGGCTTCGATTGTCCGATAACTCAGCCCCAGTTCCCCACCGATTTCCTTAGCCGACAAGCCGCGACACGACAGGATGGCCACCTCGCGTTCACGTACCGTCAACTCAACCAGAGGCCGTTCTTCCGAGATGTCGGAAAAGCTCCAGATACCGTGTCGGAACGGGTCATCAGGGGTGAGTGAGCGGCCCCGAGCGCGGCACCAGAACAGATCGCCATTGCGCCGCCGCATGACGCGTTCATCGGTGTAGTATCCGGTGTCGCGCATCACCTGCAGGCTGCGCTCTCCGATCCGCTCCCAATCGGCGACCGAGGGATAGAGGTGCAGCAAAGGCATATTGCGATAGTCAGCTTCCTCACCACCAAACGTGCGCGAGAACTGCAGATTGCAGCGCCGGATAATCCGGTTCTCCAGCTCTACAAGGCCGATGGGTGCGTATTCAAAGGCGGGGTCGCTCATGTGGGTATCGTGCCGGGAAACAGCACGGAAGAGAAGGGGTGAAGCAACTTCTTACATGATGATGACAAGTTGCGCTGTCGTGGAGTGTGTCTGGATTGTGTAAACTATGTAAATCGAAACAGAAAATTTTGACCTAACTAAATGAGAAATATAGTATGTTTCGAAAATAATTTGGGGTGCTTAGCTTGTCGCGGGTCAGGAGGCAACTAACATGCGTGACGCTTTGACTGGAAGCCGCATTCGCGAGCGGCGGCAGATTGCCGGGCTTAAGCAAGCGGAACTGGCCCGTTTGGCGGGGATTTCGGCCTCTTACCTGAACCTTATCGAGCACAATCGCCGTCGGATCGGGGGTAAGTTGCTGGTGGATATTGCTGCGGCCCTGTCGGTTGAACCATCGGTGTTGACGCGAGGGATAGAAGCCACGCTGGTGTCGGCCTTGCGCGAAGCGGCAGATGACGCGGTTGGCCAGAATGCAGAGTTGGACAGCTTGGAGGAGTTCGCCGGGCGCTTTACCGGCTGGGCAGGTGTTCTGGCGCAGATGCATCGCCGTGTCGTCTCGCTCGAACGAAATGTTGAGATCCTATCGGACCGGCTGACTCATGACCCCCATCTGGCGGCCTCGATGCACGAGGTTTTGTCGACCGCGGCAGCGATTCGATCTACGGCCGCGATTCTTGCGGATACTGAAGACATCGAGGCTGAATGGCGCGAACGGTTCCATAAAAACCTGCACCAGGATGCCGAGCGGTTGGCGGACAGCTCCAAGGCGTTGGTGACATTTCTGGATGAAAGCGACGCAGCCGTCGACCCGCGTGGCGTTCCGTTGGAGGAGGTCGAAGCGTTTTTCCAGGCCCGCGATTATAGTTTCACGGAACTGGAAGAGGGGGGCGCTACGGATGCCGTCGATCTGAGCAGCCTAAATACCACAGCAGCCCAAACCTTGGCACGCGAGATGTTGGAGATTTACAGGGCTGACGCCCGGGCAATGCCACTGGATGCTGTCGCCGCTCGTGTTCGGGGCGCCCAACCAGACCCTGTTGATTTGGCCCATCATTTTTCTGTCGACATGGCGACCGTGCTGCGGCGTTTGGCTTTTTTGCCAGAAAGTGTTGTTTCTGAACCGGCGGGGTTGGTGTTGTGCGATGCATCCGGCAGCATCTTGTTTCTAAAACCAACACCAGGATTTGCCATGCCCAGACATGGCGAGGCTTGTCCGCTTTGGCCTGTTTTCACGGCGCTGAACCGACCTTTGGTTCCGGTGCGTAAGCAAGTCGAGCAAACCGGGCGGGCTTCGGCTGAGTTCGAGTGCTTTGCCTATGCGTGGCCCCATGCGGTGCCGGGCTATGATCAGGATCCGGCTTATCGATCCGTCATGTTGGTACGGCCGGTTCAAGAGCAAGCCGGTGATGCACCGGTTACGCAAGTTGGGCCGAACTGCCGGGTCTGCCCCCGCAACGAATGCACCGCTCGCCGCGAACCGTCGATTTTGAGCGAAGGTTTTTGACACTTTCCTGACAGAACGCTTAATCTGATCCTAATCGGTTGCGGGACGGACGACCGGTTTTGGGGAGGAACAGAAAATATGAGCCGCAAGGTTCTGTTGATCGAGGACGAGCCGAACATTGCCGAAGCAATCCGGTTTCTGTTGTCCCGCGAGGGGTGGCAGGTCGAGATTCATGGCGATGGCTCCGATGCGCTTGAGGTTATCCAGGGGGCTCAGCCCGACTTGGTTATTCTGGATGTTATGTTGCCGGGTAAAAACGGCATGGATATTCTGCGCGATCTCAGAGAGATGGAAGAACTGGCAAGCCTTCCGGTCTTGATGCTGACGGCGCGCGGGCAGTCGCGCGACCGGGAAATGGCGGAAAATGCAGGCGTTAGCCGCTTTATGACCAAACCGTTTTCCAACGCCGAAGTGTTGACGGCTGTGCGTGATCTTCACGCGCAGGCGACGCAAATGTAATGTCAGACGAGAGCGACAAAGGTCAGCCATCCAGCCCCAGACCCTCGCTTTTTCTGGAACGTCAAAGCTATCGCCGTCGCAGACTGACGGATGCGGCCCGGTTTTTGCCGTTTCTTGGGGCGCTCTTGTTCGCACTGCCGCTTCTTTGGCCCGACCGGTCCAGCGGAGATGCGGCCGTACCGCTTTCTTCGGCAATTTTCTACATCTTCGTCTGCTGGGGCGCGCTGATCTTGATCAGCGTGATTTTCGGCTTTGCCGCGCGCCGTATGCGCACGCCCGAGGACCCTGAAACAGGGGCCGAGTGATGACCACCGTAAACGTTCTGATTCTGGTTTGTCTGGGCTATGTGGTCTTTCTGTTTGCCGTCGCCTTCGCTGCGGATCGCATGGCTGCTGCTGGGCGTGGGAAATGGTTGCGCTCGCCGCTGATCTACACCTTGTCGCTGTCGATCTATTGCACCGCCTGGACCTTCTATGGCGCCGTGGGCAACGCCGCGCGGTCAGGGTTGGAGTTTGTTACGATCTATCTTGGCCCGACACTGGTCATGGTCAGCTGGTGGTGGGGGCTGCGCAAACTGGTGCGTGTGGGGCGCAGTCAAAGAGTGACCTCAATCGCGGACCTGCTGTCGTCTCGATATGGTAAATCAAACACGCTGGCGGTCTGCGTAACCATTCTGGCGGTATTGGGCGGAACGCCATATATCGCGCTACAGCTGCAATCGATTACCCTGTCTTTCTCGATCTTTGCCGAAGCTGACCCATCGGGCCTGTATCGCGAAGGGTCCAGTGTATTTTGGGTTGCGGCTGGCTTGGCCGTTTTTGCCATCCTCTTCGGAACGCGCAATCTGGACGTGAACGAACGCCACCACGGGGTGGTTACGGCCATCGCGGTGGAGGCTATCGTCAAGCTGTTTGCGTTGATTGCGGTCGGCGTTTTTGTCGTGTGGGGCATCGCTGGCGGTATCGGCCCGATGATGGAGCGGATCGACGCGTCGGAAATCGGGCAGTGGCATGTTGATGCCGGGCGGTGGACGACCTTTATATTCCTGTCGGCGGCGGCCTTTATCTGTTTGCCGCGCATGTTCCAGGTGATGGTGGTCGAGAATGACGACGAAAGCCATCTAAGAACTGCTGCCTGGGCTTTCCCCCTCTACTTGCTGTTAATGAGCTTGTTTGTAGTACCGATTGCCGTAGTGGGTCTGGACCTGCTGCCCGAAGGGGCTAACCCCGACCTTTTCGTCCTGACCGTACCGTTGTCGCAAGGCAATGACTGGCTGGCGATGCTGTCTTTCATCGGCGGGTTTTCTTCTGCGACATCGATGGTGATCGTAACAGCCATGGCTTTGTCCACGATGGTGTCGAACCATGTTGTCATGCCCATCTGGCTGAACACACAAGAAGGTACGGGCTCGGTCTCTGGCGATGTGCGCAATATCGTATTGATGGCCCGTCGTGTGTCCATCGCGGTTGTTATGGCGTTGGGCTTTTTCTACTACCGCCTGTCCGGAGGCGGTGCAGCGCTGGCTTCAATCGGATTGATCGCTTTTGCGGGGATTTCTCAAATTTTGCCCGCTTTGGTCGGCGGTCTGTTTTGGCGCGGGGCCACGCGAACCGGGGCTCTGGTTGGGCTGACGGTCGGTTTTGTTTTGTGGATTTACACCTTGTTGTTGCCCGGCATGAGCGGCGCGTCGATGCCGGAAACGGTGTTGCAGAACGGATTGTTCGGCATCAGCTGGCTGCGCCCACAGGCCTTGTTCGGGATCGAGGGGATCGACCCAATGGTCCATTCCGTGATGTGGTCACTGTTGCTGAACACAATCGCGTTCTGTGTGGCTTCTTTGCTGAGTTTTCCCAGCCCGTTGGAACGGTTGCAGGGCGCGCAATTTGTCAATGTTTTCGATCATTCGGTCGCGCCGCGTGGCTGGTCCGGATCGGTCGCGCAAAGCGAAGATTTGATGATCATGACCCAGCGGATTCTGGGCACCGGGCCCGCGCAGGAGTTTTTCCAGGCCGAGGCCGAGAAACAAGGAGGTCGATCGCATCTGCCCGAGCCCACGCCAGCATTCCTGGGCCGCCTTGAACGCGAATTGAGCGGATCAGTTGGAACGGCCACGGCTCACGCGATGATTGGGCAGATCGTCGGCGGCTCGTCGGTTTCGGTCGAAGACCTTTTGGCTGTTGCGGATGAGTCAGCGCAATTGCTGGAGTATTCCAGTCAGCTTGAGGTGAAGTCCTCTGAACTCAGCCGGACGGCACGGCAACTGCGCGAAGCAAATGCCAAACTCACGCAGGTTTCGGCGCAAAAGGACAACTTTTTGAGTCAGGTCAGTCATGAGTTGCGGACGCCGATGACCTCGATCCGCGCGTTTTCTGAAATCATGCGCGATACCGAAGGGCTGAGCAGGGATGAGCAGACCCGATACGCGACGATCATCCATGACGAAGCGCTGCGTTTGACCCGCTTGCTGGATGATCTGTTGGATCTGAGCGTGCTGGAAAACGGGCAAGTCAATCTCAACTTGGGTGATGATAGTCTGCGCTCGGTCCTGGATCGGGCCGTGTCCAGCGCATTGGCTGGTGCTGGGCGCAAGATAAGCGTGCGTCGCGCCCGTGCGGCCGAACGGATTGTCTTGCACACGGATCTGGACAGGTTGGGGCAGGTGTTCATTAACCTGATCTCAAACGCACAGAAATACTGTGACGCGGACGAGCCCGTTCTGACCATTTCCGCATATGATGTTGGCGGGCGCGTAATCATAGATTTCATCGACAATGGCAGTGGCATTCCGCCCGGCGCGCGCTCGATGGTGTTCGAGAAATTTGCCCGCGTCGGCGGCGACAAGGCCGGAGGGGCAGGTCTGGGCTTGGCAATTTGCCGCGAAATCATGCAGCGGTTGGGGGGCGAGATCAGCTATTTACCGGGGCAGGGCGGGGCGGCGTTCCGAGTCAGCCTGCCATTGGCGCACCGACAGGCCGCCCAGTGAAGCGGACATAAAGAACTTCGTAACGTCCGACGGTGTAAACCTGTTGCCAATTGCTGAAACAATTGGTGATCAGGCGTTATGTCAGAACCCGTCAATGCCGCATTGGTGCGCAAACTGTCCGCTGGGCAAAAGGATTTGGACGACCGGCCGCGCTCGGTTCTGCGGGCGCTGCGCTTGGGGTTCGCGCGGGCCGCGGGGGATCGCCTGAACTTGCCGCTTGCAGTGATCGGGGCCAGACAAACCAGTCAGTCTGCTGAACATCTGGTTGAAGCGATTGGTCAAGACTGGTTACTACTGGAGTTTGATGGGCCACAGGGACGTGCAGCCACGTGCTTGGACTCGCACTTGGTGTCCGCCATCGTTCAAACGCAAACCATCGGTGAGGTGATGTCGGACGCGCCAACACCACGGGCCTTTACAGATACCGACGCCGCTATGGTTGCGCCATTGGTCGAAGCGGCCTTGGCTCGATCTGCGGGTCTAATCGACCCGACGACAGAACAAGTTTGCCTTGAGGGAAACGAGTATTCGTCACGCGCGGCAGATTTGCAGAGCTTGTCTCTGACCATGACCGAGGATGAGTATCGCATCTTCGACCTGACCGTCGATTTGGCCAACGGGGTACGGCAAGGGCAGATTTCGGTCATTTTACCCGAAGCACCGGTTGCGCCAGAAGTTGTGGAGGAAACCCCAAGCCCTGCAGGCCCCCGCATTGAACAGTCTTCGGGTATGGTAAGGGCGGATTTGAATGCGGCCTTGTGTCGGATGACGTTGCCATTGTCCGCGTTGTCTGGGATGCAGGTTGGTGATGTCCTGCCGTTGCGCGGCGCGCGCTTGGATCGAGCTGAGGTTCTGACGATTGAACGAACGCGAGCAGGTGTTGGTCGCTTGGGACAGTGCGGTGGTCTAAGGGCCATTCGATTAAACGAGCATGCTGCTTTACCAGCGCTGAGCGGAGCAGAAGCCCAGGAGTTTATCGAAAGCCGGGGAGGGCTAAACCCTCAGGGCAGCCTGGACGCGCCAATTGACAGCGCCGTTGAAATCACGCCCCCGGTGCCCTTGGCCGAGACCGGTGGGACCCTTGCGGGGGATTTGGTCATTGGCGACTCTGAGCAGATGGTGGCGGAAATCTCGCAGCTGGCCGGTCTGAACGCATCAGAACCAGGGCTGGGTGAACAGTAATAACGCTTTAGGTCTAACCAGCCTTACTGCGAAGTTGCTCGAGAGCAGGGCGCAGACCGTCCAACTGGTATCCGGCGTTTGTGGTCGCGGTCAGGATGTCATCCGTGCTCATATGTTCGCATTGACCCAAAGCCCAAATCACTGAACATCGCGTGCCCGAAGCGCAATAGGCCAAGACCGGTCCGCTACAATTTTCCGCCATATCGCGCTGACGCTGCACATTCTCGGGCGTCATGGTCTGATGGGTCAACTCAAGCACTTCGTATTCCATGCCCGCAGCGCGCACTGCATCACCGATCGCGTCGGATCGCATTGTGGGTGGAACTTCGACGTTGGGTCGGTTGCAGATCACTTTGACAAAGCCGGCAGCAGCTATCGCTGGCACATCATCAACTGTGATCTGCGGTGAGACGGCATAGCGGGGGGTGATCGGTCGAATCTCCATGCCAATTCCTTAGGCTGCGTTTGCTGCTCTGTCCAGTTGCGCGCCAAAGGTCGGGGCCAGGAACATACCAACCACCATTGCGACCAGAAAAACCAGTCCTCCAAGCCCACCATAACTCAGCGAGGCCATGGCCGGTCCGGGGCAGAGCCCAACCAGCCCCCAACCCATGCCGAATAGGACTGAACCCACAACCAGTCTACGATCCACTTCGGGCTTCGCAGGAGGCGGAAATTCATTCCCGGTCAAAGGCTTGCGCCCGGTCGTCAGTCGCCATGCGACCAGCATTGGCAAAATGGCGCCCCCCATAACAAACGCCAAAGTCGGATCCCAGTTGCCGAATACGTCCAGCCATCCTTGAACTTTTGTCGTATCGGTCATGCCAGAAATCAACAATCCGGCACCAAATAGTGATCCAGCTGTTAGGGCAACAAGAAGGCGCATCAGATCAATCCCCAGATATGGCGTAGCAGAACAAGGGTCACGCCCCCGGCGAGAATGTAGAAGACGGTGGCCACAATGCCGCGGAGTGAGAACCGAGAGATGCCGCAGACCCCGTGACCAGATGTGCAGCCATTGGCGATACGTGTGCCGATGCCAACCAGCAAACCAGCTATGACAACAAGGCCCAAGTTGCTGGTGAGATGCGTTTGGGCCTCGGGCGCGATCAGCGGTCGCAGCAGAAGAGGCATGCCGATCAGGCCTGCAACAAAGGCCAACTTCTCGGCCTTCGTATCGCGGGCGCTGCCGTCAACAAGGCCGCCCAGAATGCCGCTTGCGCCCATAACCCGGCCATTCCCAAGCAGGTAAACTGCGCCGCCCAGCCCAATCAGTAAACCGCCGCACAGGCCCCAGACCCATTCTATTTCCATAAGTTATATCCTTTTTTAACTCGCGTCAGAGCTTGTTGACCGGCAGTTTCAGAAAGACATCACCTTGCTCATCCGCCGGAGGCATCTGCCCTGCGCGCATATTCACCTGTAAGGAGGGCAAGATCAGGCGCGGCATCGCCAAGGTCGCATCACGTGCGTCGCGCATTTCCACAAATTCTTCGATACTACGCCCCTGTCCGATGTGCACGTTCAGCGCCTTTTGCTCACCCACCGTTGTTTCCCAAGCGTATTCTTCGCGGCCCGGCGCTTTGTAATCGTGGCCCACATAGATGCGCGTTTCATCAGGCAGGGCCAGAATTTTCTGGATCGACTCATACAAGGTTGCCGAAGAGCCGCCGGGGAAGTCGCAGCGCGCTGTACCAAAATCAGGCATGAACAGCGTGTCGCCCACAAAGGCGGCGTCGCCAATGACATAGGTTAGGCAGGCAGGTGTGTGACCCGGAGTGTGCAGCACGTCGCCGCGCATCTGGCCAATGTGGAAACTGTCACCTTCCGAGAACAACGCATCGAACTGACTGCCATCGCGTTGGAATTCGGTTCCTTCATTGAAGACCTTGCCGAACGTGTCCTGAACAGTAACGATCTGGGCACCAATCCCGATCTTGCCGCCAAGTTCCTGTTGCAGATAGGGGGCCGCAGACAGGTGATCGGCGTGAACGTGGCTTTCTAAAACCCATTCGACCTTGAGATCGCGACTGCGCACATAGTCGATGATTTGATCTGCAGATGTGGTCGCTGTTCGACCCGAGGCATGATCGAAATCCAAAACACTGTCGATGATGGCGCAGGCGCGCCCTTGTGGTTCGTGAACGACGTAGGACACCGTAAAGGTCTGATCGTCGAAAAACGCTTTCACTGCGGGCGTCATGAGGTCCTCCGTTTCCGTTGTGTATATCATATATGTAATTTGGAATGTGACACAACTGCCAATCTGAATTTGATGCCCGTCAAGGCAGGTTCGGTTAAATTGGCTTAAACTTTAACCTATCTGCGCCGAATTGCCGAAATTACGAATACGTCAGGCAAATTCCCGCACAAGTTCAGGTTAATATCTGTGGGTCGTATTCCCGTTACCTATATTTGGAATACTGGCAACACTTGGGAGGATGGTTATGACAGCAACTAATCTGTATTCCGAAGCAGAACAGCTTGAGCAGAAACTGGAAGGCGCGTGTCTGGACACGCGGTTGGCGCTTCAACCGAGTGTAAGCAAGGTTGTAGATCGTATGCGCCAGCAGGGGATGCATGTGCCATCTCGATTGCGGCGTCTCGATGCGGCGTTGTGTGAAGACGCTATGGAAGCGCAGTTCGACAACCTGCCGATCTGACAAGGGGGGTCATCCGAAGGAAATCCCTAGGATAACCATCATCAGTCCAATCACAGACAAGAACAAAGAGGCCAGGTTCCAGGGCAGAACGCCCTGAACCACCGCGCGCAACTCGTCATCCGACAAACCGGCCTTGCGCGCTTTCATCACGCGAAGAATACACCAGACCAGACCAAAGAGCCCGGCAAGGGAAAGGGCTGCACCGCCCCAGGTGATGAATTCGAACATGGTTCCCCACATCTCATCGTGAACTGACACCGCGCTTAACGGATCGAATCAGATCGTACAAGTGCGACCGGGGATTGGGTGCTTGCGACCCGGGCGGCAGCACTGTATCCGGCATCTTGCATCAGATTTTCAGCCTTTGGGAGAGACGCATATGGAAGATATCACCGAAGATCAGGCCGCCGCCAACTATCGCGTAACAGCAGGCGAGCTGCGCCAGTTCATCGAACGGTTTGAACGTCTGGATGCCGAGAAAAAGGACCTGGCCGAGCAACAGAAGGAAGTCATGGCCGAAGCCAAGGCGCGGGGATTCTTTTACCACCAATAATTTGTTGTCTTACTTTAAAGGCAATGGATTAGGAGGAATACACATATCCCGAGATGTGTTCTCTGTACCCGGATATGCGCAGCGAAGACTAATGAGGTAAATGATGGAACAGGAATCGGTTCAAGATAGCTACAAGGTTACCGCGGGAGAACTGCGGCAGTTCGTCGAGAGAATAGAGCGCCTTGAGATGGAAAAGAAGGATATCGCGGATCAGATCCGTGAGGTCTATTCTGAAAGTAAGGCACGTGGCTACGATCAAAAAGCGCTGAGAGCGATCGTTAGCCTCAGAAAAAAAGACAAAGACGAAATCGCAGAGCAAGAGGCTGTGTTGGAAATGTACAAAGAAGCGTTGGGTATGACCTGACGCTGAGTTGAGACGTGGCACCGATCTCATCCGGGCGCGAGTTTGTTAATTTGGCACTTGGATCGGGTATTGTTCTCTGATGTTTCGATTGTAGTTTCGGGCATAAAATTAAATTTCCAGTAGAACTTTGCACGTCGCTGCGAACGCTTGGAGTGCGAGGGCCATGGCAAAGCTCCGTTGAGTACAAGCGGCAGGCGCAGCACTGGTGGGTGGGGGCGGAAAGCCGATCTTCACCGTTTTTGTGAAAACAACTTGGACCCAGTGCTAAAGCGGATAATTATCTTGTAGCTTGCCCCAATAGTGGACATCGATCCGAACGGGACGACAGGTGGAAAGCAGCAGTTCTCTCCAGACCGGCATTTGAAAAGCAAAGTCCGAAACGGGACGTTGAAAGCCGACGGTAGATACCTTGGCGCAAAACAGAAGACGCAGGCGGAAGTTGTCTCTGTGTATCAGAAGTCGAAGGGTGAAGGGCCCATCGATTATGACCGTAGAGAAAACAGGCGAGTTTCTGAATGCGATAGAAGACGGGTTTGAGGGCAAGACCAAAAAACACCCGAACCTGCACCCGGATTTTCCCGGGTTGAGAAATCAGAACCCGTATCGGTGTCGGTTCGAAATGGTGGCCGCCGAAGAAGGCGTACTGACGAAAAGTCAGATCGAAAAGATTGCCAAGGAACCGAGCGATGCGCGTGCCGTGGAGATGGCCGTCGACGCGGTAATGGAACAATTGGAGAAGCTGGAGGCGCATCATGAACGGCCGGATGTGGTTACGGTATCGCTCCCTATCATACTGATTGAACGAGTTTGCGGCACAAAGACTGCAACCCTTCCTTGTGAAGACAAAGTTTCTTACCAAAACCATGTGGCGCTGGCATCCAAGAAAATGGTTGGCGTCATTCCGGGCAAGCTTCGGCAACTTCACCTGGATGGCTTATTCATAAGTCTGACGTGTTGGGTCCGACTTGGTCTATCGGAGCCAGTGTTTGATGCGCCAGCAGGTAGCAGGGTTCGGCATCATAGCATCGGCGATTAAAATCGCCGTCAGCGGTGTGTATGCGCCCGGCGGAGATTATCTACGCATCGTAGACCAGACGCCGCGCAGAGGTCTTCTTCGAGCCCATACCTACCACGCTAAGTCAAATCCAAGCTGTATTTGCATTCGGCAGGTCGCAGCCCAAAGCGGTCATGCTTTATCAGCACGTCGGGCGGAAAGCAGGCATTCGCTGCGCTTTGTGCCAATGACCGCATTGCGTACAAATTCGCCGTAGGCTCAATGGTTGCTGATGACCGGTCTCAGGCCAATGCGGACGTTCGCTACCAAGCATTGGAAAACTCAATTACACAACGAAAGGTCCAGTTGCAGAGTTTGTATCGGAAGTGGCAACCAGCCATGCAGGTCGTCGGCTAAACTGTTCAAAGTCGCCTTACAACTGCTCCGAACTGGTCCGACGAGGACCTCATCTTCGAAGCATTTATTTGGCTCGACCACATTTACTTGCTTCGGAACTTGGTCGGTGTCGTTCCGGTCTGACCTCGGAAAAAGCGAGTGAAATGGGACTTGTCGGAGTAGCCGAGCATCAGACCAATGTCCGCAATTGTCATCTTCTCATCTCTGAGTTGCTCTTTGGCGACATCGATACGTAGCCGTTTGATCTCGCGGGGCAACGTCGTGCCTTGTTTCTGAAGCGCTTTCAGAAACCGGTTCGGGTGTATTCCCAGCAATCCAGCCACCACCTCGGGTCCCAAATCGGCTTCATCTAGTTTGTCGCGCAAGGCAGATCGCAAAGCGGCCACCACGGTTACTTCTTCATCTCGTCGCGGAGAGGCTATGGGTTTGGCATGACCCTCGGAGGCATGGTGAAGAAACAACCATTCCACGGGAAAACTGATTTGCATTCCGGGATCGGGTCCCACGCCGATCTCGACGCCCTTGTAGTCGAGAGGCAGACCATTGATGTATCTGCTTTCCCATCGCACACGCGAAGAGTCCCAGGAATCGCCGACGACGGTCTGCAACAGGCGTACATAGATTGCAGCACCAAAACCGGTTACCTGAATGGGCGGGACTGTTGGTTCCTGTTGCCTATCGATACGATAAGTCGCTTTGTCCGCTTCAATGATAAGGCTGTGCCGCACAGAATTGGACTCCTGCGGGACAAGCCCAACAAAGCGGGTAAAAAACTCGAACAGCGTTTTTGTAGTTTGCAGGGCTTGAGCGAATGGAGGCCACTCTTGCAGGTCAAACGTCTCCCCTACATTCAGTCCAAGGTATCGATCCCCTGACACTTCTGAGAAAGCATTTACCAAGCCGTAAACCAACTCTGAGTGAACGAACACGGATGGGTTACTCAACAGTTCGGCTTTCAAGCCGACCTGATCCAATGCTGGTTGCGGATTGATCTTACGTTCGGTGAGATATTGCAGAAACGGAGCAGCTAAAGAGAGGCGAATAAAGCCCTCGCTATGCTCTCGGGAGGTGGAGTTGAAAGGCAAGCTCATAACCCTTGTCTGGATTAGCTTTAAGAAGTGGCCATTTTTGCAGTCACATTCGCACATCCTAATTCAAAAGGGGCAACCGAGCCAATGAATTCCAGACTATAGTTGGCAAAACATGAATATGAAGGGAGTACTTATGTCCGGCTTACGAATGTCTCTTTGCTCGACGGCAATTGTCGCGGCAGTTCTTTCTTTTTCGACGACCGCGCAGGCTCAGGATCAAGAAGAACCCCAAACGCTGTTTACCAACGTGCATGTCTTCGACGGTGTGAATGAGCAACGCATTGAGAATGCCAGTGTTCTGGTCGAGGGCAATCTGATCAAGTCCGTCTCAACCGATGCCATTGATGCGCCGAGTGCGAAGGTTATCGACGGTGGCGGACGCACTCTGACACCGGGCTTTATCGAGAATCACGCGCACCTGATGCTCATGGGGCCATCGATTGCCGAGATGGAAACCAACTCGACCTGGGAGGATTTCGCCATCCACGGGACACGGATGGCCGAAATGTACCTAATGCAGGGTTTCACGACTGTTCGCGATGCCGGGGGCGCTGGCGGCGGGCTGCGGCGCGCAATAGACGCCGGCCAGATCGTCGGCCCCCGCTTTTACCCTTCCGGGGCATTTCTCGGAACACGTGGTGGTCACGCCGATTTCGCATCCTTCACATCTCCGCCGGGCGGGGTGACCAATTTCGGCACTCTGAATATGGCCCAACAGGTCAACGGTGTTGATGAAATTTACATGTATGGCCGCAACAACTTGCGCATGGGTGCCACGCAACTGAAGTTCATGCAATCGGGTGGGGTGATTTCGGCATTCGATCCATGGCAGTTGCTCGCCGGTTCGAAGGAAGAGATTGAGGCCGCTGTTCAGGTTGCCAACGAGTACGGCACCTATGTCATGGCACATTCCTACCGTAAAGAAGCGATCATCAATGCCCTGAATGCAGGGGTCAGAACCATTGAACACGGATTTCACTTTGACTGCGAGATTTCTGCTTTGATGAAAGAAAAAGGAGCGTACATCACGACGAACATCACAGCATTTGATCCAGGCCTACTTGATGTTCCGTCCGTGAAAAACAACCCCAACAGTTTGAGGAAGGCCAAATCGGCCTCGGCGACCTTCGAAGCCTACATTCCAAGCATGAAGGAATGCCCGGCGCCGCGAGGGTTCCAAACCGATTGCGTCGGGTCGGTCGAAGCGTGCAACATCCAGATCGCCTACGAGAAACATCTGAATAACCATTTCTTCGGCCCCTATGCGTCGATGGTAACCCTAACTTCGGTAGGTGGCGAGATCGCGGCACTTAGCGGTGATTTCATGAACCCCTACCCGGAAGGCAAACTGGGTGTGATCGAAGAAGGCGCCTATGCCGATATCCTGCTGATCGACGGTAACCCGCTCGAGGATTTCTCGGTTGTTGGTACGGGTGATCAATGGTTCGGCGCCGACCCGAGGCCTGAAAGCCCAGCAACAATCCGCCTGATCATGAAGGACGGTGTAATCTACAAGAACACACTGGATTGAGCTGTCTAAAAAGCCGGAGAGTATTTATGCACTATTGGTTTCGCTCCGTAGTACTCGCAGGGATGGTTTGGTGTGGTCATCCTGTCATGGCGACGCCAGGAGCCGCGTTGGACTGGTCTGACTTGCCTGACCCGTCCGCGCAGGTCTTTGAAGACCCCTATCGTGATCTCAGCCCTGAACAATTTGACGATGTCCTCTACGTCGTTCGATTGCGCGGCAGGCTGCAGCAGCATGGTGGCAGCGAAGAAGAGCGGCAAAAGTGGCAATCGTTCTTGACCGAGACTGAGGATGCCTTGGCTGCTGATGGAATTGATATCGACTGGCTGCTCGATCAGCGTGAAGTTGTGATGGAACGTCGGAGAAAGGCTGGGACGAACGGAAATCCGCAATTCGATGGTCAAACAATAACACTGGCTGGTTTCGCCATTCCTGCGCCTAATGATCCGGACGGGCGGTCTGTGGCGTATTTGGTGCCGGAACGCGGGATGTGCAGTCACATGCCGCCCCCTCCGCCCAACCAGATGATCCGTGTGCGGTTGAACGGGGACTGGGCGCCCCGCTATTTCCATGAACCCGTTCGGCTGACGGGCATGCTGACCATCGATCCGTCTGTTCAGAATATGATGGTTGTGGATGGCCAGGTGCCCATGAACGCGACTTTCCAGTTGGAAACGGAACGTGTCGAAACGCTCGAAACCAAGGCGGACAGGCTGGAATGGCAGCAGCGCGTCGCTGATCGCATCCGCGCGGCGCTCAATCGCAAGACCGGTGGTGCAAGGGCGTCTGAATGAAAAGACTACTTGCCGCCGCATTGAGTATTGCCTTTGCTGGCGCAGCGTCGGCTCAGGGACTGTCCGGACCATCTTCGGTCGAAGCTGATCTTGCGCCCGGAGATGGGCTAACCGACCCGCAATACCGTTCCGATTTTCCACGCAATATCGCGCCGGGCTGGTTTCGGTGGAAAGACCAACTGGCCGAAGGTGGGTTTCGGTTCAATATTGATTACCTGGCGCTAGGCCAAACCACGAATGCTGATTTGGGAAACGGCGAAGCGGCCAGCGGAATTGCGCGTTTCTACGGGAATTGGCAGGCAACTGAACGGGGTTCTCTGACATTCAAGATCGAAGACCGGCACAGTTACACGGACGTTGCTCCGCAGTTTCTCGGTCTGGATGGCGGAGCGCTTTCAATCACGGGAACGGCCTTCAACGATAGCGGTCTGCTGCTGACCAATCTGTTCTGGACCCAAAGGGCCGAGAACGGTTCGTGGACGCTCCAATTCGGGCAGATTGATGTTACGGACTTTGTGGATATCTATGGGCTGGTAAGCCCCTATAGTGGCTTCCAGAACCTGTCATTCAATACCAACCCGACACTAAACGCGCCCAACCCGGGCCTTGGTATTGCCGGTGGGGTCAAGCTGAGCGAAAACTTCTACGCTGTCGCGAGCGTTGCAGATGCAAACGCCGATCCATCTGATCCAAACTTTGATGTGTTTAGTGACGGCAATCTCTTCAAATCACTCGAACTTGGGTACACGTCGGACTTTGATCGCATCTATTTCGACAACATCCATCTGACCCTCTGGCATGCGGATGCGGCCGAAGATGGCAGCCGAGCGGAAGACTACGGCGCTGCATTTTCTGCCGCTTGGTTTGTTGACAATAAGTGGATGCCGTTCTTCCGCGCAGGAGCTTCAAAGGGGACCGCCGCGCTCTATGACCGATCGGTTTCTGCCGGTCTGGGTTACTATGGCCGCAATACCGATCTGGCCGGTCTCGGGTTGAACTGGGCCGAGGCACGAGGCATAGATAGCGACCAGTTCACGCTGGAAGCCTTCTACCGATTTTCGGTCTCACCCGGGCTGCAGATCACACCGTCCCTGCAGTACATTTCGAACCCGTTGCTGAACCCCGCTCAAGACCGGATTACTCTGTTCGGTATAAGAACGCGGATCGTCTTCTGAAGTGTTTCGATAGCATTCGCCAAGGGGGCTGGGTCAAGGGGTGTAAACAGGACATCGCAAAGCCGGTTTCTGCGCATAGCCGCCGTCAGTTGATCGCGCAGGATTTGTCACTATGGGATCGAACCAGACCTTCGATGCGGCTGACACAAATGGCCGCTTTGGGCCGTTCACGCAGCCATGCTCAGCCCTTCAAGCTCATGCTGCGCTTTATCCGAGGTCTGCAGTGAGCTGTAAATGCGTGCCTCTGCGGGATGGTTGCATGCCCGCAATGCCGTGCTTCACGAAGGTTGTGCGATCCGGGCAATCCGTTGGAACTTTTTGCGATAGGCAGCGGGTGTCATGCCAGTTCCTCGTTTGAAGACGCGTCGAAAGGACGCTGGATCGTCATAACCGATGGCGGCCCCCACGTCGTCATTGCTGATCTGGTCCATCTCCAACATCTGCTTGGCTTCTTCAACCCGCAACGCCTGCACGTATTCGATTGGGGCAAAGCCCGTGGCCGTGCGGAAGCGACGTGAAAAGGTACGCGGATTGAGGCCGGATCGCTCAACCATCTTCTCCACCGGGTTGGCGGTGGCATAATGCTCGGCAATCCATTCCTGACTGTCGGTGATCGGGCCGTCGTTAGACTCCATAGGCCGGGTCATAACCGCATAGGGCGACTGGCCCTCGGCATGCCCCCCGATCAGAAATACCTTGGCGGTTTCAATCGCAACCTGATAGCCACAGAAGCGTGCAATCAGGTAGACCACCAAATCATGCCAGGCACTGACGCCCCCGGCGGTAACGATCCGGTCTTCCTCTGCGGCCAGACACAGCACCGAGTCCGTCTGGAACGAGATATCGGGGAAATGTCGCTGGAACATGTCACGATAGGCCCAATGCGCCGTGGCACGATGGCCATCCAACAAGCCCCCCTCGGCCAAGAGCAGCGATCCCGAGCAGACCGACGACACCAGCGCCCCGCCAGCGTGCATCCCCTTTAGCCAGGCAATCTCGCGCGGGTAGCGTCCGTGCGGCACATCGTAGATCGTAGTGTACATGTCACAGACAATCACCGCATCGGGGTTCGCGACATCGCCAATGGCGGCGTGTGGCTCTACCGGGATATTGCCGATACAACGGAATGGCTTTCCGTTGGCGCTGACAATCTTCACGTCCAGTAATTCATCCCCCGGCTTGCCAATCACCATATCCAGATAAACAGCCCCCGCCGACATCAACACATCATAAAGCCCATATAGCACTGAGGCTGAGGTCTCTGGCGCGGCCAGCAACAGAATCTGCGGCCTCTTCGCCATGGTCGAAATCCCCCTTCTTTCAAAGAATGTCCAAAACGGCCCGGTTATGACCGGTCTGCCATAATCGCTTGTCCAGTATGCCGCAAAACTGGCAAAATCGCCACTGAGCGCGCCAAACCCGATGCGTTACCCTTTCTGTAAATGGAGGAAAGGATTTGATCATGAGCGCCCCAGACACAAATATTTCCGGCTTTCAAGGTGAGCTTCTAACAGCAGGGGTAGACGGCTACGACACGGCACGGGGCGTCTGGAACGCAATGATCGACAGGCGGCCTGCACTGATTGCGCGGTGTCGGAATACGCAAGACGTGATGGCCGCTGTGCGCCATGCCGAAGCCCATGATCTGGGTATTTCAATCCGAGCGGGTGGCCATAACGTGGCAGGTCATGCGGTCTGCGATGGCGGGCTGATGATTGATCTGAAACAGATGCGAGGTGTCAGCGTTGATGCCGAACGACGCATCGCTTCGGTTGAGGGCGGCGCACTCTGGGGTGACGTGGACAAGGCTACGCAGGCCCATGGGCTGGCCACACCCGGCGGTCTGATCTCGGATACAGGCGTGGCTGGCTTGACGCTCTCGGGTGGCATCGGTTGGCTTCGGGCCAAGCACGGGCTGTCGATTGACAACCTCGTAGCGGCGGATGTGGTGACGGCCGATGGCACGCTTGTACACACCAGCGCCGATGAAAACCCGGAGTTGTTATGGGCGCTCAGGGGCGGTGGCGGCAACTTCGGTGTGGTGACCCGGTTCGAATTCTCCCTGCACCCGGCCGGGCCCGAAGTCATGTTCGCCGCCCCGATTTACGCAGTAGAAGACGGCCCCGGCCCGATCCGCGCTTGGCGGGATTTCATGCTTGAGCATGACGGGCTCATCGGTTCATTGTGCGAGTTTTCAACCTCAGGTGGCGAAGATTTCCCCAAGGAAAGCTGGGGGAAGCGCGTTTTTACTCTGGCCTGCGTGTACAACGGGGACGCTGCCGAAGGCGAAGTGCTGATGCAGCCCCTGCGAGAGCTGGGGAACATGGTCACCGATTTCTCGGGCCGGATGAGCTATTGCGAGGTTCAGATGCTGTTTGACACGCTCATGCCCGCCGGTGACTTCCGGTGCTATTGGAAGGCACGCTATCTGACTGATCTTTCTGACGAGATGATTGACCTTGCTATGGCCAATGCAGAGGCCGCGCCCTCGGAAAACTCGATCTCGTCACTCTGGAACTTCGGCGGGGCCACCGCGCAGGTGCCTGCGGATGCCACCGCCTTTGGCGACCGCTCTTTCGGATGGATGTACTCGCTCGATGGCGTCTGGCCGGATGCGGCAGACGACGCTGCAAATATTGCCTGGGCACGCGATGGCTGGGAAAGTGCCGCACGCTTCGGGCACGAGGGCCGCGCTTATCTCAATTTTCCCGGCCATGGCGAAGACAATGATGCGCTGACCCGTGCGACCTTCGGGGCAAACTATCAACGGCTGGTCGAAATCAAGAGGAAATTTGATCCGCGAAACCGCTTCCGGTTCAACCAGAACATCAAGCCGGAGGCCTAAGGCATGACCCAGACTAACCCGACCCCGACCCCGGCCACTGGCGCAATTTTCTTGACCGAAGGTGGCATGGAAACCGAGATCATGTTTCGCCACGGGTTCGAATTGCCCGAGTTCGCCATGTTCCCGCTGCTGGAAAACCCCGAGGCCGTAGGCGCCATGCGACAAGTCCTGTCAAATATGCTGGACGTCGCCGCCGAATTTGGCCTGTCGTTCATGCTGACGGGGTTGGACTATCGTGCCAGCCCCGATTGGGGGGCGAAGCTGGGCTATTCTCCTTATGGTCTGGCCGAAGCCAATATCGCCAGCATCGAGTTCCTGCGTGAAATCGCAAAGCCCTATGCTGGCCAGATCCCGCAACTTCTGATCGGTGGCTGTATTGGGCCGCGTGGTGATGCTTACGGATTGAACACCGAAATTACCGCCGAGAGCGCCGACGACTATCATTCAGTGCAACTGGAAACGCTGAAAGCAGCAAACGTGGATTTCGCCTGCGCGGCAACTTTCAACAACATACCCGAAGCTGTCGGCGTATCCCGCGCGGCAGCGAGGATAGGCGTTCCGCTGACCGTTTCACTCACGCTGGACAGTTCTCATCGGCTGCGCTCCGGACCGACACTGGCGGAAGCCATCCCCGCGATTGACCATCAAGCCGGGGACGCCGCGCCGGATTATTACCTGCTCAACTGCTCGCACCCGTTGGAATACGAACCGGCATTGACCGAGGGCAACTGGTTAAACCGCCTGCGCGGCGTGCGGCCCAATGCTTCGAAGATGGAGAAAATCGCATTGTGCAAACTGGGCCATATCGAAGATGGTAACCCTTTGGAACTTGGCCAGCAACTGGCCGACCTACGGGCGCGCTATCCGCACATGGACATCTTCGGCGGCTGCTGCGGCACCGGCCACACCCACCTGCGCGAGATTGCTCGAGCGCTTACTAAGACAGTCCTAAGACAGTCGAGAAGGCGGCAGCATCGAACCAACCTGCCGTTCGAGCTATAGATACTTTTGGCCAGATCGTCCCGCTAAGCAGCCAGTAGATCGTCCGCACCTTTACCACTTCTCGCCGAATGGCCGAATATCGAGTTCGAACGTCCAAGCAGATTTGTCTTGATGCGCAAGCATCAACGCCGTTTCCGCAATGCGCTGGGGTTGGATAAAAAACTCGTCGGGCTCGTTTGGAGCGAAGTTCGTTCGGGTGTCTTCCGTGTCGATCACGCCATCGATGACCAAGTACGCAACGTGTACGCCTTTAGGACCCAGTTGCTTGGCAAGCGCGTTCGCCAGTGTGCGCTGTGCCGATTTCGAAGGGGCAAATGCTGTTGTCCAGACGTTCCCCCGGAGCGCTGCAGTGGCACCAGATACGATGATTGCGCCGGAACCACGTTCGGACATTTGAGGTCCTAAGGCCTTGGCGGTGGCGAATAGACCCAGTGCTCCAACACGCCAACTTTGTTCGAACTGGAGTTCTGAAACATCGTCCAGAGCTCCAAACTGGGCGAGGTCTGCGTTGTAAATTACGACGTCGATGGGACCAAGATCGCTTTGAACGGATGTCAGAGCCGCCATAAGGTTATCAGGGTCGCCCGCGTCGCATTTGTAGGCTCGAACCGATGTATTGGTCGCTTCCGCTGCCTTGAACCTCGCCCCCGACCTGCTTAGTAGGCCAAGACTGTACCCAGCTCGATTGAAGGTCTCGGCATAAGCAGTCCCAAGGCCTGGGCCAAAGCCGATGATTGCACATACCTTTCCCCCCATAGTGAATTCCTCCTCAAAGCATGTCGGGTGTGAGCAATCCTATCACGAAGTGGCCTTGCCACACAGCGAACGGCAGTAACGTCCGCATCCGGTGAATTCGCAGACGTCGAGATTTTCATTTTCAGCGAATGTCGACAAAGCGGGCGCCTCGCAGAATTTCGACCCCGTGCTGAATGTCCGGTTTGGGCCGTTCGCACCTGAGCGAGTTGGGCCAGTCGAAAAGATGCCGCGATTGCTCCGATGCCAGCTTTGGGCCGGTCCTCAAACTTTGCAAAGGTCCCTATCTGAGCATTTCTGACGTTCTACAGCCGGGCTGCTACTCAGCAGCGAATTGGAGGTTTGTCCGCATAGCGCACCAACACAGTTTGCGGACACCCCCAAGTTTCAAAGGTAATGATCGCGCTGCGTAGCGGCTTCAGTAACTCTTAGAACTTCTTCAGGGTCGACGCCCAAAGCCCTGCAAATAACAATTAGCTCAACGACGTCTATACGGCGTTCTTCGCTTTCTATTCGAGCAATTAAGGATTGCTGGCAATGTAGTCTTTCGGCCACTTGCTCCTGGGACAATCCTGAACGCTTCCTTGCGTCTACAATGGCTTGGCACAAAGCTTTGTGCCCACTGCTTCTTATAGTTTTTGACATGACCGCCAAACATTTGTGTGCTTGACGATCCCTAATCTGGATTTTAGATTATCTAAAAAGTAGATAAAACAACCTGGAGCGACGCGCGTGCCTGAAGGTGGTTCGTTGAATTTCATAGCCTTGGCGGATTTGGCGGCAAGAAAGGCTCGAGACGAAGTGATCGTAGAGAGCATTCCGCAGCCTTTGGCGCGCCGTTTCATAACGAGCCTTCTCGATCGCCCGTTCCTGCGCCCGCTTTTGGAACTTGAAATCAATGGGTGCACCAGCTTTGAAGGAGCACTTCTATTGGTAGGGCAGGAACTTGCTCACGCCACGAAGTTCCGATGCCGAAGCCAGCAGTTTCGAGGTGAAGAGTGCGAGGCATTGGAGATAAGTAAGCCAAACAATTGAACTTACGAAATAATCTTTTGTATTCTTGCGAGAAGAAACGGTTCTAATGGTTTCCTCAAGAAGATCCGTCCAAGCAAGAATGTCTGTGTCAAAGCCCTTATCCGGAAATCGTAGCCCGGCTCTCCGCTCGAAAGTGGCGACTTGAACCTTCAAAGCCTGGAGTGCGGTGCTTGCCGGTAGGCGAAAAAGTGCAAATTGGTCTTCTTCGATTAAGCCCACAGAGCTTCTTACTGAAAAGACACTTTGCCATTTACGACGCTCACTGCTTTTGATTTTGTGAAAGTTCATGCAGCCAAAAAGATACATTCGTATCCCATTGCTTGATGGCGCAGATGCTATGCGAGCAAGATCTATAGCAACTGGATGAAAGCCTTTCGCAGAGCAGTAGTTCGTTCCAAAATATAGTGTAAACAGGTCACATTCCTGAATTCGGCGCTGAGTTTTCTTCGACTTACTATGCTCTTTCGGCCTTCGTTCGTAGAGTTCACACGCAATAAGTTCTTCAAGTTTGTGATCCGGCAATAGTGCTTTTAAGAACCTTGGACGGAAGCAACCGGAAAACAAATTGCTTACCTGTGAAGGTGAACGCCGTACGTGCGGAATGGGGAGCAATATGTAACCTTTGTGTGCCAACCACATCAAAAAAGACAAAGCCGCTCGCCGATGAGCGCCGAAGCCATGTCCTGCTTTGGAGGGCAGATGATCTTCCAACAGCATTTGAAGGCGATACTGAAGCCCGTCCCGAAGGTTTTCTGAAAGGTGCGCACGAACGTGATCAAAATTGGCTTGTACAGAAAGCCCCCAACTGCGATCCAGATCAGTGCGGGATTGTGGATCCAAGATGACAGAATGCAGCATGCTGGTGTATTCGGCTTCGGACAAATTGAACACCATGTCATGAAGTTTCAGGCCTGTTTTTAAGCGCTTTGCAAAACTCACGCTTCCATCGGGACTCGTTTTTTTGGGCCAATGCCCATTCTGCTGTAGCCAATCGCGCAGTATTAACGATCTGCGGAGGAACAGAAACTTGTAGGATCCGGTACTCTTATCCGTCGTGCCCATGAAGAACGCTGGTAGATTACCGTGTTGGTTCTCCCAGAGATCAATTTTGGGCATAATAGCCACGTGCACTAATGGGCCAGAGTATAATTCTCTCGGCGTGGATAGGAGCGTCTCAAGAACTGCCGCACGATACGTGTTTTCGAAATCGTCGAATTCGTTCAGAAGATCGTCTTCGGAAAAGTTCTTAAGTACGAAAACTTGGTTGGTTGTGTTGGCGAAAAAGCGACCATCGCCTGTCGCTGCCAGTAAGTCTCGGTTCATCTCCATGGCGTCGGAACCTTTCCAAGCGCGTTCGCTGACATGACTTCGTTCACAGATAGGGCGCAGCGCGCATACTCGTTCTGTGAATTGATGCTTCGATCCCCGCGGATAATCTGGATGTTTGATTGGCTGAGTTTCAATTCGCTCTCAGCAAACCACTTCGCAAAATGACGTAATCCATGTATATTTCGTCCTCGGACGTGCGGTTGAACGCCTACACGTTTGCAGGCTGCCACCCATGCCTTTTGAATCCTTGCCATTCTCAAAGGCTCGCCGAATGTGTCATCCTTGGAGTACATGTTTACGAAAAAGTAAGGATGGTAGCGGCTGGTTTGGCGAAGTAGATGAAATCTTTTAATTTCTTTAGCACATTCGGTAAATGCAGCTTCTGCCGATTGGTCGAGCCAGAAGGTATTAGCTGTTTTCTGAAACCCAGTAAAAAGCTTTGATTTCCAACCAGATCGCAATGGGTGCCGTTCCGGTAGCAAGTTTCTCGGGGTTAGGTTGTACCGAGTTTCAAGCGCTTTCTGGCGCGTACCAGCGTTCTTTTCACCTGGCTGATCTACATAGGTACTTTCGCTCGGATGAGCCAACAAAAGCAGCACCATATCGCTATTCATGTTGGGTTCAAAAAATTCCGTTCGATACGAGCCGGGTAGCACGTCGATCTGCCAAACGTTTAGAAGCTCACTTATGCGGTGGGAGCCAAATGCGGCTGCTATCCACACAGCTCGGAAAATTGGGTTTTTTTTGCGGATATTATTTCACGTACTTCTTCCCAAGTGGGGAATGGTCGATAACCTGATCTACCTGAATCTGGACGGCCCCATAAAGGCACTTGTGGATTGTCGGGGCTGTGATCTGCCCAATAATCACGGGAAAACTTTAAATGCTTAAAGAAGTCGTCATGATTGTCGGACATTATTTTTTTGAGCAGTCGAGAGGGAATGCTCAGGGTTTCAAATTGAACAAAGCGTGAGTCGTTATTGTACTTCGACAAGAAGATGAAATACTCGACAATGTGTCGAAACTCATTTCTTGCAGTCTCTTTCTGGACGGGACGCCATCCCAATTTGGAAAGACGCCTATCCGGCGAAAGGGATACTGTTCCGGCCAGTCGCCAATCAAGGTATGCATAGATCGAGTGAGTTTGTTCTTCGATGTTGAAGCTCTGTCCGGCGGAAAAAAGTGCATAGAAGTTTTTAAAACGAGTTATCGTTTTAATGCGCTGCTGGATTGAGGGTAGGCTGAGGGCCAGCGTGAGTTCGCGCGACCACAGCAATGCTGGCCGGTCAACGAAGACATCGTTTCCTACCTGTTGGAGCAAAACAGGTAAGAATTGGTGCCCATTTCCACGGATGGGAAGCGTTACCTCAGTCGCGACAGGGAAATCCATTTGGTTCATGAGGCACTAATTTTGATGTGGTGGTAATTGGACACACTTTAACACGACAGGCGCTTTTTACCCAGCTCTTGGAAGACTGATCACCAAAGTAATGTGGAGGCGCGCATGATCGTCCATACCCAAAGAACAGGAAATAACGTAAGGAAATCAATCCAGTGTTATGGCAGACTGGGGTCGATTGCCCTTGCTAAACTCCACCGTCGCGCCCGGCCTGCTTCGCTTGAGCTACGCATGGCTCCGCTCAGCAGGCCTCGGTCTAAAGCACACCGAAACCAAGGAACAGAAGTCAATCTAATAAAAGAGCGGCCCAGGAGGATAAGCCGGATTTTCTCTGAAATGAGCCTAAAGAACAGTTTTTTAATGGTGGTAATAGGCTACGACACCAAGGTCATGCGTAAGGTGATCGCGTTGCGAAAGCGGGACAAGGATGACATCGCCGAGGAAGAGGCGGTTTTGGAAATGTATAAAGAAGCGCTGGGCATGTGAGCCTTCCAAAGGGGCGGGGCAGCGCCACGCCCTTATTAATCGGGAAGAGGGATGTCTTGTAACTGGATTTCCCGACACATTTACAGCCGCATTTGCATCAAAGTGCATTGTTCTCATCCGGTTGTGACTGTAAGGGGAATGCAGGGCCCGACAAGGCCGCGCCGTGCGGGCGTGATGGAATGGTAGACATATCAGACTTAAAATCTGAAGGGCGTATGCCCGTGTGGGTTCGAGTCCCACCGCCCGCACCACAAAAGTAAATTAAACGCTTATAAATAAACAATAAAAAATGGGGCAACTTTCATTGCCCCACATTCTGCCCCACACTTGGCTATTCGTACCTGCGGTTTCAGGCCGCTTTTCGTTCGATCAGGTTTTTCAGATCCTCGACCTTCACCGTCTTGCAGCCCGTGCCCCGGTGACTATTCGATTTGCCGTTTTTTTCTGTGCACAAGATCGGTTGATCCGATTGGCATGGTGTGTAGAACGTTTACTCTTTATCCAGGGCGGATCCCTTAGCTACTTTCGCCCATTCGAGCCAAGCTTTTCGCTGTTCGGGGGAAAGGGCACGGAACGCCTCGAGAAGAAGCACCTCTTCGTCTTTGTCAGGTGCGCTGAAATCTACAAGCTCAGTTGGCTCAGATGATAGGTAAGAGTCCGAAGCGAACATTGGGCTGTTGCGAAAAAATTTAGCTGCATTCTTTATGAATGCCCGTCTAGCCAAATCTGTTTTTCTTTTCGCTCAACATATTCAGAGTATACTTCGGTAATGAAAGAGCAAGTAAACCTGAACTTTCTTGGTCGTTTTGAAGTTGTATCTGCACGTCAGCCACGTGGTCCTATCGCAAAAAAAGCGCAGTCGCTTTTGGCTTATCTCGCTGTGGAAAATGCCGGCCCGAAAAGCAGGGAACATTTGGCTGCGCTTCTTTGGGGTGAAACTGGCGACGACCGGGCCCGACATAACCTGCGCCAGACATTGTCGAACATCAAGCAGTATTGTGGAGCGGTTATTGCTTCAAACGGTCAGTATCTTGAGCTCGACAGAAACGTGTGTTCGTCGGACATAGCCGAATTTCTCGATGGTGTCGAAAGCGATGACCCGACAAGGCTTTTTTCGTGCCTTGAGCATTACAAAGGCGACCTTCTGGAAGGTATTCAGATAAATGCCCCTGCGTTCGAGGACTGGCTTCGCGACACGCGTCAACGCCTTCATGAGAGCGCCTGCACGATCATTGATCGCCTCTCGGAGGTGTTGCTCAAAGAGGGCAGAACCGAAGAAGCCGAAGGGGTTGTTCGGAAGCGATTGCAAATGGATCCGGCTTGCGAAAGTGCACATCGCGCATTGATGAACATGCTTGCACGACGCGGGCACCGCTCGGAAGCAATCAGGCAGTATCAGATTTGCGTCGATGCGCTGGAGCGCGAACTCGGGGTGAAACCGGAGGCTGCAACTTTGGCCATGTACGAAGAGATACGTACCGGCGGCCACAGTCAGGAGTGCGGGCAAAATGTGCAATACGAGCCCCCTGAACCCGGTGAATCCTCGCCAATCATAGCTGTCTTGCCATTCGACAACCTTTCCGGAGAGGACGATCTGTACTTTGCAGACGGGATAACTGAGGATATGACAACCGCGCTGTCACGGTTTCACGATCTGCAAGTGATAGCACGCGACTCATCCTTTGTTTACCGCGGCAATGATGTCCCTGAAAACGAAGCCGCAGCGGCCCTTGGCGCAAATTATCTGGTACGGGGAAGCGTTCGTCGATCAAATGCAGCAGTACGTATCAACGTGCAACTGCTGGACATTGAAAACAAACGAACGATTTGGGGGGAACAATACAACCGCCAATTGGAGGACGTGTTCGCAATCCAAAACGACATCGTGTCGACCCTGGTTGCCACGCTTGTGGGCCGGGTTGAAACTGCAAGGCTCAAACAAGCGCGTTCTGTTCCGGTCGAACGGCTCGAAGCCTATGACATCATGCTCAGAGGGAAGTATCACCACCACCTATTTACGGCCGAAGATTGCCAGGCCTGCATCGATTGCTTTGAGCTCGCGATCCAACGCGAACCGAATTACGCGATCGCGCATGCTTGGTTGGCGTGCGGCTATGGTCAGGCGATGGTCCACAATTTGGGCGGCATCGCAGAACTCGTCGACAAGGCGCAAGCAGCGGCCGAACGGGGCTTGGAACTGGATGAGAATGAAAGCGAGTGCCACCGTGTTCTGGCACAGGTCTACCTAACCCGTGGCAATCTGCGTCGCGCGCTCTGGCACCAGGAACGCGCATTGTTTCTCAACCCGAATGATGACCGTTCGATCTGCGCGATGGGAGAGCTTTTGACCTTTGCGGGACAAGCTGCAGAGGGCGAGATGTGGGTGCGAAAATCTTTGAAACTGAACCCCTACCACCCTCAACGATACTGGAGCCATTTGGCCCGCGCGCTGGTCCACCTTGAACGTTACAGCGAAGCTTTGGACATTTTGGATCGGATCGGAAGGCCAAGAAGCGACGACCTGGTATATGGCATCGTGGCAAGCACGAAGCTGGGGGACAAACGTCTTACGCAGAAAGCCCTGGACACGCTCCGCAACGCGCTGCCGGGTTTTGACGCTGAAGTGTTTGCAAAGACCTTGCCGTACGAGCGCGCCGAGGACAGTGAATTGATCCTCGACGCGCTACGTTCGGTTATTTAGGGGCCGCGTTCGCCCGGTCAGGCGGCACGGGCCTGTTTTCTCGCCATCAAATGGTCGGTCAAGTACTCTGCATCGCGGCCGACACCGTCAACGATATTGGAGCCCTTTGTTCTCTGAAAGCGCATACCGAGAACATACAAGCCCTCGACCGGTGTCACACCGTTCTTGTGCTCGATCTCGCCACGTTCATCCACGACCGGGACCTTGAGCCACGGATACTGGCGGGAATATCCCGTCGCCCAGATGACAGAGCGGATGTTTTCTGCGTCGATATCCAAAGTTTCCGGGGCAACGGGCAACGTTACCGGCTGGATTGCATCAGGTTCGGATTGCGGCGCTTCAATGCCATTGGCGGCAATGTACCCGTCAATCTTTCCGAGGATATCGAACATCTGCGCATCGGCTTTGCGAACGGTCTCGCCAAGATCGCCGGCAAACCGAATGGAACGGCCGGTTACCCCGGTTGCGTGACCAGCCAGGCGGGCGCCGCGACTTTGGAGAGCGTTCAGGTCCAGATCGTGGTTGTCCAGTGATCCAACCAACTGGGGGGGCGGCATTGAACGCTCGTCCTTCGGATCGGCCTGTGCCGCAAAAGCGCCAATGGCGTCCATCCAGTAGAGGATGTCTTTGCCCCGATAACGGCGCGGAACCCGTTTATGATTGCCGACCGCAACGGTGACTTCGTGTCCGGCGTCCAACAACTCTTCGCCGATTTGCAGCCCCGTGGCCGAAGCGCCGACGATTAGAACGTGACCCTTGGGCACTTGCCCGGGATTCCGGTACTGCGCGGGCACGATTTGAGCAATGTCTTTGGGCAAATCCGCCGCAAAGCCTGGCACGCGGGGGATATCGCAGAAACCGGTTGCAACCACCAGGTTTGAAGAAATCCATTCGACTCTGTCCGTGGCAACCTTAAAGGCTCCGTCCTTTCGGCACTCGACCGCCAATACAGTCGTTCCCGTTTCAACGGGCGCTTCATAGGACTCTGCATATGCTTCCAGATGGCGGATAAACTCGCCCATGGACATGAAACCGTCAGGGTCGTCGCCCTGATAGTGCCAGTACGGCAGGCGGCTTTGCCAGTTGGGGGTCAGCATGCGCAGCGAATCCCAGCGTTCACTGCGCCACCGTTCAGCGATTTGCCCCCTTTCGAGGATCACGTGGTCGATGTTGTGTTCAGCGAGGCACCGGCCCATGGCGAGACCCGCTTGACCTCCACCAATGATGACTGTGTTGACATGTTTCATGGCTTTCGCTCCTGCATTCTGAATTGCTGATGTACATCCAGTATCGCTTGGCGATGTCCGTAGGGTGTCTGCCCCGGCGTCATTGGACTATCTAAAATGCGTCTATTTCTTACGACGCGTTCGCGATGTTCAGAAGGAGGCTCTTAAAAGGCAATTAGCGTGCGTCCAGAAAATCGCCGAGACAGGAGCATTCGCGCCACGCGTTTGGTCAACAGGTCTGGTCCCGCAATCGATTGGATCCCCGCCGAATCTAAATTCCGCTTTGTCTCACACAGCGAAAATTCGCGGGTGCCTTGATTGTCCACCTCGAGTGAATGGCCGGTCTGGCGCAGCTGCATTGCGGCGACAGGAACGTCGGGAAACGGTAACAATGGGCCGAAAGCAGCAGCTGGTCTGATCAATGCGAACGGCAGGAAAGTCCGCACAGCAGACACTCGCTCCAGTTCATCAACGACAATAACCGGCCCGCTTGAGCCGTGATTTGGCTGCTGACGTCTCCAGGTGCCTATAGCGGCCACCTGAATACCTACGACAGTCTAGCGCGTGCCCTGCGGCGATAACAGCCGCTCCTATGTCCTGTCCGTCTGCGTAACACACCCCTACCCAGCGGTCATGGGTGCGCTCACCGTTCAACTGGCAGGAGATAGACTTGCCACGCAGATAGTTTATCATCCAGCGCTTGGCGTTCTGCCCTGAGCGTGTGCCCAACTCCGGCGCGTCAACACCGTTCAGCCTAACAGGGGTGCCGTCTACAACGATTGTGTCAGCATCTCGGACGTGTAGAGAGTCCGCAAAAGCTGGGACAGCAAGAAAAACGGAAGTGGTGAATATCAAGTATTTCATAAGTCGATAAAGTTTCCGTCCTTAAGAGCTACTTGAGGAAATCTCTACAGAAACCCGTTGCTCTTGAAAGAGTATTCCTCCTTTTTCCCGACAATAACATGGTCATGTATCAAAATGCCCAATGTTTCACAGGCGTCCTGTACGCGCTCAGTCACTTCGATATCTGCCTTGCTGGGGGTCGGGTCTCCTGATGGGTGGTTATGGACCAAGATTAGTGAGCTGGCGTTGAGTTCCAAAGCACGTTTAACGACCTCACGCGGATATACCGGCACATGGTCAACAGTGCCCTTCGCCTGTTCTTCGTCAGCAATCAAGACGTTCTTGCGATCCAGGTACAAGATGGGCACCAAGGATTCATGTTTAAAGCCCGCCAACACTTTGAGCCTGTTTGCCGGCGCATTCGCTTTATTCCAGATAGCGTGCAAGTAGTGAGCGGCGAGACCAAGACTTGTACAGCCAAGACAAAGGGCGGTGTTTGCATCGAACCCACTTGCCCAGCGAGACACACTGCCGACTGCATGGTGCTTTATCGGCGGATTCCGAGACCCCATAGGACCGCAAGTGGCAGTCCGAAGGGGCTGAGGCGCTTTGGACAGCGCGACGCCAATTTCTAGAGGTAGGGAGAGAACCGGCGTAGGGCACAACAATGCCTTAAGCACAGTGCATTTGCGCCAGCACTTGCGCGATTCATGCCAATTGTGCAAGGTGAGTCAAATTAGAAAAAACTTTTTAGAGTTGTAGGTAAGTTCGAGCATTGTTGAAGTTTCTGACTGTTTGAAAAACAGATTTCAGGAGAAGTACTTTGGTTGAAGAATCGGACCCAGCAAATCAGAAACCATCCGCCGTATCACCTGATTCGGCTGAAGCAAATAAAACCACAAACCAGCAAAGTGAATGGGTCGCCGAGGCAAAGAAAACGACTATTTCATTCTTATCAAAATTACTCGTTCCTCTTGCTATCGCAGCTCTTGCACTGTTGTTCCTGAACCAAATTAAAGCAGCTTTAGGAATAACGGCAATCGAGCGTTACCTTGTTGAACTTCAGAAGAGTGTCGCGCATTCTGAAGATACCGTTTTCTATCACCAGTTTGAATTTCAAATACCATCTTTGAAAGATGAAGAGAACATGCTCGCGTTCTATGGAATTTCCGAGCCGGTCATCAACCTTTTGGATAGAAATAAGATTGATGGGTTGGAAGGAACACTAAAAGAATTTTGGAGAAATGCACTTAACGAAGAGCGCGCGAAATCGCAAACTGATGAGTTTGTACCTATTGCCGAAGGTGGGAACTTACCCAATGAGTTAATCCTTCGTGTAAGAAATGACATAAATACGCTGCGCAAAGCCAACATTGAAATTGATCAAACAGTATTCAAGAACTTCCCATTTTCGGCAGCCATCGACGCGCTAGTTACGATATGGCACAATGTAAACTGCCACAATGTCTCTAACTTCCCCACAAAAGAAGTGGTCGCTTATTCGATGAAAGTTGATCAGGTTCAACTGTCACGTTCCGGGATCGGAGAACATTATCAAGACTTGGACCTTGATGGAATAAGTGTCTCCAATTTGGTGCCTACAGAGACCGGTTCAGACCTACGCCAACTATCTCTGGTGTTGGAGATATTTCCCGAGCGTGGTGCCGCAGAAGGAATAACTGCGCGAGAAGCGCTGGAACGGCGAGCGGTAGGCGCAACTGCTCTTTCATCCTGTTCATTTGAGATAATGATCTATGTTCGAGACAACCCTCGGGAATTTCAGCCTGGAGGCCTTGGAAGAACGATACAATCCTTCATGAAAAAGAACTTAGGAGGTTAATTTGAAAAGATACCTGTATTGGCTTTCCTTTGCCACGGCTCTTTTTGGCACCATCAACCCTTTGTTCGCCGCCGAGTGCCCAGAAGATAGCATTGAGCGGCAGTACAATGAACGTGCGGGTTCGGTGGCGGCAGTCTCTTCACCGATGCCTTTAGAGGGGGCATTGATCCCCGTTGTTTATGAGGTGGCTTTTAGTCAGACAGAGTTTTTTGCAACTAACTTTCGTTGCAGTGTCACTCGCCAACAAGCGTACCCGGCTTACCGCGCTTTCACTTGGTTAATTGAGCTACCCAATGATGAGGAATATTCTGTACTACCTATTAGAAACTTGACAAATGCTGCATTGGAATCCGAAGGATCCAACATTCAAAGGATCGGAGATATTGTTCTTTTTTTAGAGTCGGGACGAGAACTCTTCCTGTCTTCGTCAATTGACTTCTTAGTGAACAACAATGAACTCCTTTTTCCAGATAGCAGTCAATTTAGGCTACTGGTCAGCGGACCCTTTTTCCGCCCAACAAAAGATGGAGAAGAACCTATTGGGATCATTCTATCGAAGACCTTAGGGAAGCTTGGTGAGTATCGGAATTTCTCGGGCCGCCACGTTCTTTGCGTTGGCCAAAATGGACTTGATTTGCTAGAGCGAGATTGGCTTGCTGAAAAGCTAGGTGTACCGACTTCAAACGAAAAAGTACTTGACTCAGCGATTGACAAGTATGCGACAGAAAACTGCTCGGACGCGTTTCAAACTGGACCAGCATTTTGGGAGCGCCCGAGATCCGGTGACACTCAAAGTGTTCCGGGGATTTCTGGACTGTCACTCCGAGCAGCGCAGCGAAATGTCATTTTCCGTATTGGTAGCGGAGAGGACTATCGAACGTTTCTGGCATCATCAATATCAAGTGTCAGTTCGTTTGATATGATGGTGATTGTCGCTGCGATTGCCGCCGAAATCGACGACACTCTTCCGGTTGTTTGGGCAATCGGACTTCAAGATGAAGACTATTTGGCTGGGCCGTTGTTGCAATTGGACGGGAATCAGATGCGATTGGCACCGACCCATCGCCCTACTGGTGCTGTGTTGGTCCTCAAATAGACGCCAAGTTTGTATTTCCCGAGAGCCACAGAAGTCGCTGGAGTGTTCTGGGAGGCTATTCGCAGAGGAAACAGGTGTTGTTTGTAGTGTGATTTGGTCTGCGTTCAGAAACGGCAAAGTCTTGTTATCTGGACAAAACCACCCCAACCCCGCTTGCCGTATCGCCTTCGTCAAGGAACTGAATGCCTTGGGCTTCTAAGGCGGATCGGATGGCTTGTGCAGTTTCCTTTCTGCCACCCATGGGGCCGTCGTTTGTCTCAAGTCTGGCTATTGTAGGGTAGGACACACCTGACCGTTCCGCCAAGTCTACTTGAGACCAAGCCAATAATGCCCTAGCGGCTTTGATTTGCCTAATTGATAGAATTTCTACTGACATTTGCCTTGCTCGTGATGATATGATTTCTATCAATATCACAACCGGAGGAAACAGTAATGACTGAACAACGCGTTTGCGCGAACGATAGCGCTCATGAGCAGCCTCATCTGACTGGTCCAAGTTGATTGTTAGTGCATCATCGGCCTTTGATCCATCGGGATGATGGTTTCGGTCGCTGGCGGGCGATATGCCTCTTGCCATGCCTGCCCCACATTCTGCCCCACACTTGCGCCGCGTTATTTTGCGACATTCTGCAACAGTGTGCTACAGGTGCCAGTTGCATTTTGCAACAGGGCTAAGGTGTTAGCGACAGTTTGCAACATGTTGCACCAGAAACATGGTGCCCACCGCCCGCACCAAAATTTTATCTAACACTCTGTAAAAAAATAAAAGAACCTTCCGCATCAATCCCCCAACTAGCCCCCGCAATCTGCGCCGGATATGCGGAAGGATCGGCAGAGGTCACAGCCTCGCGCCTGCACCGCCTTATGACGGCTTCGAGCCCACATCGGACGTCATTCAGGACCAATACAGTTCGTCGTTTTTAGACGCCGGTCACAGACTGCAGGTTGTCTTGGTGCACGCCCTCATAGGCATCGAAGTAGGTCAACGAGCCTTCTTCGAACCAGACTTTCGCAAATTCCCGAAGCGTAAGATTGCTCCATCCTGCCCCATCGCGGCACTGCAAGAGCTTTGCAACATATTGCCTCGTAGCCGTTATGAATGAGCAATCATATCCACCTCTTGCGATCCGATCGGGGTCACCATGGCAGGGCAGGATGGCCGAAATATCCCAGGTGGAAAGCCGGTCAAGTTCGGCCAGGTGAATATCAAGGCGATCTGGTTCGGCGACATAGGTCACGCTATCTTCCAGCGCATCACCCGCCAGCAAGATCCTGGACTTTGGAAGGTAGAGCGCGACACCGTCGTGACTGTGAATATCCAAAGGACGTAGTTCAATGTCGGTCGTCCCAACACTCAACGCCATTTCACCGTCAAACACAGTTGTGGGCATCACTACCGGCTTGATCGGCGGATCGCTCTTCGAATAACTTTCCTCTTTTTCAACCAGCGCCTTTGCCGTTTTGTTGCCCGCAATGATTTCGCAATCAGCAAACACCTCGGTTCCAGCGATATGATCCTTGTGATGATGGCTAAGCACAACCCGAATTGATGTCACCCCACGACGTTGCAGCTCGCTTCGTATCCAACGAGCGTGATCAAGCGAGATGTGCGTGTCATAGACCACAGCGTCAGTGCCATTGAGGATGGCATAGCTGGCGACCCCGAGTGTATATGCCGCGTCGTCCATCCAATTCCACGACGGAGAATGAAGTCGGGCCCCTGCAACCCGACCGTCATAAAACGCCAAAATATTGGGGGCTGGCTCCAATACTCGCAAAGTTGCAGTTGAGGTCATCAGCCCGGATTTCTGGCTGTGAAGAAATTCAGATTTGCCGGGATGCGGATGCCTCCGTTGACTTCGAAGCAGCGAAAATTGGCGATTACATAATCGGTTATCGCCTCGATATCTTCCTCGCTCCCGGAGTACTTCTTGAGTATCCTCGCTGCCGGGCCGATATTCGAAGCCAAAGCCGCAGCACGCTCCAAGGGCCCGGGATGAGTTAGGTTTACCCTGATCGTTTCGCCGTTCACGTCTTTGAAACCAGCCTCTTCTAGAATTCCAGCGACATGGCCAGCGTTCTGAAAGCCCAGCGGTCCAGGGGCGTTGGGGTCTGAGCTTTCTAAAGGTCCCAGCCTGTCAACCGCACCGTCTTTGGGCACGTCAAACCAAGGATTTCCCTTGGCCGGTGCCCATGCAGCAAGAGCCATTCGGCCCGATGGCTTGATCTGGCCCCGAATATTGACGAAGGCAGCAACGGGATCGGCAAAGAACATTGATCCGAAGCGAGAGATCACCAAATCAAACGGCGCGTCAGGAAACTGGTCGGTTTGCGCATCCGCTAACAGATACTGTGCTTCAACCGTTGCTTCTTTTGCACGCTGGCGGGCCTGTTCGATCAAGGGTGCAGAAATGTCGACTGCGCATATTGTTCCGCCTGGTGCGACAAGCGAAGAAAACGTCCTGCTCGTAGCTCCAGTACCGCAACCTATGTCCAAGACGCGCTCGCCTGGCGAAGGCTTCGACCGCTCAACCAGCGCTTTGTCGACCGCGCCAAATACCACATCAAGTTCGCTTTCGAAATCTATCCACTTAAGTCCGCTCTTCGAACTCCAGTAGTCAGCCTGTGCTTGGTTATCTTGCATATGAGCATTGTGAAGGCGTTTGGCGGAAAAAAGCAAATGTCGGGTTTTTCCGCTAAGTAGAGGTTTAAGCAAGTTGACCGCATTTAGCCCAATGCAGACGCGCGATTTTGGACAGAAGCAATTTTCTTGTACAATAGATTTCATCAGCAAATCGGAGAAAACCGTGCGCCTAAGGTTGTTGCCGGTATTGAGTTTTGTATTTGCGTCGATTTGGTGCGGCGCAGCTTCAGCTGGTTCGTCCGGAGAGCGAAAGTTCTATTATCCAAACGCAGAGCCGCTCGGTGAAGCGGAGATGCGAGTTATCTCGCTGGGAACCGGAACACCTAATTTTCGACACTCTCAAGCGTCAGCGTCGTGGTTGGTTGAACTTGGCAATGGCGACAAGTTCCTCTTCGATGTCGGAACTGGTTCGTTAGCAAATTTGGCCGCGTTGGAAATCCCATACACTTATCTGGACAAAGTGTTCATTAGCCACCTGCACGTAGATCATATTGGAGACCTCGATGCACTTTTTGTGGGTGGCTGGGTGTCAAACCGAACGGTTCCCCTGCAGGTATGGGGACCAAGTGGCTTAAAGCCAGAATACGGGACCGCTGCGGCCATGGATGGCCTCCTCAAAATGTTGGCCTGGGACTTGGCAGGGCGGCGCGGGAATATGCCCTCGGCAGGTGGACACCTCTCGGTGACTGAGTTCGACTATTCTAAGACACAGATAGTTTATGAAAGCGATGGTGTTGTCATTCGATCTTGGCCCGCGATTCACGGCATAGACGGTTCAGTGTCCTACAGCTTGGAGTGGAAAGGACTTAAATTCGTCTACTCAGGTGACACCAACCCAAACAAGTGGTTCGTGGAAAACGCTAAAGAAGCGGATCTTGTCATTCACGAATGCTACTTAACGATCCAACAATTCATTGATATCAAAAACTACGACCCTGAACGCGCCCGATTGGTGGCAACGGTGGTTCACACGCCACCAGACGCGTGCGGAAAACTATTCGCGATGATTGAGCCGCGGCATGCGATTGCCTACCATACATTTGCCGATTTCGATATTGCTCCGGACACAATTGCAGCAATCCGAAAGACGTATGACGGCCCGCTCACTTTGGCTCAGGACATGCTTGTTTGGAATGTTTCGGAAGATGCCGTAAGTGTTAGAGAGATCGTCGGATCAGACAGTCCATTGCCTGTTGACCCTCCAACTCCTGCGGGCCCACCTGACCCCAGCGAAAGAACAGAGTTGTCGGATTGGCTTAATGCGGGTCGCCTAAATCTTAACGGAGACTAGCCTGCAATGCGCTTCAGTGGGATTAGCGGCCGCTTAATCCGCAGAGCAGTCATTCATGCCCGGTGCAGTTAAGGTCTACTTGGAGCCCAAGAGCGTCAGATCCTGCACCAGTGGTGAATGGCGGTAATGCGCAGAAACCAGAATTTGCTAAGTCCGTGTGCGGCCCATAACAGAACTTGAACCGTGCTTCGAACAACGACGGCTTCGAAACATACCAACTCGCAAGGAGAAGTAGTCTCAATCCTCATTCTGCCACAAGTGCGACAATTGCTTCTCGAGGCTGGGAATGTTGGTTGTTTGCCTCAAGCGGTTTGTTGAGCTTGCCACGATACACCAACGCGAACACGGGTGTGGTGAAATAGAAGGATACGACGGTCGACAACAAAACGCCTCCGGCGATTGCAACGGCGAATGGCGGCCAAAATGCGCCTCCACCCATGATCAGGGGTAGGAACCCGCCGAAGGTAGTGACCGTTGTCGAGATGATGTGCCGACTTGATCCAGTCACTACTCGCGCCATGGCCGCACGGTCGCCTTGGTTTGCGTCAACGTCTTGTTGCAACCCGGTCAAAATGATTATCGCCGCGTTGATCGAAACCCCGATTGAGCCGATGACCCCGATGATTGCTGTTATACCGAACGGGAATTGCATAACCGCCAGCGACAGCATTGAAAGGCCTGCAGACAACACGCACACGACCAAGGTCACCAGTGTTAGTCGGAACGAGTTAAAGGTCAGAACGATGGTCGCGAAGGAGAGTGTGACAATCAAACCAACAGAGGCAAGCAGATTGCCCACGGTGTTGGATCGGGCATCACTGTCGCCGCCTAAGGACATCGAATAGCCTTGCGGCAACACAAACCCGGACGCATCAAGCGCTTCTAGTATGTCCTGCAATGCCTCTTCGGGTAAAACACCGGGTACGATAAACGCCTGTATGGTGTTTTCGCGCACGCCATCCGTTCGAGTTATTACGCTTTCTGCCGGTTCAATCACGGGCTTGGCCAATTCCGACAGCGGTACCGCTGGGAAGGCTCCAGTCGCAGATATCGCAGCTGCATTTGGCAGTAGGATAGGCATACTGACAATCGTGCTTAGATCTGAACGCACCTCGTCACCTAAGCGAACGCGGACTGGTAACTGCTCGGTTCCTTCGATCAGCGATCCACCGGTAATGCCAACCAGCGCCGTGTCCAGCTGGCCAGCTATATCCGCCACGTCCAGCCCCAACAGACGGGCTTTGACTTCATCAATCTCGAACCGGACTTGAGGGGTGCCGCCGTTCACACTGGCGCGCGCCTGAGTCACCAAATCGAGATTGGCCATGACTGAAGGCACCTCGTCGCCCAGATTGCGCAATACCGTGATGTCTTGGCCCTGAATTTTGACTTCAACCGGTGCGGCGACCGGAGGGCCCTGAACAAGACTGCGAACGATGATCTGCGCGTCAGGAAAGTCGGTATCCAGACGACGCTGCAACGCTCCGACAAGGCGAGCCGCGTCGTCAGCCGTGTCGGTCGTGATCATGGCTTGTGCAAAACCGGGCTCGCGTGAACGGTTGCCAACGATGTTGTAGTAGAATGCCGGGCCGGACTCTCCAACTGTCCAGTAGACACTCTTGACGCCGTCATCCGCCAGAAGCATTTCGTCAATCTGGCGCGCTGTTGCTTCAGTGGTGGCAATAGATGTTCCACCCGGCATGTCGACCTCGATATAGAACTGGTTTCGGTCGACACCCGGGAAGAATTGCGCCGTCAGCGTTGGAAAGGCCGCAAAGCCCAGCACAGGCAAGACCAATGCCAACGCGATGGATCGCACGGGATTAGAAACAGACAATCGGATTGAGGCCTCAAACAAGCGGGAAAGCGGCGGGATGACGATACCACGGCTCAGCATTCCTGCGTCTGAGCGATCGGACAGTAACCAGCCAGCAATCGCCGGTGTAACCGTCAACGCCACAACCAGGGACCAGACAAGCATAAGTACCACTGCGATAGCGATGGCACCTACAAAGTCGCCTGCGGGTCCCGGCAGCAAGATCATCGGCGTGAAGGCAAGCGCTGTTGTCACGGTCGATGCCAGCAGTGGCGCGGCCAACCGGCGTACGGCATCTCGCACGGCTGCAAGTCGCTCCATCCCATCCTGCAGACGACGTCGGATTTCATCGGTCATCACGATAGCTGCGTCAACGAGCAGACCGAGGGCAACAATCAGACCCGTCACGGACATCTGATGGATTGGCAATCCAATCATGTTCATCGTCGCCAGAGTTGTCAATGAGACGACCGGCAATACCAAAGCCACAATCGCGGCCGCCCGAACCCCCAACGTAACAAACAAAACTGCCACGACCAGAGCCACGCCAATGGCCATGTTGACCCCAACCTCTGACAAACGATCCGTTGTGTACTGGCTTTGATCAAACAGCAGTATTTCCTGCATGCCCAAAGGCACCGATGCAGCACCAGCCTCAAGTTCATCCCGAAGAAAGCCTGTCCAACGGTCGATCTGTACGCCGTCCTGCGCCAGAACACCTACCAAAACCGAGGGCTTTCCGTTGGCAAACGCTATTGAGGACTGCGGTTCGCGCGCGCCCCGGTCTACGCTGGCAATATCTCCGAGCTGCACCACGGCACCGTCTGCGTTTTCTCGCAGGATGATGCTTCGAATGCGGTCCAAAGTCTCAATTTCTCCGCTGATGCCTATTGTCAGGTCGACATCGGACTGCAAACGCCCAGACTGGACCTTCCCATCTGCTTCGGCGATCCGTTGGGAAATCTCGGCTACGCCAAGCCCAAGCGCAGCGGCCTTGTCCATATCGACGCTTACGAGCACCTCTTCTTCTGGCTGACCGAAATAGTCCACTGCGCGTGTATCAGGTATCGCACGCAATCTGTCACCCAATGCTTCGGCATGACGCGACAGCAAAGTTAACGGGAAGTCTGGATCCTCGGCCGCAACTGCAATGACCGCAGAATAGGCAGAAATGCCCTCGGCATCGAATTCCGGTGGCAAAACTCCTATGGGAAAATTCTGGCGCGCATCTTCGACGGCATCCCGAGCCTCGGCCCAAACCTGCTCAATGGTGGCTTCGTCTAGCGTTTCCAGCAATTCTACCGAAACGACCGACACACCCGAGCGGGAGACTGAACTGATCTCATCCACCTCGGCGATTTTCCGCATCTCTTCTTCGATTTCTGCTGTAACCAGCGCTTCAACCCGTTCTGGGTCTGCACCCGGGAACTGTGTCGTTACAGTTGCGAAGAGGTTGGTGATCGTAGGGTCTTCCTGTCGCCCAAGAGATAGGAACGAAGACAGGCCTGCAGATACAAGCACCAAAATGATGAGGGCAACCAGCCGGGGGTGGCGAAAGGTAAGGGTTTCCATCAGATCGCTCCGTTACTCGCCAGTGTCGAAGGCGACGCGCTGACCAACGCTGACTCGCTGCGGCCCCTGATCGATCAGGACTGTGCCTTCCGGAAACACTCCACGCACAAAGACACGGTCGTCTTCGGCATGCAGCACTTCGACCGCCGCTAGCCGCACAGTCTTTTGCGCGTCGGCAACGAGCAGGGTCCATTGCCCGCGCGTTCCTTCCTTAAGTGAAGTTGTGGACACCCAGGTTCCCGCACTTTGGACAGGTTCGAGTACATGCACACGTGCGGTTTGTCCGAAAGCAACGTCCGGCGCTTTCTTCAGGTCGAACAGCGCGGTTCGGGTTCGGGTCACCGGGTCAATATCAGGCCGCAAAGTTGTAAGCTCAGCCCTATATCTTTGACCTGCTACTTCGATCTCAACATAAGTCAGCAGAACCGGATCAACATCGAGAGGAACACCGATCCGAACCTGCGGCGACTCGACCTCGACCATACCCAGAACCAGCTCGCCTGAGCGCAGAGTTTCTCCACCGTCCACGTTTCGAGCGGTTATCTGACCGGCAAACGGAGCCTCTATACTGGATTTCTCGATCCGAACGGTTACATCACGCAAGGCCGCATCCAGTTCGCCAATTCTGGAAAGCAATTCATCTTGTTGGGAAACTGCCTCATCTAGGCGGGCTTGACTGGTAAAGCCTTGCTCGATGAGTTTAGCGTTTCGCTCGACCGTTTTCTTGGCAAATGCAAGCTGGGCTGCAATGGCATCACGTGACGCTGTGAGACGGTCGCGTTCGACCTCCAACAGAGCGACGTCCAATGTTGCGAGAAGCTGGCCCTTGGCGACCTCGTCTCCCTCATCCACCAGGATTTGGTCAAGCGTGCCATTCAATTCGAAAGAGATATCCGCTGAACGTTGAGGTTCGACTTGTCCGATGAATACACGTCCGACCGTGTAAGCGCTCTCCGACGTGATCAGCGTTGCGGAAACCGGGGTCACTGCGGCCGCTTCCGGTGAGGGAACAGCATCTGCCCTGCGAGTGAGCTCGGACGCGCCGAAGTAAACTGCGGCCGCTGCGACGGCTATGAAGCTGACGGTCATGCCGAGACGCGTAGTGCCGCGCAGCAAAAGCGAAAATAGGTTCGGTTTGATCGCTTTAGTAGATGAATTTGCAGGATTCGGCATTTGGGAACCTCATCAAGTTAGCGTCTCTAACATATGTTAGAAGTTCTTACTTTGACAAGGGGTACGTGATCTGGCACATCTTGGATCATGAGCAGCACAGAAAAAAATCACTCAACAACCATCCAGGCGACCGGTCATTCAATGAGCAAGAAGGCTTACCATCACGGCGATCTCCGTGCTGCGCTGATCGAAGCAACCCGACAGTTGGTTGAAGAGAAAGGACCTGACAGTTTTTCCGTATCTGAGGCGTGCAGACGCGCGGGCGTCTCGACTGCGGCACCGTACAAGCACTTCAAAGACAAGACAGAAATGCTGGTCGCCACTGTCCTTGAGGGAATGGATCGGCACCGAGACAAAATGCTTGCCGCACTGGAAGGCGTTCCTGAAGGATCCCCCGACCGCATTACCGCCATCGGGATGGAGTATATAGCCTTCGCTTTAAATGAGCCCGGGATCTTCAGGCTGAAATTTGGCGGCTTCACAGACCGCATCGCGGATCCCCGGCTGAAGGAAGGCGGCCAGCAAAGCTTTGCGATTCTGCTAGCTGAGGTTGCAAAGTGTCTCGGCGAACCGGGAATCACAGACGAAGTTCGCCGCCGCGGTTTTTTGCTATGGAGTTTCGTGCACGGGCTGTCGTTCATTCTGCATGACAAAGGACTTGCGGATAAAGGAGGAGAGTTCGATTTGCGTACTCTTCTCGAGGACGTTTCGGAAAGAATGCTCAGATGATCGTTCTCGGGACAAAACAAACACGACCCACCTTTGATGGCGGACAAACCCAAGCATTAGATCGCCTGCACCTATTCGACTGCTTTGGTTCAGGCAAATAACACTCTCCGGAAGCGCAGCGAATGTCCGCTATCCGAAATGCAAGGTCTATTCGTGAATGTCGCCTTCGTAATGAGCTAGTAGTAGCAGATATGGTGTACCGTAGAATCTTTAGTTCAAAGCCTCCGGTTCGCAGGCTGGCGCACTTTAAGCAGACTAGTTAGCTAGGAACGTCCGCAGGCGCCAGGATCGTCATTCCCACTCGACCTGCCACGGACATGATCGCCGGAATGTCTGGTGGTGCATCTGGCGCCGGAATATCGGTCGTGCCGTCAGGCATTGCTTCACCGGCTTCAGTAAAGAAAGTGTCATGCATCGCGCCGGGGGCATTAATGCAAAGTAACCGGCCAGGCCGCTCTCCGGTGCATGTAAAGGCGTGCACTGCGCCGTCCGGAACCTTAACGAAGTCACCACATTTGACGTTGACTGTCTCACCATTCAAAAAGAACTCGAATTCACCATCGAGCACATAGAAACTCTCATCTTCACCAGCATGATGATTGGGCGGTGCACCGGCACCCGGTGCCGTCTTTATCTCAACAATTGTGCAACGATCTCCAGTCTCACTGGGAAAGGCATGAAAGGTCAAAAGGTTCCCAAGTAGATGATAAATTCGCGGGCGAGATTCAGTCATTATTGCGACTCCCTTTACTTGAAACAAACTGCCCTTATGATACACATATCCACTTATGAGACAAGTGTATTATAAAGGGTTTGGAATTGGCGCCTCGTACAAATCAAATCAACCGAACGCGAGAAGTACTTCTTTCGGCTGCACGTGACCTGATGTCGGAAGGCAAGGAGGTCACGCTAGCAAAAGTCGCTGAACGCGCCAAAACCAGTCGTGCGACGGTCTATCGCTACTTTTCTGACCCAAGTGTCTTGGCTTTGGATGCGACGCTGGATCTTGACGTCACTCCCACGTCGGAACTTCTTGAGGGGCTGGATGACGTTAGGAGCCGTGTACATGTGGTCGCGCGCTACTATCTGGAATTTTCTCGGGTTAATGAGGCGCACTTCCGGCAGTTTCTGGCGGAATCACTCAAGGCATCTCTTGAGGATGGAACGGTCAAAATGCGTGGGGCCAGAAGATTAGCGGCTTTTTCGGAAGCACTTGCGCCAGTTCACCCATTGATGGAGCCGAAGGAAATTGACGACCTAGCAAAGCGATTGTCCATGACGACGGGCATGGAACAACTTGTCATTCTTGAAGACATTTTACGTGTGGACGAAGCTACTGGTTACCAACTTCAGAAAGGGTTGGTCGACGCTCTTTTGGATCGGTACTTGCCAAAAAACTGAGGCATGATTCAGATGCCGACTTTATCCTAAAACTGCTGGCAAATAGACAACTGTTCAACCTCCGTTTTGGGCTGGTCGCCGCCCTTGGCCCCCCACACGCCAATGACAAAAAGGTCCGCAAAGTGGACATCCGTTGCGACTTGGCGAAGGACCGCTTCGAGCGCAAAGCCCACAATCGGATCCCGTGGTAAAGAACAGTAGGCAAGGCCAGTGTTCCGCGTTGTCTAGTTCGCAGGACTGACCGCGTGCAGTCGCCAAGTATTTGGAACGCCCTTCAACTCGTGCTCACCGCAGTCTTGAAACTCGAACGGCGCACCAAGCATCAGTTGCCGCGTGAGATCGGATGCCAGAACCTGTCCTTCCTTGGCTTGGCCCATCACCCGCGCTGCTATGACCACGCCAAGGCCGCTGATATCCTCACCGCGAATTTCAATCTCACCAGTGTGAGCGCCGAAGCGTGCGTTAAGGTCGATTGCAGACAATGCTTCTTTCACAGAACCAGCGCAGGCCAGCGCGTTCGTAGGAGAACTGAACGTCGCCAGCACGCCGTCGCCAGTGAATTTCACCAGATGACCACCGTGTCGAGAGATCTGGTTTGCGCAAATGTCATCGTGGCGGTTCATCAAGTTGCGCCAACTCTCATCACCGATGCGTGCTTGTTGCGAAGTGGACGCGACGAGATCTGAGAACAGAACGGTAGCAAGGGTGCGCTTGGGTTGGATCGTCGCCGGTGCTTCGCCGGTGACAAACTCGACGATTGAGGCCGAATAACTGTCCACGTCGCCTTCCCATGGCACATGCTCGTGGCCGGGTATGGTTTTGTATTTAGTGGATGGCATCAAACGCAGAAAATCCTGGGCGCAATCAGCCCCGTTGGGTTCTTCGAATTCGCGATGTATGACCAAAGTGGGTTGTGAAATAGAAGGCAGCAATTCCCGGATATCTATCCGGGCCGCCAATTCGAACAGGTTGGCGACTGTAATAGGGGTCGCGCTCATCCTTTGGAAATGCGCCCATGCTTCCTGAGCTTCAGCATCGTCCTCACTTGGGCCGAAAGCCGAAAATGGGTGAGGTTTATAGAGCTTCCCCCAATTCTCACGGAACTGTTTCAACGCGATTTCAAGGCTTTCGGGGGTCAGGTAACCGCGAGTTAGACGGCCTTGAGCGTACCCACCACACAAAGCCAGACGTTCAACGCGCTCGGGGCGCATCGCGGCATAGACACAGGCAAGGGAGGCCCCCTCGGAAAAAGCAATGACCGTGGCTGAGGTCATTTCAGTGACATCCATCACAGCCTCTATATCCATGACGCGCTCTTCAAGGGTTGGTGTCCCCTGAATGCGATCTGACATGCCGTTGCCGCGCTTGTCGAAAGTAACCAATCTTCCCACCGAGCTGAGAGCTGTCATCCACTGCAGATAGCCCGGGTTTTCCATGGACGCTTCCAGGTGCGAAATCATTCCGGGGACCAAAACAAGATTGCGTGGCCCATCGCCCCAAACTTGATAGGCGATGGAAAGCCCGTCGCTTTCGGTGAAAAGGGTCTCCACATTGGCAGTCATGCGCCCCTCCCAGTCGTTCTTTGGCCGATGCTCCGCCCATGTTTTCAATGGTGTTCGCCGCGGGGCCAGCGCGTGATCATATTGAGGTTCGAATGGCCTATCGGTCAATGATCTCTTTGGTTGAGCGCAACGTGCGTCATGCCTTAACTGTGATAATCAGGTTAAGAAAACTAAGGGTCTGCACTTGTCCGCAAATCATTCATACAAACAAGTAGCAACGAACGATCGCTTCGAGTCCTGAGCAGTCATTCTAAAATTCAAATTTGATTGTCATGGATCAAGGCGCCGAAACTATTTGTACCTCAATCTTCTCCAATCCAAAAGTAATTGGGAGGGGATTACTAATGACGACCCGACGTGATTTCATGAAAACCGTTCCGGCGATGGGAGCCGCTTTTGCCGTCGCGCCAACGTTCCTTTCAGAGGAAGGTTCCGCGCAAGCTCAGAGCGCCACACCTGCCGAAGGGCACTTTCATCCAAAAGGCAAAGCACCTTCCGAGCACACTTTGAAAATCCTCGCCGAAGCGCGGGAGGCGCTGCCGTTCTCAGATACCCGAGATTTCGACGAGCAGGCTCGTGGTTTTATCGCGGCAATGCCCGAAGACGAGATAATGGCGGATGCGGGCAACATTGCTTGGGACATGGCGAGCTTCCGCTTTTTCGACGAGGACAAGGACTGGCCCAGCATTCACCCTTCTTTGCAGCGTGTCTCACGGCTCAATCAGAACTATGGCCTCTATGAGGTGGTACCAGGCATATATCAGGTGCGCGGATTGGATTTATCCGATGTTTCCTTCGTACGTGGTGACAACGGATGGATTGTCATCGATCCGCTTCTCACGACTGAGCCCGCTCGCGCAGCGTGGAACCTTTTTCAAGAACATGTCGGTGATGGCCTTCCAGTCACAGCCGTTATCTATTCGCATTCACATGGAGATCACTGGGGGGGCGTCCGCGGGATAGTTGACGAAGCCGACGTACGCGCGGGCAAGGTAGAAATTATCGCACCACGCGACTTCATGCAGTTCACAATTTCTGAAAACGTCTACGCTGGTAACGCGATGAACCGCCGCTTGTCCTACCAGTATGGACAACAGCTTCCTATTAACCCGTTTGGCTTTGCCGGTCAGGGTCTAGGGCATCGCGTTTCGCTGGGCGCTCTTGGGCTGATCGCGCCGACAAAGATAATCGAAGAAGACATCGAATACATCGACGTCGATGGCGTGCGAATGGTCTTCCAAAACACACCGGGCACTGAAGCGCCTTCTAATATGAATACGTACATTCCTGATATGAAGGCCCTCTGGATGGCCGAGAATATTACCGGCACATTGCACAACATTTACACCCTACGCGGCGCGCCGGTGCGTGATCCGCTGCGCTGGTCTAAGTACATCTCGCGTGCGTTGCACCTATTTGGCGAAGAAGCAGAGGTGATGTTCCAATCGCACCATTGGCCTCGTTGGGGCAACGACCGCATTCAAGAGATCATGCGGGCGCAGCGCGATATGTACGCGCATTTCAATAATCAGGTGCTGCACTTTGCCAATCAGGGCGTAACGATCAACCAGATCCAGAACGTCTACGAGATGCCCAAAAGCTTGCAGAACGAATGGCATTGCCGCGGCTATCACGGCTCGCCCGAGCACAACAGCCGAGGGGTAATCCAGCGGTACCTCGGGTTTTGGGATGCCAATCCCGCGACACTTATCCCGCCGTCTCCGGAAGACTCAGCGCCGCTCTATGTCGAGATGATGGGCGGATCGGACAAGATCATGGCCAAAGGGCAGGAACTTTTTGGTGCGGGCGAGTACAAGATGGCCGTCGAAATCCTGAACAGGCTTTTCCTGGCTGAAAATGATAATCAGCTAGCTCGTGATCTCTTGGCAGATTGCTATGAACAGCTTGGCTACCAACAAGAAAATCCCGGATTGCGGAATAGCTTCTTGTCGGGTGCTTATGAATTACGCTCCGGCATCTCAGATGCGCCGGTGCTTAGCTCGACCAGCCCCGACGTAGTCCGCGCAATGTCCACCGAGCTGTTCCTGAACTACCTCGGCATCAAGATGGACAGCCGCAAAGCCGAAGGCATGCGGTTCACCATCAACTTGGTCACACCGGACAATGGAGAGAAGTTCATCATCGAACTGGAAAATGCCACCCTGACCAACATCGAGGGGTATCAAGCGAATGATCCGGACCTGACGCTTGTGATCAATCGCTCAGACCTCGAAATGACGATGATGGGTGCGGTAGAGCTGGAGCAGCAGATTGCAGATGGCACTGCTAAGATTGAAGGCGATGCCAACGTTCTCTCACAACTTGCCTCAACCATGGTTGACTTTGACCCATTGTTCGAGATCTTGCCCGGCACCGCGGCTGGGGAGGCCCAAGTCGTGGCGTCCAATGCGTATGAGGCTGTTCCCGGCGCGACAATCCCTGAATAACTCAGCTAAAGGCAAGGTGGACTATGTCACCTTGCCTCAATTTCCCTGTCTTTTGGAAATGACTAGATTTCGAACGGTAGCTTTGTCCGCTTAGCAGGCATTCATTGAATTCTGCCGAACGACCGCTTCGAGCCCGACGTAACCGTGCGTTTCAAGGCCGCTAACAAGAGGGTCAAATGTCTTTAACTTGCCGGCATTTCTTCGACTCACGTGTTGAATCGGTGTAACGCACCTTCGAAACGTCCGAATAGATGGCTTGGGTTTCCAAGCAAATCTCGGTCACGGTAGACAGCTTGTTGGGGGCCGGAAAGCGGACGAGTGCAGAACGCAAGTGAACGTTTAGGGCTTTGTATTTTGCCCCGTTGGCTGACCGCATGTGGGACAGTGATCGAACTGTGATATTGCTTCGGTGTGCACGCGGTTTCGGATATGATCTGCAGCGCGGCGCGACAGACCCAATTGCTTGCGAACGGCGTCAATTTCCTTCTCATCAGCCTCGCAGATATCGCCATCTTCCAGTGCTTTTCGAAATTCGAGCTCCAAGCTCGCACGTCGGCGGTGTAACTGGTCGTTTAGGCCGCTGGCGATGATACCTGCCGGCAATGCCGCCATTCCAATGCCAATCACTGTGATCGCAGCACCGAAGATCTTTCCGGCCACAGTAACAGGTGTCACGTCGCCATAGCCAACGGTCGTCAGCGTTGCCATGGCCCACCACATAGCCGCGGGGATGGAGCCAAACGCTTCTGGCTGCGCCTCGTGCTCTGCCAGCCAAGCGCCGCTTGCGGCAAAGATCAGCATCACCATCAGGATGAAGAAACCTGCAAAAAAAGCGCCGGCCTCTTCCTCGAACACGGCAAGCAACATGCCTAGTGCGGGCGAATACCGCGTGAGCTTGAGCAGTCGAAGCATACGAAATGTCCGAAGAAGACGCAGATCAACCGGGAAAATCAGGTAAAGCAGCGCAGGTAATATCGCTAGTAAATCGATGATGGCGATCGGCGAGACGGCCCAGGCGGCGCGCGTTTTGTAACTTGGATTTTCGGTGGCGACCCACAGCCTTGCCGCGTATTCGACCACGAAAACAAACAGAGAAAGACCCTCAAAGAGGTTCAGCGCCAGGCCCCAACGGAAATATATGGAGTCGACCGTTTCCAGGATAACGGCGGCCACGTTCAGCGTGATTAGGGCAATTAGAGCTATTTCAAGAAACCACGGACCGGTGGCCGCCCGGTCCGGGCGCTCGAGCCACCAATAGACTTTCCTTCTTAGAAAGCCTGAATTTGTCACAGCCTCACTCATGTCGAAACTTCGTCCAGGCGCGTGTCAAGGGGATTGCGATTTGCGATAGCAAAGCGGTCCCCCAAATAAGATTGCCAACCAATGAGGGGACATGTGGGACGACATAGAAACAGGCAATAGCCAGAACAATCCCAAACACCCGTACATCCCAACGGCCGAAATCCGATGCCAAACGGTGTTCTGTGACGCTCTGAAGCACCCAAAGCATTGCGATATAACCAGCAAGACCGAAACAGCCAATGGCGGCATATTCGGTTGGATATGGTTCCCAAAATCCGACTTTGACCTCGGCAGCAAGAGCGACGCCGACCATGACGCCGCAAAGCATCAAGATCAGATGCGCAAGCCACCAGATGACCAATGTCGACACCTTTTTGTCCTTTGGTTTGGCATTGCCGACAAAGTCGAAATAGATCCAGCACATGACGAACATCGACACACCACCGATGACAAAATTGACCAGCACGTCGGGCGAAACTTTGTAGATGCCTTTCTCGGACAGGGTGACGACCAGTTTGAAGAACCCTTCGCCCAAAACGATCAGTGTCAGCAGAGCAAACCGTTCGGCCATGTGGCCAAGGCGGGGAACGAACCGCTCAAAACGCAGGACGGTGACACCGGGGATCATGTACATTGCCTGCGTGGCCACCATAGCTGCCGCGAATACCCAATAGGCAAGCGGAGTGGGCAAAAAAGCCGCGATGGCAAAGATTACCGCAAAGACCGAGAAATTGCGGATCTGGGCCGTCGACATCGACTCGCCTGAAGAATTGGCCCGCCGGGCTCGATAGTACAGCGCCGCGATCATGGCCCTGTTCGCGGCAAATCCTAACGCGAAGAAAACCCAACCCTTTCCGTCAATAGCCGGGATCGCCGCTGCCATAAACATCACGGTACAGATCATTACGGACATGATCAGGCGATGCCAAAAATCCGTACTGACGTAGATCGAGTTGAATATGCTGAGTTCGCCCCACGCGTACCAGAGCGTAATGAACACCCCGGCGAACACAAGAAACCCATGCAGATCGAGATGATGCGAAAGGTAATTGCCCAGCAGAAAGATCGTCACGACATGGATCAGGTCATAGAACAGCTCGGCCCAGTGGACATGATCATGTGCGTGGTCAAGGTCCCGGTGATGTTGGGGCTTTCGCCACATGGGGTGGTCATGCAGTGCCATAAATTAGAACTCTTCAAGGTTGAAAGGCTGTAGTGGCCGACATGCAGCCACCCCGACTGAATTTTTTCTATAACGGAAGGTTGTCGCGGAGACCTACGTCATGCAACCCCCACAATGGTTGTTCAGCGAGGGCATGCCGGGCAACATCCGTCCGTTCGTGGATTTTTTGTGCCGGAAGGACACGGCATTCACGGGTGTCACGCGGCCCTGTCGTCTCGTAGTTGCAGCAGGATGCGGGTGTAGTTTTCTACGCCCTGCGCGCCGGTCACAAGGTGGCGTTGGTCGAACATCATTGCGGGCACGCCTCGAACACCTTGGTTGATCCAGATTTGCTCTTTCTGGCGCACGTGATTGGCCCGATCTTGGCTTTGCAACATGTCCAGCGCATCCGCGCGGTTCAGCCCGATGCCAGCAGCCGCGCCGGCCAGAACCTGTATGTCCGAGACATTTTCGCGGCGTGTAAAGAACGCCGAAAAAAGGGCCTGCTTCATTTCGTGGCCCTTGCCTTGCTCGGCGGCCCAGTCAATCAATTGATGCGCGCGGAAGGTGTTATATATCCGCATGTCATCGGCGTAATTGAACGTGAACCCCAGTGCTGCGCCCATCTCGGTCAGGCGGGCTCGTGCCTGGATCGACCCTTCCAACGTGGTCCCGTATTTCGATGCCAGATGGTCGCGCAGGTTCTCTCCGCGTTCTGCCATCTGAGGATTCAGCTCGAACGGGTGCCAGCGGATATCCAGTTCGACGCCGGTGTCGCGTGCGGCCTTGGCGAGCTGGTGGTAGCCAATCACACACCACGGACAAACAACGTCTGACACGACATCGACACGGAAAGAGGGCGCATCTGGCACGGTTCAGGTTCCTTTCACATCTCCGGAAAAACGCGCCGCGTTTTCCTTGGCAAAGGCGCTGGCATCCGCGTTAGCATCCCAGAACTGTGGGTTGGCCTTGGGGATGGTCAGCGCTCTCTGCACAGCGGGCCGGGCATCGATACGGTCAAACCAGGCGTTCAGATGCGGAAGGTCCGACACATCCACCCGGGCCCAGACATAGGCACGCGCCCACGGGTACAGCATCATGTCAGCGATGGTGTATTCGTCCGCTGCAATCCATTCACGCCCGTCCAGCCGTGTGTTCATCACCTCCATCAATCGGCGGCTTTCGTCCACGTAGCGACGGATCGAGAAAGGCTCTTCGTGGCCATTTGGCGCGGCGATATGCTGGAAATACATCGCCTGTCCCATCATCGGCCCCACATGGCCGACCTGAAACAGCATCCACTGCACAACCTCGGACCGCTTGACCGGGTCCGACGGCAGGAATTTTCCATATTTCTCGGCCAGATGCCACAGGATCGCACCGGATTCGAAGATGGCACGGCCTTCCGAACGGTCCTCAATCGTTGGGATCTTTCCGTTTGGGTTCAGCGCCAGGTAATCCGGCGCCTTCTGTTCCTGTTTGGAAAAGTTGATATGGGTCAGGTCGTAGGGGATACCTGCCTCTTCCAGAAAAATGACCGGCTTGTAGCCGTTCATCGTGCCTGCGGTATACAGGTGAATATCAGGCTGGGACATGTTCAACCTTGACAAAAGTGGATTTCAGATGCGCGTCAAATCGAGCGAAATCGGCCTCGATTTCGGGGTTCTTCATAACATCGAATGCCGCGAATGTCGGTAGGGCCTGCATACCGAAGAACTTGGCGTTCAGATGCATCGGGCGCAGCAGATCGTCAACGCTTGCTCCGGCAAAGAACGGCTCGGCGGGGTTGTCGAATGCTTCTTTCGGCGCATTAAATGTCACCGACAGCATGTATGTCTTGCTGTGCAGTGATCCACCCATGCCGTAGTTGGCTTTTGGTGCGTCGGCGGTGCGACCGTCGCCAGCGCATAAGCGGCCATCCATTCCGGCTGTGTAGACCTCATCCATATATTTTTTGAAGATCCATGGGACGCCCATCCAGTTTACCGGGAACTGCATGATGACCGTATCTGCCCAAACATGCGCCTCGACCTCTGAATTTGCGTCATAGCCATCAGCAACGGTGGTAATGCGTACTTCGTGGCCCATTGCGGCCAACGTTCTGCGTGCGCGTTCGACGAGGCTGGCGTTCAACTGTCCGGGGGCGAATTCGTAGGGCTGGGTGCCGTTCACGATGAGGATTTTACTCATGTCCATATCCTATATGTGCACTGTGTGAACCCCTTGACGTAGGAGGGGGTCGGGAGCATTTGAGTATTGAGGTGTGGAAAATCAACCAGTATACTTTTAGTAACCTTAAAAAATAAGGGGAAGGATAACGATGCGGGCGCGGGTGGACGAAGATGTGAAAGGGCGCCGAATTGTGACAGAGGCCTGCCAGGAGCCATGCGCAATTGAACGGGGCATGCGGATCATCGGTGGTAAATGGACCGGGTCCATCCTATGGCACCTGAAGGATCGTCCGGTGCGTTTCAACGATCTTGCTCGGTTGCTGGGTGGGGCCAGTAAAAAGATGATTGCCGAGCGGCTGCGCCAGCTAGAGGATCAGGGGTTGGTGAGCCGACACGTGATGGATACAGCGCCGGTTTCCGTGCAGTATTCTATCACTGACCTTGGCCGCACGGCACTTGGGTTTCTCGACGAATTGCGAAAGTGGAGCGAGGAATTGCCTAACGGCTTAAAGTGATGACTTTAGTCCGTGTTCAATGATCTGAAAGTCAGAGTTTTTCTGACCGCGTACCGAACGAGGTTTTCACCAATCTGAGGATGAAGTGACAAGGTTACTTAGAAAAGCAATCCAAGGGTTTGTTTTCCCCAAGAAAGTAGTGCGAATAAATTTCTGCGGGCCGCTCAGTGCCATTTGAACCGACAGGTGACGTAACAGCTGTCCCGCAGGCCACGAGTTTTGTTGAACCAAGTTCTGGCATCCTCAGCGAATGGCTGCTTTGCCAAGTAAACGGCAGCGAAAGCCAGTCGATATGCATTGCGATTTCCAATCTGTCCGCAAAGTGGTCGTCCATGCCAAGTGCAGCGAATGACAGCGTTGGAGTCCAAAGGCGACTTAGGTGATGAGCGCAGCATGTGTCGTTTAGGGCGGAAAGCGGGGGGTCGCTGCGCGCGCGGAATGACATGGTTCCAGCTGTCAAAGCTGGCCTTCGAATTGGATCTTCTATGGAAGTGCATTTGAATACCCCAGAACCAACAAGTTGCCCAAATGAAAAAACAATGAGTCGTTCCAATGCACCACCGCGGTGTTCACGGCAGCTTTCTTTGATAGCATGCAAGAAAACTGAGCAAATATTCCGCTACACGCAAAAATGAGCTGAGAAATTGGGCGAACCGGCAGTCCGATGACTGCATTCAATGACCTTGTAATTGCGATCAATGAGTCTTGGGCTCACTTGAGTTTCTATGAAACAACACCTGACTGTCGTTGTAGTAGAGCAGAATCAAGATCGTGCTTTTGCAATAGTAGATGCCTTAAAAGAGTCCGGTGACGTAGAGGTTTTTGTGATCGGCAACGTCTCTGGGCTGGCACGCAAAATCGCAACGCATGGCCCAGACATTGTCCTCATTGATATCGACAATCCCTCGCGCGATATGCTGGAAGAGCTGACCGTTGCGTCGGGTCCATTGGAACGTCCAGTAGCTATGTTCGTCTCGGGCGCAGCGGGCGGATTGGCGAAAGCCGCTGTTGAGGCTGGGGTGTCAGCCTATGTGGTCGACGGATTGCAGGCCGAACGCATCAAACCTGTGATCGATACGGCTATCGCCCGCTTTCAGGTCCTACGCCAAATGCGGACCGAACTGGCCGAAACCCGCCGTGCGCTGGAAGAGAGAAAAGTGATCGACCGTGCCAAAGGGCTGTTGATGAAAGCAAAGGGCGTGTCAGAGGACGAAGCCTATGCCCTGCTGCGCAAAACCGCGATGAACCAGAACCGCCGGGTCGCAGATGTGGCAGAAGCTCTGGTCACTGCTTCGGGGTTGTTATCATGAGAACCGTAACTCTGCCTGTTGCCTACATGCCCTTGGTCGACGCCGCCCCGCTGATCGTTGCGCGCGAGATGGGGTTTGATCATGCAGAAGGGATTTCGCTGGATATGCGTCCAGCTCCGTCATGGTCATCTCTGCGAGATATGCTTGCCTTTGGGCATGTGGATGCCGCGCATCTGCTTTCACCGGTCCCTGTTGCGATGGCCTTGGGTCTTGGTGGCATTGCGACACCTTTATCTGCTGTGTCCGTCCTGTCACTGAATGGCAATGTTATAGGCGTTGGAACTCGACTGGCTGGGCGGTTAACCGACCAAGGCTACGGCTTCGATTTCTCAGATGCCGCTGCGGCTGGGTCCGCGTTGGCAAAAGCCACCGGTGACGTGTTGGTCTTTGGTGTGCCTTTTCCATTTTCCATGCACGTCGAATTGTTGCGCTATTGGGTTGCGGGAACCGAGTTGGCCTCGAAACAGGTCGAAATCCGCACCGTCCCGCCGCCATTGATGGCGCAGGCCCTTGCCGGTGGCGAGATCGATGCGTTCTGCGTGGGCGAGCCGTGGGGCTCTTACGCCGCGGACGATAATGTTGGTGCACTGTTGCTACCGGGTAAAGCGATTTGGACTTGCGCACCGGAAAAGGTGCTGGCGGTCCGAAACGATTGGGCAGAGACCGAACCGCACCTGCTGGGTAGCCTCATGCGCGCGGTTTGGAAAGCCGGGCGCTGGCTGTCGAAGGCCGACAGCCGGACCACCGCGTCCGAAATGTTGTCGCGCAAGGCATACCTCAACGTGTCACCGGAACTGATTGACCGCGCCCTTATGGGAGAGTTCACCATCTCGGCGAGCGGTGAGCAGCGACAGGTGGACGGTTTTGTTGAATTCTTTGACGGTGCCGCGAGTTTCCCATGGCGCAGTCAGGCCAAGTGGATCGCGCATCAACTGGCGAAACGGAATGGGATCGATGTTAGCACTGCCGAACGTCAGGCCGCCCGAGTCTTTCGCAGCGATCTGTATCGACGCGAGCTTGTCGGCTTGGGTGTCGAAACTCCCGGCGCGTCGGAGAAGCTCGAAGGTGCGCTGCCCGAGTCGACCGCGGTGGCCTCGGTAAACGGAAGCCTGATTCTGCCGCCCAATGTTTTTTTCGACCGTCGCATTTTCGAGCCCGCTGGTTGAGAGTGCCTAATTTTTTTGCAATGCAGCATGAATTCATGCCGCATCGCAGAAAATTCGCATCCTGATGCCCAAAAGCGGATGACGGCCCGGTTCAGGGATGCCTAAATCAGGACATCGGCAGGCAACGACGCCCACCGACAGAATTCGCCCAAAGTATTGGGCACCTCACGAGAGCAAAGCCGCTCGACCAACTGCCAACTCCTCCTGGCGGTGTGTGTCGGCGGTTTTTTTTGTTTGCCCAAGGGGTTGGGCTAAACCGAAAGGGATCGATATGAAAAAGCTTCTTCTGAGCCTCGCAGCGTCTACAGCGATTGTATCTCCGGCATTGGCTGAATTGGAACTGGAAAAAGACGAACTGACCTTTGGCTTTATCAAACTGACCGATATGGCGCCGCTGGCCGTGGCCTATGAGAACGGTTATTTTCTGGACGAGGGCCTTTTCGTCACGCTTGAGGCGCAGGCCAACTGGAAAGTACTGCTGGATGGCGTGATCGACGGCCAGTTAGATGGCGCGCATATGCTGGCCGGTCAACCGCTGGCGGCCACTATTGGCTACGGGACCGAAGCCCATATCATCACACCGTTTTCGATGGACCTGAACGGCAACGGCATTACCGTCTCGAACGAGATTTGGGAAGAAATGAAGCCCAACATCCCAAAGATGGATGACGGCCGCCCGCAACACCCTATCAGCGCCGAGGCTCTGGCCCCGGTGGTTGAGAAATACAAATCCGAAGGAAAGCCGTTCAACATGGGCATGGTCTTCCCGGTTTCGACCCACAATTACGAGTTGCGCTATTGGCTTGCCGCCGGTGGTCTGCACCCGGGGTATTACAGCCCCGAAAACGTGACCGGTCAGATTGGCGCGGATGTGTTCCTGTCCGTGACGCCTCCACCGCAAATGCCTGCCACGTTGGAGGCCGGCACGATCTACGGTTACTGCGTGGGTGAACCGTGGAACCAGCAGGCTGTTTTCAAGGGTATCGGTGTACCGGTGATCACGGACTATGAGCTGTGGAAGAACAACCCTGAAAAGGTGTTTGGCATCACTGCCGAGTTCGCCGAAGAGTATCCCAACACCACGTTGGCCGTGACCAAGGCTTTGATCCGCGCTGCGATTTGGCTGGATGAGAACGACAACGCCAACCGCCCTGAAGCGGTCGAAATCCTGAGCCGCCCGGAATATGTGGGCGCGGATTACGACGTCATCGCCAACTCGATGACCGGCACATTTGAATATGAAAAAGGTGACAAACGCGAGGTTCCCGATTTCAACGTGTTCTTCCGCTACAATGCGACCTATCCCTTCTATTCGGACGCGGTCTGGTACCTGACCCAGATGCGCCGCTGGGGTCAGATCGCCGACGCGAAGCCAGACAGCTGGTATGACGAGGTCGCTAAGTCCGTCTACAAGCCAGAAATCTATCTGGAAGCCGCGCGCCTGTTGGTCGACGAAGGCCTTGCGAATGAAGCCGACTTCCCCTGGGAAAGCGATGGTTACAAAGCGCCGACCCCGGCAGAGGATATCATCGACGGCATCGCCTATGACGGTCGTACCCCCAACGCCTATCTCGAAAGCCTGTCCATCGGTCTGAAAGGCGATCAGAAGATCGTCGGCTCGGACGTACAAGGCTAAGCCCGAAGCGCCGCGCCCGGCCAGCGCTGGGTGCGGATTCCAAAGTGCCCCGCCATCGCAAGGACACATCAGATGACAACGGTCGATCCCGAATTCAACGCTGACGCAGCCCGAGAGGAACGTCGCGCCCGCCTTTTCACCCGCATCAACGCGGCCGACAAATGGTTCCAAGTGCTGGGCCTCAGCTGGGCCACGCCTGTTCTGAAAGCCGCCGCCGGGGACAACCCGCGCGCCCAAATGACCGAGATATGGCGTCTTCTGGTCGTCCCCCTGCTGTCGATCTGCGCGTTCCTGCTGCTTTGGGGGACACTTGCCCCGAAAGTGCAAACCTCTCTGGGTGCGGTCCCCGGACCGGCTCAGGTCTGGGAAGAAATGATCAACTTGAACGAGGACGCGCAGGCGAAGGCTGTCAAACGCGCCGAGTTTGAGGCGATGGTCGAGAAACGGAATCAAAAACTGATCGACGCAGGCCGCGCAGATGAGGTCAAGCAAGTCGCTTACACCGGTGCGCTGTCCTACTATCAGCAAATCTGGACTTCGATCAAAACCGTGTTTTTCGGGTTCCTGATCGCGACCGTAGTAGCCGTGCCTTTGGGGATCGCCGCCGGTCTGTCCCCAACTGCGAATGCGGCTCTGAACCCACTGATCCAGATCTTCAAGCCGGTCTCGCCGCTGGCATGGCTGCCGATCGTGACCATGATCGTCTCGGCGGTATACGTGACCAATGACGGCTGGTTCGCCAAATCCTTCCTGATCTCGGCCATTACCGTGACGCTGTGTTCGCTGTGGCCCACCTTGATCAACACTGCACTGGGTGTGGCATCCATCGACAAAGATCTGGTGAACGTCTCCAAGGTTCTGAAAATGAACACTTATACCAAGATCACCAAGCTGGTGCTGCCTTCAGCGCTGCCGCTGATTTTCACCGGCCTGCGCCTGTCACTGGGCGTAGGCTGGATGGTCTTGATCGCCGCGGAAATGCTGGCGCAGAACCCCGGTCTGGGCAAATTTGTCTGGGATGAGTTCCAGAACGGTTCCTCCAGTTCGCTCGCCAAGATCATGGTTGCAGTCTTCACCATCGGCATTATCGGCTTCATGCTGGACCGGGTGATGTACGCGCTGCAATCCCTGTTTACCTTCACGAATAATCGGTGAGCGCGATGAGCATTCTGAGCTTCAAAAACACCTCGAAATCCTTTGGTGTAGGCACCGCGCGCACAGATGTTTTGAAGGGCATCAATCTGGACGTACAAGAGGGCGAGTTTCTGGTGATCCTCGGGTTTTCGGGCACCGGTAAGACGACCCTGATCAACTTGATGGCCGGCCTGGATATGCCGTCGAATGGCGAGGTCACCTTTAAAGGTGACCCGATCAAGGGGCCGGGTCCCGAACGCGGCGTGATCTTCCAGAACTACTCTTTGATGCCGTGGTTGACGGTCAGCGGCAATGTGGGTCTGGCAGTGGATACGGTCTTTCCCGGCCTCAGCAAGGCCGAGAAAGCCGAGAAAGTCGCGCACTACGTCAAGATGGTAGGCCTCAGCCACGCCGCTTCGCGCCGCCCGGCTGAGCTGTCCGGCGGGATGCGTCAGCGGGTCAACGTGGCGCGCGCCTTGTCGATGAACCCCGAAGTTTTGTTGTTGGATGAACCGCTGTCGGCGCTCGACGCCCTGACCCGCGCCAATCTGGCCGATGAGATCGAAAATATCTGGGAAGCCGACAAGAAGACCTGCGTGCTGATCACCAATGACGTGGATGAGGCGATCATTCTGGCGGACCGTATCATCGCTCTGAACCCTGATGGGACATTGGGGCAAGAGTTCCGCGTGTCGATCCCGCGCCCACGTGAACGTGGGGCGATGAACAACGATGAGACCTTCAAACACCTGCGCGCTGAAGTCACTAAATACCTGATGGATGTGGGGATCGAGGCCAAGGTCGAAGGCTCGCGCATCTTGCCGGATGTCACCCCGATCCACGGAGTTCCAACGGCGGTCGCCGAGGCCCAAAAGGGGATGATCGAGAGCCGCTTCCTCGACTTTTCACAGTTACACAAGGTGTATCCGACGCCCAAAGGTCCTCTGACCGTGGTCGAGGATTTCGACCTGAAGATCGACAAGGGCGAGTTCATCTCGCTGATCGGCCATTCGGGTTGCGGCAAGTCCACCGTTTTGACCATGGCCGCTGGGCTGAACGACATCTCGAAAGGCGCGATCAAACTGGACGGTCGTCACGTCGAAGGGGCTGATCCCGAACGCGCCGTGGTGTTCCAATCGCCCAACCTGTTCCCCTGGTTGACCGCCAAGGAGAACGTCGCGATCGGTGTCGACAAGGTCTATCCCAGGGCCAGCATGGCCGAGCGGCAGGACGTGGTGGAGTACTATCTGGAACGCGTCGGATTGGCCGATGCGATGGACAAATCCGCAAGCGACCTGTCGAACGGCATGAAGCAGCGCGTCGGCATCGCCCGCGCTTTTGCCCTATCTCCCAAACTCCTGTTGCTGGATGAACCTTTTGGAATGCTCGACAGCCTCACGCGCTGGGAATTGCAGGAAGTGCTGATGGAGGTCTGGTCCCGCACCAAAGTCACCGCGATCTGTGTGACCCATGATGTGGACGAGGCGATCCTTCTGGCCGACCGCGTGGTGATGATGACCAACGGCCCACAGGCGACCATCGGCAAGATCACCAAGGTCGACCTGCCACGCCCACGCACGCGCAAAGCCTTGTTGGAGCACCCAGATTACTACGCGTACCGGCAGGAAGTCCTCGATTTTCTGGAAGAATACGAACATGGCGCCAAACCCAAAACACCCGCCCCCAAAGCGATTGCAGCGGAGTGAAATCATGAAGCAAAGACTTGTAGTCATTGGCGCAGGTATGGCCTCGGGCCGGGTGCTGGAGCACCTGACCGACGCCGCGCCGGATGCGTTCGACATCACCCTGTTCAACGCCGAGCCGCGCGGGAATTACAACCGGATCATGCTTAGCCCGGTTCTATCGGGTGAGAAGACATACGAAGAGATCGTAACCCATGACGATGCCTGGTACGCCGCGCGTGGTATCGCCTGTCGCTTTGGTGAGAAGGTTGAGAAAATCGATCGTGAGATGAAGGTGGTCGAGGGCGAGAACGGACATGTGCCTTACGACAAGCTGGTAATTGCCACCGGGTCGACCCCGTTCATGATCCCTTTGCCCGGTCATGATCTAGAAGGCGTGATCGCCTATCGCGATCTGGAAGACACCCAGCGGATGATGGGCATGGGCCCGGACAACAAGGTCGTTGTGATTGGCGGCGGTTTGTTGGGTCTCGAGGCTGCGGCGGGTATGGCCGCGCATGGAGTAGACGTCACCGTGGTCCACATCATGGGTCATCTGATGGAGCGTCAGCTGGATGAGGCCGCAGGCTATCTGTTGAAGAAGTCGCTGGAAGACAAAGGCATCAAAATCTGCCTGCAAGCGAATTCCAAGGAAGTCCTTGGGGAAGACGGCAAGGTCCGCGCTCTGTTGCTGGATGACGGGACCAAGTTGCCCTGTGATCTGCTGGTCATGGCGGTGGGCATCCGCCCCAATACGGCGCTGGCACAAGAGGCTGGTCTGGCCACCGGGCGCGGCATTCATGTGGATGACCAGATGCTGACCTCGGACACGGATGTCTATGCTGTCGGCGAATGCGTCGAACATGACGGAGAAGTCTTCGGCCTTGTTGCGCCGCTCTACGATCAAGCCAAGGTAGCAGCGCAGTCGTTGCTCGAGGAAGAGGCGGCATTCGTTCAAAAGACCCTCTCGACCAAGTTGAAAGTCACCGGTTGTGATCTGTTCAGCGCGGGGGATTTCGCGGACGGACCTGGACGTGAGGACATCGTCTTCCGCGATCCTTCACGCGGTGTCTATAAGCGCCTTGTTATCGAAGAGGATTGTCTCGTCGGCGCTGTCATGTATGGGGACACAGCCGATGGCAGTTGGTTCTTCGGCCTGATCAAAGATGGCACAAGCATAGAGGAGATGCGAGAAACGCTGATCTTCGGCCCGGCCTATCAGGGGGGCGACACCGCGGACCCTCTCTCAGCCGTTGCAGCATTGCCGCCTGAGGCGGAGATTTGCGGCTGCAACGGCGTATGCAAAGGCGAGATTGTCGAGGCGATCAATGCCGGGGCCGGGGATCTGGGCGCGGTGCGCGCAAACACCAAGGCCAGCGCGTCTTGCGGAACTTGCACGGGGCTGGTCGAACAGGTCTTGCAAGTCACTTTGGGCGACGCTTTCCAATTACCGACCGCGCAACCGATCTGCGGTTGTACCGACCTCAAGCATGAGGATGTGCGGCGTTTGATCAAGGGCCAAGAGCTGAAAAGCCAGGCCGCTGTCTGGCAGGAGTTGGGATGGAAAACGCCCAATGGCTGTCATGTCTGCCGGCCGGCGATCAACTATTACCTGCTGGCCGATTGGCCACTGGAGTATCAAGACGACCCACAAAGCCGCTTCGTCAACGAGCGCAAGCACGCCAACATCCAGAAAGACGGCACGTTCAGCGTTGTGCCGCGTATGTGGGGTGGCATCACCACCCCCGATGAATTGCGCGCTATCGCCGATGCGGCGGACAAATACGATGTACCGACCGTGAAGGTTACAGGTGGTCAGCGCATCGATTTGCTGGGCGTGAAAGGGGAAGACCTGCCTGCGATCTGGTCGGATCTGAACCAGGCCGGTCTGGTCTCGGGCCATGCCTATTCCAAGGGTCTGCGCACGGTCAAAACTTGTGTTGGAACCGATCATTGCCGGTTTGGCACGCAGGACAGCACTGGTCTGGGTATCAAGCTAGAGAAAATTCTCTGGGGGTCGTGGACGCCGCATAAGCTGAAGCTGGCCGTATCCGGCTGCCCTCGAAACTGCGCCGAGGCGACCTGTAAGGACATCGGCGTCGTCTGCGTCGACTCTGGCTATCAGATAAGCATCGGCGGGGCCGCAGGGATGGATGTCAAAGAGACCGAGTTACTCTGTCAAGTTCCCACCGAAGAAGAAGCGACCGAGGTCGTGATGGCCGTCACGCAGGCCTATCGAGAAGGCGGTAAATATCTGGATCGACTGTATAAATGGCTGGGTAAGGTGGGCATGGATTGGGTCAAAGCTAAGGTCGTCGATGACGTTGAAAACCGCGCCGCCCTGGTCGCCCGGTTCGAACTGTCGCAGAGCATCTACCGCAAAGACCCGTGGGCAGAACACGTCAAAGAAAAAGCGCAGTCCTACGCGCCGATTGCAGATTTCACACTGGAGGCCGCGGAATGAGCTGGATCGACATCGGACATATCGACGAGGTGCCCCTACGCGGGGCACGTCTGGTGAAAACGCATATCGGCTGCATCGCGGTCTTCCGCACAGCCGAGGCGGATATCTATGCCGCGACCAACAGCTGTCCGCACAAGGGCGGTCCACTATCCGAGGGTATCGTGCACGGGCAATCGGTGACCTGCCCTTTGCACAATTGGGTCTTCGACCTTAATACCGGCGAAGCGCAGGGCGCTGATGATGGCCGCATCACCACCTATCCGGTGCGCCTTGAGGATGGCCGTATTCTACTGAACGACGGCGCGATTACCCGGCGGAGCGCAGCCTGATGGATGGAAGTGGTCTGCCCGAGGTTCGCTCGACCTGCGCCTATTGCGGGGTCGGCTGCGGTGTGCTTCTACGGCCCGATGGGGTCGGAGGTTTGACCGTTCGCGGCGATCCGGATCATCCGGCGAACTACGGTCGTTTGTGCTCGAAAGGACTGGCTTTGGGTGAAACCGTCGGGCTGGAACACCGGTTGCTGGTTCCTCGCGTCTTTGGCCAAGACACCAGTTGGGACAATGCCTTGCAATTGGTCGCAGATCGGTTCTCTGCAGCTATCAAGAAGCATGGTCCGGACAGCGTGGCTTTTTATGTTTCAGGACAGTTGCTGACCGAGGACTACTATGTTGCCAACAAGCTGACGAAAGGCTTCATGGGCTCGGCGAATATCGACACCAATTCGCGGCTTTGCATGGCTTCAACCGTGGCCGGGCACAAACGCGCCTTCGGGACAGATACAGTACCCGGAACCTATGAGGATCTGGACGAGGCTGATCTGGTTGTTTTGGTTGGCTCGAATCTCGCTTGGTGCCATCCCGTTCTTTACCAACGCGTCAAGGCTGCGCGTCAGGCGCGCGGCACGAAGATTGTTGTCGTTGATCCACGCCGAACCGCTAGCTGCGATCAAGCCGATTTGCATTTGGCATTGCAACCCGGCAGCGACGTTGCGCTATTTAACCGGTTGTTGAGCAGAATTCACCAGACCGGGCATGTGGCAGTGGATTTTCTGGATCGCAGCACTGGATTCTTCGAAGCACTCGAGCTGGCGCAGCTTGACGATTCTGACGCGACCGGGCTCAACCCCGATGAGATTGAGGCTTTTTGTGACCTGTGGATTGGGACTGAGCGCGTTGTTACGATCTTCAGTCAGGGCGTAAACCAATCCTCTTGCGGAACAGACAAGGTTAACGCGATCCTGAACTGCCATCTGGCCACCGGGCGGATCGGGCGCGCAGGGATGGGTCCGTTCTCGGTCACCGGTCAGCCTAACGCTATGGGGGGCCGAGAGGTCGGTGGCTTGGCCAACATGCTCGCATGTCACTTGGATATCGAAAACGAAGCACACAGATCAGCCGTCCAGGACTTCTGGAAGGCGCCAAAGATGCCAGAGAAGCAGGGGCTCAAAGCTGTTGACCTGTTTCGCGCTGTCGAAGGCGGTCAGATAAAAGCACTTTGGATCATCCACACCAATCCGGCGGCTACCATGCCTGATGCAGACCGAGTGATGGCGGCTATCGAAAAATGTCCATTCACAGTTGTAAGTGACCTGACTGCCCAAACAGACACCGCACGCGGTGCAGACGTTTTGTTGCCCGCTGCGGGGTGGGGCGAAAAAAGCGGTACAGTAACCAATTCAGACCGCACAATCAGCAGACAACGCGCCGTTCTGTCACCTCCGGGACAAGCACGCGCAGATTGGGATGTTATGGCCGAGGTGGGCCGCCGCATGGGGTGGGCCGAGGCATTCAGTTATGAGACACCGGCGCAGATTTTTCGAGAATTCGCAAATATGACCTCGCTTGCCGTGGCATTTGGCAAAGACCTGGACATTACAGAATTTTCGGACATTGATGACGCGGGCTACGAAGCGCTGAGCCCGACACGGTGGCCGACGACATCTCGCAAATCGGATGGTCGTTTTTTCGGTGATGCGCAATTTTTTCATCCTGATGGTAAAGCACGTTTTGTCCCTGTTACCCATCGTGCACCTCAAGCGACGACTTCTGAACAATACCCGTTTATGTTGAATACGGGACGAAACCGGGATCAGTGGCACACTATGACCCGGTCTGGGTTGTCACCCCGTCTTTCGGCCCATTTGGCCGAACCATATGTCGAGGTAAATCCGAATGATGTCGATCGGTTGGGCCTTGCTGCCGCAGATTTGGTCGAACTCAACAGCGTAGTAGGAAGCGGTATCTTTCGACTTCGCATCACAAACGCAGTCGCGCCAGGTCAAGTGTTTGCTCCTATTCACTGGACAGGTGAAACGGCGCCAACAGCCCGTGTGGATGCGCTTGTTCCAAGTGTAGTTGATCCAGTCTCTGGACAACCTGAGAGCAAGGCGGCGGCTGTTTCGGTGCGACGTGTGAATGCTTCGTGGTACGGTTTCGCCGTGTCCGTCGACGCGGCCTCACCAACGGCAGAATACTGGGCAATGAGCAAAACGGCCAAAGGTTACAGGATCGAGTTAGCAGGGATGCAAGACATTGACGATTGGGAACACAAAGCCCGCGAGTGGTTTGGACTGCCCGATGCCGTAGTGACTTCAATCAAAGATTCCAAACGCGGCTCGCACAGGATCGCGCTGTCGGACGGAAAGCGCCTTTTGGCGGCGCTCTTCATCTCCCGCCAACCTATCACACTAATGCGAGAATATTTGGCAACTTTGCCTGAGGTCTCACTCCATCAGATTCTGTCTGGCCGGTCATCTGCTGCTTCTGAAGACTGTGGACCAATCGTCTGTTCGTGTTTTGGGGTCGGACTAAAAACCATCATCGACGCCATTCGCGACAAACGTTTGATCGATGTGGACGATATCGGAGATGCTCTTCAGGCTGGAAAGAACTGCGGTTCATGCAGGCCAGAGTTGGCTGACTTGGTCAGGGCGCATTCGAAGTTGAACCGCAATAGACCGAAGAATTGCCTGTTAGATCAATAAAGGTAGACGCGGGGTTTTCGAGCAGGACTGCGGTTTGCTTTAGTTAGCATTCAAATCAAGCATGGGTTCCATTCAATCTATACCACATATCCAATTCAGCTTATTGGGGTCAGGCGATGGCAACGTAGCACAAACGAGAACTCTAACCGACTCCTGCGCCAGTACTTCCCGAAAAGTACTGACCTCTCCGTGCACGCCCAAGAGCGTTTTGATGCCGTCGCCCGCGAACTCTACGAGCGGCCAAGAAAGACCTTGAGTTACTTCTCACCCGCAGAGACGTTCGAAGAGTGTGTTGCATCGATCGTTTGAATCGTACCGCAGAGCGGACGCCACCCAGTCGCACTTTAGCAAGGCTGCGATCCCACGCGGCTGCGTAACTCGAAAAGGCTCGGCCATCCTTGTGCCAGTGACTGGAAGAGCGGGCTGCTGACGAGTCGTTACGGGGGCTGGCGGGTGTTCGCTAGTGCTGGCGGGTGGGGTCCGTAGCGGAAATTTGTAATGGCGCTCTGTGTCCCAGTTCACAGAACCGCTCATTCATCCAGGTTAACGTAGCGTCACAAGAGGAGGTCGAAATGCTTCTTAAGGCTTTAAATACTAGGCACACTCGCACCGAACACGCTGTAACCATGATACACCCAGTTGTGCGTATCTTGCGTCATTGCAAGCAAATGCAACGCCAAGTGAACCGCTATTATTGAATTCGAGCGTGGGTAACCGTTTTTCGGAAGTCTGCGTAGGGTTCTGTGCGGTGCGAAAAGGTTTAATAATTGGTTATTTTGGATCCCAAGCGGCTAAGCCGATCCGCTAACGGCCGTTGCCGAGCGTTGATACATGCCTGAACGCAAGAGCCGCATCGGACGTTCGAGCAAAGCGCGGCGAAAGACTAATTTGAGCCCTTAACAGAAATGCTTGAGGGGCAGCGCGCCCAGGGTCTGCTGTGCAGATTAATTGCAGATAGGTAACTCCAATGGCGGCTGTTTGCGCAAGGATGCTCTCCAATTATTTATAATCGGTTGGAGGCTGCTTTTGGGCCAGAACTTTGGGGCGCCAATTGCTTGTAGGCAAACTGCGTTCCAATAAACTCCAGCTCGAGACAGTGATTTTCCTTTTTTTACCGCCTTGGCGACAGCGTTTATGTCTTTGGATTCTGGGTAGATGTAGAGCGTCGTCGGGTTCCCCTCAACAAGTGCCAAAATCTCTTTTGAGTCGGACTGAGACCAGGTTGTGCAACCGTTGCTACGACCACCCGTATAGTTCACAAGTTTTCCGTAGGGGACATAGCCGTCGTTGTCTGCATGTGTGCTTCTAGGATTCTTGAATCTACATTGCCACTTAAGGAAGACAGCTGGATGGCCTCCAATGGCGCGCTCCCGAGCATTGCTCGTTTCTCCTTCCCCATCGAACAAAAGAAAAGTGCGGTAGAACGGCTGCGTTTTGCCGGAGTGACTGTAATAACCTTTGAACGACGTGCGGGTTTCAGCCGTCACATAGGCACCGCCGGCGGTAAGTTTAGACCCTTCTGCATTGCTGAAGTTCTTCGCGCATTGCCGACCATTCGAAAAATTGGCGTTCTTTAGTTTTCTGCCATTGCCATAGCCGGACGAAACCGCTCGGAAGGACTTTTGTGACTCGCAAATGACGTAAAACCGCTTGCCCGGATTGCCGTTTCTTGCAGTGCTGGGGCGGGTTGCATCCTTGGCAAGGTAGCAGGGGTTCTTTACTTCGCCTCGTCGTACTTTCTCGATGTAAAGCGCACGCGCCCTGTTCAGAACAATTGGTGCGATTTGCCCATCACCTGTTCCCACGTGTTTTTGTAACCACGCTGGTATATCTTGCGAAAATGCTTCGACGCGGTCCGGCAAGAAGCCTACCGAGATGGCAATTGCCGCGGCAGAGAGTGTGAGACGGAGTGAATTCTGTAGCAACGGGAGATCTCCTGCTAGAATGTCCTCAAGGTCAGCCTACCACAGTTCTTACGCCCGAGAATGCCGGCCAAGTGTGTGACGAAGCTTTCTGTTGCCTGAAATCCCGGTGTTCGTTTTGGGAGGCATTTTGAGCATCTTCGACAAAAAAGCTTTGATGTTGCTTTAGTAACTGGACATTCGGATATTTGCTTCCAAATGACTGCCATGATCACACGTCGAAAGTTCCTGTTGGTAACGACAACCGCAATTTGTGCGCCGTATATTGGACGGGGACAAACGGTGGCGCTGAATGATGCAATCAGCGATCTTCAGCAGTTGCATTCACTTCAAATTCAACGCGGAGACGACGTCATTTTTGCTCAGGCTCGACAGGGTGCAGGCCTGGATAAACCAGCGAATATAAAGTCTTGTTCGAAAAGCATTGTGGCTTTGTTGCTTGGGACGGCGATCGACCGGCAGGAAATCCCGTCTGTGAATGCCACCTTGCAGGAGGTCGCTCCGCAACTCTTGCCCGCCAATGCCACACCCGGTTCTGAGAGCATTACAATGGAAGATCTGGTGACACTGCGGGCAGGGCTCGAAAGAACCTCTGGCAGCAACTATGGAGAATGGGTCAACTCTCCCAACTGGATAGCGGATGCTTTGACACGACCCATGGTTGCAGAGCCAGGACAACAGATGCTCTATTCTACCGGATCGACCCATCTGCTTGGCGCAGCATTGACTGTGGCGACCGGCCTAAGTCTTTTGAGATTGACGCGTGAGAGGCTGGGTGCACCGCTTGGTATCGAGATACCTGCTTGGACGAAGGATCCACAGGGTTACTACTTGGGTGGGAATGAGATGGCGATTACGCCGAGGTCGATGTTGAAGATCGCGGTGTTGCTTCGGGACCGCGGGGCTTTTGCCAACAGGCAGATCATTCCTGAGCGTTGGGTCTTGGAATCGACCAAGCCACACGGCCGTTCGCCTTTCTCTGGATTGGATTACGGCTATGGCTGGTTTCTGTCCCCTTCAGGATATGAGTTGGCGCGTGGGTATGGGGGCCAAATAATAGCGGCCCATCCTGATCGAAACCTTGCTGTCGCAATTACATCTGATCCTACGCATCCGGCGCGTTCTGGAGGGTATTTTGGAGAATTGGTCAGGTTGTTGGATGGTCCGATCCTGAACGCCAATTAGATAAAGCACTTTTTGAAAACCCTAGAGTGCGCTGTAACGGTCAATGTCCGAAGCGGGCGCGTAAAGCATTCAAGTCGTCGAAATACCTTGATCCAGACTCATCTGGTTGAGGACATTGACGCCGAATTTACTGGCCACGTCGACAACAAAGTCATTCCCAGTTTGGATAGGGCTCGCCGGACTGTCTCCTCCAACTCGGGCTTGCTATTAAAAATTCTTTCCAGAAAATCTATTACCGATTGGCCTTTGCGGCCAATTTTGACCAAGACTGTAAGAACTCAATGAATAGTCTGCTCAGCCCTGCAAAGTGGGCATCCGCCCCGATTATGCGAACGCCTGCATTGAACCCAATTCGGTCATTTTTCTACTCAGCACAACCGCAAGTGGCGGTTCAAAATGAAATTGAGCTTAATTGTTATTGTCAGGCAAGAGCAGCCTCGACTTAGAACCGTAGACCGAAGCCTATCGAAAAACCGGAAAATTCTTCGGCAACTATACCGTTTAACATTAAGCGTCCCGCTCGAACGGCCGGTAGGCCGGTCAAGCGAGTATCAATCTCAAGTCCGAAACCAGCCGTTGCTAGCCAATCGGTATCAAGAACGGTTGCGCTGTCACCGTGATACAGCACGACACCGGCATCCAGAACAAGTTGCGTTGGGAGTTCGAAGAGTCTGACGTTGTTCAGCGGATAGCGATGACGTGAGAACAAGGTTGTTTGATTGGAACTCGCACTTGCGTTCCCAGCCTGCGGCTCATTGATCGGGTTAAATTCCAAGAATGTTTGACGGAAACGGTATTCCACTTACCACGGCCCAAATTGCGCCTCTCGGAAAATGCCAAGCGAAGCACCGATCCCGAATGCGTTTAAATTCCCATCAATCAGTTCGTTGGAGTTAGATCTCGGGCCCAGCAGTGGAAAGTCGGCAAAAATGGCATCTGCAGTCACTTGGCCAAGTGAGAAATGTCCGACCGGCCGAATCTTCCACTCGTTTATCAAGGGAAACTCCCAGCCGACGCCAACCGTTGCTGCCACGCTTGACCAAGTTACATCCAACTCAGTGCCGGTAGCGATCCCCGGGAAGAAGATTACCGGGTTGTACTTTTGGTAGGCAACAAGACCCTCTAAATAAAGCCCGTTTTCAAATGGCTTGTACCCTCCTCGCAGCTGGGTCGAGCGTAGACTTTTGGTACCTCCGGAAGCATCAAGAAAAGAAAACGAGGATAAAGTCTCATTTGGGGTGGCGGCGATACTCAAGACAGACAAAGCCGCTTGTGCAGCGGCCTCGGAGGCATCAGGGTTTATACTTTGAGCAAAGGTTGGACTGGTCGTATTTGCAGCCGACAGTGCGGCGAAAGCAAGAATTCGTCTCAAGGTATCGGCTCATTTACCAGAAAAAAGAAGACCAAGCGATATCTCTTCATCTTAGCACTACAAGAACAAGAATACCGCGCCTTTTGCTGTAAATATTTTGTTGTTAGTCAATTTTGCCTGGTTTGTGACGCCTTAAGAAAACCCGCTCGAGTTCTTTCTGGGTTGATGGGTTGATCTCCCCGATTGATCGTTGCCGCAACAAATGGAAGCTTTGTCTGCAGACCGGTCATTCAACCAACCTTCAACCAACGTCCTTTTTGGACAAAAGGAACAAAAAAATGGGCCCAGTCAGATCAGGCTGCTCAGCCTTCAGGAGACTGCACCTATTTGTCCACCGGATGACGTAGAACCCAATGCCTTTAGTAGTAAATCAATGTTCGCTCTTGCGGCACCTTCGTTAGCTTTTTGCAACCTTTCAACGCCAACAAATGCCTCCGACAAATCTGCCGTGTACTCCGACTTTATAGTTCTGTCGAAAAGTATCCTGCTATTAGTATCAATAATGTTGTATCGGACGGTCATTGCGACCTTCAATTCGAAGCCAACAAGCGGTTGTTCGACACTAAGAATATCAGCACGTAGCGTGTACTGGCCTGAAGTAGAGTAAATTCCAGCTTGACGAAGAGAAGTTTCTAAAGCCGCCTGAAAATCTTCTTTTGATATTTCCGATGTCCACATGGGGTTGGTTTCTTCCCCACCATATCCAGTCACCTTTCCGACTGAACTGTGGTATTTTGCCGAACTTGGTGTTGGTGCAATTGAACCCGGAACCATGGCCGTTTTTTGCGCTGGCTGAGCACAGCCGGCTAAGAGTATGCACATTGCCACCCCTGTTACTTTGCTGGCAAAATCAAAAGGCATAAGGTTTCTGGCTCATCTGAACCGTTAAGGAGTGAAGATGAGACGGAAAGCTGGAACAGACAAACCGACGACTGAACGGGTCGTCAAGGACATTCGCCGCAAGACGCGCAAGCATCATTCTGCGGAGGAGAAGATCCGCATTGTGCTGGAGGGTTTGCGTGGCGAGGAGAGCATCGCTGACGCTCTGCCAATGGAACCGACGATGTTCTTCCTCAAGCCATTGCTGCCACCAGGGTACTCCGACCTACTGGATGCGCTTGCCCCAACAGAAGGCTTTTAGTCGCGAGGAAAAGTAGCCAGGTAGCCGTCATTTGTCTGTCTCAAACTTTTGTCGGGCTGGTTGGCGGCGTGTTTACTCGTTTCTATACAATCTGGAGTAGAAAAATGTTCAGATACAGTGGTTTACAAGTTTAATCAGTTCGTGAAAATATCAACGCAGTGCTTGCCACACATACCACGCAAATTTCATTTTTTATTGTTATAGTTCGATCGTTGCTCTGAAACCGATCATACCTGTCTGATCTAGACCGGATACCCAAGATCCTGGATTAACTTCCAAATGTCTCTGTTTGCCGCAGACAACTGATCAACAACCCCTTCGATCTCGCGCAGGGCTTTATCGTCTACTGTGTCTTCGCGGCCGAGTTTGATGTCGGTTTTGCGATCCGCGATGCGCATCAGGATGGTCTTTGGATTACCGCTTTCGGGGTCGAAGGAATAGATACAATGATTGTATTTGTTGCGGATGCCCGACAGCTTTGTCAGACGCTGCGTATGCGCAAGGATCGGGTCGCGGATTTGTGGCGGACGCCCCTCCATCTTGGCCAAGCGTTCGACCAAATCAATTCGGGCACGGGTGGTGTTCAGAGTTAGAAAGATGATGACGGAGACGTCTTTGGATGCCCCTGTTAGGCCAGCTATCAGATGGATCAACAGGCTTTCGGTGTTGGTCCACATATAGTTCAACCTACCAACCAATAAGATCAGGCGGTCGAACCGGGTTTCGAACGTGTCAGTCAAGGGCGGGCTGCTGCACCGCATGAGGTGCGACCTCGAAATAGAAATGAGCTGCTGCAGTTCGGTTGTTGACGCCAATCTTGCCGACGACATTGTGCATGTGCAGCTTAACCGTATGTTCGGTGATGCCCAGCTTGGCTGCGATCAGCTTGTTGCTTTTGCCTTGCGAGACCAATTGCAGCACCTGTTTCTCGCGGCGCGTCAGCTTGGCGTAGCGTGAATTCAGATCGGTACCATTTTGTGTGACTGGGGGCGAATGTACAGCTGCCGGTGTCGGGTTCTGGGGGGTAACTTGTACACAATCGGCCAGAAAGCTGGGCAAGTACAATTCTTCATGCATCAGCAGTCTGAGGATCGCGCGCCAGGCATCCGGTGCAACATTCATAGGTAGAAAACCGATCTCACCCAACCGGGCCCGATCCCACTGCTGAAACAGGCGACGCGCCAAACCTTCCTTACGATAGGCAAATGCAATACAGCCCGAGCCTGTACAATTGGTGTAGACGTCGGGACGCGACAGCAGATCTTCGATCATCATCTGGTCGACAACTATGATCTTGTTGCTGTTTTGCGCATTCGCGCTCATCGCTTCGAGGGATTCAAAGCGTTCGGCGCGGACGCCAAATTCGGTTTGAACGCTTCTGAGTGTTTGGTTGGAATAGAACAATTCTTTTCCGACAAAGACGATCGACAAATCTTCGGAATAATTGCCCTGAGTGGCAGTTTCATTCTGCAAAGACTTACTCATTATTGCCCCCTACAAAACAGGCGTAACTGGAATTTGATTCTTAAAAAATGGAACGAGTAAAAAACGTTAACTAATCAATAAATTATAGTCCTTTTATTATAACTCGAATCTTGAATGCCTACAACCTGATGGCGCAAGCCCACACTGGGATTCATAGAACTTTCGTTTAGGATTTTGCGGTCTCTTTTGTGTAACCGGCGGAAACAATTGTGTTTATTTTTTGTCAGTATCTCCGTCTAGAACTTTTGCCCCGGCTATGTGCTGGCTGAGATTGTTTTTGTAAAAAATACAATAAAAACAATAAAATAAACTTGTCAGAACTTTTCACTAGCTAGGCGCGAATCGGGGTCGCTGCAAACATGGGCGGGCTTCAATTTCAGAAGTGACTATCCCTGACGTGATCGCCCTCAGCGTATTTTTGCTTTGATTTGGAGGGTCACGTTTTCGGCTTGGCCGGGAAAGGAGGTGGCCCAGAGTAAGAAAACGAATACCGCATTCAGCGTCTTTTTCGCTGTGTGTGCTTTTTTGTTTCAACCGCGCCTGATACCGCTTTGTAGATGAATGGCGGTCTGGCGTTCCAGAAATGGGAATTTGTCATGAGACGTAATGTAAATAATACAAACGTAACGACCGTCGATGAAATTAACGTCGAAAATCTGGATGCACCGGTCAATGTTGAGATCCCTGTAGAAGAAGCCTTTGTCGAGGCCGATCTGACAGCGCAACAACAGCAGCAAGACCAGAATGTCGACAACTCGAATGATCAAGGTCAGGGTCAAGACCAAGGTCAAGGCCAGGATCAAGGTCAGGGACAAGACCAAGGCCAGGATCAGGGTCAGGACCAAGGTCAAGGTCAGGATCAGGGTCAGGGACAAGACCAGTCTCAGTCGCTGGATGCCGGTGACGACAGCAACGACAACTCCAACAACAACGCCATCAATATCGATTTTGGTGGTGGCGAGTGGATTCCGCGCGACGATGATCAAGTTGATCTGGATCTTGGGGATTCCGCGACAGTTGGCGATGTGATCACCGCAGGCCGTAATCTGAACTATGATCCCGGCGATGACATGAATCTGGACATCTCAATGGATGGTGCGGGCACCGCGATGTCATCAGTTAACAACCAGGTTGCCAGCCTGAGCGATGACGACACGCTGGAGTCAGCGAGCGTTGCGAACAATTCAGGTTTCTACCAGAACGGCGACGCCAATGGCGGCACAGCCACGGCTGCAGAAGGTATCCGGGCGAATGCAGATGGCGGAACATCGGGTGACGGTGGAACCACAGTAGGCGGTTCGGCAAACTCGTCAACGCTTGGCAGCCACGCGTGGGCCGCAGGTGGAGACACCGGCAGCGCCGATGCGGATTCGGCAGGCGGTGACGGTGGGTCTTCGGGTGACGCGTCCAACGCAAGTATGGGTATGGGTACATCCGATGCCAGCTCGACCGGCGATAGCTCGGGTGGCAATGGCGGAGATGCTGACGGCTCGGCCTCGTCGGACAACGACGGCAGCACAAGCGTAGACGGTGATGGAACCGGTGGCGCTGGTGGTAGCGCGGATTCGTTTGGTCTGGGTCTGGGTCTGGGTCTGTCCGGTGCAAGCTCTTCAGGTAACGCCGACGGTGGAGACAGCGATTCCGATTCCACCGGCACCGGTACCGGTACAGCGGATAACGCAACGGATGCGTCCGGAGCTGATGGTGGTGACGGCAGTGCTGCGACAGAAGGTTCAGCTTCGAACAGCAGCGACAGCGACACTGAAGCCAATGACGCCTCGGCAGGCGACAACACGGCGGATGGCACTGCAGACAGTGGTGCGGACAGTTCTGCTGATGGTGACGGCGGTGATGGCACAGGCGGTGACGGAACCGGCGGTGATGGCACTGGTGGTGACGGAACCGGTGGTGACGGAACCGGCGGTGATGGCACTGGTGGTGACGGAACCGGCGGTGATGGCGAAGGTGGCTTTGCCGCGATGCTTGAAGCTGCGATCATGGAGTTGCAGGAACAGCTGGGCATGATTGATGCCGAACCTGGCGAAGGCGGTGACGGAACCGGCGGCGACGGAACCGGAGGAGACGGCTCTGGTGGTGACGGAACGGCTGGCGATGGCTCGGGCGGCGATGGTTCGGGTGGCACTGCAGATGCAGATTCCGACGCCCAGGGTGTTGGCGATCAATCGGCAAGTGGTCCGGATATTGATCAAAGCCCAGGCGATGTGAACGGTTCAGCCAGCAATTCGCAAGCAACGGATGGCAGCGGCGGTGACGGCGGTTCAAATGCGGCTGACGGCGCGGCCGATGCGATGGGTTCCGGAACATCAGCTGCAGATGGTGACGGCGGTGCAGGTGGCAGCACCACTCCGACGTCTACTTCCAGCGGCAACGGAGCTGGATCTGCCGATGCAGCCAATACTGCAGGCGGCGGCGGTGCAGCGGATGTCTTCGGAGACGCGGACACAAACGGTGCGGCGGACAGCTTGGCCGAAGCGATTGCCGGTTACGGTGGCGCGGGTAGTTCCGACAACGACTCGACCTCGACCGGATCCGGTGACGCAATGGGTTCGGCTGATTCAGGGAATGCTGGTGCCGGTGGCGCGTCTGCTGCAAACGGCGGAACCAGCGGAGCCTCGATGGGCAGCGCAACCTCGGGTGACACCATGGGTGGCACCATTACGGGCGGCAGCGCAGCCGGAGCCTATTCGGGTGACGGTGGCGCAGGCGGCTCGGGCGGCAACTGGGGCGCAAACAATGGTGGCGATGGCATCGTGACCGGCGAATCCTACGCCTCGGCTGCGGCGGTTGTCGACACCTCGGCCTTCAACCAGTCGATCGTCATGGGTGCCAATGTACTTGGCAACTCGGTTGATACGACCATGGTTGGCGGTTCGATGACGTCCTCGTACGCAAGCGACGACACCGACACCTAAGTCACAAAAGCGGGGCCCGCATTTCCGGGCCCTGTATGTCTTTTGAAACCTGCCGAGGCCGTTCATCGCGGCCTCGGCCCAACTGAACCCAAAGCGGAAATTTTGGCCGGTGCGGGTGTAAAGGAAAACCGACATGGCCCTTGACAGTATTTCCGAGACGATAGCGCATTTTGTTGGAACATTTGAGCTTACGATCGAACAGTCCCGGTTGCGGGATCAGTACGAGGAATTCACAGCGCTGAGGCGCAAAGCCGATGTCGAAGGGCTGGACGATCCGGCCTCGATCCATATCAAGGCAGACTTGGATATTCCGGCAGGCGAGTACAAAGCTCTGCCCTACAGTTTTCAACCCTCTGAACCCGAAATGCCGCTGCCGGCTGCACCTCTTGGGCCGGTGTCAGAGGCGGTGATTGTTTTGGACGGTCCCGGAGAGCCTGTGCGTTATGTGCCGGAAAACGAAATAAGCGATACAGGCCCGTCTTACTTTGTCCAACTGATCATTCTGCAACCGGAAACCGTGCCGCTGGGATCGGCCGTGACCGTTACCGTGCAGACGGTTTACATGCGCGACAATGACGTTGTGGGCGACGGAGATTTTCGAGACCCCGAAGCGCTAATGGTGCAGGGCGAGCAGATGCTAGACATGGCTCTGTCGCTTCACGCCATTGCCGCGCCATCATTTTCACTCGCGGACTACCAATCGACCGAAATGCTCGCGGCACTCGCCGATCAGATGGCGAACCCGATGATCGCGGACATTGAAGGCGTAACGGTGCATCAATTCCACGGCGGCGATGCGATGGGTGTGATCGTCAACGGCGAATACGTCACGGACGCTCCGGAATGGAAAGATCTGCTTCCTAAATATCATCAGCCCGATGACACGGAAAACACGGCTGAGCTGCCGTATCCTGTAGAATGGGATCAGTCAAAGGACCCAGAATTTGATGACGGGCACCTGGTTGTGACCGGTGGCAACGTTGCGATCAATGCAATGGCGGCCACTGTGGCTTGGGTGGATGCCCCAATCATCGCGGTCGGAGGGCAGGCGGTCAGCCTGACGGCCATTAGTCAGGTCGCAGTTGTTTCCGACTGGGATCAAGGTGAGCCGGGAACGGGCAGTGGCACAAACATCGTGCAGACCTCGCAAATCGAGGTCGAATCCAAAACGGCACCTTGGCTGGGTGCATCATCTGGCGCTGCGTCTGCGGCACCGATTGTTATCGTGGACCATGTTCAGGGTGATCTGGTCGTCGCGAATTTCATCAAGCAGGATATCGATGCCACGGATATCGACCAAATCGAGACCGAAATTTCTGCTTCGTCAACCATGTATGCGCTGGGCGACAACGAGATGTACAACGTCTCGGACCTTATTCAGCTGGGCAATTATTATGATGTGATCATCATCGACGGAAACATGATCTCTGTGGACGTTGTAAACCAGACACTCGTGTTGGTTGACGACGATGTCATTAGCGGCGGCATGGACCCGGCAATGGACGAAGACGAAGCGGGTGGCGACGAAAACCTCGTGATGAACGAAGCCTCTGTCAAAACGGTAGGGGATGACACCTATCAGGACATGTCCCAAGAAATGTCGGACACTATGGCGCTGGCTGATGACGACATAGCCGCGCTTGAGGATGCCTTGATGAATAATCCTGATTTCGCCGGGATGGAGCAAATACGCGTTCTCAAGATCGACGGCGATTTGGTGCAGGTCAATGTCGTGGAACAGACAACCGTGGTGCAGGATCAGGACGACATAGAGCTATCCGGCCCCGATGCATCCCAGACAGAAGTGGTTGCTGGCAGCAACGCCCTGTTGAACAGCGCAAGCGTGACCAAGATGGGTGTGGATTCGACAATCATGGCCGCAAACGGAGCGTACTCGGATCTGCTTCTGCATCAGGCCAGTCTGCTCGACATGCCCACCAATGAAGACATAACGGCAATGACCAATGAAGCCATCGCCGCAATCATGAGCGATATGAGTGTCGCGCAGCCTGATGCAGCGTTGGCTTTGACCGCTCCAACAACTGATACCACGACCAACGACGATGGCCTGCAAACCGTGCTGGCTTGATTTTTTCGTTTTTTACCGAGTGACCAGAAGGTTAGTAGATGTCGATCGTATTTACGTCGCACCGCCCGTACTTATCCAGCCCCTTGGACAGGCAGGGCGGAGGAAGGCCGCAAAGCCAAAATCTTGGTGAGAAGGTGAAAGCCACGCCCGCAGGGCCCAAAATTGCGCCGCGTCTGCATCTGACAAAGCAAATGCGCGTGTCGGACCCGAAAGCAAAACAGTCAGTGAAACCTGAGAAACTGAAGCAATCCGAAGATCACGACCACTCACGCGAACAACTGCGCGCTGATCCTCCCCATCAGTGTGCAAAGCCGCAACCCGCGCATGACAAAGACCCGACGGGTGGCGGCAATGGGGTGGCCGATGCTGATGGCCCTGGTCAGGTAACCGCCGAGGAAACGACTGCGCGCAAGACCCCCTCTGCGCGCGCGGCCGGCGAAAACCGCATGGGCACCACGATCGAGGCCAAGGCAAACCAACCTCTGCCGCAAAATCAGACTGGTGGCGGAGACGGCAAAGGGCCACCCCAAACCTTTCACAAGCGCACCCCGCCCGAGGACTTTCAGCGCACCCTGCGGGTGTCGATCCGCGCGATCTGGCGCAACCTAGCTTTTGTGTTGGTTCTGACTTGCGCCACGAACATTTTGATCCTGGCGATCCCGATATACCTGTTTCAGATCAGTGACCGCGTTCTGACCAGCCGGTCTCTGGATACATTGATCATGCTGACCGCAATTGTTGCGGGCGCGGTGATCTTTCAGTCAGCCTTCGACGCGGTACGCCGTTTCATGCTGATGCGCACCGGGGTCGAAGTGGCAGCCCGTTTGGGCGCGCCGGTTCTCAGCGCGGCGGCCCATGCGTCGCTGCATGGCAACGGGCGCGAATACCAGACGTTAGGCGATTTGCAGCAACTACGTGGCTTTCTGGTTTCGGGCACTCTTATCTCGTTCCTGGACGTCCCCTTCGCGCCCTTGTTCATCCTGATGATTTTCCTGGTGCATCCGCAGTTGGGCATGATCGTTGTCGTAACCGCGCTGCTCTTGATGACGATTGCCCTGATCAACCAGAAAATGACGGCCAAACCCTTTGCCGAAGCCAACAAGGCGCAGTCGCTGGCGAACCAGCATCTGGATTCGATGTCACGCAACAGCCAGATCATCAACGCGCTGGCCATGATCCCCGAAGCTGTGCGGATCTGGGGCAGGGACACCGCTCAGTCTTTGACTTGGCAGGTGCGCGCTCAGGACCGCAACGTGATCTTCGCAGCGGTTTCGCGCGCTGTCAGGCTGCTAACCCAAATCGGTATTCTGGGGTGGGGTGCCTATCTGGCGTTGCAAGGAGAGATCACCGGCGGGATGGTGATTGCCGCCTCGATCATTGCGGGGCGCGCCTTTGCACCCATCGAAGGCTCGATCGAGGGTTGGAACAGCTATCTGCTGACACGCGGCGCTTATGGGCGGATCAAGGCTTTGCTGTCGACCTCTGCCCTGCAATACGAAAAGCTGCGCCTGCCGCGTCCCGAAGGCCGCTTGGATGTTGAACGCTTGCTGTATGTGCCCGGTGGGACCAAACGGGTGGTTTTGAACGGGATCACATTCTCGCTGACACCCGGAGAAACGTTGGCCATTATCGGCAATTCCGGTGCGGGGAAGACGACGCTGGGGAAAACACTGGTCGGGTCTATCCTGCCCACTTCGGGCAGTGTGCGGCTGGACCTGATGGATATTCGCAACTGGGATCCGCGCCAGTTTGGGGAAAGCATCGGCTACCTTCCGCAGGATGTCCAACTGTTCCCCGGCACGATCAAGGACAACATTGGTCGGATGCGGGCAGATGCGACCGACGAACAGATCCACGATGCTGCCGTTTTGGCCGATGTTCACAACATGATCGCGACCCTGCCGCAAGGGTATGAGACGGTGGTGGCCGCAGATGGCGCGCCTTTGTCTGGTGGGCAAAAGCAACGTATAGCGCTGGCGCGGGCGTTCTTCGGCAACCCGAGAATGGTTGTGCTGGACGAGCCGAACTCGAACCTCGATGTTGCTGGTGACAAAGCGCTGGCCCGGGCGATTGAGCAGGCGCGCGAAAGCAAGATCACCGTAGTTGTCATCACGCAGAAACCGACGCTGTTGAACGTAGTCGACAAGATCATGTTGCTGACCGATGGGCGCGTGGCCTTGTTCGGTCAACGCGATCAGGTTCTGCAACAAATCAACGCGCCGCGCAAAGAAACCGGAATTGAAGGCCAGCAGGGGGGCTGAGCATGAACGACCTCGTACCTGTGAAGAATTCTGCCGACGAACCTCAACTTTGGTATGCCGAGGTTCCACGCTCAATCAACCGGCTGATTGCCATCGGACTGGTCATGCTACTGGTGTGCTTTGGCGGTTTCGGGGTCTGGTCCTTCAGCGCCCCTCTGGCGGCTGCGGTGATTGCGCAGGGCAGTTTTGTTGCAACCGGTCGAAACAAGATCGTTCAGCATCTTGAGGGCGGGATCATCGAAGAAATTAAAGTAGTCGAGGGGCAGTCGGTTCAGGCCGGGCAAGTGCTGATGACGTTGGACCAGACCTCGGCGCAGGCCAACGAGCGTGAACTGTTCATCCGCAAGATACGCCTGCAAGCCATGACCCAACGGTTGCTGGCGGAATATGGTGAACGCGAACGCCTTGTCTTTTCTACGGACCTTCTTGAAGCTTCCCAGGATGTCGAAGTCATGGCCATTCTGGACGGGCAAAGGCTCAGCTTTGATGTATCGCGCAAGACGCTTCTGAACGATGTCGCCTTGCTTGAGAGGAACATGGAGGCGCTGAAGATCCGGTCAAGAGGGTTTGAGGCTCAGCTGGATAGCATGGTGCGGCGCGCCGAGATTTTGCAGGAAGAATATGAGGCCAAAAGCCAGCTTTACGAAAAAGGTCTTGTTCGCAAAGGAGAGCTCAACGCGATCCGACGCGTTCAGGCCGAAGCTGAAGGGCAACAAGCACGGTTGCAGGCTGAGGCAGCCGAGATCAACCAGATGCTACTGAAATACGAAGAACAGATCACGCGCACCCGGTCTGCTTATCGCGAGGCTGCGCTGGATGAACTGGGCGTGATCGAGGCCGATCTGGAAAGTGTGCGCGAAAAGTCTCGTCAAGCGCGCAACGTTCTAGAGCGAGCCGTAGTTCGGGCCCCTGTGACCGGTACGGTGGTGCGATTGCACTATCACACGCCGGGTGGTGTTATTGAAACCGGCGAACCCATTGCCGAAATTTTGCCCGCCGATGCGCCCCTGATCATCGAGGCACAGATTCCCCGCACGGAAATCGACAGCGTAATAACCGGGCAGACTGCCTCGGTCCGTCTGATTGCTTTGAACCAACGCACGACTCCGGTGTTATATGGCGAGGTTTTCTATATTTCTGCTGACGCTTTGCCCGAACAGACCTCGGGCAGTCCGCAGGAAGTGTATCTGGCGCGCATTTCTCTGACACCGGATGAGTTGCAACGGGTCAGTGGCTTTATTCCTACGCCTGGGATGCCGGCCGAAATTATGATCCAGACCGAAGAACGAACTTTTGCCGCTTATATCGCCAAGCCCGTGTCAGACAGTATGTCACGCGCGTTTCGCGAGCATTAGGGTAGGGCTTTCAGGTCACCTCTACACCTTCCAAATTCCGCATGTTACCCTTTGCCGGTGAGGTGAAGGAGAAGATACATGCCGGTGACGGTCAAAGACATGATGGAGGCCGCTAATGCGGTGGTCGCGCGGATCGATACCGCGCAGGCAAAGACTATTCTTGAGCAGGGCGGGCTGCTGCTGGACATTCGAGACGCGGCAGAGCTGCAAGCCACGGGTCGCGCCGCAGGCGCGCACCATATCTCACGGGGAATGCTGGAATTCCGGGCTGATGACACGTTGCAATCCCATGACCCGGAACTGCGTAAAGATCGCCCTATCGTTCTATATTGCGCCTCGGGGGGCCGAGCGGCGTTGGCTGGCAAGCTGCTGAAAGACATGGGATATCGACAGGTCTACAACCTTGGCGGCTTGGCGGACTGGGTAAACGGGGGCGGTGAACTTGTGGGGGCTTGATACAAAACCGTTCTGCATCTGACACAAATCAAGGCAAAACACATTCGAATCGCATGATATATGGCCGGAAGTTACCTAAAGGAAATCCGGACATGTTTCGTCTTGCCGCAATGCTGTATTCACTGATTGCAACTGCCCTGTCGGGTTCGGCTGTGATCGCAGTTTTGACTGCTGGGATGGTTTCGGTCAGCGCAATTGTTGGGGCAGCAGCAGCAGGGGCCGTGATTGCCGCGCCCGCGTCTTGGATGGTAGCCAAGCGGCTGTATCAGGGCGCTTGATCAAGCATTCAGAAACGTTCTGACGGCCGCTTCGAACTCGCGCGGTTTCTCGGCGTGCAGCCAATGCCCAGCGCCTGGGATTTTGGCAAACCGTGCGCTGGGAAACAGCGCGCGGATTTTGTCGCGATGCTCTGGCAGGACGTAATCAGATGCACCACCGGACAGGAACAATGCAGGCCCGGTCCATGATGCAGTTAGCTCGGGAAAGCCCATGATATTGGGCATTTGGTCCGCCAATACATCCAGGTTCAGCAACCAACGTTTGCCATTGATGTCCAGGGATTGCGTAAAGAAGCTTTGCAACGCTTTTTCAACACCCTGTTCGGCCAGTTGTTGTTCTGCGTCCGAACGGCGTTCGATGCGTGAAAAATCAACCGCCTGCATGGCCTCGATGAACTGGATTTGACTGTGCGTGTATTTTACCGGCGCGATGTCGGCGACCACCAGTTTGTTCACCAAGGCCCCATGGTGCAGCGCTAGGGTCATCGCAGCTTTGCCACCCATGGAATGCCCAAGCACATCGGCCTTGCCGCCGATATGTGCGATCACTTCGGCGATGTCCTGCGCCAGGTGGGGATAGTCGTGTTGCGGGTTCCACATGCTGCGGGCGTGGTTGCGCATATCCACGGCCACAACTTGCCGTTCGTCCGATAGCCGTTTGGCTATCACACCCCAGTTGCGGGCAGAACCATACAGGCCATGTGCAATGATGAGTGGGGGAAGGGCGGTTGGTGCGCCATGTACAATCGTATTTAGCATAACCCGAGTGATACTCGCGCACATCGCGGACGACCACCCCCATTGTAGGTCTACGAACCAGCCGCTAGATTGCGCGGCAGGAGGCCACCCATGTCGCAAGACCCAGACATTCAGACCCGGATCGCCGATACCGTGGCCTTGTTGCGTGCCAAGCTGGGCGTGCGAGACAAAACCCTTGAGGCATCAATCCGAAAGGCCAAGCGGCGCTTACCGCGTCGTGTCTACAAACAGGCTATGGTGCTGGCCCGAGCCGAGGCGATGGCGGCACATCCGAAACTGAGGCAGGTTCTCGACACACCCAAGTTGATCCGGGCAGCAGATGTGGTGCAGGGGCATCTCAGCGCGATCAACCTGGCCGACCGCAGATGGGGGTGGTTTCTGGGGATGCTTGGTGGCTTGGCTTTTAACCTGCTGGCCCTGACGACACTGCTGCTGGTCTTTCTGTGGTGGCGCGGCTTGATCTGATCTTGGGTTTTAAGCTGCGTACTGTAGCCCAGCGGGAAGAAAAGACTTGAAAAGGCCCTCAAGTGAACCAGCGACGCGCACAGTAGTTCTGCGGATAATGACAAAAAAAACGGCGCCTCGGGGGCGCCGTTTTCTGATGTGCTGAACTTCTTACAAGTTCGTATAGATCGGGAAGCGTGCGCAGAGTTCTGCGACTTCGGCTTTGACCTTTGCTTCGACAGCAGCGTTTCCGTCTTCGCCATTGGCGGCCAGGCCGTCGACCACTTCGATGATCCAGTCGGCGATCTGGCGGAACTCGGTCTCGCCAAAGCCGCGGGTGGTGCCGGCGGGTGAGCCCAGACGGATGCCCGATGTCACGGTCGGCTTTTCGGGGTCAAACGGCACGCCGTTCTTGTTGCAGGTGATATGCGCCCGGCCCAGGGCTTTTTCGGTCGCGTTGCCCTTCACGCCTTTGGGACGCAGGTCGACCAGCACCACATGGGTGTCGGTGCCGTGGGTCACGGTGTCCAGACCGCCCTTGATCAGTTGATCCGACAGCGCCTGCGCGTTGGTGATGACCTGCTGGATATAGGTCTTGAACTCGGGGCGCTGCGCCTCACCAAAGGCCACGGCCTTGGCCGCGATCACATGCATCAGCGGGCCGCCCTGAATGCCGGGGAAGATGGCCGAGTTCACTTTCTTGGCGATCGCCTCGTCATTGGTCAGGATCATGCCGCCGCGCGGGCCGCGCAGGGTCTTGTGCGTGGTCGTTGTGGCCACATGCGCGTGCGGGAAGGGGCTGGGATGCTCGCCTGCCGCGATCAGACCGGCGATATGGGCCATGTCCACGTGCAGATAGGCACCGACCATATCGGCGATCTCGCGCATGCGGGCAAAGTCGATGGTGCGCGGGATGGCCGAGCCGCCGGCAATGATCAGCTTGGGCTGGTGCTCTTTCGCCAGCGCCTCTATCTGGTCATAGTCGATCAGGTTGTCCTGCTTGCGCACGCCGTAATGCACCGCGTTGAACCACTTGCCCGATTGGTTCGGGGCCGCGCCGTGGGTCAGGTGGCCGCCTGCATCCAGGCTCATGCCTAAAATGGTGTCGCCGGGCTTGATCAGCGCCTGGAACACACCCTGGTTGGCCTGGCTGCCCGAGTTGGGCTGCACGTTGGCAAATTCACAGCCAAAGAGCTGCTTGGCGCGGTCGATGGCCAGGTTTTCGGCGATGTCGACGAACTGGCAACCGCCATAATAGCGCCGACCGGGATAGCCTTCGGCATATTTGTTGGTCATCACCGAACCCTGCGCTTCCATTACGGCAGCAGAGACGATGTTCTCGGAGGCAATCAACTCGATCTCGTCGCGCTGACGGCCCAGTTCCGATGTGATCGAGCCAAAAAGCTCAGGGTCGCGGTCAGACAGGGATTGGGTGAAAAATCCGGTGTCACGAAGATTGGCGTTCATGGGCGCTCCACATGGCTGGGTGAAATCTTGCGGATTTCCTATCGGAAACGTTGCTTCTCCAAAAGGCTTAAAGCGACGAATTTCTAAGCTGGCGCGTCAAGACTGGCCTATTGGGGAAAGGTATGTTTGTTTCGGAACCAAATGCGTAGGACCGGAAACCGTAAAATATGAAAAAGAGAATCGCCTTTCTTGCCAGTGAGGTCAAAGTGGCGCAGACGGCCCGGGATGCTCTGGTGGCTAAACACGGAAACGCTGCACCGCGCGACGCAGATGTTGTGGTTGCTCTCGGCGGGGATGGCTTCATGTTGCACACCCTGCACAACATGCAGCATCTCGACACACCGGTATACGGTATGAACCGGGGCACGATCGGCTTTTTGATGAACGAATACCACGAAGACGACCTGATCGCGCGTCTCGAGGATGCCGAAGAAGAGGTTATCAATCCGCTGGCGATGCGCGCAATGGATCAATCAGGCAAGTTGCACGAGGCGCTGGCCATCAACGAAGTGTCGCTGCTGCGGGCTGGCCCACAGGCTGCAAGGCTGAAGATCAGCGTTGACGGTCGCGTGCGGATGTCGGAACTGGTATGCGATGGAGCCTTGCTGTCGACACCCGCCGGATCGACGGCCTACAACTATTCGGCACACGGGCCGATCCTGCCAATTGGTTCGGACGTTTTGGCGTTGACTGCGATTGCCTCGTTCCGTCCCCGCCGTTGGCGTGGCGCGCTGCTGCCCAAGATCGCAAAGGTTCGATTCGACGTTCTTGATGCCGAAAAGCGCCCGGTCATGGCGGATGCCGATTCCATTTCTTTCCCGGATATCGACTGGGTCGAGATCAGGTCGGAGCCGGCAATAGAGCACCGCATTCTATTTGATCCGGGCCACGGGCTCGAAGAACGCCTGATTTCTGAGCAATTCACATAAAAGCGGGCCGCCGCGCACTTTTTTTCGGTTTATGTGAACCAGTTCACATGGAATTGATTGCCGTTTTAGTAATCTCAACTTGCCTGGAGAACACGCCAAGGTGGGAGTGAGTGGCCACCTGAACGGCGTTTTCGAATGATTGTGCAAATTTTGCGCTGGCGAGGGTGGGTGGTGCTACGCTCGTCATCAGATTTCCGGGCTTATTTTAGCAGTTGGACCTCGGGCACAATGACCCGAGGTCTATTTCTTTTTGGGGCCAATTATACGCTTTTCATTTGATCCCAAAGCGCGGTGCACATTTGACCCACGCGGGCTTCGATTGCCGCAGCGGCGTCTACCGCCAGATCTTCGCGCCATCGCTGCGCTGCAATTTGAACATTAATCGGTTGTGGCCCCTTCGGCAGATCGGCCAAGTGCGCGGGTACGCAGGCTGCCGGAAGCCCCAGGAAGTTCATCGCGTAAGAATACACCGCGCAGCCCAGAACCTCATGCACGCCTTCAGCCCCTTCCGTATCGCGGTCGGGCTTGAAGAAGGGCTGCGGCAAGAAGGGTGACAAAACCAGCGGATAATCTTGCATGAACAGCGACCATTCGCGCGCGTAGTGGCTGCGTTTGGCCAGCATTTTTACCAGCTCGGTTTCGACGATCGGCGGGAATTCCTGAAAGTAGACGTTGAAAATCTCTTGGATGGTTTGCGAACCGGCCGCTTCGATATCCGATTTCATCAGGGTCAGCACTTCGCCCATAAGTGCGCGATAACCGACCCGCCCACATTCGAAAACGTCCGGCGGATCGACCTCATCTACGGCATAGCCAGCATCAACCAACGCGTCGCGCGCCGTATCAAGGGCCTTTTCGACTTCGGGATGCAGAGCATAGCCAAAAGTGTTTTTCGTGAATGCCACCTTGATCGGACCAGCCGGGGATTCACCGCGCCAAGGCATTGGCACATGGAATGGGTCGCGCGCGTCTGCCGAGATCAGGCTGGGCATCGAAAGGTGCAAATCTGCTGCAGTCCGGGTAATCAGGCCCTGAACAGACATTGACTGGGCCAACAAGCCGCGCTCGACCTTTTGGCTTGGGTTCCAGGCGGGAACACGCCCCAGCCCTGGTTTCACTGTGACCGCCCCATTGGCAGCTGCGGGAAAGCGCAGGCTGCCGCCGATATCATTGCCATGGGCCAGCGCCCCGATACCTGCCATCACGGCCGCGCCCGCTCCGCCCGATGATCCACCGGGTGAGATATGGCTGCCCCATGGGTTATGTGTGCGCCCGTAAAGCGCGTTGTCCGTATCGGCCCGAAACGAAAATTCTGGTGTATTGGTTCGCCCGATTACAATGGCCCCGGCCTTATGCAGATTACGGACAACCGGTGCGTCATCCGGCGCGATGACGTCCTTCAATGCCACGACGCCGTTGGTGGTGGCGTGACCTTTCTGATCCACATTCACTTTTATCGTGACCGGTACACCATGCAGTGCTCCGCTTGGTCGCCCGCTTGCACGGGCGTTATCCAAGGAATGTGCACGTTCCAACGCCTCTGCGCGCAGATCTTCGACCACGGCATTCAGGTCGGGGTTGACTGCATCCATCCGGTCAATCGAAGCCTGTACAACCTCAGTCGCACTTAGATCACCGCGTCGCGTCAGGGTGGTCAAGTCTGTGGCGCTGAGACGCCAGATGTCGGAATCTGTCATGGGCCCTCACTGTGTTACAGCGACAGTAGGGGGCTTTGTTCCGGTTGCAAGGGCAGACGTGAAAAGGGCGGCCTGCGCCGCCCCAAGATCACTTTGCGTAACCGATTGTTTGTAAGGCGTCCTTGATTTCATCAAGGATGGCAGGATCGTCGATGGTAGCAGGCATTTTATAGTCCTGACCGTCAGCAATCGAAACCATCGTGCCGCGCAGGATCTTGCCCGAACGGGTCTTGGGCAGCCTGTCGACGATCACTGCCAGTTTGAAGGCTGCAACGGGGCCGATCTTTTCGCGCACCATCTTGATGACCTCCTGAACCACATCACCGTGGTCCCGGTCGGCGCCGGCATTCAGGCATAGGAACCCGACAGGCATCTGACCCTTCAACTGATCCGATACACCGATCACAGCACATTCGGCCACGTCTGGGTGGGCGGCCAGAACCTCTTCCATCCCGCCGGTCGAAAGGCGATGACCCGCCACGTTGATGACATCATCAGTTCGCGCCATGATATAGAGGTATCCGTCCTCGTCGATCATGCCTGCATCGCCCGTTTCATAGTAACCGGGGAAGTGCTCCAGATAGGATTTCTTGAACCGTTCCTCTGCGTTCCAGAGGGTCGGCAGCGTGCCCGGAGGCAACGGCAGCTTGACCGCAATGGCGCCCAGTTCTCCCGCTTTCATCGGGTGGCCGCCTTCGTCCAGAATTTGCACGTCATAGCCCGGCATCGGTTTGGCGGGTGAGCCCAGCTTGATCGGCAGTTCTTCGATGCCCAGGGGATTGCCAGCGATGGCCCAACCGGTTTCGGTTTGCCACCAATGGTCGATCACAGGAACGTTCAGCGCATTTTGCGCCCAAATAATCGTATCGGGATCGGCACGTTCGCCTGCCAGATACAGGGCGCGCAAATGCGACAGGTCGTATTTGGCGATCAGTTCACCCTTTGGGTCTTCTCGTTTTACGGCGCGGATCGCCGTGGGTGCGGTGAAAAAGCTTTTGACCTTATGCTCTGATATCACGCGCCAGAAGGTGCCAGCGTCGGGGGTGCCAACCGGTTTTCCTTCGAAAACGATAGTTGTGTTCCCATGGATGAGCGGTGCGTAGCAGATATACGAATGTCCTACGACCCAGCCCACATCGGATGCCGCCCAGAACACATCGCCTGGATCGACGTTGTAGATGTTCTTCATCGACCAGTTCAGCGCCACCAGATGTCCGGCAGTGGGGCGCACAACACCCTTGGGCGCACCCGTGGTGCCAGAGGTGTAAAGGATATAGGCCGGATCGTTACCATCGACCGGTACGCATTCTGCAGGTTCAACGCCGTATTGAAAACCGTGCCAGTTGAAGTCGCGTCCTTCAATCAGTTGAGCAACCTCTTGTTCACGCTGAAATATTACGCAGAATTCTGGCTTGTGATCAGCCAGGTCGATCGCGCCGTCCAGCAGAGGTTTATAGTGCACCACGCGACCGGGCTCCATCCCGCACGACGCGGCGATGATCGCTTTGGGTTTGGCGTCATCAATACGAACGGCCAATTCGTTACTGGCAAACCCGCCGAACACAACCGAATGCACCGCGCCCAGTCGTGCACAGGCCAACATTGCCTCAAGCGCCTCGGGGATCATCGGCATATAGATGATGACGCGATCACCTTTCTCGACACCTTTGGCTCGCAGCGCACCGGCAAGGTTGGCCACACGGTTGCGTAGCTCAACATACGAAATCTCGCGCTTGGTATGAGTGATGGGGCTGTCATAGATGATGGCCGTTTGCTCTCCGCGACCGTTTTCCACGTGACGGTCTACCGCGTTCCAGCACGTATTTACCCGCGCGTCGCTGAACCATTCATACAGTGGGGCATTGTCGTCGAACAACGCTTTGCTGGGTTCTTTTACCCAGTCGATCCCTTTGGCGGCGTCCATCCAGAACGCTTCGGGGTCAGTTTTCCAGCTGTCATAAACGTCCTGATACGCCATCTCGTTCTCCTCACAACGACTTGAATATTGTGTTAGGACCCAGAAAACTTTCGGGCAAGCGTGTCAAATGGCGACGCGTCAGTTTATCGCAAAATATTTGCAGGAAACCACTGAAGAGGCTGCAAAGTTTTGCAAACCCCTTTTCTGCCAGCGGGAAACAAAGATCTCAAGGTCGAGTTTGCAAATCTGCAAACCCTGCGCTGCAAAAACAGGAACGGGCTACGACTCAACAAAACTCGAAGTGTTAAGCGCGTTTGACTACTGCCGACAGAACAACCTTTAGACGGCCACAAGTTATCGGCCATTCGTAAATTGCTGGTAAACCGCACCCCATTCCAGAGTGCGGTCCGGGTTATCATTGCGATTGCTCAGCCGTAATGCGCAACCGGAGTGCCAGCGATGGCAGCCATATTCAGCAAGCCGCGCGCGGTGATCGACGGCGTTACAATATGAGCTTTGTTGCCCATGCCCATCAGAATGGGGCCAACTTCGATTCCATCAGCTTTCATCTTAAGGATATTGCGCACCCCGCTGGCAGCGTCCGCATGAGCGAAGATCAGCACATTTGCTGCGCCTTCAAGACGCGAAGCCGGGAAAATGCGCGCCCGAAGGTCTCCGTCCAAAGCGGCATCCAGGTTCATTTCACCCTCGTACACGAAATCACGCGGCTGTTGATCCAGAATGTTCAGCGCCGCACGCAGCCGTTTGCCGGACCCTTCGGCTTGATTGCCGAATTGGGATTGCGAACAGAATGCAATTTTGGGCTCGATCCCGAACCGGCGCACGTGCCGTGCCGCACCAATGGTGGTTTCGGCCAGCTCTTCAGGGGTGGGCAATTGACGAACATGGGTGTCGGCAATGAACAGGGGCCCGTCTTCCAAAATCATCAGGGACAACGCACCATGCGGACGCAGGTCGCCATCGTCCAAAACCTGTTCGACATAATTCAGGTGCCAGCGATACTCGCCGAATGTACCGCAGATCAGACTGTCCGCTTCACCGCGATGCACCATAATGGCGCCGATCGCGGTGGTGTTGGTGCGCATGATTGCCTTGGCCAGATCCGGTGTCACGCCGCGGCGCTGCATGATCTGATGGTACGAGTTCCAGTAATCGTAATAGCGCGGATCGTTTTCCGGGTTTACGATCTGGCAATCCGTTCCAGGGCGTATTGTCAGGCCCAGCTTTTCACAGCGCGCTTCGATCACTTCCGGGCGTCCGATCAGGATTGGTGTCTCTGTTGTCTCTTCCAGGATGGCTTGCGAGGCGCGCAGCACGCGTTCATCCTCGCCTTCGGCAAAAACGATCCGGCGGGATGCGACCGCAGCGGCCTCGAACACAGGGCGCATCAGTAGGGCGGATTTGAAAACGGTCTGGTTCAGCTTTTCTTTGTATGCCTCAAAATCTTCGATTGGTCGTTTGGCGACACCGCTTTCCATGGCGGCCTTGGCCACGGATGATGAAACGACCCCAACCAAACGAGGGTCGAAAGGTTTGGGGATCAGGTAATCCGGGCCAAAAGTCAGTTGTTCACCTTTATAAGCGGCCGCGGCTTCTGCGCTTGTTGTCGCGCGTGCCATTTCCGCGATGCCGTCAACGCAGGCGATCTGCATCTCATCATTGATCTCGGTCGCGCCCACATCCAGCGCGCCTCGGAAGATAAAGGGAAAACACAGTACATTGTTGACTTGATTTGGAAAATCGCTGCGACCCGTGGCTATGATCGCGTCTGGGGCAACGTCGCGCGCGGCCTGTGGCAGGATTTCCGGCGTCGGGTTGGCCAACGCAAAAATTATCGGACGGCTGGCCATTTTTGCAACCATCTCGGGTTTAAGGACATTCGGACCGCTGAGGCCGAGAAACAGGTCTGCTTCTCCGATGACCTCATCCAATGTCCGCAGATCCGAGTTCTGGGCGAACTGGGATTTCTGCGGGTTCATATCCTCGGCGCGGCCTTCATAGACAAGCCCATGAATGTCGCATAACCAGATGTTCTCGCGCTTGACACCCAGTTTCACCAGCATGTTCAGGCAGGCAATCCCCGCAGCTCCACCTCCGGTCGAGACAACCTTAATGGTGTCAAAGGACTTTCCGGCCACGTGCAGGGCGTTTTTGGCAGCGGCCCCAACGACAATGGCGGTCCCATGCTGGTCGTCATGGAACACAGGAATGTTCATGCGCTCACGGCAGAGCTTTTCGACGATGAAACAATCGGGGGCCTTGATGTCTTCCAGGTTGATTGCGCCAAATGTTGGTTCAAGCGCGCAGACGATATCCGCCAGTTTTTCAGGGTCTGGTTGGTCGACTTCGATATCAAAGCAATCGATGCCTGCGAATTTTTTGAACAGGACGGCCTTGCCCTCCATCACCGGCTTGGACGCAAGCGCCCCGATATTGCCCAGCCCCAGAACCGCTGTGCCGTTGGACACTACCGCAACCAGATTGCCGCGTGCGGTGTAGCGTTCTGCATTTGCTGCATCTGCCTTGATCTCAAGGCTGGCCTCGGCCACGCCGGGCGAGTAGGCGCGGGCCAGATCGCGCCCGTTGGCCATCGGCTTGGTCGCCTTGATCTCAAGCTTTCCGGGTTTGGGATGGGCATGATAATCAAGCGAAGCCTGTCGCAGGCTAGGGGTGTCGGACATTGGCGTTTCTTCTCCCTGGGAAATATAATTTAACCTTAAACTATTTCTTTTAGCTTGGCTACGTTGCGTCACTTCGGCGAGTTGTCGCAACCGTGAAGTGTATAAAGCTTGATTTTTGTCACAAAACATTTATGTCCAGGCAACTTTGCAACCCATAACACCACTCAGGCAAGAACAAGCAGTTATGACAATCAAGTTAAATGAGCAGGTCGGTGGCCTGTCCTACGGCTTTATGTCGCGTGCCCAGTATGCTCGGCTGGTGCTGTGGGGTGCAGCGTTGTTGGCGGGTGCTCTGGTCAGCGTTATTCTTGTGTGGCCCGAGTTCGCGGCAAAGTTCAACCATGAAGGCGGCCCGATAGAAACAGTCTCGGCCGCAGGTTTGTTTGTCGCGGGTCTTGCGGCGCTGTGGCGGTACCGGGGCGTGACCCGTGCCTATATCGGCCTCACATGCCTTTTGCTTGCTGAGCGAGAGTTAGAGGCTGACATCTATTCCGAAGGAAGTCTGCCATTTGCGATCCTTCATGGGTTGGACGTGTTTCTGGATATCGTATGGGTCAGGGTTGCGCTGATCCTGTTGGTGCTGGGCGGTGCGATCTGGCACGGCATTCCAACAGGGTGGCGTGCGTTCAAGCAACGCAACCTGTCATTGATTGTGTTCGTTGCGGCGGGATGCGCGGCCGTGACTGCTCAGCTGTTGGAAGAATTTGTCGGGCTGTACAGCGGTGCCTTGTCTGACCTCATGCAAGTGCGGCTTTTTGTTCTGGAAGAAACGCTCGAGATGTTCTTTTCGATTGGCATTTTGGCCTCTGTTCTGATCGGATGGCCGAAAACGCAATCCAACGGAACGCCCCATGACCAAGACAGCCGAGCCATCGCAGACATACGCTGAATTTCGCCTGCCCACGCAAGAGCTGCGTGACGACATCCCCTTTTACACAAAGACATTGGGGATGAAGATGGACATGATCTATCCCGCAGACGATCCGCGCATTGCGGTGTTCTCAGGGCATGGTTTGCGGTTGCGCATCGAAAAGGATGCACCCGAAAGCGCCGGAACGCTGCGTATTCTGACCGATGACCCAGAAGGTTTCGCCAACGGTGAACGGGTTCTTGTTGCGCCAAACGGGACCCGTGTCGAAATCGAAGAGCGTAGCCCGCCGCTTGTGATGCCTGAAACGGTTCATTCCTTTGTGGTGCGCAGGCTAAAGGATCAGGCTCCTTGGATCATCGGGCGCGCCGGAATGCATTACCGCGATCTGGTGCCGGATCGGCTCGGCGGTTCAATCATCGCAAGCCATATTCGTATTCCAGACGGCGGCCCCGTGCCTGACATGGTGCATTTTCACAAGGTTGGGTTTCAACTGATCTTTTGCATCCACGGTTGGGTCGATGTGGTCTATGAAGACCAGGGCGAAAAGATGCGGCTGACGGCTGGCGATTGCTTTATCCAACCACCGGAAATTCGCCATCGCGTGCTGGAAGCATCCGACAATGTTCAGGTCATCGAGATCGGTGTGCCGGCAGAACATGTCACGGAAATCGACCATGACATGCAGCTCCCAACCCCGCATTTTCGTCCCGATCGGGAATGGCAGGGGCAACGCTTTGTCTACAATCAGGCGAAGGATGCCGAATGGGTGCCGTTCCGTTTGCCAGGTTACATCTGCCGCGACACAACGATTGCCGAAAACACTAAGGGGGTCGCCGGGGTTCAGGTCGTGCGCAAAGGGCAGGGTGAACCGGAATGGGCCAGCCATGACACCGATATCCATTTCACCTTCGTGATGGACGGCCAAGTTACACTGGAAGGCGAAGGTCGCGAACCCTACCGGCTGGAACAAGGGGATGCTTTTGTCATTCCACCGGGCATGCGTACGCGTTTGTCCGCACCATCGGATGATATGGAATTGCTGGAAGTCACCTTGCCCGGTACCTTCAACACAACACTGGGGTGACTGAAAAACAAGGTAAGGGGGCTTCTATTCCCCCGCCTTTTTCCGGTAGGGTCCAATTTTCTGACCAGATGATCAAAAATGAGGAATCGCCATGTCGCTGAAAGACGCTGCCTTGTCCGTCCGGGAAAACGCCTATGCGCCTTATTCGAACTTCAAGGTAGGCGCGGCGCTGCGGTCTTCCTCGGGTCAGATTTATTCTGGTTGCAATGTCGAGAACGTCGCATACCCTGAAGGCACCTGTGCCGAGGCCGGTGCGATTGCCGCGATGGTTGCCTCAGGCGAACAGCACCTCACTGAGGTCTATGTGGTCGCCTCGAGCCCGCAACCCGTGCCGCCTTGCGGTGGTTGCCGACAGAAACTGGCCGAGTTCGGCAAGCGTGATGTGAAAGTCACTTTGGCAACCGTGGATGGTGCCGAGTTCGAAACCACCATCGGAGAATTGCTGCCTGGCGCGTTTGATGCCTCTCATATGGAAGATGTCTGACGCATGGATGCCCGTTCGATCATTGCAAAGCTGCGCAGGCTTGAGGTGCCGGGGCGCGAAGAATTGATCTGGTTTGCACAGGGGCTGGCCGATGGCAGTGTCAGCGACGCGCAGGCCGGGGCCTTTGCCATGGCCGTCTGCATGGGCGGTTTGGGCCCGCAGGGGCGCGCGGATTTGACAGTCGCGATGCGCGACAGCGGTGATGTGCTTACTTGGGATGTCGACGGGCCGGTGATCGATAAACACTCGACCGGCGGAGTCGGGGATAGCGTTAGCCTTGTACTTGCTCCGGCGCTGGCGGAATGCGGGGCATATGTTCCAATGATCTCGGGCCGTGGGTTGGGGCACACCGGCGGGACACTGGACAAGCTTGAGGCGATACCGGGCGTCAGCACGCAGATCGGGCAAGATCGTCTTGCACAGATCTTGGGTGAAACCGGTGCTGCCATTGTTGGCGCAACGGGGCAGATCGCTCCGGCCGATAAGCGACTTTATGCGGTGCGTGATGTAACCGCGACTGTCGAAAGTTTGGACCTGATCACGGCTTCGATCCTTTCCAAAAAATTGGCGGCCAGCCCGGACGCACTGGTTCTTGACGTCAAGGTCGGCAGCGGTGCCTTCATGAAAACGATGGAAGATGCTCAAAAGCTTGCCACAGCATTGACCGAGACTGCAAACGCGGCGGGGTGCCGGACGTCGGCGGTGATTACGGATATGAACCAGCCACTGGCCCCCGCGTTGGGCAATGCCTTGGAAATTGCAGAAGTTATGAAGGTCCTGACCGGATCGCAATCTTCACCGTTGGCAGACATCTCTGCCGAGCTCGGAGGGGTATTGTTGACGGATGCCGGAATGTGCGGGTCGGTCGCGGAAGGACGCGAACAGATCGCCGCAGTCATCCGGGACGGGCGCGCCGCAGAACGGTTTGGTCGCATGATGGCTGCGGTCGGCGGCCCCGTACAGTTTGTCGAAACCTGGGCCCGGTTCCTGCCAGAGGCCAACGTCATCCAAGAGGTTCCCGCCCCCAGGGATGGTTACGTCTCGGCCATCGACGGAGAAGCGCTGGGTCTTGCCGTGGTGGCGCTGGGCGGTGGTCGTCAGGTCGAAAGCGACCAGATCGATCCAGCGGTTGGGATCTCTGGTATTCTCCGGCTGGGGGATCGTGTATCCAAAGGGGCACCCATCGCTGTAATCCATTCAGCACGGGAGGACGCCGCGCTTCGGGCTGCAAAAAGCGTTCTCAGCGCTATTACGATCAGCGATACACCTCCATCGGTTCCTGATCTGGTGCGCGAAAGGATCAGCGTATGACCCGCGCGTTCCTTGTTGTCATGGATTCCGTCGGTATAGGCGGTGCACCTGATGCCAGTCAGTTCTTCAATGGCAGTATTCCGGATACAGGGGCGAATACTCTGGCCCACATCGCACAGGCTTGTGCCGAGGGGCGGGCAGAAGGCGGGCGATCAGGCAATTTGACCTTGCCGAATCTAGATGCGTTGGGTCTGGGTGCGGCTGTGCGCTTGGCGTCCGGGGACGAAACTCCGGGGTTGGGCGCAGAACCCACCGGCCTGTGGGGCTGCGCGCGCGAGCATTCGCCCGGCAAGGACACGCCCTCGGGCCATTGGGAACTGGCAGGCCTGCCAGTGCCGTGGGACTGGCATTATTTTCCAGACACGGTTCCAGCCTTTCCAGCGGACCTGAGCCGTGCCGCGGCTGAAGCGGCAGGGACCGAAGGCGTCCTTGGGGATTGTCACGCTTCGGGCACTGCGATCATCGCCGAATTGGGTGCCGAGCACATGCGGACCGGTTGGCCGATCTGCTACACCTCTGCCGACAGCGTGTTTCAAATCGCTACCCACGAAGAAAGCTTCGGGCTAGACCGGCTGCTGGACATGTGCCGCACGCTCGCGCCGCGATTGCATGAGATGAAAGTGGGTCGTGTTATTGCGCGCCCCTTTATCGGCACGCCAGAGACTGGCTTTGAACGCACGACCAATCGCAGGGATTTCGCTATTTTGCCGCCCGCACCAGTGCTGACCAATTGGGCACAGGATGCGGGACGGAAGGTGCACGCCGTGGGCAAGATCGGCGACATCTTTTCGATGCAGGGCATCGACACGCTGCGCAAAGGATCTGATGCCGAATTGATGCAGCACCTGTCTGATCTCGTGGACGAGGCGGAAGACGGCAGTCTGACCTTCGCCAATATCGTAGAATTCGACAGTTTGTATGGCCATCGCCGCGACATCAGCGGTTATGCCCGCGCGCTTGAATGGTTCGACCGGGAAATCGGGAAGATTCTGGCGAAACTCCGCCCTGGAGACCTGTTGCTGCTGACCGCCGATCATGGCAATGACCCCAGCTGGACCGGAACGGATCACACGCGTGAACAGGTGCCGGTTCTGATTGCAGGGCAGGGCGCGGGGAAGATCGGACAAGTGGATTTTGCCGATGTCGCCGCCAGCATTGCTCATCACCTGAACATTCCGGCGCAAGGGCCGGGTAGGAACTTTTTATGAACGTCGCCGACCTTCCAAAAATCGAACTGCACCTGCATCACGAAGGCGCAGCGCCTCCGGCATTCATCCGTCAACTCGCGCATGAAAAGCGCGTGGACCTGGGCGGTATCTTCAAGTCGGACGGATCTTATGATTTCCGCGACTTCGCGCATTTCCTGAGCGTGTACGAGGCCGCTTGCGAAGTTTTGAAAACGCCCGAAGATTTTCGACGGCTCACTTTGGCCATTCTGGAAGAAAGCGCCGAGAATGGTGTGGTTTATTCCGAGACTTTTCTCAGCCCGGATTTCTGCGGTGGCGGCGATCTGCACGCGTGGTGCGATTATCTGAACGCCATCCAGGATGCCGCAGACGAGGCCGAGCGCAAGTTTGACATTACGCTGAGGGGCGTGATCACCTGCGTGCGCCATTTCGGCCCCGAACAGGCCAAGCGCAGCGCCCAATGTGCAGCTGAGACCGCTGGCGACTGGATCACCGGGTTCGGTATGGGCGGGAACGAATCCATCGGTGCGCAAGGTGATTTCAAATGGGCCTTCGATTGTGCGCGCGAAGCCGGTCTGCGTCTGACCACACATGCGGGTGAGTTCGGTGGCCCTGACAGCGTGCGCGATGCCATCCGTGATCTGGGGGTCGAACGCATCGGTCACGGCGTTCGCGCCATCGAAGACCCCGACCTTGTTCGCGAATTGGTGGATCGGGACATCACTCTTGAAGTCTGCCCAGGGTCGAATGTGGTTCTGGGCCTTTTCCCGGATTTTGCAGCGCATCCGATCGCACGCTTACGCGACGCAGGCGTAAAGGTCACGGTGTCCACAGACGACCCTCCGTTCTTTCACACGACCATGCGGCGGGAGTATGAGATGTTGAACGCAGCTTTCGGCTGGGAGGCCGAGGATTTTGCGACACTGAATGAGATGGCCCTGAACGCGGCCTTCTGCGATGAAGATACCCGTACGCGGGTCAAGAAAAGACTGGAGACATCATGAGCGAACACCTGACCGTCGTCGATCACCCGTTGGTTCAACACAAACTGACGCTCATGCGAGACAAGGGCACCTCAACGGCTGAGTTTCGGCAGTTGCTGCGCGAAATTACGCTTTTGCTGGCTTACGAGGTCACGCGCGAAATCCCGTTGACCACGCGCCATATCGAAACGCCGATGGAAGAGATGGACGCCCCGATCCTAGCGGGCAAGAAGATGGCTTTGGTGTCAATCCTGCGCGCAGGAAATGGGATGTTGGATGGGGTTTTGGAACTTGTGCCCTCCGCGCGCGTTGGCTTTGTCGGGCTGTATCGCGACGAAGAAACCCTGAAGCCCGTACAGTACTATTTCAAGGCACCCGAAGGCCTGAAAGACCGTTTGGTCATTGCCGTGGATCCGATGTTGGCCACCGGCAACAGTTCGGCCGCTGCCATTGATCTGCTGAAAGAGGCGGGCGCAACGGATATCCGCTTCCTTTGCCTGCTGGCGGCACCCGAAGGTGTGACGCGAATGAAAGAAGCGCACCCGGATGTGCATATTGTCACCGCTGCACTGGACCGCGAGTTGAACTCGAAAGGCTATATCATGCCGGGCCTGGGCGATGCGGGCGACCGCATGTTCGGCACCAAATAAGCCTGATTATTCGCCGCAAATGTTCTGAAGTCGGACCCAGTCGCGGTCCGGCAAAACTTGTTCAAGGGTGCGACCCGCCATCGGGTCCGCCTCGATCAGTCCCAAGACAGTTTCACCTGTTATATCTCGGGCATATGCATAAGGCGTCGAGGGCAGGGCGGCTTGTGCAAAGACCGCCAAAAGCTGGTCATCCAAAAGCGAAGGCCGAGGGTCTGATACAACTTGTTCGGTGTAGTTGTCGATGATGGCAGGCGTCAGTCCGCCGGTTGTCAGCAAACGGAAGGCCGAAGATGCACCGGTTCGATCCAGAAGATCATCAAGCGGGTCCGTCTGTTCCATGCGGGCGCGTTCCGCGATGACATAACCCGCGGCGACGGCAGGGTCTTCATAGTCTTCCACCAACGATTTGTTCAACACAACCGTGCCGCCGGGAAGGCTCAGACTGTCCTGTACGCCTGCAGGCAGGATAATGATCTGGCGTACACCAGTCCGCTTGGCCAGCCGATCCAGCGACCCCTGCGCATCCACCGAAGAACAGGCGCGCCCTGAGACACGTTCGATCCTGTGCAGTATGGTCTCACCGATTTCCTGCCGTTTTACCTGAGGAACGACGGAAACGACGTGGCTCTGCAATGCGCCGGGCAACCAAAACAGCAGCAGGGCCAATACAGCGACAACAACGCCCCCGACACTCAACCACCGCAGACGACCGGGGTGCGGGCGCGCGCGATCAATGGCGCGTTGCAAGCGGTCAATGGCGTCCAGCATAGTGGTTTCGGTTTCCGCCAGTTCCAGCGTTTCGTCCGGGTCGCCGTCGGGGTTGAAAACGGCCGGAAAAGACCCTGGGTTCTGTCGTTCCAGTGCAGCCAAAGACCAATGGGTCAAGGCCCTGTCATTGAAGTCGGAAATCGTCAGAGTGGCTTCACCGATCGATACCACAACCTCTCGCCGCTGTTCATCGGGCGAAGGGCGCCACAGACCGGTGGCTTCGATCCGCTGGTACTTTTTCAGGGCCGTCATCTTGATGGGGTCTGCTCAGAATTGTTTTGCTACAGCTTAGCATGGTGCATTCGTTAGGCGCAAACCTGTTGCGCAGCTAAAGCAAAATGTGCTGGATACCCGACAAGAAAAAGTCCCAGAACTTTGATCGCAATCGAGGCACTTACATGCAGGATCATTCAACAACTTCGCCGGTTTTGGCTTCGGGTTTGATGATTGGCTCCATGGCGATCATTGGCGTGATCGACAATGTGGTGGTGCTGTTGGCCGAAACGGTTGGCTTGTGGCAGTTCCATCTGACCCGTGCCTTGCTGATGTTTCCATTGATTGTCGGTCTTTCTGTTGTGGGTTTGGGTCGGCTGCGCCCACGCCGTTGGAGATCCGTCATTTTACGTAGTGTTTTGATGACGGTCGCCATGCTGTGCTATTTTGCATCTTTGGCGATGATGCCCATTGCGCAAGCGTTGGCAGGATTGTTCACGTCGCCGATCTTCGTGCTGTTGATTTCATCTCTGGCGCTCAGGCAGACGATTGGCCCCTGGCGCATTCTGGCCGTTCTGATGGGATTCACCGGTATTTTGTTGGTGCTGCAGCCAAACCCGAGCGACTTTGATACGCGGACGCTGTTGCCGGTTGTGGCCGGTTTTTTCTATGCGTTGGGCTCGATCCTGACACGCACACATTGCTCGTCAGAAAGCACGGTGGCCATGTTGGCGGCCATGGTTATCACACTGGGTACAGCCGGAGCGATTGGCGCCATGGCTTTCACGCTTTCCCCTGTTGACACCCCTGACGGACCGGAAGGCTTTGTCACGCGGGGCTGGGTTTGGGCATTCGGACCTGCGATGCTTTGGATCGGTATCCAGGCCGTTGGTTCGACGGTCGCGGTCTTCATGTTGATCAAGGCGTATCAGGTGGGTGAGCCATCTTATGTGGCTGTCTTCGAGTATTCAGTCATGATCTTTGGCCCGCTTTTTGCTTTTGTAGCACTTGGGCAGTCCATCGGCGTCATGCAAGTTTCGGGCATTGCCTTGATCGCATTGGCGGGCGCATTGTTGGGATGGCGGGCTAAACGCTCTTCCTCCTTGCAAGAGATGGCCTAACGCTCACAAAGGGCCGAATGGCGAGGATTCGCCACAGCCCGCACGGGTCTTTCGTTTCAGAAATGGCAAAAAAGCTCGAATTTACGGAGTGAATGTTTACAAAAATACAAGGGGATGGGGCAAATATTGCTCAAATCAGGCGCAATTATGTCTGAAATAAGACAGCCTTCATTTTTTGGTGCTAGCTATTGGGCATAACCAATTTGTGCCAAAGGGGGTTCGGCACGTGTCTGAAGTTACGAGTATTTCTGTTTATCTAAATCAATCGCCCGAGTTTGAGCCAATCAATCCAAGTCACGCGATGAACGCGCGCCGTGGCGGATTTTTGCAGGGCACGAAGATTGCCACCACCAGTGGCTGGAAGCCAGTCGAACGGATCGCTGTAGGTGATCTGGTTCGAACACTCGACCACGGTTTCAAAGAGGTGCGCCGCATCTCGACCAGTACCGTGGTCATTCCAGCAGATGAGCGGCGCGCTGAATATCTGCCGATCTTTGTACCGGCCCGTGCTGCCTTTAACGGGCGACCAGTTTGGTTGATGCCTGAACAAGGTATGGCACTTAGCTTGTCCAAGATTGATGAAGGGGCCGAAGGAATTTCGGTGGTGCCCGCACGTGTTCTGAATGGGGCTGGGCGCATGATGTCTCAAGCTCCGGGATCATCTTTTGAAGTCAGTTCGCTGTTCTTTGACGAGGATCAGGTGATCTTTGTCGAAGGGGGCTTGCAAGCGTTTTGCCCTTCGGGTCGCTTTTCGATGCGGGGGACAGCCCAAGTGCAAGCATACAAGGTCGTGGACGAGACTGCCGCAGAAGACCTTGTCAATTCGATTGCTATCAAGGGCGACATGTCGGCCCTAGCAAACCCATTGGGTGCACTGCCTGCGCCCATTCCGCAGGACCCGATATTTCCGATCCGCCCGCCATCTGGGGTCAGGCGGCCTGGTCGACCGGGGCGCCCGAACGCGCCGGTTCTGTTCCTGCGGCCCGAATGGCAGATCTAACCAAACACTGACAAGAACGATGCAGGCGCGTGGTTTCACGCGCCTGCATCATTGTTTCAAGCGGCTTTTGCTTCGGGATTGAAGCGGCCATAAAAGCTCTGACCTTTTTCGGCCATTTCACGCAGCAGCGGCGGGCAGGTGAAGCGCTCGCCGTAGGTTGCGGCCAGTTGATCGCACCGCTCGGCCGCATAGGGCGTGCCGATGATGTCCAGCCAGCTGAGCGGGCCACCGGACCAAGGCGCAAAACCCCAGCCCAGAATCGCGCCCACGTCACCTTCACGGATGTCTTCCAGAACGCCTTCTTCCAGCGCGCGCACCGCTTCTAGCACCTGCGCGAACATCAGGCGTTCCTGGACTTCGATCAGGTCAGGCTGCTCGGCGGCCAGCGGGTACTTGTCTTGCAGACCCTTCCAATATTCGACGCGCTTGCCCTTGTCGTCATAGTCAAAGAAACCCGCATTGGCCTTGCGACCCAGTCGGCCCTGTTCCTCCATCCAGAAGATCAGATCGTCCGAGGGGCTTTCGGGATAGGCATCGCCCATGGCCGCCTTGGTGGCGCGGGCAATCTTGGCACCCAGATCAATCGAAGTTTCATCGGTCAGCTGGATCGGGCCGACCGGGAAGCCAAGCTGACGCGCGGCGTTGTCGATCAGGATAGGGCTGACGCCCTCGGTGATCATGCGCGCACCTTCGTTGATATAGGGGATGATGCAGCGGTTGGCATAGAAGAAGCGCGCATCGTTGACCACGATCGGTGTCTTGCGGATCTGACGGACATAATCCAGCGCCTTCGCCACTGCGCGATCCCCGGTTTCCTTGCCCTTGATGATTTCGACCAGGAACATCTTCTCAACCGGCGAGAAGAAGTGGATGCCGATGAACTGTTCGGGCCGCACCGAGGCTTTCGCCAGATCCGTGATCGGCAGCGTCGAGGTGTTCGAGGCAAAGATGCAATCCTCGGGGATGATGGCCTCTACCTTCTTGGTCATCTCAGCTTTCACACCGGGGTCTTCGAACACGGCTTCGATAATCAGATCGCAGCCGTTCAGATGTTCCAGATCGGGGGTCGCGGTGATGCGGGCCAGCAGGGCTTCTTTCTTCTCAGCCGTGGCTTTACCACGCTTGATGCCCTTGTCCATATAGCTTTGGCTGTACGCCTTGCCCTTGTCGGCGGCTTCCTGATCACGGTCGATCAGAACAACCTCCATCCCGGCCTGGGCGGAAACCAGAGCGATACCGGCACCCATCATGCCCGCGCCCAGAACGCCGACCTTTTTAACGCGCTGATCTGGTACATCCTTGGGACGCACAGCGCCTTTCTCCAACGCTTCCTTGTTCAGGAACAGCGACCGGATCATGGCCGACGAAGACGGGTTCATCAGGACATTGGTGAACCACCGCGCCTCGATCTTCAGGGCGGTGTCGAAGTCAACCAATGCGCCTTCATAGATCGAGCTCAGCAGAGCTTTGGCCGCCGGGAACGCACCCTGCGTCTTGCCGTTCACCATCGCGCTTGCACCCACGAAGGTCATGAAGCCAGCAGGGTGGTAAGGTGCGCCGCCGGGCATCTTGTAGCCTTTCGCGTCCCAAGGCTTTACCAAATCGGCATCCTTGGCGTTCAGAACCCATTCCTTGGCTGCAGCAACCGGGTCATCTGAAACTGCGTCGATCAGCTGTGCACCCTTAGCCTTCTTCGGGTCCATCATCTTGCCTTCCAGCAGGACGGGAGCCGCCGCCATCGCACCAACCATGCGGCTATAGCGCATTGTCCCGCCGCCACCTGGGAAGATACCCAGCAGAATTTCGGGCAGACCGATCTTGGATTTCGGGTTGTCGGTCATCACGCGGTGATGGCAGGCAAGGGCGATCTCGGTCCCGATCCCGGCGCATGTGCCGTTGATTGCGCAGGCAATAGGCTTGCCGCCCTTCTTGGTCTTGGGGTCCATACCTGCCAATTCCAGCTTGCGCAGAATGTGGTGGCCACCCATGACGAAATCGAACAGCGCTTGCGCCGGTTCTTCACCCGCCTCCTGGCGAATGGTGGCCAGCGTATTCAGGTCCATGCCGCCTGCAAACGAGCCCTCTTTGCCCGAAGTGATGACGATCCCCTTGATCTCATCATCGTTCAGGGCCTGATCGATCAGCTGGCTGACCTCCTGAAACGCCTCGCGGGTCAGCACGTTCATGGATTTGCCCAGGGCGTCCCAGGTTACGAAGGCGACGCCGTCCGCGTCTTTGCTCAGAGTGAAATCAGTCATTGTCATCTCCAATCTGGTCAGCCGTCAGCGGGCTGCCGTCTTTCCGGGTGAAAGAGAATCCGTTCTCATCATCCTTCACCATCATGTCTAAGTCGCTGTAAAAACAGGTCTCGGTCGGGGTCCGAGTGCCCACCACCAGAAAGGTCGCAGGCGCATCGGTTTTGTTCACAAGGTGATGGCCGTTGGTTTCACCAGCGGGCCAGGCGGCGCAATCACCGGGCTGCATCTCATGCTCACGATCGTCGTCGATCAGCACGCATGTACCGCTGAGCATGATGGCAAACTCGTCCTGCTCCATGTGGTAATGACGCAGCGAGGACAGAGCTTGTGGCTCAAGCCGCACGATGTTGACCCCGAACTGGGTCAGCCCACCCGCATCTCCAACGCCCTTTTTGAAACGGCCTCCGACCGCCTCAGCCAGCTTGCCAGGATAGGACGAGCCACCCTTGAACGGGATCTGAGAGAGATCCAGCTTAGGCATCAGATCCGCTCGATAATCGTTGCTGCACCCATGCCGGACGCGATACAAAGCGTGGCCAGACCGGTTTCCTTGTCCTGACGCTCAAGCTCATCCAGCAGTGTGCCGATGATCATCGCGCCGGTTGCACCCAACGGGTGACCCATCGCGATCGAGCCGCCGTTCACGTTCACAAGGGCCGGATCGACGTCGAATGCCTGCTGGAACCGCAGCACGACCGAGGCAAATGCTTCGTTCACTTCGAACAGGTCCAGATCGCCGATCTTCATGCCATTGTCGGCCAGGATCTTTTCGGTCACCGGAACCGGGCCGGTCAGCATGATGGTCGGATCGGTGCCGATCTTGGCGGTTGCCTTGATACGGGCGCGCGGCTTGAGGCCGTATTTTTCACCGAACTCTTTGTTGCCGATCAGAACAGCCGCCGCGCCGTCCACGATGCCCGAACTGTTGCCCGCGTGGTGGATGTGGTTGATCCGTTCCAGATGCGGGTACTTGATCATCGCCACCTTGTCGAAGCCGGGCATCTGCTCGCCCATCATCTGGAAGGACGGGTTCAGCGCGCCGAGGCTCTGCATGTCAGTACCGGGGCGCATGTATTCGTCGCGATCGAGAATGGTCAGGCCGTTCTGGTCAGTCACCTTGATGACGGATTTCTCAAACCGGTTGTCTTCCCAGGCCTCTGCCGCACGCCGTTGCGATTCGACGGCCAGCGCGTCTGCGTCGTCGCGGCTAAAGCCATACTCAGTAGCGATAATATCCGCTGAAATACCCTGCGGAACGAAGTAGGTCTCCATTGCCAGCGAAGGATCAACTGCAATCGCCGCGCCGTCGCTGCCCATAGCCACACGGCCCATCATCTCAACACCGCCAGCGATATAAGCATCGCCAGCGCCGCCTTTGACTTGGTTTGCCGCCAGGTTCACGGCTTCCATGCCTGAGGCGCAGAAGCGGTTGATCGCCAGTCCTGGGATCGACTGATCCAGGTCCGAGGCCAGAACCGCCGAGCGGGCCAAACAGCCGCCTTGTTCCATCACTTGCGTGACGTTGCCCCAGATCACGTCCTCGACGGCGTGGCCTTCAAGGTTATTGCGTTCTTTCATCGCGTTCAGGGTCAGGGCGGACAGGCGCACCGTGGTAACCTCGTGCAGGCTGCCATCCTTACGGCCCTTGCCGCGCGGGGTGCGCAAGGCGTCATAAATATAAGCTTCGGTCATGGGTCTTCTCCTTAAGCTCGATCCGACGGGTTGCCGGGCATCAGGTCATAGGGGTGTTTCCAGCCGGGCTGCTCGGATAACCGGATCAGCCAGGCGTCGATATGGGGCCAGTCGGCACGGTCAAAGCCGAATGGTTCGGGATAATAAAGGTAGCCGCAGCAGCTGAGATCGGCGTTCGTCACGCCGTCACCGACGATCCAGTCGCGACCGTCCAAATGGGCGTTCAAAACTTGGTAAGCTGTCTTCAGGCGCCCCTGGTTAAAAGCAATTACGTCCGGGTTCCGGTGCTGTTCGGGCAGGAAATTGATCAGGAACCGTGTCAGCCCGGCCATTGAACTGAGCTTGTGGTTGTCCCACAAAACCCAGCGCAGGATGTCGTAGTTCTCATCCCGATCCTTGCCACCGAATTTACCGGACTTCTCGGTCACGTAAGCCTGAATGGCGCCGGACTGGCTGGTCCGAAAAACACCGTCGATCAGGACAGGCGCTTCGCCCATCTCATTCACTTCGGCGCGAAACTCCGGGGTGCGCGTCGCACCGTTGAAAAAGTCGACAAAGACCGGTTCCCAGTCCAACCCGGACATTTCAAGAGCGAGTGCGGCCTTGTAGCTATTTCCGCTTTCTCCGAAGCAATGCAGCTTTATGGTCATTCAATCGCCCCTCCCGTGGCGTTTGTGGATAGGTCGGTAGTTCCGTATTTGAAACGAGAAGAAGGGCGGGTTTACACTTTTCTCGTAACGGTTTCTTAAGGTTAATGCGGTTTCGTCCTCTTGCGGTACAGGCTGCCGAGCCGATGACCGTACGAGGAGAAGCCCCGCCGTCCCGGCTGAGTGCCACCTAGTGAGATCAGTTCCCGGATGGCGGGGTGGACGCGCATCCATATCTTCCTCTTGTTCCAAATACGGCCGCCGGAGGCGGAGTGATCGGTTGGCTTGTGTGTGCCATAGACTTGGCGTTCCGACGTCACCGCTTGCGCGCTTCAAGTTCAGAGTTGAAAATCCGCAAGCGATGGGTCAGGTTTTCCTCATCAATCACGCTGTTGAAATTTTCGAACAGAAAAGACAGTGCTTCACCTTCGTCCAAACCGGCCTCACGCGCGAAGGCTTTGAGTTTGCGATATCCGTCTTCCGTCATGGCGACGGGAAAACGGCGGGTCAGGCGAAAGCGTTTTGGCATCTTTTCTCCTCCGGGTGCGGGCTTGGGCAGCTTTGCCTGAGCCAAGATTGAGATCAGAAATTCGCTGCGTCCAGTGCCATGACCGTGTCCGCGCCTGTCCGGATGCGCGCAAGGTGCATCGCCGTCGCAGGCAAGCGTCGAGCCATGTAGAAGCGGCCGGTGTTAATCTTGGTTTCGTAGAACTCTTTGTCCGACGCACCTCGGTCCAGCGCATCCTGTGCGGCTTTTGCCATTTGCGCCCACATCAGGCCCAGGCAGACATGACCGAACATGTGCATGAAGTCGTACGAACCAGACAGCGCGTTGTTCGGGTTCTTCATACCTTCCTGCATGAAGTACATGCCAGCGGCTTGCAGGTCCTTGGATGCAGCTTTCAGCGGTTCGATGAAGGCCTTGTCATATGCTTCGTCCTTGCCACCGTTTTCCTTGCAGAATGTTTTGACCATCTCAAAGAATGCCATGACGTGCTTGCCGCCATCCTGCGCTAGTTTGCGGCCGACAAGGTCAAGCGCCTGAACGCCATTCGCGCCTTCGTAGATCATCGCGATACGGGCGTCGCGGGTATATTGCGACATGCCCCATTCTTCAATGTAGCCATGGCCGCCATAGACCTGTTGAGCTTGTACGGTCATGTCATAGCCCTGATCCGTCAGGAAACCCTTGATGACCGGGGTCAGCAGCGAGATCAGACCATCCGCGTCCTTGTCACCCGCGCGGTGCGCTTTGTCGAGCATCGTCGCGCCCCACAGGATGAACGCCCGCGCCCCTTCGGTAAAGCTTTTCTGGTCCATCAGGTTACGGCGGATGTCAGGGTGTACGATCAACGGATCGGCAGGACCGTCCGGGTTCTTCACGCCGGTTACGTCGCGACCTTGCAGGCGGTCCTTGGCGTACTCCAGAGCATTCTGGTACGCGGCCTCGGCCTGTGCCAGACCTTGCATCCCCACACCAAGACGCGCTTCGTTCATCATGGTGAACATGGCGCGCATGCCTTTGTGTTCTTCGCCCAAAAGCCAACCGGTGGCCTCGTCATAGTTCATGACGCAGGTCGAGTTGCCGTGGATGCCCATTTTCTCTTCGATCTTGCCGACAGAGACGCCGTTACGCTCACCCGGTGTGCCGTCTTCGTTGACAATGAACTTTGGCACGATAAACAGCGACACGCCCTTGATGCCCTCGGGGCCGCCGGGAATCTTGGCCAGCACCAGATGGACGATGTTGTCGGCCATGTCATGGTCGCCGGACGAGATGAAAATCTTCTGCCCCGAGATCTTGTAGCTGCCATCGCCCTGTGGTTCGGCCTTGGTGCGCATCAGGCCCAGATCGGTGCCGCAATGCGGCTCGGTCAGGTTCATGGTGCCGGTCCATTCACAGCTGACCATGTTTGGCAGGTACTTGTTCTTCTGTTCGTCAGTCCCGTGCGCCAGGATGGCCGAGGCCGCGCCATGGGTCAGGCCCTGATACATGGTGAATGCCTGGTTGGAGCCTGAGAACATCTCGCCGACGGCGGTGCCAATTACATAAGGCATGTTCTGGCCGCCATATTCTTCCGGCATGTCGAGGCCAGTCCAGCCACCTTCCTTCATTTGCTCGAAGGCGTCTTTGAAACCGGTAGGAGTGTACACAATACCGTTTTCCAACCGGCACCCTTCTGTGTCACCCACGACATTCAGCGGATGCAGTACGTTGGTGGCAACCTTGCCAGCCTCTTCCAGAACCGCGCCGGTAAATTCGGCTTCCAATTCGTTATAGCCGGGCACATCCGACTGCGAGATTTTCAGAACGTCATGCAGGATGAACTGCGTGTCTTTGGTTGGCGCGTTGTAAACGGGCATGTGAAGCTCCCTTAATTCATATGTCCGGATGGCGGGTCGAGGTTATTCGGCCGCCTTCTTTTCCTGTTTCATCGAGGCGATAACCTTCTCGCCCCAGCGCAACTGCTCTTTCAGATCGTCGATGGCTTGCGTCAGTTCGCGGCGGCGTTCTTCCATGTCGGCCAGGCGTTCTAACGCGATTTCATAGGTGCGGGTCATCTGAGTGACCTGCTGGTCGCCCACATGGTACAGATCCAGAAGTTGGCGGATTTCTTCCAGGCTGAAGCCAAAGCGTTTGCCGCGTAGAATCAGTTTCAGCCGCGCCCGGTCACGCTTGGTGAACAGACGTTTTTGGCCTTCGCGGATCGGGAACAAAAGTTCCTTGGCCTCGTAAAACCGCAATGTGCGTGGTGTGACATCATAGGTCTCGCACATCTCGCGGATTGTCATCACATCTTCGGTCATTCGTCATACTCTCGTCACTGGCGTCATGAAACATGAGTTGCGCAGTTGCTTTGCGCTTTACAACACGTGAGTGACGTTTACGTAATTCAGACGCTGCGTCATTTCAAAGTTGACGTAACATCCGAACGCGTAAACGCTGATTGATGAAATTTTCTTTCCCTAAGGTCACGCGAAAACTCAGCCTTTTGCGTGTGTGAAAGTTGTTCTCACACGCATGAGGTGTGCTGAGCCGCGCTGACTTGGCGAAGCAGACTTAAGAATACGGGGGGTTATTCCAGAGACTTTGCCGTCTGATCGCGCAGACGCTTCAGCTCATCCATCGCTTCGTCCAGTTGCTGGCGCTGCTGTTCAAGCTCGCTCATCTGACGATCAGCCATTTCGACAAATGTGGCCATTTGCGCCGCGTTGCCCTGATCTTCATAGATCAACAGCCATTGGCGAATCTCTTCCAGTGGGAAGCCAAACTTACGGCCACGCATGATCAGCTTCATCCGGGCGCATTCCCGCGCACCGTAAAAGCGGGACCGACCTTCGCGGTCCGGCTGCAAAAGTTCGATGTATTCGTAATAGCGCAGGGTGCGCGGCGTTACGTCGAACTCGGCACACATCTCTTTGAATGACAAACGATTGTTGGACATTCCTGATCTCCTCGCCAGCAACCTAGGCGGTCCCGATCCCAAGCGCAACAGGTGGGCTTGCCCTTTGCCGATGCAGCGGCTCATAAAGGGGGCGCAGAGAACAGGACAGATAACGATGGTCGACAAGACAGTTTTAGCCCGCCAGTTTATCGAGGCGATCCCTCATGCGCGGGCTTTGAACCTGACGCTGACCCATATCGGCGAGGGTGAGGCAGAGATTACCCTGCCATACAACGAGGACCTGATCGGAGATCCGCGCACCGGCGTGATCCATGGTGGGGCGATCTCGACCATCTTGGATACATGCTGCGGCGCTGCTGTCATGAGCCACCCTTCCGCGCCCGGCGGGACAGCAACTATCGACCTCCGGATCGACTACATGCGTGCGGCAAAGCCAGGTCAGACCATTACCGCCAGCGCGACCTGCTATCACATCACGCGGAACGTTGCCTTTGTTCGGGCCACTGCAGTGGATAACGACAAGGACTTACCGGTGGCGACTGCGGCCGGCTCTTTCACGGTTGAGGGGAAGTAACATGGCAAGACCGCGTCCAGAACCCGTGCAGGTGGTCAAGCAAAGGCGTGATGCGGCATTGCGCGCGTTGGTTGATGGTGTTCCTTACATCCGTTTTCTCAACATCGGCTTCGACCGACGCGGTGATGAATTGACCGGTGTTCTGCACTTTGATGACAAGCTGATTGGCAATCCGTTTCTGCCTGCGATTCACGGCGGCGTGACAGCTGCGTTTCTCGAAGTGACAGCCGTCATCACGCTTAGCTGGGAACACATGTTCCCAAGCATAGAAAGCGGAGAGATAGACGCCGAAGCCATCGTGACGGACAAGAGCATTCGCTTTCCCAAGACAATCGACTTTACCGTTGACTACCTACGCTCAGGCTTGCCACGCGATGCCTATGCGCGGGCCTTTATCAGCCGATCCGGTCGGCGCTATGCCTCGGTCCGGGTTGAAGCCTGGCAGGACAACCATGCAAAACTTTTTGCGCAGGCGTCCGGGCATTTCCTGATGCCTCAACCTCCCAGAGATAAGGGCTGACCATGCAGGACGCCTCGGCGCCCATCACGCATAGGCGGGTGCTGAAGATCGCAGTCCCGATTGTTCTGTCGAACGCAACCGTGCCCATTCTTGGCGCGGTCGATACGGGCGTTGTGGGGCAAATGGGGCAGGCCGCACCGATCGGTGCCGTGGGTGTGGGTGCGGTCATTCTGGCCTCGATCTATTGGATATTCGGTTTTCTACGCATGGGCACGACCGGTTTGGCTGCCCAAGCGCGCGGGGCAGGTGACGTAGTGGAAACCCGTGCTTTGCTGATCCGGGGCTTGATGTTGGGTGCAGCGGCCGGTGTGTTCTTTGTTCTTGCGCAAGCAGCGGTCTTTGCCGGGGCATTTGCCCTGTCACCTGCCAGCCCCGAAGTTGAGGCATTGACGCGCGCCTATCTCGAGATTCGTATTTGGGGTGCTCCGGCCACCATTGCTTTGTATGCCGTGACCGGATGGCTGATCGCGGTTGAACGGACGCGTGGCGTTTTCGTTCTGCAAATTTGGATGAACGGGCTGAATATCGTTCTGGACCTGTGGTTTGTTCTGGGGCTGGGATGGGGCGTGGAGGGCGTCGCTGTGGCCACCCTGATCGCAGAGTGGACTGGTTTGGCGCTGGGCCTTTGGCTGTGTCGGGATGGATTCGAAGGTAAAATCTGGCGCGACCGGGCCAGGATTTTCGATGCTGCGCGCCTACGCCGAATGATGCAGGTCAACGGTGACATCATGATCCGATCGGTCCTTTTGACGGGCTCGTTTACGACCTTCCTTTTCGTGGGCGCGGATCTGGGCGACGTGAACCTGGCCGCCAATCAGGTTCTTCTGCAATTCCTTGAGATCACAGCCTTCGCCCTGGACGGGTTCGCCTTTTCGGCCGAGGCTTTGGTCGGTGGCGCAGTCGGTGCGCGGGATCGGCACCAGCTGCGACGCGCCAGTATCATGGCATCGCAATGGGGGCTTGGTGGAGCCATATTACTGGGGGCTGTGTTCTTCCTGGCTGGCCCGTCCCTGATTGATCTGATGTCAACCTCGCCCGAGGTGCGTTTGGCCAGCCGTGACTACTTGTTTTGGGCGGCGTTAGCGCCAGTTGTCGGTGTGGCCAGTTGGATGTTTGATGGCATCTACATTGGTGCCACTTGGACCCGCGCCATGCGCAACGCAATGATTCAATCCGTAGCGATCTATGTGGTCGCTCTGTTCGTTCTGGTACCGAGCTTTGGCAATCACGGCCTTTGGGCCGCACTGATGGTTCTGAACATCGCGCGGGGTGCGACGATGGGCTGGCGCTATCCCAAGCTGGAAGCGCAAGTGGCCTAAAGCAAAGCCAACAGGTTCTCCGGCGGACGCCCGATGGCAGCTTTGTCAGCGGCAATGGCCAGAGGCCGTTCGATCAGAATGGGGTTCTCGGCCATGGCGCGGATCAGCTCGTCATCCGATGCGGTTTTTGCCAGCCCCAATTCCTTGAACCGCTTTTCGCCGGTACGCACCATGTCAATTACAGGCAGTCCCAGTGCTTTCTGAGCGGCCCGCAACGCATCGGCCGAGGGCACATCTTCAAGGTATTTTCGCAATGTGATCTGCGCACCCTTTTCTTCCAAAAGCGCCAGTCCGGCGCGGGATTTGGAACAGCGGGGGTTATGCCAGTATTCGATCACAGCCAGTCCTCTCGTTTGCTGCCCACGGCCTGGGCAACGCTGTCATAGCCATCACGCGCCAGCAATTGATCTAGCCCATGCGCGATATCAGCAGCAAGTGAGATCCCACCGTAAACCATGGCGGTATAGAACTGTACAGCAGACGCCCCGGCGCAGATCTTGGCGTAAGCCTGTTCTGCGTTGCTGATGCCGCCGACGCCGATCAGCGGGATTTCTCCACCGGTCAACTGGCTCAGCTTTGCCAGCACGCGGGTGGATTTTTCGAACAAAGGCGCGCCAGACAATCCTCCGGCTTCACCTTTATGCGCGCTACGCAACCCGTCACGCGACAGGGTGGTGTTGGTGGCGATCACCGCATCCACGCGGGTTTCGCGAGCAACCTCAGCAATGTCCTGCAACTCAGGCTCGGTCAGATCAGGCGCAATTTTCAGAAAGATCGGAAGCGGGCGGGGCAGTGCATCGCGTATTTCGATCACACCATTCAACAGCGCGGTCAGCGCGGCCTTGCCCTGCAAATCGCGCAGTTTTTCCGTGTTCGGTGACGATACGTTTACGGTGGCGAAATCCAGATGTGCCGCGCAATGTGCCAGAACTTTCGCAAAATCACCTGCTCGGTCTTCGCTGTCTTTATTGGCCCCAAGGTTCAGGCCGATCACAGCGTCTTTGGGGCGCTCTGCCAGCCGTTTGGCCATCACCTCCATGCCTTCGTTGTTGAAACCAAAGCGGTTGATGGCTGCCTTGTCCTCGGTCAGACGAAACAGGCGTGGTTTGGGGTTTCCTAGCTGCGGACGGGGCGTGACTGCGCCCACCTCGATAAAGCCAAACCCGGCGCGCGACAGAGGTGCGAGGACCTCACCGTTCTTGTCGAAACCAGCGGCCAGGCCGACCGGATTTGGCAGATCCACACCCGCCAAGTTGGTTTTCAGGCGCGGTGTTGTCACAGGCCCCGGCGCGGGCGTTAGACCGGATTTCAGCGCCTTGATCGACATGCCATGAGCAGCTTCGGGGTCCATGCGGTGCAGAGCGTTCAGCCCCAGTTTTTCAATCAGTTTCATCCGAAGGCCTTTCCGCTTTCCCCTGATCCGCACCGGATCAGGCGCGAGGTTTCGACCGCAGCCTGACGATGGATCACCGCCGCCCGGTACACCGGGTCTGTCACCATTTCAAGGAACGCGTGTGCTGTCGGATAGCGTGCGATAAAGACGGCATCCCATGTTTCATCCGACGGCCCAATGAGAGTTGTTTCAAACACCCCACGCCACAAAATGCTTGCCCCGATACGTGCAACAATCGGCGCAGTTTCAGCGCCGTATTTCTGATAGGCTTGTGCCCCGGTCAGCCCCGCGCCCGCCAATTCATGCGCAGCAGGATACTGCGCTGTGGCCCGGAATTTCACCAGATTGAGCATTTCAATTGGCTGGTTCCGGTCCAGAGCCTTAAATGCCTCGAACTGATCCCGTTCCGGGTCGATAAAGGACGTCATTCCATATCCTCGGGGAACTGGTGAACAGCACCGTCAAACGGCAGGAGGCGTGACCAGACAACGTCGCTAAGCCGGATCTGGCGATAGAGATGCGGGAACAGGGCACCGCCGCGCGATACTTCCCATTTCAGATCTTCGCCCATGGCGTCGGCATTACAGGCCAGTAACGTCAGATCATCCACACCTGCGAAGTGTTTCGCCGCCGTCTCAGCAGCTTGTTCAGCCGTTGAAAAATGGACAAAGCCATCGGTGACATCAATTGGCGCGCCATCTGTCGCGCCCTTGTCTTGCAAGGCGGCCCATTCATCGGCCCGGAAAATTTTGTAAATCAGCATATCGATCTGATGCCCCGCGCAGCGCTTGGAATCAAGCTGGATTTCCTCTTTGACTCTTGGGCGTCATAGGCGCACGATCTCTGAAAATATAAACAGGGAGATTCAGTATGTTGACCCGATTTCTGGCGTCTACAGCAATTCTTGGCCTGACTGCCGGCGTGGCAGCGGCCGAATACAAGCTAACCATTCTGCACACCAACGACATTCATAGCCGCATCGAGTCGATAAACAAATACGACTCGACCTGCGATGCTGAGGATGAAGCAGAAGGTAAGTGTTTTGGCGGGGTTGCGCGCCTCAAGACGATCGTTGATTCCCGCCGTGATGCGCTGGCGGATCAGAATGTTCTGCTGCTGGACGCCGGGGACCCGTTCCAGGGATCGCTGTTCTACACCACCTACAAAGGTTCAGCAGAAGCCGAATTTATGGAAGCGATCGGCTATGACGTCATGGCCGTGGGCAACCACGAATTTGACGACGGCCCGGAAGGGTTGGCGTCGTTTATTGAAACGGTCAGCTTTCCGGTGATTTCAGGCAATCTGGACCTGTCATCGTCGGCCGAGCTGAAGGGCAAGGTTGAAAACCATGTGGTGCTTGATGTCGGCGGACAGAAAGTGGGCATCATCTCGGCGTTGGCTACGGATACGGTCGAAACGTCAAGCCCCGGCAAAGATGTCGTGTTTCAGGACGAGATCGAAAGCCTGAAAGCGGATGTGGCCGCTTTGCAGGATGAAGGCGTCAATATCATCATCGCGTTGAACCATGTGGGACTGGCCAAGGATCTGGAAATTGCAGAACAGGTGCCGGGGCTTGACCTTGTGGTCGGTGGCCATTCGCACACGCTTTTGTCAAATACACAGGAAGGCGCCGCCGGGGCATACCCGACGATGGTCGGCGATGTGCCGGTTGTTCAGGCGTATGCCTATTCCAAATACCTGGGCGAAATCACACTGACCTTTGATGACGATGGCAATCTGATCGCCGCAGAAGGAGAGCCCATACTGCTGGACGCCTCAGTCACACCTGACGAAGGCATCGCGGCCCGCGTGGCCGAAATGGGCGCGCCAATTGAAGAGATGAAGCAACGCGTTGTTGCAAGCTCGGCCGCCGCGATTCAGGGCGACAGGTCGGTCTGTCGGGTACAGGAATGCGAAATGGGCAACCTTGTGGCCGACGCGATGCTGGCCCGTGTCGCCGATCAGGGTGCGCAGATTGCGATCGCCAATTCAGGTGGCCTGCGCGCTTCGATCGATGAGGGCGACGTGACCATGGGTGAAGTTCTGACGGTGCTGCCGTTCCAGAACACGTTGTCCACTTTTGAGATCACCGGTCAAACCGTCATTGATGCGCTGGAGAATGGTGTTAGCCAAGTTGAAGAAGTAAAAGGCCGCTTCCCGCAAGTCGCGGGCCTGAGCTACACTTGGGACCCAAGCATGGCCCCGAACGAAGGCCGCATCAGTGAGGTCATGGTGGCCGAAGGTGATGGGTTTGTTCCGATTGACCCGAACAAGACCTACCTCGTTGTGACCAATAACTATGTGCGCAACGGCGGCGACGGGTACTCGATGTTCGAAGGCGACGACAAGAATGCCTATGATTTCGGCCCCGATCTGGCCGATGTCACAGCTGAATATCTGGCGGAAAACGCGCCGTATCAGCCTTATCTGGATGGGCGTATCAAGCAGAAGTAAATCTACCGTCTGAAACAAAAAAGCCGCATCCAGGTGATGCGGCTTTTTTTGTTTCGCTGCGTGTCAGCTGAAATCGTATTCCGGCCAGAGTTTCGGGTCAAAGCCGTCCAGCATTGCCGTTATGTGATCGGCCACTTCGCGCCAGCCGCCAATTGACTTGGTCGAGATCTTGCTTCGCACTTGATCCACACTGGCCGTGCGAACCTGTTTTGTGTTTTTCTCGGGGTGTACCATCGACTCGTGCCAATCTACTCCGCAAAATTCAGCCACGCGCTGGCTGTGGGTTTTGGGATCTGCCACCAACTCTTCGTAGGGCAAAGTTAGGATCTGACCTTCGAACACCGTGTCCCAGTGCGCTATATAGCGGCGATAGAGATTGGCGGAATGTGCAATGGCGTCCAGACTTGAGGCGTAGTTCATGCCGCCTGCGGGAAAACGTCTGATCCATTTCGACAAACCGACGTCTCTGGGATCGCGCAGCATGTTGACAATCTTGGCGTTGGGGAAGGCGGCCAGAATAAACCCAACGCGCTGGTAATTGTGCGGCAGCTTATCGACAAACCCAATCGAGTTTTCCGGTATGTTCGGCATGTTTTCCCGATACGAGCGCGCGATGTCTTTTGCGGCTTCCGCGTCAAACACCTTGTCGGTTGCGTGGAAATTGTTTGTCAGTTCCGGGATCAACATCAACTCACCGCACCCGGCGATGTCGGGGGCCGAACTCAGCATCATTTCCATCAGGGTCGTGCCGGATCGCGGCTGTCCAATCACAAAAATCGGCAGCGGCGCTTCGGACTGGATACCTTCAAAGGATGATGTTCCTTCGGGGAACAGCTCGATGATTTTGTGCAGCTTTTCTTCTTCTGCTGCAAAGTCATAAGGCACCGCGTCGTGTTGTACGGCATTTGCTTTTGCAAACTGGGGCAAAGCCGCGGCGATACCGTCGGTTTTTTGGACAAGATGCGCCTTGGCAAATTCTAGCTCTTGCAGGGGTTCATCTTTTTCAGCCGCCGCAGCCTCGACCGCAGACATCAATTGCGGCACGTTCTCTTTTGACGCCATTGTGGCCGCTTGCAGCAGAGCATTTGCGTGATGGGGTTGAGTGTTCAGGATGTCGTTTAAGATACTGAACGCCATTTCCTTGTCGCCAGAATGATGCAGATTGAGCGACTTTTGGAAAGCGACCATGATGTTTTCCGGTGCCAAGTCATAAGCGCGTTCTATGTCACGCGTGCTTTCCTCGACAAAGCCCATCTGAAGATAAGCCCGCGCCCTTTTTGCAAGAAGTTCCGGGTTGTCAGGGTCCGAAGCAAGGCTATGCGTTGTGAACTCTACAATCGAACGCCAGTTTCGGCCTTCGCGCTGAATCTCGTCAATGACCCGGCGAAGCTCTTTGTTGTTGGGAAACTGTTCAACCTTTTGTTCGGCATATGTCAGTGCGCGCGTGATTTGCCCCGTTTGCATCAGGGCATTTGCCAGGTTTTCGGCAAATTGCGGATCATCGGGTTTCTTGCGCGAGGCTTCCAAAAAGTGGGGTATGGATTTCTTATACTGCTTCAGCTCTGTCAGAACAAAACCGGCGATTGCATGAAAATCCGAGTCCTTGGGGAATTTCTTGACCCCAAACTGGGCTTTCTTCAACGCCTGTTGCAGTTTGCCTGTTTCCAAAAGGGAAATTGCTTTGCTCTTGAGGGTTTGAGCGGTTTGGTTTTTCATGTGACCCGAAAGATCCTGCGCCTGTATCAAGAATATATCGATGGTTCATTACCTATGTGCGGACGGTTTGCAATAACTCTTCCCAATGACGCCATGGCACAGCTGTTTTCTGCCCGGCCTGCAAATGCCTTACCGGCTGTTCCAAATTACAATGTTTGTCCGACAAATCAGGTACATGTGGTGCGCAGTGGCGAGACCGGTCGTCATTTAGATGCGCTGCGTTGGGGGTTTTTGCCACATTGGTACAAATCCGAAACAGCCGGACCATTGTTGATCAACGCCCGGTCAGAGACTTTGGCTGACAAACCAGCCTTTCGCGACGCTTGCCGATCGCGCCGTTGTTTGATCGTGGCTACGGGGTTCTATGAATGGACCAAGACCGAACAGGGAACCCGCTTGCCGTGGTACATCCATCGCAAGGATGGGGCACCGATTGCCTTTGCTGGGGTTTGGCAGGACTGGGGCCCTCAGGAAAGCCGACAGGGCACCTGTGCGATCGTGACGACAGGTGCAAATGAAGGCCTCAAGGGCATACACCATCGGATGCCCTTGATCCTTGAGCCTGAAGATTGGCCATTATGGCTGGGCGAGGCGGGAAAAGGGGCCGCGCGATTGATGCAGCCGGGGGCCGAGGATGTGCTGACCTTTCACCGCGTCGACCCGGCAGTGAATTCGAACCGGGCCAGCGGACCTGAACTGAATGAACCTTTTGGCGGGTGAGGGCGCGTGGCCTTTCCTTTCGAAACACAGCAAGCTAGACCTCTGGTATGGCTTTGAAATTCCCCGATCTGTCCCAACTTTACGCGCATGGTTTTGACACGGTTATCGACGTGCGCAGCCCGGCTGAGTATGCCGAGGATCATTTGCCGGGTGCGATCAACTTGCCGGTTCTGAATAATGAGGAACGGGCGCGCGTCGGGACCATCTATGTGCAGGAAAGCCCCTTTCTGGCACGGAAACTTGGGGCGGCGCTTGTGTTCCGCAATGCAGCCAATCACATCGAACAGCACCTGAGCCAACACGAGGGCAGTTGGCGCCCCTTGGTCTATTGCTGGCGCGGTGGCCAGCGTTCCGGATCGTTCACCTGGATGTTGCAGCAAATCGGTTGGCGCGCTGATGTGGTCGAAGGCGGCTATCGCACCTATCGCCGGTTGGTGAATGCGTATTTGTACGACGATCCTCTGCCGCATCGATTGATCGCCTTGGATGGCTATACCGGAACGGCCAAGACGGATCTGTTGGCTCTGTTGCAAAGGCGCGGCGTACAGGTTCTGGACCTTGAGGCATTGGCCAATCACAGGGGATCTTTGCTGGGGGAAAGGCCAGGTGGACAGCCTGCGCAAAAGGCGTTTGAATCGGCATTGTCCAGCGCGCTGTGCGCAATAGATCCAGCGCGTCCTGTTGTAGTCGAGGCGGAGTCTTCGAAAATCGGCAGTCTGATCCTGCCGCCCAGCCTTTGGACGGCGTTGTGTGCGGCCCCCAGGGTGCAAATCACAGCGCCGATTGAAGCGCGGACCGCTTATCTGGTGAGGGCCTATGACGATATCCTGTCCGACAGTGATCGTTTGCGGGATCGGTTGTCCCCGCTGCGTTTTCATCGCGGTCACGAGGTCGTCGACGGGTGGATGTGCCTGATCGATGCGGGTGAAAAACACGCGCTGACACAGGCGTTGATGGAACAGCACTACGACCCGGCCTACACCAAATCACGGCAATCCCGGTCGGTTGAGGTGCTGGCCAATCTCGACATTGCGTCCTTGGACGACGGCGGCCTTTCAGCGGCCGCGTCCCAAATCGAAAGCCTGCTGGATCAACTTTGAAGCCGCAGGCCCGGTGTTTCAGTCAATTCGCCTATGATTACAGCCGGATAACCCGCGGCCTTCAAATCCTTGATCAGGGCATCGGCCACTGACGGATCGACAGCGGCAAGCAAACCACCAGCCGTCTGAGGATCAAACAGCAAAGCGGCTTTGCCTTCGGCGGGCAGGTCCATGGCAATCACCCGGTTGTCGGCAAAGATGGTCGAGCGCACGCCCTGATCTGTCAAAGTCAACGCGCCGTCCATTACCTCGACCGCGTTCAGATCAAGTACTGCACCACAGTTTGACGCGTCGCAGATACCGTGCAGGTGCCCGGCTAAACCAAACCCGGTCACGTCGGTCATCGCATGGGCCTTGGCCAGTATTCTTGATGCTTTCCCTTGCGATTGGGTCATGTGCTGATAAGCGGCCGCGACCCAGGCTCCATCTGCCAGACCGGCCATTTCGGCAGCCATCAGAACGCCGCTGCCCAAGGGCTTGGTCAGGATCAAACGGTCTCCCGGTTGCCCGCCCGACAAAGTGATGGGCGGCGTTTCACACAGGCCGGTTATGGTAAAGCCGATGGTCATCTCATCGCCCATGGAACTGTGGCCACCCACGATCTCAGCCCCGGCCTCTCTCATCACGTCGCCTGCCACTGCCATGATTTCTGACATGGTGCGGCCCTGAAGACTGGCAGACATACGAGGAAGGATGATCGTCGCAGTTGCGGCCTGAGGTGCAGCCCCCATGGCCCAGATATCCCCCAAAGCGTGAACAGCAGCGATACGCGCCATCAGGACGGGATCATTGGTGAAAGCCCGCAGGTGATCTGATGTCATGACCTGCTGAACGCCACCTGTTTGTAGCAAGGCTGCATCGTCTCCGGGCAGGGGGATGATGTCTGAACGGTCAGGCGCGGGCTGGGATTTCAGTGCTGTCTGCAACGCATCGCGCCCGACCTTGGCGCCGCATCCTCCGCACATGGGTTTTTCCCCAAGCGCCTTATCCAGCCCGAAGGCCCGGTCGTGTGGCAATGCAGAAAGCTTCATTTGCGGCAGGTCTCGAAACCTGTTCATGAAAGTTTGGTCGATGTGGTTCTTCCATTTCCACATGATCGGGCCGCTCAAGGATGTACCTAAACGCTCACCCAGCGCGGATTTGCCGCCCAACGAGATCAGTTTGAGGTAATCCTTCTGCGGGACATATCTGCGCATCCGTCCCGCACTTAGTGCAGCACGCAGATTGTCGAAAAGAACGGGTGCTTCGCGCACCGCGTAAACGCCTGCCTTGGGGCGCGGATTTTCTGACAGATGAGCGCAATCCCCGGCGGCAAAGACAGCAGGATCGCTGGATTGAAGATAGCTGTTCACCCGGATGTACCCGTCTTGCAGATCCAGCCCTGTACGTGCGATCCAGTCATATGGGCGCGCCCCGGCGGCTCCGGTGACGAAATGGGCGGGGATAGCGCGGCCGTCCTGCAGTTGGACGTGATCAGCGGCGATCCGGGTAATCACTGCGTTTTCGATGACTTCCACACCCAGATCCTGCATGGCGCGACGGATCGTGGCCTCCGCCTTGGGTTTGGTAGCCGCCAGGATTGAGGCATTGTCGATCAGCGTGATCCGCGCCGCGCGCCCCTTTGCTTTGAGAGCGTGGGCCATGGCCATGACCAATTCGGCCCCGGCAACGCCCCCGCCGATCACCGCGACAGACGCAGGGCCATCATGATTCAGATAGTCAGCCCATCGCGCGGCAAATCGGCCCAGAGGTTTGGCTGGAATGGCATGTTCGGCAAAGCCCGGCAGAGCGGGCATGTCCGAGGTGATCCCAACATTGACCGAAGCCACATCGAACCCGACTGGCGGGTGCCCGGAAACATGCACCTGATGGCTATCAGTATCGATCCCTTCGACGGCACCCAGTATGACCCGCGCATCTGCAAAGCGCGCCAGTTTTACCAGATCGATGTCCAATTCCCATCGGTCGTAGTGCCCGGCGACATATCCCGGCAACATACCGGAATAAGGAGCAGTAGGGCCTGGATTTATTACAGTGACCCGCGCACCTGCAAGAGGAGTCATCCCCCATTTTCGCAAAAGCAGCGCGTGGGTATGACCTCCGCCAACAAGAACCAAATCGCGGGTCAGGGGCAGCGGAGGTGAATGCATAGGAATTAGTTCGCGCTATGGTCCGGGACGTCTTCGACCTGCTCGACCGCGTGGGTGGCCCAAAGCTCATCCTCACCGGCATCCGGCAGACCTTCGGGCTTTTCATGACGGTGAATGTGCCATTTGGCAATGAACAGGGCCGTGATCGGAGCGGTCAGGAACAGAAACAGCGTGATCAGCAGCTCGTGCATGGACAGTTTACCCTCCAGCAGCACCGAATGCGCTATTGAAGCCAGCAAGACGCCGCCCACTCCCAACGTTGTCGCCTTGGTCGGCGCGTGCAGGCGCGACATTGGATCTTTCAGTTTGATCATCCCAAACGAGCCGACAAACCCGAAGATACCCGACATGATCAAGAAGACGGCGATCAGCAATTCGACGAGAAATGTCATGTCGCCCTCACTCGATGATGTTGCCGCGCAGCATGAAGCGCGCATAGGCCACGGTTGAAACAAAACCCAGCATGGCAATGATCATGGCGGCCTCGAAAAAGATCTCGGTACCTTGATCCAGACCATAAAGGATCATCAGGGCAATGGTGTTGATCACCATCGTATCCAGCGCCAGAACGCGCGTGCCGACGCCGTCAGCGGTGATGATCCGCCACAGGCACATCATGATTGCGGCGCCAAAACAGGCGAAGGCGAAGTAGATGGCGTATTCGATCATTCGAAAATCTCCTTCAGGCGGCGTTCATAGCGTTGTTTGATCTGATCGCGAACCGCCTCGGGGTCGGGGGCGTCAAGGCAATGGACCAGCAGGTTATGCCCTTGTGCCGACAGATCGCAGCTGACCGTGCCGGGGGTCATGGTGATTGTTCCGGCCAACACGGTAATCGCCTCGGGGGTGCGCAGTTCCAGCGGGACGCAGATCCAGTTGGGTTGGCGGTCGGCATCCCGCTTGAACAGGATGATCCGGGCAACGGTCACGTTTGCAACCACAATGTCCCAAAGCACGACCAGTATATACTCTGCCACCATCCGCCAATTACGCAGTTTGGGGCGATCCGGCCAATAGGGCTGCGTTATGAAGGGGATGATGATCCCCAGGATCAGGCCAAAAACCAACGAATTCAACGATCCATTATTGGCCAGCAAAACCCACACGAATGTCAGCAAGAAAGTCAGATGAGGGTGCGGAAAAATCCGGCGCAGCAGTTTCATCATTCTTCCCCTCCCAATACGGCAGAGATGTAGTTTTCAGGCGCAAACAACTGGCCTGCCGTTTTGCTTGTGTATTCCAATGCAGGGCCCGCAAACAGGGTCAGAAGGATCAGACCTGCCACCAACCCAAACACGGCTGTGATAGCAAGGCCCGGTTGCGGTTCCGGGGCAACCGGTGCGGGTACCTCTTCACCATCGACAGGGTCTTCTACGGTAACCACCTGCGTGTCGTGGCTTTTCCAGAAGATCAATGTGCCCGCGCGCGCCAGCCCAACAATGGTGACAAAAGATCCGATCAGAATAACAGCCCAGACCGCAGTTGCGTCCGATGCATCCCGCGACGCGTCCAATACCAGCAACTTGCCGATGAAGCCTGAAAGTGGCGGCATACCTGCCATCGCGATGGCCCCGACAAAGAACAGGGCCGAGATCAGGCCGCTTTGCGGCATGGGCGTTGTTGGTGCAATTGCCCCGCCGCGACGCTCCATCACCAGATCAGCAACAAGGAACAACAGCGCAGTCGCCAAGGTCGAGTGGAACACATAATAGAGTGCTGCAGCCGTCGCATCTGGCGTGAATTGTGAGATCGCGATCAGCAAGGTCCCCATCGAGGCGATGGCGCAAAACGCAACCATGCGAGCTATGTGTTGCGATCCCAAAATTCCGATGGCCCCAACGGCCAAAGTCACAAGCGCTGCGGGTTGCAGCCAATCGCCTACCAAACCTTGCGTCGCTTCGACCTCGGGTCCGAAGGCCAGCGTATACATGCGAATGATCGAGTAAGCACCAACTTTGGTCATGATGGCAAATAGGGCAGCCACGGGTAATGGCGCATTGGCGTAGCTGGCTGGAAGCCAGAAATGCAGCGGCAAAACGGCGGCCTTGATACAGAACACCAAAAGCAGAAGCACCGCGCCAACCCGCAAAAGGGCGGTGTCCTCGGCGGGGATTTCGGCAACGCGCACAGCGATATCTGCCATGTTCAGCGTACCGGTGACGCCATAGATTGTCCCTAAGGCAAACAGGAACAGGGTCGAACCCAAGAGGTTGTACGCAACATATTGCACGCCGGATTTTAACCGGACCGAACCGCCTCCATGGGTCATCAAACCGTAAGAGGCGATTAGAAGGACCTCGAAGAAAACGAACAGGTTGAACGCATCGCCTGTCAGGAAAGCTCCGCAGACGCCCATAAGCTGGAAATGGAACAGCGCGTGGAAATGTTTGCCGCGCTCATCCCAGCCCGACGCGATGGCATAAAGCACAATCGGCAGGGCTAGCAGTGCCGTTAGCAGAACCATCATGGCCGACAGCCTGTCCAGCACCATGACGATGCCGAATGGCGCTGGCCAGTTGCCAAGCTCGTAGACCAGAATTTCACCGCCCGAAGCTTGCGCGGTAATGGTCAGCGCTATGCCAAGCAGGGCAATAACGCCCGAGACCGAGAAGATACGCTGCAGGTCCAGATGATAGCGCAGGACCATGATGATAAACGGGGCCAGGATCGCGGGAAGGACGATCGGCGCAACGATCCAGTGGTTCATGCGTCTTCTCCCGGCGCGTCTACGCTGTCCTGTGGGCTCATGTCGATATGGTCATCCTTCGAGGACAAATAAGCCGAGAGCGCGATCATCACGATTACGGCTGTCATTCCAAAAGAAATCACGATGGCCGTCAGCACCAGCGCCTGTGGCAGCGGGTCGGTATAGGGCACGTCTTCGTATTTGTTCAGAACGGCAGGCGCATTCAGCGCGAGTCGCCCGGTGGCAAACAAGAACACGTTCACAGCATAGGTGATGAGTGACAGGCCCAGAATGACCGGGAATGTCCGACGACGCAGGATCAGGAAAATCCCGGCGGCGGTCATAATGCCTACGGCAGAGGCTACGAGCGCTTCCATCAGGCCTGCTCCTTCTCTTTGTCTTCATCTTCAGAGGAATCCCGCAGCGGGTTGATATCCATTGGGAATTCCTGTGCCATGCCCGGCCGCCAGGCAAAGCGTGACAGGCTGTCCAGCGCGAGCATCACCGCCCCAAGAACGGCGAGAAAGACGCCCACGTCAAACAGCATGGCCGTGGCCCACTCGAACTCTTCCAGCGGCGGCCAGTTGATGTAGCCAAAATCGCTGGTCAGGAAGGGGCGTTCGTTGAACCAGGCCCCCAATCCGGTCGCCGCAGCTATCAGCACGCCCCAGCCGATGGTTCCGTGATAGTAGAACCTTTGCCGTTCGATGGCCCAGGTGTAACCGCTGGCCATGTACTGCATCAGGAACGCAATCGCGACAATCAAGCCCGCGATGAAGCCACCCCCGGGTTGGTTATGTCCGCGGAAGAAGATGTAGGCGCCCACCATCAATGCGATTGGCATCATGACGCGAGTGACCACAACCATCATCAGCGGATGTGAGTCCCCAGATTGAGGCCAGTGCGGTTTGCGGTTCAGCAAATAGCCGCGCACATTTGTACCCAGAACCGCTTCGGTCAGGGCAAAGATGATCAGCGCCGCGATGCCCAGTACGATGATCTCGCCAAAGGTATCAAAGCCCCGGAAGTCGACCAGAATGACGTTCACGACGTTCGTGCCGCCACCACCTTTGTAGGAGTTCGCCAAATGGAAGTCCGAGATCGTTGGGAACGCGAAATCCCGCAGCATGATCGCGTAGATCAGTGCGCCGGTCCCGATGCCCGCGACGACAGAAATCGCAGCGTCTCGCCACCGCCGTGCGGCTGAACTGTCCCACGGCGTTTCCGTGGGCAGAAAGTTCAGCGACAGCAGAAGCAGGATCATGGTTACAACTTCAACCGAGATTTGCGTCAGCGCCAAGTCCGGCGCGGATAGATAGTTGAAGGCGACTGACACGATCAGGCCCACAACGCCAATCAGAACAAGCGAGAGCAGGCGGTTGCGGTGGAACCACATGATGCCCAGCGTCGCGCCGACCAGACAGAGCCAGCCGACGATCGGGATGATTTGCGCAGGCAGTGGAACGCGGGTTTCAACCCCAATGGTACCGGTCGAATAGGCGTAGTAGCCCAGCCCGACCGTAAAGGCGATGAAGATGATCGCATAACGGCTGAGGACACCGTTGTGCAGCTCATCCGTAACCCATTGGCTGAGGCGCGTGAAGGCGTGGATGATGGTTTCGAATATCACCTTGGCTTCAGGGCGTGGCAGGGCATTCCAAAGCTGCTCTCCGCGTTTGTGCATCGACAGCAGGAACAGACCGCCCAGCGTTGCTACGATCGACATGTACAGCGCGGGCACAAAGCCGTGCCACAGTTTAAGCGAATAGTATGGCAGCTTTTCCCCACCGATCACAGCGCTGGACACCACGGCGACCAACGGACCGACAATGGCGGCTGAATAGAGACCGATCAGAACGACCAGCACGACAAGGAAAGCGGGGGCAATCCAAAGCCCAACCGGCGGATCATGCGGATGTGCAGGGTAATCGTCGCGCTGCGGGCCAAGGAACACGTGGCTCACGAAACGGAAGGAATAAGCTGCGGAAAACAGAGATGCGAGCAAGGCCAGGCCCGGCACCAGATAGGCTGAGTTCAGCCATGTGGTGTGCACGGTTTCTTCCAGCATCATCTCTTTCGACAAGAAGCCGTTCAGGGGTGGCAAACCAGCCATTGAAAGCGCGGCGATGGTGCCGATTGTGAAGGTGATCGGCATCAAATGACGCAAACCGCCCAACCGCTTGACGTCGCGTGTTCCGGTCTCATGATCGACAATCCCAGCTGTCATAAACAGCGCTGCCTTGAAGGTCGCGTGGTTGATGATGTGGAACACCGCTGCCACGGCTGCGAATTTCGTGCCGAAACCCAGCAACATGGTGATCAGGCCCAGATGCGACACAGTCGAAAACGCCAGCAGCGCTTTCAGGTCATCCTTGAACAGCGCAATCACCGCGCCCAGCAACATCGTCACCAGACCGGTAGTGGCCACGATATAGAACCACGCATCCGTCCCGGCCAAAACCGGCCACATCCGCGCCATTAGGAACAGACCGGCCTTCACCATGGTGGCCGAGTGCAGATAAGCAGATACGGGTGTCGGTGCCGCCATCGCGTGCGGTAGCCAGAAATGGAAAGGGAACTGCGCCGATTTGGTGAAAGCGCCCAGCAGGATCAGGATCAGTGCGGGAAGGTAGTAGGGCGAAGCTTGGATCAGCTCTTTGTTCTGTAGAATGACACTCAGGTCATATGAGCCCACGATGTTTCCCAGGATCAGCATCCCGGCGATCATTGCCAACCCGCCGCCTCCGGTGACGGCCAGCGCCATCCGCGCACCTTGACGGCCTTCGGGCAGGTGCTTCCAATAACCGATCAGCAGGAACGAGCTGAGCGATGTAAGTTCCCAGAAAATAAGCAAAAGCAGGATGTTGTCTGACAGAACAATCCCGACCATAGCACCCTGAAACAATAGCAGATAAGTGTAGAACTGCCCCATCGGATCTTCGCGCGACAGGTAGAACCGCGCGTAAAGGATGATCAGCAGACCGATACCCAATATCAGTAGGGCGAACAGAAAGCCCAACCCGTCCAACATGAAGTTGGCATTCAGGCCAAGACCGGGAATCCAATCGAAGCGGGCGGTCACGACGTCTCCGCGCATGACCGATGGGATGTGGATCAGCAAACCCATTAGGGCAAGAAACGTGGTTAACGCCGCAGCGGATGCTGCCGCGTTTCTGCCTGCTCGGATCAGCAGAGCAGGGAATACAGCACCAAGGAAAGGAAGGGCCGCGATAAGGAATAGGGACAAGTGCGATACTCCGGTCTGAGCGGTCAGGATGAAGCCTATTTTGTAAAGATATTTCCTAGGCTGTCCAGATTTTGTAACTTCTTCACTGATAACTAGCGAAACATTTAACTGTACGGTAGCCCTGTGAAAAAATGACGCAATCTTGATCCTGTGCATAGGTTTTAAGGCATCCGTTTCCACCCAAATGTGCTAGATGAATGGGCATCGAACAGGAGGCTATCGGTGATCGAAAAAGTGAACCGAACCCGAAGGTGGGTGTTGATCGGCGGTGGTGTCGCGATCGCCGCGGGCTTTGCGATCCGGGAATATCGTTTGATCCCAGAAGATCACGGCGGCGGGCGGATCAGCGTTGAAATGGCGCATGAACAGGCCCGCGAAGGAAAAATACTGTTGGTCGACATACGAACTCCGCGGGAATGGCGCGCATCGGGCATTGGCGAAGGTGCATCGCCGCTTGATATGCGGCGCGAAGACTTCGTTGAGACCTTGCAGCAGATGACCGGTGGGAGGCTGGATACGCCAGTGGCGCTCATATGTGCGCGGGGGGTGCGCTCAGCGCGTTTGAGCAACCAACTTATTGCAGCGGGTTTTACCCAGATCATTGACGTGCCCGAGGGTATGCTGGGCTCGGCCGCAGGCCCGGGTTGGGTCAGGGCCGGGCTGCCGGTTCGAAAGTTTAACGAGGATGCAGGATGATCCGAACACTTAGTCTGGCGGCACTCATTGCCGCCGCCGGGCAGGCCGCTTGGGCCGGATGCGCCGGTCAAGACATGGTTTGCGAAACACCGATGGGCGCGTATCATCTTGAGCTGCCCGAGGGGGACAACCCTCCGATGGTGGTGTTCCTGCACGGCTATGGTGGCAGCGGATCGGGCACGATGCGCAATCGCTCGATGGTCGAACCTCTGCTGAAGCGTGGCTATGCGGTTATGGCGCCTGAGGGTTTGGAGCGACCGGACCGTGGCGGCACCAAAAGCTGGAACTTTTATCCGGGTTTTGGTGATCGGGACGAAACCGCCTTTCTGACCGAAGTCATGCAAGATGCCGCAGACCGGTTTGGCGTCGATCCTGATCGGGTTCTGCTGGGTGGATTTTCGGCAGGCGGCTTTATGGTCAACTACCTGGCCTGTGACGCACCGGATACATTCTCCGCTTACGTACCGGTGTCCGGAGGGTTCTGGCGTCCGCATCCTGAGACGTGTGAAGGCCCGATCCGCATGTTCCACACCCACGGTTGGACAGACAATGTCGTACCGCTTGAAGGGCGATTGCTGGGCGGTGGGCGCTTTCAACAAGGCGACATCTTTGCCGGGCTTGAAATCTGGCGTGAAGCCAATGGCTGCGTCGATCACAAACCAAGCAGTTTCACTGTGACGGACGACTTCATGCGTCGCCGCTGGACCGGTTGCGCCGAAGGCAGCGCGTTAGAATTCGCGCTGTTTCCCGGGGGGCACAATGTTCCTGCCGGTTGGGCAGACATGATCGTCGATTGGTACGAGGGGTTACCCGGCAGCTGATTATTCTGCCGGGGTCATGTTGCCTTTGCCTTCGACCAACCGCTTCAACTCATCCCGATAACGGCGGGCTGATCGAGTGATGGCGGGTTCGCTGAAGTCTTCGCGCATTCCGACCATTCTCCGGGCCGCGCTTGCCGAAACACCGCTGAGGGCCGAAAGCGGTATGGCCAGCGCGAGGCTAATGGCAATCGGGGCCAACCAGATCGAAACCAGACCGGACAGGATACCGACGCTCAGCGCGATGCCACTGATCGTTTCCAATGCGTGGCACAGCACCAACGTACCGAGCCCATAGCTGCCGCCATCGCGGGCTTGCGGAGACCAGCCGCGTTGGATGCCAAAGGCCGTGCGGAAGACCGCAATCATCTGCTGCACCATCAGAATAGGCGCGTACAGAATAGAAAGTAGAACCTCGGCCAGGAACGACGTCAGAAACTTGCGCGCACCACCAAAGTCGGAATAGCGCACACCGCTGAGTGGCAGAGCCAAAACACCCAGCACTTTGGGGGCCAGCAGCATGGCGTACATGACCAGAATAATCAGCACATGACGGGTTTCCGACATCTCGGGCCATTGGGGGAACAGCGGATTGTCAGGGCTGAAATAGTGTAGGACGGATGCGTCCTGACCTTGACCAATCAGCGCCCACATCAAGAGCAGTGCGAACCACAAGGGTGACATCAGATATCCGATGGCGCCATGGAACATGTGAAAGCGCGACACAGCGCGGAACCCGGTTGACCCCAGCAGTTTCAGGTGTTGCAGGTTGCCCTGACACCAGCGGCGGTCCCGCATGGCATGATCGATGAGGGTGGGTGGTGTTTCTTCGTATGATCCGCGAATACGCGGCAGAAAGCGCACGGCCCAACCCGCGCGGCGCAGCAATCCCGCCTCGACAAAATCGTGGCTCATGATCAGCTTGTCCTGACCGCTGAATGAACGCAGCTTGGGCAGGCCAGCGCTTGTGGCAAAAGCCTTGGTGCGGATGATGGCGTTGTGGCCCCAATAGTTGCCTTCTTGCCCGCACCAGCGCGCCAGACCTTCGGCAAAGGCGATACCATAGACACCGTTGGCGAATTGCTGCATCCGGGCAAAAACTGACTGCGCGCCAATGAGCTGCGGGTAGCTTTGAATCAATCCCGCACCGGGATCACGCGCCAACGCATCGGTCAGACGATAGATCGCGCGTCCGGTCATCAGGCTGTCGGCATCCAGCACCAGCATCGCATCCCAGTCCGCACCCCAGCGGCTCACCCAATCGGCGATATTGCCTACCTTTCGGTCAGTATTCTGTTCACGGCGTCGATAGTACAACTCCAGCCCCGGTGCCAAAGTGGTGCGCAACGCCTCGACACTGGCCTGTTCCTGCGCTGCTATCTCGGGGTCCCGCGTGTCCGACAAAATGAACATGGCATAGTGGTGCCGCCCACCACGGGTTTGTAAATCTTCAAGCATGGTGCGGGCGTTGCCCAGTACGTTCCACGGCACCTCGTTGTAAACCGGGGTCAGCAAGGCCACACGCAGCGGCTGCGCGCGATGGCTCTTTTGGGGACGGTCCTGCCTAGACAGGGACACCATACCCAAAAGCACCGTGCAAACCGTGAAAGTGATCCAGAAAAAGTTGAACGAGATCAGCGCCAGCAGTATCGCTTCGACCAGATTGATCCCCTCGGCGCTGAACCAGTCACTCATCACCCAGAGCAGACCCAGTGTTGCCGCCATTGCCGGGGAAAACGCCAAAGCACGCCAGAACCCAGCCGACGAGCCGCGCTTGCCGGAAGGCGCATCCGCATCCCGGAACCGCGCGCTGAAGTTCTGCGCGGGCATCGCCAGAGGGGCTTCTGGCGGCATGATATGCAGATCGCGGCTCATGTGGTCCAACGGTAAAGCCAGACCTCAGAGGCAGGCTGTTTGTCTTTCAGAAGCTGAGCGCGCAGTTCGACATGATTGCGATCTTCGGGCTGGAAAGAAAAGGCCAGACGCAGACCACCGGTATCGGGATTGCGTTGCAGAACACCTTCAGAAGTTTCGGCATGAGGCGAGTCAACAAAGATCGAGATCGCGTCGATGTCCTCGAACAGTTCACTGTCTTCAAAGTCGATCACTGCCAGACGACCCTCACCAAAGGTATTTTCGCCCATCGCGCTGTTGATGACACGTGGCATTGGAGTGCGTTGGGGTTCTTCCCCCCAGATCAGGCGATAGGACAGGTCGACTTGACTGCCCGCCGCATAGGGCTCTGATGGGCGCCAATAGGCGACGATGTTGTCATAGATTTCCTGATCTGCCGGGATTTCAACCAGCGTCACGGTGCCTTTGCCCCAATCCTGGTTGGGTTCGACCCACAGGCCGGGACGTTTGTGATAGTTGGCCTCAAGGTCTGCGTAATCCGAAAACTCGCGCTTGCGTTGCATCAGACCGAAACCACGTGGGTTCGTGTCCACAAAAGACGAAATTTGCAGACGGGTCGGATTGGCTAGCGGCCGCCACAGAACTTCGCCTGCGCCATTGCGGATCAGCAGCCCGTCGCTGTCATGAACCGCCGGGCGGAAATCGTCGAACCGGCTGTGGTTGGTCTGATCGAACAGGAACATCGACGTTCCCGGTGCGATACCGACATGAGACAGATCTTCGCGCGGGAACAGCGTTGCCTCAACATCCATGATGCAGTCTGCACCTGCGGTAACGTTGAACCGATAGGCACCGGTCACGCTGGGGCTGTCCATCAGCGCGTGGACGACCATATTACGCTGGCCGGGTGCGGGACGTTCCAGCCAGAAGCGGATGAATTCGGGGAACTCCTCACCATCCGGATCGCCGGTTTTCAGCGCCAGACCACGCGCGGACAGGCCATAAACCTCGTGCAGGCCGATGGCGCGGAAATAGCTGGCTCCCTGCCAGACGCAGAATTCATCTGTCTTGCCGGGGCGGTGCATCTCGGTCCGAAGGCGCAAGCCCGAAAAACCCAGCGTATCGTCGATCGGCAGTTGTGGCACGTCTTCGGATTTATCGAACATCGCCAGATCGAATGCGACCGGCGTGGTCATGCCATTCTCAACCGTTTCCACTTTGACAGTGCGCGGGAAATACAGACCCGGCGTGAAGAAATCGACGTTGAACGGCGTTTCGGTTTCGTACCATAGAGCACGATCCAGCCTGAACCGGATCGAGCGGTACTGCTGATAGGTCAGATCCTGCCATTCCTGCGGCACCATCTCGCGTTCTGCATAGGGGCGGCTGGCTAGGTCGCGGGCCATTTTGATCACATAGTCGCGGTCAAACGGAACCTCACCGCCCGTTGCATAGGCAGACGGGGCAAAGGCCAAGGCGGTCGTCGAGACGAGGAATGCGCGACGGGTAAAGTTCATTTCTTTGTCTTCCAGGGTTGTGACTTGAACCACGCGGCCAGATAGGCCACGCCGATGATCATCGCAAAGCCAATCATGTTGGCGATAAAGACACTGGCAACATCCCGCCCAGATTGGTCTAGCGCCACGCCGATCAAGCGGGCTGCGGCCATGGAAAACACAAAGACGGCAAGGGATTGCTGACCGACCTTTGTGATAACTGCCAGCAGGAATTGCCAGACACGCGCGCCCATGCTGTGGCCGGTTGCGATCAGGCGATGGCCGTGTTCACCGGCTGCAACCCAGCCCAGATAGGCCAGTGACAGGAAGTGGACATAGCGCAGAAGGCCGAACTCGGTTTTGCCGCGCAGCTCTTCAGTCAGGGGCCAGCCCTTGCGGATCACAGCGCCAAGCTCGGGCGCGGCAGTGTTGATCCAGGTAAAGACCTTCCACGACCCGAACGGAGCCGACAAGACAACAAAGGCGATTGCCGCCCAGATCAGTGCCCTTGATATCGGCGGGGCGGGAATCCAGCCGCGCATAAAAGCGAACCCTGTGAAGAAAAGCAGCTGCCAACCAAATGGATTGAAGAACCACTGACGGTCTGACCACGGTTCGGCCGGCAATGCCAGCGCACCGGTCTGAGCGATAAACCAGATCGCCACGCAAACCGCTGCCATCAGCCAGAAACTGACACGGTAGAGCGCCATGTACAGCGGCATCAGCGCCAGGACCACCAGATACATCGGCAGGATGTCAAAGTAGTTTGGCACATAAGTCAGCGTAAAAATTCCAACCATCTGCGGGGCCGGATCGTTGAAGAAATGCTGCAGGTTGAGGGATGAGATATAGGTCTTTTCAAACCACCCTGTCTGATCTAGCGCGGCCATGGTCATGGCTACAAAGAAGAACAGGCAGATATGCGCCCAGTAGACCTGCCAGATACGGAAGGCGACACGCGCTGTTCCCATCCACCAACCTTTGCGCAGAAATGCGCCGCCAAAAGCAATGGCCGAGGCCATGCCCGAACAGAACACAAAGATCTCGGTCGCGTCTGAATAACCGAACCGCGCGGGTATCCACCTGGCCCAGGGATCGTTGGGAATATGGGCAATCAGAATGATGAACATCGCGATGCCGCGATAGAAATCCAATCGCGGATCACGCGTGCGGGCAGGAGCTGCGGCCGGGGCCGATGCAGATGCAAAATCAGAAGCGGGCGATATGGTCGCCATACGTTTTCTGTCCTTCTTGGTCGTCTTGTTATTCTGCGGGAACGCTTTGAACGTCGCCGCTGTCTCGGGCCGCGTCGATCAGGGCACGGCGCGCGACGGCGTAATTGTCTTCGCCTCCGGCGCGTTTGGCACGACGGTCGTCCAGAATGCGCTCGACCGCGTCCAGGCGTCCGGCGCGCAGGCCAGAATCGATGGTAATGCGTTCAAATACATCACGTTGCGCGTGGCTGCCACCGGCCAGTTGCATCGATCCACGCGCCGTCAGCAGGTGATCGAAGGCGGTGCCATAATGGCCGTCTCCGAAGGCTTCCAATCCCATGGCTGCTGAAACACCCGGATCAGCCATACGACGGGTGGCGTCATCATTGGCTTGGGCGGCATCACGGTTCATCCGGCTCAGCATCTTGGCGGTGGAATCGGCGCGGTTATCGCCCGTCAAGGCCAGCAGGTAATGCAGGTCCGCAAAGATCAGGCAGCCATCTTCGGTGCGCGCAGCACTCAGATCAGCCAGTTCTTCCCAGCGGTTTCCAACATTTACGCCCTCAAGCTCAAGCCGAGACAACAGCGAGGTTGCATTCGAAATGTCGCGGTAGTCGTCGGTTTTATCCTTGCGGATATGGGCGTCATACAGCTCCATCACCTGATCGACCTGGCCCAGATCAAGATGCATCAGGGCTTTGTGCCACCAGACGTGATAGCGGAAATTGTTACAGTGCGCCCAGGCGTCTTCGCGTCCGGCCAACCAATCCAGACCCAGCTGTGCGTTGCCGGTCATCTCATGAACATGGGCCACCGCGTGCAGACCCCACGCATCATCCGAAACCATCCACAACGCCTGACGGCCAGCGATCTCGGCTTTTTCGTAGGCACCAGTTTCCTCCAGCGCAAAGGAGTGGCAGCCCAACAGATAACCCCGACCGGGATGGTCGGGATCATAGGATGGCATCACGCGTTCAATCGACCGGCGCATCCCATCGGCATCACCCAGTACGAATCGTGTCGCATGGCTCAGTTTCATCGCCAATGTGTCCTGCGGGTGTTCGCGCAGAATGGCTTCGAATTTCTGAACCGCCTGCGTCTGTTGGCCTGTCAGAAACAGCGCCAACGAGTCTACGTACAGCTGCTCTCGGGCCGAAATCGGTTGCCGCTCGGACGCGGCATTGGCCGCAGCCAGAGCCTCTACCGCGACCGCCATCATCTCGCGCCGACCCAGCAGAGCCATGAACAGACCTTTGACCGCATGACCCAGCGCAAAGTCGGGCTCAAGCTCAAGCACCTTGCCCAGATGTTGGGGCGTGACTGCCGCATGCGCCATGAACCCAAGCAGAACACCATTCCATGCATCCACAGCCGCTGGCTGCGTCAGGGTGTTCATCTGTCCAAAAACGTCTTGTTTCATACTTTGGTCCAATCTGATTGCGGTACTTCACACTGTTCGATGTAACAGAGTGTGAGGGAGGGGCGTAACAGTATCGATCCTGCTCTCGAATTGGTGAAATGCCGTGTGCGAAAAAGGCGAAAAAAACCGCCGATTCAAGAGCATGTTTCAGCGAGTTGCTGCCTAAATGTGCAAGTATTTCAATCTTCGAAAGGGTTTTCGGCGCTCAGAACCGCCTGAGTATCCGCCCCGCAGACCGGTGGCGCGCTGCGATATGTTACAGGCGTACGAGACAAGTTGAGTGGATTCCCGATCAGGTTGACCTGACCAGGTTGGGCTTGCATTGCGATCTGCATCTGCCGCGCGGCCACCTGTTCAGTATCAAAGACCTGATCAAGCGTCTGAACCGGACCAACAGGAACTTTGACGGCTTCAAGTCCAGAAATAACGGCCTGTGTGCTCAACGTTTTAACCGCAGGACGAAGAACCGCGTTCAGCGCATCTCGATTTTCCAAACGGGCTGGATTGGTTGCAAATCTGGGGTCGTCTGCCAGTTCTGCTCTTTCGATAAAGCTGCAGAGTTTTCTGAACTGACCGTCATTTCCAACCGCGAGAATGACGTGCCCGTCAGCGGTTTCATAGACGTCGTAGGGTACGATATTCGGGTGCCCGTTGCCGCGCCGCTGCGGGACATCGCCTGAAGTCAGATAATTTACGCCTTCATTGATCAGCCACGCGATCTGAGCATCCACCAAAGCCAGATCAATCTGCTGCCCTTCGCCAGTCAGGTCGCGGTGACGTAGTGCGGCAAGGATGCCGACGGTTGCGTACATACCACACATCACATCTGCGATTCCGACGCCAACTTTCATGGGCGCACCTTCCGGATCGCCGGTCAGTGACATGATCCCACCATAGCCCTGTGCCATCAGATCGTAGCCGGGCTTGCTGGAATTGGGGCCTGTCTGTCCGTAGCCCGATATTGAGCAGTAGACCAAATCGGGAAACTCTTGCGACAGGGTGGCGTAGTCGAGACCGTATTTCGCCAGCCCGCCGGGCTTGAAATTTTCGATAAGTATATCCGCATGTGACGCCAGCCGCCGAATTTCCGCCTGGCCTTCGGCTTTGGCGATATCCAGAGCGACGGATTTCTTGTTGCGGTTGGCTGACATGAAATACGCACTTAGGTCCGAGCGGTTGCCCTGGGCATCTGTCACATAGGGTGGACCCCATTGTCTTGTGTCGTCGCCGCCTGTGGCGGGGTTTTCGATCTTGATGACGGTTGCGCCCAGATCGCCAAGCAACTGCGTGCATGTGGGCCCTGCCAGAATCCGGCTAAGATCCAGAACCTTGACGCCGTTCAGGGGGCCTTCAGATGCGGCCATCATAACCTCCGCGCTCAATTTCAGCAGCAATGACGGTAAATGTCTCGGCCTTTACAGCAGCTTCCAACGCTGCGCGCAACTCTGCCCTGTTGCGAACGGTTTGGCCATTCCCACCAAAGGCTCGGCCCATGGCCGCGAAATCATGGTGGCCAAAGTCCACGCCCTTGTTGCCCATTTGTCTTTGACGCTGTTTCAGTTCGATCAGAGCAAGGCTTGCATCCACAAAGACCAAAAAGATCGGGTTGCCTCCCATTTCGGCGGCGGTCGACAATTCACCAGCCACCATCAGAAAACCGGCATCGCCTGAGAAGCTGATGACCGGGCGTTGAGGTTCGGCCAGTTTCAGGCCGATGGCCATCGGAACCGCGCAGCCCATAGTACACAGCGCCGAAGACTGGATCAGCCCGCGCTCTTCACTGCACCCCCACATCTGACTCAGCAAAATACGATGTGCGCCGCTATCTGCGGTTGCCAGAGTTTCAGGGGGCAAAACCGCCCGGGTTTCAGCAATGACTGCCGCCGGTCCCCAGGATTCGTCATTTGGGAAAGCCTCTGCCAAAGCAGTTTTGACCTGTGAGGGCTCGCCATTTGGCCAAGTTGTACGGGCGGGGTTGCCTTTGGCGATGGCTTCCAGCGTTTCGCCTGTATCGGCAACAAGGTTTAGACCCGCCTGATGCATGTAATGATCGTTCACCACGGCAGAGATGTCGATGACGCGCTTGGTTTCGGGATCCCAAATCTCGCGCCAACCGGGCCGCATTTCGATCGGGTCATAGCCCAGGCACAGCACCAAATCGGATTGTTCGACCAGCGGCACCAGATGTTTGTCCGCCAAAGGAGACAGGCCCGCACCGCCCAGACACAGGGGGTGATCCTCGGGCACCACGCCTTTGGCTTTGTAGGTCGTCACGAAGGGAATGCCAAAATGTTCCAAAAACGCCTGCACCACACTGCGCGAGTCATCATAGAGGACATCCAGACCGATGATGGCAATTGGGCGCTCGGCCTCGGCCACCCATCGGCGGGCCTTTTCCAGACACTCCCCCCCCGGGCTTACTGGCGCGACCTTGGCAAGACGGCGGCGTTTCACACCGATCACTGGCGTTTCAGCAACCGAGATAGGTACATCAACATGAACCGGGCCGGGGCGCGGCTGCATGGCCAGCGATACCGCCTTGTCGGCCACCACGTCCGCGCCGTTGGCGGTCAGCGTGAAGGTACCCTTGGTGATCGAGCGGTATACTTGGGCGTGGTCCATGACCTGATGCGTGTAGGTCAGGGCCTCATCTGCGTCGACACATCCGGTCAGAACGATCATGGGCACGCGGTCCTGTAGCGCATTTGCAACGACGTTGATACCGTTCATCGCTCCCGGACCAAGTGTGGCCACCAATATCGCAGGTGCGCCATCGCGGTGATGCACCGCCTCTGCCATAAACCCGGCAGAATTTTCATGCTTGGTCAGATGGAAGGTGATGCCTGCCTTCTCTAGTGCGTCCACCAGCGTAAGAACCTCACCCCCTGGCATCCCAAATGCGTGGCGGCACCCCGCTTCGTACAGTCGTTGGGCCAGAAGATCCGCAGCGCGGGGCGAAGAGTCCTGCATCAGTCATGCTCCGAAATAACCGTTTCAAAGCAGATTGCGGAGGACGCCCACAGACGCAAGCCGGTTCACGCCAGTGTGACTATTTGACTGCGTCTTCGGCGACAGATTGAAACTTTGTGTCAAGTTCTGCGGAAATGTCCAGCAAGGCTTGCCCACCTTCCGATGCGTATGGGGCAAAAACAAAGCTGGGAGTTTTGTAGGACAGAGTGGCAGAGCCGTCCTCGTTTTCGGTGACATAAAAGCGGATGGGCGCTTCGATCATCGCATGGGTCGAGGTTTCAAGCACCCGCACTGCATAGTCATTGTTAAAGGCCCCGATCACCCGGTTGCCCGGAATGGTGATCCCGCGCGCAGCCGCCGCCTTGGTGGGGCCAGCCTGAGTTACGACGATCAACCCGTTTTCCTTGATGGCGGCTTTGGTGGCATCGACCAGTTCGGCATAGGGCTTGTCTGATGGGTGTACGACCCAACCCTTGGGTATGTCTTGTGCCCAGACGGGCAAAGCGATCAGGCAGAACAGGGGTATGAGCGCTTTCATCATCACGTCTCCGAAAACTTGCTGAATCATGTGTGCCAGACTTGGCCGTGTAGCGCAGTCACAAACCCGTGTTCGGCTCGCGCTTTTATGCGGCGCGCTTCTTTAACAGGTAGATATCCATGATCCAGCCGTGATCGGCGCGGGCTTTGGCTCGGGTGTCCAGAATCCGCTGCGCGACCTGATCCAGCGGACCGCTGATCAGCAGCTCTTCTTTCATACCCACATACGCGCCCCACCAGATGTCGAATTCCGCCATCTCAAGGGATTGGAACGAGCATTCTCCATCTAACATAACCGCTACTTTTGAGCCGGTTGCGGGCCACCCTTCATCCCGAATGCGGCGGCCTGTTGTGACGACATAAGGCGCACCCAGATCATTGATCGGGATCGCGTGGGCCGCAGTCAGCGCATGCAAGGCAGTAATGCCGGGGATCACTTTCGTGTTGGGTTTGGGGTCCAGCCGCGACGCGATGCGCAGCGAACTGTCATAAAGCGACGGATCTCCCCAAATCAGCAAGGCCACATGTTGTGCCGTTGGGTGGGTATCCATAGCCTCTTGCCAGCGCAGGGCAATGGCATCGTGCCATTCGTCAACTCCGCGCAAATAGCCATCGTCAGCGCGGCGTTTGGGGATATCGAAGTAAGCGATCTGGGGCGCGGTATCGGTTACTTCGGCAATGATTTCCTCGCGCAGCCCGGCCAGATCGGCTTTGTTCTCCCCTTTTCGCGGAATCAGAATCAAGTCCGCCGCCCGGATCGCCTTCGCCCCTTGAAAGGTCACATGATCGGGGTTTCCCGTGCCGATGCCGATCAGGCTTAGGTCAATCATCTACGAACTCCGCCAGTGGGCCATACAGGATCAGCGCCGGAGCTTTGCCAATCTCGGACTTCAACTGATCCGCCAACGCGCCGATGGTAGCGCGCCGGAGCTTTTGATCCGGGGTCGACACGGATTCAGCCATCAACGCCGGAGTGTCCAGTGGCAGGCCATGAGCATTCAACGCTTGAACCAGCAGCGGGAAGGTGCGCTTGCCCATGAACACAACGGTGGTGGCCTGAGGGTCAGCCAAAGCAGTCAGGTTCAGATCGTCCGGCAGTTCGCCGCTGACGTCATGACCGGTGACAAACTGTACCCGCCGTGCGGTCAGACGGCGTGTCAGCGGAATACCGGCTGCAGCCGCCGCCGCAATGGCTGAGGGGATGCCAGGAATGATCTCATAGGCAATACCTGCTTCACGCAGGGCCACAAGCTCTTCTTCCAGACGCCCGAACATCCCGCCATCGCCGGACTTCAGCCGCACAACGTGCTGGCCGGTCTGGGCATAATCCACCAACAACCGGCTGACGTGGTCCTGTTTGGGCGAGGGGCGTCCAGCCCGTTTGCCGACCCCCACAAGATCCGCATCCTCGCGCGCGTGGCTCAGAATGGGCCCGCTGCTCAGGTCATCAAACAGCACGGCATCCGCTTTCTGCATCCGGTCCACGGCCTTCAGTGTCAGCAGTTCAGGGTCTCCGGGGCCCGAACCGATGAAAGAGACAAAGCCGCTCATGCCGAGGCCTCTGCGATCAGGTGAAAGAACGTGCCGGTGACATTGCCGCGCACCGAGCCTGTCTGCGGGCCTTCTGCGCCTTCTGCATCAAACACACGCGCAAGCGGGGCATCAGGTTGCTCCACAATCGAAGAATAGTGGAATTCGTGCCCGCGCAGTGCAGCGCCTTCAGCAAAACCGGGCATCTGTGCCAGCAATTCAGCCTTGCGGTACCCAAGGTTGAATTTTCGCTTCTGGTAAGAGGTCACAAGCCCAAGTAAGCCTGCCATTTCATGCTGCACGCCATCCTTGTCGATCAGCGCTGTCCCAAGCGCCATATAGCCCCCGCATTCCCCATGAACCGGCTTGGTCTCGGCATGCTTGCGCAGACCCGTCAGGAACGTGTTCGCTGCGGCCAAGGTTCCGGCGTGCAACTCAGGGTATCCACCGGGCAACCAGATCAGATCGGCATCCGTCGCCGGGGCTTCATCGGCCAGTGGCGAGAAAGGCAGGATTTCGGCCCCAGCCGCGCGCCAGCCTTCCAACAGGTGCGGATAGGTGAACGAAAAGGCCGCATCCCGAGCCAGCGCAATCCGCTGAGCAGGTGGGCGCGGCAGCGCGGCTGACGATGGCCCGCCGGGGCCTGAGGAAGCCGCCCGCTTGATCGCCTCAAGATCAACATGTTCGCGCAGAAACGCAGCATAGCCGACGATTGCGCTTTCCAGATCCGGATGCTCAACCGCCTGAATCAGACCTAGATGCCGTTCCGGCAATGTCAGATCTCCGCGACGGGGCAGCACGCCCAGTACCGGCAATCCTGCGCGTTCCATGCCCAGTCGGGTCAAACGCTCGTGCCGGGGGCTGGCGCAGCGGTTCAGGATCACTCCGGCAAAAGGCAGATCGGGATTGTACAACTTGAATCCTAACGCCGTCGCTGCCGCCGATTGCGCCTGACCGCCGACGTCCAGAACCAGCACCACCGGCCATCCCATCCGCGCAGCGGTTTCAGCACTTGACCCGTGGCCCAGCTCTCCGGGCTTGGCGACACCGTCGAACAGCCCCATCGAACCTTCGGCCACAACGATATCCGCACCTTCGGCCTGCGCTGAAATTGCGCTCAGCAAAGGATCACCCATCGCCCAGCTGTCCAGGTTGAACGAGGCTCGTCCCGCTGCCGCCCGATGGAACGCAGGATCAATGTAATCGGGTCCGCTTTTGAACGGTTGCACGGTCAGACCATCCTCGGCCAAAGCCCGCAACAGGCCCAGCATCACCGTTGTCTTGCCGGTGCCGGAGGACGGCGCTGAAATCAGAACGCCGGGGGGGTTAGTCATCGCCGTGGCTCCAGCTGGACCAAGGGCTTTCTGCGCTTTGCGGGCGATAGCGGCGGTCGTAATCTTTTGAATACAGGCAGCTTTCGTCAAAGCCTTCGCCCGCCAGCGCCGGACCGACCATAATCAATGCAGTGCGCGAGATTTTCTCGTCCAGCGCGTCTTTCAGCGTCTCCAGCGTTGCTCGAATGATCTGCTCATCCGGCCAGCTGGCGCGGTAAACTACGGCTACCGGGCAATCTGCCCCATAGGCCGGTGTCAGATCGGCGATGACCTTGTCCAGATTGCCGATCGACAGGTGAATAGCCAGCGTCGCCCCTGTGCGCGCGAAGTTTTCCAAGGTTTCGCCTTCGGGCATCGAGGATGCTCGTCCCGGTGTTCGGGTCAGCACCACGGATTGCGCCAGACCCGGCAACGTCAGTTCCGTACCCAGCGCAGCAGCGGCAGCGGCAAACGAAGGCACGCCCGGTGTGACGCTGACCGGGATGCCCATCTCTTTCAAGCGGCGGATTTGCTCACCCATAGCCGACCAGACCGACAGATCACCGGAATGAAGGCGCGCCACATCCTGACCCGCTTTATGGGCCGCGTCGATCTCGGCCATGATCTGATCCAGATCCATCGGCGCTGTGTTGATGATCTTTGCGCCCTCGGGGCAGTGGCTCAGGATCTCTTCCGGCACCAGAGACCCAGCGTAAAGGCACACAGGACAGGATGCGATGATATCGCGCCCGCGCAGTGTCAACAGGTCGGCGGCGCCCGGTCCGGCGCCGATGAAATGAACGGTCATGTTTGTCCTCCGATGGCTATGGCGCAGGTCGCCAGCCGGTCGTCTGAAATCTGTCTGGGTGAGAGCAACCGCGCGCCCGAGCCAACAAGCTTTCCGGCGGCAGCCAATGCGGATGCTTCGGCCACGCTTCCGGTGCCATAGGTGGCCCGGCTACGGGTCGAGCAAGTGAGCGTGCGTTGCCCGGCCAGATCAGCTGCGGCAACGAAATGCACGGGCAGAGACACCTCTTCTGCAAAGGATGTCAGTGCTGAATGGCCTTCCTTGTCGGCGACAGTCGCTAAGGCTGCCACATCATGGTTCGCAGTCGCCGCGTCAAACGCTTCACGCAAGCTGTCGGCTGTCGCAGAAGAGGAGAAACCGAGGCCAGCAACGATCATAGCGTCACGCTCCACTGCACCACCGGATAGGCGGATTTCCAGCCGCGCCTTGGTCCCAGCGGGGCTGATTGTGCAAGTTCTATCCGAAGCAGGTCACCGCCCAAGTCTTCGTGCCAACGTGCCAGCAGGGCCTCGCTTTCCAATGTGACCGCATTGGCGACAAGACGTGTGTCTTTGGGAAGCGCATCGCGCAGCCACGCCAGCAGATTGGCGCTCAACCCTCCGCCGATGAAAACGGCATCCGGCAGGTCGACACCGGACAGCGCTTCTGGTGCGGTTCCGTGTACTACATTCAATCGATCCTGCCCCAACGTATCTGCATTTCGGCGGATACGCTCGGCCCGGTCAGCACGGGGCTCGAAACACGTTGCGGAAAGGGTCGGATCACACATCAGCCATTCGATGCTTATTGAACCCGTGCCGCCGCCGATATCCCACAGATGTTCGCCCCGTTGCGGGGCAAGCGCTGAAAGGGTCAGCGCTCGGATGGGGCGTTTGGTGATTTGACCGTCGGTTTCAAAGATGTCATCGGGTTTGCCAGACGCTTTGGACAGGGCCGGACCTGAGCCAGTGACGTCCAGGCCAACGCAGACGGGATGGTCGAACGTGCCAAGAAGGGCCTCGGTCAGAGTGACGGTTTTGGAGCTTTCGCGCGGACCGCCCAAAGCCTGCATAACGTGCAGAGAAGAATCTGCAAAACCGGTTTCAGTCAAATATGTTGCTAGTTCCGCCACAGCCTTTCCGTCGCGCAGCAACAGAATCGCGCGCAGACCCGGGGCCAGATGGGGCCGCAAACGGGTCAGCGGCGCGGCGTGCAGGCCAAAGGTCAAAGTACTTTCCAAGGGCCAGCCGAGCCGTGCAGCGGCCAGCGAAAAGGTGGATTGGCCGGGCAGGGCGGTCCATTCACCGGCATCGAAATTGCGAGCAATGACCGAGCCCGCGCCAAACCAGAACGGATCGCCCGAAGCCAGAACAACGGTCTGTTTCCCGCGCAAACCTTGCAGGATCGGCAAGCCATCCGAAAACGGCACCGGCCATTCAATGCGTTCCGCCCAGGTTTCGGGCACCAGCGACAGGTGGCGCGGTGGCCCCATGATCACTTCGGCCCGGTCCAGCACTTGACGGCTTGTTGGCGACAGGCCATCAAGCCCATCTTCGCCCAATCCCAGAACGGTCAGCCACGGAGCATCAGACATGACTAATCTCCTGATCCCCAATGTGTTGCTTCTGGGCGGTACGACCGAGGCCAACGCCTTGGCTAAAACCTTTGTGGAACAACGAATTACGGCTGTCTATTCCTACGCAGGACGGGTGGAAACGCCACGCCCGCAGCCTTTGCCAGTCCGTGTTGGCGGTTACGGCGGCTCGGAAGGTTTGGCGGATTTCATCCGCGACAACGCCATCACTCATGTCGTGGACGCAACCCATCCGTTTGCGGCCCAGATGAGCCGAAACGCGATCGAGGCGTGTTGGGCAACGCAGATGCCCCTGGCCGCGCTGACCCGCGCGGCGTGGACGCCGCAGACCGGCGATAACTGGCATCACGTCCCTGATATCGCGGCGGCTGTCGATGCACTGTCCGGGGACGCACAGCGGGTTTTCCTGGCCGTTGGCCGCATGCATCTTGAGGATTTTGCCGCCCAGCCCCAGCACAATTATCTGCTGCGTCTGGTGGATGACCCCGACAGCTTGCCCCTGCCGAATGCCGAAGTTGTCGTTGCCAGAGGGCCCTTTACCGAAGCCGACGATCGCGCGCTGATGCAGCGCCATGGGACGCAGCTTGTCGTCTCCAAGAACGCGGGAGGCACCGGCGCGCGGGCCAAGCTGGATGCGGCGCGCGCGCTGGGCTTGCCCGTGTTGATGATCGACCGCCCGGTTCTGCCGCAACGGACCGAGCTTACGACTGTCGCACAGGTTCTGGACTGGCTGTCTCATCCCTGATCCTTATCAGGGGTAAAACGTGGGGTGTAGACGATTGGTGTGCCTTTGCGCTCGATCACGCGGGTGCGGGACGAACCCACAATGACCACTGTCTGCATATCCGCCATCTCGGGCGTGGCTTCGGCAAGCGTCGAAATTCGGATCGCCTCGTCTGACCGCGAAACCGCGCGAGCGAACATAATCAGGCGCTCGGGCTCGCATTCGTCACGTAGGATTTCCAATGTCTTTACAAAGCCTTCCGGACGAGACTTTGAGCGTGGATTGTAGAAGGCCATCGAGAAATCGGCCTGTGCCGCCAGACGCAGACGCTTTTCGATTAATGACCACGGTTTCAGATTGTCGCTGAGGTTTATGGCACAGAAATCATGTCCCATGGGCGCACCCGCCCGCGCAGATGCGGCCAACATTGCGGTGATGCCCGGCAGTACATCGATCTGAAGTTCGCGCCATTCAGACGGGCCGCTCTCCAGCGCCTCAAAGACGGCTGCGGCCATGGCAAACACACCGGGGTCGCCTGAGGATACGACGACAACTTTTTTGCCCTCGGCAGCCATTTGCAATGCGTGTTGCGAGCGGTCGATTTCGACCCGGTTGTCGCTTGCGTGCAAGGTCAGGCCAGGGCGTTCGGTCACACGCGCGACGTACGGGATGTAACCTACCACATCGGTGGCCTCAGCCAGCGCCGCAGTGACTTCTGGTGTCACCAATGCCTCGTCGCCCGGCCCCAGCCCTGCAATCTTGACCCAACCGCTCATGGCCGCCGTCCCTGACCATGCACCACGATGATCGAGAAATACGGGGTGATCTTTTCGCATGCCTCCGACAGTTTTGTCACCGTTTGGTTCGGCATCTGTGCGTATTCGACGATCCACGCCCGGTCATAGAGGCCTGAGGTTTTCAAAGCCCGCTTCACCTTCTCGATGTTCCGCCCGATCTTCATCACAACGAGCGCATCAGTTTGCGCCATACGCTCGGCCAAAGTGTCTTCCGGCAAGGTGCCAACCAGCACGGTCAACACGTCATCACCCCATGTGATCGGGTCACCTGTCGCGGTCCACGCACCGGACATGCCGGTGATTGCAGGCACAACCTCAACCGGAGTTTCATTGCGCAACCGGTTGTAAAGATGCATGAAAGAGCCATAGAAGAACGGATCGCCCTCGCACAGAACCACAACGTCTTCGCCCTGTTCGGACAGTGTTTTCAGATGGGCAGTGCAATCCTCGTAGAATGCGGCCAGCAACTCATTGTAACGCGGGTCCGTGACGGGGATCTCGGTGGTTACGGGGTATTCCATCGGAAATTCCACCGCACCTTCAGGGATCATGCCGTTGACGATCTTGCGGGCCTGACCGCTGCGGCCCGGCTTGCGGAAAAAGGCCACATGCTTGGCATTGCGCAACAGACGATCTGCCCGGACGCTCATCAGATCCGGGTCGCCGGGGCCAAGACCCACGCCGTATATGGTGCCCATGCTCATTCTGCCCGGCTTGCGATGGCGTTGACGGCTGCCACGGTGATGGCACTGCCGCCCAGACGACCTTTGACAATGCAGGACGGCACCGGTTGTGCCTCCCACAGCGCATCCTTGGATTCCATTGCGCCGACAAAGCCCACGGGGCAGCCAATGATCGCGGCAGGGCGCGGGCAGTCGGGGTCTTCCAACATGTTCAGAAGGTGGAACAGGGCCGTTGGCGCGTTGCCGATGGCGACCAATGCCCCGTCCAGATGCGGACGCCACAGTTCCAGCGCGGCAGCAGAGCGGGTGTTGCTCATCTCGGCGGCCAAAGGGCGCACGCGTTCGTCATGCAGGGTGCAGATCACTTCGTTATCGGCGGGCAGGCGGAAACGGGTCACACCTTCGCTGACCATACGAGCATCACACAGGATCGGTGCGCCATTTTCCAACGCCGTGCGGGCATCCGTCACAAAACCAGGCGAGAAATGAATGAACTCTTCCAGCCCGACCATACCCGCAGCGTGGATCATCCGGACGGCGACCTGCTCTTCATCGGCATCAAAACGGGCCAGATCAGCCTCGGACCGGATGGTGGCAAAGCTTTCCTTGTAGATCGCCGCGCCATCGGTTTCGTATGTGTAGGGCATCAGGTGAAGTCCATAGTCATGAGTGTTTCGGGGTCGAGCCCGCGCTGGCAGGGCTCATCCCCTGCGCGGCCCTGTTTTACAAGATCAAATCGTCCGTTTGCGCCCACCAATGTGATGTCGGCAGGCCCCATCCGGGCACAGCCCTTGGCACATCCCGAGACATGCAGTCGTCCGGGTATGCGCGCGGCCAAGGCGCGGGCGATGTCGCGGGTTTCCACCTGCGCCTGTGGGCAGAACGGTGCGCCGGGGCAGGCGTCGGTGGTCATCAGCGGGTCAGAGGCATCCGTGACAAACTTTGTTGCGGGTATCGCCGCCCCGCCTTCCAGTAAGATCAGCCGCCACGGCGTGACACGCAGGGCAGTCGCGCCGCCGTCGTCAATCAGATCATAAAGCTTGCGCGCAGGCAGCGATCCAAAAGCTGCACCATACAGCGCGCCCAGATCACATGGGCCAGGTTGCAGTTTTGAGCCGACGGGGCCCGGCGCATGTCCTTGCCATTCCTGCGGCAACGCGTCGATGACCCGCGCCATGCGGCGAGTTTCGGAAGTGTATATCTTTGAAAACCACATGGCTAACGCGATCATATGATCAATGGCGTCGGCCTCGGTCACAGGTCGCCCAGTTTCGCAGCCATCGGCGCGCAGGATCAGGCCGTCAACGCCCGTTTCCAGACGAATATCCGCTGAATCCGCGTTCAAAAGCCGCGCGGGTCCGGTGTCGATGGCAAAGCCGAACTTGGCGGGCAGGGCAGGCAACTCTGCCAACCGGTCGATCAGTTCCTGGGTGAGGCGCGCAGTCAAATCACCAGCCTGATACAGCGGTGTGACCAGAATATTGCGTCGCACCTCGATGCCGGGTTCCGCATCCAGAAGGTTCAGCGCTGCAAGCTCCTTAAGCAGCGGCTGATGGTCATAGTCCTCCACGCCCCGCAATTGAAGATTGGCACGGTTGGTCAAGTCGATCGACCCGTTGCCAAACCGATCTGCAAGGTCGCACAGACCCAGCGCCTGATCCGCTGTCAGTCGTGCAAGCCGGGGCCGGACCCGCACGACCAATCCGTCACCAGACATCATTGGACGATGGGCACCGGGGCACCAACCCTGCACGATAGGAGCGCTCATGTCAGGCCCTCCAGATCCGCCCGGATCGAGTTTCGACGGGTGTTCCAAAGCCCGGCCTCAAGCAACGCGCGGAACCGGTCCTGCATTGCTTGATGGGCCAGGGGATTGGCCTCTTGCAGGAAGGTGTCCACTTCTTCGTTGCCCAAAGTGGCATCGTGGTAAAGATCGAACAGATGTGGTGCGACCGTCCCGGACAGATGGGCGAAGGATGCCATGTGATCCAGCGTCGCCGCGATTTCAGCTGCGCCCCTGAAGCCATGCCGTTGCATCCCTGCGATCCAGTTGGGATTTGCGGCGCGAGCGTGAACGACACGGCTGATCTCTTCCGGCAGGGTTCGGGCGCGGGGGATTTCGGGGTTTGTGTTGTCCAGATGGTAAAGCTGCACGCTACCACCGGTGATTTTCTTGGCTGCCGCAAATCCGGCCTCATGCGTAGCGTAGTCATTGGCCAGCAGCAGATCGGTTTCGGTCAGATCCTGCAGGTGAACAAAGCTGTCAGCATTGGCCACGCGCTGGGTGATACCGTCTTTGTCCTGTGCGATGTGTTCGCCTTCCAGCGCGAAAGAACTGGCTTCCAGCCAAGCCTCGCCCGCCTGGACGCGCGCTTCGTCGGTGTAGACTTCGGACAATTGGGTCATGTTGACGCCATAACTGCCGGGCGCCGGGCCGTAGACGCGGGCCGTAGGGGCCAAGCCTGCATAGGGGTTCCAGTCCGGCGCTTCGTCGCGCGCAGACAGCGCACGAACGGCCTGACCGTACAGCGCCGAAAGGGTCGGGAACACATCACGGAACAGGCCCGACACGCGCAACGTCACGTCCAGTCGCGGGCGACTGAGATCCGTGATCGGAAGCACCTCGATGCCAGATACACGCTCTGAACCTTTGTCCCAAACAGGCTTTACACCCAGAAGATGCAGCGCCATGGCGAATTCTTCGCCCGCAGTACGCATGGTGGCTGAGCCCCACAGGTCAACAATCAGCCCTTTGGGGTAATCGCCTTCTTCTTGCAGATGACGGCGCACAAGCTCTTCAGCCAGTTTGACGCCCTGCGCATATGCTGCGCGGGTTGGGACCGAGCGTGGGTCGGTTGTATAAAGGTTCCGCCCTGTCGGCAGCACGTCCGACCGCCCACGATAGGGAGAGCCGGATGGGCCAGCCTCGATCCTTTTGCCCCCGAGCGCGTCGATCAGAGCACTTCGTTCGGCATGGGCCGAAGCCGTTGGGTCGAAATTGCCTGTCACTTCGGGCACGCGGCCAAAGATATGTAGCCCGTCGCCGAATTGGCTTTCCTTGATGTCACAGACAAAACGGTCGATCCGGGTGATCGCCTCGGCTGTGCAGGTGGCTTGATCGAGCCCAAGATCGTTTTCCAGCCCGATGGCCTGCGCTTCGTCCCGAATATCTTCTTGCAAACGGTCGCGGCGCTTGGGGTCTAACCCGTCTGCGTTCGAGAACTCATCCAGCAGCGACTCCAACCGCACCATCCGGTCCGGCGTCCCGCTTTCCTTCATCGGCGGTGGGATATGGCCCAGCGTGACGGCCCCGATCCGACGCTTGGCCTGCGCGGCTTCGCCGGGGTCATTGACGATAAAGGGGTAGATCACTGGCAGGTCGCGGATCAGCGCTTCGGGCCAGCAATCAGCAGACAGTGCAACGGACTTCCCGGGCAACCATTCCAATGTGCCATGCGCACCAATATGGATCAGCGCGTCCGCACCAAGACCTTTGCGCAGCCACAAATAAAAGGCGACATAGCTGTGACGGGGCGTGCGCGAAAGGTCGTGATAATCGTCATCGCGCAGTTCCGGTGTTCCGCGTTCGGGTTGCAGCGCGACCAGAGCTTGGCCCCGGCGTAGAGCTGTAAAGTGAAACGCGCCATCTGCAAAGGCCGGATCGTCTTCGCATTTGCCCCAAACCGTTCGAAGGTCGGTTCGCAATTGCTCGGGCAGATAGGTCAGCGCTTGCAAGTACTCGTCCAGCGGCCATGAAATCCGAGCGTCCAAAAGAGTCTCGGCAATCGGTTCTGCTGGCGCGGTGTCATAACCTTCGTTCTGGAGATCGGACAGCATCGCCTCGGCGGATGCCAGCGCGTCCAGACCCACCGCATGGGCCATCTGCCAGTCTTTCCCGGGGTAGGTCGACAGCACAAGCGCCGGGATCTGATCCGTCTTTGGTTTGTCGTTCAGGCGCAGCCAGCCTGATACCCGGTCGATAATGGCTTCGATCCGTTCGGCCTCGGCCCGATGGGCAAAGCGGGAGTATTCCAGATGAGGATCGCGTTTGCCCGGTTCTTTGAACGAGGCGATGCCCGCCGAAATTCGTCCGTCTACCTCAGGCAAGACAACATGCATGGCAAGGTCGGCAGGCGAGAGACCGCGTTCCGCCTCAGCCCAGGCTTTGCGGCGCGAGGTGGCCAGAGCGACCTGAAACACCGGCACATTGGCGGCATCCAGCGGAGACGTGCCCGACGCGCCTTTGCCCGAAAAGGACGTTGCGTTGATGATGGCAGCGGGGGTCAACGCCCCAAGCGTCTCGCGCAACCAATCGGCAGCAGTTGGCGCTTTGAGCGAAGGTGCGAACAGGCCCACTGCCGCAAATCCGCGCGCACGCAAACTGCGGATCAGAGCTGCGACTGGGGCAGTGTCGGCCGACGTCAGATATGCGCGGTAAAACGTGACGACGATACGTTTTGCGTCGCCTTCGAACGCGGTATCCGTTGGGATTACACCGCGATCCGGGCACCATGCGCCGCATTCAGGCAGGGTCTTTGCGCCCATCACCGGCCCGGCATAAAGCCCTGCTGCCAAGGCCATCTGGGCCAATGCGGCTTGCGCTGCGACCTCACCACCGGTGTCACACAGATGGGCCAAACGGCGCAGCGTTGAAACGGGCAGGGTAGAGTAGTCATCCAGCCGCGTATCCTCTCGCCCGTCCGCGGGCAGAACGGCAAGCGCGATGCCCTTAGCATGCGCCAGCGCCAGAACCTGTTGCAAGCCGTAGGACCAGTAAGGCACGCCGCCAATCAGGCGGATCAGAATGCCCTTGGCGCCGTCCAACGTCTGCTCGACATAGGTGTCGACGGACAGAGGGTGTTTGAGCGCGGTCAAATTGGCCAATCGAAGCGTCGGCATTCGCCCCTCGGTTCCGCCGCCACGATGCCAGCCCGCCGCGAAAGCGCCGAGGTCGCTGTCCGAGAAGGACAAAACAACCAGATCCGCCGGGCTTTGGCCCAGATCGGTTGGGGTCTCGGTTTCCTCGAGCCCGTGGCTTTCGCGGAAGACGACGTGCATGGTTTACTCGGCAGCCTCGGTGACGCCCGCGAGGATCGCGTGGATTTCGGCCTCTTTGATGTCGTCATGCTCGGCGATAACAACCAGACGCGAACGGCGCTCTTCCTCTGGTCCCCATGGGCGGTCATATTGGTGACGGACGCGTGCGCCCACAGCCTGAACCAGCAGGCGCATGGGTTTGCCCTGTACTGCCGCATAACCTTTGACCCGCAGGATGTTCAGCTCGGTCGCCAGACGTTCGATCTTGGCGACCAGATCAGCTGGATCGGTTTGTTCCGGCAACTCGACGATGGTGCTTTCGAAATCGTCATGCTCGTGATCGTGGTGACCGTCGTGGTGCGACGGACGCGCATCCATGTCGTCCTCGGCTGCGGCTTCCAGACCCAGTACAACGCGGACATCCACAACGCCCTCGGCGACTTCGACAACAGGCAGGTGGCGAGGGGCTTCGGCGGCGATCACTTCTTTGGCCTTGGCCACACCTTCGGGCCCTGCAAGATCAGGCTTGGTCAGAAGGATAATGTCGGCGCACGAGATCTGATCTTCGAACACTTCGGACAGCGGCGTTTCGTGATCGATCGAGTCGTCGGCGAGGCGCTGGGCATCGACAGCTTCGACATTCGGGGCAAAGCGACCGGCGGCGACGGCCTCGGCATCGGCCAGAGCGATCACGCCATCGACAGTGATCTTTGAGCGGATATCCGGCCAGTCGAACGCCTTCAACAACGGTTTTGGCAGGGCGAGGCCAGAGGTTTCGATCAGGATATGCTCGGGGCGCGGTTCCAGCGCCATCAGCGCCTCGATGGTCGGGATGAAGTCATCCGCGACGGTGCAGCAGATGCAACCGTTTGCCAACTCCATGATGTTTTCCGCAGGGCAATCCGGGATGGCGCAGGATTTCAGGATATCGCCATCCACGCCCACATCGCCAAACTCGTTGACGACGACGGCCAGACGTTTGCCCTGAGGGTTCTGCATCAGGTGTTTGACCAGCGTTGTTTTTCCCGAGCCCAGAAAGCCGGTGATCACGGTGACGGGAAGTTTTTCGAGATTCGACATGTCAGGCTCCAATCGGGGGAATGCGCGAGGCGCAGTTTTTGCGGAAATGTTCAGGGCGCTCGCGCCATTTCACCAGGCCATCTTCGGTGGCCAGATACTTGGTTGCGCCGTCGACGATTACATCGACATGGTCTAATTCGTTCAGGTTCTCGTAAACGAAGGTCCAGCGATCGGGACCACCACGCAGCACGATAGAACAGCCCTGATCGCAGTTCGAAAGGCATTCGACAGGTTTCAGGGTGATGCCTTCAGGCAGTTCGGCTTGTTCCAATGCCTGGTGCAGCAAAGTGCCGGGGCGTTGCGCATCGTCTTCGATGGGCAGCCCGCGGCGGCAGGTCGTGCAGACCAGCAGTTCGACCGGTGTGGTCTCAGTCATGTCTCTCATCCCCCCAAATCCTCTTCGCGGGGGACGGGGTTTCAAGCGGGCCACGTGTTGCAACATGGACCCGATACCGGAACACCCCGCCCGGTTTCAACTTCGGGTGCTGGCAGGTCTCCCGGCTTGCGGATGTCAGAGGCCCGGTACGTCAGGGTCCTCTGTCGGATGTCCCGCCTTCCCGGCCTTGGCCAGTGGCATTGGGCACCCTCTCCGGTCACGGTCGCGGGGGCGGCTGCGTTTGGCGGAAGATCCGTTGACGCATTCCCTTTTCATCGGCTCTTGCCGACACCAACGAATGGGTCATGCGGCACCGCTGGCCCGCTTGTCAAGCGCGTTGCGCGTAACATCAGGGTGTGGGTGTGAAAAGCGACCTGTGGTTGTCGTTGGGCGGCATGAATGGTCAGATAAATCCGTGATCGCATGACGGGTACAAGCCAGCAGGGAGAGGCGACATATGAAAGTAGGATTCATCGGGTTGGGAAACGTTGGCGGCAAGCTTTCGGGTTCCTTGCTGCGAAACGGGATTGATCTGATAGTGCATGATCTGAACGCGGATCTGGTGGGCGAGTTCGTCGCCCTTGGCGCAAAGGCAGCCGAAGGTCCGGCACAGTTGATGCGCGATTGCGATGCCGTCATCACCTGCTTGCCATCGCCTGCGGCATCAGATGCGGTCATGCAAGAGATGCTGCCCGAAGTGGGCCCCGGCAAAATCTGGATGGAGATGTCGACAACCGATGAGGCCGAAGTCAAGCGTTTGGGGGCCGAGGTGATCGAACGCGGAGGCGCGGCAGTGGACTGCCCGGTTTCGGGCGGGTGCCACCGGGCGGCCACCGGCAATATCTCGATCTTCGCGGGATGTGATCGTGCGACTTTTGAGCGAATTCTGCCGTTTCTGACCACCATGGGGCGGCGTGTTTTGCACACTGGTGAATTGGGCTCTGCCTCGGTTTTGAAGGTGATGACCAACTATCTGGCCACGGCCAACCTGATCACCTGCGCCGAAGCGCTGGTCACGGCAAAGGCTGCCGGGATGGATCTGAACACAACATACGAGGCGATAAAAATCTCGTCCGGTACGTCCTTTGTGCATGAAACGGAAAGTCAGGTCATCCTGAACGGATCGCGCGATATTTCTTTCACTATGGACTTGGTGAAAAAGGACATTGGTCTGTTTCAAGAGGTCGCTGACCGCGCCGGGGTGCCTCTGGAAATGAACCCGGTCATGATCAAGATTTTTGAAGATGGCATTGCCCGGTATGGGGATCGCGAGCTGTCGCCGAATATCATCAAACGACTGGAAGAGGCGACAGGCCTGGACATCACAGCCCCCGGTTTCCCGCCGGAGATGGAAGATGATGAACCGGAAGAGCCAGGGTACGAGGTTGTTCCGCAAGGGCGAGGTCCGGCGTAAAGGTCCAGCCTGGGCTTTCCAGTGAGGTGTCATTGGCAGTCGGGGTTGGTCAGCCCATAAATCCGGCCCCGATTGCTACGCTAGTACAGGACGTTGATCATCACCAACGAAACGATCAGGAACAAAGCAGTCATAATGCCGCCCGAGCGTACGAAATCCATGACCTTGTATCCGGCCGGACCCATGATCAGTGCGTTGACCTGATGGGTCGGGATGATGAAGCTGTTCGAGGTTGATATGGCGACTGTGAGTGCAAAGACTGCTGGGTTGCCTCCTGCAGCCACGGCAATTGATACGGCCAGTGGTACGAGCAGAACGGTGGCGCCAACGTTCGACATGACCAATGAAAACGCTGTTGCCAGAACGGCAATGCCTGCTTGAAGCGACCAAAGTGGCCAGCCGTCAAGAATGACCATGATTTGCTGTGCGATCCATGCAGCTGTGCCGGTGTTCTGCACGGCCTGTCCCAAAGGTATGAGGCAGGCGAGCAGGAAGACGGTGTTCCATCCAACGGCACGATAGGCCTCATCCACGCTAAGCACGCGGGTCAACATCATTCCGGCTGCCCCGGTCAGAAGACACAGCGAAAGGCGCACGTCCGTGAACAGGATTAGGGACAATGAAATGGCAAAAAAGGCAAGGGCCCACCCGACCTTCTGCGGCCTCAGTTCATCCTGTGGAAAATCGGTTGTCACCACAACGAAATCGGGATCGCGCGTGATCCGCATAAGGTTGTCCCAACGGGTATGCGCAACAAGCATGTCCCCGGCATGGAACTTTTCAAGCCCTATCTGAGTGGATTCGTGATCTTCAGTCTCAACGTGGCTGAGCGTTTCTTCCCCTCGGTGAATGGCAAGCAGCGACATGCCATAAGTCTTGCGGAACAAAAGCTCACGCGGGCATTTCCCGATCAGTTTGCTGTCCGGGGTGATAACCACTTCGGCCACGCCGGCATTGGTGGGGGCGAACTCTTCAACAAAAATGTCCAGATCAGGAAGAACGGTCAAACCGTATTTCGTGGCAAATTCCTGAACCTCAGAACGTCGTCCGACAATAGCCAGCCGACAAGGGGCCGCGATTTCTGCGGTCAGAACCTGAACCATCGAGGTTTTACCGCGATAGAAAGTTGAAATGATGTACAGGTGGCTCTCGTGGTTGATATCGGCAAGAATTTTTCCCACCAGCGGGCTTTCCGCGGGCACAACAACTTCGAATACATCTGCCTTTAGCCCGTAGACCCTCTGCAAATACTCCTGTGTGCCCTGACCGGTGCCAGTGTTGTCTTCCCCTTCCGCTTCGGGAAGAACCCAGCGCCCCAGCAACAGAAAATACCCGATGCCGGTCAGGATCAATACCGCACCGATCGGCGTTACCGAGAACAATCCGAACGGTTGCATTTTCTGAGAGTCCGGCAATCCGTCATTTGCTGTCTGGATCAGATCATTAAGCAAGATCAGCGGTGAAGACCCCACCATCGTCATCGTGCCGCCCAGAATCGCACAGAACCCCATCGGCATAAGCAGGCGCGACAGAGGTATTCCAGATCGCGAGGATATCCGGCTGACAACCGGCAGAAACAATGCGGCCGCGCCCACGTTCTGCATGAAAGACGAAATGACGCCAACGGTTCCGGATATGATCGGCAGAACCCGGTTTTCCGACTTGCCGCCATATTTCAAAATAGCAGCCGCAACCTTGTTCATGATGCCAGTTTTGTCCAGTCCAGCGCCAACAATCATGACCGCAATGATCGAGATAACTGCGTTTGACGCGAATCCATCAAACAGACGCGGCACATCCGCCAGATTCTCAAGGCCGGGCGCGTAGCTTAGCAAGCCGACAAGAACCAAAACCAATATTGCGGAAAGATCAATTCTGACGATCTCGGACACAAACAGGAAAACAGTGAAAGCGAGAAGGGCGCAAACGACCCCCATCTCGAAGGTAAATGCTATGTATTCCACAATTCGTCCAGATATTTTGGCTTCTCTTGCATTAGTCCTTAGTCCATTCCGTTCGCGTTGTCATGAAATTTCGTTTTAGACCGAATGAGGGACATAATACTTCGCACTGGGTTGGGTGTGTTTGGTGGCGATGACTGTCTTCTTCGAATGCGCGGCAACACGCTACCAGACCCGATATCTCAGCTTCTGACATGTGCTATAGGGTCGAACGGCTTCAGGCTGGATGGCCCGGAATGCTCTCTATAAAGCCCGATCATAAACGCCACCCGAAGGTGCTATATGTGCCAGTTGACTTCAAAGTGACGTTGGTGTCAGGCTTTCACAACACGAACTCGGGCAAAGACTTGATAGTTAAGGTAGTTTGACATCTCACGGCACTGTTATCTGCATATTGGCGCGCCTAAGACTGGAACGACGTCAATTCAAACACTTCTTCTGGACAATAGAGATTGGTTTAATCACCACGGGCTGTTCGTTCCGAGTGCAGGGCAGAACACGAATGGCGCACACCACCAGCTTGTGCGTGCGATATCTGGATTGCCAGCGCGGACAGATTTGTCCGGGTTAATTCAAAGCCTAACCGCAGAGATAACGGGCGCAGGCTTCCCAGATCTCCTAATTTCTTCAGAGACAATGTTTGTGATTATGCGCGAACCGCTTTGCTTGGAACGAATTAAGAACTATTTTGAGGATTTGGGTTATAGAATAACATGTATTCTTTTTTTGCGTCACCCTGCCACTGGATTAGACTCGGCGTATTCGCAAATGGTTTCCGCCTTTCAACGCTTTGATAGTTTCCGCGAATTTGCAGATCGACGGTCTTTGCAATTTACTAGACTGCCCTTATGGGGCTCATTCAATAGGTTTCCTGAAATCGAAGTGAGAGTGCTGCCTTACACTAGGGAAGTGAAGTGTGAAGGAGTCGCAAAACGTTTTTTGCAAGAGCTGGGAATCACGGACTTTGGCGCGGCGGCATCCGAGCAGCGTCTTAATGTCGGCGCCGGGCCGAGAGAGGTACACTTTAAGAAATGGGTGCGATTCAATTGCGCTGAAGCAGGAGATACGATTTCTCAGCTGCAAAGAGCGAAACTGATCGAGCTTACAAAAGGTTTGGATTTTAAAGATACTGAGCGTTATCGAGGTCTAACGCCAAGCGTGCTTGAGAACTTTCTCCAAAAGACCGAACAAGCAATCAAACAGGGGCGTGATGCACGTTGGATTGGCGCTTGGGAGCAATTGAAAGAAGACAATGTGGAACAGCTTCTTCCCGCCAATGATCCAGACCTGTTTTCAGATCCTCACTTGAAAAAGATACATGATCCAGAATTGGAGGACCGCTTGCTACAGGCTTGGACGATGGCGAGCCAGGTTAAGGAGCCTGATGGTCAAAAAAAACTTCGTGCGAACACCATAATAGAAGCAATGCGTGAAATGGGCTCTCAAATTTAGACAGGCCCGGCAATTCAAGTCTAAGCTTGGGATGGGGCGTGTATTTGGAATCACCTGCCTTAGTCATTGGCCATATTGGCAAAACTGATTGCCTGAAGTACCCATTTGATTTGCATCGCATTTTGAAACCAAGGTCGGAGGACCTTGCATGGTGGCTTCGACCCAAATTGCAAAGTAACGGCACGAGGTTGGGACACCTCGATGGATCAATGGCTGATTGAGGGCACTATTAACTATTAGTTGCACACGTGACAGCCGCGACCCGATTGCTGAACGCAGCTCTGTCACTACGCCAACTCGCGATGTTATCGGGGTTGGTCGGCATGCTGCATAGCGCAAGTTATCGAGTGTTACATGCAGGCAGTTCCGAATGAAAACGACAAGGTATTGCCTAAACCCAATCGAGCAAAATCGCGGCCTAAAGGCACAAAAACATAATCGCACCGCTAATTGTGGGCGCAAGAACGCGGCAAGGCGTCACGAAAGTGGTTGACTGATTTGGAGGCGAGTACCGGAATCGAACCGGTGTACACGGATTTGCAAGAGATCGACGGCAAGAATAATAAATTAAATTCAATAATATGCGCGGGAAAATTTACGCTGTGTGCCGTTTTGTGTACCAATAAACTTTCCCGTAGTTAGTTGATCTTATTTGCCTTTTCAGCTGTCTCGCGCATGACTTTAAAAGCCAGCATGAGGATTAGCATACATGCAAACAATCCACTCACGTCGCCAATGAAATAGCCAATCAGCGTATCTGTGTTGTGGCTAAAAGCCCAACCCATTCCAAAGGTATTGATTGCTGAGGCAATTGCACCTGCTACCATCACATCTCGCCAATTTGCTGCACGATTTGCCGTTATTCGAAAGTCCATCCCAATCCTTGCTAGCGTCCAAAAGGTTACCGCAGCACACACTATTCCAGAGAAAACACCAGCAAGCCCCGCCAGTGTAAAACCCGCAACCCCAAAGTTCATCCAGTGCGTCAGTAAAGCAGTTGGTGCGAACAACGGAATAGCTTTCCAGCCCATCATCCATGCTGACAATATGCGGACGCCATGTGGGAGGAAAAGTAAGCTGGCATAGGGTGCTAGCTCTGGCGTGTATTGGGCTTGTAGGGGGAGTAAAATGTAAATTGAGATTCCAAATGCGAGTAGGTGCGCAAGCGAGATAATAAGAAACGGTGTCAGCAGGTTTTGGTCGCTAAATGCTTTCAACGGCTCAGCTACCTAACTCTTTCGACACGACATACGACGATCGTTGTCGCCCCTGCGCGTGTTGTAAGTACCCTGCTTCTACTAGTTCTCGCAATGCTCGAAAAAAGGCACTACGCGACACACCATTCAGCAATTCATGTTGCCGCAGTTCTTCCGTCTCAACCGTTTTTGAAGTTTCGCTCAGGAGCGTTGCAGCGTACACAATATTTCTCTGAACGGCACTTAAATCATCAATTCCTAAGTCCCGCTCCATGCCAAGTAGCAGTTGCTTCAGACGTGCTAATTTTTCAATCCCTGCCATGCTTAAGCCCAAAGCTGCAAACTAGTTGATTTCCAACATAGGGCTTGACTGGTACGCGCAACAAGTCCCAATTTGGCACTTATAGATGGAGCGTGAGCTACTTGTGCTTCGCGTGAATGAACGAAATTGGAGGATTGAGGCAGTGAAAATTTTTGTGCCACAAATAATTTTGGTGGCGGCAATAGTAGTAGCGACATTCAGTGCCCCGTTGAATGCGGGCGGTGTGAGATTTGAGCAGAGCGCATCGAACTTGCCAAATTCATACAAGCGGTTGCGTAAAGTTGACGGTATTAAAGCAAAGCGTGTGCATTCATTTTCTATCTATGGCGGTGATTGCGTAACTTCTACCTACGGCGATGGTACAGGTAAGGGCGATTGTTCATATGGTTCTGTCCGCTCAATGCTTAGGGAAGCTAAGAGCGATGGCACTTGGATTTTCGCCCAACCATCAGAGGCTTGGTATGGGTGGGATATGCTTGTTCCAGCGAGCTTTCCTACACAAGGGTCACAGACCAAGGGAAGTTACATTTTCACTCAATGGAAGGGCGGCGCGTGCCCTCACGCTTCAATCAACCACTCTACACGCAAGGGTCAAGGCGACACTATTTATTTGCGCCTCCAAGCGCCTCGCGACGCTGCAAATCACGACTGCAGGGACGTTGCCCGCATTCCGTTGATGAACATGCGTGACTTCAAAAACCAATGGCGGAACTTTCAAGTGTACGCCAAATGGTCCCATAAGGCAGACGGACAAATCATCGTCTACATAGATGCTCAGCAAGTCGCGAATTACAGTGGACCAACTCTTAACGTTGCTCCAAATGCTCCGCACAAAAAGGCAAAAATGAACCACTTTGATATAGGCGTCTATTTGTGCTGCACGGCAGGGGTTAAGCACGTCCGTCCAGGCACGGTCTACTTCGCGAATGTGAAACGAGCAAATAGCCAGAAGAAGCTTGGAAGGTAGATAGAATGACGATTGGTTCAGGAAAAAGTTACGTTAAGAAAGTTCCGCAAGGTCTGTTTGAACAAAGCGCCTGCACTGATGAGGCTTCACATTTTGGTAATCTTGTTGGATTCATTCAAGGGCATGCCTTGGGTCACAAGACGTAGGCCTTCTGTCGCACAGATAGCTAGGGCTTCTACCCAAATACGTGTGTGCAGCGTTCAGACACATTGTAAAAAATAGCGACTCCGCTGCTGCTAGAAAATGGCATTGACTATTTCGCTACTATCAACTTCTGGGAGTTTGTCTAATGGCGAACGCCTGACAGAGCACGACAGTGCGGGGTCAGCTGTCGCGGCAGTGCAGACGTTCGAAATCTGTGATTGACGCCTTCTTGGCTCGTTCTGTGCGGCGAAACGAGCGACGACGACGGGGAAATCAGCATAGTCAGATTAAAATCACGAATTATTCTGGTCTGAGATAAGTCGCTTCCATCGCGATACTCTTTCAATGTGGTTCTTTGACAGCAGAAACCACGTAGGACTGAAAGAGGGAACATACGGGCGGACCGAGAGAAGGCGCTAGAGGCCGAAGCCAAAGGGCGCGCCAGCCTTGCCGAATGGATCCACGAGCGCCATCCTCTATGCCGCCACATCACCAACCGGCAGATCGAGGATTTGATTGCATCACAGCTGGTGACGCCCGAACAGGTTCGTGCTGCGGGGCTGCAGGTGTGAGAGCATTCGCTAAGTCTGGGAGACAGCTACCAATGCCGTCGGATTTATGGTGCTCAGATCATACTGTGCGATTATGATTTGGAGATCATATTGACAATTTATGACCCAGAGGTCATATGGAGTGGCAGGAGAACCGCCATGAAGCACCTCGTTCGTACATCAAAAAACTTGGGCCACGCAATTCGTCAGGCTCGGAAGGCAAAGAACCTTACCCAGAAGGAACTCGCCTCGATGAGCGGTGTCTGGCAAGAGACAATTTCCAAGATCGAGAACGGCAGCGGTGGAGCCAAGCTGGAAACGGTATTCGATTTGATCGCGGCTTTGAATCTCGAAATAACTGTGACCGAGCGCAGTAAAGGCACATCAGACGGGCTAGAGGACATCTTCTGACATGGGCCGTAAGCGCAGCTACACACCGCTGAACGTTTTCCTGAACTCGCGGCTCGTGGGCCAGTTGGTCCGTGAGCCCTCGGGCGGCGTCAGTTTCGCCTATGCGCGAGACTGGCTCGAATGGGAGCACCGGATGCCGGTGTCGCTATCATTGCCATTGCAGGAGAACCGCTACAGCGGCGCTCCTGTGCTCGCCGTTTTTGACAACCTGTTGCCTGACAGCGACGTCATCCGCCGACGGGTCGCGGAACGTGTAGGGGCTGAAGGCGTCGATGCCTTCAGCCTGCTGTCACAAATCGGGCGCGATTGCATTGGCGCGCTGCAGTTTCTGCCCGATGGGCAAGAGCCCCAGCCAATGTCCGAGTTAACGGGAGAACCTGTTGACGAGGCGCAGATCGGGGCAATTTTGAGCGACCTCGATCTAGCACCACTGGGTATCCGCCGCGAGAATGACTTCCGAATTTCGGTCGCAGGCGCGCAGGAAAAGACAGCGCTCCTTCGTAAAGATGGCCAGTGGATAGAGCCAACCGGCACGACACCAACCACGCACATCATCAAGCCGCAAATAGGCAGACTGCCCAACGGCATGGATCTGTCCGACAGCATTGAGAATGAATACTTGTGTCTCAAGCTGATGGAGGCGTTTGGGCTTCGGGCGGCGAATGTCGAGATGGCGCAATTTGGCGACAAGAAAGCCTTGGTGGTTGAGCGTTTTGATCGGCGCTGGACGTCTGATGGCCGCTTGATCCGTCTGCCACAGGAAGATTGCTGCCAAGCACTATCCATTGTGCCCACGCAAAAGTACCAGAACGAGGGCGGTCCAGGGATCCCGGATATCATGGATCTCTTGTTGGGAAGTGATGACCCCAACAAAGACCGGTACGATTTTTTCAAAGCGAATGTCCTTTTCTGGTTGCTGGGTGCAACAGATGGTCATGGAAAGAACTTCAGCGTCAGCCTCTTACCCGGCGGCCGTTTCCGCATGACACCGCTTTACGACGTGCTGACGGTGCAGCCGACCGTCGACGCCCGGCAGATCGAGCGGAAATACTTCAAGCTCGCTATGAATTTCGGAAACTCAAACCACTACAAAGTGGCAAATATAGTCGGCCGCCACATCGTGGAGACAGGAGTTAAATCCGGCATTTCCCGCGCAGTCGTGCAGCGCCTGTTCGAAGAGCTGCAGGAGACTTCGCACGCGATCATTGAGGCCACGTTCAATCAGCTTCCGGAAGGTTTCCCTGAGGCGTTGCTTGCTTCGATCGATGGCGCGCTGACGGCTAGGTTGCACCTGCTGAACTAAAGCTGGTTGCGCCTGCCTCGTGCGAAAGTGCGTCTATTCTGGTTCAAACGAGATCAGGTCAGATTGTCGCGCCAAACCCAGATCCTCAGTGCCGTGTTTCCGGCTGCTGAACATAAGCGGGCAGCCGTGCCGGACGCGGTGCAAGCCCCGCTTCAACAAGAAAATTCCCCTGCGCCAGCGCATTCCTCGCGAGGCAAGTTTCTCGCTGACAGCCCCTTGGTGCCCGCGTTGGTCGTGTTCATCGAAACACTCAAAATGAGGATCAAACAATGGCTACTCAAACTCTGAAACTGAACGTCAAATCCGGTGAAAAAGACGGCAAGAACTTCTGGGACCGCTGTGGCGTGCTATTCGTCAACACCGACGACCTCGGCAACATCACGTCGATCAACGTCAAACACAGCATGTTCCCTGACGTCGAAATGGTCGCCTTCCCACGCTGCGATGACGATCCGGTTGCTGAGTGACCGGTGCGCCGGGGCGGGTTTCCCGCCCCGGAAAAACCGAAGCTGAGTGTGAAACGCTGCCAATTGGACTTCAACAAGTATCCGATGTCGCATCGGTGCAACTCCTCAGACCGGACCTTCGCTGCAAGTGCATAATCGACAGTTGGCGGAACTGGTGCTCTGCGGGACTAATCCGCCTTATGCGCGCGCGGCTACTGCTGATGCAACATTCCTTTGCGAGTGCAGAAGACTTTACGCAGCGAAGCCCTGCGCTTCCCGTTTTGGGTCATTCAACATTGCTCGGGCGGTGAAGTTCAGAGCGACCTTTCGCTGCATCGCGGGCGGACGCGCAAGTGCGGGATACGGCGCGATTTATCCACGCAGAAACTTTGCGCTGCGAGAGGGAACTCAACGGTTCAACCATTTGCCCGAACTCTACTGTGCTGAATAGACGTTCATATGAGCGGCTGTGCCAAGACAGAGGAAAGGCCCAATATTCATCCCCGAGCATTCGCTGAACTGTCTATGGGCTGGTACGAGCCTCCGAACTCGTCAAAGACGCTAGCGGTACCCGTGCTGACCAACCACGTAGCATTTCATCGGTGGCTATGATCGGTGCCGGAACAATGGGGCGCGGCATTGCCATCGCCTTTCTGCAGGCGGGGTATCCGGTCACGTTTCTGGAAACCACGCAAGGTGCGCTCGAACAGGGGCTGGAAAAGGTCCGGGAGCATTTCCAGCGTGCGGCTCAAAAAGGGCGGCTCAGTGCGGATCGGGCAGAGGCAATCTCCGCCAACGCCACCGGGACACTCAGCTACGGCGACCTTGCAGAGGCCGACCTGATCATTGAAGCGGCGTTTGAAAGCATGGATGTCAAACGCCAGATTTTTGAAGCCCTGGACCGACACGCAAAACCTGGCGCGATACTGGCCTCAAACACATCGACATTGGATGTTGATGAAATCGCCGCAGTCACATCCCGCCCGGAGGATGTGATTGGTCTCCATTTCTTCAGCCCGGCCAATGTCATGCGCTTGCTGGAGGTGGTGCGCGGCGCCAAGACCGCTCCCGATGTCATTGCAACGGCAATCACGGTCGCAAAGAAGATCCGAAAGCTCCCTGTCACGGTTGGCGTGTGCTACGGCTTTGTTGGAAACCGGATGCTGGAGCCATACTTCCGCGAAGGATCCCGTCTGCTTCTAGAGGGGGCGACGCCGAAACAGGTGGATGACGTCCTTGAAGGCTTCGGCATGGCCATGGGCATTCATGCGATGGCAGATCTGGCGGGAGTCGATGTGGGCGCCCGCGTGCGTCAGGAGCGGCGTAGTGAAATCGCGCATGACCCGACATACCAGGCTGTGCAGGACAGGTTGTTTAAACTAGGCCGACTGGGTCAGAAAACCGGGCGAGGAAGCTATGTCTACGAGGGGCGGACGCGGGTCGAAGACCCTGAGATTGTTCAAATCAGTGCCCAATTGGCAGACTTGCATGGCGTGAAGCGCAGGGAAATCGACGATCAGGAAATCCTTGAGCGTTGTCTGTTCCCCCTGATCAACGAGGGCTTCTTGATCCTTGAAGAGGGCATTGCGACGCGCCCGGGTGATTGCGACCTGATCTGGACCAACGGCTATGGCTTTCCGAACTGGCGCGGCGGCCCAATGCACTATGCCGACGAGTTTGGATTAAGCCAGATTCTGGAACGCATGAACCACTATCGGCAGTCGCTTGGTGCCTATGGTGAGATGTGGTTCACGCCTGCGCCTTTGCTGGAAGAACTCGCAACCTCGGGCGTAACACTTGCCGCGCATTTTGATGCCAAAAAGGAAAAATCATGAGAGAAGCCGTTATCGTCTCAACCGCACGAACCCCTATTGGGGTTGCCTTCAAAGGTTCGCTGAACAACATCAAATCCCCTACCATGATGGGGCACGCCATTCAACACGCTGTTGAACGTGCAGGCGTGGACCCCGGTTCGATCGAAGATGTCGTCATCGGATCGGTCCTTACGGCGGGAACCGCAGGCATGAATGTCGCGCGTTTGTCGGCGCTGGCGGCGGGCCTTCCCAATACGGTGGCAGGACAGACGATCGACAGGCAATGTTCATCGGGATTGATGGCCATTGCGACGGCCGCAAAGCAGGTCATTGTGGATGGTCAGAATGTCTCCGTGGCAGGCGGGCAGGAAAATATTTCCATCCTGCAGAATGCCTATCTGAAATGGGCGGGCGATGAGAAAGATCCAAACGTTATCGCCCAATCTGAACATGCCTATATGCCGATGCTGATGACGGCGGAAAATGTGGCGCAGGTATATGGGATCAGTCGTGACGCCCAGGATGAATATGCTGCACTTTCCCAAGGTCGGACGGCCCGGGCTCAGGCTGCTGGCGCCTTTGATGACGAGATTGTCCCGATCACTGCGATAAAGCGGGGCAAGAATCGCGAAACCGGAGAGGAAACCCTGGAAGAAGTGACCTTGTCAAAAGACGAAGGCAACAGGCCGGGTACGACGGCCGAAACACTTGGCCAGCTGAACCCGGTTGTCGAAGGAGGACTGATCACTGCCGGAAACGCAAGCCAGCTTTCTGACGGGGCCTCGGCTTGTGTGCTCATGGAAGGCAAAATGGCTGAGCAACAGGGTCTCACACCGCTAGGTATCTATCGCGGCATGGCTGTTGCAGGAAACGCACCGGAAGAGATGGGGGTCGGCCCGATCTATGCCATTCCAAAGCTGCTTAAGAATGCAGGTCTTCGCATCGAAGACATCGGCCTTTGGGAGCTTAACGAAGCCTTTGCCTGCCAGGTTCTCTATTGCCGCGACCACCTTGGGATTGATCCCGAAATCTACAACGTGAACGGCGGTGCGATATCGATTGGCCACCCCTACGGCATGACAGGTGCGAGACAAGTCGGGCACGCTCTGCTTGAGGGGAGGCGTCGTGGCGTAAAATACGTGGTGACCTCCATGTGTGTTGGCGGAGGCATGGGGGCCGCAGCGTTGTTCGAAGTCGCCTGACCCCACTGAAATGAGTTCAAGCAGAGCGTTATCTGGTTGAGACATTGACATTCTGTCATCTGCGAAGGCCGCCATCTGCAAGCCTGCGTTTCATGTCGACCGGAATTGGTGATACCTCCTGAGGCGTTATGACCAATGTCACGCCAACGATCCTTTCCACGGTTTCCAGCCAGTTTGTCGATGACTGGCTGGCGGCGCTGCGTGCCCTGTGCCCAGAGGCGCAGATGGCGTCGCTGCTTAGCCGGTCCGGTCTGAACGCGGATACGCGCTCGCCGAATGGTCGCGTCACGCTGGATCAGATCGTTTGCCTCTATCAACTTGCCGCAGTTGAGATCGGTGATGAGATGATGGGGCTTTGGAGCAGACCCGTCCGGCCGAGGGCCCTACAACATCTTCTGACCACTGTCAGGGAAGCCACGTCTCTTGCATCGGCGCTCTACCGGTTTTCGACCTTCTGGAATTTGCTGCTGGATGACTATCAGTTTGACCTGGATGATACTGAAAGCGCATTGGTGCTCACCCTGAAACCACAAGGCGACGTGCCGCTTCAGCGGTTTGGGCATATGCTGATCCTCAAACTTGCCCACGGGCTCATGTCTTGGCTGGCAGGGCATGAGGTTCCGGTTAAGGCTGTCGGTTTCGCGTTTGACCGCCCGGACTTTGATCAGGATTACGCGATCATCTTTCCTGCACCGCTGCGGTTTGGCCAGCCCGCCACCGCAATCTCGTTCGATCCGAATGCACTGGGTCCCGTGCAGACGCGCAGCACCGCTGACCTTGACCGGTTTTTGCAAAACGCGCCCCGGGACTGGATCTTCACCTCTTCGCGCGAGCACACCCAATCGCTTCGGGTGCGCACCTATCTGGGTCAAACGGGATGGGACGCGGCGACCCTGACCCAGACAGCATCCGCAATGCACATGACCCCGCGCACCCTGATCCGCAGGTTGCAGGCGGATGGCACATCGTTTCAGGCGATCAAGGATGCCCTGCGCCGCGACATTGCGATCCGCGATTTGCAGGCGGGACGCAAAAGCGTCGAGGCCATCGCACATGATGTCGGATTCTCCTCGGCTGCCAATTTTCACCGGGCCTTTCAACGCTGGACCGGCAGCACCCCCAGCTCTTATCGCAGGATGCAGACGTAAAGCGCCTGTTTTGTCACTTTTGGACAATGATCTGTCAGCGCACGAGATAGAGCTTAGCGGGCTGACTCGCTAAATCTTGCGGCAGAAAAGCATTCTCAGCTGAAGTTTCGCCTTGATAGCTCATCAATCCGGCCATTCATGGCTGCGGGTTTGTGGCGTCAAATGAGAATAATCGTCCTTGAAAGGATCCACCAATGTCAGACAAACTCGCCACCATACTCCAGGCCGCACGCGACCACGCCGAGCAGGTGGTCCTGCCCAATGTGGACGCCTGGAACACCGCCAAGACATGGCCCCGTGATGCGTCCGACAAAGCCGGGGCCGCCGGCCTGACGGGCCTCTACGCCCCCGAAGAGTTTGGCGGTCAGGGCTTGCCGCTGGCAGAGGGCATTCAGGTCTATGAACAACTGGGGCTGGGCGATGGCGCTTATGCCTTTGCCTTGTCGATGCACAATATCTGCACCTTCGCGGGCTGCGGATACGGCACCGATACCTTCAAAGAAAAATGGGCGCGCGACCTGACTTCGGGGCGCAAACTGGCGAACTTTGCGCTGACCGAACCGCAATCGGGATCGGACCCGATGAACATGTACAGCCGCGCCACGATCAATGGCGACGGCACCTGGACGATCAGTGGCGCGAAGGCATGGGTCAGCCTGGCGACCGAGGCCGATATCTATTTCACCGTGGTCAAAACCAGTGACGCACCCGGCCACAGGGATATGGCGATGATCGCTATTCCCGCCGACGCGCCGGGCCTCAGCTTTGGCCCGCTCTACGACACACCGTCCTACAACTTCCTGCCTCTGGCCGAGATGTATATGGACAAGGTCGTGGTGAGCGAAGACAACATCATCCTGCCCATTGGTCAGGGCCTGCAAGGTTCACTCATGGCGATCGACATCGCCCGCGTCTCAATCGCGTCAGGATGCTGTGGATTGATGCAGGCTGCCCTGGATACGGCGCTGTCCTATTCCAGGAACCGCAAGATGTTTGGCGGCAGGAACCTCGATCTGGACGGGATCCAGTGGATGCTGGGCGAGGTTGCAACAGATCTTGAAGCCTCCAGGCTGCTTTATCGCAAGGCGGCGGAATCCCTGGGCACGCCCGAGGGCCCACTGATGGCCGCTCATGCCAAACGGTTTGTGCCAGATGCCGCATTTAAGGCTGCGAACACCTGCACGCAAGTGCTGGGCGGCATGGGGCTGTTGCAGCCATATGGTCTGGACCGTTTGTCCCGCCTTGCACAAATGCTGCGGATCGTGGACGGGACAACCGAAATCAGCCGCGTGGTCATCGGGCGGGCCCTGCAGAAACGTGCGGCGACCTTGCCTGATCTGCCAGTCCCGAAAGGATTCGGTGAGACCGGCTGAACATTCCAACCCGCCGGAGAAGCAGAGCCGACCTGAAAATCTCCTCAGAAATCGGTAAAATCGAAAGACCGGCCGCGCAAATTTGGCCGGTTTCTCTATTGCAGACCTTGGTGCAAGCGCGCGAGGTCAGTGGAGACTATGCGCGCGTTCTGGAATTCCTGGACGACATAAGGAAATGATCCCCGTCCTCACGTAGAGAAAGCTGCCGTTCAATAAAGCTGCCGCGAAGGTCGCATACGCGGACTAAACGGACCCGTGCAGGCGCAGCTTTTGTTTGCGCAGAAAACCCCTGCGGCTGCGGCATCGGGTTCGTTGTTCTGGGCCTTTACGGCCCAAACCGGCCATTGAGCTATGGTAACCGATGCTGCGGCGCGGCCCGTCGAACCTGCCGTTCGCTGCAAGCGCAAAATCAGAGACTGGCTGAACTCACGCGGTGCGTGACAAACCCGCCCGAAGCTAATGCAGCGAAATTGGCCTCAATGCGACCGCTTACTTTCGAAGCCTGTCGCAGCATTGCAACGCGATTATCCGGAAGCGGTCGTTGAAAGCGGCTGACAGCACAGTAAACGGAGCCGGTCGTTCGTGGCTTCAAGCCCGTTATCGAAATGATAAGGCGAATAAATTCGTAGACGCAAAAAACTTTTCGCGACGTTCGGTAACTGTCTTGCAGCCACTAAAGCGGTTGCACAGTCATAGGAATTAGTCTGTTTAAACGCTTATTTGAAATATATTTGACGAAATTCGGCCGGAGTAACTCCCATTCGCTTTTTGAAGAATCTGGTGAAATCACCGGGGTATCCGTAACCCAGTTCCAATGCAGTTTCGGTGATACTGCAGTTGTCTTGCAAAAGCAGTTTTGTCGCGAGGTTTAGACGAGCATCCGACAGGAGACGAGCATGACTCGTTCCATGCTCAGCCAAGATGCGCCGATATGTTCGCGTACTGATGCCGAAGGCTTTGGCTACTCGGTCGGATAGACTGTCCGTTGTCGACAACGTCAAAAATGTCGAAATGCAACTAATAATTGATTGCCTCAGATTGGAGTCAATCGGAAGCGGTTCTTCATCGAGAACGGTCCTGCTGGTTGGGGAAAGCGTGAAGTTTCGGTCAACGATACCTATAAGATCGAAAGCAATACCAAAGTGATCTTTTGATTGGACCACAGGAATGTGGCGAAGCTCGTCATGCAACTCGACCTTTTCTGGAAACATGGGTAGGGCCAGCGCGACTGGGAGCACGCTGCAGCCGAGTACGCGCCGGGTTGCGAGTTGCATTATAGCCAGATTGTATTGAAGCGTGGGCCATTCATCCGACCAATCCGTCGCGGCCGTGGTTCGCATAATCCAAAAACGATCGCCCTGCCTATGACAGAAAAAGCGTGCTCCTGATATAAAACTGTTGAACTTCTCGGTCAGGTGATTCAGCCCTTCGAAATTCGTTAAGCCGCAGGGAAGCGGGATGCCAACGACTGAATGCGTCTGCCTGTTTTCTTCTGGGTCAAGCTCGAGACTTCTGAACAAAAAGCTTTGTTCGCCTACCTTTTGCTGGAGAAGGGCAAGAAAAAACTCGACCGCATGCAGCGGCACAATACCCGCTGGGTTCTCAACGATACTTGGTGGCAGCCCGGCGTGGTCAGCGATACGTTCCAAGGTGTACAGTGACAAATCTGATGCACTGATGGCCGGTTTGATAGCCTGCGCGATAACGAGGTTCAGGTTCGCCATGTCTTCTCTCTCAACAGCCCAAAAAGAACTCCGCCCTAGGTAAGAGCAGGCGTAAACACCTCCGTCTCTTGGCCGGAAAAGCTAAGCGCAATCACGGCTAACCTGTCAAACTAAACCAGGATTTACGTTTTGGGAGGACACAAATGAGATTGCCCGAATTATTACAATTCGCTCGCCGACCGTTGTCCGGAGTGATTATTGGAATTGGCTTGACAGTCTCCGCTACAGCTGTCGTAGCTCAGGACGCTCCTCCAAACGTCCTGATCATCTGGGGCGACGACGTCGGATATTGGAACATCAGTGCCTACAATCAGGGCATGATGGGATATCAGACGCCCAACATCGACCGGATCGCCAACGAAGGGATGCTGTTTACGCATTCTTATGGCGAACAGTCCTGTACTGCGGGGCGGGCCTCCTTTATCACGGGGCAATCCGGCTTCAGAACCGGCCTGCTCAAAGTCGGTCTGCCGGGTGCGCCCGAAGGTATGTCCGAGAAGGACCCGACGATTGCCGAGTACATGAAGTCGAAAGGCTATATGACCGCGCAATACGGCAAGAACCACCTCGGTGACAGGGATGAACACCTTCCAACCAACCATGGTTTCAACGAGTTCTTCGGCAACCTTTACCACCTCAATGCTGAGGAAGAGCCAGAGAACGTCGACTATCCTCAGAACCCTGAGTTTCGCGAGAACTTCGGTCCGCGCGGCGTTATCCGATCAACCGCTGACGGGCAGATCGAAGATACAGGTCCACTGACGAAGACGCGCATGGAGACCATCGATGAAGAGGTCACCGCCGGGGCGTTGGACTTTATCGATCGCGCGGTAGATCAGGATAAGCCATTCTTTCTCTGGTACAACACCACGCGGATGCACATCCATACACGTCTCAAGGAGGAAAGTGAGGGCGTTACCGGCCTCGGCGTCTATCCGGACGGAATGGTGGAGCATGACGGCATGGTCGGGCAAATGCTGGATAAGCTCGACGAGCTTGGCATCGCCGACAACACCGTTGTGATGTATTCCACCGATAACGGCGCCGAAGTCTTCTCGTGGCCAGATGGCGGCACAACGCCGTTCCGGGGAGAAAAGAACGACAACTGGGAGGGTGGATTCCGCATTCCGTTGCTGGTCAAGTGGCCCGGCGTGATCGAGCCGGGTCGAAAATCTAACCAGATCATCAGCCACCTCGACTGGTTCCCAACGCTGATGTCGGCGCTCGGCGATGGAGACATGAAAGAACGTATGCTGACCGAGGCGCCTTTTGGCGAGGACAACGAGCCGGTGCACCTGGACGGGTATGACTTCATGCCCTACTTCCGGGGTGAGGCGGAAGAAGGTCCACGGCGAGAGTTCCTGTACTTCTCGGACGGTGGCGACCTGATGAACCTCCGCTATAATCGCTGGAAGGTCGTCTTTGCGGAACAGCGCGCTCATGGGTTTGACGTCTGGCAGGAGCCCCTGACGTTCCTGCGGCTACCAAAGATCATCGACCTTTACACCGATCCGTTCGAACGGGCGGAGCACGAGTCAATCGGGTACTCAAGATGGCGGCTCGACCGGACCTATCTCTTGGTCCCTGCTCAGGCGTTTGTTGCGCAATTCTTGTCAACATTCGAGAATTATCCGCCCCGACAAAAGCCTGCGAGTTTCTCGATCGACCAAGTGCTGGAGAGCTTGCAAAGGAACCAGGGCGGCTGAAGCAATTAGTCTTTGAACAAATTTCTAAGAGTGACCGCATCTTGCGGTCGCTTTGTTTGGATCCAAAGCAACCGGCAGTTCTATTCGCAAAGCCGCAGTGGGCGTTGCAAATCTAGCTGCAGCGTGACTAAACGGCCGCTTAAATTTCTGCGGCGTGGCTAGGGTCGGGACCTATAAACGAACGACCGCTTCTCTAGACAGCGGACGTTGGCTGAAAACGTGGCAAGGACCACAGTGCGGACAAAGCTACCGTTGAACTATTCTGCTCGAACGACGGCTTCAGGAACTTGGCGTCACCCGCGAGCAAGAGAAGAGCAGCAAAGTTTCGTGGCCTTTACAACAATTGCCGTCGCTAAGCAGAGCAGAATAGTTTCGAAGAGGCGGTTCAAAATGGCGGCGGGGGTTCACTCAGCTTGAAAGACGATTTCAGCCAGTCTGTTTTGGCAGCTCTATCGTCACTGCACTCTCACCCCTGTATACACCGATCAGCTGCGGAAGAGAGCGTACCAAATGATCACTCAGAACGCGCACACGGGCATTGTCGCGAAGTTCCGCGTGGCGCAACAGCCAAAGATCCTGGCGTGGAACGAATTCGGGGTCTGTTATCCTCACCAACTCGGGGTCCTGGTCGCAAAGGACACAAGGCAAAAGAACCAGACCAATGCCCGCGCGACAGGCAAACTGCTGCGTTCGCATGTCACTTATCCGCATGACTGTAGGATGGTTTGGGAAGGGGGTGCTTTTCTTCCAGGACTCTGAAGAGCCACTGGGACTAAAGCTTATCCAACCCACGTCCTCAAATGGCTTGCCGTTTCGAATTTTCTGAGCAAGTGCCCTGGAAAGATAAACCGCGCGGGCGGTTTCAGTCAGTTTGCGACCAACGAGGTGGTCGTCCGGGCTTTGTCCGAACCGCAATGCAAGGTCGGCATCACGTCTGTCCAGGTCGGACAGCGATGCGCTCGTTATCACCCGCAGATCGATACCAGGATGACTTTGCCTGAATTCGTCCAGAATCTCCAGCATCGGTTTGACCGCCAGAACATCCCCCATCGACAGGGTGAGCGGTCCGGAAATCTCGCGGCTCTGCCCGAAAGTGCGGCGATCCAAGTTGGCGATCTCATCCTCAATGGTTGCAGCTGTCGAAAGCACTTCCTGTCCAGTTTGAGAAAGCTCGATTTTGCTACCTTGTCGCTGATAAAGTGGTGCACCCGCTAACGTGCTCATCGCCTCCAACCGGCGCGCGACGGTCGAATGGCTGATCCCGAGAGCCGCGCCAGCAGCCCGAGTAGAGCCACTTCGCACAAACAGCAGAAAAAGCCTCAAGTCGCTCCAATCCATCTGTCTCATTTTTGCACCAAGGTGTCTCTTCTCAGGAAATTGCGTACCGGTAGTGAGACTACTAGCTTTGCCCTGTTCGAGCAACTCAGCCCGAGATCATGCCCCAAACGCCGTCTGTGAGGCCGTGCCTGGGGTGAGAAAAGAAGCACTTAGGAGAACCGAAATGGCATTTATTCTTGTTGACATTCTTCCCTTCAGGGAAGGCAAAACCATCGAAGACGCGCTGGAGTATTTTGAGAAAGTCCGCCCCGCGATGGAACGCAACGGACTGCGGCGCGTTGATGCCCCACTTCGGGCGCTCAAGTCGCTGCGAGGGACGCAACAGGCTGACCTCGTCAACTTGTTCGAGACCGACGATCCCGAATCCTCGATGCAGGGCATGGCTGGCGACGCCGAGTATCAGTCGCATGTTGCACTGCGCGACTCGATATTCGACCTAGAGAGCGCGTCGATCATTCTGACCACGAAGCACGCCTGAGCTATCAGGCGCCCTGAAACCGGACGAGCAAGCAGTCCTTGTCCGGAAGAAACCAACTACCTTCAAGGAAATACCATGAAACTCAAGTCAAGTATTCTGGCTTTGGCCGGAACGATGGCGCTCGCCTCGATGCCAGTTGCTGCGATGTCCGAAGGCGCAAAACTGCCGATCCCTGCAGTGTCGGAGGAACTGACGCTCGCTCCACAGAGTGTCGATGTTCTGTCTTCTTCGATGTCATATATCGAGACAGGTTCCGGGGATCCGGTCCTGTTTGTGCATGGAAACCCGACCTCAAGTTATCTTTGGCGCAATGTCATGCCACATGTGGCCGAAACGCATCGCGCAATCGCAGTGGATCTTATCGGTATGGGGTCATCTGGCAAACCGGACATCGACTATTCCTTCGCGGATCACGCCCGGTTTCTCGACGCATTTGTTGCCGAGATGGGCCTTACAGATATTACGCTCGTCGGGCATGACTGGGGTGCCGCACTGGCGTGGGATTTTGCCCGGCGCAATCCCGATCTCGTAGTCAGATTGGCCTTTATGGAAGGCGTTCTTCCACCCGCGATGCCGCAGCCCAGCTATGAAGCCATGGGCGAAGAGATGGGCGGCATGTTCCGCGCACTTCAGGATGAAGAACAGGGATACGAGATGGTCATGGAGGGCAATTTCTTCGTGGAAGGCATCTTACCCATGATGGTCAACCGCACCCTGGGCGAGCAGGCAATGCAGGCCTATGGCGCACCCTATGCAGCTGTCGAAAGCCGTCTTCCAACCTGGATGTGGCCGCGCGAAGTTCCGATTGGGGGAGAACCAACGGAGAATGTTCAGCTGATGGCCGACATTCAATCCTTCATGGGCGAAACGGATATGCCTGTCTTGCTGACCTACGCGGAGCCGGGCGTTCTGGTGCCGCCACAAGCCGTTCCTTTCTACAGCAACCTGATCGGTGATCTGGAGACAGTGTTTATCGGTCAGGGCCTGCACTTCATCCAGGAAGATCAGCCAATCGCGATTGGCCGCGCCATCGCGGACTGGATGCGCCGCAACTAAGTGCTATGGAGAGTGGGCCCTCTTTTCTGCTCTCCATCCGCCACGACACAAACCCACACATGAGACTGAAATGACCAAGTTTTTCCATTTGCCTGCCAGCTGCTCTTCAGCGGTTCACGCGGCACTTACAATCACGCAAACCCCATTTGAGCTCGAAGTCGTCGATCTCGGCAACAAGTCAGAGGCGTTTGAAGAAGCCAACCCGCTTGGAAAAGTGCCAGCACTTTTGGACGACGGCGGGCCTGCCTTCGAAGGCGGAGCCATCAACCTATGGCTCGCAGCAAAGAACCCTGAGGCAGGCTTGATGCCGGAGCTTTCTACTTATGAAGGGCGTGAAGCGTTGAAATGGTTGTTCTTCTGCTACGCAACGATTCATCCGATTTGGATCAGGCTGTTCTTTCCGCAGCGTATTGCGGGCGAAGGCGATCTTGCAGCGGTTTCCAAGCTGGCTGAGACTGATTTGATGGATAATTATGCCTTACTGGACGCGGCCCTTCGGGATCAGGATTTTCTCGCGGGTGATACAATGAGCCTGGCCGATTTATACGTGGCGTCGACACTGCACTGGGAGGCCAAGATCGACGGTAAGATCACACAAATTTTCCCTGCGCTTGCTGCCTTGAAGCAACGCGTTTTGGGTGTTCCCGGCGTGAGCAGGGCCTTTGCCGGAGAAATCACTTAGGCGACCTAACCCAAGCCAAAAACCGCAGGGCGCACAACGGACATTCATGCGACCTGCGGCATTTGTCAAAACGGGCTCTATCCGGACCTTCCTCGCGCGATGGGCCAAGTTGCGGTGTGCGGGACAAAGCCGCCTTATGCTCATCGCTTTCTGATAACCGGTCGCAGCCCGGAAGCGGACCTTCATTGCGAGCTTTACATCCTCACAGATGCGGACCAAGAGGACATTGCATGAGGCGACCAGCGCAATTTTATCAGCCCACAACCGCTTGCGACTACTAAGCTGTCCTATCGTAGAGTAGTTCGCAGTCGTCTGACCGCTCCGTGGTCCAGGCACAAGGGGCTAGACACCAGAGCTGAAGCATGGCTGGGTTGCTTGGAGATTGCCCAATCCTTCGGAGATCCCCAAAAATGAAAAGTCATGCAAACAAGCCGTTAGTGACCTCCGCTATTGCTATCGCTCTTTTGGCCTCCGGTGCGGTATTTACTGCTTCTACACAACCAGCAAGCGCAGAGGCTGGTTATTTCTGGGATGAAACCGTTGAGTCTGTAGATAGAAGCCCTTGGATATTTGAAGGCATAAATGTTTTTGGCGAATTGGCACGAGTTCCACCGTCAGATTGGGTACGTACTTTGGAAAAAGCGGCATACCCAACTGAGCTTGAGACTTTTGTTTTCACAGCTAGCAATAATGAAGAACAGAATATCAACGATTGGTTGCATCAAACACATACCGATAGCTTTTTGATTTATCACGATGGCAAATTGGTCGCTGAAAAGTACTTCAATGGCATGAGAGCTGATACGCCTCACCGCATTCACTCGATCACCAAGACAGTGTTGGGTATGGCAGCAGGGCTGGCGGTTGAGGCGGGAGAATTAGATCCCAAAAAGCTGATCACCGAATACCTGCCAGAGTTGGAAGGCCCAGCATTCAAAAATACAACGGTTAGACACCTACTTGATATGACCGCTGCTGTTGATTGGAAAGATGCTTCTAGCGGCTACTTAGACGACGCCGGTGATCTGTTCTGTGCGTTTGGTCAGGACCTCTCTGAAAAAGTTGAAATTTGTGATACAGAGTCTGGCGTTAAGGAGTACATGATCTCTCTTAGCGATCGCGAGACCTTGGTAGAAGACGGTGAAGTTTATAGTTACCGTTCAGTGCTATCTGCGCTGCTGGGTATGGTTATCGAGTCGGCGACTGGAGAAAGCTATCTGGATGTACTGGCCGAGTTGTGGCAGGACATCGGTGCTCAGGACCCTGCATATAGCGAACTAGGACCCAAAAGGATTGTGCAAACGAGTGGTGGGTTATTTACCAGCTCTCGTGACCTATTGCGATTTGGCATAATGATGCTGGACAACGGAAAGGTTAACGACACTCAAGTTATTCCTCCAGATTGGATAGCTGACACGATTCAAGCAAATGATGACGTTATCGCAGCTTATGAGAAAAGCGCATACGCGGAGGTGTTTGAAGGCTTCCACTACCGTAATCAAGTTTGGGTGAAAGACAGAGAAAAAGGTGCGTTTTACGGCATTGGTGTCTATGGGCAGCTGTTGTATGTGAACCAAAAAGCCAATGTGGTTATGGTGAAGCTATCAAGCCAGCCAGACGTTCAAAATACACCTATGTACCTGGACTCTATGGTTGTGATGAAAGGTATTGCAGAGACTTTGAGTAAATGAATTTCAGATTATCTAAATCTAGTAAGCTGAGCCAAATGGCTCGGCTTATACTACGGAAAGACTTAACAGTGTCGTCGGGTTAGTACCGGGTGACCTCGACTGCGACCGCAGCAAACACCACACCAATCAACAGAGCTTTTGTATTCACTGCCGAAAGGCTGGGTAGTTTAACCCGAAGAGACAGGGCTATTATCACACCCCCTGTTAACCCAGTCGAAATTGAATAGATCATGCTACTTTTGTCTGCGTTGAGACCGATCAATATGCCGACCGCAAGCGACGCGACAAAGTATGCGCGTAGCCATCCAGACATGTGTCCGGGGTGGGTCTTATAGAGAAAGATATTCACCCCAAACAAATGCAATGAATAGGCCAACGTTCCAACAGCGTACAGCTCAGGTGATGTTCCCGTCGTTTGCATGACGGTAATGGCAAGCAAGCAGTTATAGGTCCCGAGGGCCACTGTGTCCAAGCCAAGCGACAACTTGTTGTCGGCCCCTACGTCGCGACTGGCCTCCAGCAAGTAGTAAATGAGAAATCCTAGGAGCGAATAACCGAACAGCGAGTTTTCCCATTTCCCGCTTGCAGCTAAACCGGTGGACAATTCACCAATTTTTGGCAGCAGGAAAAGAAAAGAATAGCCAAGTCCGATCCCTGATGAAAAATCAGAAAGCCAGCCTGCTAGGGCGGGGAATCTCCGGTAAAAAGACACGCAGAAGACGTGAACAGTGCCGATGACTGCAATCGATGTTATCGCGAGGTATGTCGACGCGTCGAACACGGCTAAGATCCAATGATCACATTACAATTTGTATGAGACACCCCTTGGGAGCAAAAGCACAACCTAAAAAGTGAAGAAGGTGCGGTTTGAATATAACACTCAACGACAGCTTTCTTCTGCACTTTCGGCATTGATGCACGGTGCAGAAATTTGAACTTAGGGCTCTTTCCCGCCGTTAGCTGCGTTTTGCACCAAGGTCCGGTTCAGCGGGATGATCTGAGCGGTGTGGTGTATTGGGATGGCCGCCATCGTATAACGCGGCCTGCGTCTCGCCGTTATTCCACTGATACAGCAGACCTATTTCTTCGCCAGTCCTGATACACGTAATGCGACCGATGGCCTCGGCCGTTGTGCGAACACTGTCAAGTTCGGGCAAAACCAGCCCCTCTCGTTAAACAGTTCCTTGGGAGCGATGTCGAGAGCACGAGCAATCCGCTCTAGAACATCGATCGATGCTGAGAATTTCGCGAGTTCGATCTCGCTGATGTAGCTACGATCTAGGTCGGCAGCTAATGCTAATTGTTCTTGGCTCAACCCTCTGGAATTTCTTATATTCCGGATATTTAACCCTACTTGTTCCCGTAATTTCATGGCCTGTATTCGGCCAGATCACAAGAACCGCTCTACGGAATATATTCCACAAAACGCGCGCGAACATCATAAACCCTATGCTCGCATATGGTGTGACTGTTGAGGTTGGAGCTAGTGTATCAATAATACAGTAATGTAGTCGAAAGGTATTGATTGATATGCGGTGCAAACTTATCAGGAATTGGACTGCCGGAGTTGCTTTGGCTTTGCTTTCAACCGTGGCTCCACAAGCGGCAAAAGCCTATCAGGTTGACTGCGCCATTCTGCTTTGCCTGGCTGGTGGGTGGCCCGCGTCAGCAGAATGTGCCCATGCCCGCGCCGTGTTTATCCGTCGGATCACGCCCTGGCCGATTGAGCCGCCGTTGCAAATCTGGCGCTGCCCGATGAATGTTTCTGAGCGCGCGCCGTTGCAAAGTATGGCCCCTAAAGTCTGGGAGGCCAGCAACCAAAATGGTCAAATGCTCGGCCACATTATTCTGGCACAGGTGGTCGAAGACGGTGCCGATATCGACATCAGTGGTCTGGAATTCGATTTTGTGCGCTCGATCCGTGTTTGGGATGTTCGGCACTACAGCCATCGCGAACGTGGCCGCGACGATGATTGTTCTGAGAGTTATAACATGCGCCTCGGGACCTACGGCACACAAGGCGAATTTGGCTGGCACCGCACGACACCAACGGCCGCCCCGCAATGGGTTCTGCCGTCACGGCGCTGTTCGTCGTCAAGCTGGCGTCGCGGGGTCGGTGTCGAATGGGAAGATCACGAAGGCAACCATGGATATGAGTGGGTGGCCTACTAAGGCTATTCGCCGATGTCCTTCATACGTTCCGCGATATCGCCCGCAATGCGCTCATACAGGGCGGCTTGCTTGTCTCTGGGAGTTCCGGGCTTCGGGTTCCTTCTGCGGATGCGTTTGGCGAGCCAAAACAACAGTCGCGCGGCGGGGTCGTCCAGTTTTTCCGGCACTGGGGCCGGATAGTTTTCTTCGAGTAGGGCAACAACCTCGGCATTCATACTACGGTGGTTGGCCTCGGCTGCGAGGCGTATTCGATCGCGCAGGCCGTCGGGCAGACGCACGATGAATTTATCCTGAGTTTGAGAGCTTTGATCTGGCATAGTGGCACTGTGCCATGAAAAGCGATTGACGCAATAGTGGCTAAGTGCCACTAACGGGGTGTGGTTTCAACCTGGAGGCGTTTCATGAACAGTCGTAAACCAATGCAGCTTCGGCTTCCGCAAGAGCTCAAGGAGTGGATCAAAGCGGAGTCCGATCGCAATGGAAACTCCCAAAATTCAGAAGTGATCCGCGCCATTCGCGCGGCGAAAGACAGACGTTCTACGCGCGGAGCAATCGGAAATATCAATATGGATCAATGTGATAGTGCGCGTTGTTAACGAGGCGAGAGAGGTGTCGATAAGATGACCAAAGCTAGTGCACAGACAAAGGCGAAGCAGGCAGCCTCGGCCTTCATCCGTGAGGCGCGGGAGGCAGGCTGGCAGCGCGCGAAGTTCGAGATTAAGCCTGACGGCAGCGTCATCGTCGATGCCAACATGGTCGCGCCAGAGGCAGCCGACGACTTTCTCAATAGTGACTTGAGAATGGGCGAATGACCCGAAAGAGCCTGCCAAAATACGTCTATAATGACAGGGGCTACCTACGGTTCATCCGGCGTTCACGCGGTATCTCGGTCATGATGCACGAGGAAGCGGGCACGCCGGAATTTTGGGATCATTACAATCGCCTGCTGAAGGGAAAACCAGCGCCAGCGCCGGTGAAACGCAATTTTGAGGCGTTGATTCTTAGCTACTACGAGAGCGACGCCTACAAGAAGCTGAAGCCCCGTACGAGATCCGACTATCGGCGGTATATCAGCCACATTCGTGAGATCTGGGCCGACAAAGACCCGGCTAGGATCGAAACCCATCACATTTATGAACTGCACCGGGCAAATGCGGATCACTGGCGGCAAGCCAACTATCTCGTCCAGGTCATGGTCGTCTTGATGAACCACGCCCGTCTGATTGGTTTTATCAAGAAAGAGCATGGCAATCCGGCGAAGGGCATTCCGCTCTTCAAGCAGCAAAGCGACGGGTGGGAGCCTTGGCCAGACGATGTTCGAGCAGAGTTCGAAGCCCTGGCTTCAAAACGCGCGCGGCTGGTCTACGAGCTTTGCGTTGGCACGGGCCAGCGCATTGGCGATGTCGTGAAGATGAAGTGGGCGCACTTTTCGGATGAGGGATTCGATTTCACTCAGGGTAAAACCGACAAGCCGCTGTGGATCCCGCTTACCGACCGGCTGAAGGCCCATCTCGACGGAATTGCGCGAACAGACGGCACTGTTGTGACCGACGCGAAGGGTCAACCAGTGAGCTACCGTATAGTCGCCGAGGAAATGCGTGCCATCAAAAAGAAGATGAAGCACGAGAAGGCGAGCTACTACAAAACGCACGGGCTCAGAAAAAACGCAACGATCGAGCTTTATCTGGCTGGATGCGATGACGAGATGGTCAAAGCTGTCACCGGTCATTCAGGCGTTGAGATGCTGAAAAAATATGGCGGGCCGATCCGGCAAAGAGAGCTGGCGAAGCGCGCCCAAGAGGCAAGAAATCAAATGGAACGAAGCAAGACCGAAACGTGAAAGTTTCAACGCTTGTTTCAAAAATGGCAGTGAAGGAGAAGGGGAATGACGCAAGTCATTGATTTTATTGGAGGCGAGTACCGGAATCGAACCGGTGTACACGGATTTGCAATACTTGGATCATCCGATGACAAGAGAATTTGAGCCGCTAACTTTAGTAACTCCGAATTTGTAGACATCTGCATTTCTCCTAACCTACTGTAATACAGATATTTTTCTCACTCCGCTGCATTGATTGCAAGCGGAGGTTTTGGCATTTTCGATGGACGGGGGATGCGCAAACAAGAAACCCGCCGCGAATGCGACGGGCTTCCCTGCAAATGCCCTCGGATGGTGACTAAGCCAAACAGAGGATCACATAATGAATACCAGACTAGCCCCACATCACAAAGTCGAAATTCCCTTGGTCTCGGCCACCGGGTTCGTGAAGCGCCTCGGTGAGGACCGCGCGCCCGACCGCGCGCAAGTGGACATCGCCAAGGCGTTCATCATGACGCAGGAGATAACGAGCGCGCCCTCGTATCGGCTGAAAAGCGAACATTGGGCCAAGACCGTTTCCAGTTGGTCTAAGGCCGTGGGTCTCGCGCCTCAGATCACCAACGGCGCGTTCATCCTCGCCTGTATTGAATTGGACGTGCCGGTGATACCGACCAACACCGGGTCCAAATTCGCCTATGTCGGTCTGAAAAAGCCCAAGGCCATGAACGTCTACCCGGTACAGGTGGTGGACCTGAAAGGCGGTGCCTGATGACTGATTGGAAAGAACAGGCCCGCGCGGCGGGTGTTCCAGTGTTCCCAATCTCGATTTTCTGGGATGACGAGGCGGGCAAGTACCAGAAAAAACCGCTCACTCAGCACGGCCACAAGGACGCCTCCACGGACGTTGACCAGTTCGATTGGACCGAGGCCAACGGATTCGGGATGCCCATGGGCAACGGGCGCTATGCGATTGACGCGGACACGTACAAGGAAGGCCACGAGGTCTGGGATTGGTTTGACGAGCATGGCGTGACCGAGGAAACGCTAGTCATCAAGACCGTCTCAGGCGGCGAACAGTTCCTTTTCGACCTACCCGAGGGCTATGAGGACTTACGGACCCGCAACAACGTGGTCCGAGGGCTTGATACGCGGGGCGCTGGCGGGTGGATAGCGTTTGGCGAGGGGTACGAGGTGGTAAATGACGTTCCGCGCGCCATGCTGCCCCGTGCGGTCTGCGCCACGCTGGACAAGCGCGTTGAGGCCACCGAGTTCAAAACCCAGATGTATGATTTCGGGTGGAACGAACCGGATGACGCGCTGAAAAAGCGCGTGGGTCGCCTCAGAATGGGCAACCAGAAATTCGACAAGGCCATGGGACATGGCGTCAACGACCGCAGCGCGGCCTTGTCGAGTATCGCCTACCACCTCAAGCGCGCGGGGTTCAAACCGCATGAATACGCGGCTGTGGTGATGTGCATGAGCGGCAACGCCCGCGCGCACGTGGAAGAACAACCCAACGAACCAGAGCGCGCGTTACAGCGCGCGTGGGAGAACAACAGCGCCACCACGCCACCCGACCCGGAACGCATGGCCAATTTCGCAAAAAACGTGGCCGAGGCGCGCGGCGAAAAACCCGAGGAAATCGAAATCACAGATTTCTCAATCGACGCGCTGGTGAACTCGGATGTGCGCGCCGCAGAGCCGTTGATTGAGAATCTGGTTTCGGCGCATCTCACCTATCTCGTGGGCGACCCAAAGGCCGGGAAATCATTCGTGGCGATGCAGATGGCTGAGGCCGTCAGTTTGGGCAAGGCGCTGTGGGGAAATCACGCGACCAAAGCCACGCGCGTTCTCTACTTTGCGCCTGAGAACGGCCTACAGGTCACCGTGGAGCGTCTCAGGCAAATGAACCTCAGCGGGGATGTTCAATTCAGGTTCAAAGACGTGAACATGGGGCCGCTACCCGAGACGATTGAGGATTTGATTGAACTCCTGTCCGAGGAATGCAGCAAAGACCCCACTATCGGGTGCATCGTTCTGGACACTCTGCGGTGGATGAGCGGGCCACCCGTGGCGATGGAAGGCAATGCCCAAGACAAAGACTTTGCGAAACTGGAACCACTGCAAAGCTGGTGCGTTCAAACCGGCATCGCCGTCATTGCGGTGGCACACACCAACAAAGACCCGAACGGGCGCGAGGGGGTCAGGTCACAGCTTTCATCAGTCGCCGGGTCCAACCTCATCGCAGGGACAGTGGAGGGTCTGGTGACCGTATCGCGCATCCTCGACCCGGAAACCAAGGCCCCAACGCCATATGGCATGATCCAGCGTATGGGGCGCGGTTTCAAAGACGATGACGCGATACGGGTGCATTTCGACAAAGACGAGGCACGGTTCCAGCAGATGACCCCGGCGCAGGTTCGCATGGCAGAGATTGTGAAGAACACGCGCAAAAATGGGAGTTCCCGTTCAGATATTGTTCAAATCTTGGACGAGTTCCCCGATGGCAGACGCCGCAGCGAGGTCAGAGTGGAGGTCATGCGCAAGCGCGATGTATCTGCCCAAGCGGTCAATAAAGCCATTGGCGACCTTCTGATGAGTGGGCGCGTCAAACTCACCACGGATGCCGATGATGTGGCATGGCTGACCCTGACAACCTAATCGACAACTGATCTGTGTGATGTGTGTATACCCAAGGGTTCTGGAATACCCCCCAGACCCCCCATCACACATCAGTTGTCGCTTTAGTTGTCGCCTTGGGTGTTGGTTGTCAGTTTAGTTGTCGCTTTGGTTGTCGCTTAGGTTGTCGCTTTACTTGACGCCTAAGTTGACAAGGTGCTGTATTACATTGGTTTATTTGAAAAAGCTGGCCGATTATCAAAATTATTGCTAAAACCTTGGGCTAATCCGCAACTGCAAGTGGAAAAGCGCACCCATGGCGACAAAGACACGCGGGGCTAAGGCATCCAAACAGCGGCGTGGCAGTGCCGCGATACGTCAGGGTAAGTCTCCTGACGAGATTTTCGATTGGCTATTTGCGCGATGGTGCAATGACCGCATGACCGAAAAGCAGCGGCAAGACCTTGCGTTGGAGTTGCTGCCGTATGTGAGGGCCAAGCGCAAATCTGTGGACATGACGGTTGATGGTGACCTGAACATGACCATCAAGATTGGGGGCAAGCCCCAATGAACTTGGAACTCGACATTGACCTCAGACCCGAACAAGAGGCCCTGTATGACGCCCGCACACGTTTCACGGTGCGTGTCTGCCATCGCCGAATGGGTAAGACTTGGGTGGCCATTGTCGAACTCCTCGTCTTGGCGCTCACCACCAAGCGCAATGACTGGCGCGGCATCTACGTCGCGCCGTCTTATGTTCAGGCGAAAAGCGTTGCTTGGGACTACCTCAAGGCATTCACGTCCGAGATACCCGGCACCAAGATCAACGAGGCCGAACTAAGGATTGACCTGTACAATGGCGCACGTATCCGCCTGTTGGGTGCAGAGCGGTACGACAGTCTGAGGGGCCAGTACGCGGACCACGCGGTTCTGGACGAGGCTCAGTTGATCCCAACAGCGGCCTACACTCAGGTCATTCGACCCATGTTGGCCGACCGCCAAGGCTCACTGGTGGTGCAAGGGACACCGGCGGGCCGCATGAACCTCCTGTTCGAGTTGCTGCAACAGGCCAAGACCGGTGACGACCCGGCATGGTCGGGCGTCGTGGTGCCTGTCACGGACACGGACATCCTGCATCCGACCGAGATTGAGGCGATGAAACGCGAGATGAGCGAGGCCGAGTACGAACAGGAACTCTTGTGTTCGTTCAACGCGGCCATCCGTGGCGCGTATCTGTCCAAAGAAATGCGGATTGCGGACGAACAGAACCGCATCACGCAGGTTAAATACGACCCGGCAGCGGATGTGACAGTTGCCCTCGACTTGGGCTGGTCAGACCTGATGGTGTGCGTGTTCGTGCAACAGGTAGGCACGGAACACCATTTTCTCGGGGTGAAGGCATACGCCGAAACGAACATCGCCGACATGATCCGCGATTGGGGCAAGCTGCCCTTTGAAATCGACAACGTAATTCTGCCGCACGACGCGAAACAGCACGAGATGATTTCAGGCCAGACACGCGAGGACGTGTTCAGGTCCATGATGAAGGGCAAGCCGGTGCGTATCGCCAACCGGGTGCGTGAGAAACACGAGGGCATCGAACAGGTCCGCATGTTGCTGCCCCATTGCTGGTTCGACCAAACCGAGTGCCACATTCTGGTGGAGGCACTGAACGCATACAGGGCCGAGTACGATGAAGTGAGGCGCGTGTCGAAGGTGACGCCGGTGCATGATTGGTCCAGCCACTATTTCGATGCGGTCCAGACCTATGCCTTGGGCCGCATACAGCGCCAGACAAGCCCCGACAGGCTGCATTGGCCGGGTCAGGGCAGGGCAACCCCACAACCAGACAATTACGGATACAGGAGGGGCGCATGAGCAGCCCAACACTCGAAGCGGTTCAGGCGCAAATCGACTGGCTGGTGTACCATCAGGACACCATCGAACGCGCCCTCGACCACGCGAACAACACCGCCACGTTCGATGATGTCGCGCAGCACATCATGATGGGCAAGGCGCGGCTGTACGCGGACGAGGACAGCTTTGTTGTCACTGAAATCATCAACCTGCCACAGGCGAAATTCTACAACGTGTGGGTCACAGGCGGGGTCAAAGACGCCGTGTTGCGTTGGGAGGATCAGTTGATGGTGGACGCCCATGCGTTGGGTTGCAGCCATCTCGCCGGTTCCGGTCGCAAGGGCTGGGAACGTGTCATGACCGGCCAAGGCTGGGATTTTTACACCATCACAATGCTGAAAGAGGTCACCCATGGCGTCCACTAGGAAAAAGCAGAAGTTCGCCAGCATCGTTCGCAATGAACTCAGCCGCGCGGAATCGCGGGACGCCCATGACGTGGGTGCGAACCGTGCCTCGGCATTGGCCGCGTATCGCCTCGCCCCGCTTGAGGGCGACGACAGCCGCTTGGACAATGGACAGGCCATAGACCAGTCGGCAGACGTGGCGGACATGGTGAATGCGTGTCTGGCGCAGATGACGCCGATGTTGACCACGGATTGTGCCATCCAGTTCGAGCCAGAGGGCGCGCAGGACGAGGACAGCGCACGGGCGGAAAGCCAAGCGGTGGATAACGTCATCCAGAGTGATAACGCGGGCTATGTGACGTTCTCGACGGCGTTCCACGATGCCCTGTTGCTGCGCAACGGCTGGACCAAAGTGTTTGTTGAGGACGACATCGAAGTGCGCGAGATGGCCTTGGAAGGTGACGAAACCGCCGAGGAAATCAACATTCTCACCACACCCAAGCGGCCGGGTGAGGAGCGTGAGATGATCAACGATGGCTTGGGCATTCGGATTACGACCACGCGCAAAAAGTTCCGGTGCTGCGCCGTTCCAACCGAGAACATCACGTACAACGCGAACGAGGACAGCAATGACGTGGATGAACTGCGGTTTATCGCCGAACGCATGATCCTCACGCGCTCGGAACTGGTTGAGATGGGGTATTCCAAGCGCGAGGTCTACGCCCTGAACCAGACCACGGACGAAACCAACATTCAGAGCCGCTACCGGAACAAGAGTTCCGAGGAAACGCACATTGGTGAGACGCCTGACCAAGAGGCCATCCAGTGCCACGAGTGTTACCTGAAAGTGGACATGGACAATGACGGCGTGGCCGAACTGTACCGGGTATTTACAGCCGGTGACGAGGGTCAAGTGTGCCTCGGGTACGAACGGGCCGAATTGGTGCCTTACGCCACTGGAAGCCCGTTTATATCGCCGCACAGGATCACCGGCGAAAGCCTGTTCGACCGCCTGTGGCAAATCCAGATCAGCAAGACCAAGATTCTGCGCTACAGCTTGGATGAAATGCAGAAGAACACATACGGGCGTTTCGTGGTGGACGAGACACAGACCCGCATGGATGACGTGTTGAACTGGTCCGGTGTGATCCGGTCGCAGAACCCGACACAGGCTGTAATACCTGTGGCCCAACACAACAGCGATGCGCAGTTCCAGACGGCCCTCGAATACCAAGACAAGCTGCGCTCAGAGCGCGGTGGAGCCGCTTTGGACATGCAAGCCGCCGAGATGCAGATACACGGCGAGACGGCCCACGGGATTGAGCGTCAGGTGTCTCTACGCGAGATGTTGACGGCGATGATGGCCCGAAACTTGGGCGAAACGCTGGTGCGGCGCACCTATCGCCTGATGCACGACTTCCTGCGCATGTATTCCAACTCGCCCATGGAAATGAAACTCAATGGTGAGTGGCAGACGGTGGACCCGCGCCAGTGGCGCAAGCGGACCCGCATGAACATCAAGGTTGGGCTGAGTGCGGGCGAGAAATCCCGCAAGACCGCCGCCCTGAACCAGATGATCCAGATGCAGATTGGCATGTTGACCAACGGCAAGGATGGAATCCTGACGGACGAGGGCAGTCTGTACAACGCCATGGCGGATTGGGCTTACGCCTCAGACCTCGACAACCCGGATAGTTACCTTGTGAACCCGGCGTCTGAACAGGCCATGCAGACCAAGCAACAGCGCGCCCAACAGGGCCAGCAGATGCAGCAAATCCAGATGCAGTTGGCCCAGATGCAAGCCAAGCAGCTTGAGACAGCCGAGAAAGTCAAAGGCGAAATCGAATTGCTCAAGCACCGTGATGAGATGGCCTACAAATATTGGTCCGACCGCCTGAAATCGGAGACTGAGGAGGCCAAGGTGGTGGCGCAATCCACCACGGACCTGACCAAGGCCCAACTGCAAGGAGAACAGCGTGAGAGAGCGCAACAGAGAGGCGCTGATGAAGGCGCTGCCCGCAATGGAGGAGTTACTGAATAATGTCGAAACGCAGTCGTTCGAGACAATCGTCAGCCCCGGCACCGACGCCGACGCCAGAACCGACGCCATCCAGCGCGTCCGAGGTGCAAGAGCGTTCGTCACCCTCGCCCGGAATACGGCGGCAGGAAACAGCGGAACAGCCGAGGACTGAAAGCCAGAAATTGGCGGATGTGTCCGCGCTGTTGCGCGACGGAATACCAGAAAGCACGGACGGGGGCGGTGAATCTCACACTCCATCAGGGCAACCGCCCGAGTCCAGTGCTGATGACGGGGGCAGTGGGTTACTCAGTTCCAACCCAGACCTAGCTAGTGATGCCCCCGTCATCACAGATTGGAGCGTGTCCGGTCTGGCCGACGCGCTTGGCACAGATGCCGAAACAATCTACAATTCGTTGAAATTCAACCTCGGAGACGAGGAGCCGCTGACCTTGGGCCAGATGAAGGACCAAGCCAGCGAGATGCAGGAAGCCCAACGCGAGAGCGTAGCACGAGAGGCAAGCCTGAACGAGCGGGAGGCCGCTCTGAACCGAGAACAATCCATGTTCTCAGATGTCGTGAACGAACTGCGCGACCACTTGTCACCAGAGATGGTGCAAAGTTTGCAGACCCGGCAGCAACAGAACGAGGCGCGAGAGCGCCATAAAATGTTGCAAGCCATCCCCGAATTTAAGGACGCGACCGCGTTCAATCAGTTCAGGGATGACACCGTTGAGTTCATGTCGGCATACGGTTTCAAACCGCATGAGTTGGACATTCGGGACCACCGAATGATTTTGGCCATCCGCGATGCGATGCGGATGCAGAAACTCATCAAACGGGTGGGCAGTCTTGAGGAAGAACGCACCCGACCAGCGGAACAGAAAGCCCACAAGCCGACCGGACGCCGCAAGCCCGCAGGGAACCGCGACAAGGCTATAAATCGTGCGCGCAGCGCAGGGGCCACCGAAACGGATAAGGTCCAAGGCGTTGCCGCCCTGTTACGAGGAGGTGGCTGATGGCTACCGCAGACTATTGGTCGAGCGCCGACCTTAAAGGCGTAGATCACAACGGGTTAATCCACGAGGATGTACTCAACGAAATTTTCGATATTTCGCGCATTCCACTGCCCCTGTCCGACATGATCGGCAGCGACAACGTGGACAACGCCTATACCGAGTGGACCGAGGACAAGCTGGCACAGCCTGACACCTCGAACGCGAACGTGGACGGCCAAGACGCATCCGGCAACGACGCCGCCGGTGGTGCGCGCATCGGAAACCACTGCCAGATTCTCGACAAAGTGCTGCAAGTCACGCAGCGCGCTCAGTCGAGCGACACCATTGGGCGGGCGGACGAACTTGCGTATCAGATCATGATGCGGAACCGCGAAATCCGCCGCGATTTGGAGGCCATCAGCCTGACGAACCAAGGTTCGCAAGCCGATGACGGCGATGCCGTTCCCGGCCTCTTGGGCGCTCTGGGGGCGTATATCACCCAAGGTGATGTTCCCGTTGACGCAACCGGCGGCGGGTTCGCCAACGGCGTTGTGACGGCGTACACACCCGGCACCAAGCGCGCGTTGACCGAAACGATGGTGCGCGATGTAGCCCAACAGGTTTGGGAGCAAGGCGGCGACCCGTCCTGTCTGATGTCAGTGCCATCGGTGGTGCGGAACCTTTCGTCCTATATGTTCACGGCCTCGGCGCGGATTGCGACCCTGACGGCAGAGACGAACCAAGAGTCTCCTGCCAAGGCAGTCGGCAGCGTGAACGTGTTCCTGACCGACTTTGGTGTTGAACTGAAAATGGTCCCGAACCGTCTGCAACAGCCGCACGACAGCTTGGGCGGAACCACTGGCGATGCCGCCAACGTGTACATCATCGACCCGGCGTACCTGCGCCACGGTTACCTTGAAGGGTTCCACGTTGAGCCTCTGGCGAAAGTCGGTCTGGCCGACCAGCGCCAGATTTCCGGCGACGTGACCTTGAAGGTTCTGAACCGTGACGCCCACGGCAAAATCGGTGACATCGACATCGCCGCAGCGGTAACGGCGTGAGGTTGAGCGCATGGCACACGAACTCAGGTTTGGGCCTGACCGCATCGTAAGGCGCGACAGCGCGGACCTCGACGTTGGCAATGCCATGCGCCGTCAAACGCGCGACATGATTGGGGCGAGCGATGCTCGCCCCGACTCCAATTCTCCATGGAATGAGGCGTTCTCATTCACGATGGATGAGTACGAAATTCTGCAAAAACTAAAGCCGGAATTGTTCGACACGTCCCTCGACCCCGCAACACGTTTGAAACATTGGAAAACGTTCGCCAACTCGTCCGAGGGGCGGATGTTTCGGGTGAAATAGATGACTGGAAAACTGTTCCTAGCTATGGGCGAGGACTACGCCTATGACATTCGCCGCTGGAAAGCGGTGACCGAATTTCTGTTGATGGACAATAACCCCATCTCGGTTTCAGGTATCACGCTCACGCGCAGCGGCATCCCCGGCAATTCCGGCACCGTCGCCGTCACCGGCGGACCCACCTCAACCGCCGTACAGGGCGCGTTTTGGGTGGTTGCTGATTGGGCCGGGGGCCAGATCAACGAAACAGTCGGCTGGTCCGTTCCTAGCGGGTCCACGGCGACGGAAGTGGCCGCAGCCATTGCCGCAGCCTTGGGCAGTATTGACGGCATCCTAGCCACGCCTACGGCGGGCAACGTGGATGTCAGTCTGCAAGGGGCTGGCAGCATCATCGCGCTGCGCATGTACATGGGGGAGGGCGCTGGTAGCGCAGGAGGCGGCGGCGCACCCGTACCCATTCCCGAACCCATAGTGGACGGCCCGAACACCTCGCCCCATGGCGCTGATTACTGGCTGCAACGCGATGCAAGCCAGAACTGGTTCATCTGGTGGGACATCGACGTTGATCCTGACCCGGATGTTCGCCAACCACTCGAAACGTTCTTGGCCAATGACGCCGTTGACCCGAACTATCGGGCGGACGTTCAGGCCCGTGCGGAGGCGCTGGGATGGCCATCATAAGACCAGCAGGAACCACCATACGCCCGCATCAGCGGGCCATCACGGGTGTGTTCCCTCACAACGGTAACCGCCGGTTCATTATCCCCAATCGCAGGGCCTCAGCGCCCGTGGCGTTCACCGTGCAATCCATCAAGGGCGTCACGGACGAGGGCGGCGGACAGTACCGCCTGACCGGCCCCGGCGCGCAGATTGGGTTCAAGCTGGATGACCCGAAAGGCGGGCGGTATCGCCTCTATGTGGACGTGGTGAACACGTTTGTGGACGGCATCCTGACCGACAAGCCCAAAGGCACCGCCTTGCTGGACAGTTCATTCGAGATTGAGGACGGCCCGGTGCCTGACGGGTATCAGCGGTCTAGTGGCGGGATGATTTCCAGCCAGAACGGCGAGTTGTGGGCCATCTCCAAATATATCGACGTTCCGGCTGGCTATGAGGGCAAAGACCCGCTGTTTCTCATCACCTCGGGCAGCAACGAAGCCGCCGACAGTTACGAGACATACGCAAACATCAGATTGGAAAGGATGGTCGGATGAGTTTCGGAGGATCATCAAGCGAAAGTAACCAGTGGTCGGAGGCTTGGAACAAATCCCAAAGCGTGGGCGGTTCTCAGCAGGAGATTTTCGGGGGCCAACTGCCGTTCCTCGAAAACCTCTGGCAAGGCGGACAGAATGTCGTGGACAACATCAGCGGACCCACTGACACCGCGCCGTTCCTCGAACGCGGCAACGCCATGCTGGACCAAGTTCAGGGCCTCACGGACTGGCAGGGGCAGGTTGACGCCCAAATGGAAAGCCTGACCTCGGGTCTATCCGATTTCTGGAACCAAGGCCGCAACAACATCGCCAGTGATGCCGTGACATCCGGCGCGTTCGGCGGCGCGCGGCACGGTGTGGCCGAGGCCAGCTTGGGCGGCGAGATTAGCCAAGCCCTCGTCCAAGGTAAGGGCGACATCATGGCCAATGCCCGCAATCAGGCGATGCAAGCCGCCGGTCTTGGCACACAGATGGGCAACAGCCTGTTCAATCTCGGTGAAGCGGGTCGCATGGCCGAGTTCGCACCACTGCAAGCCATGGCGGGCCTCCTCGGTCCTGCCATCACGCTCGGCAACTCGTTCAACCTTAGCCAGTCTGAGGGCGAGGCGATTTCCAGCGGCAGTTCTGACAGCAACAAACTAAGTCTGGGGTTCAAGTAAATGGCTATTCCGCTTCTAGGTTTGTTGGGCGTGGGCGCAGCCATGCTCGGCACACACGCCGCCATCAAACCTGAGTGGGAACGATGGCAGCGGCGCAGGACAGGTCGGGAAATCGACGGCCTGTTGGCAGACACAGACGGCCCCGACGAGGCTGCACGGGCCTTGGTTGGCGCGGGCCTCCTTTCGCCTGACGAGTTCATGGCCCGTGGGTTCACGGAACAGAACCGGTTGGCCGACTTCAACAACAGCGTGGCGTTGCAGGAATTGCGCAACGCGGGCGCGATGGACTTGCAGTTACAGCGACAGGAGTGGGCCGGAAACCAAGCCGACCTCGAACGCGGTTGGCAGCTTATGCAGCAAGGAAACGAGTTCTATTCCACCGGTGCATTCGACCCACAGGCGTTTACCAACGCCCTCGTCACGGTCGAGTCGGGCGGCGACTACGGCGCGTTGGGCAAGGTGGCCGACAGCGGCGACCGCGCCTATGGCAAATACCAGATCATGGGGGCGAACATCGGCCCATGGTCCGCCAAGTATCTCGGTGAGGAAATCACGCCCGAACAGTTCCTCGCCAACCCGGAATTGCAGGACAAGATTTACCAAGGCCGCATGATGGACATGGTTCAGCAGTACGGCCCGGTGGACGCCATCAGCATGTGGCACAGCGGCGTTGGGCTGGAACAGGCCATCAAGGAGAAACGCCACGATGGGAACCTGTCCACGCAGGAATACACCCAGAAAGTTTGGGGCAATTACCTGCGCAACGCGGGCCAGAACGAGGCGCTACGGCAACGCGAGGCTGCGGTGTCCGGTACGCTATTGGAGGCGCAGGACGCGGCCACACCATACGTGGAACAGGCCGACACAGCCCAACGTGTCATTGACGGCGTGGACGAGAGTTTCCGCTTGGGTGATGCGTTCCTGAACGATGAATCCAGCCGCCTCACCGCGATGGAGGCCGAGAAAGCCGCGAAAGAGGCGTTCTTTGACTGGAAGAAAGAAGTTTACGGCGAGGCGGAACCGCCCCCCGGCGTCCTGCGCGACTTGGAAAAGGTGTTCCGCACCCCCGGTGGGATGTGGGAAAACCGCGAACTCACGCGGCGGGCCTTTGCCCTTATTCGGGCGGAAAACCAGAAAATGGCCGAGTACAAATCCACCCGGAAACTGGTCGAGGCCGGTGTCATTTCGCGCGATGCGCTGCGCGGCATGAATGGTGGCCGTCTGACCGAACGGGAACGGAACCAACTCCTCTTGGGCCAAGCCAAACGCCCACCCGGAACCGTGGCCGGTGCCGCACCCGTTCAGCAGGGCGACCCCGGTATGCCGTTCGTGCCGTTGCCACGGCCCAACGCGCCCGGTTCGGACATCCAGCAGTATCTCGACAGCTTGGGACGGTAAGCCATGGCAGACGCATTCGACCTCGTTCACAACCCCAAGACGGGGCAGAACTACATTCGCCTACCCGGTTCGGATGACTATCAGCAAATCTCGCCGGAACAGGCGCAGGTTGCCCAAGAGGGTGGGCTTGAGGCGTTCATGAACGCGGCGGGCAACAGCTTGGGCCAAGTGGCCACTGGTGCCGGGGCGATCATGGGCAGCGAAACCTCACGCGATGCCTACGACCAGTTGGTGGAAAGCCAGATGGTGCGCCAAGGCGTGAACCCGTGGGCCGGGTACACCGGCGCATTTGCGCCCGATGTGGCCTTGGGTTTGGCCACAGGCGGCACCGGGACCATCGCCAAGCGTGTCGGCACCACAGCGGTGCTTGAGGGCGCTCTGAACGCCGCACGGTCGCCGGATAACCCCGGCACGGCCTTTGCCATCGGCGCGACCATTGGCGGCGTGTCTGCGGGCGTGGGGCCGGGTGTGATGCGCGGCCTGAATATGGCGAAAGCGGCCAAGGTTGGGGCCAACATCAATCTGGAAAGCATGGGGCGGTTCGGTGAGTTCGCACAGCCCGCCGTGGACGCCGTGAGGCGCATTCCGCGCACCGTTGGGCTATCCGATGTGGATGCGGGCCGTTCCGGGGCGCTGAGGAGCCTGTCCGCAGCCGCCAGAGGGTCGGACGCGGCCCCGTATGAGGCATCGGACACCCTGATGGGTCTGGACTTTGAGGGAGCCGCACAGCGCGGCCTCAGATTGACCCAAGGCGATGTGACCGAGGGTATGGCCCGAAACACCGACGACGCGACCACAGGCGCGCGTCTGCGCACCGATGAGGAACTGGCGCGGTCGAACCCGGCGAGTGTGATGGGGCGGACGGTCAATTCCATCCGCGACCAGCAAGAGGAGTGGTTGACGCAGCGCGTGGCGACCGCGATGGGCAACCCCAACCTCGAACGCCTGACCATACCCAACGTGAACAAGGAGCGCGTCCGCATCGGCAACACGTTTGACCGGGTGTTGAAGCGCGGCGATGAAAGCATGGAAATCCGCCTCAATCAGCAGGACATCCAAGCCATTCAGGACGCGGTTGCCGATGTTCCGGCCATCGCTGAAACCGGGTCTTTCCGCAGAATTGCCGAGGACATCGACAAAATTTTGGAACGCGGCATGGTGAGTGGGAAAGAGTTGAACACGGTGCGTAATACGCTCAACGAAACCCGCGACCGCCTGATTGCCAAGGGGTCCACTTACGATGCGGGTCTGGCCCTCGACCAGATTGAAAGCGTGTTCAACCGCCGTCTGCGCGAACTGATGTCGCCGGATGATCTGGCCGAGTTCGATGAGGCGCTGAAACAGTGGAAAATGGTGAAGGCGGTTGAGGGGTCCATGCGGGCCGCAGACGCGGGCGGCAAGGTCAATCCTCGTACATTCCGCAACACCTATCTGCGCCAGAACCCGTTGGTCCGCAAAGGCTACGTGGCCGGTGATTTCGAGAATGACCTGATGGTGGTCGATTTCACCCAAGACAAAGCCGGTATCGGCAACAGCGGCACAGCCGACCGCCTCATTCCATACATGATGGGCGCGGGTGGCCTCGGCTTGGGCGGGGGTTTGCTAGGGGGGAACTGATGAGCGAACGCGACCTTTGGACCGCTGTTCTAGCCCGCGCAATTCTGGATGAAGTCGAATCTAACGGCACCCATTTCGAGTGGCTGGCGCTGCCAGAGTACGCCGAGGACCGCGCGATGGTTTGCGAGTGGGCGGGCGTGTCCGAGGACCATCTGAGGCTGTTCGTGATCCGCCAGATGCGCGACGACCCAAGCGAAAAGGGTTTGGACATTCAGGCGTTGAGAAAGCTGGCCACCGGTCGGAATGGCCACGACCAGAAAAAGGGATGTGTGGGCTGTGGCGCAGACCTCGGCCCGAACCCAAGCCCTCAGAAAATGTGGTGTTCCAAACAGTGCAAACAGCGGGTGTGGGCGAACGCCAAGTATCACGCGAAAAAAGAAAAAACCCCCGCCTAGCGAGGGTGTAGAGTGCTATTTTGTGGTGCATTTAGCGTCAAGGACTTCAATTCGGCTATGCTTGTTTAGCAACGTTTCCAAGGTCGGGAAGATAGCAGTAACTATCAAGCCTCGTTCGGGGTATAGTTTTATCAGCATATGGCCAATATCAAACGAATTGACACATGTTTCTTGATCGTTGCATTTCAAAGCACTGGTTATCAGTTCACCGGTTTCCAAATCGCGGTGGGTACTAATTACGGCGTCGCCGATTTGCATAATTTTCAGTTCGTTTTCATAGTCTGTTTCGCAGACCAATTCTGCGTGGGCCGCAGCCGCAGATGCGATTGCTGCAACCATTACAGTCGTGAACAGTTTCATTACAGGCACCCCCCGGTGGCGAAGTTGGGCGTACAACCACCCGCGCCGTGCTGCATAATCAGGTCACGGTTGCGGTTCTGGGTGTAACTGTGGTCATACCCGGAGGACGACGAGGACGCCGACGCGTTCATCCGGCTCAAAACGCAATCGCGTTGTTCGGGTGTCCCGTCTGCATAGCCGATGGCTCTGCATTGCGCCTGATAAAGTTGGGCCACTGCGCCCACGGCGTCCTCGTAAGCAGCACAGCCGCCCAAAGTAGTCGCGGCCACAAGGGCCGCAGCAAATACAGCTTTCATGTGTTCATCCCTTCACGTTTACCACTTTCACGGTGGCCGGGGTCATGGGGGAGCTACCCCTCGCCCGACCAGACCCGTGAAAGGTCTACAGAACGACTTGGGTTATTCAGCCGCGCGCACCGTGCGCGTTTGAGCCAAAGTGTTTTGATTTCCTGCCAACATTTCGTCCCAACGCAGCATGGCCGCGCGCCTTTGGGGCAGCATTTGCGCCCGATTGTAGACGCGCGCCACGCCTCTGGCCCCGCCGCAGTGGTTCAGGATGCGGTCCACCACTTGCGGGTCTTGTCCGTCCTCCACAAGATGCGTGGCGAACGAGCGGCGGATGTCGTGGAACCTGTACCGGGTCGCGTCCACGCCCGCCGCCTTGAACCACCGGAGTTTCATGCAGTTGAAATTGCCCGAGGGCGGCACCCAACGATCAACCCAACCTTGGGCCGTTTCCGACAAGTGAACCACGTGCGGGTTTCCGTTCTTGGTGTCCTGAATGAACCACGTGTCATCGTCCACATCATCCACAATCAAATCCCGCACCTCGCCGCGCCTCTGCCCCGTGAGGACCAACATGGCGCAGAAGGGTGACCACTCGTCACCTGCGGCCTCCACAGCGCCCAACAGACGCCGAACCTGCCCAAGGCTCATCACGGTGTCCCTCGACGCCTCACGCCGATTTTGGAACTCGGGCCGCAAATCGGTCAGTTCGCGCAGTCGGCACCATTTAAAAAAGTGGGTGAGGGCGGCGACGTAGCGGTTATGAGTCGCACCCTTCCACCGGCCCAAAACGAGGGTCAAATCGCGTTGGGTGACGTTCTCAATGTCGGTGAAATTGGCGAACACACGGCGCAACTGCCGCAATCGTTCCTCACCGTACTTCAAATCAACCAAATGATCGTCAAAGTAGTCATTTAGGATTTCCCAAATCTCGGCCATAGCCTCGCCCATCCGTGTATCGGAGGAGCCGGGAAATACCGTGTCACCGCGCTCGTTAGAGTAATCCGTTGATCTGCAACGGATGTTTTGTGGAGGCGAGTACCGGAATCGAACCGGTGTACACGGATTTGCAATCCGCTGCGTCACCACTCCGCCAACTCGCCTTTTCAAGTAAAATCAAATACTTGCCGTGGTGTGCGTGGGGTTTTAGCAGCTTTCCTCAGGGTCGTCCAGTGGATTGCGTGCAAATTTGGCGACAAGATTGAAATTCGCGGTACCTCATGACTGAATTCGACAACGATGAAGTTGGGTTGCGGCAACAGGGCCGTTGCTGGCCGGGTCAGGATGTGGCACAAGCCGGACATCCTTGGGAATGAGACGAGATATCCAATGAAAGATTTCGCAGCCCGGCGCCGCACAATGGTTGATACACAGGTTCGACCCTCTGACGTCACCAAATTCCCGATCATTGACGCGATGCTGCACGTCCCTCGCGAAAACTTTGTGCCAAATTCTCAGCGTGAAGCGGCCTATGCCGATGCAGTGATCGATATGGGGAACGGGCGCGCGATGATTGAGCCGCGCACCCTGGCCAAGATACTGGATGCGCTGAACATTTCGAACGATGAGATGGTGCTCGATATCGCGCCTGCCATGGGATATTCCACGGCCGTGGCTGCGCGGATGGCGCAGTTGGTCGTAGGAGTGGAAAGCGACGAGGCGCTTGCCGCTGAGGCGCAGAGCCTTCTGGCCGAGGCGGATGTCGACAATGCCATTATCCATGTGGGGCCGCTTGAGCAGGGCGTTGCTGAACATGGACCGTATGACGTGATCATGGTTCAAGGCGGGGTTGAGCAGATCCCCGCAGAATTGCTGGACCAGCTCAAGGAACATGGTCGAATCGCTTGTTTGTTCGTCGAAGGCAACCTCGGCACTGTGCGGATCGGTCGGAAGTCGGGCGGTCAGGTCAGCTGGCGCGATGCGTTTAACGCCAGCGCACCTGTTCTTGAGGGTTTTTCGGCCGAGTGTGCATTTTCGCTATAGTCCGCCGATAGATTCTACTGCCGCCTTGATTAGTTGAAAACAAGGCCGCAAACTGCCTGCAGGGCAGTGTAATTTCGTTTTGAGAGGATTTCGGTATGCGTGGTACGGCGACAGGTAAGCTGGTCAGGGCGCTTGCAGCGACCGCAGGACTTGCCATCAGCGTGATGCCAGGGCGTGTAGCGTGGGCAGACAACATAACAGACGCCTTCATTGGCGCGTATAACACAAGTGGTTTGCTGGAACAGAACAGGGCGCTGTTGCGGGCTGCGGATGAAGATGTAGCTATTGCGCTGTCGGCGTTGCGGCCCATCATCAACTGGACCGTGCAGGTCAGCCAGGACTATACCCGTTCACGGACTAACAATGTGGTTACGACCAACGAACCTTCTCGGTTCTTTACGGGTCTGACCCTGGGTCAGCTTTTGTATGATGGCGGCGCGTCGATTCTGGGCAAACAGTCTGCGCAGGAAACGGTGTTGTCGACCCGACAAAGCCTGATCGATATTGAGCAGCAGATTTTGATCCGCGCGGCAAACGCTTACTTGGGCGTGCTGCTGCAGGAAGAAACCGTTCAAATCCGCCAGAACAACGTCGAGGTTTCAGCTGAAGAACTCAGGGCGTCGAATGACCGATTTGAAGTTGGCGAAGTGACCCGGACAGACGTTGCCCTGTCCGAAGCGCAATTGGCGAGCTCGCAGGCGGATCTGGCGGTCGCCCGTGGTGAGTTGAGCATCGCGCAGGCCGAATATGTGAATGCGGTTGGTAAAGCGCCGGGGCGCACAGCGGGTCAGCCGAGCCTGCCCAACCTGCCGCGATCCGAGGCTGAGGCCATCAGCCTGGCCCAACGCAACCATCCGGCGATCCTGTCGGCGCAACATCAGGTTCGCGCTTTTGACCTGATCGTGGAGCAACAACGGGCCAATCTTGGTCCGAATGTCAGCCTGAACGCAGACGCAGGGGTGACAGAAAGCTACGACAACAATGATTACATCAACGATGCGACCATCTCGCTGAATTTCAATCAACCCATCTATGCGGGTGGCCGGTTAGCGGCGAATATTCGTCGGGCAATGGCGACACGGGATGCGTCGCGTGCAAACTTGCTGAATGTGCAGAAAAACATCACTCAAGGTGTCACCGATCGCTACGCGGCGTTTCAGGCCGCCAGTGCCAGCCTTAGGGCGTCAACCGAACGAGTTCGCGCCTCGCAAGTGGCTTTCGACGGCATTCGCGAAGAAGCGACATTGGGTGCTCGGACGACCTTGGATGTTTTGAACGCACAGCAAGACCTGCTGGATGCGCAGTTGGCCGAAGTGGCATCGCGCACCGAGCGGTCCCGCGCGGCCTATCAGTTGTTGCAAGCGCAAGGTTTGTTGACGGCCGAGCGTTTGGGTCTGGCGGTTCAGATCTATGATCCGACCTTATACTATAACTTGGTGAAAAATGCACCAGCACGGGTCAGCAAACAAAGCAAGGATCTGGATCGCGTCCTCAAAGCGTTGCGTCGGGACTGATCGACTATACTATTTGTTGTGAGGTTGGGATTGTTTAGCTACACTCGATCCAAGGATAGAGCGGTAGAGAACAATGACTGATAATGTCGTAAAAGCAGGGATCGAAGACGTTCTGTCTTCGGTCAAACGTTTGGTAAGCGAAGACACCCGCAATAAATCCGTCTTGGATCAACAGCCTGCAACAAAAAAGCCAGGACGGCTGGTTTTGACGGATGCTTTGCGTGTCAGCTCTTCCAATCAGGCCAATGTGGTTTCTGCTCAGGCCGACTCGGATTCTGAGGTTTCCGACTCGGCCAAACCTATGTTGCTTCGGTCCTGTGATATTGTGCAGGCGGGCAAGCAGTCGGCCAATGCTGCACAGGACGAGTCCGACGCGCCAAAGCCTGCGCGATCGGCGGATGCTGCATCCAGCCTGAGCGCCAAGATCGAAGCCCTAGAAGCTGCGATCGCGCAGACAGAAGATCAATGGGAACCGGATGGTGACAGCGAAGACGCCTATTCCGGAACGCGGTCGCAATCTTTGCCTTGGAATGTGGAAGAAGAATTTGCTGCAGCCGAGTCCATAGGCTCGAATGACGTCAACCTAACTGGCGGCATCGAGGAAGAGGGCGACGCACACGTAAAGGCAGAGTTCATCCGCGCGCCGCGGGAAGAATCCGAAGTGGTTGCAGAGGCTGCCGACAAAGATCGAACGATCGATATGGATGAAGACGATTTGCGCGCTTTGATCGCTGAAGTTGTCCGGCAGGAATTACAGGGCACGATGGGCGAGCGGATAACGCGAAATGTTCGCAAGATGGTCAGACGCGAGATTGCGCGCGCCTTGGCCGCAAAAGAACTGGATTGAACCTCAACCGCGCTGAGGCGGCTGGGCAAGGCTTAGCAGCAGATCAAGGTCCATGTGGCGTTCAAGATGATCTGCCAGATCGTCCAGCGCCTGTTCCACGCCGTCCTCATAAGTGACGTCAGAGGTCACGCCCAACTTTGAAAGATAACGTGCCCGGAACGCGTCGGACGAAAAGATGCCGTGCAGGTAACTGCCCTTGATCCGTCCATTGGCGCTGGCGGCACCTTCCGGTTTTCCATCGACCTCCAGCCACGCCCGGTCGCAATCAGAGCCGTTGGTGTGACCCATGTGGATTTCATACCCGCTGACCGGTTCCCGGTCAGGCAGGGCATGAGCCGAACGCAGAATGACTTGTTTCTGTCCGCCCATAACGGTGTGAACGTCCAGTAAACCCAACCCGTCGACCTTTCCGGGTCTGCCATCGACGCCATCTGGATCAGAGATGGTCTTGCCCAGCATCTGATACCCACCGCACAGTCCCAGAACATGCCCGCCACGCCGGACATGGCCGTAAAGATCGATATCCCACCCCTGCGCCCTGAAGTAAGTCAGATCCCCTATGGTGGACTTGCTGCCGGGCAGCAGAACCAGATCAGCGTCGCCGGGCAGGGGGCGTCCTGCGGGAATGATCTCAACGCTCACACCAGGCTCAGCTGACAGCGGGTCGAGGTCATCGAAATTGGCCATACGTTCGAGCTGAGGCACGACGACCTTGCACTTACCTCCGGTATGGGACCGAATGTCCATCATATCCTCGGCAGGCAATTTCCATGCGTCGTGAAACCATGGAACCACGCCCAAACACGGCCAGCCTGTGCGGACGGCAATGTCGTCGCGCCCTTCGTCGAACAAGGACACATCCCCTTTGAACCGGTTAACGGCAAAGCCCCGAATCTGGGCCAGATCGCCGTCGTCCAGCACGGCCTGCGTGCCGACGATCTGCGCGATCACGCCGCCGCGATGAATGTCACCGACCAGAACCACCGGAATACCTGCGGTACAGGCAAAGCCCATATTGGCGATATCACCCTTGCGCAGATTGGTTTCGGCTGGACTTCCCGCGCCTTCGATCAGGACCAGATCAGCATCTGCACAAAGCCGGTCGAAGCTTTCCAGCGCGGCCCCCAGCAGCTTGGACTTGTCCTTGCGGTAATCTCCGGCCTTCATAGTTCCCGCGCGCTGCCCTTGCACGATGATTTGAGCGCCAGTGTCCGTCTCGGGCTTTAGCAGGATGGGGTTCATGTCAGTATGGGTCGCCCGCCGCGCTGCACGGGCCTGAAGCGCTTGCGCGCGGCCGATCTCGCCCCCGTTCTCGGTGACCGCTGCGTTGTTCGACATGTTTTGTGGTTTAAACGGAGCAATCCGCATGCCTCGCCGGGTAAAGGCCCGCGCAAGCCCGGCCACAAGAACCGATTTTCCGACATTGCTGCCAGTGCCTTGAATCATGATGGCGCGAACCATGGTTTGTCTCCTATATGTCGGGGCGCAGATGACCTGATTTGAACCGGAAGGGAAAGCCCCGGATGAACACGCCAGCGCATCTTTTGATCGGTGCCGCCGCTTTTGCCCGGCCGCCGCAGGGGCGTATCTTGTTGGCCGCCTTGCTCGGGGCGGTGCTGCCGGATCTGTCTCTGTATCTCATGGCGACGGTGTCGCTGTTTGTTCTGGGTATTCCGGAACAGGTGGTCTTTGGGCAACTGTACTATTCGCAGGCCTGGCAGACCGTCTTTGCCATCGACAACTCCTTTATCATCTGGGGGTGTGCACTGATATTGGCAGTTTGGCGTCGCTGGCACTTTGTCGCTGTCGGGGCTGCGGCAGGTCTTTTGCATCTAGCGACAGACTTCTTCCTGCACGCCGGTGACGGACGACCCCAGTTCTGGCCTCTGAGCGATTGGGTGTTTCACAGCCCAGTCAGCTATTGGGACAGCAGCCATCACGCTTTGTGGGTGGCACCAGTTTCTGCGGCAGTGTGTTTGGCCGCCTATGTTGTGCTTTGGCAGCGTGGCCTGCCTGTTTGGGGCAGGGCCATGTTTGGTATCATGTTGGCGGCTGAAATTTGGGTGGCGCGCCAGTGGCTGTTGTTTTTTTAGGCGCGAAAACCGCGAAACAAAGCAAAGAAAAACGCGCTTTGACGGGCAGAGCGCGTTTTTTCTGGTGCGAAATCGCCTGGGATCAGGCGGCTTCAGCCTGCTGAGCGGCATTGCGACGCTCGCTTTCTTCGCGTGACAATGCGACCGAGGTCCGCACGCCACGGCCAACGAACTCCATCAGTCCGCTGACAACCCGTTCGTTAGGGTCAATACCTGCGCAGGACAACACCTCGCGACCATCGCGCGAACGTGCCCAGCGGGCGATTTGTTCGGGGCCATTGCCGTATTTCTTGTCGTCGGCGATAGCATCGTCAAGTGCAGCCAACACAACGGCCGCGAAAAGTTTGCGCGCACGATTGCCTTGCTCGTTGTTAAAGGCAGTGCCGTCAACGAAATCTCTCATCTCGTCTTCCTTGTTGTTCTTGCTCTTGCATTTTCGGCGTGAGGGTCCTTATGACCTATTAGGTGCGATTCGGATACAGCTAAAATGCATAGTTGCGTTGCGTCACTTGCATGGCTTGCTGCAAGTGCAGCACTAGGTGTCGTTGTCTTGTCAGGTGTGGTCCCGCCAGATATAGGGACCGCAACTGATGCATCAACCGTTTGTGAAGGATTTATGTAATGCCCAAGATAAATGGGAACGAAATTCGCCCCGGCAATGTGCTTGAGCATAACGACGGCCTGTGGGCAGCGGTCAAGGTAGACCATGTAAAGCCCGGCAAAGGCGGGGCATTTGCCCAAGTGGAACTGCGCAACCTGCGCAATGGCTCGAAATTGAACGAACGCTTCCGGTCAGCGGACAAGGTTGAACGCGTCCGCCTGGAACAGAAGGACCAGCAATTCCTGTACGAATCCGACGGGATGCTGGTGTTCATGGATACCGAGACCTACGAACAGATTGAATTGCCAGCAGATTTGCTGGGCGAACGTCGTCCGTTCCTGCAAGATGGCATGACCATCGTCGTTGAATTCTACGAAAGCGAAGCGCTGAACGCGACGCTGCCGCAGAAAGTGACTTGCCAGATCGTCGAGACCGAGCCTGTCGTAAAGGGCCAGACGGCGGCAAATTCGTTTAAGCCTGCGGTACTGGACAACGGCGTGAAGGTCATGGTGCCGCCTTTCATCGGACAGGACGAAATGATCGTCGTGAATACCGAAACGATGGAGTATTCCGAACGCGCGTGACGTTTCGTCACTTTTTACAAGAGACCGCGCAGGCATTCGCCGCGCGGTCTTTTTTTATGCGTTAGGGCGATGACGATACCGTGTTGGGTCGGGTCCAAACAGTTCCAGCATCAGTTCATACTTGATGCGATTGGCGCTGACCTGGCGATAGAAAGCGATCAGAAATGCAGTCGGCCCCTGTATACGGCTAAGGCCACTGGCGGCGGCCACAACGGTGCCCACATCCGTTTTCCCCTGTAACACCAGATAACCGCCCAACATCAGAATGCCGACGGTTCCCGCTCCGTTGATCACGCTTAGCAGGAATTTGGCCGACAGTTTCCACAGGAACATACGTCGCCGCGTGTCATAAATGTCGTCAAACATAATGTTGATGTCCCGCTCAACCGCTTCCATATCCTCGGTCGTCAGCCGGTCTGTGGCGCCGCGCAGGATATGGACACGCTCTGCCACGAAAGTGTTCACTTTGCGTTGCGAAACCAGAACGATGATGATCTGCGGCACGATCATCGAGAAGGCGATCAGCCCAAGTCCCGGTTGCGTGGATGAAATATAGCCGATTACGCTTATCAGCGTACCGATCTGAACCACCGGATCCGAGAATGCGCCGCCCGCAAATTTCCCCAGTTCTTCGGCTTCGGCGGAAATGGCCGTGGTCATGGTGCCTTTGCGCAGGTCCGCGCCCGTTTCCTTCAGATCGGTTGAACGCCATAGCAGGCGCTGCCGGATCAGTCGGATCATGTCTTCACCTAAGGTACCCGCGCGGTACCCTAAAACCCATTTCAGCCCCAGGCTCAGCAGGATAACGGCCATCATACCAATACCCAATTGGATCAGCTTTTCAGTGCCGACATCATCCGCCGTCAGATGGTTGACGATATCGCGTTGAAACTCCAGCGGAACGGCGGCAAGCGCCGCAATGGCGATGGACAGTACGATAAGGATGATCTGCCGTCCGGCACTGGCGCGCCAGATCGCGGAATATAGTCGAAACATGGGTGTATCCGGTTTGACCTGTTTCCCTCAGTTTGGCAGGGCTGGGGAACAGGTTCAAACTTGGGGATGTGTGTCGACGAGGAGTTCGTGCTGATTAGGCAACAAGCGGTACTTAGTCGGTAAGTCGCACCGTCGCCTCGCCCGCCTGCATTTCGCCGCCTGCGCGGTCGAAACGCAAATAGGCGATGGCGTGGCCCCCAGATTGAGTGAACAGGGTGCCGGCCGATTTGCCGTTGGCTGTGATCTCGGTCCCCACGGGCGCGGTGCCGTCGACAACAACGCGACGCAGGCCCTTACGCAATTCGGTCTTGTGCTTCATGCGCGCGGTCACTTCCTGACCTACATAGCAGCCCTTTTTGAAATCCACGCCGTTCAGCGCTTCGAACCCAGATTCGAGGATATAGCTGTCCTGGGTCAGCTCAGTACCCGCTTCGGGAATGCAGTGCTGAACGCGCAGGGCATCGAAATCGGTGCCATCATCCTGTTCGGGTGCCGCAGAATACATACGCCAGCCCAAGGCAGGGTGCCGCGGGTCGGGCAACGCGTTCTCTGGCGCGCAACCTGACCCGCGGTGCAGGTTCAGGTCGGTGCTTTCGATCGCCACATCTGCACGCAGCTTGTACATGCTCAGACGTTTGATCAGATCATCGGCAAGGTGCTCGGCCACATCCAGCAGAACGCCATCGCCATCGCGCTTGAGGAAGAAGTCTGCCAGATACTTGCCTTGCGGCGTCAACAGCGCGGCATAAACAAGCCCGTCATTTAAACCCTGAATGTCATTGGTGATCAGGTCCTGCAAAAAGCTTTCGGTGTCCGAGCCGGTCAGGCGCAGGATGCGGCGGGTGGGCATGGCTTGGTCCTCGTCATTTCCCTTGGCCTCGTGATATAGGAAGATCCGCCGCCAAGACCAGAGGGTATCAGACGTGCCAGCCCCGATCTCTGTTGTTATTCCGACCCTGAACGCTGCCGATGCCTTGCCCGAATGCCTTGGGGCATTGATGGAAGGGCTGCACGCCGGGCTAATCCGGGACCTAATCATAAGCGATGGCGGGTCTGCCGACCTAACACTGGAAATCGCGGAAGAGGCCGGAGCCCGGATTGTGACAGGTACGCCTTCGCGCGGCGGGCAGTTGCGACGGGGTTGCGCAGAGGCTGGTGGGGATTGGGTGCTGATCCTGCATGCTGACACCGTATTGGAAAGGGGCTGGAGCGAGGCGGTGAGCGCCCATCTATCCAGCACAGGACCTGCGGCTTTCCGGTTGGCTTTCCGAGCGCGGGGTATTGCGCCGGGATGGGTCTCGGGCTGGGCCAATCTGCGCAGCCGGGTTTTCAGGCTGCCGTATGGGGATCAGGGGCTTTTGGTGCCACGCGAAATCTATCACGCTGCAGGCGGCTATCCCGACCAACCTTTGATGGAGGACGTGGCGCTGGTACGTAGTTTACCCCGGATCACACTTCTGGATGCGCGTGCCTTTACGAGCGCGGAGCGGTATGAGCAGGCGGGCTGGATTCGGCGGGGTAGTCGGAATCTGTGGACTCTGCTGCGTTATTTTCTGGGGACGGATCCGCAGGTGTTGGCGCAGGCGTATCGGCGATAAGTGTCGTACGCAGCTCGACCAGCGATTTCCCCAACCGAAACGGGGCCGCAAAGCTGACAAGGCAAAGGGCCACGATTTGCAGAACCAGTATATGAGCATTGGCCTGCAAATATTCCCATTCGTCTTTCAATTTGCCGACCTGATCGATCAGATCATCATAGCTTTGGGCCAGGATCAGGTAGTCCCCGGCAATGGCTGGTACTTTCCGGCGCATGTTGTCGATAGCGGTCTGCGTTTCGTCGTCCAGCGAGGTGAAGACCAGAAACTGGTCGATATCGAAGGCGTCAGCCTGCGCGGCAGCGCTGCGCATTTCATCCATGTCATCCTTGGCTTGACGTCCGAACAGGAAATGCAGGCCTTGTAATGGGGCGACCTCATTGGTGACGGCAATGAACAACGGCAATTCTGAATTGCTGGCCGTTGAAGCCGACAGGAACTCGACCTTGTCGCACAAAACGGCCGTGTCCGGATCAAAGGCAGGATCACAAAAGCGCAGGCGAAACCGTGCCGCGTCGCGATCAAAAGCCAGAGTGGCCGCATAGGCCACGTCGATCTGACGATCCAACCGAGAGCTGTCCGAGGTGTACAGCCCGGCCAGAACAGCGACCAGCGCCCCAATGCCGCCCAGAACGACCCAAACCAGGTCGGCCAGCTTCCAAGCCCGATGCCCCGCCGGTTTGCGGAACAGAAATGCCGTTCCGATCGATCCCACTACAAAAAACAGAATCAGCAAAGGCAGTTGGTTGTCGGTCACAAAACTCATGAATTCGATCTTAGGACCTGACCTGCGTCCTGCAACAGGGATCACGGGCAGTTGTAACATCTTACCGGATGCTCATACTGACCGAAGAGCCACGGGAGATTTCGATGACAAAAGAAATTGTTCTGATTCATGGGGCATTTGCCGGACCCTGGTGTATGCAAGATTACGCGACCTTCTTTCGGGATCGGGGATGGACTGTACACACCCCCGCCTTGCGCCATCATGGCGGTGATCCGAAAGCAGACCCTGACCCCGGGCTGACTGAAACCAGCGTGTTGGATTACACCAATGACATAGCGGAAATTGTACAGGGTCTGGACAGCAAGCCGGTTCTGCTGGGTCACGCCATCGCGGGTGTTGTCGCGCAGCAGGTGGCCTCACGCGGTTTGGCCAACGCTATCGTGTTGATTAATCCGAATGCACCCTGGGGCACGTTGCCAGAAACAGACGACGAACGCGCCGTGCCGCGGGCGTTGATGGAAGGCGGGGCCTTCTGGAAACAGCCCATGCGGGTTGAGTTCGACCTGATGGCGCCCTTTGCCCTAAATAAAATGGACGTGGCCCAGCAACACGCCGTGTTCGATCAATTGGGGGCTGAAAGCGGGCGCGTGATGTTCGAAATGTTCTTTTGGATGTTTGATGACGATCACGCGATAAAGGTCGATTTCGAAAAGGTCGACTGCCCGGTTCTAGTCGTTTCCGGTGCAGAAGACCGGGCGGTAAACCCCGACACCTGCCGCGCATTGGCAGAGCGGTACGGGAAACGCGGAACCTTTTTGCTGATTCCGGACCACGCACATTTTCTGTTTATGGAGCCGGGCTGGCAGGGGCCTGCTGAGCAAATCGAAAGCTGGCTTGGTCAACAGCCCATGTGAAACCGGGTTGACAAAAATCGGCGTTTTGGCCGAGATCGCGCCAAGTGAATAGGGCCAGAGACCCTTTTTGCGCATAGTATCTGCGGGAAAGGTCCGGGCATGACCCTGTTTGTCATCCTTATCATTCTGTCTGCGGCACTGCTGCATGCGGTCTGGAACGCCATCGTCAAGACAGCGGCGGATCGCACGACGATGTTGGGCCTTGTTGCTTTGGGCCACGTGTTGCCGGCAGCCGTGATGGTGATGGTCCTGCCATTGCCCAGTGCTGAAAGCTTTATTTACATCCTGCTCTCGACCGTTGTGCATTTCGGGTATTACTTCATGCTGGGCAAAGCCTATCAGCATGGCGATCTGAGTGTGGTCTACCCCATTGCGCGGGGCATCGTTCCGGCACTGGTTTCGCTTTGGGCGATGCTTCTGGTAGGGGAGGTGCTGCCCTTGCAAGCTTGGGGTGGCATTGCCCTGATTGCATTTGGCATTCAGCTAAGCAGTTGGAAGGCGCTGCGCTCGGGCGTGGGGCGCAGCGCGTTGGGCTTTGCGCTGGGCACCGGGTTCTGTATTTCGATCTACTCGGTTGTGGATGGGATCGGCGTTCGGCTGTCAGGCAATACGCTCAGCTATTGGGCCTGGGGGGCTTTCCTGCATCTGTTCATTGCAGGCTTTGTCGGGATTAAGAAGCGTGCAAGCTTGAGATACCTGCCGACCAAGGTCTGGATGACAGGCATTCTGGGCGGGCTGGTTTCGATGACCGCCTATGGGCTGGTGCTTTATGCCAAGAACTTTGCCCCATTGGGCGCTGTCTCGGCGCTGCGGGAAACCTCGGTCATCTTTGCTGCGCTGATCGGGTTCATCTTCCTCAAAGAAGGCAATTGGATACGACGGCTGGGGGCCGCCGTGCTCATGGCCGCTGGGGTTGCTTTGATTGGACTCGCTGTCTGATCAGGGGCGCAGCGCTTAGTTGTTGGTCGAGAATGTGCTCTGTGGTTTCCATTTCAAAGTGCCGTCGCTGTTGCGGTGGCAGCGCAGCAAGCGTTCCTGAACCGTGCTGACTGTGGTCGTGACTGTGTTATCGCCGACCATCAAGACAAAGGCGTCTTCGGAATAGGCCATGCCTTCGTAATAACAAAACCGGCTTTCGGCCCCGTCCGGAATGGGGGATGCAGTGCTGAGCATCTGCTGCGCAGGGGCTTGTGAGGCCAGCAGGGTCAGGGCCAGTCCGAAGGTTAAAGTTTTCATGTCGTCCTCCCGTCTTAAAATCGTAGTCGGTAAAAAATTATTGGACGCCCGGACCTCAAGCCATTGTTGGTATGTTGCGGTAAGTGTGAACGGGGTCAAAGGTTTAGGCAACAAGAAGTTGCCACCGTTCCTGCGTGCCAGCCTGTTGATGCCCAGGCACAGACCTGAGCTATCCTGTCCAATAGGGGGAATGCACCCCCTTGTTCAGTGGGACGCGGCTTCGGACTGTAGCTTTCTGAAATAGCTGATTGTTGCTTCCAACCCTTCCTTCAACTGCACCTTGGGTTCCCAGTTCAGCAAGGTCCGGGCCAGAGTGATGTCGGGCTGGCGTTGCTTGGGGTCATCCTGCGGAAGGTCCTTGAAACTGATCGGTGTGTCGGTGCCCACAAGCGCCTGAACCTCACTGGCCAGCTCGTTCATCGAGAATTCATTGGGATTGCCCAGATTGACCGGGCCGGTGACGTCTTTGTCGGTCTCCATCAACCGGATGAACCCTTCGATCAGATCATCCACATAACAGAAAGACCGGGTTTGTGTACCGTCGCCAAAGATCGTGATCGGCTCACCCGTCAGGGCCTGCATGATGAAGTTCGACACGACGCGCCCATCGGCAGGGTGCATTCGGGGGCCGTAGGTGTTGAAGATGCGAGCCACCTTGATCTCTAACCCCATCTGCCGGTGATAGTCGAAAAACAACGTCTCGGCGCAGCGCTTGCCCTCGTCATAGCAAGAGCGCGGACCAACCGGGTTGACGTTACCCCAATAATCTTCGGTCTGCGGATGGATGGTCGGATCGCCATAGACCTCAGAAGTTGAGGCCTGAAAGATCTTGCATTTCAGCCGCTTCGCCAGCCCCAGCATGTTGATCGCGCCATGCACGCTGGTCTTGGTCGTCTGCACCGGGTCGTGCTGGTAATGCACGGGTGAGGCCGGACAGGCGAGGTTATAGATCTCGTCGACCTCCACAAACAGCGGGAAGGTTACATCATGGCGCATGAACTCGAACCGCGGGTTGTTGTGCAGATGGTCAATGTTGCGCTTGGTGCCGGTGAACAGGTTGTCGACGCACAAAACCTCGTGCCCCTGATCCAGAAGCCGGTCGCACAGATGCGAGCCCAGAAAACCGGCCCCACCGGTTACGAGAACACGTTTTCGACTGTCATAAAGGCGGGCCATTGCAAATCCTTAATCGTTAAATCCAAGCCAGCTTGTCACAAGGAAGCCGGGTCTTGGTTTGATTAGTAAACCGAAGGGATTTGAATTGCAGTAGATTTTGGTTTTTTGAAGGCGTGTGTGGGGTTGGTGCGTCTTCCTATCCAAACAATGCTAGATGCGCAGCATCAAGCACGCGCCCTCGGGCCGGGCGCGAAGTTTCGTTTTAGGTAGGAAGGGTGTTTACACCAAAATCATTGCAGGCAAAGTACCGGGTGCGAACACGCATCTTACGAAACCAAAGTTGGAGCTGTAATTTGACAAGCCAAATAGCCTTGCATCTGAAAAACCGTCAGCTTGGACTTTATGCAAATTCTTTGTTTGTTGAGATAGAGAAGGCGCGAAAGACTGCAAACTACCAGGCGGTTTTGACAGGCTCCGCACGACACTTGTTCATTTCTCTCAATGGTCCAAACAACGTTGCGCTATCAAACGGTAAGCCTTTCGATGCGACGGAAGCCGCATTCCAACCCAGAAGGTCAATGCTACCCCCCGGAGTTGTTAATCTGTTTGCCAAATCGGCAAATTCTATCGGTCTTAAGCGCGAGCAGTTACGGGCTGAGTTTTTGCTCGGCGCTGATGTGGAGCAGGTAGTTCTCAAAGACTACGACTTGATCTACTCCAGTTCGGATGCTTGGGAGAAAGCAAAAGATGCAATCTTCTCAGTTTTTGAAAAGGGCAGTCGATTCCGGCGTGTATCAAGATAGTTGGTCAAACATCCAACTCCTCCACAAACCGCGCGTTCTCCTGAATATACTGGAACCGCAGTTCGGGTTTTTTGCCCATCAGGCGCTCGACCAGATCACCGGTCTCGCCGGGTTCGTCCTCGTCGATGGTGACCCGGATCAATTTCCGGGATTTGGGGTCCATTGTGGTCTCTTTCAGGTCCTTGGCGTCCATCTCGCCCAGACCTTTGAAACGCGATACGTCGATCTTGCCCTTGCCGCCGAGACCTTTCTCAAGCCACTCGTCGCGCTCGGCCTCATCCAGACAATAAACGCGTTTGGCGCCTTGGGTCAGGCGGTACAGAGGCGGGCAGGCGAGGTACAGGTGGCCCGCGTCGATCATCGGGCGCATCTGGGTAAAGAAGAACGTCATCAGCAGCGAGGCGATATGCGCCCCGTCCACATCCGCGTCGGTCATGATGATGACCTTGTCATAGCGCAGGTCGTCGACGTTGAATTTGGTGCCAAGACCCACACCCAGCGCTTGGGTCAGATCGTTGATCTCGGCGTTGGTGCCCAGTTTCGAACTGGCCGCGCCCAGCACGTTCAGAATCTTACCGCGCAGGGGCAGTAGGGCCTGCGTTTTTCGGTCCCGACCCATTTTTGCCGAACCGCCCGCAGAATCGCCCTCGACGATGAATAATTCCGTGCCGTCCCGTGTTGAACTACTACAGTCCACCAACTTGCCGGGAAGACGAAGTTTCTTAGTGGCGGACTTGCGTTGTGTTTCCTTCTCGGCCCGTCGGCGCAGGCGTTCCTCAGCTCGCAGGATGAGGAAATCCAGGATCGCGCCGGCGGATTTCGTGTCGGCGGCCAACCAGTTGTCGAAATGGTCTCGGACCGAGTTTTCGACCAGCCGCTGGGCCTCGACCGTGGCCAGACGGTCTTTGGTCTGGCCTACGAATTCCGGTTCGCGGATAAAGCAAGATACCAGCGCGCAGCCGCCGGTGATCAAGTCATCGCGAGTGATCTGACCGGCCTTCTTGTTGTTGATCAGTTCTCCGTAAGCCTTGATCCCCTTTAGGATCGCGGCCCAGAACCCCGCCACATGGGTGCCGCCTTCGGGCGTGGGCACGGTGTTACAGTAGGATTGGATGAACCCATCGCGCGAGGGCGTCCAGTTGATCGCCCATTCGACCTTACCGGGGGTTCCGAATTTTTCGTTGAAATCGACGGTACCTGCAAAGGGCTGCTCGGCATAGGTGGACGAGCCGTTCATCGTCTCTTTCAGGTAATCCGACAGGCCGCCGGGGAAGTGGAAGGTGGCCTCGGTCGGTGTTTCACCGTCGTCGATGGCGGATTTCCAGCGGATTTCGACGCCCGAGAACAGGTAGGCCTTGGAGCGGATGGATTTGAACAGGCGTGCGGGTTTGAACTTGTGGTGGCCGAAGATGTCCGCATCCGCGTGAAAGGTGACGGTCGTGCCGCGCCGGTTGGGGGCCGCGCCGACCTTTTCCACGGGGCCCAGCGGAACACCACGTGAGAACCGCTGTTCGAAAAGCGTCTTGTCACGCGCCACCTGCACGACCATTGAATCCGACAGCGCGTTCACCACGGATGCACCCACACCGTGCAGACCGCCCGAGGTCTGGTATGCCTTGCCCGAGAATTTACCACCCGCGTGCAGGGTACACAGGATAACCTCAAGCGCGGATTTGTCGGGGAACTTGGGGTGCGGATCAATCGGAATGCCGCGCCCGTTGTCGCGCACGGTCAGCGCGTAATCCGCGTGCAGCTCGACCTCGATCCGGTTGGCATGGCCCGCCACTGCCTCGTCCATCGAGTTGTCGAGGATTTCAGCCACCATATGATGCAGCGCGCGCTCATCGGTGCCGCCGATATACATGCCGGGGCGTTTGCGGACCGGTTCCAGCCCTTCAAGCACCTCGATCGAGGAGGCGTCATAGGTATTGGTCGCTTCGGGCGTCAACAGATCGTCGGGCATGGGTGCTGCTCTTGTTTTTGAGTTTCTCCTATTATGGCAGGTGACGTGGTCCGGGGGAAGAGGGGCGCGAGGTGTTGTGGAAGCTTTGGGTTGCGCTGGGCACCAAACGGACTCATTGCTGTGCTTGCGACGCCTGGCTTTGCTTTTGACAGCGCTGCAGGATTTGACGGCCGTTCGTCTAATCGCTCATACTTTTGAGAACGCGTTGATAGAACGCGCCTTGTGCATCCTCACCAATAGGTCCCTCGACCCATTCCCGGTCCAAATTCAGTGCTCCTGCGGGTACGATTTGCCGGGCTATTTCGGGCGGTGTGGTTTCGCCAGACGTTCCACCTTCCCAGTCGTGAAAGGCTGACGAATACCGCACGACGGCTCCGCTCGTCGGCAAGTTGAGCAAGCCGCCTTCGGCAAAGAACATCAAACCGTCGCCCATTTCTTCCCCGATGAGTTTGAGTCGATGTCCCAAACGATGTTTCAGGATGGCTACAAACACGATCGCTGCGGAGAACGTGAATTTATCGACAAGCACCACAACCTGCTCAATTGCGCTTTGCGAAATCGCCTCGATCAAGGGCATCGCCATAAGAAAATTGCCGCCGGTGTTTCCGCGAACGTCAATTAAGAGCGTTTTGTTTGAGCAGGCTCTCACGCGGTCCGCTGCACCTGAGATGGCTTTAGGAAGTGCAGTTTCACCAGGGTCAAAGAAACTTGGCAACTGCATCGAAAGCCCAAGCCCTTGCCAGCCCTTTATCGCTACGAAGGTTTCGGGTTCCCAGGCGGGATCAGTCTTGCCGTGCTCGTTTCTGGGGTAGAGCGACGAGGCAGGAGCAGTATTTCTGTTCGCCATTTTCAGTTTGGTTATCTGCCCATTTTTGTTCCGCACACGATACTCGGTCGTCGCGTCTTTTGCAGAAAAACCCAAACGTGCCAATGCGTATGGCCAAGCCAGAAGAAGCGGTCCGACGACCCGTTTTCTTTGGGACGTTCCCGCCAGAAATTTCTCTGCCGCGGCTTCGATTTGGCTCAAAGCCGCACCGTTGACTGCTATCAACTCTCCTCGCAGTGCAGTTTCTCCTGATGCCGCCGCAATGACTTGAACGGAACGCCCTATGCTCACAAACCTCAGCGGTAGCACCGAGATCGCATCATTCGGGATCAGCCGTGTGTGACCATTGTTTGGAAGTGCCAACAGGCGCATCGCGGACAACAAAAAAGCGTCAATGGAGCCCGCCAAAGCGCATCGCCGGCAGTCATTGATGTAGCTGTCTACTTCAGCCTCATTGACCCGCCGAAAACTGGGATCGGTTGGCAGGACAGTTTCCAAAATTAGCTTCAAGTCTTGCGTCAGCGGCATGAATGACACTGCGCATGAACGCTCATCTATGTCCAGATTGGGCTCATCGTCGTGATTTGCCGAATTCGTCTCGCCACCAGCTCAAAGCGCTCATAGTCTCTGGCCATTAAGCAAACACTACAACAGGACCCCAAATGAGCTGGATCAAAACCATCCCCTTCGCTGAGGCCACGGGCAGGCTGCGCAAACTCTACGACCGTGTGACAGGCCCAGACAACAATGTGGACAACATCATGATGGCGCACAGCCTGCGGCCGCATTCGATGGAAGGTCATATGGCGATCTACAAGGCAGTGCTGCATCACTCGGGCAACAAGATCCCGAAATGGTTTCTTGAGGTCCTGGGCGTGTGGGTGAGCTCTCTGAACCGTTGCGGGTACTGCGTGGAACATCATTTTGCCGGCTTACAGCGGTTACTTGGCGATGAAGCGAAAGGCAAAGCGATCCGGGCGGCGATTGAGGCGCGCGATCCGGCTGCTGCTCCGCTGGATGCAGCGCAGCTGGCTGCCATGATCTATGCCCGTAAACTGACCGAAACGCCGGGGGATATGGTCGAGGCGGATGTGATCGCCCTGCGCGAGGCCGGATGGGACGACGGAGAGATCCTTGAGGTCAATCAGGTCTGTTCGTACTTCTCTTATGCAAACCGGACGGTGCTGGGGTTGGGATGTTCAACCGATGGCGACGAATTGGGTTTGTCGCCGAACAATTCTGACAACCCCGACGATTGGGGGCATCGTTAAGACACTAGAAAGGTCAGGCCGTTTGGACCCAATCCAGAATGGCCTGTGCAACGTCCTGCGGTTTTTGGTGATGCAGCCAGTGATCAGTTTCAGGGATCGTGATCCGGGTTAGGTTGGGCGCGAAGGTTTCCAAGCCTTCAGTTGCCTCGGGCAAAAGGGCTTTGTCATCTGGTCCCCAAAGCAACAAATGCGGACATCGGACGTGCAGTCGATCAAAGGGTAGATCCGGCAGGTCTGTTGCGGGAAGCCCCGGCTGAGCGACAACCAGTGGAGAGGCGCGATACCAGTTCAGCATCGCCTCTAACCGGTCTGGTCGCGCCCATTCGACTCGGTATTCGGCCATCCGGCTTTCGATCAGCCAATCCAGTCCCATGCCGTGGCGAAAGAACCTTTCAAGCAATGCAAAGTTGTTTTCGGACAATTTTTGCGCTGCATCGGGCGCCCGCAGTTGGTTGATGTATTGCGAGGCCTCTGATTGCGCACCGCCTGCGGCCATGGCGCGTTGAAACGGAACCGGATGCACGCCGTTGGCTATGATAAGTTGCCTCACGAGATCTGGCCGATACATTGCAAGGCCATAGGCCACCGACGCGCCCCAGTCATGACCTAGTATGGTAAACGGTGCACCGTGGCTCTGAATCAAAGCGGCCATGTCGGACACCAGTTGAGATAGGGCATAGCTCTGCACCCCTTCAGGGCACCAGCTTTGGCCATATCCACGTTGGTCCGGTGCAATGCAGTAGAAGCGATCCGCCAGATAAGGGGTGAGATCCGCCCACGCGCCGCCGAATTCCGGGAAACCATGCAGCATCAAAAGCGGTGGCGCTTCCGGTTTGCCCCAAGTTCGGACGTAAAATGGCTGGCCATTGAGGTTGGCAAAAGATGTGTGCATCGGAACCTCTGATCCGCTGAGGAATTTATGGGTTTTTGAGGCATCAATTTGACACCAATCAAAGCGGATATTCGGCGTTTCTGCTAGCCCTCATTCAGGACAGCAGAAAAAGGATAAGTTGTATGGAAGCCATTGCTCCGGTCGAAGCAAAATCCCCTCAGATCAAAGCCGTAGAGGTCGAGGCGGCAAACGCGGCAGAACCCAGCCCCGAAAAGATCCGGCAGGCGTTCGAAAGCGGAAAATACCCCTATGGCCGCAAGATGGCGCGGTCGACCTATGAGGCGCAGAAGGCAAAGCTGCAGGCGGAGCTTTTGAAGGTTCAGCTATGGGCGCAGGACACGGGGCAGCGTTTTGTTTTGTTGTTCGAAGGCCGCGATGCCGCTGGCAAGGGCGGTACGATCAAACGGTTTATGGAACACCTGAATCCGCGTCAGGCGCGTGTGGTCGCTTTGAACAAACCGACCTGGGAAGAAAAGGGGCAGTGGTACTATCAGCGCTACCTTCAGGAACTGCCGACGGTTGGGGAAATGGTGTTCTATGACCGGTCTTGGTACAACCGCGCGGGTGTTGAGCGGGTGATGGGATTCTGCTCGCCTAACGAGTATCTGGAATTCATGCGCCAGACGCCGGAACTGGAACGGATGCTGGTGCGCTCGGGTATTCAGCTGTACAAGTACTGGTTCTCGGTCACGCAGGAAGAGCAGCAGCGCCGTTTCAAAAGCCGCGAGACCGATCCTCTGAAGCAGTGGAAGCTGTCGCCGATCGACAAGGCCAGCCTCAGCAAATGGGACGACTATACCGAGGCGAAAGAGGCGATGTTCTTTTATACAGACACCGCAGACGCGCCATGGACGATCATCAAGTCGAATGACAAGAAACGCGCGCGCCTGAATTGTATGCGTCATTTCCTGTCGACGCTGGATTACCCAGGCAAGAACTTGAACGTAGTGGGGGAGCCTGATCCATTGATCGTTGGACAAGCCCACCACGTCATCCACCGGTCCGAGCATATTCTGGGCGCAACATTGCATCCGGATGCCCGCTAATCCTCAACGCGCCCGTTTTTAATGGTGAGGCGGGCGCTATAGTCTCATAGTGAAATTTTATTGATCCGCTCTTGTCCCGCGCCAAGCCCGCGCATATGGCTGGTGCAATGACAAAAGTGATGACATACCCCGCCCATTTTCGGGCGATTGCCGTGCTTGGCTTGCCGCTGGTCGGTGGTCATCTGGCGCAGTTTGCCATCGGTTTGACCGATACCATCATGCTGGGTTGGTACGGGGTCGAGGCACTTGCTGCGGTCACGTTGGCCAGCAGCTATTACTTTGTGCTGTTTTTGTTTGGGGCCGGGTTCGGCTGGGCGGTCATGCCAATGGTTGCCACCGCTGCGGCGGAAGGGGACGAAACCAGCATCCGCCGCTCAACCCGCATGGGTCTTTGGCTGTCTTTGCTGTACGCAATAGTGGTCATGCCGTTGCTGTGGTGGTCTTATCCAATCCTGATCGCCATGAAGCAGGAGCCGCAGGTTGCTGAAACAGCATCCGAGTATTTGCGCGTAGCTGGTTGGGGGTTGTTTCCGGCCCTTATCGTGATGGTGCTCAAATCCTACCTTGCGGCCTTGGAGCGAACGCAGATCGTGCTGTGGATCACAGTCGCGGCGGCATTTGTGAACGCGGTGACCAACTATGCGCTGATCTTCGGCAATTGGGGGGCACCGGAATTGGGTGTGATGGGTGCAGCAATCGCCTCAATCGCGACGCAGGTCGTTTCGCTAATCGCTGTTGTCATCTACGTTGTTCGAACACTGCCGGAACACAGCCTTTTTCAGCGTTTCTGGCGACCGGATTGGGAGATGTTCGCCAGTGTATGGAAGCTTGGGGTCCCGATTGGCCTGACCACGTTGGCCGAGGTGTCGCTGTTTGCAACATCGGCTGTGATGATGGGTTGGTTGGGGCAGGTTCCGCTGGCGGCGCATGGGATCGCGCTGAACCTCGCGTCGGCCACTTTCATGGTGCATCTGGGGTTGTCAAATGCGGCCACCATCCGGGCCGGAAATGCGCTTGGACGTCGGGATCGGGCGCATCTGGAGAAAGGCGCAATTGCGGTGACGGGCATGTCGCTGGTTATGTCTGTTTTCACAGTCATCCTGTTTCTGACCTGTGCTGAACCATTGATTTCCCTGTTCATGGAGGCGGATGATCCCCAGCGTGGACAAATCCTGGCCATTGGAACCGGGTTGTTGGCAATGGCAGCTTTGTTTCAACTGGTCGATGGGGCGCAGGTCATTGCGCTGGGCCTGCTGCGCGGGTTGCAGGATGCCAAGATTCCCATGGTCATGGCAGCGCTCAGCTATTGGGTCGTTGGAATCCCGGCGTCGTACTATTTTGGTTTTGTCCGTCAGATGGACGGCATCGGTGTCTGGCTTGGGCTGGTGCTCGGTCTGGCCTTCGCAGCCGTGTTGTTGATGGCCCGGTTCTGGATGCACTCGGTTCGTCAAATGCCCGCAGCGGCTGAGCCAGCTTAATCCTTGCTCAGCCGGTCTGCCTTTTTACGAACCAGGACGGTGCGCAGGTCATGCATTGCCATAAGCAACCTGTCAGTCACGTCTTCCAATTGCGCGTCAGTTGCCTTAGACTGAGCCCATTGTGTGGTCAGGTTCAGGTAGTCCACGGCGCGGTGTATGTCGTCGATATCGCGCTGGGCCAACAAGGCCCGGCGCTCTTGCATCCACCGGTCTATTTCAGCGTGATCCTGGTCTGAAAGTGTTCGCTGTCCTTGCGGTTTGACGTCGCCATTTCGGATATTGATGACCGCAATCTGGTCCATCTCAATTCGACGTTGGCGATTTTCCGTATCGACCCGAAACACTGCAGCCCCGTTTTCACGGATGCGAAAGTAATATTCGGGAAGATCGGCAGACATGGTCACCTCAAGGAAGCACAGAAACGCTGAATGCGGCTGCAAGCCTCGGTCAGCGCCGCATCGGACGTAGCGTAGCTGACCCGGAAATTTGGCGAAAGACCAAAGGCAGCGCCGAAGACAATGGCAACATCTGCCTCTTCCAACAGGGCAGTAGCAAAAGCTTCGTCCGTGTCGATGACCGTTCCGGCAGGAGTTGTTTTACCAATCAGCCCGGCGATTGAGGGATAAACATAAAACGCACCCTCCGGCGTCGGGCAGGTGATGCCGTCGATCTCGTTCAGCATCCGCACGACAAGATCGCGGCGGCGTTTAAACATCTCGTTATTTGGGGCCAGAAATTCCTGCGTGCCGTTCAACGCCTCAACCGCTGCCCATTGGCTGACCGTACAGGGGTTCGACGTGGATTGAGACTGGATTTTGCGCATCGCCGCGATGATCTCGACCGGACCTGCGGCATAGCCGATGCGCCAACCCGTCATCGCATACGCTTTGGAAACCCCGTTGCAGGTGAGCGTCCGGTCATACAGGCGGGGCTCCACTTCGGCGGGGGTGCAGAATTCAAACCCGTCATAAGCAAGGTGCTCATACATATCGTCCGACATGATCCAGACATGGGGATGGCGCATCAAAACATCTGTCAGCTCTTTCAGCTCTTCACGGCTATAGCCCGCACCGGTGGGGTTCGATGGAGAGTTAAAGATAAACCATTTGGTTTTTGGCGTGATCGCTGCTTCAAGCTGATCGGCAGTCAGTTTGAAATTGGTTTGCAGCGACGTTTCCGCAATCACCGGCGTACCACCCGCCAGCAAGACCATATCTGGATAGCTGACCCAGTAAGGGGCGGGGATTACGACCTCATCACCCTCATTCATCGTGGCCATCAGAGCGTTGTACAGCGTCTGCTTGCCACCGGTGCCTACCGAGATTTGCGCAGGCGCATAGTCCAGCCCATGATCACGCTTCATCTTGGCGCAAGCTGCCTGTTTCAGCTCGGGGATACCGTCGGGTGCGGTGTACTTGGTCTTTCCTGCTGCGATGGCCGCAACGGCTGCGTCTTTTATGTTCTGTGGCGTGTCGAAATCTGGCTCACCCGCGCTGAGGCCGATAACGTCTCGCCCGGCGGCCTTCAATTCGGCTGCTTTTGCCGTCATGGCGATGGTGGGCGATGGTTTGACGCGTGACAGTGTCGCAGACAGGAAACTCATAGTCGGCCTCGGTTTGTATGTTCAACCCGACTGTCATAGGGTGCGCCTGAAAGACGTTCAAGTTGTATAGAAACTCTGAATTGGAGACCCAAGTGACTGATGAAAACGACTGGTATGGTCCGGATTCTGCGACATTTGGGGATCGCCTGGCAGGGGCGCGCGAAGCTGCGGGCATGACACAGGTGCAATTGGCGCGTCGACTTGGGGTAAAAAAGGCAACTGTTTCCGATTGGGAAAACGATCTGTCCGAGCCTCGGGCGAACCGCTTGTCGATGATGGCCGGGATGGTCAACGTGTCGATCATGTGGCTTCTGACCGGTGAAGGCGAAGGCATGGATGCTCCGGTCGAAGAAGGTGAAGGCGGCATGGAGTTGTCCACCGCAGTCGCTGAGTTGCGCGCCATTCGCGGGGAAATGCGCGCCTGCGCCGAGCGTGCGGCGCGGCTTGAGAAGAAAATGCGCCTGATGTTGGAGCAGAAGCATTGAGCGAACCCCGGGAGGTGCGGATCAAGCGTATGAAAATGCGCTCGATGCGGCGTGGAATCAAGGAAATGGATATTATCCTGTCGGCCTATGCAGATCGCAATCTCGCCGACATGGACGACGCTGGGTTGGATGTCTTTGACGCGCTGCTTCATGAAAACGATCAGGATCTTTATCAATGGGTGACAGGGCAGGTGCCGCCGCCTCAAAAGTTCGCAGATCTTGTGTCGAACATCGCGCAAACTTTTCAGAAGTAAGGGACATTCCAACTTAACTGAATTTTCGGACTTTCCATTCATCGTGTCCCAAACAGCACGACTGAATCGGAGGGTCGGATGAGTATGGAAATGCAGGTCTCCGGACCGGGAACCAAGGGCTTTATGACCAGCTATCTTGAGGCGCTGGCCCTTGTGGAACGGTTGCACAGGTTGCTGTTGGACGTCATCAAGGATGAGTTTGAGCGCGTCGGCGTATTGGAAATCAACGCTGTACAGGCGCTGCTGTTGTTCAACATTGGTGATCATGAAGTCACGGCGGGTGAATTGAAAAGCCGCGGCTACTATCAAGGCAGCAATGTCAGCTACAACCTTAAGAAACTGGTTGAGATGGGATATATGCACCACCAACGGTGTGAGATCGACCGCCGATCCGTGCGCGTGCGCCTGACGCCGCGTGGCAGGGAAATCCGCGATATCGTTTCCGATCTGTTTGCGCGCCATGCCGAAGGTCTTCAGGGCAGGGGGGTGCTGGAACTAGAAGGGATTGAAGACATCACGACATCGCTACGCCGCGTCGAACGGTACTGGACCGACCAAATCAGGTATATCTACTGATCAGGGCTGGCTTCGGACAGAACGAGACTGTCTAGTTCTCGGATCAGTTTGCGGGTCATGGCCTCTGCGTAGGCCTCAAACCCGAGGGCGACTTCAACGAACGCGTTTGGACCGGATATAACCCACGTATTGTAGTAAGCCGACAGTTCTCCAACTTGCACATAGCGCCTGTCACCTGAACTTGGATCATCCGCACCAATAACAAGCCCATTGATCGTAACACCGCTGTCGCGCAAGGCTGTTCGCACATCTCGCGGATGAGGTCCGAGGTTGTGTTTGCCGTCACCGGATAAATCCAGGGTGCGCCGCCAGCATGTTCTTTGCTGGTTCAGCAGGTCCACCCCAAACACCATAGCAGCGCCCACTGCCGTCCCTTGGGCCGTCGCCTTTCGCGAGGTTTGGATGAGGCGCTGGCTGATTGCATTCAGATCGGCAGCGGTTTGAATTTCGGTCCAGTTCAGTAGCATCCTCTCATGCCCTGGTTCCGTCCATTCAAAAATCGCCAACCGCATGGATGTTGAACCGTTCGCCAGCATCAGTTGGCTTACTTCGGGATCGCGCAGAGCAGCAGCCAAACCTTCGACCTGCAACCTGTATTCACCGCTATCGACAGATGCCGACACATCCAGACCCAAAGCCAAGGCATGCCGGCATTGTGCAAGGGCGGGCTCTGAAAACAGGCAAAACAGAATGACCAGCAGGCGCGCCGTCATTGGTCGTCGACCTGTACTGAACCAATTTGCAGCCCGCTCAGTTCCCGCTCCAGTTTTCTACGCATCGCGCGTTCGAAGTCTTCAAAGCCTTGTGCGACTTCCAGAAAGGCGCCCGGGCCATGCAGGACGTTGTTTTCGAAAAAAGGGATGAGAAAAAGTTCCCCTTCGAAATCAGCGGCGTTTATCACCAGGCCATTGACGACGATGTCATGGTCAAAGAACCGTTGATACGCGATTTGGGGTCCATAGCCGTCATTGTTGGACCCGTCTCCTGACAGATCTATGGTGTGAAATAGACAGGGAGGCGCGCTTTGGAATAGTTCTGCCCCGAACCGCAAAGCGTGCCCCATGGCCGTTGCCAAGCCTTCATTGGACCGGATCGACTGACTTATCCGGGTCGCCGCAGCCGCAAGATCTCTGTGATTTTCGATCAAGTGCCAGTCGAGGATAACGTGCTGGGTACTTTGCCCGCTCCATTCATAGACGGCCAATGCAACAGGTAGAGGAGATGAGAAGAAAGCTTCTTGCACTTCAGGTGCCAGAAGTGCCGCAGCCAGTCCCTGTCGCTGCAAAATGTCTTCCGCGTCGTCGACCGAAACTGAAATGTCCATCGCCAGGGCCAGTGCCAAACGGCACTGCTCGGCCTGGATTGGGCTGGTCACAAGGGCCAGCCCCAGTGTTATGACCCACCTGATCACCAGTGGCCAGTGCTCTCCATGCTGGCCCAGGGCTCGGCCGGCTCAAGCGCGTCGCCATTTTGCAGCAACTCAACCGAGATGTTGTCAGGTGAACGGACAAACGCCATGCGCCCATCGCGAGGAGGGCGATTGATGGTCACGCCATTGTTCTGCAAATGCTGGCACACTTCGTAGATGTTATCGACACCATAAGCCAAGTGTCCAAAATGACGGCTGTCGCTGGGCAGGTCATCATCGCCATCCCAGTTGTACGTCAGCTCAATCGGAGCGTCTTCCTGGCCGGGAGGGGCCATGAAAATCAATGAGAACCGCCCCGCTTCGCTGTCATACCGACGCGTTTCCTTGAGACCCAAAAGCTCATAAAACGCTATGGATTTTTCCAGATCCTTCACCCGGACCATAGTGTGCAGATATGTCAGCGCCATTGCGGCCATCCTTTTTCGATTAGTTTTGCCAGCAGCTTAGCGCACTGGTTTGATGTGTCGAGAGCGCCCTGCGACCGAAATCAAAAATTGCGCAGGTTGCGGCATATATCGCGGTTCCGATGCTGCGATTAGCGAGATATAGTAGAAGGCGACTCATTGCCAGAAAGGAAGATTTCATGCCGCTGTCCGCCGACCACCAGGCCGAGATCGAAGCGCAACGCGCCCAATCGCATCCAACACGTCGCGTCGTTTCAGCGGGAATGGAAGACCATTTGTACACCGCTCATCAGGTTCTGGACCACGGCTTTGTCCGCGTGATCGACTATATGGGCGATGACGCAGCGATCTGTCAGGCAGCCCGTGTTTCTTACGGCAAAGGCACCAAATCGGTTCAGAACGACGAAGGACTGATCCGGTATTTGATGCGGCACTGGCATTCGACCCCGTTCGAAATGTGCGAGGTCAAACTGCATGTAAAACTGCCCGTTTTCGTGGCGCGTCAGTGGATTCGGCATCGTACGGCCAATGTGAACGAATACTCAGCGCGTTATTCGATTCTGGATCGCGAGTTTTATATCCCTGCACCCGAACATGTGGCAGCACAGTCTGAGGTGAACAATCAGGGTCGCGGATCAGCGTTGGAAGGCGAAGAAGCCGCCCGTGTCCTGGAAATCCTGAAAGCTGACAGCACCCGCTGCTACGACAATTACGAGGCCATGATCAGCCAGGATGGGCAACAGGGTCTGGCGCGTGAACTGGCCCGGATGAACCTTCCTGCGAATATCTACACACAGTGGTATTGGAAGGTCGACTTGCACAATCTGTTCCATTTCCTGCGTCTGCGTGCGGACCCTCATGCGCAATACGAAATCCGCGTATATGCGGATGCGATGTGCAAGATCGTCGCCGACTGGGTGCCGTTTGCTTACAAAGCGTTCGAGGATTACCGGTTGGGCGCAGTCAACCTTTCCGCGCAGATGGTGGAGAGCCTTCGGAACATGTTGGCTGGCGAGACGGTCACGCAAGAAAACTCTGGCATGACTGCCCGTGAATGGCGCGAGTTCGAAGCGATCATTCGTAAGTAATGCGCATTAACGCATAGCACTTGTCTATACATTGTGTCATGGAATCGTTACGTTGGTTCCATGACCCATGTTTTTAAAACTGCTTTTTGTTTGGTCTTTGGCCTAGCTTTGCCAGCGCAGTCTCAGTCTCCTATCGCTGAAATTCTCTGTGAGCCGACGCCCCGGTTGCACCAGAAATTAAAAGGCCAATTTGCGTCCAAGCGCGTGGCCACTGGCGTTCGTGGACCTGAACAAATCATGGAAGTTTGGTCAAACCAGCGCGGCGATTGGACGATGGTAGTGACCTATGCGACCGGCACGTCCTGCATCGTTGCCATGGGCGACAACTGGTTTTCTCACGACAGGTCAAAGCCCGCGCGAGGGTAATGGAACAATTCCGGTGGGGGGCGGGTGACGGCCGGAAATTGGCCGTCATCCTGAAATTTTTCACTCCGCGCGAGGCGGGTGGCGTTACAACGGCTTCAAATCAGCTGCCATTTGGCGGCCGTCGCGTCCGTCCTGCAACTCGTATGAGACTTTTTGATTGTCTGCGAGTCCGGTGAGGCCGGACCGTTCTACGGCCGAGATATGAACAAACACATCCTTGCCCCCCTCATCAGGGGCAATAAACCCATAGCCTTTCGTGGTATTGAACCATTTCACGGTGCCGGTTGGCATGTCCCGTGTCTCCTTCTACTTGCGCATTGTCCCACAAATTGGTGGGGGCTGTGGTTGGCGTCATCGTAAACCCAACTGTTTCGCGTTTGCAGAACAGTCCAATTTACATGTTTCACCTTTTTCAACATTGCACGGTGAAGTAAAAAATCAAGAATAACTGCCAAAAACGGGCGTGATTGCCTAAAATCGAAGCACGAGCGGGAGTATCAAAAAGATGAAGCTTTATGGGTTAAAGACTTGCGACACGTGTCGTAAGGCTCTGAAATCGTTGCCAGATGCAGAGCTTGTTGATGTCCGGCAGGATGGTGTTCCGGGCTCTGTGCTGTCGCAAGCTTTTGTCGAGTTCGGCAATGCTCTGCTCAATACCAGGTCAACCACTTGGCGCGGTTTGGACCAGAGCCAGCGCGAAAAAGCACCGATGGAGCTGCTAAAAGAACACCCGACGTTGATGAAGCGCCCGTTGATCGAGAAGGACGGTAAGCTTCTGTTGGGCTGGACCGCTGAAACCCGCACCCAGCTTGGCATTTCCTAAATGGGTGCTTATTTGCCCAAGATCAGAAGTGAGGATTTTCAATGCGCAATGCCGCAATGATTTTGGGCGTTATTGCCGGGCTGATCGGTATGATCGTCGGTTTTTTCGGGTATGCCAAAGTGGTTGTCGTCGACCATGTTGGCGAGATTGATGGGGTTTTAAGCCAGGTCGATAACCCTGGCCTGATCCAGGCCCTTTCGATTATCGCGCCCTTGCTGGCGATTGCCGGAGGGGCAATGGCGCCTGCGCGAGCTCTGATTAGTGGGGTTTTGCTGCTGATTTCAGCCGGTACTATGTACTATGCGTTTGGGTTTGGTGTCTTCACCATGTTCCCGATCGCATTCGCCAGCGTTGCGGGCTTCCTTGGGCTGGCGGCAGGAAAACCGGACCAGCCCAAAGCACATTTCTAGATCATTTCAGGCGCAGGAGACGGTCCAGCGAAAGCGGTCCTGCGCCGTTGATCACAATGACCAGCATCAGGAAGGTCCACAATGTGCGCTGATCCATGATAGAGGGAGCCGCGTCGAACAGGCTGCCCAGTTTCACGCCGTGGCCGGTGACGTCAACCAGGGTTTGCACCCATATGAATCCAATCATTCCCAACGCGGCAAGGCGTGTGAAAAGCCCAACCAGCAGCAGGGCAGGCAGAACAAATTCAGCGACTGTTCCGAAGAAAATGACGATACGCTGGAAGAATGTCATCTGCGAAACATCCCACAGCACCGCTTCCGCAGCCTTGGGGAAAATCTGGCCGAAGGCTCCGCTGGATGGCGAAAAGATCGAACCGTCGATCTTCAGCATGGCTGAGTTCCAGTAGTAAACCAACAGAACTGCAATGAAGACCAGCCGGGCAAGTGTCGGAGTCAGCCAGTTGGACGCATTGTCCACCTTCTCAAGAGCAGAGTTGTGAAGTGAGATCAGGGCAGTCATGTCTTCGGCCTTTCGATAGTCACGGAAGTTACAGCACCGCCCTGCAAAAGCAGTGCCAGAGTGGTTCCCAGGTCAAACTCGGGTGCCTCGGCAGCGGCTTTTTCGAACGCTGCACCGATTGTGTCCCCGATTTGCATATGGCCAATCCAGTCGGCCCCGCCTGACGGCAGCAAATGAGGATCAGGATCGTATTCAGGGCGCGTGATCAGTACGTCCTCGGCGCGCGCCTGAGGTTTTGGCGCGTCGGCTTCGGAGTTGAAACGCCAGATCGAATGAATCGGCCAGTCCGATCGGATCACGTGCATAGCTGGGGCAAATTGCAATCGCGCCTGCATCACCTGTTCAGGATCAACTGCCAATGCATCTGCGGGTGCAGGTTGACTGTCTGCCGCGTGGTAGGACCGGCGCAAGGCCAATTCCAACCGGGCAATGTCGGGCAAGTATCCAAGATGGGCAAGCTGCTGCATTCCGGCCAGAAAACCAGGAAATGCCTCGCCATAGAACATCATGAGCGGAGATGACGGGGGATGTTGGCGCAGGAACATCCCGGCCAATCCGTCCATGTTCTGCGGGCCCAACAGCTTGGTGATAACGGGGAAGGCCTGATGCATTGCTTCGGTCAGGGAAACCGCGACGTTGTTGCGGTACACACTAAACCTGCGGCCCGCCGGTTGCGCCTCAGCGTCTAGCAACCCATCTGGAACCGGCGTGGACGCATCCATCATGGCGGCGCGAAACTCGGACTGGGACACGCTCATGCCGGTACCTTGTCCAGTGCGGCCTGAGCGCGAACCGCTTCCTCGCGCAAAACCGGCCAGTCGGGAACATCGGTGTCCCATTCGACCAGCAGCGGCTTGGGACCGGATTGTTCAAGGACGTAGTCTAGCAAGGCCCAAACCGGATCAACGACCTCGCGCCCATGACTGTCAATCAAAAGCGGATGGCCGTGGTCGTCTTCATCTTCGTCATGGCCGCCCAGATGGATTTCGCCCAGTTTCTCAAGCGGATAGGCGTCGATGTAACCTTGCGGCGAGAAGTCCAGATTAGTGGCAGAGACAAAGACGTTGTTCACGTCCAGCAACAGGCCGCAACCAGTGCGTTGGGCAATCTCGCGCAGGAAATCGGGCTCGGACCAAGTGCTTTCTTCAAAAGCCAGATAGCTGGATGGGTTTTCAAGCAGCATCTGTTGACCAACGGTGTCCTGCACCTGATCGATGTGCTCGCAGACCCGTGTCAGCGTCTCGTCCGTGTAGGGAAGCGGCAAGAGGTCGTTGTAAAAGTGGCTGTCATGGGTGGACCAGGCCAGATGTTCGGAAAAACTGGCGGGCTTCAGCCAGCCGACCAGATGTTTCAGGCGGGCCAGATGTTCGGGATCCAATGGGCCATCGCCACCGATGGACAGGCCAACGCCATGGACCGAGATCGGAAAGTGTTCTGAAAGGTGGCGCAGTTGCGCCAAGGGGCGTCCGCCATCGCCCATGTAGTTTTCGGCATGGATTTCCAGCCATGAAACGGGCTGTGCATGGTCAAGTATCTGAGCGAAGTGTTGCGGCTTGTACCCCACGCCCGGTGCAGCGGGCAGGCGGTTCGAGCGGAGCGCATCATCCAACATGGGTCAGTTCCTTGATCACGAAAGGGAAGGGGCGGGCGAACTGGCCCGCCCCCTTGATCCGTTTGGTCGACCTTATGCCGGCAGGTCGCGGTCCTGGGCTTCCAGTGAACCTTTGCGCGGTGTGCCGTCTGCCTGTGCCGGAAGTTCGATATCCGCGCAGGTGCCAGCGTCAACCAGCGTCCATGCGTTGCCTTGATAGTCAACGGTCGAGGTACCCGCACATGTGGTGCCGGGGCCTGCTGCGCAGTCGTTCTGACCGGCCAGAGACACGCCATAGCACTTTTCTTTGGCTTGTGCGGTTGCTGTGGTTGCAGCACCCGATACGGCGGCTGCGACTGCGGTTGCGATAACCAGGGATTTAGCTGTGTTCGACATCTCGGTGATCCTCTTGATGACTGGGTATGTCTGCTTGTGACACTGACAAAACTAGTGGCTTGTCGGCCAGAGTTAAATTCACGAGCCCGTGTCTCACAAGCGCGTCAGGGGGCGGCACGCCCTCTTGAAGCCTAATACATTGTTTTTGATGAATAAAGAGTGAAATGTTACAATCCGGCCCCGTTTCAAGGGCCGGATTTCCAGCGATATGCCGCTGATTGTTACAGCAGATCTGGTGGTGTGGCGGCGTGCGAAAGCTCATTTGTTACAACATCAAGCGGTTGAACCTGCGTCTGTTTTTCACCCAGACGCCGGACGCTGACGGTGCGTTCTTCAACTTCGCGGTGACCAACGGCCAGAATCACCGGCACTTTGCCAACCGAGTGCTCGCGGACCTTGTAGTTGATCTTCTCGTTGCGAATATCTGCTTCGGCCCGCACCCCGGCGGCGCGCAGGGTCTCAACAACCTCGGCAACATAGGCGTCGGCCTCGGACGTGATCGAGGCGACCACGACCTGACGCGGGGCCAGCCAGAAGGGCAGCTTGCCTGCGTGTTCCTCGATCAGTATGCCGATGAAACGTTCGAACGAACCCAAAGTTGCCCGGTGCAACATCACAGGGCGGTGTTTGCCGCCGTCGGCTCCGATATAAGTCGCATCCAAACGTTCAGGCAGAACAAAGTCCACCTGGTGCGTTCCGCACTGCCAGTCACGGCCAATTGCATCGGTCAGAACAAATTCAAGCTTCGGGCCGTAGAACGCGCCTTCACCGGAGTTGAGTTCCGGTTCGATCCCCGCCGCACGGGTCGCGCTGAGCAGGGCAGCTTCGGCCTTGTCCCAAACCTCATCCGATCCAGAGCGCTTTTCGGGCCTATCCGAAAATTTGACCGAGAAGTTTTCGAACCCGAGGTCTTTGTAGATTTCGGAAAGGAAGCGAATGAATTCGGCAGTTTCGGATTCAATCTGATCTTCGGTGCAGAAGATGTGACCATCATCCTGCGTAAAGCCGCGCACGCGCATGATACCGTGCAGGGCACCCGAGGGCTCATAACGGTTGCATGATCCGAATTCTGCCATCCGCAGAGGCAGGTCACGATAGGATTTCAAACCCTGATTGAAAATCTGCACGTGACACGGACAGTTCATCGGTTTCAGGGCATTGATAGCCTTTTCACGCGCATGTTCTTCGTCCACTTCGACGATGAACATGTTTTCCTGATATTTGTCCCAGTGACCCGAGGCTTCCCACAGTTTGCGGTCAACGACCTGAGGGGTGTTGACCTCGACATAGCCGCCCTTGCGTTGCTGGCGGCGCATGTAGTCCTGCAATTGCGTGTAGATGGTCCAACCGTTGGGATGCCAGAAAATCTGCCCGGGGGCCTCTTCCTGCATGTGGAACAGGTCCATTTCACGACCAAGCTTGCGGTGGTCGCGTTTGGCAGCCTCTTCCAACATGTGCAGGTGGGCTTTTAGCTTTTCTTTGCCGGTGAAGGCCACGCCATAGATGCGCTGCAACATCGCGCGGTCACTGTCGCCACGCCAATAGGCACCAGCGATGGACATCAGCTTGAACGCGTCGCCCGGCACTTGACCGGTGTGCTGCAGGTGTGGACCTCGGCAGAGATCCTGCCAGTGACCATGCCAGTACATGCGCAGCGGTTCGTCGCCCGGGATGGATTCGATCAATTCGACCTTATAAGGCTCATTATTGGCCTTATAAAATTCGATCGCGCGGTCACGGTCCCAAACCTCGGTGGTCACGGGGTCGCGCTTGTTGATGATCTCTTTCATCTTTTTCTCGATCAGGCCGAGATCTTCGGGCGTGAACGGCTCGGTCCGGTCAAAATCATAGTACCAGCCATTTTCGATGACAGGGCCGATGGTGACTTTGGTGGCTGGCCAGATTTCCTGAACGGCGCGCGCCATGATATGCGCCAGATCGTGGCGGATCAGCTCATTGGCCTGATCTTCATCCTTCATGGTGTGGATTGCGATCTGCGCGTCGGCTTCGATGGGCCATTGCAGGTCCCAGTGCTGGCCGTCAACGGTGGCCGAGATAGCCTTTTTGGCCAGCGAGGTCGAGATATCGGCGGCCACCTGCGCGGGCGTGATACCTGCGTCATAAGATCGTGCATTGCCATCGGGGAAGGTGAGTGAGACGGATTTTGAATCCAAGGCCATGGTTCGGCTCTCCTCGTCGGTTTGGCGCCCACTGAACGCCCGGTTGCGGGTATCGCCATTTAAGATTTTGAAAACAGTAATTTTTTATGACGTCTCGGTGTCACTCGTCACTGTTTTGTGGCTTTTGGCGACGATAAAGTCACGAGGCGTCTCATATAGCGATTGTCAGAGCGGTGCAATCACTGTCCTGCACCGTATGGCCCGCCATCCTGTAAGTCGCCGAACACCCCCCACGCCTTGTGGCATGCGCCCTCGAACGCCACATCGTCCTCGGGAATGCTGTCCTTGAAATTGGGGTAGGCCATTCGGTCGCCCAAGTTCATCAGCACGGTCACGAGGTGGTTGCGTGGAATGAACGCCCGGAAACGATAGTCGCCGCTCGGTGTTTCGATCACCTCGCCGTCCATACCATAATCGCGCAGAAGTTCGGCGTCCTGAGCGCGGCGGAACCGCAGACAGACGCGAGAACCGATGTTCGGCCCGCTGGTTTTGCCGTACTCATCCTTTGCAACGGCAGAGAAAAAGCCCGAACCCTCGGGCGTCGAGAATGCTACCCACATCTGCAGGTCCTCCTAATTTTTTGGAAAAGGGCGGCTTTTCTATCAAATACGACATAGGGTCGTCAACTCGAGGCGGCTTACGTGCGCGGGCGCATGGCCTGTAGGCACAAACCCAAACCTCTAAACCCGGCAGTAGCTACGTGATGGTTGGAGACTATTCGTCGTCATCCAGTCTTGACTCAATCACCTTCTGTTGAGCCAATCTCTCTGGAAGGCGGTCGCTGATGTCTTTGAGCCGCTGTGTTGGATTGACGCTCATGCCTACAGTTCCGCTGTGGGTGTGTGTGATGCTTACGCCATCAGCGCGTCCGAAGGCTCGGTCCTGAGCTAAGGCCAACAAAGCGATTTGTTCTTTGCCAGAGAGTTTTCCCGATACAAATTCGCCGTTCCCATCTATGCGATTGAAGAGCTCATCCATCGACAAAAGATCGTTCATGCGTTTCACAGCGATCTCGCCGTTCGACTGGATCAACTTTCTTGTCTCGGGGTCCAGCTTGGGTCGCCCGCCGGGATTGCCAGAATGACCGGGCTTAAAAAGAGGTGTTGGCACAGTGGACTCCTCTGTTCTCAGAAAGTGAAGGCGCCAAGTGATAAGTGTCTATTTTACATAGCATAATGGATGCCAAATTACGATCATTTGCGCATTCGATAGACGCGCCAGGCAAGGTCGTACAGGTGCCCGCATTTATGTCTCTCTCTCAAATGTCCTAGGGATACTGTACAAATGCATTCAGGATTAGCGAAGCCGTAGCTTCCGCCATCGTGGGCTGAACTGTTGTTCGCCACTTATTTTTCGTAGACGCTAAGGTAAGTGAGGCAGATTAATGTGTAACCTCTATTCGAATACGACACCGGCAGATGCGATGCGCCAGCTATTCGACGTCGCTGTAGAAAAAGACAGGCTCGGAAACGCGGAACCGCTTCCAGCAATCTACCCAAAGCACATGGCGCCCATTGTCAGGAAGGACCAAGACGGGGCGCGTGAACTCGTGTCTCTGTCCTGGGGGTTTCGAACGACCAAGAAATCAAAAAAGACTGGCGCCATCTTGCAACCTCATGCCTGGAACAATGCGCGTGACGACAAGGTCCTGAAGAGCGGGCTGTGGAAGAACAGTTTCGTAGAGCGCCGTTGTCTCGTACCTGCAAGCTCGTTTTGCGAGGCGCAAGGGCGCAATCCAGCGACATACCACTGGTTCGCGCTCAAAGGATCCGGGGCTCGCCCACCATTTGCGTTTGCCGGGATGTGGCAAGTATCGCGATACGAAGGCAAAGAAGGGCGAGAAGAGGTTCCAGCGTATACTGTGATAACCACCTCAGCGAATGACATTGTGCGTCCGATACATCCGCAGAGAATGCCAGTCATACTCTGTCCTAGTGATTATGAGGCCTGGTTAAGTGGCAGCGCCGCGGAGGCCTTTGAACTGCTAAAGCCCTATGCCTCAGATGAGATGGATATCGTCAGATCGGGCGAAGGAGAAAAGTCTGACACTAGTCTTTGAACGGTACGGTGTTTGAGAGAGTTCCGATCAATGAATGTCCGCTTACGATCTCAACTCGGACATCCGACGATTATTGTCAGATGTCTGCATCAAGCCCAAAGCGGTCAATTGGCAGAACAGTATCCTATCCGAAAATCGACTCTAAGCTTCTGGGTCGCTCGAAGTTTTTTCGAGTTCAGCGAGTTCCTCCCAAACGCCTTCAGGGATGGACCACTCTGCCCATTCCATTGCCTGTTGAACATGCTGAGGCCATGTCACTCCGCAAACGGTCGAAATGATGTCGTCATTTTTCAAAGAGTGTTGCAACGCGACCGCCCCGACTGGGACATCGTAGTGCCCGCATACCTCTTCAACGGCACGAATTGGCGCAAGTACTTCATCACCTGCAGGACGATAGACATAAAAGCGATGGATCGCGCTTCCTCGGGCAAGTGCACCTCCGGAATAAGGTGCTGCGTTCAATATCGAAACGCCTCGTGATTTCGCGAGTTCTATCAGAGGTGCCGCGTTGTCGTTTACCAGCGTATGCCGGTTGTGTGTCAGGACCACGTCAAAATCCCAACCCTCCAAAATTGGCATCATCAAGTCGATACGTCCCGCTGCGATTCCGACCGCCCTGGCCAGACCTTCCTCCTTGATACGGAACAACTCTTCAATCGCGCCACCTGGTCCTTTGACCTCAGATAGATCATTTGCATATTCGACATCATGGACGTGGAGTATGTCGACGCTGTCGACGCTTAGGGCCGAAAGACTTTCCTCGAATGACCTACGTGCCTGAGAAGCATCAAAGGCACCGGTTTCCATATCCCGGTCGACTTTGGTGGAAAGCACCCGCCCTTCTGGCCAACCGCCAAGCTCACGAATGACTTTTCCTATGCGCTCTTCACTTCGTCCCATGGCATAGCAACGGGATGTGTCCAGGAACGCATTTGGCTGCGAAAGAATTGCCCGAATTGTATCAATCGCGCGGTCTTCATCAACCTCATACCCGTAGATTTCCGGGATACTTCCTAACCCCGTCGATCCAAACCCGATGCGGGGAACCCTAATCCCTGTCTTACCAATTTCGCGTAGCTCCGCCATGCCAACCTCCCAATTGGTTCCGGACATTCACGGATGTTGCGCGAGCAGTTTATTGAAAACAAGTCAGGCTTGTCGCTGGACTTACTCTCTGGCCTCAACGCAATTGTTCAAACCGCAAATTCACCAAGCTTTTTCACGAATGGTAGAAGTGTCCACAATGCAGACATTCACTGAATTCTGCTTAACAGCCAGCTGAGCGCGGCACTGCGAAACGTCTCGGGGCTTTAGTCGAATGCTCTATGGATGTTCCTGTCACTCGTCCACAACACGAAACTCACCAGAAGGCGCGTCAGTTGGTGGTTCTTCGAACTCATTGGAAATCAGACCACGACGGATGAGTTCTCGAATGGCGGCCGCTCTGGATGGCAGTCTGTTCTCGAACCGCCAATCATCAATGGCTTTGAGCTCTTCGAGGTCGAGCATCAGTTGCAGTTTTTCCGTGCGCTTGGGTGGTCGATTTGAATCAGACACTGGCATGACCTCAGTAGCTTACGTCAGTTACTCCAAGCATGTATGCCAATGGGCCTGCGTGTCTACATCAATCTTGGCATGTTGTGCCGGATACCCAGGATCATGAAGCGCCCCATGATGTGTCGGATACCTATATTAAGTATATGATTTTATTTGACTTTTTTTGAATCTCCCTTAGGTTTTACTCCGCAAGCAACGAAACGGAGTGAAAATGATACAGCAAGTTTTGAAGTCTGAAGTTCAGGAAGAAACCAACGACACAGGCATCGACAAAAACGCATGGATCGCCAACGCGGTGACGGAAGTGCTGGCCGATACCATGGTTCTGATGGTGAAAACGCAAGGCACACACTGGAATGTCGTGGGCCCACTATTCCTGCCGATCCATGAGCTGACAGAGCGTCAGTATCGCGACCTGTTCGAAGCTGCGGATGAACTGGCCGAGCGTGTGCGTGCGTTGGGTCAGGTGGCGCCGATCTCGTTCACGGACATGGTTAGCCAAGCCAAGCTGGCCGAAGAAGAGACCGTTAAAGATGCAGAAGGCATGATCAAACAATTGGTCGCAGACCACGAAGCAATTGCCCGGAACCTGCGTGAGACTGCCGCGACCGCAGCCCGTTATGGCGATGGGGCTACGGAGGATCTGATGAACGCCAGGATGGCGAAGCATGAGGAAGCGGTCTGGATGCTCAAGGCAATTGTTGCGGCCTAATGGATGGCTCCCCCGATCTGAATCACCGTTTGAGAAGAAAGGAAAAATGATGACACGTGTTGGGTACGAGAAAAAGGCACAGCTGCAACTGGACAGTTGGAACGCCCAGATTGATGTTCTCGAAGCCAAGCTGAAGGTGGCTGAAGCGGATGCCAAACTCGAGCTCGAGGAACAGCTCAGCAAGCTCTACAAGGCAAGATCTGACGCAGAGGCTCAACTGAATGATTTGAAGTCGACTAGCGACGAGGCCTGGGAAGATGTCAAAAAGGGCTACGAGGCTGCATGGAGCGATATGCAGAGTGCTTTGAAAAAAGCGGCCGACCGGTTCTCGTAGACCTGGGTTTGTGAACAAAGCTTGTGTCGTAAATGGGGACCGGAATGCAAACACCTAGAGAATTAGTGAGGTACTTTCGCGGGTTCCTAACTATCCCTGCCGCCATTAGTCTTTCAGGGCTTTTGGTGGCTGGGATTGTCTTCAAGACGGAGCAAGCGCTCGCGAGTTGGGGTTGGTCCGCTTCCGATTGGCTGAGCGTTTCTAATCGTACTGCGAGCGATGTACTAAGCGCAATCTCGGCAGCATCCATGTCCGCGTTGGTCATGGTCTATTCCATTGTTTTGCTGGTCTACACCTTAGCAGCCGGATCAATTGGGCCCAGGCTCTTGCAGCGCTTTGGCGAAGACAGGGTAAATCAGATTGCAGTTGGCTCACTTGGAGCGACGTTTTTATACAGCTTATTGATCTTGTGGCTGATACGCGATGACACATCCGTCAATTTGGCCGTTGCGATTGGAATAGTCTATTCGATCATCTCAGTTCTTTTGCTGTTGCTCTTCGTTCATACAGTATCAACGCGAGTAACCATTGATCAGGAGGCGGCGCGGATTTCTGAAGCCTTAGATCGCCAAGTGAGCACCGCAATCGAAAACAGTGCAGATATTTCATCTTCAGAGGCAGTCCCTGAGGAGGGAGACAAGCGCCAAGTCTCGGCCGCGGGCACTGGATATGTGAATTCGATCAATACCGAAGGTCTGGTGAGTGCGGCCAAGGAGGCAGGAGCAGTCGTCGTTTTTGATGTGCAGCCAGGTGACTTCATGGTTCCAACGGACACTTTGGCCAATGTTTATGGTGATAGTGACGAGAGCCTGAATGATCTGGTGCAAGCGGCAGCTCCGTTGATCCCCGCGCGAGATCCTAATGGAGATATCCGCTTTTCTGTCCACCTCCTCGTTGAAATCGCACTTCGGGCTTTGTCGCCGGGTGTAAATGACACGTTTACCGCAATTGTGTGCATCGACCGTCTATCAGCATCTCTGGCTCGAGCGTGGTCATCCAAGCTCTGCACGGGTGTGTATCGGGATGACGACGGAAACGTGCGGGTGATTTACCCATCCATCACGGCTGAGGCACTGTTTCACGACTCGATGCCGGCACTGAGACGCGCTGCCAGGGGCAATGGGCTCGTAACGGCCGCCCTTGTTCGAGCTTTGGTGCGCATCGCGGAGGCAGCTCAAGAAGAAGATTTGCGGGCTGTTGTAGATGAACTATCTGCGGTCAGAGATGAGACCCGAGAAAGCGATATGCTTGAGCGCGATGTTGATAAGTTTTGCGGCCAAGTCGAAACCGCACTTGAACGAGTTTAGTCAACCGTCCTGGACCTTTGTAGTCCAGTTCGGCTGGGGGATGGTTAGTGAGTGGGCCATCCCCCAACTTATAGAAAAGTGCTCTTCCATCGGTCTTAGTTACATTTCATCGAAAGGTAGTCAGTGAGTGGCGAAACCAAACGGCTACTTTGGCCTGACTGCACTTATCGAAACTCTGTGTTCCATTGCTCTGGCGAGGCAATCTTGTAGCATTTGTTTTGAGAGATATAGCGCCGAACCCGAAGGCACTTGGAGCAATAGTTCAGCTGTGTTCAGCCAAGAAAGCCAGGGCATCCCTCTCAAATCGTGGCCATTCCGGGTCGTTGTCCGGGATGGTATGGTTCGAGCTTTCGTAGGCGATGAATTTCGCGTTGGGTAATCCCTTTGCAAACAATCGTCCTTGTTCGACCGGTTGCATCCTGTCACTGGTCCCATGACAAACAAGGCATGGCACCTCGACCTTGGACAATATCGGTGAGATATCGATGTTATCAATCACGCCGCGATACCGCCCCATGTTTTCGGGTGAAATCATCTTGCGCATATCTTCGGCATATTGCCGCCGTTCTTCTTGGCTCGCGCCCGGCACGATGATTTGCGCCATTAAATCACGCAGAGACGGATAATCATCGTCCCACCCGGCAGTCATCATTTGCTTAATTGCGTTGGCGCGTTCCACATCTTTTTGTGACGTTCTTTTTGCCCTGCCAATGGGGAACCCACCTATCATTACGATCGCAGACACGCGGTCAGGTCGGCGCGCTGCGAAGGCAGCTGCCACTGCGGACCCCTGTGATATCGCAAGGATCGGCGCGCGCTTGATACCCGCTGCGTCGAAAACGGTTTCCAAGTCATCAACGAACCGTTCGAACGTGCATGTTTCGGCGTTCCAGTCAGATAGACCGTTGAGCCTGGCATCAAAACGGACCAAACGATGTCGTTGAGCGATGGAAGTGTAAATTGGAGCTTTCCCCGGGTTGCGCCAGTCAAGCTCCAAGTGTCCAATCCAACTTGGCGCCTTTACGACCGGAGGACCGTCTCCAACTGAGCTCCAGGCCAGACTAATGTTGTCGTCAGTTTTGCAAAAACGAATTTCCTGTGTTTTGGCGAAGTTAGCGCGCGATTTGGACACATGTTCATCGGTGAAGTTGATCGACAACACTTCGATCGGCTGTGCAATACCTTTGAACGTGTGTAGCCCTTCTCGGTGCAAACGTTTGGCATAATCCGCTCCGGCAAGATCACAAAGTACCTTTGAGGCCAGAATACCCCCGGGTTCAGCTGCTGATTGGAGCCGCGCAGCGATGTTGACTCCATCTCCGAAGATATCGTCGCCATCGACGGTGACGTCGCCGACGTGCAAACCCGCTCTCAGCTGGATACGTTCCGGAACCAGATATTGATGGTCTGGATCTCTTAGTTCGGTTTGAATCGCAATTGCCGCTTCTAAAGCGTTCCCTGCTGACGGAAATTCAATCAATGCTCCATCGCCCAACAGCTTGACCACCCTGCCAGATTTTTGTTCAACGATCGGCGTAACCAAATCGCGGTACAAGGTGTTCAGTGTTTTGAGAAGTAGCTTGGAGCCGCCCTGCATCATCCGACTGAAGCCGACGACATCCAGAGACATGATTGCAACAAGGCGACGTTGGCTCATAGTTATTTCTCGCAAGTTGGCTCGAAGACACTACCACTTTAACAGATTGTTAGAACCGGCAACTTGCCTAATACCTGTGAACGTGCGGTGGAAAGATCGGTAGCTAAGGTCTCGAATTGTCGGAAGACGTGTGGAGGCGATTGTTCAAAAGGTATGCCTATCCGTTTTCGTGGAGAACGGCGGGTTTGTCCGCTTGGCAGACGTTCAGCAGATTTCAGCGAACGTCCGCTGCCGTTCAATGCAGACCTTCGGGCGAAATTTCTCGGAATGACCACCATCAATGATCGCTTTCCGTTCCTAAGCCGTCATCTGACTGAAAGACTCATATGACTGCCTTGAGCCCTTTGCGGTCATTCGGCTTGACCTGACGCAAGCATTCAAGACAAGCGGCAAAGCAAGGGCCGATCACAGGAAAAATCAGGCCGGGATACCTGCCTTTGCAAGCCCTGCAAGGTAAAGTTCCATTTGATCGTCCCGCTTCAGATAGAACAGCTTATTTTTTGCGAATGACCGCGAGAATTTCGGCTCTTCCACCATTAGGTTATGCACCATCTTCGCCAGATCTTTGTCCCGCCCGAGATTGGCAAGCGCCACGACTGCATGCGCGGTGGCCCAGTATTGGCAATTTGGCACATCGCGAGCCCGCTCTGCCCAGTCCAGAGCTTTCTCGAACTGGTGATCGAAAAGCAGAGTCAGCGCGCCATAGCTCAGAAAGGCCCAAAGCTGTGGATGGTTAGGGCTCATCTCCACAGCTTTCTCGAAATTGGCAATCGCCTCTTCGTATCGTCCCTCATAGGAAAGTGAGTCTCCCAATCCGCAATATGCTGGAGCCAGCGTCGGGTTCAATTTGATTGCAGTTTCATTCTCAGCCAGCGCGCTGCGGTATTCCCGGCGGGCCAGTTGGACTCTGCCCATCAGCATGTAGAGCAGAGCATTCTGGTTATCCATTGAAACGGCGGTGCGTGCGGCAGCCAGCGCTTCGTCCATAAGGGCAGAATCCGGTTCCGTGTCCCAATACACCATCCCGAGAATCGTGGCATAGGCCCACCAGGCGTGTGCCTCGGGAAAACTGGGGTCCAGTTCGCGGCTTTGGAGAAACAACCTCTGAGCTTCACGGTTGCTTACGGCAGTAAACTTGTAAAAGTGCGCAAGCCCAAGATGATAGCAGTCCCAGGCATGGGGGTTTCGGCGCGGCGTATCTTCTAACTTGCGCCGGATCGCATTTCCGACCTCGGGCTCCAGTCTGCCAACAATTGTTTCCGTGATCTCGTCCTGAACATCGAAGATGTCTTCCAACTGACGGTCATATTTTTCCGCCCACACGTGGTTGCCAGTCGATGCGTCAATCAGCTGAACCGTGACTCGAATGCGCGCACCCGCTTTTCTGACCGAGCCTTCGACAACGTAGTCGGCGTCCAAGTCATCGGCGAGCTGCCGAACATTCGGGGATTTTCCCTTGTAGGCAAAGGTCGTGTTGCGCGCGACGACCTCGAGCCAGTGGTGTTTCGACAGAGCCGTAATTATGTCTTCGGACAACCCGTCCGAAAAATATTCCTGTTCAGGGTCGCCTGAAATGTTGTCAAATGGTAATACGGCGATCGCAGTTCCGTCAGGGGACCCGGGCGGTTCAGAATCAAAAAGCGGATCTACAGACTCGGCGTCCCCCCACCACCAGACTGGCACCGGTCGATCAATGTTCTTAAGCTCACGGTTTTCTCCGCCTTGGAACGCGCAAGCCGTTTTGCTGTCCAGGCATTCATAGGCGGAGCCGGAGATGAGAACCTGCCCGGCTTCGGCAAGCGCTTCCAAACGAGCGGCGACGTTAACGCCGTTACCAAATACATCATCCTCCTCGAAAACGACTTCACCTGTGTGTATCCCAATTCTCAACTTCAGTGTATTCTGGCTGGCCAAAGAGTTCTGAATGGCGACAGCACAGGTCACAGCGTCAGAGACTGATGGAAACTCGACTATCCAACCATCCCCCATGCATTTCACTAAATTGCCGCGATGCGCGACTACAGAAGGGTCAAAAAGCCCAGATCGAAACTCTCGCAACGCGCTGAGCGTTCCGCTTTGATCCGAGTTCATAAGGCGGGAATACCCAACCAGATCGGCTGCTAGTATGGCGGTCAGCCTGCGTTTCAGAGGTCATCCTCCTCCGAGCAAAGTGTAATTATCAAAGATTATCATGCGCAGGCTTGGAAAGAAACCGAAGGGCGACTTCGCCCGCAAGACGGCCGCCGGATGAGTAAAGTTGCAGCGAAGGCATGAGCAAGGCCATTGGATGTCACAGTCGTGCCGAAGCGCATTAGCAGCGCAACAGCAGCGCTACTGGCCCACGCGTAACAAGCTGAATTGGAAGGACTGAGAGCTTCCCCAAGGAGTATGGTGTGTGTGCTTCCGATGCGTGACCAGGGAAATACGATCGCCTAATACCTCGCATAGCCCCTCTGGATCATAGCGAACGATTGGCAAACCGCTGCACTTCTTCGGACCATCGAGTGCAAACGTTGCGATAATCGCATGGCTACCTGGGAGAAGGCAGCGGTACAACTGGTCCCGGTAGGCGGAACGGTCGTCCTCATCGACAAGGAAATGAAATACGGCGCGATCGTGCCATAGATCATAGCTTCTCTCCGGGCTCCAGGTTGTGACATCGGCTGCGATCCATTCAATCTGCTCGCCTACGGCGCCAAGTTGTCCACGAGATCGATCAAGCGCAGCTTTGGATACATCGAGCACAGAAACGTCGCTCAGTCCTCTTTCGATCAGGCGTTCTGCGAAGCGTGAAGTGCCTCCGCCTATGTCTATCACAGAAGAGGCATTATCGACGCCGACCACGTCGCAGAGCTCCAACGAGATCGAGGGATCATCCTGATGCCAACTCAGCTGGGTATCGTCTTTCTCGCGGTAGACCTCCTCCCAGTGGCTCACTCTCTCGTCTGCCATGGTGTCTCCACTTGATCCCGTCAGGTGGTGATCATGTAACTTTAGGTCAATGACTGCAATGTCCGCATTGCAGTCATTGAGCGGAATTGAGCGAACGTCTGCCTTGAGCCCAAAGCGAACAAACTTTGGTGCTCAGTCGGTTGCTCTGACCCAAACTCTTGAAAAACAATCTGTAGATAGGCCAATCTCAGCTGCAAGGATAATCCGAAGCGCCATTTATGGAACCCTGAATGCGGCTAATCAGAATATGTTTGATTTTGGTGGCGATGATGGCAGTGGCCATAGTCGGGTTAAGGTGGACTTTTCCGCTTCCTAGTGAAAATTTTTCTGAGCCAACGTTTAAGAAAGATGCTGATTGGGACGGGCCATTAGGTGCAACAATAAAAAACGCACTTGAACGTAACCCTGGGCTCGACGGTGTAAGGCCTTTGGGAAATGGACGCGCAGCCTTTGCGGCCCGGGCGATCCTCGCCCGAGAAGCGACATCCTCAATCGATGCTCAGTACTACATCTGGCAAGATGACGTTACCGGCCTAATGCTTCTTGAAGAGCTTAGGGCAGCAGCAGAGCGTGGTGTGCGCGTCAGATTGCTGGTCGATGATAACGGTATCTCCGGATTGGATGATTTGCTCGCCGAACTGAACGCTCTGCCGCATGCAAATGTACGCATTTTCAATCCGTTCACTTTGAGGAACCCAAAACTTCTGTCCTATGCATTTGACTTTGGACGCCTGAACCGGCGGATGCACAATAAATCAATGACTGTGGACGGGGTCGCCACGATAGTTGGGGGACGCAACATCGGTGACATCTATTTCGACTACGGGGTGGGAACGCACTACCTGGATGTAGATGCGATAGCCATCGGCCCGATTGTAGATGAGGTGTCGCAATCATTCGACGCATATTGGAATAGTGCCTCCGCGTACGACGCTGGGCTCTTTTTGGAAACTTTGGCGGAAAAAAGCCTTAAAGCAAAGGCAGACACCGCGCGCCAGACTGCGGTTGGCGCAGGCTATCAAAGGGCAATTCAGGATAATGAACTGGCCGACCGGATAGCGGCACATGATCTGAAGTTCGAATGGAGTGAAGTCACACTTTTTGTCGACGATCCGTCAAAAGGGTTGGGCGAAGTCGAGAGTGAAGACCTGATTGTCGAGCAACTTATCGAGTTTGCCAAAACCTCTGAAACCTCGCTAGACCTTGTTTCAGCGTATTTCATTCCGGGGGAACGAGGGGCGGAGGTTCTGGAAGGGTTGGCAAAGTCCGGAGTGAAGGTCCGCGTCTTAACCAATTCACTGGATGCCACGGATGTCATGCCCGTTCATGCGGCCTATATGCGTTACAGGGAAGACTTGCTCAACAGTGGTGTAGAACTACTTGAGCTTCGAGCTTTGCGGCGCGAACATCGCGAGCGCAGCCTGCCCGAGATGCTGGCAGGATCGGCCTCCGGTCTACACGCAAAAGTCTTTGGATCGGATGGAGAACGGATCTTCATAGGCTCTTACAACCTTGATCCCAGGTCCGCGCGGCTGAATACAGAAATGGGCCTTATGATCGAAAGCCCAACGATTGCTGGGTCGCTTGCGGAGCAATTGAACCGGCCTGAGTTTTCTTATCGCGTCGAACTTAACGACAGCGGCGAGATCATCTGGCGGCAAGAAGATCAGGATGGAACAGTCACCATTCACACTGTGGACCCGGAAACCAACGGTTTACAGCGTGCCCTTACGGCCGTGGTCAGGTGGCTGCCGATTGAATGGATGCTCTAGTCACCATATGACCGACAATTCATTGACCTGCGGCCAGAGACGCAAGTGAGTGATCTGACCTACAGTGAAGTCACAATGGCCCTGGCGTAGGCTTCCATATCGATACTCGCGCCTCCAGTTGCGTACCAAACGACAACGGCGTCCTTTCCTGGCGAGACATAGATTCCTTGGCCATTCATTCCACTTTTGTAGAAATCGCCATCGGCAAAAACGGCATCCCATTGGTATGCGTTTGCCATCGGTTGTTCACGGAATGCTTCAGAAAGGTGTGGGCCGAGTGTTCCCTTCATGTAGTTTTCGGCAACGCCCGCTGTTTGGATCGTGTCGATCATCTTTTCAGATACAATGCGGTCTGACGCTGTCTTGTCCCAGCTTGGCGTGTAGAGCAGACCAATCTTTGCCATGTCGATCAATCGGCTGCTGATCAGGCCGTGTATTATGCCGTTTCCTTGAGGTGACAGCGCCAGGGTGGCATCGCCAGTCATTCCAGCTTTGCTCCAGACCCGCTCCGTGATCGCTTCACCAAGTCTCTGGTTCGTAACGGCTTCAATGACGAGACCAAGCATTTGTGTGTTTGCAGAGGAGTATTCGAAAGCCTCAGCCGGTTCCCGCAGTTTGGGTATAGCAAACAGGGCTTCGTTATGCGTTTGCAGAACGCCTTCTTCGTTCGGAACACCAACCTCAGCCCTGACAAAGCGCCCATATGGTGTATCGCCTTTGCGTGAGAGGGGGTTCTCTTCCAAATCCAAACCAGACTGCATGTTCAGGACGTCGATGACCTTTATGTTCTCCCAAGCTGTTCCCTTGGTGCCATCTACATAATCGCCAACCGTTTTCTGAACGTCGATTTTACCCTCATCTTCCAATTGACCGATCAGCAAGCTCGAAAGGATTTTTGCATTGGACATCCAGACGTGGTTGTCCGTTCGACGCATTCCTGGGTAGGCCTCATAAGCGATTTCGCCGTTGTGAAGAACCATAACGCCCTGCACTGTGGAATCATCAGCATTAATCATCTCGTCGAGCGAGACAGCATTGCCGTCAGCGCCTGGGACGCTCGTCGCTCCTACGGCATCGTTAAAGTTTGTCGCAAGCATCGCGACGGCCCCGTCGCGACGAATGACAGAACTCGGCAAGAACTCGGCGAGGTTCATGTACGAAAACGCCCCGGCTTCGGTGATGTCGAGAAACTTCTGTAAATTCCATTCAGAGCTCAGGTCGTAGGCTTGCTTGGCTGAGTAACCATTCCTCAGGTCACGGATGGAAAAGTCTTCTCGCGGCGTCGCGTATGGGTCGTCCTCAGCATGTACAGGAGAGGTTCCAAGGCTTTGCATAATCAAACCTCCAATAAGCGCAAAAACTGGAAAATTGGACTTTGAAAGTAACGAAGTGTTTGGCATGGCAGTATCGCTCCAAATGAATTGCAACTGAAGTATGGCCGCGGCCAGCGTGTTGAAATCTGGTTTTCGAAGAACTGAACAACGTACTTTTACTCGTCAAAGCATAGTCCGTTCTCTAGGAAATTCGAGAATTACTGCCGCTCGCCCTTACCTGGTGAAATATCCATTTTGTTCGCATTGCAGTCATTCCGTGAATTTGGGCGAATGTCTGCCACGAGACCACGGCGGGCAACGAAAGTGGCTTTCAAGTTTATGTTGCTCAGTCAGTATTGAGTGGCTGGCGACTTAGGTTGACACATCGCCGACCAGCCTGCTCTGATCGAAGCAATTTATTCATGTCCGTAATCCCATTCGGAGGCATCAATGAAGTTCTTTAAGTCTCTCACAGTATTCGCTTTCGCATTCATGCCGCTTCACAGCGCTGCACAGTCCCCCTCATTGCAAGACGCTTTCGAGCGTTTCCCTGAGTTTCCCGGCACAACTGTCTACGTCGGTGGAGAAGTTCTCACCATGAACCCGGACGCCCCGCTGGCTGAGGCAGTGGCGGTCAGAAACGGTCGAATTACTGACGTCGGAACCCTGGAGGAAATCGAGGGTCGCCTGCCCGATAGAAGCTATTCAATTGACCGTAGCTTTGAAGACAAGATTATTGTGCCGGGGTTCATTGAACAGCATTTGCACCCGCTTCTGGGCGCACTTGCGATGATGTCTGATGCCATCATTTCCATCGAGGACTGGCAATCGCCAGCGGGATTTGCACCTCTTGCCAATAGCGAGGAGGAGTTTCGCCAACGTCTGTCCGAGGTAATCAACACTTATGATCCAAGCAGCGGGCGACCGCTGATGGTCTGGGGGTATCATGCGTCATGGCACGGCAGCATGAGTCGTGCGATTTTGGACGAACTGGCCCCCGACATTCCGCTGGCTGTATGGCAACGCTCCACCCATGAGATGTACTTCAACTCGGTTGCCCTGGAACAACTTGAAATCACGGAAGAATACATTGCCAGCTGGTCAAGTGAACTGGCTAGGTCTCAAGCCAATCTGGAAAAAGGCCTCTTCCTTGAAGCTGCTTTCTGGGAGCACGTGTTCTTTGAGAAATTTGCTCCGGTCTATGCATCCATCGACAGGGTTATGGAGGCGCTAGAGTTCACAGAAGATTACTATCACCGCAGCGGGATTACGACCCTTGCAGAGCCTGCTGGTCCTGTTGATCAGAACGCCCAAGCTCTTGTAGCGAAATCGTTCGGGCCAGACGACACGCCGTTCAACTTTTATTTTATTCCGGACGGTCGGACGCTTGGCGGTTTGTTTCTGAACACAGAGGGCCCCGAAAAAGTACTGACCGAGACCGAAGCCATGCTGGCGTGGAGCGAAGGCCGAACCCAGTTCCTGCCCAAGCAGGTCAAGCTGCTGTTGGATGGAGCGATCTTCAGTGAATTAATGATCATGCGCGACGGCTACTTGGACGGGCATGAAGGTCAATGGATCATGACGCCCGATTTCTTCAAACAGGTGTTCGACCTTTATTGGGACGCGGGCTTTCAGGTCCATGTTCATAATCTTGGAGACGGCGGTCTGGACATTCTTCTTGATGCCCTTGAGGCCGCCATGCAACGCAATCCGAGATATGACCATCGCACCGTCGTTGTACACTTTGGCTACGCTCAACCAGATCAGATCGCACGCATTAAACGTCTTGGTGCCATTGTCAGTGGTAATTCTGTCTACACGCCGACGCTCGCAGATCGGTATGCCGCAGGCAGCGTTGGTAGCGAGCGCACAGAGCGCATGGTGCCTTTAGGCGATGCCGTTCGAGCAGGTATCCCCTTTTCGATGCACTCGGACATGCCGATGGCTCCCGCAGAGCCGCTGAAGTACATGTGGGCTGCTGTCAATCGGATTTCCACAAGTGGTCGTGTCGTTGGTCCGGACCAACGCATCAGTGCAGAATATGCCCTGAAAGGTATTACCATCGGCGCAGCCTATTCCCTGCAACTGGAGGATGAAATCGGTTCTATCGAGCCGGGCAAACTGGCCAACTTCACAATCCTCGAAGAAAATCCGCTAACTGTAGATCCTTTGACGCTGGCCGATATCAAAGTGTGGGGTACTGTCCTTGAAGGCCGTCTTCAGCCCGCTCCTCCCGCAGCAGATGGAGAACATGACGAAGCCGATGCAAGCCAGCTCATCTATAATCCGGAACGTGTGCTGATGGCGTCGCTACGCCACGCACGCAGTAAGGCCCACTATCACGATCACTCGCAATCCACACAGCCTAACGTCTTTGATCCACTCGGAATTTCGACCTTTGGTTCTCGTTGATTGTCGCTCGAACAAGTCGGATGATTGCACCAACTCGCTTCGAAACGCGCGGTGACAATTCTGGCGTTTTGCGCAGGCGCAGAACCGTCGCTCCCGCTGCGTTCTTGAGTGCCAAGTTTGCTCCGTTTGTCACGTAGCCCACTGCTGCGGACAAGGCTTTGATCGTATCCTGCTCAAGCTTTTCCCGCTCCTCAGGACACGCCATCTTTGTTCCTGCGAAGTTGCCCGGCATACTGAACTCACCCTTGGCTGCGTCAAGGGTTCCTGTAAACCGGTTACGTCCTCCGTACAGGCCAAACTGGCCATCTTGATCAATTGTCAAGGAAGGAGGGTTCTCAGCAATGAGCATACACCCTGCGATCTCGTAAACTTCCCAAGCGGTATCGTAGATCGATTGTTCTGGGTCGTTGCCCCCGGCTCTCCTTGGCATCATCTCTAAAACGAGTTCAGCAGAATTTGGTGCGCCACGGGTGAGTACAGGTGTCGCTGTCGTTGAACGAAACATCACGTGATCGTCGGAAATGATCCTGGCAGCCACCGTGTAGGTATGCGCTCATCGATGAGATCTGTGTCGAAGGCAATTTCAACTGTTCTGGGGACACCCGCAAGTTTGAACCTCTGGGAAGACAGCCGAACAGAAGGTGTATCTGCACGCGAAGTATCCAGGAGTTCAACTTCCAATACGGCATTAGGTGGAAGAGCGATCCGCTCCCGGTAGGTCACAGTGGTTTTCACATGCATTGTCTCAGCGACTCCGGACGAAGCGATATAGAGCAGGACAGCTGCTCCGAGCCCAAAGCGGACGACGAAAAGATGGCCAATCGATAATTGGTATCTATTGCGTTTTCCAAACAGCGGCTACTCAATTGCCGTGCGAAATGTTGCGGTCAGCCGTTTGTTCAAACCGTGATGAGGTTCGGCTGAAGAACCGTAGTGCAACTCCGCCAAAGCGGCGATGTCATTGAAAATGACTACCGAGCCACCTTCTTCATGCGCGTAAACCAATAGTTTTTGGCAAAAGGCATCCAAACCAATTGCCGGAAACCCCGCCATTGCTACGCCACCGGGCGCTGGGCCTCCGAACAGCAAGAGAACCGTATCCGGCAGCTCCACCCCTAGTAGGGACGCTTCGGTCGCAAAATCAATCTCCCCAAACCAGACCGTATCGTTCTGCTCCATCACAGTCGCCCTGAGACGTTTCACTGCCTCTGTTACGCTGAGCTGAGATCGCAGATCGATGATGCCATAGTTAGTATTCAATCCGTTGGTCGGCGCTGGTGCTGCATCTAAGTCCTTAAGAACTTCGAGCAACTTGCTCTGAAACGAATTCAACGCCTGGGTGTTATTCAGATCATGCCTAACTTTTAGAAATTGAGAGTCTGTGTAGACGATCTGCGGGCGACCATCCTGATCGAATGAAAGAACGCGAAACGGAAGGTCCAGACCTGCTCGTACGTTCTCTTCCAGTACAGGTGTGTTTATCTCCGGATCAGAGAAAATGAGTACACGAGACGCTGGCATTTCTACGCCTTCGGCTTTGGCCAGACGCGAATGATCTATCGATGCGATTGGAGTAGCTCCCGCTTCGTCAACGGCAGTCTCAAGCTCTAAGAGGTTGTCGTCCACCGCGGTCTGGACAGATGACGATTGTGCCAGAGCGAATGTCGAAACTGTTAAAGTCGCAATCATCGAGAAAACAAAGCCTAACCTCACCATTTTACCACTTCCGTTTTTATCGTACTTTTTTTCAGGGAAACCGCGGCCAGAGCCGCAAAAGCTATCTCGGCCGCTAGGTAAAACAGAAGTAGCTCGTTCGGAACTCCATCGATAAGAATGCTTAGTATGCGTCCAACGGCCAGTCCCGACATAAATAAAAAAAGAACCCACAGCGCGGGACGTTGTAATTCTGGTTTCGAAGCGGCCGCCAACCAAAACAACGCGTTTGCCAGGTAAAGACCCATAATTGCTCGGAACACGTGGGTTTGGTTCGTCCCTTCCACCGGAAATCCTAGCAAAACTGGGATCGAACTGCCGGGCATCAGGCCATATGATAACGCAATTGGCACGAGGCCGACGGCAGCAAGCAGAAGGACTAGTCTAGCACTCATGGGGGACTCCTTCTCGTAGAGGTTTCGCTTTTTTCGCAAATCCTAATCGGTTTTTTGGGCATCCGGTGATCCGAGGCGGATGCCCACGCTGCGCTCTGAAAGGCGTATACGACAGGCCAAGTCGAGTTTTCTGAAGAGCAAGCCGGTGCTGCGCAGCCGATTTCGGCTACGCGACAGACTACTCACAGTGCGCCTTCGTCGCCCAGAAACTCGATACCAGCTGTCGCGCCATCAGTGTAAGCA
>NZ_JAEDOS010000010.1:0-110480 GCF_017872495.1 Ruegeria sp. HKCCE4148
GGACAGCTCTACTGGCCTAGCTGAGACTGGTTCGAATTTGTCTGACAGCACCCCGTCCTGGACATAGACGGTGGTCATCTGGTCCGCGGCTAGAACCTGCAACGAGCCGTTTTTGGAGTACATCACGCCAAAAAACAGCCCCTGTAACATGCGCCAATCTGCGAAACCCATAAGCCAATGCCTCAAAACAATGTCCGCGATGCCTAATGCAAGTGCAGCATTACAATGCTCGATTGAATGCCCGGGTTGGGCCGTCCTCGTCCAAGCGGAATATGTCTGAGCCCCAAAGGTTATAATGTGTCCAGGGTCTGCTTCGAGCCCGACTGAGTTGCAACGTGTTTTTTACACTTGAGTTCAGCTGGGCAAACCGGCCGCATGCAGACCAGCAGCAAGGCGTCCGAAATCATCTGGTCGCCGCCACATGGTCTGGAATCCACGAGCGAGGGCAGAAACGGTTTCTTCATTTACTTGGATGTCTCGGCTCATGAGTTCGTCGCGACGTTCGGTTGTGAAGTCAAGTAGGGCTGCCTCGGCTTCGACCTGGCGACCAAGCTTCGCGAAGGAGGCAGCCACGAAAGCCGTCGCCAAGGAATTGAGCCGGGCCTCTCCCATCAGTAACCCGAGAGCTGCTTCAAAGTCTTCACAGAAGAATTGTATCTGTCCCATTATCCAGTCGATAGCCGGGGGGTGCAGAGGATCCATCTGCATTGCCTCAGAAACGACGTCTCGCGCCTTCTCATGCCTTCCAAGCAAAAGAAACGCGTATCCGCACCAAGCCATGGACTCCGCCTCGGTTTCGATCAAAGACAGCGTTTTTTCAAATTGGGTTTCAGCCTCCGTCCAAAGGCCGGCGCACAAATAGGCGAAACCGAGTTGGTCCTGGATGTAGACATCCTGGTTATCCAACGCCGCTCCCTTTCGAGCGATATGCAATGCATGGTCTGCCGCGTCAGAGTCCGCCAATCCCAGCCAAAGATCTATGACATATGTATCTGAGAGGTACATGAATGACCTCGCGATTGACGGATCGAGAGCGACGGCCCGTTCCAGCAGGGCCCGAGCTTTTGCAGTATCGCGTGCATTCAGGCCGTCGCGAAGGGCTTTGCCCTTCAGCATCAGCTCGTAAGCCTTCATTTCATTTTCCGGTTTTCTGGTTGAACGATCGGCTACATCGTGCTGGACGCGCCCGGGAAGGACCGCCACGATGCTTCGTGTCACATCGTCTTGAACCTCCAGAACGTCCTCCAATTCATGATCATATCGATCCGACCATAATTGTGATCCGGAATTAGCGTCGGAAAGCTGTACCGAAATCCTGACGCGGCTCCCTGCCTTCCGTACACTGCCCTGCACAAGATAATCCGCACCCAAAGCTTCCGCGGTTTCAGCCGGATTGGCCTCTTGGCTTCTAAAACGAAAGGAGGCGTTTCTTGAGACCAACTGGAGAGTGCGAAAACGCGACAAGCCGGTGATGATGTCTTCTGCTATGCCATCGCTAAAAAAAATCTGTTCTGGATCGTTGCTCATATTGTGGAACGGCAAAACAGCGATTGTCGGTTTTAGTTTTGCCTCCGAATGCGGCCGTTGGTTGTGGTACCTATCCGATCCGCCAAATCGCCATGCGTGTACGGGCTCGGCAACGTTCTTGACATTGAAAGTCCCCGCGTCTTCCCAAGAGATTGTCAGACGATTGCCTGCGGCGCGATACACTGCGTCAGACACAAGCACGCCACCGGGTGGAGCGAGTTGTTCCAGACGTGAAGCCAAATTCACACCTGAGCCGAACACGTCTCCATCGCGCAAAATTATATCACCTAGATTGATGCCTATGCGGAAGCAAAGTGGATCACTGCCGTCTGGCGGTGCTTTTTGCCAATCAAGCGCGCAAGAAACGGCATCTGAGGCGCTTTCGAATTGAGCCAAAAGGCCATCCCCAAGCAATTTTATGACTTTGCCGCGATTCCGTTCAACAAGCGGGATGACAAATTCAGTCATGTGGGCTGACAGAGTTTCAAGCGTGCCGGTTTCGTCCCGCTCCATTCGGGCTGCATAGCCGACCATATCGGCCACCAGTATAACCGCCAGCTTTCTCTCCACGTTTTCCCTCCCATCTACTGAATACCTTTTGCGAGGCTATACGACCACCAGTAACTGAACCACTCAATCCGACCGTCGTCAGCAATACCTGCCTTTACTGAGTTCTCTGGTGTCCAATCTTGCGCTCGTAGCGATTGTCGGCAACACGGGCGGCAAACACAGCAACGCGTAGGGACGGGGAATATCTCTTTTGGGCCGCCCCTCTCAGACGGCCCCACGTCCTAGATTTCAATGGCTTCGGTGATAGCCAGGGCATTCTCAAGTTCCACACCAAGGTATCGGACGGTGCTGTCCATCTTGGTGTAGCCAAGAAGGAGCCGAACAGTTCGACGGTTTCCGGCCTTCGTGTAAATCTGAGTGACTTTGGTTCTCCTCATTGGATGGGCGCCGTAGGCGCTCGCCTCGAGACTGAACGATGTCACCGAGTCGCGGACGAACCTTGCATGTTGGCGTGTCGAGATGTGCAGGCGATGAAGCCAATTTTCCGATTGATCCGCATATTCCAGCATTCAAACTTGTCAGATAAGCCGGTCTGAATTGTATTGCCCATGCGGGCGAGTTGGCAGGAGCAGACAGCGTCGTAGAGACAATTGAAAAGCTGAACCCGCAGAGGATCGGTCATGGTGTTCGATCCATCGAAGACCCCAATCTGGTTGAACGATCGGCCAAAACTTGGACGCATCTTGAAGTCTGTCCGACCTGAAACGTTCAAACGGGCACTTTTCAGCCATTACCCGGCACAGTTTGGCACCGTTGAGGGTGGTAGCGGTTGATCTGGGCCTCAATACGGACCTTCCATCGCCATCACTTTCTGCGGCTGATGCTCCAGTGTGTTTAAACCATGAAGATCGCCAGCAACGATCTGCAGAGGGGTGACCAGAACGGCCATCCACTTTGCCATCGAGAACATGCGGGTGACCTCGGCCGCGCGATTACCACTTAGCAGGTGCCATGCTGCAACCCCGGCCACCATGAAAGAAGTGGTGAGTTAAAACAGGCAATCCATCTATTCGATCGAAAAGCAAAAGCTTGGAGCAAAGAGCCTTGTGCTCGGTTCAACTGGTGCTTCCCGCAACCAGCCTCACTTGGGAGTTTCGCCGAAGTAACCTCCAAAAAATGCAATCATTACCACCAACACACTCAACAACACCACAATCACCCAAAGCGCTCCGCTACCTCTGGCGAAGTATCCCAACGAGATTAGACCAACCACGAAGATGCCAACTAAGAAGTACAGTACCGTATTGTCCAATTTACTCCCCCCAGAAATTAATACCTAAACTCAAAAGCCGCCTGCTTTGCAAAGGCGATCTAAAGACCGTTTGAAAGGCGATATCAAACGGCTTTCGGTGAATGTCGAATGCCACTCAGCGTGGCGAACAAAACCGGGACCAATATCATTGTGAGCATCGTGCCCACCGTTAGCCCGCCCATGATCGTAACGGCAAGACCCACCCAGAACACGTCTGGCAGCAGCGGTATCACACCCAGAACTGTCGTGGCCGCGGCCAGTACCACGGGGCGAAGCCGTGAGGCCCCTGCATTCAAAACCGCGTCATAGCCCGGCTGACCTTCGGCCAAGTTATCGTTGATCTGGTCGATCAGAACGATTGCGTTTTTGATCATCATGCCCGCCAGGCTCATGCCCCCCAGCAGTGCTACGAACCCAAAAGGTGTATTCGTGAGCAGCAAGCTCGGAACAATGCCTATCAGCACAAACGGCACGGTCAGGAAAATGACCAGCGGTCTGCGGTATGAGTTGAATAGTCCGACGACGATAAGCGCCATGATCGAAAACGCAGGTATCATCCCCGGAATCAAGGACGCTTGCGCAGACACCGTGTCTTCGTATTCTCCGCCCCATTCCATGCTATAGCCCGGCGGCAAGTCAGCCTCCAAAGCGTCAAAATCAGCGAGAACTGCAGCGCGATAGCTGGGCAGAGTGACACTGTCGATCGGATTGGCCTGAACGGTCAAAACACGGCGCCGGTCGCGGCGATTGATCGTGGGGTCCTCGGGTTGGATATTCACACCGCGAACAACCTGCGCCAGTGGAACAGGCTCGACAGAAAACGGTGACTGCAGTTGCAGCAGTTCAAAGTTATCCACGGCAGCCACGTCGTCCGCGCCCGGTCGAACAATAATGGGCAACAACTCGTCACCTTCGCGGTAGAGGCCGACCGAGCGTCCGTCGAATGCACGCTTTGTCGTATTCCCAAGATCTTCATATGTGATGCCGGTCCATCGTGCCCGATCCTGGTCATAGTCGGGGACTGTTTTCAGGACACGGTTGCGCCAATCGGTGCGTGCTACCTTTGTCCATGGGTGCTGATCCAGTATCGCGACGGCTCTGTCGCCAATTTCGCGTAAAGTCTCGGGATCGGCATCCGCTGGGCCGATGATGCGGTTTTCGAACGCCCAAGTATTGCTGGGCCCCACACCGAATTGACGTGTGAAGGAGGTCGCCTCGGGCATATTGGCTGCAATCCAAAGCGAGATCTCTTTGGTCATCTCTGGAATGACGCGATAATCCTCGACGTTCACGATGACTTGCGCGTAGGACGGGTTTATTCCTTCAGGGTCGACCGGCAAGTAGAAACGCGGCGGGCCAGCGCCGATAAAGCTTGCGATACCGGTCACGCGATCATCCATTTCCACCTGCGCTTCGATCCGCGTGATGGCTTCGGAAACCGCTTCGATCCGGGTTCCTTCAGGGGCGTAATAGTCGATCATGTACTTGGTCATCGAAGAGGTCGGGAAGAACAACTGTGTAACGGTCCCAAACCCGATCCCGGCAATAACCAGCGCAGCGACGGCCACTCCGATCGTCAGATAGCGAACCCGGATCGCGGCGGCCAGAAAGCGGCGGTATACGGCGTATAGACCGGTGTCAAAGGTCTCTTTGGCTCCACCCTTTGGGTCCGGCAGCATGGCCACGCACTGTAAAGGCGTGACTGTCATCGATAACAACCAACTGACCAACAACGCAATTCCGACCACCGAAAACAGCGTCCGGCAGTATTCTCCCGCGCTCTCAACGGAGGCAAAGATTGGGTAGAAAGCCATAACCGCAACAAATGTTGCACCAAGCAGCGACATAGCGGGGCGCGTGGCAGCGTCGATAGCGGCTTTCGCCCGGTCCATTCCCTGTGACATTCGAACCATGGCGCCATCTGCAACCACGATCGAGTTATCGACCATCATACCAAGCGCAATGATCAACGCGCCCAAGGACATGCGTTGAAGATCTATTCCTAGCATCGCGAGCGGGATAAAGGTGGCAAGTATCGTCAGGATCAATCCGCTACCTATTATGATCCCCATGCGAACACCCATCGCCAGGGTCAAAACGACCAGAACAATCGCGACAGCTTGTCCAAGGCTGACTAAGAAGCTGCTGACTGCCAGATTCACGTCGTCAGATTGCCAATGAACCCGTTCGACCTCGATGCCTACCGGCAGGCCTGCGATCAGTTCCGTTACTCTGGCGTCTACGGCCTCACCAACGCTGACAACGTTGACACCAGACTGGAAGGATATCGCCAAACCAATAGACGGAAGGCCGTTATAACGCATCATGGTCGTCGGTGGATCAGCATAGCCTTCCTGGACCTCAACGATTTCACCAAGCCTTAGTAACTCTGGTCCACGGCGCTGGCCGCTTTGAGCTTGGTCCAGACCGCTTGGCCGAACAACCAAATCAGCGATGTCTTTCGGGCTGGTGAATGTGCCGCTTGGCGCAATGCGCATGCGATAGTCGCCGATATTTACGCGGCCTGCATCCACAATCGCGTTTTGGGTTTGCAAGGTATTGAGGATGGTCTGAGCCGAAACACCCAATGCTGCCAAGGCTTCTTCCCGTGTCTCCAAATAGATGACCCTATCGCGATCCCCCCAAAGATCGACTCGGCCGACGCCGTCGATCAACGAAAGCTCTCGTTTGAAGTCTTCGGCAAAATCGTCAAGCTCGCGGGCGGAGAAGCCATCAGACGTCATCGCCAGAAGTAGACCGAAAACATCACCGAAATCATCATTGATCGCAGGACGACCAGCGCCTGGTGGAAGGTCTGTTTCAACGTCTCTGACTTTGCGACGCAACGTGTCCCAGATCTGCGGTAGTTGATCCGACCAATAGTTCGGGCGGATCTCGACTATGATTGTCGACACACCCGCTCTGCTTTCGCTCGAGATGTAGTCAATCTCTTTGATCTCTTGGAGTTTTAGTTCGATCCGTTCGGTAACCTCCTGCTCAACTTCGGCCGGGCTGGCACCGGGATAGAGGGTGGTCACAACAGCAGTCTTGATTGTGAATTCGGGGTCTTCCAACTGCCCAAGGCTAAAGAATGCTGAAATGCCGCCCAACGTGAGCATGACGACAGTGAACCAAACAAATTTGGCGTTGCGGATCGAAAAAGCCGCCAAACCCATTAGTCCGTGTCCTCAGAAAGCAGCGAAACTTTCTGACCTTCTCGCAGAGAGTTTGCCCCGGCAGTGACAACCACGTCACCAAATTCCAGCCCCTCGCTAACGGCCACCCCTTGCGACCGTGGAGTGCCAAGCGAAACCTTCCTTGCCGTTACAGTTTCTGAGCCGGTATCAAATACCCAGACATGCGGATCGGTTTCCCCTTCAGGCACGAAAACCGCGCTGGCAGGAACCATGATCGCATCGAATGGTTCGTGCCCCTCCTTTGGCTTGCCGCGAACGCGCCCCGCCATACCCGGAAGAACAAGTGCATCTTCGGGCTGCTCCATTATCAATGTGACAGGAAATGTTCGCGTCGTCGCCGAAGCCTCTGATCCAATCTCACTAATTTCTGCGGGTAGAACAACGTCCCCCAAAGCGTCAAAAGTGACGGTTATGTCTTCAATGTGCGGGATCAGGGCAATGTATCGTTCGGGGATATCGATCACCACTTCGATGTGCTCGGCATCCAGAATGCGCAGCACTGGAGTTTGTGCTGCGACTTCTTCAAAATCTTCAATGTATTTGGCGACAACACGACCATCGAACGGTGCGGCCAAGCTCGTATAGGTTAAATCCAAAGTCGCTCTGTCCAGTGCGCCTTGAACAGAATTGATTGCTGCCTGAGCCGACGTTTCGCCTGCAACAAACCGGTCGAGTGTCGCCTGAGCGGCAACATCTTTTTCAACCAACGATCGCTGCCGATCTGTTTGCAATTTGGCGTTTTCGAACGTCGCCTGCGCGCTCTCAAGCTCAGCAGTAAGCCGATCGACTTCAGCCTGGTAGGGGGCCGGATCCAAGGCCGCGACAACAGCACCTTTCGTCACAAGGTCACCAACCTGAACGTCGACGCCAACAACATTGCCCGGCACGCGAAAGGCCAATGATACTTCGCGTGCAGCTCTGGCCGTTCCCACAAAGTAACGATCATGCAAACTCGAAAGGTCAGAAATCTCAGTTGCTCTGACAGGTCGGATTGTTGTTTCGGTCGCTTCTTCTTCCTTCTCCCAGCAGCCGGTAAGCAACACGAAAGCAAAAAGCCAAACAGACAGTTTCCTCATATCCCCCTCCCGTACGACCCGCATTTCTCTCTTCGTCTCTGTGAAGGTGGCTCAACTTGCGGATTTTGCGTCTAAAGCTGTTGAAATTGTACGCGCTTATTTAACAAAGTCAAAAATCCGAATTTATTTACTGCGAAGAAGAGAATTCTGACTAAACCTATTCAGGCGACCAAAATTTTAGGCTGACAACTTCGCAACACGACGTCGTCTTGATGCTGCCGTTTGTCTTATCGATCGTGCAGAAGGCTGTTTTTTTGAAATTGGAGAAGCTGCGCCGGAAGACAAATACCCAGAGATTACTGTGTGCCAGAACACAGCCAAGAGCGGCTTGTGGAAAATCCAGCCCCATTACGATGCAGTCTGAGACATTCTGCGTCGGTGTCATACTTTCGCCAGATGTGCATTTTCAGTTGCTGGGGCAAATGATGATCCTTGGACCTGGTGGCAAAACAAGCGTTCGCACAGGTGAATAGGGTATGCGTCTTATCGCAACCTTACGCGCATCGCTGAGGGAGGTGCGTTGTGGCTGGTGGAACTTCGTTTCATTGTCCAGAGACATGATTGAGCAAGTCAAAAAGGCATGGAAGGCGGCGGATTGGTTCAAAGGTCAATTCCAGCTACCGCCGGGTGATGTTGCCGACCATATCCCGATCACGCAAGAACTTGAGCGAACACCGCCGCAAAGTAAATTCGAGCCTTAGACCTGTCGTTTTGGCCCGGGGTAGTCATTTCTTGATAGTCCGTAATCCCGATTTACAGCCCCAGAATGTCTCGTGCCTGATCAACTGTGGCAACCGGACGATTGTACTGGGCGCAGATTTCAGCAGTCCGCATCACGAGCGCTGCGTTTGATGGTGCCAGCGTATTGCGATCCAGGCGCACGTTATCTTCTAACCCTGTTCGCGCATGACCACCTGAGGAAATCGCCCAGTGGTTCAGAACCTCTTGTTGCGCACCGATGCCGGCCGCACACCAAGGTGCCCCCGGAAACAGCCGGTTGACAGTTTTCACGTAGAAATCAAAGACGTCCCGATCAGCAGGCATTGCGTTTTTGACACCCATGACGAACTGCACATAGGGCGTGTTTTTTATCTGCCCTTTCGTGTGCATCTCAGCCGCTTTCAGAATATGGCTGAGATCGAAGGCTTCGATCTCAGGCTTGATGTCATACGTCACCATCTCAGCCGCCAACCAGTCGACCAGATCGGGCGGGTTTTCGTAGACGCGTGTGGGGAAGTTGTTCGATCCTACCGACAAAGAGGCCATGTCCGGTCGCAACGGCAACATGCCACCACGCGTCTTGCCCGCTCCGGACCGTCCTCCGGTTGAAAACTGAATGATCATACCGGGGCAGTGTTTCTCCAGCCCCTCTTTCAACCTTGCGAACTTCTCAGGGTCGCTCGACGGTGTTTGATCATCGTTGCGAACATGAGCATGGCAGATCGTCGCTCCTGCCTCGAATGCCGCGTGTGTGCTTTCGATTTGTTCCTCGACCTTTATCGGCACCGCCGGGTTGTTGGCCTTGGTCGGCAATGACCCGGTGATCGCGACGCAAATTATACAAGGCTCTGCCATGTCACGCCTCTTTGGGGGCAAGAACGAAATCGAATTCAACGTCCCAATACGGGCCCTCAAAGCCAACTTCTGTAGATCGTGCCGGGTCATCGACGCGATTGAACTCTGCGATCAGACTCTCTTTGACCCCAAATACTGCGTCCGAGTTGATGTATTTGTCATCGGGATCAAAGATATGGGTTGTCAGGTCGTCATACCCGTCTTTCGACACGATATAGTGCAGATGCGCTGGCCGAAACGGGTGCCGTCCCAGACGCTTCAACAGATCGCCAACCGGCCCGTCATCCGGGATTGGATAGTTCTTTGGCCGCACCGCACGGAACCAATAGGTCCCATCAACACCGGTTGTGAAGACGCCGCGCAGGTTGAAATCGGGCTGAATGCCTTTCTGTTGTACGTCGTAAAACCCGTCATCATTGGCTTGCCAGACATCAATCTTGACGCCTTCCAACGGGTTGCCTTCCACATCGGTGACACGACCCCGCACCACCATGTCCTCACCCTTTTGGTCGAGACAAATGTTGTGCCCCATCTCATATTCCGGCGCGCCGCCCACATGGAAAGGACCCAGAACAGTATTCTCGGAGGCACCGGTTGGACGACGAGAATTCACGGCATCCACCAGCATCGACACGCCCAGAACATCGGACAGGAGAATGTATTCTTGCCGCCAGTCATCGCACATGTGCCCGACCTTGGTCAGGAACATGATCGCCTCAAACCACTCCTGCTGCGTTGGTTCGATTTCCTTCACGGCTTCATGGAGCTTTCGCGTGATGACCTCCATCACCTGCTTCAGCCGTTCGCTTTCTGCGTTTTTGTTCCGTGCGGTGACGACCTCGGCCGAGTTTTCTTCGGTAAAGTATCCCATCTCATGCGAGCCCATTTTGGCCTCCTGACTTGTGTAAGTTTGCTCCAGATTGGCTCATCGCGAAAGTACTGTTGTCAGCGCGCGACGCAGTTCGGCTTCGGCATCCGCAACCATATCGGCTGAGCGCCACGCCACATGTTGATCAGGACGGACCAACAAACAGCCTGTATCTGAAATCTCGGACGCCCGCGCCCAATCCCCGGTGTGGTCAACATAGGTCTGGCGCGGGCCGATGACGTGACAGCGAATGGGCATGCCCAGCTCTTTCGCGATCATCTCGGCTGCTTTTACCCAGGCCTCGCCACCAATTCCGGTCAGCACAGTGAATTCTCCACGACCGCACAGATCCAGCGTTGAATGCTTGTTCCCGGTGTCATGATCGAACACCCAGACATGCGGAATGCGCGCACCGGGCCATGTCGTCGGCTGGTAGTGCAGCTCGGGATCCTGATCAAAACCGGGATTGGGTTGACCATCCGTTTCAATCGCACAGGAGTCGTAGCGTTGGTTCATTTCCACGCCATGCGCATCGAACTCATATTTCTTGAAGGCAATCGCGTCGCGAATGGCTTGTCTTTGTGCCGCAGCTTCAGGCGTTGATCCCGAGCGTGCCTCAAGGTTGCTTTGCATGACCTCTGGGTCGACGCCTTCGGCCATTCCGAGCGATTCAAAGATCGGTCCGAATTCACCGATGGATTGATTGGCCCGTGTGACGATCTGCTTTGCCACTGGCGCACGTTCTTCGCTGTAGCTGTCCAGCAGGTTTTCTCCGGCATGACCTTTCAGGACAGCCGCCAGTTTCCAGGCGAGGTTGAAGCTATCCTGAATCGACGTGTTCGACCCCAGCCCGTTCGACGGTGGGTGTCGGTGTGCCGCATCACCCATGATGAACACGCGATCCTTCTGCATATGGGTCGCGTACATGTTGTTGACGGTCCAGGTGTTGGCGCTGATCAATTCGATCTCAAGCTCGGGGTCGCCAACAAGCTGGCGCGCAACCTGCGTAGCCATGGCCTCGTCAACTTCGGGCGCTGGTTGGTTGATGTCATAGCCCCAGACGATGAGCCATTCGTTCCATGGGCGGACCATGCGGACCAGACCCATGCCGATGCCACCGACATTCGCGCCTGGTTGCATCACCCAGTAGAGGACCGACGGCCGATGCGCGACATATTTACTGAGATCTGCGCGGAACAGGATGTTCATGGACCCGCCGACGCCCATCTGTCCTTCGAAAGGCAGACCGGCATGTTCGGCGACCAGAGAATTGCCCCCATCCGCGCCGACCAGGTATTTCGACCGGATCGTGATTTCTTTGCCGGACAAACGATCTAAACACGTCGTTGTCACACCATCTGCATCTTGCTCATGTCGCAAGTATTCGGTGCTCATCCGCGCTTGCGTGCCTCGGCGGCAGGCCGTGCCAAATAAGATCGGCTCCATGAATGTTTGTGGCAGATCGTTCATCATCGTCGGGCTGGACAGCAGGTGTTCGGCCTTGGACAGAGGATGATTACCCCAGCTTTTCATCCGTCCGATTTCCTCGCCCGCGAGGCTTTCGCAGAACACATTTTCACCCATCAAGTCCTGATGCGCTGCGTGCATGTAGGCCTCTGCTTCAACCTCGTGACCAAGGTCGCGCAGCACCTCCATCGTGCGCTGATTGGTGATATGTGCCCGCGGCGTATTGGCCAGCCAGCGATAGCGGTTGATGACCATATTCTCGACGCCGTAGCTGGACAGCAAAGCCGCCGTTGCAGACCCCGCTGGGCCGGTCCCGATGATCAGGACATCCGTTGTGATGGTGGCCATGTTACGCCTCCCTCTGTTTGTCAGATTGAATTGAGTTGAGGCCGTCCTTTGGGTTCGTCAGCACAAGGCGACGGCGCACAGGGAAAATCTGCAGCCCAGTCTTTTCTGAGATCAGCCCCCACAGACCGCGGGGGGCGAAGAGCATGACGGCGATCCCGATTAGACCAAGCACCATGAGGTACCAGGAGCCGTAGTCGGCCAGCAGGCTTTGCAAGATGAAGAAGATCAGCACGCCCAGGATCGGGCCTTCGATGGTGCCAATTCCACCAATCACGACGATGAAGATCACATAGGCAGTCCAGTCGGTGACCGAGAACGCCGCATCCGGCGAAATCCGCAGCTTTTGCACATAGATCAGAGCGCCGGTCAGCCCGGTTCCTGCGGCGGAGACCAAGTAGACCAGCCATTTCATCCGCGCCGCATCGACGCCAACGGATTTCGCGGCTTCAATATTGTCACGTACTGCAGCCAGCGCCAGCCCGCGCTTTGTTCTGAGCAGCCAGTAGATGCCCGCAATCGTTGCGATCACAAGCGCCAAAGCCAGCCAGTAGGTCAAGATATCGCGCGCTGCAGCACCGCGAACGTCGAAGGTGGTCTGAATCCACTCGGTCGCCCACATCTCACGCGTTGCGGTTCTTGGCAGAGAGGTTCCGGTGCCGCCGCCGAGCATTTTCCATTGGGCCACCAGCAGGCGCATGACCTCTGCGATGACCCAGGTGCCAATGGCGAAATAGGCCCCTTGCAGTCGGAAGGTGAAAAAGGCCGTAGGGATAGCGACGATCAGGGCTGCGACGCCGCCCAAAAGGATTGCCGGAACCGGGTCCAAGCCCCACAGGATCACGCCGCCAAACATGGCGTAAGCGCCCATGCCCACGAAGGCTTGCTGCCCGACTGAAACCAAACCGCCGTAACCAGCCAGCAAATTCCAGAACTGTGCCAACACCAGCATCGTGAAGATAAAGAACAGGTCCTGGATCAATCCCCGGCTAGCGAAGGTCGGCAGCAGGATGAACAGGATGATCAAAGCGATACAGACCGCTCCTGCGCTGTAGGACGCGCGGGTCTGTGTCTGGACGCGGTACATTGCAGTATCAGTCATCAGTCCACCGCCCTTGGAAACAGGCCTCTGGGCTTGATCAGAAGCACGATGAGAAAGGCCAGATGACCGGCCAGGATTTGCCATTCGGGATTGATCGCCGCGCCGACAGTCTGAGCGACACCGATAATGATGCCTCCGACAAGCGTGCCCCATAGGCTGCCGAGGCCACCAATGATCACAGCCTCAAAGGCATAGATCAGGCGCGCTGGGCCGATATTGGGGTCAAAATTCGCCCGCATTCCCAGATAAAGCGCTGCCAAGGTCACCACGAGCATTGCGATGGCTGTCGCGGTCGCGAAAATACGTTCTGGGCGGATGCCCATCAAACCCGCCGTCACCGCATCATCCGAGGTCGCGCGGAACGCACGGCCCAGTTCCGTCCGATAGAAAAGCTGGTTCAGACCGACAATCACAAGGATCGCCGAGGCAAAGGTCAGCAACGGCAGAACGCCGAGGTTCAGCCCGCCCATCTGAACGGACGCCGTTGCGATTTCGCCCGCAGGGAGCCGCTGGCTATCCGCCGAGAAGCCTTCGAGTAATGCGTTCTGCAAGACGACCGACAAACCGAACGTCACAAGTAAGGGCGGCAGGATATCAGGCCCCAGCACGCGGTTCAGCACATGTCTCTGCAAAGCCCAACCCACGCCAAACATGATCGGCGCGGCAAGGATGGCTGCCAGAAACGGAGAGAGCCCTAGCAGCGAGACCAACAGAAGGATCAGATAGGCGGCAAAGACGATCAGATCACCATGGGCCAGATTAACCAAGCGCATGATCCCGAACACAAGGCTAAGGCCTGCTGCAAACAGCGCATAAAGCCCGCCCAGCAAAACACCCTGAATGATGGTATCGATCCAGATCATGCGGCGGCTCCTCCGAAATAGGCGTCGTGTATGGCCTCGCGACTGAGCGTGTCTGCTGTGCCTTCCAGCGTGACGCGGCCTTCCATCATGCAATAGACGCGGTCGGAGACCTTCATTGCCTGGCCAATATCCTGTTCCACAACGATGAGGCTGGCGCCGGCCTCCTGAATGCGAGGGACGGCATCGTAGATGTCTTTGATGACTACCGGCGCGAGGCCAAGGCTGATCTCGTCACAGAGCAGAACGCGGGGATTGCTCATCAGCGCGCGACCGATTGCAACCATCTGCTGTTGCCCGCCAGACAGGGCTGTACCGGGATGGTTCCGGCGCTCTTTCAGGATTGGGAACAGGTCGTAGATTGTTTGCAGGGACCAATGGCCCGATACCTTTCGGCCATAGGTTCCGATCAGTAGGTTTTCCTCGACACTTAGGGAAGGAAACAGCCGACGCCCCTCGGGTACCATGGCCACTCCGCGCGCCATGATCTCGTCCGCACCGAGGTCTCCGATGGGCTGTCCGTCAAAGCGCACTTGGTCTGTCCCGTTGGTCAGAACACCCGAGATCGAGCGCATGAGGGTCGATTTGCCCGCCCCGTTTGCACCGATGATGGCAACTGTTTCGCCTTCACCCAGATGCACATCCACGCCAAAAAGGGCTTGGAAATCTCCGTAGTGGGCGGTCAGCGAATGGGTCTGTAGCAGGCTCATCAGACTTCGATCCCTAGATAGATTTCTTTGACTTCCCGGCTGTTCATGATCTCGTCCGGATCGCCCAGACCGATCACCTTCCCGAAATCCAGAACCAGCAGCCGTTCAACGACCGATGTGAGCGCATGCAGGACATGTTCGATCCAGATGATCGTGACGCCACTGCTATGCAGCCCCTTGATCGTGTTGATCAGCGCGGTGCATTCCGCATCGGTCAGCCCTCCGGCGATTTCATCCAGCAGCAACAGCTTTGGGTTTGTTGCCATGGCGCGCGCCAGCTCTAGCCGTTTGCGTTGCAGCAGCCGCAATCCACCAGCTGTGTCATTGGCCACTTCCAGCAATTCCGTTTGCTCAAGAATGCGGGCGCAGTTCTGTTCGACCTCGTGTTCGGACTTGTTCTGTCCATGCGTCGCAGCCACCAGCAGGTTCTCGAATACAGTCAGATGATCAAACGGCTGAGGGATCTGGAACGATCGCCCTATGCCCGACAAGCATCGTTGCATAGGTGGCACCCGAGTAACGTCAGCACCATCGAAATGGATCGATCCCGCATCAGAGGTCAGGTTGCCCGTGATCAGGTTGAACAGCGTCGACTTCCCGGCCCCGTTTGGGCCAATGATCCCAAGGGCTTGGCCTTGCTCGACGTCGAAGCTGACATCGTCGGTGACGGTCAGAGCACCGAAGCTTTTCGAGACGTTTTTAAGCGAAAGAATGGTCATACCGGTGTTCCTGCCCCGGAATAAATCCGGGGCGTTGATTTCATTGCGATCAGGAGATTTCTTCCATCACACCCGCGGTCGGAATTTCGGGCGCGGAAGAGTTGTCGACGATCACAAGGTCATAGCTGCCATTGTCGAGCAGCCTCCATTGCCCCCCGACCAGGGGCGTTTTGGCAACGTTCTGCGCAGCGAAGGGCGGCAGGCCCGCACCATCAAACGCGATCCGGCCAACAATGGAGTCAAGCTGCGTAGCTGCGATGGCTTCGGCCACTGCATCCCCATCACCCGCGTCATCAACCCGGCCCATGACGTTTGCTGCCATTTCGAACAGCGCATGCACAAAGCCGATGGGTTGGGTCCACTGACGGTTGGTGGCGGCCATGTACCCTTGCGCCAGTTCAGCCGAGCTTGCGCCGGTCAGCGATGACGAGAACGGATGGGTGGGGGACCACCAAACTTCAGAGCTCAGGTTGTGGCCTGCGTTGCCCAAAGCTTCGACGGCTTGCGGGAACAAGATGGCCTTGCCAATGCTCGCGGCTTTCGGGGTGAAGCCTTGCTGTTTGGCCTGGCTCCAAAAAGTGGTGAAGTCAGGCGGGATCGGAACGCCGGTTACGATTTCAACATTCGCCTGCCGGAACGCGTTGATCTGGGCCGAGAAATCATCGGTAAGGTTCTGGTACCGCCCGGGATCCGTCAATGTGTAACCCAACTCTGAGAGAACAGGCGGGAAACCTACATTTGGGTCGCCCCAAGCGTTGCCATCGCCGTCATTCGGGAACAGCGCACCGACCTGCTTGTTGGTCTCCAACTGGTTCCACATTGCCGTGAAAACCGAGATTACGTCCTCAAGGCCCCAGAAGAAGTGATAAGCGTAATAGAACGGCTCCCAGCTGGCTGGATCACCGGGATTGCCCTGCTGGCCGATGAACCATGGCTGCCAGGGCGCAACGGTGGAAATACACGGCACTTCCTCGGCCTCACAGGTCGAGGCAACCGGGTTGGTCGTTTCGGGTGTCGAAGCGACCAGCATCAGGTCGATCTCATCATCCACGATCAGTTCGCCCGCGACGTCTGCCGCTCGGTTCGGGTTCGACTGGCTGTCTTTGACGATGACTTCGAAATTCGCACCGGCTTCGGATGCGGCGAAATTCTCCAGAATAAACTTGTCTGCCTCGGAGAAGGCGGCCAGAGGACCTGATTGCGGGCTGACATAGCCCAACTTGATCTTGGCGCCCTGAGCGATAGCGGGCGCAGCGAGCGTGCCGGCGGCCAATCCCAGGCCGGTTGCAGCGCTGGATTGCAGCAATTTGCGTCGTGTGATCATGTGTCCCTCCCTTGACACGGTGAAGTCAAACGCTTGGGGCAGTGCCTGCCCACGCGTTTTGAAGAAGCGCCCGCAGCCCATCAGCAGTGACCGGTTGCGGGTTCCAATACGGGTTGTTGAGTGCGATTTCGGTGGCGCGATCCAGATCGGCCTTAGAAAGTCCAAGGTCCTTTAAAGCCATCGGCGCGCCCATGCTTTTGGCAAAATTCCAAAGCGCCTGGCCTGGCTTAGAGCCACCGAGAATATTTGACACGGGTTCCAGCAGCTCTGGCACACCCACCGCGTTGTAGGCGATGGCATGGGGCAAAATGATCGCATGGGTTTCCGCGTGTGGCAGATTGAATGACCCGCCCAGCGTATGGCAAAGCTTGTGATGCAACGCCATTCCGACCAGACCAAGCACCGTACCGCAGGCCCATGCACCACGCTGCGTTTCTTCTCTGGCTTTCAGGTCGTTGGGGTTTCCGACAACGGTTGGCAGTCCCTCTGCAAACGCCTTCAGACCGTCGATAGCCAATTCCGTGGTCTCATCAGTTCGGTCCTTGGCATAAAGCGCCTCGGCGGCATGAGCCATCGCGTTCAAGGCGCTGGTCACGGTCATTGCGGGCGGCAATGAGGCAACAAGTTCCGGATCGTACAGAATGACCCGCGGCAGAACCTTCTGGTCTGTCAGGGTAGTTTTGATGCCATCCTCAGTCTGACCCAGGATCGGAGTAGCCTCGCTGCCGGCATATGTGGTCGGGATGGCGACTTGCGGCAAATCGGTCCGAAGGGCAATCGCCTTGCCTAAGCCAATCGTTGAGCCTCCTCCGATAGACACGATGCTATCCGCATTTACAGACAGGGCGTGTTCAACCGCTTCTTCCGTCACGTCGACCGGGGTGTGCATCGTTGCTCGCGTAAAGACACCCGCAGCACGATCCCCAACAGTTGTCGCAAGTTCCATGGCCATATCGACTTGCTGAGGTGTCGAAAGGATGAGCGCTTTGTTCGATCTCAGCGCTGTTAGTTCCGTGCAGATGTCGTCACGCAAACCTACGCCGAACCGGACTTTCTGGCCATTGATACTGATGGTACTGAGAGCCATTGGGCGAATTCCTGACAAGCGCTGGATTGCAGATCTGAAGGAAACGCTAGCAGGCAAAGACAGCACTCTTGATCGAATTATCGACGCTCAATATAACTTTGGGTTATGAAGCTTGATCCAAGACATCTCGAGATTCTTGCCGCTATTGTCGAAGCCGGCGGATTGACCGAAGGCGCTGCTTTACTTGGGAAATCGCAACCCAGTGTCTCCAGAAGCGTCTCTCTGTTGGAGGATAGGGTGGGGGAGCCTCTATTCCTGCCAACCCGAAGGCCATTGCAACCCACTGAGCTGGGACTTGCTTTGGCCCAGGAAGGTCAAAGAATTCTGAGCGCTGGTCGCCATGCAAGCCGTCTTGTCGACGAACACCGTCAAGGTCTTGCCGGTGCAGTACGGGTTGCTGGCACGCCGATCTTCATGGACGGTGTCATCTCGAACGTTATTGCAGAGTTTCAAGCCGAGTACCCCAATATTCGGATCGACCAATCTTATGGATACCCTACCGAGCTTTTGTCCCAGTTGTCCGCCGAAACTCTGGATTTGGCCATTCTCCCTATGCGCCCGGCAGACGTGTCAGATGAGTACGAGTTTCGTCAAATCCTACCGGGTCGAAACGTCATTGCTTGCCGCGTTGGGCACCCATTGGCGCGCAAGAAAGAGGTGAAGCTGGAAGATATCACCGAGTATTCCTGGATTGCGCCACCCGCCAACAGTCCGCTGTTTCGTGATTTGCGAAACACGCTTGATGGTATCGGTATGCGAGACTTCAAAATAAGTTTTACCGGCGGGTCGCTGAGTGCAGTTGTGAACGTTCTAACAGGCTCGGATTCCCTGACTGTTCTGCCGTTTTCAGTGGTCTTCATGATGCAAAGGCAAAAAACTCTGACGGCACTTCCGATAAAAATCGGTGATCCCGATCGTCACTTGGGCTGCGTCACACTAAATGCTCGTAGCACGTCAGCCTCGTCAAACCGTGTGCTCGATTTCATCAAGCAGAAGTTCGAAACGCTTGATCGGTTGATCTGCAGCGCGTCAGGATAGCTCTGAGCGGTCGGCCCTGAAAAAAGCCTGAGAACGAATTCTTCGACGACGTTTTGGCTGCCAATGGAGTCAAAGGTTAATGTCGTTTCACAGTAGATTTTGGGCGATGGATAGTTCTTCCATCAGTGGCATAACCTTGCCATTTTCGCCTTACACCGTTCATCCGGCATCTAAATCGATCTGTTTGATCCTGACTTCCTTTTGGGAAAAAACTGGGCTGATGTGCAGGTCAGACGATAAAGGTGCCTGTTCTGGCTGATTTGCCGCGTGGCGACAGAGGATGGGGGCAAAGCCGTCATTAATCGCGAATGCAGCGAGCCGGCATGGCATGCACTGTCGTGAATTTACGACATCAGTTAGACTGCGATTAGGAGGGTCCTATGCAGCGCCGACTTGCCGCAATCATGGCTGCAGATGTCGTCGGGTATTCGTCGTTGATGGGAGACGATGAAGCGGGGGTATTGTCCGCTCTCAAATTGCTGCGTTCGGAGATTTTTGATCCTACGATCGACAGATATAATGGGCGCATCGTCAAGTTGATGGGAGACGGTGCCCTTGTCGAATTTTCTTCGGTCGTAGATGCCGTAAACTGTGGTGTCGATATTCAGCGTGCTGTGGCCAGGACCGCGCCGACACTTGCCAATGGATCCCGGCTGCAGCTTCGGATCGGTATTAACCTCGGCGATGTCCTGATTGCTGACGGGGATCTTTTTGGTGATGGGGTGAATATTGCTTCGCGTCTTGAAGGTTTGGCCGACCCTGGTGGTGTCGCGGTCTCCGAGAGTGTCGTGGGTCAGGCAATGGGCAAGGTCGAAGCCGCATTTGAAGATCTTGGCCTGCAAAAACTTAAGAACATTGCAGAACCAGTTCGCGTTTTCCGGGTCTTGTACGACGGAGCTTCTACCCCTCGGCGGCTATCAAACAAACGCCTATTGATGGCAATCACATCGGCGCTGATTTGCCTGTGCGCGGTGGGTTTCTTGGCGTGGTGGATCGGAATTGGTCGCGAGCAGTCCAACGTCACGACTTTCGATGACAGGGTAATTTTGGCGGAACCAACTGGCCCGACGGTTGCTGTTTTGCCATTTCAAAACCTTAGCAACACTGATGCTCGCGATTTGTTGGCGATAGGCATTGGCGAAGACATCATCGTTGAACTAGGAAGTTATCAGGACCTCAATGTATTGTCCCGCCAGTCCACCCATACTGTTGATCCGAAAGAAAGTGATCCGCGCAGTATCAGGCAGAAATTCGGAGCGGACTATGTGCTGGAAGGCTCGGTCCGGCAGGTTTCAGAACGCCTTCGCGTGACGGCACGGCTGATCGACACAACATCAGGCCTTCAGGTCTGGTCGGATGCGTATGACGAAAGTCTCACAACATCGAATATTCTCGACGTTCAATTACAAATTACTGAAAAAGTTGCCTCTGCAGTCGGGGACGCCGGTGGCGCGATTAAACGCATTCATGCCGGGCACGCGCGCGCGAAATCTCCTGAACACTTGTCGTCTTATGAATGTTCTCTGATGCGTGTCGGGTTTATGAACAGGCGAGACATTCAAGAGCGCGTCCGTGGTTGTATAGAACGTGTCGTCGAGGACGAACCCGATTATTGGCGCGGCTGGGCGCAGTTATCCGAGGCGCTTCTGACGGACGTCAAGTTCTTTACCGGTTTGTATGACGGCACACAGGACGAAAAAATCGCTCGGGCCGAAGATGCCGCCCGCAGGGCCGTTTCGTTGAATCCGTATTCGGCGCGTAGTCATTACCTGTTGGCTCTTGTTTTGCAGATTCAGCGCGATCTTGATGGGTTTTTCTCATCTGCCGAGACCGCACTCGCGTTAGGGACAGACCGTTATCTGCAGGGCCAGATCGGTTACGAGTTCATTTGGTCCGGGCGTCTGGAATTGGGCGCTGCTCTTGTTGATAACGCAATTGCCCTTGACCCAAATGCAGCAGACCCGAACTGGTTCCAGGCGCTTGCCGAGTATCACTTCCTAAATGAGGATTATGAAACAGCATTGGAAACGTACGGCAAAGGTGCGCAGCCTGATCTGTGGTGGTCGGTTTCGATTGAGGTCGCGATTTTGGCCGAGCTTGGTCCACATAGCGCCGCATTGGCGGCGAGAGACAGGCTCAACAGAATCCGCCCAAATATTAAAATCGCCGATATCGTTTGGATGTACCGGCGTTTTGCGCGACCGGATGAACTTATTCGTCCATTTGTTGAAGCATATAGAGCTGTGGGATTACCCGAAGGACAGTACGCCCCTTTGGAAGTGGAAAACGGAGGTTAACGCGTCTAGCCGCCGGTTCAGAGCGTTTATTGCATCCGACTGCTCACAAAGAACTAAGCACTATTCAGGCACGCCCGCTCTTTGCAGGCTCGCCAACCAGACTCGGCGGTTTTCAGGATGGTTTTTGGACCCTACGAATTGCCTACGCATCGCTGAAATCGACAGTTTTGGGTTAATTTTCAGCGCAGCGTCGACGGCTTTTTGTGCCTCTTCTGGTTTGTTCATTTCGGCAAGAGTGGCGGCGCTCAGCAGATGATGAAACAGCCGCCACGTATTGCTCGTCGCCATTGCGCCCAACTTACGGGCGGCGTCCAGCGCTTCTTCGTAGCGTCCAAGGTGAAACAGGATGTGCCCTTTATAAAAATACATGTTTTGCAACATTGGATCGCGCGGACTGAGTCTGATCGCCATCTCTATCTCGGGCAGGGCGCGATCCTGCATTCTGAACCAATCATAGGTATGCGCCAGTTCCAGTCTAATGCGTGCGTCATTAGGGTTAAGTGCGACGGCGCGTTCAAGGTTAGCGATGGCAGGATCTGCTTCACCGGTAAAGCGGTAGATATAGCCAAGGGCTGCATGCGCCTGCGCGTCCTGATCATCCAACTCAATCGCCCGTTTGGCCGCTTCGGTTGCGGCTATCAGCGTATCCTGAGGAGTGTCTGACCACTGAAAGAAGAAAATCGTGCCCAACGCGCGGGCCAACAGACTGTGTGCCGCAGCGAACCCAGGATCAGTGTCGATGGCTTCCTGCGCAAATGCCACCGCGTCCTGTTGCGCCTCGTGCGAAAAGATCGCCTGCCGGGCCCGACCACGCAGATACAGATCCCATGCCCCCATATCCTGGGTTGGTTTTCCCAGCGATCTCGTTTCGCCAGACTCATAGATTTTGGGTAGCAATTGGCCGGCGATGGCCTGGCTAATCTCGTCCTGTACGTCAAAGATATCTGTCACCTGGCGATCGAAAACCTCGGCCCAGATGGTTTCGGCACTGTCGACATCGATAAGCTCTCCGCTCACGCGCATCTGACCACCCACGCGGCGAACGCTACCGCGGACCACATACTCAACGCCAAGATCGCGTGCGATTTCGAGCGGGGTTGCTTGATCCTTCGCGTAAGAGAACATGGTTGCACTGGACACGACGAACAGTTCGCGATTGCGCGAAAGATGCGCGCTCAGGTCGTCGGTGAGACCATCGACGAAATACTGCCCTGTTCTTTCGCCCCCAATGTTGTCAAACCGCACGATAGCCAAAGAGGGCTTTCCATTGTCCGGCAATCTCTGTCGGTCGGCAAAAAAGGAGATTGAGAACAGCGCTATGGCCAGACCCGGCAGAGCACCCGCGATGAGAAGGCCGGTTTTCGGCGTGTTGGCATCACGCTCGGGCAGGGCGTCATCCGATTCAACCGGGGCCATAAATTGAAACCCGCGCTTGGGGTAGGTTTTGATATAATCCGAATTTGCCGCGGTGTCTCCCAAAGCCTTGCGTACGGACCGGATGCGCGTGTTCAAGGCAGCGTCTGTGATTGCGGCCCCACCCCAAATCTCGTCAATAATCTCGTGTTTGCTGACGATCCTGTCTCGGTTCCTGACCAGAAACTCAAGCAATTGCAGGGCCTGTGGTTCCAAAGGAACAGGTTGGCCAAGGCGGTTCAAACCCTGCGTCGGATCAAGTCGGAACTCCAAGAAACGGTACATACTGCAACCTACACCCCGCTTTATCCTTGGCTCAACGAAGTTTGGGGATTGTCAGAAGAATGTCAGAAAAAATCAGCTTCTGATCAAGCCCGACGTGCCTGCTGCAACTAGCGTTTACTTGGCTAACGCTCTTTTGCTTTGCCCAACACTTTATGGAGATAGGATATGGTACACTTAAAAACACTTTGCGTAGCGGCTGCTGTAGCCCTGGCGGGAAGCCCTGCATTCGCTCAATCTGATCTTGAAGCGGCATTGAACAATGGAGCCGAGCGTCTCGATGCTGAACAGATCGCGGAACTTTTGATCGGCAAAACCGTCACAGCCACGTCCGGAGAGAAGACGTTTCGCTTCTTCTATGACCCGAATAACATCGTGAGCGGAGAGCTGACGAACGGTGGTTGGAGCGGAGCGGGTGCCTTTGCCATCACAGACACAGACAAGGTTTGCGTTTCAATGGTTGCCGACAAGGGGCGCTACCGCTGTATGACTGTGCTGCGTGTTGGGGGCTCGATACAAAAATTCAATGCCGACGGAAAAAGAACTTTCGAACTTCACAGCTTTGAGCCTTCTACCGGTCTCTGAGGCAGGCTCAGTCTGGTTGTAGTGCAGCAGCAGCCATCTTTTGAATGACGAGCTGTGGCAACTAATATCCAACCTCGACGGGATTTGCGCAGACAACGAACACCCAATATTTTATTGAGATCTCGAGCAAAAAAATCGGGAATTTTTGAATAGGGTGCTGTCGGAAGCCAATTCTGAAACGCCTTCGCAAGTCGATGATCGCCGCTCAAAAAACGGCCCAAGCTCGGTCTCTTTCGCCAAGGTTGTTCGCCCCATAGCGATACCACCCACCGCGATCACAGTGTTTCTACGTAAAGGTCAGCCTCCAGCTCTGGATTGTGCGCACAAAGCTAAGGTGGCGCGCATCGCTGCGGCGGAAACCAGAATGTGTCGTAAACCGTCGGCTCATCGCGAAAGTGAAACCGGATCACGGATCGCTTGTCGGGCAAGGCACCGACTTGAAGGACGCTTTGGCATTTCCACACCATCTTGGATGCCAATGCGCATGCCAGTGCCACCTCGGCTTCGATGTTCTGCTGTGCTCAAAACCCCAATGCCTTGATGACAGGTTCCTTTGCTGTCGCATCGGGCGTTGCCGCCAATCTACTAGGGCAAGAAATCTGGTTACCTCTCGGGCCGCCCGTGCCTGCGTTTTGGTTTCTAACGTTTGGCTTTCATCTAGCGATCCAAACGTGAAATTGGCTTGGTGAAAGGCCTCGACTGCTATGCAAAAATTGCAAAGCGAGTATTCGAGAAATCTTGGTAGTCGGAATCGCGATGCTCTCATATATGCGTCCGGTAAATGAAACTCCTGATGAGGACCAAGACGATGGCAAAAGAAATCAAAGATGCGTTCAGCCTCTTGAGCCTGATCGCTGCAACCGCCCTGCTGATTGGTGTGCATGCCTGGATTTATGTTCAGTAATTCAAACCTAACCACGATTGATCTGATGAATGCAGATTGATTTGATTGGAACAGGTTGGCTGCATGGCCGTTTGCGAATGAAAAAGGAGCCCGAAGCCCGGGCTCCTTTCTTTGTTTCTAGTTGAATCCATTACCGGCTGAGCAGCAGTTCCGGAAGCCAGAGCGACAATGACGGGACAAAGGTGGTCAGCATCAGCGTCGGCAACCAGGCGAACACGATGAAGATCAACGTTGGCCACAGCATCTTGGACACGGACGTGTCGCAAATCTGCGCACCGAGATAGAGCAACGGCGCCGTCGGAGGCGTGATGTTGGCCATACCAAGATTGACACCGATGATCGCAGCGAAGTGGATTGGATCGACACCTACACTTTGGGCAATCGGCAACAGGATTGGCGTGGCCAAGAGCAAGCCCGAGATATCGTCCATCAGCATGCCGATCAGGATCATGACCACGTTGATCATCAAAAGGATCACGATCGGATTGTCCGATACCGAGTAAACCATATCCTTGGCCAACTGAGGCGCACCCTGCGAGATCAGGTTGTCCGAAACGATCAGCACCATAAAGATCATGACCATGACCACACCGATCGTCACACCCGAAGTCTGGATGGTCTGAGCAAGCGTTTTCCAGGTTAGCCCACGATAGAAATAGATCGCAACCGGGATAGCATAGCATACCGCAATGCCTGCGGCCTCGGTCGGGGTCATGACCCCGCCATAGATTCCACCCAAGATAATGATGGGCATCAAGAGCGCTGGACCCGCCAGACGGCCCTGACCCAAGAGCGCGGGCATGAACGGATCTGGACGCTCCTTCAGTTGAATGTCGTCATACTTCCGCAACATGAACTGGTTGGTGACAATCAGAAGAGTTATCAGGATGATCGCCGGAATCACGGTTGACAGAAAACACTTGAGCACGTGCTGTTGCGCCACCCAGCCATAAAGAATGTGCGACGAGCTGGGCGGGATCAAAAGGCCCAAGGGTGCTGCACTGACGATAAGCGCCGCCGATTGCCCGCCAGGATAATTCGCCTTTTTCAGATGCGGCATCATGATACCGCCAATGCAGGTCAGTGTCGCATTCGCACTCCCCGAGATCGAGCCGAAGACCCCACAGGCCAGTACGGAGGCCGCATTCAGGCCGCCCTTTATGTGGCCGATGAACATCTCGGCCAGCGCCACAAGGGGGGCTGCGATTTTACCTTTTTCCATGATGCCGCCAGCGATCATGAAGAGTGGGATTGCCAACAGCACCAGCGAACGGATTCCAGTCGCACCGGTCGGCAGATAGCCGGTAATGGACTGATCCCCAACAATGGCAATAAAGATCAGAACCGATCCAAAGGCCACGTAGACGCTGACACCGAGCAGCAGCATTAGGCAGACGATAATCAGGCTTCCGGTGATAATCATTTGGCGGCTCCTTTCATCGTCTCAGACCGAAGGGGCAACCCAAGGCCTTTTCGGATGTGCACGTAGAGATACGCAGCGGTGAACATCGCCATGAAGCCGAAGGCACACATGATCGCAATGCGCCAGGTGACAAACGGAATGCGCAACACCGGGGTGGACCGTAGTCGCGGGAACGAGAAGTCGTCCAGCAGCGAAACATAGCAGGCGTAAAAGAGAAACAAGATAACCACGAGTTCAACCAGCAACACCACGAAGCTGCGCCACCAAATCAACCGTTGATTATGTATTACAATGCTGAGGATATCAGCGTTGATGTGCAGATTGCGGGCAGAAGCCAGAACGGCACCGGCAAAAAAACCGACAATGGAGAAGGCCAAAAGCCATTCCTCATAGGCAAAAAGGTCGCCTCCAAAGCCGTATCTGATCACGACAACAGCGCCAAAGGTGAATGCCATCAAGAACCCGCAGAACATTACGAGCTGTCTACAAACGAACGCGATCACCTTCATAGGATACCCAATGATTGGCGGAAGTTCGTCTGTGATTTTTTGTGGTTTGCCCTCGTCTTCATCGCCGACGAACCGCGGCAAGCCGTCTTCGTCATTCGGCATATCTGTCCCCCCCATTTTGACATTTTTTTGAGGAATTAGCAAAAAAAAGGGCCGGCAAATATGCCGGCCCTTCCGTGGTCAGGTTATCAGTTCTTCGCCGCCAGCAAGCGATCGATCACGTCCTGGCCGACGCTTTGGGCCATCATAGGCCAGATGTTTTCCTGGATATGAGCGGCCATGGCAGCCTGCTCTTCGTCGCTCAGGCTCAGGATTGTGTAGCCCTTGTCGATAAGCTTCTGTCCAAAGGCCGCGTCATTGTCGCGGTTATACTGGAAGAAGTCATCCGAGGCCTTGGTCATCGCGGCCTGAAGCGCTGCACGCTGCTCATCGTTCAGCTTATCCAGCGTGCGCTGTGACGCGTAGAATGTGGTCAGTTCCGAGATCGAGTTGTACTCGACAAAGTGCGTACCAACATCCGACTGGGCGAAGATCGAGTAGGTTGCCGTCTTGGTGCAGCAGATTGCGCCATCAACGATACCTGACTGGATCGCGGGGAAGATATCACCCCACGCCATGGTCGTGGCCTGGTAACCAAGCGCTTCCACCATGGCTTTCACGGCGGGCGACGACCAAACACGAATGTTCATGCCTTTGTCGTCGAAGTTGTTCCAGTTGGTCGGTTCCTGCGTGGCCACGATACCCACAAACCCTTCGGGATTTTGGGCCATGACCCTCACGCCGTACTCGTCGGTGATTTCCTGCAAGATCTGATTATACTCAGAATCCATGTTGCGCATGATGTTGTCCATGTCGTCCCAGCCCCCTACAAGGAACGGCATCGACAGGAACTCCAGGCGCGGGTCGGTATCGGCATAGATAAAGGCCGCAGCCAGATCGATATTGCCCCGCGCAACATCTTCGAACAGCGCTTCGCCCGAACCAAGCTGGTTGGCTGGGAACACCTCGATTGTCAGGCCGACATCTGCCGCTGCAACATCTGCGGCGACCTGCTCCATCATCTTGGTACCTTGGTGATCAATTGGAAACACGCCGGCAAAGCGCAGCTTGACATCGTCAGCAATTGCGGCAGTCGACATCAGCGCGCTCATTGCACCAACCACGATGCCCGTGGTTAATTTCGCAAAGTTCATGGAATACTCTCCCTGTTGACGTTTGTTCGTTCAGATATTTTTGCTGACCTTAGCTGGTCAATCTGTCCGGCCAGCCTAAGCAAACAAATTGCACAGTGCAATTTGATTCACGTCTGCTGGTTTTTTTGATTTTAGCCCCTCCTTCAGTTGATTTTTTTGAGTAACTCTTGGTTTCGCAGCTCGTGGCAACAAGGCTTTGCTTCATCATTGTCGGGAAAGCGCGATTGTTTGGCCGGGCTTGGCCGCAAGGGCGATATGCCTGTGCTTCGCGGCCAGGGTGGCATCCAGTGTATCGTTAAAGGCCATCATGTCTCATGTAGTCGCTGTAGTCGGTCCACGTGTCCGGCCTGCAATGTATCCCCTTGACTCATGCGGACCTGCCCTCGAAGCCGTCGAGGAAAGACTGCAGGTTTGCGCCCAATTCATTGCAGAGATACCCGCCTTCCTGCACGATCACGGTAGGCAGGTTGAGCGCTGCCAGCATCCTTGCCATCTTGGCAAATCCAGGTGTCGAAACCGCCAGACCACCAAAGGGGTCGCCTTCGAAGGCATCAAGTCCAAGGGCTATGACGATTGCACCGGGCGCGAAGTTCCTGACGACGTTCAAACCTTCGTTCAGACCCTTCATAAACCCGTCATCCCCGGTGCCACGTAAGAGCGGTATGTTCAAATTGTATCCGTGCCCCGCGCCTTCACCGACCTCATGAGCGTGACCCCAGAAGAATGGATAGAACCGCGCCGGGTCCGCGTGGATAGACAGGGTGAATACGTCGTTACGTTCGTAAAAGATGCCTTGCGTTCCGTTGCCGTGGTGCAGGTCAACATCGATGATCGCCACGCGGTCATGAGTTTGCCGTAGGTATTGTGCAGCAATAGCGCTGTTGTTGAGATAACAGAATCCGCCAGCTAGATCGCTAAAGCAATGATGCCCCGGCGGCCGGCAGAGCGCATAGGCCACGTTGTCCCCGTCCAATACTGCCTGGGTTGCGCTCACGGCGCAGTTTGCGGACCAGCGCGCTGCTTCCCAGGTGTGTGCACCGATAGGGCAGGACATGTCGGTGACGTGAAATCCTGCCTGACCGACTGCCGACAAGGGATAGCTGGCCGTGCGGCGATCCGGGTGGATATTCGGGAATATCTCGGGCGTGGCGTCGGGAATGCGCGCCCACCGTTCATAAACCGTCGACAGGAACTTCAGGTAGGCCGGAGTGTGTACTGCCGCGATCGGAGCTAGGCCATGATCAGTCGGGGCGTGCACAGCGTGACCGCCCGCCGCGACGCCTGCAAGTAGGCGCTCCAACCGCTCAGGTTTTTCGGGGTTGGGTTGCATAACTCCGTTAACCAGAAACCCGCTGGGATTATGCTGGCCCTGCTGTTTCTGGTCAGAAAAGACTTTCATGTGTCAGAACCCTACCTTGTCTGCCCCTTTAAGACCGAGCATCGCGCGCGTCTCGTCAGGTGTTGCGATCTCGTATCCCAGCTCCTCCAGAACCGACCGGATTTTAGTGACCTGTTGAGCGTTGCTGGTAGCAAGTTGCCCGCGTTCGATCATCAGGCTGTCTTCAAGACCAACACGCACATGCCCACCCAGGATGGCGCTCATAGTGCCCAGTGGCATCTGCTGTCGCCCTGCGGCAAGCGCCGAAAACTCGTAGGCGTCGCCCAACAATCGGTCAGCCGTTTCCTTCAAATACATCAGGCTGTGCGGGCTGGCGTCGATCCCGCCCAGTACACCCATCACAAATTGCAGAAAGACCGGTGGCACAATGCTCTTTTGCTTCAGATAGAACGCCAGCGTCTGAATGTGCCCCACATCGTAACATTCACATTCAAACCGCGCGCCACCAGCATCGCCCAGCATTCGAAACACGGTTTCTATGTCATGGAATGTATTCTTGAACACAGTGTCGCGTGTGTTCTCCAAAAAGGACTCTTCCCAATCATGGGTCCAATCGGAATAGCGATCCTTCATCGGGAAGAGGCCGAAATTTATGGAGCCCATGTTGAGCGAACACATCTCGGGCGCCAGTTCCACGGGGGCCGAAAGCCGCTGTTCCACACTCATCTGTGAGCTGCCGCCCGTGGTCAAGTTTATAACCGCGTCACTCGCGTCCTTGATCCTTGGCAGGAACTGGCGAAAGACATTGATATCCGCGCTTGGGCGGCCGGTGTCGGGGTCGCGCGCATGCAGGTGTAAAACAGATGCGCCAGCTTCTGCTGCCTCAATTGCAGACTTAGCTATTTCGTCAGGCGAAACCGGCAGGTGTGGGCTCATGGTCGGCGTGTGGATCGAGCCTGTCACGGCGCAAGTCAGGATAATTTTTTGCGCCATGGGTCAAACCTCCAATGCACATTCACGGGCAAAGTCCCGGAGACTGTCGTCGAGTATGTTCAGGATTTCGTTGATCTGCGCTTCGGTCGCGATCAAAGGCGGGCAAATCAGGAAATGATCGCCCTCAACACCGCCGCGAGTGCGGCGCGAATAAGTGATCAGGTTGCGCTCGTAGCAGATTTCCACGAACCGTTCATAGGCGTTCAGGTCCTTGGGCAATGGTGACATGGTGTCCCGATCCGAGACCATTTCAAAGGCGGTTAGCAGGCCTTTTCCCCGCACATCACCGATGAACGGGTGACGCGCCATGAGGTCCATGAGCCCCGCCATCAGGATTTCGCCCATGATCCGCGCATTGGTCATCACGTCCAGCCGGTCGATTTCGTTCAGAACAGCCAACCCAGCGCTGCATGCGAGCGGGTTACCGGCATAAGTGTGGCCGTGGGCAAATCCGCCGCTGTCCAGCACGGTTTCAACCATCGCTTTGTCGGCGATCATGGCCCCCAACGGGGCATAGCCTGCGCCAAATCCCTTGGACAGGGCCACAAGATCGGGGCGGATGTTCCAGTGCTCCGAAGCCAGAAACGTACCAGTGCGTCCGACACCAGACATGACCTCGTCCATGATCAGCAGGACGCCAAATTCGTCGCAGATCTCGCGCACCCGCCCATAGTAGCTGTCGGGCGCAACCAGCGCCCCGGTAGATGCACCGCCCACCGGTTCCATGGCAAAAGCCAGAACCGTGTCGGGCCCTTGTGCAATGATCTCATCCCTTAGCATCTCGGCATATTTCAGACCACGATCGTGGTCGGACAGGTTGTCGCGGTCCAAATAGCAAGTGGGCGCAGGAATTTTCGGCATTTCCTTGAAAAGCGGCGCAAACGCGTTCGTCAGCGGCCCGTATCCGGTAATCGCCAGCGCGCCCAAGGTAGAACCGTGATAAGATGGAAAGCGCGAGATGACTTTCCACCGACTGGCTTGCCCATCAGCAACCGCCCATTGCCGCGCGAATTTCACGCAAGACTCCACGGCCTCGGACCCGCCAGAAACAAAAAAGACCTTGTCCAGGCCTGCCGGTGTGCGATCTGCGATGGCTGTGGCCAGGTCTTCTGCTGGGGCGTTCTCAAAATGTAGACGATAGGCAAAGGTTGCGCTGTCCATCTGCGCCTTCATTGCAGCCAGAACATTGGGATTTGAATGGCCAATATTGCTGACCATCGCCCCGGACGAACCATCAATATAACGCTGGCCGTTCTTGCCCCAAATATAGATTCCTTCTGCGCGATCGACCTCGGGGCGGCGCGCGCGACTTTGATAGAAAAGGTTCGATGCCTTCACGGTTTTTCTTCTTTGACAGGTGTGGCGATGCAGGAGCGATACCCAACCTTGTGTTGGATTCTTTTATAGGGCAAATAGATAATGAGAATTAAGCATATTGATTGAATCAATGGATAACGCCGCTGAACAGGACAAATTGATCCGCGAGCTGGATTGGAATCTGCTTCGCACCTTTATGGTCATTGTTCAGGAAGGCAGCATCACCCTGGCGGCCCAGCGCCTGATGCGGCGACAACCTTCCGTCAGCCAAGCCCTGAAACGTCTTGAGACACGGCTTGGAATGCCGCTGATTGATCGCAGCCCATCGCATTTCCGCATCACACCAGCCGGGCAGACACTGTACCAGGAATGTCTGGACATGTTTGGAAGCCTGGCGCGGGCTATCCAAAGCGCACAGGGAACGGAAGACATCGTGACGGGTACCGTCAAACTCGCGCTTCTCAGTAGGATTGAAAGCGATTTTTTTGATGCGATACTGGCGGACTTTCATCGCCAATTCCCCGAAGTCAGCTTTGATATTGAGGTTATGTCCAGCAAAGCCGTCAGGCAGGCGGTTCTTGAAAAATCCGCGACACTTGGCGTCTGCTTGGTGCATGACACCCATCCAAGTCTGCAGCATGAGGTTCTTTATCGGTCCTACTTTGGGTTCTACTGTGGTCCCAGCCACCCATTGTTCGGGCAACGCGATCTGAAACTCGACGACTTGCGAGACCATTCGTCGGTTTCATTCCGGACAGACCAGCTTTGGGATGCGTTACGTCCGGTGGCGTTGCTGCGCGCGCAGCACAAGCTCGACAACAAAGTGATCGGTTACACTTCTGACCTGGGCGAGGCACAGCGGATGATCGGCGCGGGGCTCGGGTTTGGCCCTCTGCCTGTTCACATCGCCGAACGCTTCGTCAATCGCGGCGAACTGTGGCGTTTGCCACCTTATGAAAATGCGTTGGCAATTGATATTCATCTGGTGCACCACAAAAGCGCCCGCCTGAATCGCGCGGAAAAAGCACTGCTTGACATGTTTCGAAACCGGCTTGCATCGGTGCCGCTTGAACAGCGCAGCTACAATCCAACCGAAACAATCGAGCCAAGGATCCAAGAGGGGTAAGCCAAACAATGACATCAAGTGACACCCTGTCTCTGCTGGCTTGTCAGATCGAAATCCCCGCCACCAAGAGCGCCGCCGCGAGAGACAGACATCTTGCGGAAAGCGCCGCAAAAGTGCGAGATCAGCTCAGCCGCCGGAACGTGGACCTCGTGGTTTTGCCTGAGCTATCCAGTATCGATTATGCCCGCTCGGCCTTCGACCGGCTCAATGAGATCGCGGAACCCCTGGAAGGCGCTTCTTTTGAAAAATGGCGCGAGGTCGCCAAAGAATTCGGTGTCCATGTCACTTACAGTTTTGCGCGCCGGGGGGCATTGGGGACGCATATTTCAATTGCGGTCGTCAACCCGGACGGTGCGCTGACCGGCTATTACGACAAGCTTCACCTTTGCCAATATGGCGCTTCGATGGAGAAGGAATATTTTGACGCTGGGGATCACATATTCACATTCAAAATCAATGGAATAACTATCTCTCCAATCATTTGCTACGATATCCGAATTCCCGAACTGGCACGCACCCTGACACTAAGGCACGACGTCGATCTCATCCTGCATTGCGGGGCATATTATCGCGACGAGTCCTTCGAAACCTGGCACAATTTCGCCATGGCGCGCGCGATGGAAAATCAGATCTTTTTCTTGTCCCTTAACCGGGCCGGAGAAACCTGGGGCAATTCGATCTTCTGTTGGCCTTGGATGGATGAAAATATTCTGCCTGTGCGGTTTGCCGAAACAGCTGAAGATTTCCGTCACGTGACCATCAACAAGGGCCAGCTCTTACAAGCAAGAAAAGACTATACATTCCTCAAGGACCGACTGGCGGATTATGATGCACTGTGAAGGGTCAGACAGTCTTTTGTTGGCGGTTGCGAAACATAGGTTAGGTTTCGAATGACACAGGTTGCCATCTCTCCGGTGACGCTCGACAAAATAAACGATCTGGATTTTGCGCTAAGGGCGTTGTCGGCTGAAATGAACGACAGGCACGTCGCGAATGTTGACGTTTTGAAAGCTGCATTTGTTGGTAACCATCCGGCCTTCAATGCTTTGCTCGCCTACAATGAAGCCGAGGTCGTCGGCGCAATTGTTTGGACGCCAGTGTTTTCAACGACCAAGGGGGGTGGCGGCTTGTTTGTAAGTGATCTTTGGGTTTCCTCTTCGGCGCGAGGGCGAGGTATTGGAAACAAACTGTTGTCTCGTGCGGTTTTCGATGCGGACAAATCTTCAGGCGCGTGCTTCCTTAAACTGGCGGTCCATCGCACCAACCCTTCTGCTCTTGCCTACTACACCCATATCGGTTTCAGAGAAGAAACGGACATGAGGGCAATGATCCTCGAAGGTGCTCCTTTGCGGAGTTTAAAGAACTTCTGAAGGCGAGTTGCGACGAAGTCGTCAAGTCGATCAACCAATTAAGGCTGTCGCGATGGTGGTTTTGGAAAGCTAAAGAGGGTGCGTCGCGTATCTTGCAAAAAGACACTTTTGCGCAATCGAACGACAAAATGAAGTTGGTTGTCAAAGCATGAATTTGATCCGAAGCGCCAATTGATTCACACTTTGTTAACAATTTTTGCCCGCGTCTCAGACGCTGCGCAAAATCCGATGATGAGCAGCCTTGGCGTCAAAACCGATTGCTGACGAGATCTTCGTCAAATCGGTAAAACACGGCGCGAAATTTCAAGAAAGTATACGTTCAACCACGCGCCGCCCGAATTCATGTGTCGGTCCTTCCCAATACGGACTGAGGCGACCGCCGTCATAGGCAGGCGACAGGCGCCCCTGCTGCAGCAGTTCGAGCATACCAAGATCCTCTCGGTTGAGATCATCCCACATTTGCATGAGTTCGGCCCTTGCGTTGGCATGGTCCTCTGACGTCGCAGCATCTCCGATCAGGAAAACATGCAGCTCTTCACGCGTTTTGTTCGGTGCAATTGGATAACTTACTAGAACTGTAAATTGGTCTGGGAAGACTTCGGCGGCGAAATGTGGGAAGCATAAGAACCAAAGACCGCGTTTGGCATCTTCTTGTGACAGATCGGGATAGTGCGGCAGACGATCACCGCGCCCTTCACCCAATTCAGGAAAGATGTAGTCGTTGTAGAATACGTGTTGGTCCCATTCACCCGACCACCGCACGTTCATCGGTGCAAACTTCAAAAGTTTGGGATGCACGGCAAAGACATGATAGCCCTCCATGTAATTCTCGTAGACCAACTTCCAATTGGCATTGACTTCGAAATCGATTTTCCCGGCCCAGCGGATCGATGTGAAATCATAACCCGGCGTACGTGCAAGCATCGGTTTCAACCAGTCCTCCAGCGGCTCTGCATCCCCTGAGATATTGACGAAAACACAGCCGTTCCAGACCTCGCACCGGACCTCTTGTAGATCGAGCTTGTCGCCACCTCCGTCTTTGAAGTGGTCCGTTATATCCGGTCCGTTGAAATGGGGCCGTGCTCGCAGCTTGCCGTTCAGACCATAAACCCAGGCATGATATGGGCAAGTCAGGGTTGATCTCTTGCAGGGTTCAGTGACAAGTTTTGCGCCACGATGCCGGCACACATTGTGCAGTGCGCGAATGGCTCCGTCCTGGTCGCGTAGGATGATCAGTGGCGCACCACCAATGTCGACCGGTTTCATGTCGCCGCGCTCGGGCAATTCCGCGTCAGCCCCCGCAAATACCCACGACCTGCGAAAGCAATGCTCCTGCTCCAATGCCAACCATTCTTTGGACCAATAGGCTGCATTTGGAAGGCCGCTGGCTTCCTCAATCGGGGCAAATGTCTGGACTAACCCTTCTTCACCCAGCAATGCCTTAACCTTTTTGAGGATCGGTGTATCGGGGAACTGGCCACTCATGAGGCCTCCATTCGGATAATTCTTGCGCAACTGGGAAAATTATGCACGGTAAATTTTCATGATCGTCAAGAAAAAACTTCAAACACGCAATCAAGAGTCGCTCAATAAGTTGGGTGAAGACTTACGCGCCCTGCGCAAAGCACAGAACATGACCCTGAACGACCTGTCTGAAACTTCGGGGCGCTCGGTTTCGTTTCTGTCAAAGATTGAACGCGGTCTGGCCCGACCCTCAGTCACGGCGCTGCAGGAGGTCGCCGAAGCACTTGGAGTACCTGTCGGATGGTTCTTTGAGACCGATGGCCCAGCTCCCGCCGAAGAACGCCCCTTTGTCGTGCGCGCCGACAGGCGTCGCAAGCTGACCTATTCCGGGCTTTCAGGGACAGACTATATGGGGTTCGAAGATCACTTGCTGTCCGCCAGCCTTGACCGGCAGCTGGCGATGGGCATTTCCACCTATGAGCCCGGAGGCAGCACCGGCGACGACCTCTATACCCATGAAGGGGAAGAGGCCGGGATGGTGCTGAAGGGTGAAATCGAACTGACCTTGGATAGCCAGGTCTTTCGCCTTCAGGCTGGTGATAGCTTTAGCTTTTCCGCTGACATCCCACACCGTTACCACAATCCCGGCAAAGTCGAGGCCCAGGTCGTCTGGGCCAACACTCCCGTTACCATGAAAAGACAATAGATGACTGAACACACGCGTGTTGTTGTAATCGGTGGCGGCAATATGGGGGCGAGCGTCCTGTACCATCTGGCAAAAGAAGGATGGACAGACGTTGTTCTTGTTGAAAAGGCCGAGCTGACATCGGGGGCCACTTGGCATGCGGCGGGGCTGGTCAGCCGAATGACGGCGGGCCATGCGTTGGGGATCTGTCACGATTATGCGGTGGATCTGTATAAAACCATTGAGGATGAGACCGAGCAGGGCGTCAGCTGGCACAATTGCGGGTCCTTGCGCGTGGCCGCGACCGAGGATCATCGTGCCTGGCTGATGCACACGCGTGACGCGGTACTGGCCCGTGAGCAGGAGTGTCGCTGGGTTACTCCCGAAGAAATCGCCAAGCTGAACCCGATCTATGACACGTCGCATATCATCGGCGGGATTTATACGCCCGATGACGGCCATGTTGATCCGTCGGGCACCTGTCAGGCGATGGCCAAGGGCGCGCGGATGCGGGGGGTCAAAGTGCTGCGCCGCAACCGGGTGACGGATGTGCAGCAGATGCCCTCGGGCGAATGGAAGGTGGTGACCGAGCAGGGCGACATCATCTGTGAGCATGTGGTCAATGCCGGTGGATACCATGCGCGCCAGATCGGGGCCTTCAGCGGGCTCGACCTGCCGATTGTCCCGATGCAGCACCACTATGTGGTCACCGATGCGGTGCCCGAGTTCGAGGCGATGGGTCATGAAATCCCCGTCACCCGCGATGATTACTTCACCGGCTATCTGCGCCGCGAACAGGGTGGGGCGCTGATCGGGCTTTATGACACCCATGATGCGCTGGCCAAATGGCGCGATGGCTGCCCCTGGGACAGCGAGAACGAACTGTTTGAACCCGACTATGACCGTATTATGCCGTGGTTGGAGAAATGCTTTGAACGCTATCCCTGCCTGATGGAGCGCGGCATCAAACGCATCGTCAATGGCGCAATCACATATACACCTGACGGGCACCCGTTGGTCGGGCCTGCGCCGGGCTTGCGCAATCATTGGCTGGCCTGCGGTGCGACCGTGGGCATTGCCTGGGGGCCGGGACTGGGCCGGGCGCTGGCGCAATGGATGGTGCATGGCACGGCCGATATCTCGATGCGCGGGTTTGATCCGCGTCGGTTCCATTCGCGCGTTGATAAAGATTACACCTATCAGCGCTGCCGCGAAAATTACATGACGCGCCTGTCGTTGCCTTATCCACAGTTGCAATATGAAACCTGCCGCGAGATCCGAACCTCTGGCGTGCATGACAGAACCAAGGCGCTGAACGCGGTGTTTGAGGAAGCGGGCGGATGGGAACGCCCGCGGGTCTATGGCAAACCGGAATGGGATGGCAAAGAACCGCAATCATGGAAGCGTGGCCCGTCGTGGGAGGCTGCGCTGGCCGAGGCGCTTGCGGTGCATGAAAGCGTCGGCATTGGCGACTTCTCGGCCTTTTCCAAGTTCGAAATCACCGGACCCGAGGCCGAGGCCTATCTGAACCGCCTTTGTGCGAACAGAATGCCGAAAAAGGTGGGCGGCACGTGCCTGACCCTTTTGCTGAATGAACGAGGCACGATTGAGGGCGAGGCAACGATTGCCCGGCTGGCCGAAGATCGGTTCTGGTTCGTCACCGGCGGCCCCTCAGAGCGCCGGGTCTGGGACTGGATCACGGTTCATCAGCGCGGGTCCGAAGACGTGACGGTCAGGAACCTGTCCGATGACTGGGGTATCCTGACCGTGGCCGGACCCAAGGCGCGCGCGGTGCTGGGTCAGCTCAGCGATGCGTTTCTGGAAAACTCCGATTTCAGGTGGCTCAAGGCGCGCGAAATCGCTGTGGCGGGCATCCCGCTGATCGCGATGCGCCTGTCATTCTCGGGCGAACTGGCGTGGGAACTGCACGCAAACTTGGACCAACTTGGCGAGCTTTGGGATGCGGTTTGGGACGCGGGCAAACCCCATGGCATGGTCCCGTTTGGATCGAAGGCGGTGGAAATGATGCGCATGGAAAAGGCCTATCGCGGTGGGCATGAACTGGCCAATGACACCAGTCCCGTGCACACCGACCAGATGCGCTTTGTGAAATTCGACAAAGAGTTCATAGGCAAAGACGCGCTGCGCAACCTCGCCGAAACCGGCAGCAGTTCGGTTATTGCGTATCTCGACATTGAGCTGGTGGACACAGACGTGCTGGGCGGCGAGGCGGTTTATTTGGATGGCGAGAAAGTAGGGTCGGTTTCCTCAGGCGGGTTCGGCCCGGTAACTGGTCGCAATCTGGCCTTTGCCTTTGTCAAACCAAAGGCAGCGAACCCCGGTACGGCGCTGGAGGTGATCGTATTTGGCCAGATGTGCAAAGCCAAAGTGCTGGCCGATGCGGTGTTCGATCCGAAAAACGAAAGGTTGAAGGTATGAACACTCCTACTGACTTTGGCAAAGCGATACTGCCAGCGCCCGAAATCGATTGGACCAAACTGAACGATTACCGCATGGGCCGCATCCGCGAGGCCATGGCCGAACGGGACGTGGAACTGGCTGTCATTACCAACCCGCTGACCATGCGCTATGCGGTGAATTACCATGAATACATGCAGTTCCAGGCGCGTATCCCGCTGATGATGCTGTTTGTCTTTGCCGACGGCCCGGTGGTCTTCAGCGGCGCGTTCATCAAGGATCTGGACCATGTCACGGAATACATCCCAATGTTCGGGCTTGCGCCATTCCTTGCGGGCTTTGATCAGGTGGAGAATACGCGCAAATTCGTAGACTTCGTCCGCGGCCGTTTGGCCGGCAAAGGGCGTTGCCGTGTGGCGCTTGACCGTTTGGACGCCTCTGCTGTTCAGGGCTTGATGCAGGCCGGGTTCGAGGTCGTCGACGCGCCCGGTTTTCTGGAAAAGTCCCGCTCGATCAAATCAGAGGAAGAAATTACGCTGTGCCGCTATGCAATCGAAGTGGCGCAGCTGGGTATCGCCCGGATGCGCGAAGCCTTCCAGCCCGACATTTCGGAAAACGAGCTGTGGAGCATCCTGAGCCAGGTCAACATCGCCCATGGCGGCCTGTGGTCCGAAGCCCGCATGTTGGCCTCGGGCGAGCGGACAAACCCCTGGCTGCAAGAGGCAGGCGAACGCCGCGTTCAAAAAGGAGAGCTGATGGGCTTTGACACCGATATGGTCGGCCCTTTTGGCTATATGTCCGACATTTCGCGCACTTGGTACTGCGGCGAAGGGAAGGCGCCAAACGCATTCCGAGACCTCTACAAACGCGCTCTGGACGAAATCGAACACAACAAGGCCAATGTGCGACCCGGTGTGTCGTTCAAAGAACTGGTGGACAAGAGCTTCCGCCACCCTGAAGAATTCCACGCGCACCGCTATCCGTGCATCATGCACGGTGTGGGGATGTGCGATGAATACCCCTATGTTCCCTACCCGCAGGACTGGGACGACATTGGCTATGACGGGATCATAGAGGAAAACATGATGATCTGCGTTGAGGGGTATGTTGGATCAGATCGAGGCGGCAGCGGCGTCAAGATCGAGCATCAGTTTCTGGTTACCGCGACAGGTCTCGAACAGCTCGACAGCTATCCTTACGACGAAAACCTGTTGAATTAATAGCCGATGAGAGTTCTGACCGACTGACAACAATTAGGTTGCCAGAGCGTGGTCGCGAGTTTTGCGTGAATCACCAGTGGCTAGGTGAGCGGCCGCACTGCTGCGTTCAGTGTCATGCCGACGCTCAGAACTACTGACGCGAATGCACGCGGAAACAAGTCCCAAAGTACTTGGTGGGCTTTCACTAGGCCTCATTTGCGCGGAGGATTGATGGCTGCTTCGCTTTGGCCGCAGTATGATGAAAGAAATACTTGCGACAGTATTTGCCTGGGAAGATACCCAAACCTGAACCAATGCCTCGGTTCCTGCTGTAAAAGCAGCAAGTTGCCTACAGAGCTGACCGTTTTTTCAATTTGCGATCCTCACGGTATTGAGGTTTCAGCGACGTATTCTGATAGGACTGCTCGGCTACCGTTTTGCCATATCTCAGACACCGTGGACGTAAAGGCATCGGCAAAACGTGTATTGCGCCCAATCTCACCATAGTACTGGGCTTGTTGCAGCCAACACTCTGGGTCAGATCGGGACGCTAATGCGGTTTTTTGCAAGTTCTGCCATTGCGGGTCATTGGGCACGATTTCAGAGCCGTCTTCCCGAACACCGGCACACATTCGGCACCAAAACGCTTCGGCCAGCGCCAGCCCGTTCACAGAAGATCCAGACGCCAATGCGTCGCGCAGCGATGGCAGCAGGAACCCTGGGTGTCGTGCCGATCCGTCAAACGCAACCCTGCGCGTCGTATCGTGAATCGCGGTGTTCGCAAATCGCGTCTCGACCAGCTCAAGATACTCTTTCGCGGTGGTTCCGGGAACGGCGTCGACATGAGGAAGAATTTCTTCGGATTGAACCTTTCCGAAAAAAGCCAGGATGTCCGAATCCTGCATACAGTCGGAAATCGTCGGGACGTTCAAGATTTCCCCGACATTTGCAAGCAGTTGGTGTCCTCCGTTCAAAATCCGCAGCTTCATCGTCTCATAGCTGTGAACATTGTGAGTCAGCGTCACCCCGACCTGTTCCAATGGCGGCCGACCTGCGCAAAAGTCATCCTCGATCACCCACTGGCGGAAGTTCTCGTGCGAGACCGGAGCGCGGTCATCGATGCCAAGTGCCCTGCATTGAGATACTACTTGTTCCGTCGTCGCCGGCACGATGCTGTCGACCATCGAGTTTGGGAACGCGCCGTTTTGGTCGATCCAGTCGGCCAGATCAGGATCGGACATCCGCGCCAAACCTACAACGCAGTTTCGCAGGATTGTCCCGTTGCCCTGAAGGTTATCGCAGCTCAGCGCCGTGAAGGGGGTGATGCCTTTCATTCGTCGTTGTCTGAGGGCTGCAACCATGGCTCCGAAAACTGTGCGTGGTTGATTTGGGTTGGCCGCGTCATGACGAATGTCTTCGTGATGTGTATCGAAAGCGCCGGTATTGGCGTCCAGATAGTACCCGCCTTCGGTAACAGTTAAGGACACAATACGGATGGAAGGGTCTGCCATCTTGACGGTCAGCGCTGTGTTGCCCGGCTCAATCGGCAGGTAGTCGATCATCGGACCAATCACCTCGGCTGATACGCCGTTCGGATTCAGCTCGATCAGCGTTGTCAGGCAATCCTGCTCCAGCAGCTTACTTCGCATTTCGGCGTCGTAGCTTCGAACACCTGCGCCGATGATCGCCCAATCGCGGGCCTGACCTTGCTGCATAAGCTGGTGAATGTACCAGGCCTGATGCGCGCGGTGAAAATTTCCCAACCCGATATGCACTATGCCCGGCGTCAGATCCGAGGGGGCATATGCAGGTGTCCTGACTGTTACGGGCAGGTCTTCAAGCCTGTCACGCCGCAATCGTACCGGAGTTTTTGCGTTCGCCACGGGGTCCATCAGCTCATCCAGTTCCCACCATCGACGTTGTAGGTTTGTGCGACAATGTATTTCGCATCGTCCGACGCCAAAAACACCGCCATGCCGGTCAGGTCTTCGGCGCAACCCATTCGGCCATACGGCACAGATGCTGCCACTTCGCGTTTCTTTTGACCGGGGGCTTTGCCTTCGTATTTCGCAAAGAAAGCATCCACTCCGTCCCAGTGCTCGCCGTCAACCACGCCTGGAGCTATTGCGTTCACATTGATCCCATGAGTGACCAGGTTCAGCCCGGCAGATTGGGTCAGAGATATGATCGCGGCTTTGCTGGCGCAGTATACCGCGACCAAGGGCTCGCCTCTGCGCCCGGCCTGCGACGCCATGTTGATGATCCGGCCCTTGGTGCCGTGTTCGATCATATGGCGCGCGACCGATTGCATTGTGAACAATGCACCAGCGACGTTGATGTCGAAAACACGGGTGTAGTCGGAACGCTCGATCTCAACGATTGGTGCGGCCGTGAAGATGGCCGCGTTGTTGATGAGGATGTCGATGGGGCCAAGGCAGGAGGCTGTTATGGCGACGGCCGCGTCTATGCTCTGCTGTTTGGTCACGTCCATCTCGATTGCAATTGCATCCTCGCCAAATTCGGCGGCTGCGACCTGCGCGCGTTGAAAATCGATGTCAGCGATGGCAACACGTGCGCCCTCGGCCACATAGGCCTTGGCAAAGGCCAGCCCGATGCCCCTTGCGGCCCCGGTGATCAGGGCGGTTTTGCCTGCCAGACGTGTCATTCGATACGCAGACCTTGCGCGTCAAACCGGTGGATTACATCCGTCCGTGGGGTCAGGTGAATGCGATCTCCGTGACGAAATCCAACCTCGCCATCTGCACGGACGGTGATTGTTTCTGCCAGACCGGTTTCGTGCACGTGGAAAAAGGTATCCGATCCGAGATGCTCCGAGACGCTCACAACGCCGGACCAGTCCCCTTCGGTTTCAGAAACCCCAATATGTTCTGGTCTGATCCCGATGGTTTGAGCGCCGTGTTTTGCGGCCTCGGGCCCTTCAATGAAGTTCATCTTCGGTGAGCCAATGAAACCTGCCACGAACAGGTTGCGGGGCGATCGGTACAGCTCTAGCGGGCTTCCAACTTGCTCGATGACACCGGCTTGTAGAACGACGATCTTGTCGGCCATTGTCATCGCCTCGACTTGGTCGTGGGTCACGTAGATCATGGTGGTCGCAAGTCGCTCGTGCAGCTCGCTGATCTCCAACCGCATGCCAACCCGTAGCGCGGCGTCGAGGTTTGAAAGCGGTTCATCGAACAGAAACGCGGCCGGCTCGCGGACAATCGCACGCCCGATGGCGACACGCTGCCGCTGACCGCCGGACAATTGCCCGGGGCGTCGATCCAAGTAGTCGGTCAGGTTCAAGACGCTGGCTGCGCCTTCGACACGCTTGTCGATCTCGGCTTGATCCAGTTTCGCCATACGCAGAGGAAAGGCGATGTTCTTGCGTACCGTCATGTGTGGGTACAAAGCGTAGGACTGGAACACCATTGCCAACCCTCGTTTTGCGGGTGGGACATCAGTGGCGTCCGCACCGTCGATGTCGATGGAGCCCGAGGTGATATCCTCCAGCCCTGCGATCAGACGCAATAGCGTGGACTTACCGCAACCCGAGGGGCCGACGAAAACGGTGAACTCGCCATCCTCAATGGTCAGGTCAAGCGGTGGAATGACCTGCACGTCGCCGAAGCTTTTGGTCACGGACTTGAGTTGAATACGTCCCATGTGTCGTGTTCCTTATTTCACAGCGCCGAAGGTCAGGCCGCGTACAAGTTGTTTCTGGCTGAACCAGCCAAGGATCAGGATTGGTGCAATCGCCATGGTCGAGGCCGCGCTGAGCTTGGCAAAGAACAAGCCCTCGGGGCTGGAATAACTGGCGATGAAGGCGGTCAGGGGGGCGGCGTCGACGGCCGTCAGGTTGAGCGTCCAGAACGCTTCGTTCCAAGCCAGGATGAAGTTCAACAACACGGTCGAGGCGATGCCGGGAATGGCCATTGGGGTGAGGACGTAGAGGATTTCCTCTTTCAGCGTCGCCCCGTCCATCCGTGCGGCTTCCAGAATCTCACCGGGAATTTCGCGGAAATAGGTATACAGCATCCAGACGATGATCGGCAGGTTGATCAGCATCAGGACCACGACCAACCCTCCACGCGTGTCCAGCAAGCCAAGTCTGATGAACAGTAGGTAGATGGGATAGAGTACCCCAACCGCAGGCAGCATCTTGGTGGACAGCATCCAAAGCAGGATGTCCTTGGTACGCTTTGAAGGCACAAAGGCCATTGCCCATGCAGCGGGGACGGCAATGATCACACCCAGAATGGTCGAGCCACCAGCAATGATGACCGAATTCCAAAGGAACCGCATATAGTCCGATCGTTCTTGCACGATGGCATAGTTCTCAAGTGTCCAGTCGAAGTTCAAAAACAGCGGTGGGCTGGCAATGGCCTGCGCCTCGGTCTTGAAGCTGGTCAGGATGGTCCAGAGGATCGGGAAGAAGATCAGCAGTCCGACGGCCCAGGCAAGGGCAGTGTTCAGCGATTTGCGGCGGGTTGTGACGGCGCGGGCCATGGTCTTACCTCCTCACGCGTCCAGGTTCTTGCCGACGATGCGCATCAGGAAGATCGCAACGATATTGGCAAGGATGATGGCATAGACACCTCCGGCTGATCCAAGGCCGACATTTTGGCTTTCCAGCACGCGCTGGAAGATCAGGTAGGTGAGTGTACGGGTGCCGAATGCGCCGCCGGTGGTCACGAAGATCTCGGCGAAGATTGACAGAAGAAAGATGGTCTGGATCAGGATCACGATCGTTATCGCGCGGCTCAGATGCGGCAGGATGATGTGGTAGAAGCGCTTCAGCACCGGCGCGCCGTCCATTTCCGCTGCTTCAAGCTGCTCACTGTCCAGCGACTGGATCGCTGTCAGCAGGATGAGCGTTGCAAAAGGCAGCCATTGCCACGAAACGATCATGATGATCGAGGTCATCGACGCCTCGGACAGCCACGAGATCGGCTCGGCCCCGAAAAAACGCCACAGATGCGCCAGCAGGCCGTTGACCGGGTCCATGAACATGTTCTTCCAGACCAGCGCGGATACGGTCGGCATTACGAAGAAGGGCGCGATCACGAGGATGCGGACAACGCCCTGACCCCACATCGGCTGGTCCAGGAGCATCGCCAGAAGGATACCCAGCACGACCGTTATGACTAGAACGCCGCCAACGATCATCAATGTCGCCTGCACCGCTGGCCAGAAAGAGCTTGAGGAGACAAATCGGACATAGTTGTCGAAGCCAACCCAGCCCAAGTCACCACCACGCAGGGGCAGGTATTTTTTAAAAGAAAAGTACAGCGTCATCGTCAGCGGCACGAGCATCCAGCCAAGCAGCAGGACCACTGCGGGTGCCATCATAAGGCGAGCAACGGATCGGGAATGTTCGGTAGCCATGACGCAAAACCTCTCTGTTCAGGCGTAGCTTAGCCTGCGAGATAAACGCGGGTTAGGGAAGGGTCTGGTGTGGCGGGGGGCAGGGGGCTGCCCGCCCGCTTCAGCTGGGGCCTCAGTAGCCTGCGGCTTCCATTTCTTCGGCAGTAAAGGCCTGAGCTTTTTCAAGCGCTTCTTCCACCGTTTGCTGTCCGGCATAGACCGCCGAGAACTCCTGGCTCACCTGCGTGGCGATGCCTGCAAATTCTGGGATCGCGACGAACTGAATGCCTGTGTAAGGCGTTGGTTGTGCGCAGCAGTTTTGCGGGTCGGCCATCAGGATCGACTCCAAGGTCATGTTCGCAAAGGGAACTTCCTTGTAGTTCGGGTTCTCATAGAGCGAGGTCCGCGCACCGGGTGGTACATTGGCCCAGCCTTCGTTTTCGGCCACCAATTCGATGTAGTCTTTCGAAGTTGCCCATTCGATGAACTGTTTCGCCGCATCCTCTTGCTGTGTGCCGGCCGGAATTGCCAACGCCCAGGCCCAGAGCCAATTGGCGCGCTTGTCTACGCCTTCCGAGTTAGGAGCCAGAGCGAAGCCGACCTTGTCTGCAACGGTCGAGTCATCCGGGTTGGTCACAAAAGACGCCGCAACAGTGGCATCAATCCACATCCCGCACTTGCCTTGCTGGAACAGGGACAAGTTTTCATTGAACCCGTTGGTGGCATAGCCTGCCGGACCCGATTCACTCATCATATCGACAAAGAATGTAAGCGCTTCTTTCCATTCGGGTTGATCGAACTGGGGTTTCCAGTCCTCGTCGAACCAACGCGCACCAAATGAGTTTCCGGTGACGGTAATGAAGGCACCACCTTCACCCCATCCGGCCTTGCCGCGCAGGCAAATGCCGTTGATGTCGTTGTCGCGGTCCGTCATCGCAGCCGCGGCTTCCCGGATAAACTGCCAGGTCGGTGCCTCGGGCATTTCCATGCCGGCCTTCTCCATCAGATCGGTTCGGTACATGATCATCGAACTTTCGCCGTAGAAAGGTGCCGCGTAAAGCGTTCCATCGTGGCTCAGACCGCCAGCCATAGCAGGCAGGATGTCGTCAACGTCATACTCGTCTGACATGCCGTCCAGCGGCACCAGCCAGCCATTTGCGCCCCAGATCGGCGTCTCATACATGCCGATGGTCATGATATCGAACTGACCGCCTTTGGTGGTGATGTCGGTGGTCACGCGCTGGCGCAGTACGTTTTCTTCCAGCGTCACCCATTCCACATCAATGCCGGTCGCTTCGGTGAATTTGTCGGTATAGCCCTGCATCCGGATCATGTCGCCGTTGTTCACAGTGGCGATCGTGATGGATTGTGCATGAGCCGCTGCCGTTGCGACGAAAGTCAGTGCAGTCGCCGCACGAAGTGCGTTCTTCAGATACATCCCTGTCCTCCCTGAGCTTGGATGTCGTACAGAGAGCCTAGAGTGTAAGTTGTCGCGCCGTCAATAAAAACTTTACGCGCGTTAAAAAGTTAAATTATGCAGAATCCCTCAAGACAAGTCGCGCGGGGAACAAGGTTTCAGTGCGCGTTGAGAATTTCCCACCACTTTCAATGAGTTCGAACAAAGTTTCGACGCTTCGGCCGGCTACATTATCGTAGTCATGCGCAGCTGTCGTCAAAGAGGGACAGGTAAACTTTGCGAATGGGTGGTCATCGTTTGAGGCGACACGAAGCGAACAATCTTCTTTCCGACCAACCCGAATCCCTTGTTCGAAACAGGCTGCCAGAAAGCCGATGGCCAACCGGTCGTTGCTGCACAAAACAGAATCTGTCTTCAGCCCGCGCTCTTGCAGGACTTTCAATGCGCCTCGGTGGCCGATCTCTTCAAAGGCCCAGCCTGTGCCATCGACTTTAATGATATGTGGCTCGAAGCCCAACCGCTCCATCACGTCGACATAGGCCTTACGTCGTTTATTCGCGTTTGGGTTTGCGGGCGTGCGCATTTCAAAAAAGGAAGGTGGCTCACCTGTCCTTGTCATGTACTCCACGGTCTGCGACACAAAGCTAAAGTTATCCGAACCGACAAAGGCTGCCCCCAGGCCATCAAGGTTACTGTCGAACAGGATTGTCGGCACATTGGCACAGAACTTTTCGATAGTAGATCTGTCCGAGGTACGCCCCAAAGGTGCCAAAAGCACTCCTGCGGGTTTCAAGGATTGCAGCCCATCCAGGATCTCGTTCTCGAGCTTTTGTTCGCCATGTGAGCTGAACAGGGATGGGCGATAGCCGGCTGCAATGCAGGATTGTTCCAGATAGCGCGCGATTTCGGCAAAGAACGGATCGGCCAGATAGGGCACGACGATGCCAATATTCTTTGTAAGCTTCCGGTTTTGGTTCACTGCATAGATGTTCGGGCGGTAGTCAAACCGTTCCAGCGCCTCCTCTATGCGCGCCCGTGTTGTTGGGCGAACGCTATCGGGATCATGGAAATACTTTGAAACTGTAGGCCGCGATATCCCGCTTAGGGCCGCGAATTCTTCCATGTTCTTAATTTTGGTCATGCCAGTCTGCCTGCGGAACTCAGCCGCCTTAATCTTATCATGTTTTTACATATTCTTTGCGCGCGCCAAGAAAATCAATAGCCAGACAATTTCCACATCTTTGTTTGGGCGGGGCGCGGGCTTCACAAACTCACTTTAGAAAACTCTTGATGCTAAAACAGGGCCACGATGGGCTAGGTCACGGGCAAATGCTCCGGCGCTCTGGGTATAGTCATGGTCGACGCTAAAGTAACAATATTTGAATGTGAGCGCAGGTAAGACTCCGCAGGCGTTACAAAACCGTGGCAATTCCTACGGCGAAAGTTGACCGGGAATGGAGTATTGGGGCGACCCATTTCAGTCGCGAAGGCTAGTAGTTGAATCTCAGCCCAATTCCGGCACCTTGGTCATAGGGGCGGTCTGCACCGATGCCGATCAGAATATCAGCATAGAGAGCAACTCTGGGGCTGAAGTTCTTACCGATCTGGAATTCTGCAGTGGCGGGCCAGGCGTCATTCTCCCAATCGTATGGCGCTTTGATATCCGCTTTGATCCAATACCCATCACCAAACGGCTGAAGCGCAATCAGGCGCATCGCTGTTTGGCTGATATCGGTCGGACCGTTATAGGAAGCGAAGTGTTGGACCAAAGGGATCAAAGTCAATCCGGTGTTCGCATTTGCGAAGGCGAACCCGCCAAATGGTGCAATCTGATCCGATCCGGTTCCGATGCCTTCGTTCGGCTCGCCAAAATCAAGTATCCACTCCAAACCAAGCGCGGATTTGACGCTCCAGGTGTCATTCAGGGGCTGCTGTGAGGGGAAATAGATCAGCTTGAAATTGGTCTTTTCAAATCCACTGAACCGCGTGCCGGTCGCGTTCGTCGAGTTGTAGTGAAGCTCATATTTCAGTTTCAGATTGGGGCGCAACATGTATGCACCGTCGATGAAAGCATCCTGACGGTCGACATCCCCTTCGAGATCGAAATACTGATAGCGAATGTCGGTGTTGTTCACTGCAGCCAGTGGATTTGAAGCATTTTCTTCGGCTTCGGCGGCAGCACCCACCATAAGCTGCGCTGAGGTCAGGAAAGCAGAGCAAAGGGAAATTCGTGACATAGTTCACCTGACGGAATGGGTGCGGGTAATTAGACGGCGGCGGTTTGGTACCGCCGTCTGAATTCGTCATTGCCAGCTAGAGAAAACGTCTCGGGTCAGTTCGCTTTCAGGGCGAAGGTTTTCTATGCCTTCATAAGGCACACCTTTTCCGAGTGGCAGATGGGGGTGCTTTGCGATGGTTTTCTGGTGGCGCTTGACCATGTCCTGGAAGGACGCCCCGGACCAAAGCGAGTACCCGACAAGCGGATGTTCTTCACGTGGGTCGCGATAGACATTGAAAACGGGTGCCGCAGCGCCGGGCTGTCCAGGGGCTGGAAGATGCATCTTGAACTCTTGCTTGACCACCGAGCGTAAGACGGGCCCTTCGTAAACATAAACAAAGTCGCGGCGCGAATTGCCTTCGCCCTCAAGCAACAGCGCCGTCTGGTCAATACCGTCAATCACGCGGTCGCGCGGAATGTGGTCCGTTGCGCCTGCGATACGGGCAAAGGTTGTAAACAGATCCGAGACATGCACGATGTCACCTGCTGCGCTGCCCGGCTCAATCGCGGCGGGCCACCGGATGAACGTATCTGTGCGCACGCCGCCTTCAAGATGCTGTGTCTTGCCGCCGCGATAAATCAGTTGGTTCAGGCCGGACGCTTCTTCGTAGTGATACATCAAGCCATTGTCAGCCATGATCACGACAATGGTGTTGTCTGCTTTGCCGGTTTCATCAAGTTTGGTCAGCACATCCCCGATCCAGCCGTCCAGAACTTGCAACTTGTCGGCATGGAAGCCTCCATTGCGGGATACGGCTTGATCGGGATAGGCAAAGTTCAGTGGATAGAGCGGCCAATACTGCATGAAAAACGGGTTGTCCTGTGCTGCGAGCCGCTCAAGCTGCTCCAGTGCTTGCCGCTGATAGCGCAGGTTCATTTCCTCGTATTTAGCCTGAGTCCACTCTTCGCCCGGCGCCATGTCGACTTCGCGCGCCAGACCGCCAGCTTCCGCTTCCACGCCGGTTACCAGGCCGTAGGGTTTGAACCGCTCGTCCAGCTGGAATTGGTTCGACTGACCCGACGGATGGAAGCCAAGCATGTTGTTTGCAACCATGGCGTCCCGTGTCATCAGGCTGAGCTGAACCTGTTGATGCAAGGGGAAGGCCGCCCAATCAAAACCCTGATTGTGCGGGTAGGCCTGTTCTATATCGCCCTGATGCCACTTCCCGACATGCGCTGTGTTATAGCCTTCTTCCTTCAGGATTTCGGCAATCGTGACCTCCTCGGCTGAAAGACCTTCGCCAACCAACGCTACTTTGACCTCCTCCACACCGGCACGTACCGGATGGCGACCGGTCAGCATGGCCGTTCGTGTCGGTGTGCAGGAGGGCTCGGTATACATTCTCATCAAAGACATGCCTTGCGTGGCAAAGTCGTTGATGTTGGGCGTGTCAAAGCCGGTGACGTAGTTCATCGTCCGGTTGCCCATCTGACCAAAGCTGACATCGTCTATCAGAATGTAGAGGATATTGGGTGGCTTGCCGCCATTGGCGTCTCGGATCTCGGCAAGCTTTGCTTCAATTTCTGTATCCTGAGCATCCCATTGCTCTCCAAACTGTGCGCGAAGATATTCAAATTCTCCGTCACGAATGATAGGCGCATCCTGAGCAAAGCTCGTGCCTGCCGTCAGCACCATGGCCGCGGTGTGTATCAATACTGACCTCATTGGTATCCCTTCCCCGTGTTTGAATTACATCTTCCCCGCGCGCCGCAGCGATTGGGCAATTTCATCTCGAAGCCCATTCAGGGTTTCACGGATATCGCAGGCGAACCGGTCGGATTCACTTCCCGGCTCAGCGTTTATCGAGAGGTATTCTTCACTCAGAAGCTGGTAGTCCCTGCAAATCTCGTCGAATACAGGATCCCTACGGCGTAAGTCCGCGATTGCGGCCTTGTTCTTGGGAAACAATGTCTCAATGGCGTTGCTTTTCATTTGGGCGGCACGTTTGATGGGTAAGACGTTTTCTCGATCGAACAACAAATTCACTTCTTTCAATAGGTTTATCGGGGCATAATACGGTATAACGAGGGGTGTAACTTTTTGAAAAAATTGTGTTATCCGAGGATCATCAGCAGTGGTGAATGAGGGGAAAAACCCTAGTGCCGAGGATGTTCAGGCCGCGCTTCAGCGGCTTGTGAGGTCTTCGACCTTCGAGGGATCACAGAGATTGCAGGACTTTCTTGTGTATGTGGTCGAGGAATCTCTGAACGGTCGGGCCGACGACATTCGGGCCAAAACGATTGCGATGGATGTCTATGGCGGATCAATGTCCGAGATGCCGCGCCGCGAAAACGTGGTGCGGGTGGATGCTGGTCGCTTGCGCCGCAAGCTTGCCGAATACTACGCCACAGATGGGCGCGACGAGAAAACGGTGTTCGACCTGCCAAAGGGCGGATACGCCCCGCTGATCTCGAAAAGGTTGGGTGAGGCGGCTCTGCCTGAGACCCCAAAGTTTGAAACCAAGGCGACTGCATGGGTAAAGCCAGGTGCAGGGATCGCTGGGGTTTTCTTACTGGGCTGTTGTGTGATTGCTTTTTGGTTGGCTTCGACATGGCAGGACAGCGCAACCGATTTGCCAGTCGACGGCCTGAGCCGAGATGAGCGCAGCGCCATTTTTGATGCCTCTCCAATGCGCCTTCAGGCTGTAAATCTGGCCAATACTGGTCGGGACCTGATCTTTCCGGCCCTGGAACCCGCGCGACTTGACGCGGCCTTGACCATATTCAAAGGGGCGATCGAGAACGACGAAAGCTATTTTGGCGGCCATGCGGGCGCCGCGCAGGTTGCGGCGACGATTGCTGTGCTGACACCGGATCCCGATCTGGCCAGTAGCATGTTGAGCTACGCAGACACGCGAGCCAATAGGGCCGTCGAGTTGGCCCCGGAAACGGGTTGGAGCCAATCCGCAAAAGCTTGGGTCGAATTCGCCAAAAATAACTGGCCAGAGGCCATGGAGGCTGCCCAAAGAGCACAGCGTTTGGCGCCCAATGACGTTCATGTATTGGAGTTTGTGTCACTGATAATGCTGTACTCGGGTTCGTTTGAAGAAGTCATTGTGATCAGTGAGGACGCGCGGTCGAAATTCGACCTCGAGCGTGGATATGTGTTTCAAAACGCAATGGGGTCGGCCAAGTTTCATTTGAAGGACTACGAAGGCGCTGTATCAGCCTTTGAACAAGCAACCGAAAATGGCGGCCCTGTCGGACCTGTGTCTGTTGCTTACCTGATGGCGTCTTATCAGATGTTAGGCAACGAAAGCAAAGCGCAGGCCCTGTCAGAAAAACTGTCACGTGAGTGGCCCGACAGTCGCGTGGACGCGCTGTTTCAAAAGCTGTTCGCGGACCCAAAATATGGGAAAGACCTTGGTGAGGCTATGAGACAGGCCAATTGGCGACCAGGCAACTCGCGCTAAAGTTGCGCACTTCAGCAGTGGCAATGAAACCTGATGGCTTCGGCGAGGGGTGTGTGGTCACGTGAAAGTCTTGATGGAGCCTAGGGAAATGCCGCCGAACGCCTAATGCACTGATAGTAAACACTATTGTGGTGTGTTGGTTTACAGTGTGCCACACCGAAGTGTGTACAAATGTTTGTTTGTCAGTGCATCTATGGGTCTGGTTTTTTGTTTGCTCTATCAGTTGGTTAACACCCTGTTCCCTTCCACAGTAGTATGCAGCATGTGGTCGTCTATTGCTCCCAACAGTGATTTATAGTGTTCTGTTGATCGAGGAGAAGTTGATGCTATCGAAACTATAGTCGCGCAGTATCGCAGTCACCCCTGCTGCACATTGCGCAGGGTAGTTAGACGCAATTGACCATGAGGCGAGCACTATTGTAGACAAAACATAACTTCGACGGCGGCGAGAAAGTCGTGACTGACAGGCGGGCACATGCAATGAAACGGGCATACCAACACTTTTTGAGGGCTGGCCTAGCTGTCCTCTGTCTCGCGTTGGTCGTTTGGTCCGTAACGCCATCATTCTCGCACGCACCGGCGATTTTTGAGACAATCCAAGATCATCTGGAAATGGTCGAAGATCATGGCCACTCACATGGGTTTGAAGAAGACCTCTTTTGGGCGATGCACGGTCATAGCCACGATGTGGCCGATCATGACCACAACCAGGCGTTTCTCTCCAGTGGTCCCAGCACTGCTCCTGAATTGCACATAGGCGAGGCGTGGCGGCGGCTAGCTTCGGCCAACGGCCCCACCCGTAAGTTCAGAATAGACCGACCTCCGCGCGCTTGATCGGCACTGCGCAGTTCATGCGCATCACCGATCAATCTAAATACTAAGCGGAGTTACTCCATGAGAACCTTCATTGAAGGCGTCAGACGCAATTCTAAGCGTCTCGCGTTCTTCGTCCTATCCATGTTGCTGCTATCGACCAGCGCAGCTTTGGCGCATGATGTTACGCCCGGCGATGCTGGCTACATCCAAGAAATCTGGGGCGTGCACATCATCCCCTTCATGTACCTCGGCGCCAAACATATGGTGACGGGCTACGACCATATCCTGTTCCTCCTTGGCGTCGTCTTCTTCCTCTATCGGTCGAAAGACGTTGCAGTCTACGTGAGCCTCTTTGCAGTGGGGCATTCCATCACGATGCTTGCAGGCGTCTGGTTTGGCTGGGGCATCAGTTCATACATTGTGGATGCCATCATTGGGTTGTCCGTTGTCTACAAGGCACTCGACAACCTAGGGGCCTATCAACGTTGGTTCGGCTTTCAGCCCAACACCAAGGCGGCGACTTTCATCTTCGGCCTGTTTCACGGCACCGGCTTGGCCACGAAGATACTCGACTACCAGATCGCACCAGACGGGCTTCTGCCCAACCTCCTGGCGTTCAACGTTGGCGTCGAGATCGGGCAACTTCTGGCATTGGCTGCCATCCTCATCGTCATGGGGTACTGGCGAAAGAGCGCCAAGTTTTTCGAACAAGCCTACACCGTCAATGTCGTCATGATGACCATCGGCTTTGTGCTGATGGGATACCAACTCACCGGCTATTTTGTGGCCGCATAAGGAACCCCACAAATGTTTAACGCAAAGAAACCGAGCCTCGAAGAGTTACCAAGCTCAGCCCAACTCCTTCGGTCCACCATCATCGCGGCTGTCAGCGCCGTGGCAATACTGGTCGCTGTTGTGCTGCCTGCGGAATACGGGATCGACCCAACGGGTGCAGGGCGCGTGCTTGGCCTGACCGAGATGGGTGAAATCAAACAGGACCTGGCGGATGAAGCCGAACAAGACCAACAGCTTCATGGGGCCGATCAGTCGTCAAGCTTATGGGATAACGTATTCGGTCTGTTCGTTGGCACAGCACTTGCTCAGGAGGCGTGGCAGGATACAATCACGTTCACGCTCGAACCTGGCGAGTTCACCGAGATTAAGGCAACTATGGAAGAGGGCGCGACCCTCTTTTACGCGTGGGCGGCTGAAGGTGGTCGTATCAACTTCGACCTCCACGCGCATGCGGGCGACCAAAACGTGACCTACGAGAAGGGGCGCGGTCAAAACGAAGGCGAGGGCAGTTTTGAAACCCCCTTCGCCGGTGATCACGGCTGGTTCTGGCGAAACAGGGACGATGAGGCGGTAACCGTCACACTCAACCTAAATGGTGCTTACTCGGACATCGTTCGGAGCGAGTAATGTCGCAAGCCGCGCATCAAAACAGTGGTGCGCGGCATCAAAACTCCAGTTCGAGTTCTCAAGTAATTGGTGTATGCTGATTAGTTCACTACCCGAGACGCCTTCTGCGGCCAGTACCCAAACCCACTCTGGAATAATGTCTTCTATTGGTGCGGCAGGTTGCGACTAGCCTGCATCTGTTGAACATCGTCAGGCCAAGTGGAACGTATGTAGGCCAGCACGTCCCATATGTCTTCGTCAGTCAGGGTGCTTTCAAAGCCGGGCATGCCACTGTTAAAGTCTTTAACACCGCGTGCTGCCAACGCGTCTGCCCCACCTAGTTTGGTATACTCGAACAGCAGCTGATTATCATGGTGCCATGTGTGCCCTGTCACGTCATGTGGTGGAGCAGGCAACACTCCGTCATCGTCGGGTGTCTGCCAGTTGGGTTGGCCTTCCAGATTAACTCCATGGCATGAGGCGCAGTGCTCTGCATAGAGTTCCTGCCCATTCGCAAGGTCTCTATCTAACAACTCATGGTCTGCAGCGACGCTGGTACCAATGCAGCATATAGCAAGTGCGGAAAGGTGTTTTTTCATCTCTGCCTACCTTAACTCGGAAGCGTTAGTACGCTCGTGAGTGTGGCTGTTGTCGCCAAAACCACTAATACGACTATTGCCTCCACCTCGATAGATCGGGCGAGGTGTCGCGCTGCTTTAGCATCTCCGCTTTGCATGGACGGAACAAATCGGAGCTTGTTCGCTGCGGCGAGTATCAACAAAAGCCCCACCAGCAACACTTTGAACAACAGTGCCTGCCCGTAGCCAGTGAACAAGAGCCCTTGGAGATTGCCAACAAGCAACCAAGCCATCCAGAGACCTGCCACGATCAAAGTCGGAACAATCAATGCAGCAGCTTGTCCAAACCTGTGCCCCAGTCCAGCAGCATCTGTCAGATGTTCAGGCATGAGAGCCAAACTCCGCAGCGGGCTAAATATGCCCACCCAGAAGGCTACACATAGCAGGTGCAATAGCAGCAAGAGCTGGATGCCGACACTCTCTAGCTCGGGTACGTGCCCGATCTGTGCAAAGGACCACAAAGCCACTGTGCCACCCAACAGTGCGATCCATTGACCAAAGCGAGGAACAGACAGCCCCACAAGGATCAACACTGCGCCGATAAGGCGGTAGACAAAGGCGTCTCCCACGGATGTCTGCCAAAGCAGACCAAGCATTTCTGGATCGACCATGCCGTCAACTCCGCCTGTTAAGGCGGCTCCACGAAGCAGGAAACCAACAACCGTTGCGGCGAGAGCAAGCCACGCTAAGGCTCTAGCTTGGCGTTTTATCCCGAGGCTAATCGGTGCGACAAAGCCGGAATAGAGGTAACTAACAATCACAAGCCCGGTGGACCCCGCAAAGCCGATGTAGAGCCCTAGCTTTGCGAGGATCGAGGCAATACCCCAAATGTCTGGCATGCTCATTCCACGGTAAAGGAAAACTTGCCCTGCATCGCATGGCCGTCTTCACCTAAACCACGCCATTCGATGACATAGGTGCCCGTTCCATTGCTCGGCAGTGGGATCGTGAACTCCTGACCAAAATTTGTCTGGTCGCCCAAATCCAGGCTTACGGCCGAGTGTTCTTCATGGGCCATCTGTATCCGTGTCAACCGGATATCCTTAGAGAAGTTGAGGCCAATTTCAGCGGGCACAGTGGTTATTGTGGCTCCGTCGGCAGGAGTTGTTTCTTCGATCTTGGAATGCGCGAGTACGCCGCTGGGAAGGGCAGCCATGAGTGCGAGTGTTATGAACTTTTTCATGGTCCTGTCCTCAATTTATCCCGTTGGCACGTTGAATTTCACGAATGTACGCGATCACCATGGCAACGTCACCTCGCGTCAGACCTTCCACGGGCGGCATGTCGCCAAACTGCCAATGGTGGCTTCTCACACCTTGTGAAACTGCCCTCTGAAAGGCTTCATCCGCGTGGTGGCTGGGTTCGTAGATCTTGTGGATCAGAGGCGGTCCTGCGCCTTCCACACCGACCGCATTGACACCATGGCAAGAGGCGCAGGAGACCTCAAAGACACGCTGGCCGATTTCAGCGTTACCCTCGATGGGCGGCATCTGAATTGCGACCATAGCATCGCCTTCAAGTGGTTCCTGTGGTGCGGCCTCTTCGATTGAACCGGGCCGAAGAGTTGTGAAAGCGGCGACAGCAGCGACGGTGCATAGGCCTATTGTTAAGTATCTTTTTTTCATAGATTGGTCCTGACATTTTGGAAGCTGTTAGTGCTGCGAAACATCGCGAACAGCCGCACGGGCTTGTCGCTTGCGTCCGCAAGGATTTACGCTGCTTCAAAGGTCAGGGGGCCTGTATGGGCTATCTGGTTCATTCAGCTTGGCTTGGGCACTATCCTGGAGCTCTAGGTCAATATCACGTTGACCTTGAGCGGGTTCACCGTTCTCGACGAGCAATACCACTACTTGGCAGATAAAGGGATTACATTCTCCGGTTCCAGAACTCTCTGGGTCATGATGATGACTTGGAACCGAGATGTCACCGCTGCTCATTGCTGATACAGAGTGTTTCGCAGTTTGCGCATGTTCTTCACAATGAATGCCAATGCAACCATTTGATACCGCGTGAGCAACGCCAGCTATGCCGGTCAGGATGACCAGAAAGCTAACCAAAAGCACAAATGGGTATCGCCGGATGACCATGGTGCTGGACGCTACTGCACAGGAGCGTCCATGACAACGCCATACACTTCATCCTAACGGTTCTAGGTGTGGTGCTTGGTCTCGTGCGGGGGTGGTGGTGTCGTATAGGACAGTGGCCGACGGAAGTTATAAATGCAGTGTCTGTACAGTGAGAGATACGCATGCAGCTTCATTTTGTGTCACACCTGTGTGTCACACCGCTCTAATGCTTGCTATCTAGTTGTATTGTTAGGTTTTGGTGGAGCCTAGGGGAGTCGAACCCCTGACCTCTTGCATGCCATGCAAGCGCTCTCCCAACTGAGCTAAGGCCCCATCATGGTACCGTCGATGCGGTGAGCGGACGTTTAGGAGACAGTGACGGCAAGTGCAAGTCCAAAATTGGATTTGAGCGTGAATTTCCGCCCCGCCTTCAGGTCAAATGAAAAAGGCGACCCTTGGGGCCGCCTTCTGCTTGATCAGTTGTCGTCTTCCGAGGACATGTCGGTAATGTCGTCCAAAGAAACGTCATCATTGTTGTCGTCATCGTCGTCCAGCAGATCGTCATCCAATTCGACGTCAACATTATCGTCATCGTCCAGAACCAGATCCTCTTCTGACGCCTTTTCACGCGCCTTGACCGAAGCTGCATCTTCCGCATCCGCCGCGATCATGCGGCTTTTGGATGTTTCAAGCTCCACGATCTCGCCGGTGTAGGGGCTGATGATCGGGTCCTTGTTCAGGTCGTAGAACCGCTTACCGGTTGTCGGGCAAACGCGCTTTACGCCCCATTCTTCCTTGGGCATGTCAAATCCCCTTGATATCAGGTGAGTCGTCTAAATGATTCAGCTCACCTGCCACAGGCAGAGGGCACTGTCAAAGTCTTTGCGCAAGAGAGGTCGCGATATGGGAGAGCACGCATTGCCAGGGACGCCGCCGGTGCCGCTGAGGCTGCGCAAATCAGCCCGGGCACGGCGTATCAGTTTGCGAATTTCTCAGTTGGATGGGCGGGTTACGTTGACGTACCCAATTGGCGTGCCAGAGACCGAGGCCCTGAACTTTGCGCGCACGAAAGAAGAATGGATTCGGCAGCATCTTGAGGACCGGCCGGATATGGCCAAGGTTCAGTTTGGGCAAACGATTCCAATTGAAGGCGTTGATCGGCGAATCGTGCCTGCTGTTGGCCGGCGGGTTTTGCTGCAAGCAAACGAGGTCGCGGTTCCAGAGGGCGCAGAGGCGCGGCGGTTGGCGCGATTTCTTAAGGAATTGGCGCGGGACCGGCTAACCGGGGCGTGCGACGACTATGCGGCTATGCTGGGACGGCCTTATTCGACGCTGAGTCTGCGAGATACGCGGTCTCGTTGGGGTTCGTGCAGCTCGCATGGTGGGCTGATGTTCTCGTGGCGACTGATCCTGGCGCCACCTGAGGTATTGCACTATGTGGCGGCTCATGAGGTGGCGCATCTTGCCGAAATGAACCATTCGCCTGCGTTCTGGGCGCAGGTCGAGAAGATCTTTGGTCCCTATCAACACCCTCGCCGCTGGTTGCGCGACAACGGGGCGGAGCTGCATCGCTTTAGATTTGATGATAAGCCGAGTTGACCTCGCGTGATTTTGTGATCACATAAGCGCATGATGAACGCGCGCACCTCCGAGACCCAAACTGCCACGCATGACCGGGTGTATCGGGTCCTGCGATCTCGAATCATGCATGGAGAGATGGCGCCGGGTCAGGCACTGACCCTGCGCGGCATCGGCAAGGAATTCGGTGTTTCAATGACCCCTGCACGTGAGGCGGTGCGCCGTCTGGCTGCTGAAGGGGCGCTTTTCCTTTCTACATCGGGCCGTGTATCGACGCCGGAGCTGACAAATGACCGGATCGAGGAGTTGGCAGCGTTGCGGGCATTGTTAGAGGTCGAGCTGGCAAGCCGGGCTTTGCCGCGCGCGCATATCGCGCTGATCGATCGGTTGCAGAGCATCAACATGACCGTTGCCGAGATGGTGACCAAGCGAGACGCGGTTGGCTATATTCGGTCAAATCTGGAGTTTCACCGCACTTTGTATCTGCGCGCGCAAGCGCCTGCGATGCTTGCCATTGCCGAAACCGTCTGGTTGCAATTGGGACCAACAATGCGGGCGTTGTATGGGCGTCTGCGGCGCACTGAGCCCCCGCATTATCACAAGCTGATCATTGCTGCGCTAAAGGCCGGGGACGAGCCGGGTTTGCGGCTGGCGGTACGCTCGGATGTGACGCAGGGGTTGCGTTTGCTGGTGAGCTGAGCGGCTTCCCGCCGACATTGCATTGATGCCCTTCCTTTGCGCCACTCTACTGGCCTGAGAGGTTCTGCTGGGGTACTCTTGAGTCAAATCACAAACAAGAGCAGACCCCATCATGATTTCGCGCCGCGCCTTTTCTATTTGTCTTGGATCAACATTATTGGCTGCCTGCACGGGCGGCAGTGCTCCGACTCGAGCCCCTGCATCCCGGATGCGGGCAGTTCCGAACGCGGGTTGGGATGCCTGGGTTGCCGGGTTCAAGACCCGCGCCACATCGCAGGGAATCTCCCAGACTACACTCGATCAAGCGTTTCGCGGGGCAGGGTATTTGCCCGACGTGATCGAACGCGACCGCAATCAGGTCGAGTTCAAGCGCTCGCTCGAGGATTATCTGGCCATCGCCGCCTCGGACGAGCGGATCGAAACCGGTCAGCAGATGCTTCGCAAATACAACGGCACCCTGGCGCAGATCGAGGCACAATATGGCGTGGACAAGGAAGTTGTCGTGGCCGTGTGGGGTCTGGAAAGCCGTTATGGCGCGCGTCGCGGCGATGTGCCTGTGATCTCGGCCACTTCGACGCTGGCCTATGACGGGCGACGCGGTGCGTTTTTCGAAAAGCAATTGGTCGCGGCTCTGCGTATCTTGCAGGAAGGCGATACCACACCCGCCAACATGACCGGCAGCTGGGCTGGGGCGATGGGGCATACGCAGTTCATCCCGACCTCGTACCTTGCTTATGCGGTCGATTTCACAGGGGATGGGCGGCGCGATATCTGGTCCGAGGATCCGACGGACTCGCTGGCCTCTACGGCGTCGTATCTCGCGCGCGCTGGTTGGGTTCGGGGGCAACCCTGGGGAGGAGAGGTCGGAACGGTTTCGGGCACACCCGTCGCCGTGTTGCAACCGCAGACACCGGGGCCGCGCATTGCCGTGTTCCGTAACTTTCAGGTCATCAAGCGATATAACAATTCAGATAGCTACGCGATTGGTGTGGGCCATCTGGCAGACAGGATCGCAGGTGGTGCGCCGTTTCAGGCCTCGTTCGGGCCAGACGCAAATGGTCTGACGTTGGAGGATCGCAAAGAACTACAGCGCCGTTTGACGTCAGCGGGTTACGATACAAAAGGCGCGGATGGGGTGATTGGCAAGAACACCACATCCGCCATCAGCGCTTATCAAACCGCAAATGGCTTGCCTGTCACGGGTGAACCTTCGATTGGTTTGCTGCGCCGCTTGGGCGGCTGACGGTTACGCCGCCAGCCCTTTTGAACCGATATCCAGGAATTTCTGACGGCGGCCCTGAATCAGGGCCGCTGCATCTTTGCCGTGCAGCTCTTGCAGCATGGCGGTGATGGCCGAGCGTACGGCTTCCACGGCTGCTGGGCGGTCGCGATGCGCGCCGCCTTTGGGCTCGGTGATAATACGGTCGCAGACGCCCAGCTTATAGAGGTCCTGGGCAGTCAAGCGCAGCGCTTCGGCGGCCTCACGCATCTTTTCTGCGTCTTTCCACAAGATCGACGCGCAGCCTTCGGGCGAGATCACCGAATAGACCGAGTGTTCCAGCATTGCGACGCGGTTTGCCGTGGCAAACGCCACAGCGCCGCCGGACCCACCTTCACCTATAATAACCGAGACCAAAGGCACGCCGATTTTCAGGCACATCTCGGTTGAACGCGCGATGGCTTCTGATTGGCCGCGTTCTTCGGCTCCTTTGCCGGGATAGGCCCCGGCTGTATCGATCAGTGTAATAACCGGCAGGCCGAAACGCCCGGCCATCTCCATAAGGCGAACGGCCTTACGATAACCTTCGGGGCGGGCCATGCCGAAATTGCGCTTAATCCGCGATTTGGTGTCAGAACCTTTTTCGTGCCCAATCACCATAACCGGCTGATCGTTGAATCGTGCAAGGCCACCGATCACGGCCAGATCGTCGGCAAAGTTGCGATCGCCTGCCAGCGGCGTAAACTCGGTGAACAGAGCATCCACGTAATCATTGCAGTGCGGGCGTTCCGGGTGACGCGCCACCTGACATTTCCGCCAGGGGGTCAAATCGGCGTACAGCTCTTCCAGCAGCTTTGCGGCTTTTGCATCCAGCGCGGCGGCTTCTTCGGACACATCCATTTCTTCGTTGGTGCGGGCCAGCGCACGCAGCTCTTCAGCTTTGCCTTCAATCTCGGCCAGCGGTTTTTCGAAATCCAGATACTGGGTCATGACGCCTCTCAACGCGGAAGTTCCCTGCTATATGGCCTGACGTTGCCCGGGATGCAACTCAGCAAGATTTGTGGCTTCGCACTATGCGACCACGGTTGGGCAAGAAGAAGGAAGGATGACGATGGCCACTAGCTATGAAGATCGCGTGCTGCGCGTTTTGGCTTATATCCATGACAACGCTGCCGGGGACTTGTCGCTGGATGCGCTGGCCGACGTAGCCGCAATGTCCAGGTTTCACTGGCACCGGGTGTTTCGCGCTCTGACCGGTGAAACCTGTGCACAGGCGGTGCGTCGCGTTCGCCTGCACCGAGCGGCCACTTGGCTTGTGTGCACGGATCGGCCGATCACGGATATTGCAGCGTCTGTGGGATATCCCAATCCAAGTTCTTTTGCGCGGGCATTTTCTGATGCCTATGGCGGCAGCCCTGCCGCCTTTCGTAAAGCGGGTCAATTTCACCCCGCGCAACCTGATTTTAAAACCGGAGGATATCCGATGCATCCTGTCACAACCCGAACAGAACCTGCCCGTCGTGTCGTCGCCTTGCCGCACAAAGGGGCTTATTCAGAGATCGGCAAAAGCTTTGAAGCTTTCGGAGCTTTGTGCGAGTCTCGCCAGCTTTGGCCGCAGGTTGGGCCAGTTCTGGCGTTATACTTCGATAGTCCCGATGATGTTCCCGAGGATCAATTGCGTAGTTACGCCGGGGCTGAATTCCGGGGTGCAACAACCCCTGAAGGGATGGAGGAGATGTCGATCGCCGGTGGCAAAACGGCTGTGTTGACTTACAAGGGGCCATATTCCGGAATTGCGGCTGCCTATCACAGCCTTTTTGGCAACTGGCTTCCAGACTCAGGTGAAGAACCTGCAGACGAGCCGTGTTACGAGATCTACCTCAATGACCCTCGCGAAACAGCGCCGGATGATTTGCTGACCGAGATCTGCCTGCCCTTGAAGTGATCCAAAGCGCATCAGGCGGGGTCCGCTTGGGCCCTGTCTTAGCTCTTTTTTGCGGATCAAAAGAACCGATTCACAAGGCGGTGTTCTGCGGGCGGTTCAGGGTAAGCCCGTCTTTCAATGGTCTGCTGCTCGGAAAAGATCCCCAAGGCTTCGTTTTATGCCAGATTGCCATGCGGCAAGGCCTAGGGTTCGGACCCAGGGTTAATCGCAACCGGTCTTGCAGTTCACTTTGAACTTTGTCGCGACACTTACAGCGCACTGCGCTGAGTTCGCTGACGGTACAGTTGGTTTCAATTTGATATTTACGGGACGTTTTTCATAAAACACAGCACAAGGGTGCATCTTCATTGAACCTCTTGTTGGTGTTGCAAAACTTCGGGTTTGCTTCACTGAGTTGTGATTCACATCTGCAACAATCGCGTGAATGCTGCAATTCCGTCTCTTTTCCGCCGAAATCTGTGCTGATAAGCGTTTATCTGAATGTTGGGGCGGTAAAAAGTGCGAGTGGGCAGATGAGAGCCGGAGCAAACGGTCAAATAGCCATTTCTTGGAACCAGACAGAGCTTGATGAGCTTGAGGCACCGCCTTTGGCTTTTTTGGTCGTCGGGGCAGCATGGTCCTGGCGTGGTCAAGCCGTTTTCCTAAGCGAGAGTATCGAACAGGTTGTTGAACGATCTGGAAGTGTCGGAAGAGCCGCTTCTTCGACGAAGGATCGCTTTGCAGTCATTCGGGATATCACTGGGGACATGTGTGGCACTGTCGTGTTGACCAATGGCGCGCAAAGGTTCAGTGCGGATCTGGTCGTTCAGGAAGGTGATATTGATCCGACATTTGTCTTCACGAATGGATGCCCCCCACGGGACCAGGCCTTTTGGGTGAGCGAAGTGAACGAGTTCGTCGCCTCGGCCTTTGTGCAGCCCGAGCCTGACACGACGGTTGTAAGCTTTCCCCGTCAGGCCCTGTCGCGGCATTGCTGATCCCTAACGCGAACCAACTTCCTGTCGTATTTTCCTGGCGGGTCCGCGTCGGCGTGTATGAGTGCCGCTCCTTTTCCTGATTCAATTCGCTTGTTGACTCTGCCAATCCTGCGGATATAAGCGCGGCTTCATTGGTGTTGGTGGCCCCCGCAAGGGGAAGCCTGTCATGGGGGAAACCTCAAGAGGACAACGCCCTTCATAGTGGCCCTTTGGGCCTCGACCTAAACGAAGGAGATCAGCCGTGACCAAACGCACGTCTGCCAAGTACAAAATTGACCGCCGGATGGGCGAAAACATCTGGGGTCGTCCGAAATCCCCGGTCAACCGTCGCGAATACGGCCCCGGCCAGCACGGCCAGCGCCGCAAGGGCAAACTGTCGGACTTCGGTCTGCAGCTGCGCGCCAAGCAGAAGCTGAAAGGCTACTATGGCGACCTGACCGAGAAGCAGTTCCGCCGCATCTATGCCGAAGCCGTACGTGTGAACGGCGACACCGGTGAAAACCTGATCGGTCTGCTGGAGCGCCGCCTGGACGCTGTCGTTTATCGTGCCAAGTTTGTTGCGACCGTCTTTGCTGCTCGTCAGTTCGTCAACCACGGTCACGTCAAAGTAAACGGCAAGCGGGTCAACATCCCGTCCTACCGTGTCAAAGAAGGTGACGTGATCGAAGTGCGTGACAAATCCAAGCAACTGGCCGTTGTTCTGGAAGCGGCCGCACTGGCAGAGCGTGATGTTCCGGATTACATCGACGCGGATCACTCGAAAATGACCGCCACTTTCGTGCGCGCACCTGGTCTGGGCGATGTGCCTTACCCGGTTGTTATGGAGCCGAACCTGGTCGTCGAATTCTACGCGAAGAACTAATCTTCGCCGACATACAGATTTCCAAGGCCGCGCAAGTTGCGCGGCCTTTTTTATGCAGCGTTTTGCGTTCCAATGTCTTGCCTTGGGGAAACACCAAACTTGCGGGAATACTCCCGGCTGAATTGAGTGGGGCTTTCATATCCCACGTCAAACGCCGCTTGCGATACGCTTACCGCGCCGTGTGATAAAATCCGCCGTGCTTCGAGCAACTTGAGGTCTTTTTGATATTGCAGCGGAGATTTGGCCGTCACCGATTTAAAATGCGCGTGAAAGGCTGAAACGCTCATCCCAGCGGTTTGCGCAAGGTCAGACACCGGTAGTGAGGTTCGAAAACCTGAGCGGATAACGTCAATCACCCGCGCGATTCGACTGGCGGGGCTGTCGCGCCATAGCATTTGCCGCAGCATTCCACCGTGATCCGCTTGTAGCAGTCTGTAATGAACTTCGCGGCTGATCATCGGGGCTAAAATCTGCGTGTCCATCGCGTTCTGACTGGCGCGAAACAGGCGGGTCATGGCATCGATTAGATCAGGTGTGGCTTTGGACGCAGCAAGGCTTTGTGCCATTTCGGGCGCTGCCGGTGCAGAGCCGACTTCATCATACAATCCACGAAGGATGGACAAGTTGAGTGAGAAGACAAGCCCGACATACGGTTTCTGCCGGCTCGCTTCGGTAACAGCGGCCAATACCGGGATGGAATGACTGACGATCAAAGAGTCGCCTGCTCCGAATTGGACAAGCCGATCTCCGATGTGTGTTTCCTTCTTACCTTGTAGAACTAGGCAGACGATGGGTTCATAAACCTGCGCCTCAATGGGTTTAGTTCTGATGTCATGTAACAGGCCGAACCCATCCAGTTTGGTCGTGTATAACGGTTCACTTTCTGACTGTTCGTGTACGGCTTTGCAAATATCGGTGATCAGATCAAACGTCATGCTGTAGCGCCTTTTGGTTATGCCCAGCATAGTTTGTGGGGCGTGTTCGCACCATTGAAAATCCGAAGCTTTGGAGAATCAGGCAGAAGTTGAGGAGGATCCGGCAGGTATTTCGCGGTGCGCAAAGTTATTTGTCTCTCAGGCTTATCATTGCGGAGAAAGACCATGGCACAGACCATCCTCATCACCGGCGCGTCGTCTGGTATCGGCAAAGTCACGGCAGAACTGTTTCAGAAACAAGGTTGGAACGTCATCGCCACCATGCGCAGCCCGGAAAAGGAAACCGAGCTATCGCAGTTGGAAAACGTTCTGGTCACCCGTCTGGACGTAACCGACGAAGCCTCGATCACAACGGCCGTTGCAAACGGGATCGCGCGGTTCGGCCAGATCGATGTTCTGCTGAACAATGCAGGGTATGGGGCCTACGGGCCGTTGGAGGCGTTCCCGATGGACCGCATTCGTCGGCAATTTGACACCAACGTCATCGGTCTGCTGGCCGTAACCAAAGCGGTATTGCCGCATATGCGGGCGAACGGCTCTGGCTGCATCGTCAACATCTCATCCATCGGTGGACAGATCACCTTCCCGCTTGGGGCGCTGTATCACGGCACGAAGTTCGCAGTCGAAGGTCTGTCAGAGTCGCTGCATTACGAACTCGCTGCGGCTGGCATCAAGGTCAAGATTGTCGAGCCCGGGCTGATCGCCACAGATTTCGGCGGCCGCTCGTTCGACTTAGTCAATGATGAATCCATGACGGAATACCAGCCGGTGGTCCAGGCCTTGTTCGGCGCCTGGGGTTCAGAAGAGATGGCATCGCGCACCTCACCGCCCAGCGTTGTGGCCGACGTGATCTGGGATGCAGTGACCGAGGGGACTGACACATTGCGGTATCGCGCGGGCGAGGATGCGGTCGAATACCTCGACAACCGCAAGGCACTGGACGATGCCACCTTCATCGGTGGAATGAAAACGATGCTCGGGCTGGCCTGAGGTCTAAATCGGCAGCGGTCGCCCTTCGGCGATCGCTTCCATCGCGAAATACGAGGTCACACTGTCCAGTTCGACCTTTTCGATCAGGCGTTGGTAGACCTTGTCGTAAGACGCCATATCTTCGGTGACGACTTTCAGTTGGTAATCGTAATCGCCGCCGATGCGATGAAAATCCACGACTTCTGGGATGGTCAGAACATGGCTGCGAAACGCCTGAAGCCATTCGGCCGAATGATGCCGCGTGCGCAGCATGACAAAGACCGCTAAGCTCAGCCCTAGTTTCTCGCGCGCGATACGAGCGGTGGATCCAATCAGGACGCCATCTTCGTTGAGGGCCTTCAATCGCCGCCAGCAGGCATTTTGAGAAAGACCAACGCGATCTGCCAATTCCCGTTGGGATAGGGTGGCGTCCTTTTGCAGTTCTTTCAGAATGCGCGTGTCAATTTGATCTAATTTTGAAGTCATACTTGATCATATGACACAAAATATTCGAAATCTACGCAAAGTTAGGTGAAGTTTCCCCGGTGCGAATAAATCACATTGGTTGGGCAGTTAGGAGCCCATGCCATGACCCTGTCCAAATTTCGTGCGGATCTTTGTTCGACCACTCACAATTCCAACCTGCGCGACGGACTTATCGGAGAAAATGTTCTGATCCCGGGCCTGCTTGGGGACGTACCGCTTGTCTATGCGGATTACGTCGCTTCGGGCCGTGCATTGCGGCAGGTCGAAGACTATGTCGCGCAGCATGTGTTGCCGTTCTACGCGAACAGCCATACCGAGGCCTCCTACTGCGGTTCCTACATGACACGTCTGCGTCGCGAAGCACGCGATGAGATAGCCCGCCTTGTTGGCGCGAGGGGAGAGGACACGGTGATCTTTACCGGGTCCGGTGCCACGGCGGGGCTCAACCGGTTGGTCAGTTTGATGGGAGTGGAAGAGGCTGACCAGCCGGTTGTTTTGATCGGGCCATACGAGCATCATTCAAACATCTTGCCCTGGCGCGAGAGCAAGGCGCAGGTGATCGAAATCCCCGAGGCACGGGGTGGGGGTGTTGATCTGAACGCATTGCAAAATGCGTTGCAATCACATGCGGACGCTGACCTGTTGATCGGGTCGTTTTCTGCCGCATCTAATGTGACGGGCATTATTACTGACCCAGATCCGGTGACGCGATTGCTCAAGGCGCATGGGGCTTTGGCCGTGTGGGACTATGCCGGCGGCGGGCCGTATCTGCCGATGGATATGGGTCCGGCGGATGCGCGCAAAGACGCCATCGTGGTTTCTCCGCATAAGTTCCCCGGTGGTCCGGGCGCGTCAGGCATTTTGATCGTGAATCAATCGGCCGTTCAAAGAAATTGCCCCAGCTGGCCCGGCGGTGGCACGGTCAGTTTTGTATCGCCATGGCGCCACGATTACAGCGCCGATCTGTCAACTCGCGAAGAGGCCGGAACGCCCAACGTGATCGGAGACATACGCGCGGCACTGGCGTTCATCGTGAAGGATGTCGTCGGAACAGAGGAAATTGCCGGGCGCGAAGCGCAATTCAACCAGATGGCTCTGGAAGGTTGGCAGGACAACCCGCACCTGACTTTGCTTGGGGTCGATAACCCGCATCGCTTGCCAATCTTCTCGTTTCTTGTTCGCGACAATGCTGGACAACCGGTGCATCAGCAGCTGTTCACCCGGATGCTCAGCGACATCTATGGTATTCAGGCGCGCGGTGGCTGTGCCTGCGCGGGACCATATGCGCATCGTTTGTTGGGGATAGATCGCGCCATGTCCGAGGAGTTGCATGCGGATTTGTCGGCCGGAGAAGAGATGAAGAAGCCCGGTTGGGTGCGCTTGAATTTCTCGTATCTGATGGACGAGGAAACGGTTCAGTTCATTATCGACAGCGTCAATGACTTGTCCCGCCAAACCGAAGAGTTCGCGCCCTTTTACAACGCCGACCCGGCAACCGCGCGCTTCAAAGCCGCATGATGGATTTGCCGCTTTTCTCAACCCGTTGAGACAGGTATGAGAGGCCCATTCAACGGAGCCTCTCAATGACCAAGATCACCCCTCAACCCGGCATTATGGACATCGCGCTCTATCAGGGCGGCCAGTCGCATGTGGCCGGGGTGGAACACGTGATCAAGCTGAGCTCGAACGAAAACCCGTTTGGGCCAAGCCCCAAGGCGATTGAAGCGGTACGCGACAGCGCGGCAACTTTGCATCGTTATCCCAGCACTGACCACGCAAGCCTGCGCGCAGCAATCGGCGCGCGCCACGGGCTGGACCCGGCGCGGATCATCTGCGGTGTCGGCAGTGACGAGGTGCTGCAATTCATCGCTCAGGCTTATGCGGGCCCGGGGGATGAGGTGATTTACACCGAGCACGGGTTCTCGATGTACCCAATCATCGCCCGCATGGCGGGTGCGACGCCGGTCATGGTAGCCGAGCGTGACCGCAAGGTGGATGTGGATGCCATTCTGTCTGCAGTGACGGGGCAAACGCGGATCGTGTTTGTCACCAACCCGGGCAACCCGACCTCAACCATGATCTCGAATGACGAACTGGAACGGCTTGCACAGGGTCTGCCTGACACCTGCTTGATAGTTCTGGACGGGGCCTATGCCGAGTTTGTGGACGGGTTCGACGGCGGTGCGTCGCTGGTCGATGCCCATGAGAATGTCATCATGACCCGTACCTTTTCAAAAGTGTACGGGCTGGGTGGAATGCGGGTTGGCTGGGGCTATGCGCATCAATCGATCATCGACGTGCTGAACCGGGTACGCCAACCGTTCAACCTTTCACTGACTGCCTTGGCTGCGGCTGAGGCTGCGGTGAACGATGTCGAGTTTCTGTCCTTTTGCCAATCTGAAAACGCGCGTCTGCGTGTGTTTCTGGCGGATGAGCTGGACAAGGTCGATGTGCCCTCGGACCCGTCCTGTACCAACTTCATCCTCGCACGTTTCGCAGACAGGGCCGAGGCCGAAGCCTGCGACGACTACCTCAAATCGCAGGGTTTGATTGTCCGTCGTGTTGCAGGCTACAACCTGCCAAACGCCCTGCGGATTACCGTGGGCGACGAAGAAGCCTGCCGCCGTGTCGTTGCGGCGATTACTGCATTTAAGAAGGGCGCAGCATGAGCCAGATATACGACCGTGTTGCGCTTATCGGGCTGGGCCTGATTGCTTCGTCCATGTTCTGGGCGATCAAACGGGCAGGGCTGGCCGGGGAAGTCACGGGTTATGCCCGGTCCGAGGCCACTCGGGACACCGCGCGCAGAATAGGGCTGTGCGACCGCGTTTGCGATACCGCGCAAGAAGCCGTTGAGGGCGCCGATCTGGTTGTCCTCTGTGTCCCGGTCGGGGCGATGGGGGCTGTCGCAGAAGAGATTGCACCCGTTTTGAAATCCGGCGCGACGGTGTCGGATGTCGGTTCGGTCAAGCGCAACGTGATCGACGCTGTGCAGCCGCACATCCCCGAAACCGTGCATTTTATCCCGGCACACCCGTTGGCAGGTACCGAACATTCCGGCCCGGAATCTGGTTTTGCAGAACTGTTTGACAACCGCTGGTGCCTGTTGGTCCCGGTCGAGAACTCGGACCCCGAGGCGATTGCCCGCCTACGTGCGTTGTGGGAAGGCATGGGGTCAAACGTCGATGAGATGGATGCAGATCACCATGATCTGGTGTTGGCCGTGACCTCTCATGCGCCGCACCTGATTGCCTATACAATGGTTGGCGTGGCAGACGATCTGCGACGCGTAACCGACAGTGAGGTCATAAAATATTCGGCCGCCGGTTTCCGGGACTTCACCCGCATCGCAGCATCCGACCCGACCATGTGGCGGGATGTTTTCCTGTCCAACAAGGATGCCACGCTGGAAATTCTGGGCCGCTTCACCGAAGAGCTGTTTGCCCTGCAACGCGCCATCCGAACCGGTGACGGAGAACATTTGTTTGACTACTTTACCCGGACGCGTGCTATTCGTCGCGGCATTATCGATGCGGGGCAGGATACGGATGCTCCGGATTTTGGGCGCGGGAAGTCAAGTACATGAAGCTAAGCTGGGGGCACGTTCTGATCGGAGTCCTGGCCTTAACGGCCATGACATCGCAGGCTGCGCCTCTGGATCGGTCCTTGGTGCCTTTGACGCGTCCGGCGTTGGGGCAGGTCGCGAAAACCGACGGTGCTCAACCAACATTGCGACCTGTATCACGCCCGGTTTCGCCACAGGTTACAGCTGCGGTGGTGCGTCCGTCGGAGGTGCCGCTTAGACCCTTGATGCGCCCCGAATGGCTGGAACAAGAGGTGCTGTTCAAGAAGCGCAAGCTGCGCAAAAGCTCGGTCTGCGGTGATATTGCCATTCAGGGCAAGCCAGTGGGTCGGGTCGGAAGCAAGAATTCAGCTTGTGGCGTCAAAGACGCAGTGCAGATCACTTCTGTCTCGGGTGTGGCGCTCAGCCGTCCTTCGACCATGGACTGTGGCACCGCGATCGCACTGAACAAATGGGTTGATAAAACAGTCAAACCCACTTTTAAGCGCCGTGGCCCTGTGGTTGAGCTACAAGTGGCTGCCCATTACGCGTGCCGAACCCGCAACAACCGCAAGGGTGCTCGGATTTCCGAGCATGGCAAGGGTCGGGCAATTGACATCTCGGGGTTCACGATGGCCGATGGCGAGGTGGTGACAGTACTGAAAGGCTGGCGCAAGAACCCCTCGCAAAAGCAACTCAAGAAGATCTGGCGCGGCGCGTGCGGCCCGTTTGGCACCGTTCTGGGGCCGAATTCAGACCGCTATCACAAGGATCATTTCCATCTGGACACAGCCCGCTATCGCAGTGGCACTTACTGCCGCTAGCGCAAGATCAGGCGAGGGGCAGGCCCCAAGGGCAATGGTCCAAGTGCTACAAATCCGTCGCGGAAATTCAGCTGCAAGTCCAGTGCATTAGGGTTCCCCCCCAACCCAGCCATAAAGTTGAGCGCGCGCGTAACCGGATCTACGGCCTGATCGGGTAGGGCACCCGCCGCATTTGCCATGGCGATCATGTCCCGCCAGTTTTCTGCCTTGACCGCTATCTCTCCTGTTGGAATTCCTTGCTCATCCACATCCAATGCGCCGGTGGCGAATAACCTGAGCCCACCCCACTTGGCCTCGGCGAGCTTAAGGTCGATCCTGACCGGCTGAGGTCGACCCTGTTCCAGCGCGGACCGGTCCCAGGGTTTGCTGAAGGTCGCGACCATGTCCAGTTCAAGTGTGTCAAAAGCTTGCGGCAGCGAGGCGGCGGACTTCATCAGATCACGCAGCTCATCGCCAGGGGCAAATCCATCCACGCGCACAGCCATGTTATAGGCTTCGGGTGTGGCGGTTTGCTCCATCAGCAGTTCCAGGGTTCCACCCGCGGCCAAAGCCTGCGCGTTCTCGGTAATGGACCATGGGCCTGCGGTCAGTGCCATTTTTTCCAGAACCAACGCTACGCCCGGCCGCAACTGCAATTGCGCTTGCAACGCATCTGCTTCGATCGTTGCGGTCTGATCGAAATATGACAGGCGCTGCGGTGTATCGGCAAAGCGCAGGATCTGACGTCCGGGCCAGATCGCAGGGCTTTCGAACTCAATCCAGTCCGCGCTCCATGCGGTACCCGTTACCGGATCCGCTAGGGCGGGATTGTTCAGCCGTGTCATGTGATGGGTCGGGTAGCCCGCTGTCTCAACCTCCGAGAACTCCGCTTGCCAGCCCAGCTCCTGCTGTTGGTCGAACCAGCCGGTGATGGCATTGCGCAGCCCAAATCCGGCGATGAACCAATAGATGCTCCACAGAGCGGCTATAAAGATGAACACTCGTAATAGACGGCGCATGAGCTTTGGCCCTTTTTCCTGCCTCGGATTTGATGTTTATAGGCCGAAACAGGCAAGGACCAGTGCAATGACGATGTGGGTATTCGGATATGGATCGCTGCTGTGGAATCCGGGCTTTCCGGTGGCGCGCAGCGAACGCGCAACGTTGCACGGGTTTGCCCGATCCTTCTGCATGAGCTCGATCCACCACCGCGGGACCGAGGAAAAACCGGGTCTGGTGCTGGCGCTGGACGAGCAGGTAAACGCAAATTGCACGGGTTTGGCCCTGGCGGTTGAGGCTGGCCACGAAGAGCGTACCCTGCACGAATTGCGCGAACGCGAACTGATTTCGTCGGCCTATGTCGAGCGGATGCTGGATGTGCATCTGGAAACCGGAGACATCGTCAATGCCGTCACCTATGTGATCGATGCAGACCACGTCCAGTATTGCGGTGGGATGCCATTAGAGGATCAGGCCCAGATCATCGCCAACGCGATTGGTGGGCGCGGTCCCAACGACGAATACCTGTACAATACCGCCGAACATTTGGCCGAGATCGGTCTGCGCGACTCCGATCTTGAGTGGTTGGCGCAACGGGTGCGCAGCATCACCGCATAAACTCTTGGCGTAACCCGCGGAATTTCGCTAGATTCATCGCAGAGCAGGCAAAGACCGGGAACCACGCGCATGGCGCAGGCACATCAGGGCGCGAGACCCCATTTCTCGCATCCAACACGACAAATCCTGTTGATGTTGATGGCAATCGGCCTGTCCGGGCTGGGTGTGTTTCTGGCGCTGCCCTACGTGCTGCCGGTATTCTTCGCCAATCCGTATCTGAATGGCTTTATCCTGCTGGTATTCCTGATCGGCGTTTTTGCGTGTTTCTATCAGGTGACACAGCTGATTGGGTCTGTGCGCTGGATCGAAGCCTTTGTGGGGGGTGTTGTTCGAGAAGACGCCCGTACACCGCAGCTGTTGGCCCCTTTGGCATCACTATTGCGCGAGCGCGGTGCCCGGTCTCAGATCAGTTCTACCTCGACCAGATCCATTCTGGATTCCGTGGCGGAGCGGGTCGAGGAAGAGCGAGAAATTACCCGCTATATCACCAACGTCCTGATCTATTTGGGTCTTTTGGGCACATTCTTTGGTTTGGCGACAACCGTTCCGGCCATCGTTGACACCATCCGAAGCCTGAACCCGCAGGAGGGCGAAGAAGGTCTGGCCGTCTTCAACCGGCTGATGACCGGGCTTGAGGCACAGTTGCAGGGTATGGGTGTTGCGTTTGGTTCGTCCTTGCTGGGCTTGGCCGGGTCTCTGATCGTCGGTCTGCTCGAAGTGTTTGCCGGACACGGGCAGAACAGGTTTTATCGTGAACTCGAAGAATGGCTGTCTTCGATTACGCGCGTTGGCTTTGCAGGCGGTGAGGAAGGCGGAGCCGAGATCGCTGTGCTCGCGCCGGTCTTAGATGCCATGTCCGAACAGATGGACGCCCTGCAGGATTTGTTCTCAGCCCAGGAAAGTGATCGGGCAGAGGTTTCGGCTAAGCTAGGTCAACTGGTCGATGTGATCGGTGAGATGAACAATCGTCAGGCCAATAGCGAAAGTGTCACCTCGGCTTTGGAGCGTGTTGCGCTTGGGCAGGATGCGCTGCTGGATCACATGCGTGAACACGGCGCAGGTGAGGGTATCGACGCGGAAAGCCGAATGCGGCTTCGTTCAATGGACGTTCAGTTGCTGCGTATTCTCGAAGAGATTTCGGCGGGTCGACAGGAAAGCATGAACGAATTCCGTAAGGATATCGAACTTCTGGTCAAGGCACTGACTCTGCCGCGCGGCGCAGTACGCACCACGCCGGAAGGAGAGTAACCCATGGCGCTGTCCCGCCGCACCGGTCAACGGTTCCAGGGCTCGGTCTGGCCTGGATTCGTGGATGCGATGACGGGTCTGTTGATGGTGCTGACTTTTGTCCTGACCATCTTCATGGTGATCCAGTTCGTATTGCGCGAAACCATCTCGGGGCAAGAAGATGAACTGACCTCGTTGGCGGATGAAGTTGCGGCGCTTGCAGGTGCTTTGGGTCTGGAGGAGCGTGAGAACAGCCGCTTGCAGGCGCGACTTGGGGCGTTGAACACAACCTTATCGCAGGCCGAAGACGATCTGGCCCAGGCACAATCTCTGATCGCCTCGCTGACCACCGAGCGTGACCGACAGGCCGCGGCTTTGGATCAGGCGCAGACGAGGATCACAAATTTCGAAGCACAGGTTGCCGCCCTATTGGCCGAACAGGAACAGGCACTGGGCGATATCGCGGCGCTGGAGACGCAGCGTGAGCAATTGCTGACCGAGCAAGAGGCCCTGAACCTCGCTCTGGCCCAAAGCCGTGAAGAAATTGATGCGCAAACCGAAGCCGCCCGGCTGGCGGCCGCCCGCCGTGAGGCGCTGGAAGCACTGGTTGCCGATCTTGAGCAAAGTGGTGAGGAACGTGCCGCGCAAATCACGTCCCTTGAACAGCAACTGAGCGATGAAGAAGCCGCCCGCCTGGCCGAAGCCGCCGCCGCTGAGGCGTTGCGCAATCGCCTGCAAGATGCCGATGCGGAACTAACCGCCATGACGTTGGCATTGGAAGCGCAACGCCAAGAGGCCGAAGACACGTTGACCCTGCTGGCCGCCGCACAAGCCGCGCAGGCCGAACTGGAAAGCCGGTTCGGTGACGTGAATCCTGATGAGTTAAGGGCCCAGCTTGAAGCCGCTTTGCAGGCACAGACGCAAGCACAGGCAGATGCCGATGAACAACGAACGCTGGCTGAACAGCGTCAGGCGTTGCTGGCTTTGGCGGAATCGACGCTTTCGGATGAGAAAGAAATCTCGGCCGAGGCGCAGCGCGAAGCGGTATTGCTGAACCAACAAATCGCCGCCCTGCGCGGGCAGTTGGGGTCGTTACAGGCATTGCTCGACGATTTTGAAGAGCGGAATGAGGCCGCAGAGATTCAGATTCAAACTTTGGGGCAGGATCTGAACGCGGCGCTGGCCCGTGCCGCATCTGAAGAACGCCGCCGCCGCCTGTTGGAAGAAGCCGAACGCCTGCGCCTTGAGGCCGAGGCCGAGGCGTTGGCCGGTCAGAACGAGGAATTGGCGGCGCAAGCGGAAGACCTGCAACGTTATCGCTCGGAGTTCTTTGGCCGCTTGCGGGATGTTCTTGGCGATCAGGAAGGTGTGCGGATCGAAGGTGACCGGTTTGTGTTCTCGTCCGAAGTTCTGTTCCCGACAGGGTCGGCCGTGCTGTCCGCTGAAGGGCGGCAGGAGGTAGCCAAGGTCGCCAACATCCTGCGTAGCGTTGCCGCTGAGATTCCGACCGGTCTAAACTGGGTGATCCGCGTTGACGGTCACACCGACAACGTCCCGCTGGCCGGAAGTGGCCGATACCGCGACAACTGGGAACTCAGCCAGGGCCGTGCGTTGTCGGTTGTGCGTTACATGGTTGATGCGCTGGGCATCCCGCCGAACCGTCTGGCCGCCAACGGGTTTGGTGAGTTCCAGCCGGTCAATCCGGCTGACACGCCCGAAGCCCGTGCGCAGAATCGCCGGATCGAATTAAAACTGACCGAGCGTTGATCTTTTCGGTCACTGTCTGTGACGGGCCTTTATGAACGGATTTTAATCGTCAGCCAGATGAAATTCAGCCGATGCAACCTATGTCATAACCATAGGTTGATTGGAGCGGTTTGTGAGAGACAAGGCAACGGATGTACACATTGCAATTGATCACGCTTTGCGAGCGCCCTATCAGCGTGTGACCCTGTGCCAAACCCCACAGGGACGCAGTTTTTGGCTAAAGCGTGTCGAACGTTTCGCACCCCATCTCTGGCTGGTGAAGGGAAAGCCTGAAAACGCGTTTGATCGAGACCGGTCATCTCATCGGTTTTTGTGGAACTTCGGCGCGCCTGTCCCCAGAATTGTGGCTGAGAGCAAAGAGTACATCGCCGTCGAAGACGCCGGGGCCAGCCTGACCAGGCTTTGCGCAGATATGTCCATCACCATGGCAGAAAAACTCAGGGCGTGCCGGGCCGCTGGCCAAGCGCTTGCGCGGCTTCACGCGATGGGTTTCGCCCATGGACGCCCGGCATTTCGGGATATGTGCTGGGATGGGCGGCAGATGCGATTCATCGATTTTGAGTATTTTGTGCCCACGAAGGCCGGACGATTGCGCAAGGCCCGCGATTTGGGCATTGCGGTCCTGTCCGCCCTGACCCAAGGCCGCACCGCGCCACGTTATGCCTTTTGCATCCTTGCCGCTTACTATGAGGCTTGGGGCAGGAAGCCAAAGTCTTTGCCAGTGCTATTCCCGGTGCCGGTGCGAAGCGGTCAATCCCGCCTTCGCTAGAGACAGAAAACGGAACCTTTTCCGCGCAAGCACCTGACAGGTGCAATGTGCCTAACCTCTACCAAACTTAAAGCTTTGATCCGGTGTGCCCATGAAGCACCGAGGCACAAAGGGGTAATCCTGGGTCAGGAAATAGGCGTAGGTCCCGTTTGGATACTCTGCTGAAACTGTGACGGTTCCGTTGCATTGGTCCAAATGTCCTTGGCCCTCAACATATTCGTAATCTTCGTTGAAAGTGCCGTCATATCGCCCGTTCGGTTCGCGGCCACCCGGACTGTTTCCGGGCTTCAGGCGATAGGACGATTTCATTTCAGTCTCTTTCCCATCGACTGCACCGGTCATCGCATAGATCGGAAAACCATCAGCGGCGTATCCAACCAATGGTGAATGCTCTGAAGCTGACCATTCCAAAAGCTCGATCAGCCCGGTTGGTACGCCGTGATAGTGATACTTTCCGTTCGGCTGCACATGGGCATAATTGGCATCCAGTCCCAGGAAAATGGAGCCAACCAAAGCATTGTAGGACCATCCGGAGTTTGGGTCGCCATGCCAGAACTCGGCCGCCAGCGGGTCAAACGCGATCCCGTTAAGGGATACGCCAAAGTTCCACCCCGTGCGCAGAGGCGTGACCGTGCCCTTGGTCATGGGGGGGCTGTAAGCCTGAGCCTGACCTTCTGCGTTTCGATCTGATGCGGGTTGCCGCTGTTCGGAAACTGTCCGACCAGATGATCGGGAATTCCGTTACCCGTCACTTTGATCTTGCTACCTGTCTCCCTCACCGATGCGCTGTTTTCCCCGGGGTCCACAGTGGCCGGCACTAATCTGAGAGGCTCAGCGCTCGTTTCATCGTGGTAGCGAAACCTGTGCTGAGCCGTCGCAATGGCCGCGATTACCGAAACGGCAAAGGCAGTGGCCCACACAACTGAAGTCTTGCTCATGTATCCACCTCTGATTTTGATCGTAGAGGATTACACGCTGCAAAACCCCGGTTCCGTCGAAGTTGCTTTGAAACACCAGAAAAAACCCGGCGATTTATGTCGCCGGGTTTCGAAATTAAGATCAGTTTTCAGGTCAATCCGCCGTCAACAACGGAGGTTTGTCACCCGGAATGCGTCGCTGATCCGGGCCCAGAATCTCAAGATCCAGTTCGCCCTTTTTGACCGAGACACGAACCACACCACCCTTAGCCAGCTTACCGAACAGCAGTTCTTCGGCCAGAGGCTTCTTGATGTGTTCCTGAATGACGCGGCCAAGCGGACGCGCACCCATCTTATCGTCATAGCCCTTGTCAGCCAGCCATTCAGCGGCTTTGGGCGTCAGATCGATGGTCACGCCGCGATCCAACAGCTGTGCTTCAAGCTGTAGGACGAACTTCTCGACCACTTGCAAGATGACCTCTTTCGGAAGCGGCGCGAAAGAGATCACTGCATCCAGACGGTTACGGAATTCCGGTGTAAACGTACGCTCGATCGCGGCGGTATCTTCGCCCTCGCGACGGTCGCGTCCGAAACCGATGGCCGCTTTGGCCTGTTCCTGTGCGCCCGCGTTCGAGGTCATGATCAGAACCACGTTCCGGAAGTTCACCGTGCGTCCATTGTGATCCGTCAGCTCACCGTGGTCCATAACCTGCAACAGGATGTTGAACACATCAGGGTGGGCTTTCTCGATCTCATCAAGCAGCAGCACACAATGTGGATGCTGGTCGACACCGTCAGTCAGCAGACCGCCCTGATCAAACCCAACATAACCCGGAGGTGCACCGATCAGGCGGCTGACTGCGTGTTTCTCCATGTATTCCGACATGTCGAAGCGCAGCAGTTCTACGCCCAGCGTGTCCGCCAGTTGTTTCGCAACTTCGGTTTTACCCACACCTGTTGGACCCGCGAACAGGTAGTTGCCGATGGGCTTTTCAGGCTCACGCAGACCCGCACGGGCCAGCTTGATTGCACTGGACAGCGCCACAATGGCATCATCCTGACCAAAGACTACACGTTTGAGCGAGGTTTCGAGGTCCTTCAGAACCTCGGCATCGTCCTTGGTGACATTCTTGGGTGGGATGCGGGCGATCTTGGCAACAACTGCCTCAATCTCTTTAACCCCGATGGTTTTGCGGCGTTTGCTTTCGGCTACCAGATGCTGCGCCGCGCCCGCCTCATCTATCACGTCGATGGCTTTGTCGGGCAGCTTGCGATCGTTGATATAACGTGCCGAAAGCTCGACGGCGGTTTTGATCGCGTCGGCGGTATACTTGATCTCGTGATGCTCTTCGAAATAGGGTTTCAGGCCGCGCAAAATCTTGACGCTGTCCTCGACCGAAGGTTCATTCACGTCGATCTTCTGGAACCGGCGGCTCAGTGCGCGGTCTTTTTCGAAATGCTGACGAAACTCCTTGTAAGTGGTCGAACCCATGGTGCGCAGTTTGCCGCCCTGAAGCGCGGGCTTCAGCAGGTTCGAGGCATCCATCGCCCCGCCCGAAGTAGCTCCGGCACCGATCACGGTATGAATCTCGTCAATAAACAGTACGGCGTCGGGATGATCCTCCAACTCGGTGACAACCGCTTTCAAGCGCTCTTCGAAGTCACCGCGATAGCGGGTTCCGGCCAGCAGCGCGCCCATGTCCAGCGAATAGATAGTGGTATTGGCTAGCACATCAGGCGCTTCTCCGGCCACGATTTTGTGGGCCAGACCTTCTGCGATGGCGGTTTTGCCAACGCCCGGATCACCCACCAGCAGCGGGTTGTTCTTGCGGCGGCGGCACAGCACCTGGATGCAGCGTTCCACCTCATCCGAGCGCCCGATGAGCGGATCGACGTCTCCAGCACGCGACTTCGCGTTCAGATCGACGCAGTATTTCCCCAGCGCGCTTTCTTTTTGTTCGGTTTCGCCGGATGTGGTCTGTGCGTCTTCTTCCACCTGATCCGCACCCGAAACCGAGCGGCTTTCGCCAAAAGCGGGATCCTTGGCCACGCCATGGGCGATGAAATTGACCGCGTCGTAACGGGTCATGTCCTGTTCTTGCAGGAAATAGGCGGCATTGCTTTCGCGTTCTGCGAAAATGGCAACCAGTACGTTGGCGCCGGTCACTTCGGTCCGGCCCGAGCTTTGTACATGAATCGCGGCGCGCTGAATTACGCGCTGGAACGCAGCCGTTGGAACAGCTTCTGACCCGTCGATATCCGTGACCAGATTCGAAAGATCCTCGTCAATGAATTCCACCAAGGTGCTGCGCAGCTCGTCCAGATCGACGCTACACGCTTTCATGACGCGCACCGCATCGGGTTCTTCCAGAAGCGCCAGCAGCAGATGCTCTAGCGTTGCAAATTCATGACGCCGTTCATTCGCAGCCGCCAAGGCCGCGTGGATGGCTTGTTCCAGTGTGCTCGAGAATGAAGGCACGCGGGTGCTCCTCTGTCTTGGGTCAGAAGGGGGCGGGCTTGCGGCCGGAACCCCAATCCAACCATGTCCTCATACTATTAGAGTTTGGTTGATCGGCGTCCGGCTTCAAGGGTTTTCTTTCACTTGACAGTCACATTTGTTGTGACCGTGACCGTGAAGAGGGTCAAATAGGCATCAGAACCGGTCTTTTCTACCCCGGATTTCCGCAAAAACGGCCTCGGGACGCGCGCCTGTCATGCCTAAATGGGCTTGAATCGCCGGGTCAGCAGCCCTCAGAAACGGATTTGTTGCCTTTTCCAGCGCCAGAATCGACGGGACAGTGGCTTCTCCGGCGGCACGCGCCCGTTCAATATCCGCGATGCGCGCCTTCAGGTCAGGGTTGTCCGGATCAACGGTAATGGCAAATTTAGCGTTGGATTGTGTATATTCATGTCCAGAGCAGACCAAAGTGTCATCGGGCAGGGCGGCCAGTTTACTTAAAGATGCCCGCATCTGGTCCGGTGTGCCCTCGAAAAGACGACCACAGCCCAGCGCCATGAGACTGTCGGCGGTAAATACCGCAGCACTTTGAGGCATGTAGTATGCGACATGCCCCACAGTGTGGCCGGATACATCCAGAACCTGAACTTGTTCCCCTCCGATTTCAAAGCTGTCGCCCTCGACCACCTGTAGATCCAGCGACGGCAAGCGATGGGCATCCGCCGCGGCTCCGACAACCTGTGCAGGGTGTTTTTCCAGAATGCCTGATAGCCCGTCGACGTGATCCCAGTGGTGATGGGTCAAAAGCACATGTGAAAGCGTCCATCCTTTATCATCCAGCGCCTGCAGAATCGGTGCAGCTTCGGGGGCGTCGATCAGCGCGGTCTGGCCGCTCGTGGCGTCGTGGGCCAGAAAGGCGTAATTGTCGCTCAGGCATGGGATTGTAACGATCTCAAGAGGCATGGCTTTTTGCCCTTTCATTGCTAGACTGCGCCCAGCTAAGCCGATTGACCGGATGTCCGCAATGCATCTTGATGTGCAGGATCTGAGGAACTTTTACTATCGAAGCACGTTGGGGCGTGCGGCGCAGGCGGCCATTCGCGGGCGTTTGATAGAGCTTTGGCCCGAGGCCAAGGGGCAGACAGTGGCCGGATTCGGCTTTGCTGTGCCGTTGTTGCGCCCGTACCTGGCAGATGCGCGCCGCGTCATCGGGCTGATGCCTGGCCCGCAGGGCGTCATGCCCTGGCCTGCGGGAATGCCCAATGTGTCTGTTCTGACCGAAGAAACGCTTTGGCCGATTGAAACCGGTCACGTGGACAAGCTTGTTGTGATGCATGGGCTGGAAACGTCAGAGAGGCTAAACCAGCTGTTGGATGAATGCTGGCGCGTTCTGGGGCCCGGCGGGCGGGCTGTATTTATTGTTCCCAACAGAGGCGGTCTGTGGTCACGGACGGACAAAACGCCATTTGGCTTTGGGCGACCCTATTCCGCCACACAGTTGGAAAACCAGCTCAAGGCGCATCACTTTCTGCCCGAAACGCATTGTTCGGCTCTGTATCGACCGCCCTCGTTTCGCCGTTTCTGGCTGAAATCCGGCGGCCTGATTGAAAAAACCGGGCAACGTATTCCGACCGTCATGGCTGGGGGTGTGCTGATGGTTGAGGTCAGCAAACACATTCGCCCGCCCAGCGGCAGCGTGACTAAAGATGCGGTTAAAAAACCGATCAAGGCGCTGGACGGTTTGTTGAAACCTGCGTGACAATCGCTGGCCTTCCGAAGCGATAAAATTGCGCGAAAAAAGTCACAGGAATCGCAAAAACCTGCATATTCGTAACATTTTTCAACTGAGCTGATGGGTTCAAACCGTCGCACTTGAGCTAAGTGCATGAAAATCAACACTTTGTGGATAATTCTGTTACCGCTATAGCGTATTGCTTGGTTGGAACACCTCTGCTACATCCCCGGTGATTTTGATCCCCGGCCTTCTGGACGGGGTTTCTTCACGCCCCCGGGGTAGCTGCCGCAACGCGAATTCGGGGCCCAAAATATCGGAAGGGTGGACGTGTCCGAACCAGCTTCGATTTCCACAGGCATCGCCGAGCGCTATGCCACCGCGATCTTCGAGATCGCAAAAGAGAACAAAGACCTCGCAGGTCTGGAAACCGGCATCAATGATCTGGCAGCAGCACTGGGCGACAGTGCCGAGTTGCACGACCTGATTGCCTCGCCGCTGGTTTCCCGCGCCGAACAGGAAGGTGCGATCACCGCGATTGCAGATAAGATGGGCCTGAACGCGATTCTGCGCAACACGTTGGGTCTGATGGCGCAGAAGCGCCGTTTGTTCGTCGTACCGCAGCTGGTGCAGGTTCTGCGCGACATGCTGGCAGACGAGCGTGGCGAAGTGACCGCAGATGTTGCCTCGGCCAAAGCGCTGACCAAGACGCAAATGGAAAAACTGTCCAAGACGCTGTCCGAGCGCGTGGGCAAGACCGTGACTATCAATGCGACCGTGGATGAAAGCCTCATCGGCGGTCTAGTCGTTAAAGTGGGCTCGAAGATGATCGACAGTTCGATCCGTTCGAAGCTGAACTCCCTACAGAATGCAATGAAAGAGGTCGGATAAATGGGAATCCAAGCTGCAGAGATTTCTGCAATCCTGAAGGACCAGATCAAGAATTTTGGTCAGGAAGCCGAAGTGGCCGAGATCGGCCGCGTGCTGAGCGTCGGTGACGGGATTGCCCGTGTATACGGCCTGGACAATGTGCAAGCCGGTGAGATGGTCGAATTTCCCGGTGGCATCATGGGTATGGCCCTGAACCTGGAAAGCGACAACGTTGGTGTCGTTATTTTCGGTTCCGACCGTGACATCAAAGAAGGTGACACTGTTAAGCGCACCAACTCGATCGTGGACGTTCCGATTGGTGACGAGCTGCTGGGCCGTGTCGTTGACGGTCTGGGCAACCCGCTGGACGGCAAAGGCCCGATCAATGCTTCCAAGCGTGGTGTTGCCGACGTCAAAGCGCCCGGCATCATCCCGCGTAAATCGGTGCACGAGCCGATGGCAACCGGCCTGAAATCGGTTGACGCGATGATCCCGATTGGCCGTGGCCAGCGGGAACTGATCATTGGTGACCGTCAGACCGGTAAAACCGCTGTGGCTCTGGACACCATCCTGAACCAGAAGGTTTACAACGACGCAGCAGGCGACGACGAGTCGAAGAAACTGTACTGTGTTTACGTCGCGGTTGGTCAAAAGCGTTCGACCGTTGCGCAGCTGGTGAAGAAACTGGAAGAGTCCGGCGCGATTGAATACTCGATCGTTGTGGCCGCGACCGCGTCCGACCCGGCACCGATGCAGTTCCTTGCACCTTACGCCGCGACCGCGATGGCTGAATACTTCCGTGACAACGGCCGCCACGCTCTGATCATCTATGATGACCTGTCGAAGCAGGCTGTGTCCTATCGTCAGATGTCCCTGTTGCTGCGTCGTCCGCCCGGACGTGAAGCTTACCCGGGTGACGTTTTCTACCTCCACTCGCGCCTGCTGGAACGTTCGGCGAAGCTGAACGAAGACTTTGGTGCAGGTTCGCTGACCGCTCTGCCGGTTATCGAAACTCAGGGTGGTGACGTTTCGGCGTTTATTCCGACCAACGTGATCTCGATCACTGACGGTCAGATCTTCCTGGAAACCGAACTGTTCTATCAGGGCATTCGTCCCGCTGTGAACACCGGTCTGTCGGTTTCGCGCGTGGGCTCGTCGGCCCAGACCAACGCGATGAAATCGGTTGCTGGCCCGGTTAAGCTGGAACTGGCTCAGTACCGTGAAATGGCGGCCTTTGCCCAGTTTGGTTCGGACCTCGACGCCGCAACTCAGCAGCTGCTGAACCGTGGTGCGCGTCTGACCGAGCTGATGAAACAGCCGCAGTACTCGCCGCTGACCAACGCGGAAATCGTCTGCGTCATCTTCGCAGGTACCAACGGTTACCTCGACAAGATCGAAGTCACGGATGTTGGCCGCTATGAAGCCGGTCTTCTGGCACATCTGCGTGGCAAACATGCGGACCTGCTGAAGTGGCTCACCGACGAAGATCCGAAGATCAAGGGTGACGCGTCCGACAAGATCAAGGCAGCGATCGACGAATACGCCGCAACCTTCGCTTGATAGGAGGTTCCGATGCCTAGTCTGAAGGACCTTAAAAACAGGATCGAGTCGGTCAAATCGACCCGCAAGATCACCAAGGCCATGCAGATGGTCGCGGCTGCAAAACTGCGCCGCGCCCAGGAATCTGCCGAAGCCTCGCGTCCCTATGCTGAACGGTTCAATGCCGTGATGGCGGGGCTGGCGGCGTCGGTCGGGGGCAGCGACAGCGCCCCCAAGCTGCTCCGTGGTACGGGCAGTGATGATGTCCATCTGCTGGTTGTGATGACAGCTGAACGCGGCCTGTGTGGCGGCTTCAACGCGAACATCGCCAAGCTTGCCCGCGCCAAAGCGGAAGAGCTGCGCGGCAAAGGCAAGACGGTCAAAGTTCTGACCGTCGGCAAAAAAGGCCGCGACGCGCTTAAGCGTGATTTGGGCGATCTGTTCGTCGGACATGTGGACCTGAGCGAGGTCAAGCGTCTGGGGTATTCCAACGCGCAGGACATCGCAAAGGACATCCTGTCTCGTTTCGACGGGGGTGAGTTCGACGTTGCCACGATCTTCTATTCGAAGTTCGTCAACGTTGTGACCCAGATCCCGACGGCACAGCAGGTCATCCCCGCCTCGTTCGAGGACGAAGCGGCAGGTGACGACAGCGGTGCCATCTTCGATTACGAGCCCAGCGAAGAGGCCATTTTGGCCGATCTGCTGCCCAAGGGGGTTGCGACCGCGATCTTCTCGGCTCTGCTCGAAAACGGAGCGTCTGAACAGGGTGCACGGATGTCCGCGATGGACAACGCGACACGTAACGCGGGTGAAATGATCGACAAGCTGACGATCCAGTTCAACCGCTCGCGTCAGGCCGTGATCACCAACGAGCTGATTGAAATTATTTCCGGCGCCGAAGCGCTGTAAGAAAACCGGAGACGAAACATGGCGAATGCAAAAGGCAAAGTCACACAGATCATCGGGGCCGTCGTTGACGTGCAGTTCGATGACGCGCTGCCTGAAATTCTGAACGCGCTGGAAACCACCAACAACGGCAAGCGCTTGGTGTTGGAAGTTGCTCAGCACCTGGGTGAAAACACCGTACGTACCATCGCGATGGACGCGACCGAAGGTCTGGTCCGTGGCGAGGAAGTAACCGACACAGGCGCGCCGATCTCGGTGCCGGTTGGTAACGCCACCCTGGGTCGAATCCTGAACGTTGTTGGCGAGCCGATCGACGAGAAGGGCCCGGTTGAAGCATCTGAGGCCCGCGCGATCCACCAGCCTGCACCGACCTTCGACGAACAGTCGACTGAATCGGAAGTTCTGGTTACCGGCATCAAGGTTGTTGACCTGCTGGCCCCTTACGCCAAAGGCGGTAAGATCGGCCTGTTCGGCGGTGCCGGCGTTGGTAAAACCGTTCTGATCATGGAACTGATCAACAACATCGCAAAAGTGCACTCGGGCTTCTCGGTGTTCGCGGGTGTTGGTGAACGGACCCGTGAAGGGAACGATCTGTACCATGAGATGATCGAATCGAACGTTATCAAGCCGGACAACCTGTCGGAAAGCCAAGTGGCCCTGGTTTACGGTCAGATGAACGAACCTCCGGGTGCGCGTGCGCGTGTTGCTCTGACCGGTCTGACCCTGGCCGAGCAGTTCCGTGACCAGTCCGGTACCGACGTTCTGTTCTTCGTCGACAACATCTTCCGCTTCACACAGGCGGGTTCCGAGGTTTCGGCTCTGCTGGGCCGTATTCCTTCGGCGGTGGGCTACCAGCCGACACTGGCCACCGACATGGGCGCCCTGCAGGAACGCATCACCTCGACCAAGTCGGGCTCGATCACCTCGGTGCAGGCGATCTACGTGCCTGCGGACGACCTTACCGACCCTGCGCCGGCAACCTCGTTTGCGCACCTGGACGCGACCACCGTTCTTAACCGTGCGATCTCGGAAAAGGGTATTTACCCTGCGGTTGACCCGCTCGACTCGACCTCACGTCTGCTCGACCCAGCTATCGTTGGTGAAGAGCACTACAAGGTTGCGACCGACGTTCAGCAGATCCTCCAGCGCTACAAGTCGCTGCAGGACATCATCGCCATCCTCGGCATGGACGAACTGTCGGAAGAGGACAAACTGACCGTGGCCCGTGCCCGTAAGATCGAACGCTTCCTGTCGCAGCCGTTCGACGTGGCCGAAGTCTTCACCGGTTCGCCTGGCGTTCAGGTTCCTCTGGATGTGACCATCGCGTCGTTCAAAGCGGTTGTCGCTGGCGAATACGATCACCTGCCCGAAGCAGCCTTCCTGATGGTTGGCGGTATCGAAGAAGTGATCGCCAAAGCCGAGAAGATGGCAGCAGAAGCCGCCTAAGGAGTATCCCTGATGGCAAACACGATGCAATTCGACCTCGTCAGCCCCGAGCGGAGCCTTGCTTCGCTCGCGGCCACCGCGGTCCAGATTCCCGGCGCGGACGGGGACATGACGGCGATGCCCGACCATGCCCCCACCATCACCACGTTGCGCCCCGGTCTGCTGAAGGTTGAGGCACCTGAAGGGTCCAGCGAATACCTGGTCACCGGCGGGTTTGCCCAGATCAACGGCGACAGCCTTTCGGTTCTGGCCGAAAAGGCCATTCCGGTGGCCGAAGTAACCCGCGCGCATCTGGACGAGCTGATCGAAGACGCTCGCGCCTCGCACGAGGCAGCAAAGGGTGGCGATGATCAGACCATTGTCGACGATGCCGCCAAGCTGCTGGCCGACATGGAAGCGCTTGGGACACATATGAGCCTATAACCGGCTTATCCGTGAAAAATTTGAACGGCCTCGCTTTTGCGGGGCCGTTTTTTTGTCGTGCTTTTGCCGAATTGCCACGATAACTTGCGAGAATTCAAGAATAATGATGACAAAATGAAAAAGTTCCTTACCCATCCCATTGGCATTGATCAGAGCGAAGATGTGCTGTTTTCGGAGTTTGCCGAAGGCGGTGAGATGTGGACAGGGCAGGGTCCCAGGGAACGTCGCACGCCCATTCAGTTCAAAGAACCGTTTCGGACCCCGCCAACTGTTCAGATCGGAATCTCGCTATGGGATGTAGATACGTCTTCGGCGCTGCGGGCCGAGGTGCAGGCTGAAAACATCACCACCGAAGGGTTCGAAGCGGTGTTTCGCACATGGTCCGACACTCGTATCGCTCGCATCCGAGCAAGCTGGACCGCGATAGGAGAGGTCGCGCACCCGGATGACTGGAATATCTCCTGATCCGGGTTCAGACCATCGCGCTTTAAGGAAGCGCAGGTGTCAGTTTCCCTGCGCTTCGATCATGTCCACCCGCGTGGCGTGGCGACCGCCTTCGAACTCGGCACTCAGAAACGCATCAACGATGTCCAGCGCCTGACCTTCGCCGACAACGCGCGCGCCGATTGACAGCATGTTGGCGTTGTTGTGCTGGCGGATCATTCGGGCCGAAAAGGCGTCTGAACAAACGCCACAGCGAATGCCTGGCACTTTGTTTGCGGCCATCATGATGCCCTGGCCGGTGCCGCAGAGGATGATGCCCAAACCGCAATCACCGGATGCAACAGCTTCGGCCGCGGCTTTGCCATGCTTGGGGTAGTGGGTGCTTTCCGGTGTATTCGGGCCGATATCGACTACGTCCCAGCCTTGTTGCGCGATGTGTTTCGCCACAGCCTGGCGCAAATCGATCGCCGCGTGGTCACTGGACAGAACAATACGTTTGTTTGCGGACATCGGAGGTCACTTTCCTCTTTCGCGGATCCAAGCTCATGCTAGCGAGGGGCAAGCAGAACGGATCAGTGTTTCAAAAAGCAAAAGGGCGGCTTGTTTGGCCGCCCCTGGGAACTCAATCCATCTGGTACATGGATTCGTAGATCGGCGTAAGTGTCTTGTCTTCGAATAGCGAAGACACGCTGGTGCCGTTCCAGATGTTCAGGATTGCCTGAGTAAAAATTGGCGCGGTTGGCACGATGCGAATGTTTTTGGCCTGCGCAATCTCTTTGGTGGGTTGGATCGTGTCGGTCAGAACAAGCGACTTCATCACCGAATTGGTGACACGTTCAACCGCCGGGCCACTCATGACACCATGCGTGATGTAGGAGTGAACCTCTTTCGCGCCGTTATCCAGCAGGACCTGCGCCGCCTTGCAGAGTGTGCCAGCGGTATCACACATGTCGTCCACGATCAGACAGATCTTGTCTTTTACGTCACCGATCACCGTCATTTCGGCCACTTCACCCGCTTTCTCGCGGCGCTTGTCGACGATCGACAGCGGGGCATTGATCCGCTTGGCCAGTTCGCGGGCGCGGGCCACGCCGCCGACGTCTGGCGAAACAACCATGATCTCGTCCATGTTGTTCTTGAACTGATGCTTCACATCCAGCGCAAAAATCGGCGAAGCATAGAGGTTGTCCACCGGGATATCAAAGAACCCCTGAATTTGTGCTGCGTGCAGGTCCATTGTCAGGACGCGTTCGATCCCAGCACCTGTCAGCATGTTGGCAACAAGCTTGGCGCTGATTGGTGTCCGGGCCTTGGTGCGACGATCCTGACGGGCATAGCCGAAATAAGGGATCACGGCTGTGATCCTTTGTGCGGAAGAGCGGCGCAACGCATCGGCAATGATCAGCAGTTCCATCAGGTTATCATTTGCCGGGTTCGACGTCGGCTGGACGATGAACATGTCCTCGCCCCGGACGTTTTCGAACACTTCGACAAAGATCTCGCCGTCATTGAACCGCTCGACCCGCGCATCGACCAGACCCTGGTCAACGCCGCGATACAAGCTCATGCGGCGAGCGATGGATTCGGCAAGCGGAAGATTGGCGTTCCCAGCGATGAGCTTGGGTTCGTGGAGTGTCGGCATCGGCTGAGGTCCCCGGGCAGCTTTGGCAATGTGACAGATTCGTGATGTTGACACCGCTTAGCACGGGTCTAACGTCCCGCAAAGGCAACGCAGCGGAGAAAGTGAACATGACCCAGATTGACTACTATTTTGCGACAATTTCGCCCTACACCTATCTGGCCGGAAACCGACTGGAAGAGGTTGCGGCGAAACATGATGCGACCATCAACTACAAACCACTGGACATCATGGCCTTGTTTGCGCGCACCGGGGGCACAGCACCAAAAGACCGCCATATCTCGCGCATCGAATACCGCGCGCAGGACTTGCTGCGTCAAGCCAAACGTCTGGGCGTGGAGTTCAACCTGAAACCCGCGCATTGGCCCACCAATATGGCCCCGTCTTCTTATGCAGTGATCGCTGCGGCCAAAGATGGTTCGGGGGATGTCGGCAAGCTGTGCCAACTGATCCTGCGCGCTTGCTGGGCCGAAGAAAAGGACGTGTCACAAGATGATGTGATACGTGAGTGTCTGGCAAATTCCGGGTTTGATCCTGACCTCGCCAATAGCGGTTTGCTGGTTGGGGCAGAGACATATGCCACCAATCTGGAAGAGGCCGTGGACCAGGGGGCCTTTGGTGCCCCATTTTACATCACACCGGACGGTCAGCGGTTCTGGGGTCAGGACAGTCTGGATGATCTGGACAACCATCTAGCCGAGATGAAGGGATGACAGCTTCGGCTGCCTCGGCGCATTCCGTCTTCGTTCGGCGGTTGGGAGAGGGCGCGCGAAAAACGCTCGCCCTCCATTGCACCATTGCGCATTCCGGCGTGTGGTCGGGATTGGCCAAGGCGATGGACGGGAATGCCTCTCTGGTCGCGCCGGATATGTTGTCACACGGGCGTAGCCCGGATTGGGACGGGCAGGGGGACTTCTTTGATCACGTCACCAATAACGCTGCGGCTGAACTGGCGGGGCAGATGGACGTCGTTGGCCATTCCTTTGGGGCGATTATTGCACTGAGACTGGCCTTGGAACATCCCGAGCGCGTGCGCAGTCTGATTCTGATTGAACCCGTCTTTTTTGCCATAGCACACCGGGACGCGCCGGATTTGTTCGATCAGCATGAGAAAGATATTGAGCCGATAAACAGCGCCTTTAATGCGGGCGAAAACGCTCTGGCCGCGCGACTGTTCAACCGGATGTGGAGCACTGGCATCAGCCCGAAATGGCCTGACTTGCCCGAACGGACGCGCGCTAATATGGTGCGTGGGATACATGCAGTTCCAGCCGTGCATTCGGTGCTTTATGAAGATCAAGCCGGGTTACTCAGGGCCGAGATGCTGGAACGTGCCGCTATGCCGACCCTGATCCTAAGCGGATCAGAAACCCATCCTGTAATCCCCGCGATCTGCGCCGGTTTGGTTCACCGCTTGCCCCACGCGCGCCATGCGGTGGTTCAGGGCGCGGGGCACATGCTGCCCATTTCGCACCCTCAAGACACAGCGGCTCTGCTGAAGGCGTTCTGGAAGCCGATCCCTATAGCAAGTTGAGAAACTGATCGATCTGGGACGTTCCAATAGACCAGTCGCACACTAAGCGGCATGCCAGGCTTTCACCATCATCCGCGCCGTCCAGTTCATCCCCCCAGAGGTGATAGACGGCACCGGCGTCATGCAGTTGCTTGTGCTTGGCACGCGAGAAAGAAGCAAAAACCATGTTGGCCTGCGGTTCATGCAGGAATGTCGCCCCCTTGGCGCGCAATCCGTCGGCCAAGTGCGCACAGTTGGCGTTGGCCTTCCGGGCCAGTTTCAGCCAAAGGTCATCTTCGAGATACGCGGCCATCTGTGCGGACAGATAGCGGTGTTTAGAGAACAGATGCGCCCCGCGTTTGCGGCGGAGCTCAAATTCCCACGCTTTGCTCTCGTCAAAAAACACCACCGCTTCGACGCCCATCAACCCGTTCTTGGTGCCGCCAAAGCTGACGGCATCCACGCCTGCTTTCCACGTCATTTCAGCTGGCGAGCAATTCAGCGAAACCAACGCATTGGTAAAGCGCGCACCGTCCAGATGCACAGGCAGGTTGTATTCCTTCGCGACACTGCACAGCGCCTGCAATTCTTCCAAGGAGTATACCGATCCGCGTTCGGTAACTTGAGTGATCGACACTGGCCCGCGTTGCGGTCCATGCACGCCTCGTGTTTCTTCACCCAGGATCGAACCGCGCAATGCTTCAGGCGTCATCTTGTCACCGCCAGGCACAAGGGTCAGCTTGGCGCCGCTGTAAAATTCAGGCGCGTTGCACTCATCCTCGTGGATATGGGCAACCGGAGAGCAAAAGACCGTTTCCCATGGGTTGGACAGTGTCGCAAGAGCCAGAGAGTTCGCCGCTGTCCCGGTTGCCACAAGATACACGGCAGCCCCCGGAGCCTCGAAAATGCTGCGAATGCGGTCTCGCACCTCGTTCATCAGCGCGTCAGCACCATAAGCCATCTGATAGCCTTGGTTGGCCTCGGCCAGTTTGGCCATGACCTGAGGGTGAACCGGCCCGGAATTGTCAGAGGCAAAATACATCAGCTTGGCTCCTCGATAATGTAGTCTTCCCACTCTTCCATGGGGGTTTCGAACTCAGACACCGTGCGCCCCTGAACCGAGACGCCCGCCGCATGAACGCTGTCAGGCGTACCTGATATCAGAGGATGCCAATCGTAAAGAGGCTTACCCTCCCAAAGCAGTCGATAGGCACAGGTTTGCGGCAACCAATAGGCGTGTTCATCTATGTTGTCGGGTGTCATGACAATGCATTCAGGCACAAACTGGTGCCGGATATCGTATTGCGTACAGCGGCAGCTTTCATCGTCCAGCAGTCGGCAGGCGACACATGTCAGTGCGACCTCGCCCGAGTCTTCGTCTTCCAGCTTGTTCAGGCAGCACTTGCCGCAGCCGTCACATAACGCTTCCCATTCGCGCTGGTTCATCTTGCGCAGGGGTTTGCGTTCCCAGAACCGGGCGGGTAGGCCGGTGCGTTCGATCGGATCCGTGCTCATAAGGCGGCCAGAATGCCACGGGCTTTTTCGCAATCTGCATCCATCTGGGCAATCAGCCCGTCCAATCCGTCGAATGTCAGTTCAGGACGCAGGAAATCGATCAGGCCCACTGACAGGGTTGCCCCGTAAAGGTCACCCGAAAAGTCGAAAAGGAAAGTTTCGATATTGGGCACTTCACCTTGGAACATTGGCCGCACTCCAATCGAAGCTGCACCCTGATAGCTGCTCTGATGCGGGCCATCCAACACGTCCACCAACACGGCGTAGACACCAAATTTGGGAAGGTGCAGCCCTTCGATGGACATATTCGCAGTTGGAAACCCCAGTTCGCGCCCGCGCTGCTCGCCCCCGATCACCTTTCCTTCAATCCTGTGCCAATGACCCAGCATTGCGGCGGCGTCCCGTGGGCGACCTTCGGTCAGGGCGGTTCGGATGGCGGTTGACGAGACCACATTTGCAGACCGCTCCATCAAGGGGGCAATGGTTACGCCAAATCCCATCTCTTTACCAAACCGGACCAGGTCGTCAGCCGTACCGCTGCGGCCCTTTCCAAAGCAAAAATCAGCGCCCACCACAATATGAGACAGGCCCAGCCCGTCACATATCACGTTGCGCGCAAATTCTTCCGGGGACAGCCCAGCCAGTGCTGCGTTGAACGGCAGTTCATAAAGTTTTTCCACGCCCAGTTTTTCCAGCCGGTGCGCCCGTGCGTTGCCGCGCATCAGACGGAATGGTGGCGAGTCCGGTGCAAAATATTCACGCGGATGCGGCTCGAAGGTCATGACACCCAGAGGCGCGTCAGGGGCCGCCTTGCGGGCCAGTTCGATGACCGACTGATGCCCCACATGGACGCCATCAAAATTGCCGATCGCCACGCTGGCGCCGCGATCTTCTGGCTCGACAAACTGGAAATCCCGGATGATGTGCATAGGCGATTGCGTAGCGTTGCGTCGCGATTTGTTCAAGCGGCAGTTTGAATTCTGCGAACCCGCCCCTCCGAAACTACCTGAATCCCGAAACGCGGCTCCTATGACACGCAAAATTATCTACTGCCCCATATGCTGCGGATGCTCAACTGCTTGATTTAAAAAAAATCCAGAGTGTAGACTGGACCTCCGGCTTTCAGTACGTGCTGCGACCCGGAAAAGCCGGGCCTGGTGCATTTAAGCCCAGCACAGGAGGCAGACCCATGTATCGATTGCGCCTGTTCGCGATTCGTCACGCCCGTTCGTTCGAGTGGATCTACAAGTGCGTCGAACGTGGAATGGTTGCGATGGATCCGCTTTTTGCAAAGATCGGGTATAACCGTGTTGAACGCCCCATTGCTCTGGTCGAAAAGGGTGTCAAAACCCTGTTGTTCGACTGCAAGATGTGCGGGCAGTGCGTGCTATCATCGACCGGCATGTCCTGCCCTATGAACTGCCCAAAGCAATTGCGCAACGGTCCCTGTGGCGGCGTACGCCCCGGCGAGTTCTGCGAAGTGAAGCCTGACATGACATGCGTTTGGGCTTTGGCCTGGGATGGTGCCAGCCGCATGCGGCGTGGGGGAGAAAAGATAAAGGAAGTTCTGCCGCCAGTGGAGCACACGTTGAAAGGCTCGTCATCTTGGTTGCGGGTCAGCCGTGAGATTGCCACGCAAGAACGCGAGGCGCGTGATGCGGCGCGTGTAACCCTAGCAGAAGCCTTTCCAGAAGCGCGCGAGAATGAGCCCTCCTCGGCACCTTTGGCCACCGAGCCCCCCAATGCAATGAACCGGGATCTTAAGAAATGAACGATGCCCATCACGGTGAGGTCGAGCCGATCGGCTATGTTCCCGTCCCCGAAGGGTACGTGTCGCACAGCCGGTTAGAGAGGGTTTTGCGTTCGGGCCGTTTTGCCGTAACGGCTGAATTGAATCCGCCAGATAGCGCCGACCCTGAGGATGTGTTTCAAGCGGCTCAGCCTTTGGGTGAGGTCGCGGATGCAATCAACGCAACCGATGCTTCGGGTGCGAATTGCCATATGTCTTCGATTGGGATTTGCGCGTTGTTGACACGCGCTGGCTATTCGCCAGTGTATCAGATTTCTTGCCGAGACCGGAACCGCATTGCCATTCAGGGTGATGTTCTGGGGGCCGCGGCGCTGGGTGTGAGCAATGTCCTATGCTTAACGGGTGACGGCGTTGGCGTTGGGGATCAGCCGGGGGCGAAACCGGTGTTCGACTTTGATTCCCTGACATTGCTGCGAACGATTCGAACGATGCGCGATCAGGGAAAATTCCTCTCGGGCCGAAGAATTACGCGTCCACCCCAGTTGTTCCTGGGGGCTGCAGAAAACCCCTGCATACCGCCCTATGAGTGGCGTCCGGATCGTCTGGCTAAAAAGGTCGAAGCTGGTGCTGAGTACATTCAGACCAATTATATCTACGACATCCCGTTGTTTGAGAAGTTCATGGCACGGGTGCGGGATGCCGGTTTGGACAAGAGAGTTTTTATTATTGCTGGTGTTGGCCCCATTGCCTCGGCTCGTGCTGCACGTTGGATGCGCAGTAATGTGCCCGGGATTCATATCCCTGATCAGGTTATTGATCGAATGGAGAAGGCCGAAAAGCCGGCCGAAGAAGGCAAGAAGATCTGTATCGAATTGATCCAGCAAATTCGTGACATCGCCGGGGTCTCTGGGGTCCATGTGATGGCTTACAGGCGTGAGTACGTAGTGTCAGAGATCATTCTGGAATCTGGTGCCTTGAAAGGGCGCAGGCGTGCGCGTTCGTCCTGAGGGTGCACTCAGAATGCATGAATTGGGACGTAAAAAAGCAAAAAGGCACCCGTCGGGTGCCTTTCCTGACATAGGTTGGTTTGCCGATCAGTCGAACTTGCGCGATGGAGCCAAAACCATGGCCTCTCCGATCAGGACTTTCTTGCCGTCGACCGAGCAATGGCAATCCAGTTTGACCCGGCGCTTGGAAAAATCGATGTCGATCACCTTCACTTCGGCATAAACCATGTCGCCGGGGCGCACGGGTGCCAGAAATTTGAGCGACTGCCCCATGTAGACAGTGCCGTGACCGGGAAGCTGTTCGCCAATCACTGCCGAGATCAGACCCGCCGTCAGCATCCCGTGTGCGATACGGCCTTCAAAGATGGTATCGCGGGCATAATCGTCGTCCAGATGCACAGGATTTCGGTCAGTCGAAACCTGCGCGAACATCTCGATGTCTTCATCCGTCACCACTTTGCGCAGGTGGCGGGACATACCCATTTCGATGTCTTCGATACAGATCGTTCCGCGTGGAAGATTATCCAACATGTTGCCCTCACTCGAGATCGGCCGTGAAAGAAAAAACCATCTTTAGGCCAAGGTTGGCAACTTTATTACTTCGCAGATGCAGAAAATCAAGTCTTTTCTTACTACCGCAAGCGACCAATTGTGTAGGTCGGATTTATTTTTTCCCTTTTGATATAATCGTTTAAGGATTCGTGATGCGGGTGGTGCGACGTTTTTGTTTCGGCTGCGGCCAGACCGCCTGAGATAAACAGAGAATCAATGCCCTCTCCCATGCCGCCCAGAATATCCGTATGGGGTCCGTCGCCGATCACCAGAATGTCGCCGTCAGGGACATCATGACCCAGTTCTTGCAGCCTGCGACGGGCCAGATCATAGATCGGTGGATGCGGTTTGCCGAAATACAGACTCTCGCCACCCATTTCGGTATACAGCTTCGCCAAAGCACCGGCACACCACTCGCGCACTTCCCCTCTGTCCACAACAATGTCAGGGTTTGCACAGAGCAGTTTCATACCCATCTGCTTGGCGTAAAGAAAATCGGGCCGGTTCACATCAGGATCAGCCATCGGATCGAATGGCCCACAGCAAACAATGCCTTCGGCCTCCTTCAGCGACACGCGTTCGATGTGGATCGGGTGATCCAGCAGCTTTAGAGGTTCGAAAAAGCCTGCATCGCGCTGCCATTCACCCATGAAATACACCTTTTGCCCAACGGCTCCCCGGAACATCGCCGACCGCGCGGAATCCCCGCTGGTCGCAATGGTGTCATAGGCGTCTGAGGGCACGTTGAACTGACCCAATTGCTCTGCCACGCCTGCTCGGGGTTTCGGAGAGTTCGTGACCAGCACAACAACCCCGCCATTTGCGCGATAAGTCTGCAATGCCGCAACAGCTTCGGGATAAGCGGTGATACCGTTGTGAACACAGCCCCAAAGGTCGACAAACAGCGCCTTATAGCGGTCAGAGATCTCGGCAAGCGAGGAAACGATCTGGGTCATGGGGGCCTCTATGAATATGTTCGCGGTTGCGACAGCTATGGCAAAGCTTGGGGTCGAACACCATCCCGCTTTCCATTTTGTGCTGAGGAATTGGAGAATCCTCTATTCGTCTTCGGTCACGTCGGTCACGTCCGGGGCTTGCTGTACGTTATCTGTTCCCAAAATGACCTGAGCTCCAATGCGGGTCTGATACCGGATGATGGCCAGATAGCCGGGGCCAAGTTCTTCCTGCAATACGTCAACAAGGGATGTTTCACGGAGCCTTTCCGGCAGCAACGCGGCAATAGAAGAGACTTTGAACTGTGCCTCGACAGGAAGATCGACGATCAGCCAAACCTCAGTCTGTTTGCGCTGGGCGTTGACATCAATTCGTATGATTTCCACTGAAATCGGATCGGCCCACTCCCGAATGGCTTCTGCCACCTGTGCCTCGGTCCGTGTCTCCAGATAGCGATTATAGGTGGATTTCCCGAGCTGCAGCACGACGACGACCAAAAAGGCGAGCGCGACGAATGCGCTGGCTGTAAAGTTCAGTTTGCGCTTGCCCTTGCTGAAAACCACAGACCGCGCGGCATAAACCAGATAGACCGCACAGGCGGACAGAATGATCGCGCCTAGGTTTGTTGCGAATAGAAGTCCCGCTTCATACGCTTCGGCTGGTTCGCCAAAATACAACAAAATACCTGCTGCCGAGAGCGGCGGAACGAGCGAAACACCAATCGCTGCGCCGGGCAGAAGGCTCAGTTCGGACTTGTTGATCTGCACATAGGCGCCGGCGACACCGGCAGCCAGTGCGACGATCAGATCCTCGGTGCCGGGATCCGTGCGCGCAAGGACCTGATCGGGGATCAGTATCCCTCGTGGGACGTCCGCGACATAGACCATGAACCAGGCCATCAGCACGCAGGCACAAGCCGCCAAGCACACCGTAAGAGCAAGAGCAACGGCACGCTTTAGCCAACCCATGACCATCGCGGCAGCCACCCCCGGGATTGGAGTCATTAGTGGCGCGACAAGCATGGCTGCAATCACGACGGCCCCGGAGTTGCGCAGCAGTCCCATGGTGGCAATCACAACTGACAGGGTCAGCAACATTGCAAAGCGTCGCCAATAAGCGGCTTTGTCCGTACCTTCAAATCGAAGGATGCCTTTGGTCGTACTGAGGCTGCGAATAACGATGGTGTTTGCCTGATCTGGTTTGAGTTTCGTACCCAAGGCCAGACTAACAACCGATTCCGGTCCCGCAAATGGCGAATGTAAAAGAAAAAGGCGCCCGAACGGACGCCTTTCGTCTGGGTTGCGCGCAGATCAGACCTTGAGGTTTGGAATGATCTGCTTTTTCCGGCTCATGATGCCCGGCAGGACAACGGCATCCCCGTCGACGGCTGCGCCAAAGCTTTTCTCGGCAACGGATTTGACCAGATCGTTGGGCACCAGCAGCGTGGCTTCTTCATTCAGGATATCAACCACGAACAACAGAACCTGATCGACGCCGTCTTCTGCGGCCACGTCCACCATCGACGTCGCCAGGCTGGCCTTGCGGTCCAGAACGACGCCGGGGGCAGTGGTTTCCAGAACCGAGACGCGGAACTTGGTGCCGTCCACTTCGTATTCCTTGCTGTCCATGCGGATCAGCTCTGCGTCTGAGAAGGACGAGACGTCAGACTTTGCGGCGAACATGTCGGCTGCATAGGCCGATATATCCAGTTCCAGCTCAGCGGCCAGCTTTTCCGCCACCGCGCGGTCATGCGCTGTGGTAGTGGGCGAGCGGAATTCCAGCGTGTCCGACAGGATGCAGGTCAGGGCGGCACCTTTGATGGCGTCGGGCATTTTGGCAGCATCGTCACCCATCAGGTCGACCATGATGGTTGCAGTGCAGGCCAGCGGGCGTACGGTGATGTCAATCGGACCTTTGGTTTCCAGACCGCCGACCAGTTTGTGGTGGTCGATGATCGCGCGGATATCTGCGTCGTTGATGCTGGCAGGCAGTTCCGCCGGGTTGTTGGTGTCGACGATGACCACCGGGGTGTCTGCAGTTACATCTTCGATGATGCGTGGTTTGGGCAGGTCCCAGTTCTCCAGCATAAAGGCTGCCTCAGTGTTGGGCTCACCCAGCAGCACCGGCTCGGTCTGTTCACCCTTAATCTCGTTCAGGTACCACGACCACAGGATCGGCGAGCCTGTGGAGTCAGTATCAGGGGATTTGTGGCCAAATACGAGTGTTGTCATGTCAGCGTCCTGCGGAATGAAAATTTGCGGGCCTTATAGGTCGGGCAAACCCGGTTGTCACGCCGCAGTACACTGTCTGCGACGCTTAGTCTGCAATATGCCTACCTGCTCAGAATTCCGCCCGCTTCAGAGTGTACCCAGACTGCTCTAACTGGTTCAGCAGGCCGTGGTCATCGCTGAAGTGACCAGCCCCAACCGCAATGACAGCTATCTGATCCTGGATTTCGAGAATTTGTGCCATCCAATTGGCATTTCGTTCGATCAAGAGCTGCTGTTCGAAGTCTGCCCACTCGGCCTCGAACTCTGCGGCAGACAGGCCCGACAGCTCTTGCCCCAGAATACGGCCAAGGACAAAAACCTCGGCGTGTTTTTCATCAAAGTATGAGCTGGCCATGGTGGCGATCTGGTCTTCGGTGTTTTGAAAGGTTCCGGCCATCCGCGCGAGCGATTGCGCCTGTTCTTCGATCGGGTAAGCGTCGAACATGGCCATAAGGTCTTCGACACTTTCCAATGAATATTGCGGGATACCGTGGTCCGTAGCCAACTTCGCCAGACGTGCGTCCAGCCCATTGGTTCCGTCAGGGTTCTGAACAATGCAGGTCGGCAGAGCCAAAGTCATACTCAGAAACCAGGGGCGCATCTTGGCGCCCATCCAACTGGGAATCCCGCGTTCGGCCATCGCCGCAGTAAGAGTGTTCCAGTCTTTTTCTGGGATCAGATCGACAAGTGTGGGGCCCGAAGTTATCAGGACCGGGCTTGGGTCAGCGGCCAGTTTCTTTTCCCAAGCTTCCATCTCATCCTGTCGGATTTCAAAATAAAACGCGTCGGCCTGAATTAGCTTGGGCGTCAGGCGCTCGACGATCGCATCCATCTGCGGGTAATTCAGGTGCATTGTGCCCACGAGGTGCAGAACGGCGTCATCTTTGGTCGCAACCCAATGATTGCCTTCTGGATACAGAATACCTGCCAGTTCGTCTTGCGCCTTGGCTTGAACCTCAGGCGACAAGTCCCCTCTCAGGTCGCGCCCTTCGCAGCCTGCCTGCGCCACGGCAGGTAACAAAAGGCCAACGATGAAAAAAAGCAGGCGCATAGGTGGAATTCCTTTGAAATCAGTGTTTCGGAAACAGTGTACCGGTGGGCGGGATGTTTCAAGTTCCATCGCATCGGCTGAGGTATGGGCTGGCATTCCACGGCAGTTTGCGTAGCATAAACCCATGACCCGCGAACAGGACCTCTATCCTCCGATCAAAGCGCTGTTGGAGCGTCAGGGATATACCGTCAAGGGCGAGGTCGGGGCGGCTGATGTCGTTGCGGTGCGCGAGGGTGAAGATCCCGTTATTGTCGAACTTAAACTACGGTTCACGCTGTCGCTGTTCCACCAGGCTATTACACGGCTGAAACTGACCGATCAGGTCTATATCGCGGTCAGCAAGCCCACGGGTCGAAGCGCGCGACGGGCGCTTAAAGATAATCTGGCGCTGTGCCGTCGCTTGGGCCTGGGTCTTATCACAGTACGGGCTGATGAAACGGTCGAAGTGCAATGCGATCCCGGCCCCTATGCGCCGCGAAAGAACAAATCCAAAGCCACACGGCTGCTGCGGGAATTCGACCGGCTGGAAGGGGACCCGAACGCGGGCGGGGCCACGCGGCATGGGATTGTGACTGCCTATCGGCAGGATGCCCTGAAATGTGCGGCCTATTTGGCCGAATATGGACCTACAAAGGGGGCAGAGGTTGCCAAATCGGTTGGTGTGTCGGTGGCCACGCGGCTCATGCGCGAAAACCACTACGGGTGGTTCGAGAAGGTTGAAAAAGGTGTCTACGGGCTTACGGCTCAGGGGTCTGAAGGATTGAAGCACTGGGCCTACAGCTGGGAACAGACAAACTGATCCGAGCTGCGAAAAAATCCCTCACAACTTGTTGACTCGGGGTTTTAGACTCCCTAGCTATGCGTCGTTATCACTCACACACTCCGAGTGCTAACGCCTCGCCTGAGGGCGAGGGGAGGATAGATAAACTTTGAGCCCAAGGAGCTACAAAGATGGCATTGAAACCGCTTCATGACCGTGTGCTGGTTCGCCGTACCGAAAGCGAAGAGAAAACCGCAGGCGGCCTGATCATTCCTGACAGCGCAAAAGAAAAGCCCAGCGAAGGCGAAGTTGTCGCAACCGGCGAAGGCGCGCGCAAGGACAGCGGCGAACTGATCGCGATGGCGGTCAAAGCTGGCGACAAGATCCTGTTCGGCAAATGGTCGGGCACCGAGGTTCAGGTCGACGGCGAAGAACTGCTGATGATGAAAGAAAGCGACATCATGGGGATCATCGAGTAAGCGACAAGCTTCCTCTGATCTTCATTACAAACTTATTTCTCAAGGAGAAACGACATGGCTGCAAAGGACGTCAAATTCGACACCGATGCCCGTAACCGCATGCTGGCAGGCGTAAACATCCTGGCCGATGCTGTTAAAGTGACCCTCGGCCCCAAAGGCCGCAACGTGGTTCTGGACAAATCCTTCGGCGCGCCGCGCATCACCAAAGACGGTGTTTCGGTTGCCAAGGAAATCGAACTGGAAGACAAGTTCGAAAACATGGGTGCGCAGATGGTGAAAGAAGTCGCCAGCCGCACCAACGACGAAGCCGGTGACGGCACCACCACCGCAACCGTTCTGGCGCAGGCAATCGTTCGCGAAGGTCTGAAGCAGGTTGCAGCGGGCCTGAACCCGATGGACCTGAAGCGCGGCATCGACCTGGCAACTGCCAAGGTTGTTGAAGGCATCAAGTCGGCTTCGCGTGAAGTCAAAGACTCAGCCGAAGTTGCTCAGGTTGGCACCATCTCGGCCAACGGCGAAGCCGAGATTGGCCAGCAGATCGCAGATGCGATGCAGAAGGTTGGCAACGAAGGCGTTATCACCGTCGAAGAAAACAAAGGTCTGGAAACCGAGACCGATGTTGTCGAAGGTATGCAGTTCGACCGTGGCTACCTGTCGCCTTACTTCGTCACCAACGCAGACAAGATGATTGCAGAACTCGATGACTGCATGATCCTGCTGCACGAAAAGAAACTGTCTTCGCTGCAGCCGATGGTTCCGCTGCTCGAGCAGGTGATCCAGTCGCAGAAGCCGCTGCTGATCATCGCGGAAGACGTTGAAGGCGAAGCGCTGGCAACTCTGGTTGTCAACAAACTGCGCGGCGGCCTGAAAATTGCTGCTGTCAAAGCACCGGGCTTCGGCGATCGCCGCAAGGCCATGCTGCAGGACATCGCGATCCTGACCGGCGGTCAGGTCATCAGCGAAGATCTGGGCATGAAGCTCGAGTCCGTTACCATGGACATGCTGGGCACCGCGAAGAAGATCGAAATCACCAAAGACGAAACTACCATCGTCGACGGTGCTGGCGAGAAAGCCGAGATCGAAGCCCGCGTTGGCCAGATCCGTACTCAGATCGAAGAAACTTCGTCGGATTACGACCGTGAGAAGCTGCAAGAGCGCGTTGCCAAACTGGCAGGCGGTGTTGCTGTTATCCGCGTCGGCGGCATGACCGAGGTTGAAGTGAAAGAGCGTAAGGACCGTGTGGACGACGCTCTGAACGCGACCCGTGCTGCTGTGCAGGAAGGCGTTGTTGTAGGCGGTGGTGTTGCTCTGGTTCAGGCCGGTAAAGCACTGGAATCGCTGGAAGGCGGAAACGCTGATCAGAGCGCGGGCATCAACATCGTTCGCAAAGCGATCGAAGCTCCGCTGCGCCAGATCGCCGAGAACGCAGGTGTTGACGGTGCGGTTGTTGCAGGCAAAGTCCGTGAATCTTCGGATGCAGCATTCGGCTTCAACGCGCAGACCGAAGAATATGGCGACATGTTCTCGTTCGGTGTCATCGACCCGGCCAAAGTTGTTCGTACCGCTCTGGAAGATGCGGCATCGGTTGCTGGCCTGCTGGTCACCACCGAAGCTATGGTTGCTGACAAGCCTCAGAAAGACGCACCTGCTGCAGGCGGCATGCCCGACATGGGCGGCATGGGCGGCATGATGTAAGCTGCTTAAGCCATAGCGCTTGTTTTTGGGGTCGCCTTCGGGCGGCCCCGTTTTTTTGCCGACAGCCGCTTTGCGGCTATGCCTCTGGCCGGAGTATTTGCAAAAACATGAAGATCGGGCCGCATGTCCAAGGATTGTGAGTGTCCATATAGCTTGCAACCGGATATGCGGGTTCCATGCGACTTATTTTTCTGACTGCCCTGACCATGTGCGCCTTTGCAGCGAATTCCATTCTGAACAGGATGGCAATCGACAGTGGTGCCAGTGATCCAGCCGGGTTTGCGATTGTGCGGGTGCTTGCGGGGGCGCTGGTCTTGACTGCGCTGGTGTTGGCGCGCGGCGGAGATGTGCCTTTGCGCAACCGCCGGCGGCTCATTGGTGCGGGGTCGCTCTCGGTGTATATGATAGGGTTTTCCATTGCCTATCTGACACTTGATGCAGGGCTGGGGGCTTTGGTGCTGTTTGCAGTTGTGCAGATCACAATGTTTGCGTTTACCGCTGCCTCGGGAACGCTTCCCACCCGTCAGCAACTGGCAGGGGCGGCCATCGCTTTAGGGGGGCTGGCCTGTGTGCTTTGGCCTTCGGGAACCGTGCGGGTTGATCCGGTGGGCACTGCTTTGATGGTCGCGGCCGGTATCGGCTGGGCCGCTTACTCCTTGGCCGGGCGATCCGAGCCTGACGCCCTGCAGGGCACGGCTGCGAATTTCGTCATCGCCTTGCCTGTCACCACTTTGGCCCTGCTGGTCACGGGGGCAGAATGGCAGATGACTGGATTGGGCTATCTGCTGGCGGCTGTCTCGGGGGGCATCACGTCTGGTTTGGGATATGCCCTATGGTATCGCGTGCTACCAAACCTTGCGCCAACAGTTGCGGCGGTTGTTCAACTCAGCGTGCCTGTCATTGCGATCCTGGGAGGTGTTGTGCTTTTGGGCGAAAGTGCAAACGCCCGACTGATCGTTGGTGCCTCGCTGGTTCTGGGCGGTATCGCGCTGGCTGTGCTGCGACGTCAACAGAGCTAGGGCTTTCATCAGCGGCTCATAGGCTTTATCTGGCGGACATGAGACTTCTGACCGCTTTACTTTTATGCCTTTTCCCGTTTTCCGTCAGCGCGAAATGCGTGGTCCTACTGCACGGACTTGCCCGGACCGAAGCCTCGTTTGCGGTGATGGAGGAGTTGTTCGAGGCACACGGCTACACCGTTGTGCGCCCCGGATACCCCTCGACCGAGATTGGCATTCCGGAATTGGCTGAACAGACTCTGCCGGGTGCTTTTGCCTCGTGCGGGGAGGACAAGGTCAATGTCGTGGCGCACTCCATGGGCGGCATCCTGCTGCGGTATTGGCTAAAGGATCATCATCCCGCCAACATGGGTCGCGCCGTCATGCTCGGCCCGCCGAACCAGGGCAGTCAGCTGGTCGACGAGCTCAGCGCGTGGGAGGTATTCGGATATCTGAACGGTCCAGCCGGTCTGCAGTTGAGTACAGGCCCTGAAGGTATTCCGCGCCGTCTGCCTCCGGTAGATTTCGAGCTGGGGGTCATTGCGGGGGATGAGTCCCTCAACCTGGTTTTTTCCTCGCTGATCGACGGGCCCGATGATGGCAAGGTTTCGGTTGAAAGCACCAAGGTGGAGGGTATGGCCGATCATCTGGTCCTGCCCGTCACCCATACCTTCATGATGAACAACCCTCAGGTCATGGCGCAGGCGCTACATTTTATCGAATTCGGCCGGTTCGATCCGCAGATCACTTGGCTCGATGGTGTGATGGACATAATTGACGAGATCTGCATTGGGCAGGACTGCCAAGACCCGGATTCGGAGTCCACACGATGACCGCATTGGAGCTGACTTTAACCGGCGCAGATGTTCTGTTGCCGGGCCAGGGCGTGTCTCGCGCTGACCTGACCATTGCTGACGGTGTGGTGCAGGTGGAACCGGCCGGACGCAGTGTTGATCTGTCCGGCTATCTTGTCTTGCCTGGCATCATCGACCTGCATGGGGACGGTTTCGAACGCCATATCGCCCCGCGTCGCGGTGCGATGAAGCAGATGAATGAAGGTATTCTGTCGGTCGAAGCCGAGCTTGCGGCAAACGGCATCACCACCGCAGTGCTGGCTCAATTCTACAGCTGGGAAGGCGGTGTGCGAGGTCCGGACTTTGCCGCGCAGGTGTTTAAGGCCATTTCCGCCGTGAAAGACAGTACAGTCACCGATCTGATCCCGCAATTGCGGTTCGAAACCAATATGCTTGACGACTATGCGGGCCTTGCCGGTCGCATCGCCGAATGGCAGGTGCCTTATGTGGTGTTCAATGATCACCTGCCGCATGATCGATTGGCGCAGGGCAAGAAGCCGCCGCGACTAACGGGGCAGGCGTTGAAGGCTGGGCGCAATCCGGATGCACATTTTGAAATGTTGCTCAACATGCACGCCCGCAGGAACGAAGTGCCCGCTGCGGTCGAAGCACTGAGTGCTGACCTTATAGATATGGGGATACGTCTGGGCAGCCATGATGACGCAACCGCTGAAGCAAGGGCATGGTGGCGCGCCCGAGGCGTCGGCATTGCCGAGTTCCCGGAAACGCTGGAGGCTGCCGAGGCAGCGCGTTCTGCCGGGGATCACATCATCCTTGGTTCACCCAACGTGGTGCGGGGTGGATCGCATAAAGGAAACGCCAGTGCGGTTGAGTTGATCGCTATGGGACTCTGCGATGCGTTGGCGTCGGACTACCACTACCCCAGCCCGCGCCGGGCGGCGCTGATGCTGGCCAATACCGGCCTGCTTGATTTCGAAGGCGCTTGGAACCGGATTTCTTGTGGGCCCGCAAAAGTGCTGAATCTGACAGACCGGGGCACACTTGCCCCCGGAAAACGCGCCGATTTGGTCATTCTCGATGCAGCCACCCACCGGGTCGCAGCGACCATGGCAGGTGGGCGTGTCAGCCATATGTCAGGGGACATTGCGGCACGCTTTTTGAACGGAACGAGGCCGTAAATAAAGTACTGCTTTATCGCTTGATCCTGTTGAAATGCCCCATCTTGCGTCCTGCTTTGACCTCGGCTTTGCCGTATAGATGAAGCGCGACATCCCGTTCACGGGCCAATTCGGGCACACGATCCATGTCGTTGCCGATCAGATTCTCCATCACCACATCCGAATGGCGCTGCCCGTCGCCCAAAGGCCAGCCTGCCACGGCGCGAATATGCTGCTCGAACTGATCAACAGCACAGCCGTTCTGCGTCCAGTGGCCCGAGTTGTGCACGCGCGGTGCAATCTCGTTCACTATCAAACCAGCGGGCGTGACGAACAGTTCTACCCCCATGACACCCACATACTCCAACGCATTCAGGATGTTGGCCGCCAGCAGGATTGCATCTGTGCGCTGGGCAGGGGACAGGCGGGCAGGGATCGTGGTGGTGTGCAGGATACCGTCGCGATGTACGTTTTCGCCCGGATCGAAACAGGCCACCTGGCCGTCCAACCCTCGTGCTGCAATGATCGACACCTCGTGTGAGAAGTCCACGAACCCTTCCAGAATAGCAGGCGCGCCCGCCATGTCGGCCAAAGCAGCCTCGGCGTCCTCGGGGCTGCGCAACCGCGCCTGCCCCTTTCCGTCATAGCCAAAGCGGCGGGTTTTCAGGATGGCCGGTGTCCCGATTTGTTCGATTGCCGTACTCAGGCTGTCCAGATTGGAAACATCCGCAAACGGGGCCGTTTTCAGGCCCAGGTCTTGCAGGAAATTCTTCTCGGTCAAACGATCCTGGCTGACCCGCAGCGCTTCGCGCCCCGGGCGGATCGGGCGGTGGGCTTCCAGAATGTCCAGCGCCTCGGTCGGGATGTTTTCGAACTCATAGGTGATCACATCCACCGCGTCGGCAAATGCTTTCAAGGCATCGATGTCGTCATAAGCTGCCGTCGTGACACGATCCGCGACTTGCCCCGCGGGTGGGTTTGTGCCCGGTTCATAGATATGTGTGACAAAGCCCAGCCTTGACGCCGCCACTGACAGCATCCGGCCCAGTTGACCGCCCCCCAGAATTCCGATCACCGCGCCTTGGGCAAGCATTTCTGCCATCTTCAACTCTCCAAACGTTTGCCAATTGCACTCAACGCCGAATGCAGCGCGTCATGCGCGCCCTGATCCTTCAGGGTTTCTGTCATCTGCAAGCTCAATGTGCCTTCTGTCGCCAGAGCGTCACGCTCTTGCGCTAGCCGACCTGCGTTGCCTTTTTCCATCGTTGCCAGGAAGCCCGACATCAACTGGGTCGTATAGAACTCGGCCTTATCGGCTTCACCAGTTACATCGCCTAGCCACTTGGCACCAGTGGCCATCAGATCCAAAATGCCGGGAACCATGGCGCAAATTGCGAAATGTGCGTTCAGCGCGGATTCGTCCGCAACCTTGACCACAGGGTTCTCGGGCTCAAAAAGGTCGGCCAACAACCGATCGTTGCCAAAAGCAGCCATTGGGCAGCCTCCGGTTTCCAGAAAGCCCAAAGGAATGGTCTGCACGAAATCTGCCGCCGGTGCGCAAAGCCGAGCAAGTTGCTCAGCGGAAACCGCAGCCATGACTGAAACGATCTGCTGGTCCGCGCGAAAGGTTAGAGGGGTCAGAACCTCAGCCGCGATATGCGGGCGCAGGCACAGGAACACGATGTCCGAGGCGTCGAGCACTGCCTGGGGTTCAGCAATCGTCACGCCCAACTCGGCCTTCAAAGCGGCTGATACTTCGGTATTGCGCTCAGTCACGCAAATGTCGTGCCCTTTGGCAGCCATCAGCCGCGCGATTGGGGCTGCGATATGGCCCGTGCCGATAAGACCGATGCGGCTCATCCCTGCGGTTCCTCAGGGATTGAAGCCGACAACGCCTCGCGCCAGCTGTCCAGCCGTTCTGCCAAAGCCTCGTCTTGCAGAGCCAGAATGCCGGCTGCCATCAAACCGGCGTTGGCTCCTCCAGCGGACCCGATTGCCATGGTCGCAACGGGAAAACCCTTGGGCATTTGCACGATGGAATACAGCGAATCCACGCCTGACAGGGCACGTGTCTGTACGGGAACTCCGATCACAGGCACCCGCGTTTTCGATGCCATCATGCCGGGCAGGTGCGCAGCGCCGCCAGCGCCCGCGATGATCACGTGCAATCCACGCGATACGGCGGTCCTGCCGTACTCCCACAGCCGGTCTGGAGTGCGATGGGCTGATACGATGCGCGCTTCGTAAGCGACGCCGAGTTCATCCAGAATATTTGCGGCTTCCTTCATCGTGGGCCAATCCGACTGGCTGCCCATGATGATCCCCACTTTCACATCGCTCATCCGATTAGTCCCCGCGCTCAGAAAGAGCGCGCACTATAGCCAAATCCGGTTCTCTGGCAATGCGCTACAGGGCGTTCAGGCAATGATATCGGGGGTCAGGCGGTCTTCGATGATGCGGATGATGTCTTTCAGACGCAGTTTCTCTTTTTTCAGCCGTCGTAACGTCAACTGATCCGCAGTTCCCCGGTCATGCAGCGCTTCAATCGCTTCGTCCAGATCGCGGTGCTGACGGCGGAAAACTTCCAGCTCAACCCGCAGAACTTCATCAGTTTTCATGGAAAGGTCAGTGGGCGCGTTCATTGGCGACTCGGGGTTGTTGTGGTGCTTGCCCAACAAGATAGTGTGTCAGACGTTATCGCGCCAGACCTTGTGGACATCCTGGTTTCTTCCCATATTCTATTACAGGCGGTTGCCGGAAAGGGGCCGCACACCACGTCGCTTTGACAATAAAGGACGAAAATACGTGTCGAAACTTACTCTTGGCTCATACCCGCATCTTTTGGGGTTCGAGCAACTGGAACGCCTTCTGGAACGGTCTGCAAAGGCTGGCAACGAAGGATACCCGCCCTATAATATCGAACAAACCTCGGACTTTTCCTATCGCATCACTCTTGCGGTTGCTGGGTTCGCCGAAGAGGATCTGTCGATCACCATCGAGGATCGCCAACTGGTGATCCGGGGCCGTCAACGCGACGACAGCGAGGGGCGTATCTTCCTGCACCGCGGCATTGCGGCGCGCCAGTTTCAGCGCATGTTTGTGTTGGCTGACGGTGTCGAAGTGGGCGAAGCGATCATGGAAAACGGTCTGCTGCATGTGGATCTGACCCGCGCCGTGCCGGAAACCGTGGTTCAGACCATCAACATACGGAAGGGGTAAGAGCAATGAATACACCGATTGAAATCAACACCGAAGGCGACCGTATCGTTTATGTCAAAACGGTCGAGGTTGCCGATCTGCCGCGTGATTTGCGCGATCAGGCAGGGGATCTGGATCAGCTTTACGCTGTGCATGATTCCGATGGGCAGCAATTGGCGCTTGTGGCCGACCGCAAGCTGGCCTTTGTCTTGGCCCGTCAACACGACCTGTCCCCGGTGGCCGTTCACTGAACGGCCCCAACGCCTGATTTGGGCGTGACATTCCCAGCGACACGCGCGACACATAGGCACCGGCGAAATCCGCCGGAACGTGTTGTCAGGAATTTATCGCATGAGCTGGTTCGAATTCGATTGGGTCGACGCCTTCAGTGATCGCGCCTTTGGAGGCAACGGATGCGCCGTGGTCCATGGCGGCGCGCATCTTTCTGAACATGTTTGCATGGCATACGTGCGCGAAACCTCTCTGGTCGAGTGCACGTTTACCGGGCCATCTGACGTGGCCGATATCCGTGTGCGGTATTTTCTGGCCAGCCGGGAAATCCCCTTTGCGGGGCACCCCACCATCGCAACCGTCGCTGCCATGCGGTCTCGTGGGATGATCGAGGGCGATAGCCTGACATTGGAAACCGGTGCAGGGATCGTTTCCATCCGGCTGCAAGGTGCGCAGATTGAGATGACACAGGTCGCCCCGCAGTTCGGCCCGCATGTGCCTGCTGATCTGGTGGCCTCTGCCGTAAATCTGCCTGCCGATGCCATTATTTCTCCGCCGCAGCTGGTGTCGACCGGATTGCCTTTTTGCATCACCGTCCTGCGCGACCATAAGGCATTGCGCGCGGCTCAACTGGTTGAAGGTCCCTTGAGAAAAGTGGCTGAGGCCGCTGGGTTTTCAGGCTCGGACATGGCTGAACCCTTCTTGGTCACGCTCGATGGAGCCACCGATGCGGGGGATACATTCTCGCGCCTTTTGCTGGCCCCTCCAAGCCCACCCGAAGACCCGTTTACCGGGTCCGCAACCGGTGCCATGGCGGCTTACTTGTGGAAATACGGACTAATGGCCAAAGACAGTTTCGTCGCGGAGCAGGGGCACGACATGGGCCGCCCTGGCCAAGCCCGCGTTACTCGCGTCGGCCCGGCGGATGCGATGACCGGGATAAGGGTCGCTGGTCAGGGACATATCCTGATGCGCGGGCAGGTCGATCTGCCGGCAGATGCGCAATAAATGAACAAGCGTTAATCGACACCTGTCCGGAACCCCGTTTCCTTGCACAGCAAGCTACATCCATCCCAGCCGCAGGATCGGAGCGGCCTGTGCGTCAATTCCATGTCGATCACATAGCCTGTCCAGATATGACCCCGATGCAGGCAACCCGGCCATCCTGTTGGCTATCAGTTTTTTCTGATGTCCATAAATATGAACCGAATGAACGGCTTCCGTTTCGATGTCGTTTGGTGTGATGCGTGGATCGTGCAGTTTCCATAATTCCTCAGGGGCAAGAGGATACAGAGAGTCAGCCCCCATCGCGTTACGGTCTTCGCCGGTCTGGCGCAGGAAATGCGTAAAGGCTTTGGGCCCTGAACTGCCCCAGGGCAGAGTTTCGATGCCCCAGCTTTCACCCTTTGCAATCCTTTCCCGGCTGCGCCGTCTGACATGTCGTCCGCGCCAGGGTTGGGTAGGGTTCGCTGACATTACGAAATCCAGCATCAACGCAAGTGTCTGCGCGGTCTTCGGTAGGCGCAGAACTCCGGTAGGGAAGTCACAAGCTTTGGAATGCGCAAACACCCAATCGGACGGAAAGTCGAAGGCTTTTACACAATAGGCGTCAAGATCGACCCAGATGGCCTTGCTTTTTCGCATCAGGTGCAATCGAAAGATATCAGAGAACACGGCCACGCCCTGCCGGTCATCTGGGTGCAATGAATAGGACGGAGGCCAGAAAATTTCGCTGGCAGGGCGCGTTTGAGCACCTGCGGGGACGCCCTGCACCTCGTTTGGCAGATACAGAATAAACGCGTGCCCCCGATCCAGAAATGACTGTATGCACAGCTGCTCGAGCCAGCTCAGATCGGATCCGAACCAGAAACTGGAAATGATGGGCAAGCTGCGTGGCATGTCTGAAATTCACCCTGTTTCTGTGTGCACCGCACCAATCCGGCCAGCGCTTGTCAATCGGGCAAACAAAAACGGCCCCCGAAAACCGGAGGCCGAAAAATCTTTGTTTGTTGGCATCAGCTTGCGGCAATCAGGCCCATGCTTTCCAGTTTCAACAGAACCTGATGAGCGCAGTTGTCGACTTCGACATTTTCGGTTTCGACGCTCAGTTCAG